>JADJFA010000001.1:0-685000 GCA_016708875.1 Lewinellaceae bacterium
TCCATTCCTTTATTTAAATACGATAAAGAAAAGAACTTTTTGATTTTATTCGACTACATATATGGGATGATAGTTTAACTGAATATATAAACGTTAAATCTTGTAAGGATTTTTCTATTCATACCCACTCATTTTATGCTGAAAGTTGGATTCTTTGTGGAAAGATAATTAACAAACAATTTAAGGTGAGAACTGTGGACAAACCAACTAATTATTCTCTGTTTTCAGTTGGATATAACAAATCGCTTAATGAAGTAAATCAACACACATCTAGTGCAAATAATTCCCAAATCTTTGTCGATGTAAATCAAATAAGCCACGAAACCTATATGCAAGGAGGGGCATATGTAGTAAAAGCAGGAGACTTTCATAGTTCAGATTCAGATGATGAAAATGGTCTATCAGCGACATTATTTTCTTCCACAGCAAAAAATGGCTTGGTAGGTCAATCATATGTAGTTGGGCCTAGCCAAAATATCTACTTCTGAAGTAAACAGGAAAATGAATATTGATCCAACAGGGTTGTTAAAAAAAATTGATAAAAAAATAAATTAACATGACTGAAAAACAATACAAAATGGTTTTGGATTGGATGAGAAAGATTCACCAACTAGAATATGCACACCGTTATGAATCAATCTTTTATGCAAACGCTGAAAAATGGATTGGAATTTCAGCCTTTGTAATTACAACACTAGTTGCTTTTTCTTTCAGAATTCCAAATGTAGAGCCTCAACTTTATCAGGAATTGCCTTTCTTTAAAACATAATTTTTTTGTTCCCATAGCATCAGCTATAGCAGCAATTTTAACAGGCATATTAACATTTATAAGGCCGAGTGAAAAATCTGAAACACATAAGAAGGCAGGTATAAACTATGAAAAATTAAGACATAGAATTGAATTAATTCTAACAACGGAATATTCTGAAAAGGAGATTGCCAAAAAACTAGACTCGATTAAGGAAGAGTGGGAAAGTTTAGACGCTATTAATGTAAGTAACAGATATTTCCTTATGGGGAAAGAAAAAAAGTAAACTCTTTTAATAAATATCAAAGGAATTGGGTTTTCTTGAAGATATTGAAAAATAAATAAAGTATAAAACCATAACTTTACTCCCATCTATTCTAAAGTAATTTTTATTCAACATTGACAACAATATAACAGGTACCAATAATGCAAAATTTGGATTTTTCATATGTTATAGCAAATTAGACGCAGTTAAGAGGCTGCTGAAGTTAACATAGCCTTAAAAAATATCGGATTAAAATCTTTCTGCGATGTGCATGATGATCCAACCTTTGAACTTCAAGAAAAATATATGAAAAATAAAATTTGCTGAAAAAATAATTTTTATACTTTCGACTCAATCATTGAACAGTTTAAAAATTGAAGATTCCTGGATAAGTAAAGAACTAAAAATTGCGAATAGCCATAGTAAGCCAATTTACACAATAAATCTTGTTCCAGAGGCAAATCTTATACCTTTAGAGAACAAATTTAGCAGCCTAAAACAATTTGCTTTTATATATAATGAATTAACACCTCAGGATTACGTTACTTTATTGAAACCGCTTACTATTAAACAAGGTGTAGTTCACAAAAATGCAGCCATTTCAAGAACAAACTATAGATAAAAATGAATTATTTAGAATTTTATAAGAAGTAATCTTGACAATCCCATACTACAAAGAATATAAGACAGAGACTACAAAACAGCTGGTGCAGAACGAACTACCTAGTGCAAATATGTATATTTCCCTTTCTGCATTATACTCAAATATTAAAAATAGTGATAACAACGTTGCCGTTTTGCCGCTAATAAATTCTATGATTTCAATTTTAGTTTTTAATTCTATCAGGAATAGAAAATTCAACGATACCATATTCCTTAATTCTAAAATTATTTTAGATCTAATTACTAAATTAATAAAAGGAATTTTAAAATACAGAAACCCTTTTACTAAAAGTTCCCAAGGGTTTATTGTTTTCCAATATATTCACGAATAGTTGATGGAGAAATAAAAGAACTGATTAGGTTTCATATTTGGGAAAATTTGTTAGATGACAACTCAAGCAATAATGATTTTGGTGTCCATTCCCATCAATCATATGCAAGAAGTTGGATATTGTCTGGCAATATTTTTAATACGGTTTATAAAATTGAGCCAGATAAAACAAATAATAATTACTCAATATTTGAACCATATTGGGATAATTCAAAAAAATACGATTTAAAGCATTCGATTTCAACAATAAAGAATACGCAACAAAATGTTTCAGCATGTAAAAAGTATTCAATATTACTGACTCAAAATGACTCATATGAAATACCCAGTGGTGAATATCATAAATCAGAATTGTATTTAAAAAATGATTGTTTGCCAATTTCACTTTTTTGCTTTGATTCTTCAATAGGATGGTTTAAAGATGCTGGCATAATTGGCCCTTCATCAGTAGACTTTTCTACTTTTGATAAAAAAAGGGGTCAAATTGATTCAAGCAAATTAATTGAAAAATTAGAATCACTAGTCAACAATATGTCATCACATGAATAAAAAATAGATAAAAAACCGCTAACAATCGCTGGCTGGCCAGTACTCCTAAACGTCGCACCAGTGAGCCAGCATAACGTAAAACCATGTAATAATGAAAAAATAGAATAATTACTATAGCCATAATTTTAGCAGTTGCCTGTCTTTTGCCTGGCTTGGTATTTCTGATAAGATTCCCTCTTATCCCTTGTCGGACAACCCAGAAGATTGGGGTAATTTTGGTGATTATATTGAGGCATTTTAAGCCCAATATTTGCATTGATTGGAATTCTTGCTGCCACATATGTGACTATTGTAGCAAATAAAATACAAACCCAGCAAGTACGACCAGTGGCGAATATTGTCATTGGAAATTATGTTAATGATTTATATGTTGATTTAAGAAATGGCGGCCTAGGCCCCTTGATTGTAAAGTCATTAAAAGTCAGAAATCATAATGGTGTTGAAAAAATAAATATTATTGACTATATGCCACTACTAAAACCTCCAAAATATTGGGCTAATTTTGTTTCTAAAATTGAAGAGCGGGTAATTGCTCCATCAGACAAAATAAATCTTCTCCGATTTAAAACAGATCTCAAAAACGAGTATGAAGTAACAATGAAATATGAAATTAAAAATGCCCTTTCTGCTCTAACAATAGAAGTTGAATACACGGATATATTTGGGAATCATCAGCCAACATTAACCAGACCCTTAACTTCTTTTGCAAAACGAATTGTAAATGATGTGCTGAATGACCAAGAGGAAACAATAAATGGGATAAAATAATTTAATTCATCGAACTCTGCATGTTCAACCGTCCGCTGAACGCAGCGGTATAGCAGTCAGGCTCAAGTTAGTCGCAAGTCGGTACAAAAAAATTTATATGGATACAGAAAATAATTTGATTAAAGAATACGAAGAAAAGGCATTTATATATGAAAGAATTTCTACTTACATGAAGATTGAATTAGAAGACCTTTTATACAAGAACAAAATCCCATATTTAACAACTACTTCTCGAGTTAAAACATTTGAATCTTTTAAAGAAAAAATCGAGAGAAAAGGTTATTTAAATCCTTTTGATCAAGTAGAAGATTTTTGTGGTTTAAGAATTATATGCTATTACAGAAGTGATGTATTGACGATAAGCAAAATACTATGAGGAATTCGATATTTTAGAATCATTTAATCAAGAAGACTTATTAAACGTAAATGAATTTGGATATCGATCTTATCATATTATAGCAAAATTCCGCAATCAAGAACACCGGAACTAATTGATAAAACCTACAGCAGCTATAAAATTGAAATACAAATCAGAACTATTTTAATGCATGCCTGGGCGGAGATACAGCATAAGTTAGCCTATAAAAATGAAAATCAAATAGCTCTCTCAATGAGAAAGGAGTTTGCTTTTCTAAGTGCGAAACTAGAAGAGTCCGATTTTCAGTTTGAACGATTAAAAAATGCCAGTGAACGAATTCAAAACGAGGTTAAAGAGAAATTAGAAGAACAAATTATAAGTAATCATGACGATCTAAATTTAGATTCTTTAAGGGCGATTTTACAATTCAAGTTTCCTGATCGAAAAGAGGATATAGATGGTATAACACGACTTCTGGATCAACTTAAAGAAGTTGATTTAAACTTGAATGATGTGCTTAATGCATACAAAAGAACTGAGGAGTATATTTTGACAAATCTTGAGAAAGACCCTACATTTTTTACCAGAAGTGGTATCATCCGGACGGCTTTGAATTTAGTAAATGACGATTTCTGGTATAACTACCTGAAAACAGTAGATATGGATAAATATGCAGATTGGGTCACAGAAAAGGAACAGCAACGTGAACTTGTGAAAAAGATAACCACCGACTAACAAATTAGATATCGCACGTGGGTATCCCCTAACCTCCTCCCGCCGCACTTGAGCCTCCATAAATAAAATTGAATTATGAAAATCCTCTTTCGCCTGTTTCTTGCATTTATGGCCATGCTTCCCCTTGGCTTGATGGCCCAAAACCCCGTTGGCACTTGGAAAATGTCCATTCCCGATGAAGCTGGAAAAATGACACCCCTGAAGCTGAGCCTATTAGCGGATGGCAGCTACGCCATAGATTTTGGCGCCGACGGCACCATTGAGATAAAGGGAAAATACACCGTTGAAGAAGGGAAAATGACCATTCAGGATACAGAAGGCAGCGACTGTACCGAACAAGGCGTGTACACCCTTAAGATCGAGGGCGATATCCTGACTATGACCCGCTTGAGCGACGGCTGCGCTGGCCGTGGAGGGCCTGAAGGGGTCATGACGATGCAGCGGGGTTGAGTATAGCCATGGCTTTTGGCGACCATAAGGCAGGCTTTGGGTCGGGGCATCTAACAGGAAGATTGCGCTCGACGTAAGGTCCTGACAACTCAACATCCCCAAAATATAAACGCAACAAATCAATCTTAATTAAATTTTTATAAATGGCCAACACCTTACTTGACAACAACGGCTTGTCTTCCGAATTTTTTTACATCGAAATGAAAGCAGTTGATCCGCAAAATGGCAAAATCTGGGACGATGGTAACACCGGCGCAGATGAGAACGTAGCTTTCTGGAAAGCAGATCCATCACCGGGTTTTTATACTTTGGGGCATTTTGCTACGCGTTTTCATGATATCAACCCGGAAAAAGGGCAACGTGCTCCAGTTGCCATTACACTTAAACCCAAACCGGGTTATGAAGACCTGTTGAAAGAACCAATTGGTTTTGAAAAGATGTGGGACGATGCAGGTTCGGGCGGTACCTACGGCGATTGTAATATTTGGCGTATGAAATGCCCCGAAGGTTATGTTGCTTTGGGGGATATCGTGACCAGCGACGACCCCGCCAACGCAGGCTCCGTGCGTTGTATCAAAAAGACTGCCGTAAACGCTTTGGGTGCAACAGTGGCGCTCGTAGCTGCTGCGGGTTATTTAAATCTCGCCCAAAAGGGGGATTCCTCACTCAAAGCATTTTGGACCGACTCGGGTTCGGGCGCTGATAAGGATGTGGCTATTTGGCTGATGAAAGCCACCAGTAGTGCATCCGCGCGAAATCAAGTTTACATGGTATCAGGCACTTTTAAGGCAAGCCGGCTCCATGATAATCAACCTGCTGAAACCGCCTATGCTTTGGTGCTGAATTTTCCCGAAAATGATATTATGGAGAAGGTAGAAATGGGCGACAAAAAAATCAAGTTAAAAGGCAATTTTACACCTACGGAAGAAGAGATGAAAGCCTCGGAAGTATCGAAAGAGTATTATGTTCCATTTTTTGCCGTACATGATCCTAATCACGAGAATCAATTGGAGCAGTTTCGGGCAAGCCCAATCTATAAAATCAGGAGAATTACGAGATATGAAGTAATAGACAGTTATGAGCCTATCAATACAGAAACCAAAGAATTCTCTGTAATGATTGGCAAAAACGAAGAAAGCAATTATAACAACGAGATAGGCGTCACACTCGGTTTGTCGGTCACAGCAGGTGGGAAAGGCTGGCGTACCAATGGTTGCAGAGGGCGAAGTTAGCGTAACTGCCTCCATCGAGGCTTCTTACAGTCATTCTTGGGGCGGCGCCACTTCAAAATACGAGGAGCGAACTTTTACCTATCCCCAAACGGTAACAGGTGGCTGCTTCGGCGTTCTTTTTCAGGCAAAAAGCACCTACACTATTTACCGCACAGATGGTACGACGGTAAGCGCGCCGGTAGAAGTAAATACAAACGAATTTTATACCGATGAGTGGCGACCTGCCGGTATAGTTGCCGCATCTGCTACAGAAGGAACTGTGGAAAAAACAGCTTCGCCCAACACCATTACCTTTACCATAGAAGCGCCTCCGGGTAAAACCATTATCCTTGAAGGACGGTTAGAAATCCGGGACGGACAATTGACCAGCGTTCCCAACGTCATCAGTGTTCCAACGGTCGTTAGCACTCCGGTACAAACAGCGGTTCCGGTGGGAAAAACCGTGTTGTTTGATGCTTCGACTCCTCCTGTGATTGTAAACAACAAACTTTCCCGCTCCTATACAAAAGAAGCCTGGATAAAAATTCCTGCTGATAATCAGGGTCAATATAACATAGTCTCAGGAGGGGTGAATGGGCATCATGCTTTTTGGATAGGAAATCGAAAAGTATGTTCAGGTCATAACGAGGTGTGGTCCGCTGTAAAATGTGAAGATTCCATATCCCAGGGTTGGGAGCATTATGCGGTTAGCTACGATTCAGATACCCGGGAAATGAAACTATACAAGAATGGGAAAATGGTCAGTTCTGCAAAAGACGTGCCGCCTTACGGAGGAGAGAATTTTGTCCAAATAGGCAGGTGGAGTAATTCAGGTGGGGATGCCAATATTTTTATAGGTGAAATGGCTGAGGTGCGGATTTGGAATTATGTGCGTAGCGAAGAGCAGATTGCAGCGCAGATGAATGTATTTGTTCCAAAAGCCACGGCAGGCATGATTGCGAAATATCCTGACGCCTAATCTTTGCTTGAGCGTATTAGCGGATGGCAGCTACGCCATTGTACCGAGTTCACAAGCGATGAAATGGTTTTGTCATTCTGAATGACAACCCACCATTGAATAAAAGGTATTTACATCCCCTTTACATTGTTTTACGATTGAAAAAGCCCGAAAACATACTTCCCAATACCTTCGTGAAAAATAACACATGAAGAAAGTTTGCTTCTGCTCGTACGTTTGTCCATTGCTTTTCCTGTTGGCTTTTATCATTGCCTGCAACGGACAATCAAATTCAAATGCGCTAAAAACCAAAGATCCGGCATTAGAAGCAACGCCAAAAAATGACGCACAAATAGACGACTATGTAGTAGAAGTATTTGAGGACAAAAAAGGAAACCTGTGGTTTGGAACCCTGGCCAAAGGTGCGGCACGTTTTGATGGAAAAACGCTTACCTACTTCTCTACAAAAGAAGGCTTATGTGACAATACCGTTGCGAGCATTACGGAAGACAATGAAGGCAATATGTGGTTTGGCACACACAACGGCGCTTCAAAATACGACGGAAAAACATTCACGAATTATGGAAATTTGGAGGGCCTGCATGGAGCCGGTTGCCAGATTCTGGTAGACAGAAATGGGAACATTTGGGCCGGCACGAATCATGGTGCTTTTCGATATAACGGCTTTTCTTTTTCTGCATTCGACATTCCCAAACCTGTTATTGAAAATCCATCCTATAAATGGGAGGCTGGCAAGGTTTGGGGGCTGTTAGAAGACAAAAAGGCAACCTCTGGTTTGCCAGGGACGGTTTTGGCGCTTGTAAATTTGATGGAAAAAGCTTCACACATTTCACTAAAAAAGATGGCCTATCCAGCAATAATGTGAGTAGAATAGTGGAAGATAAAAAAGGCAATATGTGGTTCGGGTGTCTCACATCCGATTTTCCTGAAAATGCTAAAGAGGGTGGAGTAAGCCGTTATGACGGTAAAACTTTTACCAACTATCCAGAAATAAAAGGCCTTGCTGAAAATGACATTTACACCATCTATGAAGATAAAGCGCAGAACATTTGGATTGGCGCTACCAGGGTTGGAGCATATCGCTATGACGGGAAAACATTTACGTTGTTTAAGGAGACAGACCGAAGTGATTTGACCACTAACTTTGGGGTTCAAAATATTTTGGAAGATAGCAATGGAAGGCTTTGGTTCGGCTTCTCTGGTGGGCTTTTTCGATTTAATGGAACGTCTTTTATCAATGTTACCAGGAGTGGTCCATGGGAATAAGGTTCCGCCGCGCGTGGTGTTCCCCGAGCCCCTACCCGCTGCGCCTGGACCTTGTGACTTACGGTATGCAACAAATCATATTCGACTATTACAGGATTTATTTAGGAGCATTGCTATAATTACTTTAATAACACCACATGATCTACAAAGTAACCGTCTCCACCATTTATGAGTGTTCTCTTGAAAGAGCCTTCAAAACACCGATGTTATGTGATGTTTCCAAAGTGCACACAGGTTATGGACTCATGCCAAGGGTTACGCATACAACGGATGATGAAAACTGGGGCTTGGTCGGTTCAAGCAAAAAGTATATGCCGCAAAGTCACTGACACAAAAGGGCGGTTTTGCATCCATGGACAGCATTCTTGAAAGAGTGGAAAATAAATACTGGAAAATCCAGGTGGACGCGTTCCAATCCTGGATGTTAGGCTTTTACAAGTTCATCGGCGAATGGAAAACAACTGAACTGGAGCCAAATAAAATCCTGATTGAATACACCTATTGGTTGCATTCCAATTCAGTAATGCTTGCTCCATTGAATTGGTTGTTCGCCAAAGCCTTTTGGAAAACATACATGAAGCGCGTTTTAGAAAACATCAGGCTATCGGCTTACAACAATGAGCCGTATCAGTACGAATAGTAAGGCAAAACCGACCTTGGGTAAGAAATAGGAGTGACCTGCGATATGTTATAAAAGATACCAGTACTCGAGCGTGAACACCACGCGCAAAATAATTTAACCAGCAAATCAGAAACAGGTCAAATGGAAAAAATGAGCCTTTTAGACAAGTTGGTAGATGTCTTTACAACCAATCGCTACCTCTATACTTCCAGCCATTCAATAGAAACACTGAGAAGCAAAATCAAATTCTTGATCAACCAGGAGGAAATATTTGATTTTAAATATAACCTGACTGGAAATCTGAATCCTGATGACTCTTTCAAATTAGTTAGAAAATTGGGAATGGGCAGGATTCAATCCTGGGATAGAGAACCAATTACCATTAGCGGAAAACTGATAAGAGATGGTTTTAAAAACACAAAGATTGAAATGGAGATAAAACCCAATTTCATTTTTCTGTTGTTTTCTGTACTATTTGGAGTTATTGGTATCGGCTCTCTAATAAGCTCGTTACAAACACATGAGGAGCAAGCTCAAAGAATTGGAGGAATGTTTTCTTTAGTATTTCCAGTAATGTGGGGGGTAGCATGGTATACGAAGAATTTTTACAAAGCAGAATTTGAGAGAGCACTAGATCTGCAGCAAGAAAAAATTCCAATAAACAGGACCGTAAAATTCTAAAAGAATTTTGTGCGAATTCCTCGCGTAGGTGCTCTGCCTGCGACACCACATGATTTATCGAGCAACTGTATCTACCATTACAAAATGAGCCGTATCAGTAGTATCGTTTGCTACTGCCTACTGCTACTGCAAACTGCTGAACTATCGCTTGTTAATCTCCACCGCCTGAAACAACTGTCCGTTTTTGTCTTCAAAAGAAAGGACGTAGTTGCCAACTGGCAAATGCCCGATGGAATAGGTATTGTCTGGCGAAACGTCAAAACGTGCCATAATGCGACCATCCAGCGCGAAAATGCGCATGGAAGCAACATCCTCAGCCTTTTCCAGGGTAAAGAAATCTGTGGTAGGGTTGGGGAAAAGTTTGACGTTGGCCTTGGGTGGATCATTCGTCCCAGAAAGTTTGCTGAAGGTATAAACTGCGGTAAGCGTATCAGCCGCGTTGCCCAAGTTAGTTAGTTTGAGGTGTACGATACCAGATGCGGCTTGATTACCGGGGTGAAAAAGATACATAAAGTTTGCCGACTGAGTCAGGAGCCAGACCAAATGAATTCGTTTGTGTAGTGATGAACCAGCACTGCTCCGGATCACATACCGCATTATCAACGCCAGGGCTAATATTGATAACGCTTCGCACCCATTTAACCAATATGGAGTCTGTAGAGATGTTTTTGATTTGCGCGAATGCCGTTGAAAGTTCAGTTTCAAGCGAAATCACGGTATCCGAAGGATTAGGATAAACCTCAAAAGCCGAAGAATTTTGGGCTGAAATTGATTGCCAGAGGCTTTGAAAAAAAATGAGGAAAAAGAGCAGTTTTTTCATAAGTTAGGGCTTGAAACTAACTGGTTTAACAGGAGTCATGCGAATCAGGGGTAAAAAAGTGTTAAAAACCACGTAGTGGTGACACCGTTTATAGAAAACGGATTTTCCACATTTTCAGAGCCGCGTAGCGGCGGCACCGTGTCACCGCTACGCGGTTCCAATATTTCGTGCTGTTGAAAGCTATAAACGGAGCCGCCACAACGTGGCTTTTTTACGCTTTTTGTTGAGAACATTTTAAGCCCTGATTCGCATGAGTCACCCCCGAATTCTAGTTCAATTTGCGCCTTGCGTTTGTTTTACTCCCACACACCAATCTGGAAGGCATTCAATATCAAATAAAATGCGGGGTCGTAAGACCCGCGCAAGGCAAATGAGCCTTATCAGTATGAGTAAGTATGCAGTGGCAGTTTGCAGTGGGCAGTAGCGGTTGGCGCTGCCCACTGCTACTGCATACTGCAAACTGCCACTGCCTACTGCAATCTGTTGAACTATCGCTTGTTAATCTCCACCGCCTGAAACAACTGTCCGTTTTTATCTTCAAAAGAAAGGACGTAGTTGCCAACTGGCAAATGCCCGATGGAATAGGTATTGTCTGGCGAAACGTCAAAACGTGCCATAATGCGACCATCCAGCGCGAAAATGCGCATGGAAGCAACATCCTCAGCCTTTTCCAGGGTAAAGAAATCTGTGGTAGGGTTGGGGAAAAGTTTGACGTTGGATGCGGGCAGATCGTTCGTTCCGGTGGGGGTACTAAAAGTGTAAATCGCCGTCATCGTATCCGAAGGATTGTCGAGGTTGGTGAGTTTGAGGTGTACAATCCCCGAACCACCCTGACCAGGATCATATCCACTGTTGTAGAAGTGAACCGTAAGTTGGCCAAAAGAATCTGGCATCAACTGGAATGTCCTATCGTTTATTCCCGGGAACCAGCAAGTGACGGGATCACACACAGCAGTGGTAATATTGTCGGTGAGATAAACTTCAGTGCGCACCCATCTGATAGTGACGGGACTGTTGGACACGTTTATTATCTCGCCGTGCGCGGGTGTGTCGTAACTATCCTCAACCCCGATGGTATCGGAAGGGTTCGGATGTACATCATAGGCCGACTGTGCTTGCACATTTTGTATTTGGAGAAGGCCGAGGGCAAAAAAGAGGGTGTAGAGTAGATTTTTCATGACAGAATTGTCTCGCATTAGCAGGTTGTGAAATAATTAAACAAAGGTACACCCAACTGCCCTATGCCGATACCTATTTTTGTTCGTCGCTACAGTTTTGTATCGAATCGGACAATTTTAGCAAAATGAACTCGAGAAAACTGCTGTTCCCATCCCTGTTGGTTGCCATCGCAATTCGCCTATCCGCGCAATTGCCTGATGGTTCTGTCGCGCCCGATTTCACGGCGCAAGACATCATGGGGCAAACGCACCATCTCTACGAGCTGCTCGATTCCGGCAAAATTGTGGTCATCGAAATCAGCGCCACCTGGTGTGCCCCCTGCTGGGTCTATCACACCAGCAACGCAATGCGGGACCTTTACAATGAACATGGCCCGGCTGGCGACGATAAGCTCCGGGTATTTTGGGTGGAAGGCGACCCAAACACCAATCTCAATTGCCTTTACGGTCCCGGTGGCTGCAACGGCGGCTCTGCGGGCAATTATGTGGCCGGAACGCCCTATCCGATTTTGGACAATGCTGGCATTGCCAATGATTACCAGATCACGTATTACCCTTCCATTTTTGTTATTTGCCCCAACAAAAAAACCTACGAGCTTGATCCTTTGGACGCAGACGATCTCTGGGAAAAAGCCCGCCAATGTCCGGTGGCGTTTGGCGCCCAAAACGCCGGAATTTTCCAATACAGCCCGGGAACCGATCTCTCCGAACTTTGTGGGGTACAAGAACTGGCGCCCAGTTTTTCCCTAACCAACCTCGGCGCCACACCACTCACCGCCGCTACCATCGAATTGGAATGGAACAACAACGCGTTGCAAACCCTGCAATGGACGGGTTACCTTTCTACTTACGGTGAAGCCCCCATTTCCTTTGCTAATCAAGGCCTTAGCAATTCCGGAACACTAAAAACCACTATCACAAACATCAACAACGGTACCGGCGACGACGATTTTTCAAACAATGTCCGCAACGACCATTTTACCCTCGCAAAACAATTCAACAGCACCCAAGTCCTCCTGAAAATCAGGACCGACAACTATGGCGCGGAAACCTATTGGGAGATTCGCGATGACTTCGGAACGGTGCTCGAACACGGCGGCAACGAGGCGGTCGGTCCCAATGGCGGAGGCGCATTCCCACTCGGTCCACCTAACGGACCGGGCAGCTACCCTAACATGGCCCTCATTCGCGACACCCTGGATTTGCCTTCCAACGGCTGCTACTCTATCCACTTTTCTGACGCTTATGGCGATGGTATGTGCTGCGAATTTGGCACGGGTTACTACCGACTGTACAATCTCGACAATCCTGGAACGCCCCTTATTTCAGGTGGCGAATTCGAAGAATATTCGCGGCGGGCTTTTGGCGCGGGTGTAGTGTCTGGAGTGTTTGATTTGGCACAAAACATTGATGTTCAATTATTTCCAAACCCTGCTTCAGATTTTTTAAATGTTGAAATAGAGGCGATTTCTGGCGCCGAAATTTCGGGCAGCATCTTTAATGCGTTTGGTCAATTGCAGCATCTTTTTCCGCTTGAAAAATCTACAGTTGGCGGAAATGATTGGCAATTGCCAATCTCCGGCTGGCCCGATGGCGTCTATTTTTTGCAATTGAAAATAGGTAGCGGGATAGTCACAAAGACGTTTGTGGTAAATAATTAAGACCGTTTACCGTTCTTGCCTGAAAATCAAATCAATTTTCAGATGGCAATACCTTTCCGATTGACTTCCAAAAGGACATTTTCCTGGCTCTCAGGCATTTTTGTGCTGCTGTTCGTCTGTCGCCTCCTCTATGGCTATTATTATCCCGGCACGGCGCAGGACAATGGTGGACGTTTACTTGGTCCGGAAGAATTTTCAGTTTCCAGGAAAAACTACGCTTCCGAAAAAATCAAAGGTGATGCCCAGACGCAGCAACAACCATCTCTTTCACAAAGCCAAAAATTTGAGAAAATAGCTACGCTGCGTTCCAAAAGCGGGCAATTTGAGGAAGATGAGACCCGGTTGAAATCATTGGTAAAGGGTTTTGGCGCAGTGATACAATATGAGCAAAACACTGGCAATCCCGGACAGCGAAGCTTGAACCTGCTCATTGGTGTAAAACCCGAAAGTTTTGACAGTTTTTACGTCGAATCTCAGAAAATCGGGCGTATTCTCTCCAAAAGCATCACCAAAACAGACAAAACCAACGAGTACCTACAGCTCAACGCCAAGCGGATTTCGCTCGAAAAAACCCGCAATGCCCTGCTTGAACTCAAAAGCCGTGGCGGGAAAATTGACGAGTTTATTGGATTGGAAAACCGGATTCTGGAAATTGAAAGAGAGCTTCAGGAACTCGGGGTGCAAATAGGCGATTACGACGAAGTGAACGAATTTTGTACCATTCGATTCTCGCTTTTCGAAGGCGAACGGACCGATATTAGTTTTGCGCAACGCCTCAAGGTGGCGTTCGAATGGAGCGTCAAGTATTACCTGATGTTAATGGTTGGGCTGGCATTTGCGCTGTTGGCTGCACTTGTTCTGCAGAGTATGGTGGAAAAGATAAGCAGTGTTCCCAAATCGGGCGGTAAGATTGATCCAAGCGCGAATTTCTTTCGCCACAACTCAAATGGATTTCGCCGTACCATATATTTCCATCTGCCGCGCAATGTATTTTCCAAGAATGTCAAACTCAACATTCACCTTGTCGCGAGGAGCAAGGTTCTTGAAATTCGTGTGCTCCCAGGTATAAGGAATGATCGCGACAGAGAATAAATCCTGCTGCGGCGCAACGACCGTAAGGCTCACCCCATTAAGGCAAACCGAGCCTTTATCCACCAACAGACCTCCTTGCTCCGTACGGAAGCGAAACGAAAATTTCCAGGATCCACCAATTTCCAAAACCTCCACACATTCCACCACATCATCCACATGGCCTTGCACCATGTGACCGTCCAGGCGTCCGCCTATGGGTAGGCAGCGCTCCAGATTCACGAGTGTGCCAGGCTTCCAATTGCCCAAATTTGTTCGGCGTAAGGTTTCTTCCACCGCCGTTACCCGATGCCAATCTGTGCCGACTTCCACTACCGTGAGACAAGCACCATTATGGCTCAGGCTTTGGTCAATTTTCAATTCCTTCGAAATCGGACTTTCGATGCTGAAATGCACATTGGAGCGGTCATTATCCACGGATTTGACTTTGCCAAGCGATTCTATAATTCCTGTGAACATGGTATAGGTAGATGTTAAAACGGCTAATTTGAAATGGCGGGGACACCTCGGAGGTCTTCGAAGACCTCCGAGGTGTCCCCGCCATTTCAAATTAGCAAGATTCAGCCATACAATTCATAATGAACCTGTCCGCGCTCATACCCCAATTTGAGCAACAGGTTCGCCACGGCCTCGTCAATCATGCTGCTCCAGCCGCAGAGGTAGAAATCTACATCCGGGCGTGTAACGGCGTATTGCTCCATGTATACTTGGTGGACGTGGCCTTGCCAGCCTGCCCAATCTGATTGTCTAGAAAGCACGATATCGTAACGAAACCCTGGAATCATGCGGGCCAGTGTTTCAAATTCATCCCGATAGAGGATGCCGCTTTCTTCCCGGGTTCCAAAAATCAGGTGAATATTTAGATGCGGCTTTCCCGAATTTTTCAAGTCCAAAATCATGCTTCTGAAAGGCGCAACGCCGGTTCCGGTACAAATGAACACGAGATCCTTTTCTATTTTTTCGGGCAATACAAATCCGCCATCGGGGCCTTTGAATTTCAATATGGCTCCTTCCTGAATTTCGTCAAAAAGATATTTCGAGCCAAGCCCTTCGCTTGAGTTGACTATGCAAAGTTCCAGACGGTTGGATTTGTTTGGTGCGTTGGCGATGGAGTAACTCCGCCAACGTTGCAGGCGTTTTTCACCGATGGGCAGATCCATGGTGACAAATTGACCTGCCTGAAAATCAAAGAATTGGAGCTCCGGAACTTCCACTTGGAACGTGCGGACATCTGGGGCTATGGTTTCTATTTTTCGGACGATGCCGTTGTGCCAAATGGTGGGCATGGGCGAGCGGAGTGAGAGAGGTGAGAGAGTGAGAGAATTGAGCGTTGGAATACCTGAATGAGCGCGTCTCGCGCATTTTTTTTGTCAAAACAACAAGTATCCAAAAGGGTTGAAATTCACATACTTTAACCTTTAAGTGTTTGGGGAAGATGTGCGAAAAGCATTCAGATTTAGACGCCACCAAATTATTTTTCTGTGTGACGGGCAGCATAAATACAAACGTTTGGTATCTGCCACAGATAATCAATTCAAAAATCTTTACATGAAGCACCAACTACTTGCCCTCGCCCTTCTTGCAATATCCACAGCCCCTATTTCCGCTCAAAATTGCAACCTGCCCGCTCCGCTGGCCGACATCTGCCAAAATGCTCCGCTATTGTGCGGCAATTATCTGGAAGGTTATTGCAGCACGACGGCAGGCCTCACGCCCGACCAGCCCGTATCTGCCGGCGGCCCAATCCCACTTTTTGAAAACAACGGCTGGCTTCGCATCAGCCCCTGCTTTGATTCCATAGCCATTGACTTTCAAGTTTCTGAATGCCAAGTCGGGAACGAACTCCGCTTTTTCTTGCTTTCTGGCGAATGTGACACGATGACCTTGCGCTCATTCGCCTCTGCTCAGGATGGCAGCGTGGCGCATCTCATGGCGAACGGCCTCACCCCAGGAGAAATCTATTTCCTCGTTGTGGACGGCCTGAACAATGCCGAATGCAAATTTCAAACACACGTCGTGTATGGCATCGGCACTGCCGCTCCCGGCCCGGTATTAACTTGCGATTGTACGAACAATTATGTGGACGGGCCAGTTGACGTTTGCCCCGGCGAAATAGTACAATACAGCATCGTGGCGGGCAGTTGCACGATGACGTTCGGCCCGCCAGTAGGAGGGAACGGCTATTTTTGTTGCCCTCCACCACCCGATGCCTGCCCGTCGAGCAAAGACTCCTCAGTACTGCACTGGATCGTCCCATCCTGGATGATTATTGTGGGCGATAGCATCAATGTGACCAGTATCACCGTACAAGTGGATTCGAGCCTGTTGGGGATTGACACGGTTTTGTCTGGCACCGTCTCTTATTACTGGGAAATTATTCATCTGCCATCAGACAGCACTATTTTTTGCTCTTGTTGCGTTGGCTGTAAACCCGGAGATGCTCCATTAGACGTAATTATGCACCATGATGTGGAAATATCCTACTGCACTTTGACTTGTGTGCTGCCATGCTGTATCGTGAACGGCCAATCGTATTGTGCCCCCGGCACTTATATTGTTGAGCAGACAAATTGTTTGACAAAAAAATTGGTGGTCACAGCCGATTGGGCCATGCCACTTGCCGTTGCCGGGCCGGGAGGAATCCTGAACTGTTATATCAACTCCCTCACTTTGGGAGGTGGTTCCTCTTCCGGACCTAATTACACCTACCATTGGTCTGGGCCGGGAATTTCTCCTTCTGGAAACAATCAGCCATTCCTTACCGTCACCGCGCCTGGCGCCTACACGCTCTTGGTGACGAACACGGCCAATGGCTGCACAGACACCGACATGGCCTTTGTGTCACAGGATTTCAGTATCCCATCTGTCACGATTCCGCCTTTGCCAAAGGTTTGCCAATTCGCAGAAGTGACCCTTACGGCAAATGCCAACCCTTCTTTTGTCCAATACACTTGGAGCAACAACATGATGGGGCAGCAAATCACCATTGAACCACCTTCCACCTCCTCCTACTCAGTCACTGTGTCAAACCCAGCCAATGGCTGCACCAATACGGCCTCCGTGTTGGTGGAAGTGACGCCGAATATTATCATGAATCTCCCTCCCAAAACTATTTGCGAGGGAGATTGTGTGTGGGTCGCCGGTGATGAATTCTGCTCTCCAGGGCATTATTTGGCGGTAACACAGTCCTTTCAAGGTTGTGATTCTATTATTTCTTTTTCAATCAATGTGATACCTTATTTGGTGACCAACCATGGCATCGTCGGAACTTTGACTTGCGAAGTGCCTTCGATTTCTTTTATGGGAAACACCTATAACCAGCCAGGCAATTATGCCGTGCCAAAAGCGAATGGTTGCGGGGAACACCAGTTCTCGATTGATTTGGATGTCCTTCCGCCCTTGGTAGCGTTAGGCCAGCCGCAGGAAATTTGTGCCGGGCAAACAGCCACCCTTGCCGTCAGCCCGATTTTGCAGGGCGTGGAATATACTTGGAGCAACGGCACCATCGGAACACAAATCGAAGTTTCTCCCACAGCGACAGCGACTTACACAGTTACTGCCCAAAACCTTGCGAACGGCTGTTTAGCGTTCGACCTAGTGACTGTGAATGTTGTACAATCAGTGGACACCGATTTAGGCGTGATTGGAACCTTGGATTGCACCCAATTGGAAATAAATTTTTTGGGAAATACTTACACACAACCAGGTCAATATACTGTACCAATACCAGGCGGCTGCGGCAACAACCTTTTTATCATTTTGGGCAATTCCACACCTCCGTGGTGTCCTATCATCCCTGTACCGCCTGTCTGTGCGGGCGAAAGTACCAGTTTACAAACTGCTCCGCTATCTCCGTCAAACCTGAGCTACCTCTGGAGCACAGGCGAAACGACGCAAGAGGTAACCGTGACCCCATTCGCGACAACTACTTACACCCTTACCGCTACGGATCCCTCAACCGGTTGCACTAGCGTCATTACCACAACTGTTGAGGTGAATCAGCCGCAACTCGTCCCACTCGGCCTTGTGGGAACCTTGACCTGCGCGCAGCCTTGTCTGACTTTCAACGGCGTGGAATACTGCCAGCCGGGGACTTACTCCGTTACGGAAAACTGTGAAATCAAGGAATTCCAAATCGCGCAAGACCTGGCTTGCCGACGGTGCAACTTGGCGTAGTGGGGACTTTAACTTGCGCCCAGCCATGCCTGATTTTTAACGGCGTGGATTACTGTCAGCCGGGGACTTACTCCGTAACGGAAAACTGTGAAATCAAGGAATTCCAAATCGCGCAGGACCTGGCTTTGCCGACGGTGCAACTTGGCGTAGTGGGGACTTTAACCTGCGCCCAGCCATGCCTGATTTTTAACGGCGTGGAATACTGTCAGCCGGGGACTTACTCCGTAACGGAAAACTGTGAAATCAGGAATTCCAAATCGCGCAAGACCTGGCTTTGCCGACGGTGCAACTTGGTGTGGTGGGGACTTTAACTTGCGCCCAGCCATGCCTGACCTACAACGGTGTGGAATATTGCCAGCCGGGGACTTACTCCGTGACGGAAAATTGCGAAATCAAGGAATTCCAAATCGCGCAAGACCTGGCTTTGCCGACGGTGCAACTTGGCGTGGTAGGGACTTTGACCTGCGCCAGCCGAGGGGAATATTGCCAGCCGGGGACTTCCCCCCGGGCCAAACCGAAACAGGGAGGCCGGGGACTGCCCAGCCAGCCGATTTTTAACGGCGTGGAATACTGTCAGCCGGGGACTTACTCGTAACGGAAAACTGTGAAATCAAGGAATTCCAAATCGCGCAAGACCTGGCTTTGCCGACGGTGCAACTTGGCGTGGTGGGGATTTTATCCTGCGCCCAGCCATGCCTGACTTTTAACGGCCTGGAATATTGCCAGCCGGGGACTTACTCCGTGACGGAAAATTGCGAAATCAAGGAATTCCAAATCGCGCAAGACCTGGCTTTGCCGACGGTGCAACTTGGCGTGGTAGGGACTTTGACCTGCGCCCAGCCATGCCTGACCTACAACAGGTGGAATACTGCCAGCCGGGGGCCTACTCGGTGACGGGAAATTGCGAAATCAAGGAATTCCAAATCGCACAAGACCTGCCTTTGCCGACGGTGCAACTTGGCGTGGTAGGGACTTTGACCTGCGCCCAGCCCTGCCTGACCTACAACGGCGTGGAATACTGCCAGCCGGGGGCTTACTCGGTGACGGGAAATTGCGAAAACATTGAATTTCAAATCGGCGACCTGCCTCCGGTATGGCTTGAACTTGGTGAAGACCAGACGATTGCAGCCGATGAATCCGCCGAATTACTGGGGCAAACCAACGCCATTCCTGCCATCATTACTTGGCACAATTCCACCGACACGATGCCCGAAACCCATCTCGGCATCACGGTACAGCCGGTGGAAAACACCCTGTATTTCCTCGAAATCCAGGACCTGAACGGTTGTTTGCTGAAAGATTCTGTGTGGGTGTTGGTGGAAGGTGGATGGTATGCGCCCAACGTGATACGTCCCCTTTCGGCGGAGTTGAACGGCTGGTTCACCCTATTCGCCAGTCCAAATCATGTCGCGGAGATTCAATTGCTTGAGATTTTTGACCGCTGGGGAAACATGGTTTTTTCCAGAAAGAATTTCCCACCCAACCAGTCTGAATCAGGCTGGAACGGTACACATAACGGACAGATGGTCAACCCGGCGGTGTTTGTATGGAAGGCCACCTTGTTGCTGAAAAACGGCAGCACCGAGCAAGTGGTAGGCGATGTGACGGTAGTCAGGTGAGAGGCGTGAAAGGCGTGAGAGGTGTGAGAGGGCTCTCACGCTTCTCACACCCTGACCCACTTCGCTTTGCTTTTCCCGCTTGCAATTACTTTTTCGATAAAACGCATCCCCCGCACCCCATCCTGAATCGTAGGAAAATCCGCGTGGATTGGGTCGGGTTGATGCCCGGCTTCCTGCGCCCGAACGCAGTGTGCGAAGTTCTTGTAAATGTTTGCGAATGCCTCCAAATAACCTTCCGGATGTCCCGCTGGGATACGTGCCGCCGCTTGCGCTTCAGGATACATCGGCCCGGCGCCGCCCGTTCGGAAAACTTGCATTGGTTTGTCTAACCATTTCACAAGGAGCGTATTGGGTTCCATTTGCCGCCACTCGAGGCCGCCTTTTTCGCCATAAACGCGGATATTCAGGTTGTTTTCCTCTCCTGCTGAAATCTGGCTGGCGTGTAGAATCCCCTTCGCCCCGCCTTCAAAACGGAGCAACACATTCCCGTCATCGTCGAGCAAACGACCAGGCACGAAGGTGCTGATGTCAGCACATAATTCGCTGATTTTCAGACCCGTGATGTATTCGGCGAGGTTCTCAGCATGGGTGCCAATATCGCCCATGGCCCCTGCTATACCGCTGCGGCTGGGATCTGTGCGCCAGGTGGCCTGTTTTTGGCCGGAGGCTTCTAAATTGGTGCTGAGCCAACCTTGAGGGTACTCCACTACGACTTTTCGGATATTGCCGAGTTCGCCGTGCCGAATCATTTGGCGGGCTTGTTTTACCATCGGGTAACCTGTGTAGTTGTGCGTAAGCGCAAAAACGAGTCCGGATTTGGTCACGATTTTTTCCAGTGCAAGGGCTTCTTTCAGGCTAAAAGCCACCGGCTTATCGCAGATGACGTGGAAGCCGTTTTCAAGCGCCATTTTGGCTGGGGCAAAGTGGACATGGTTGGGCGTCACGATGCTCACGAACTGCATCCGGCGGTCGGGGCGAAGGCGTTTTTCGCGCTGGATCATGTCGCGGAACGTGCCATAACAGCGATCCGGCGGCAGCCCAAAATCAGCCCCGGAGGCCTTGGATTTTTCAGGATTGCTGCTGAATGCGCCACAGACAAGTTCAATCTCGCCATCCAATGCGGCTGCCATGCGGTGTACTGCGCCGATAAACGCGCCCTGGCCACCGCCGACCATTCCCATGCGGAGTTTGTGTTTCATTTTAAAAAAATTGCTGTGGCAAACATAGCAAAGGCTTTGACTAAAATTGTAAATTCAAAAACAGCGATGCCCGTAGGTGGGTCTTTTTCTTTAAAAAGATTCGGACATTTGCACTAAATATTCCCCCTACCCCGCCCATGAGCAAATCCAAACTCATCCCTTCCATCCACAACTACTGCGACCGCTGGTGCGAGCGCTGTGTCTTCGTCGAACGTTGCGCTGTGGGCGTGGAAGAACTGGAACGCTGGAAACTCGATACACCCATGACCGACGAGGAAATGTGGAGCACCGTGAGCGATCATTTCAAAGAATCCCTGCGCATGCTCGACGAAATGCTACGCGAAGCCGGAATAGACCCCGCAGAAGTCCGGGCCGAGCCTGAGCCCATTCCCGACCCGGACATGGAAAAACTGGAAGCCGAAATCTTTGAGAGAGGGATGGCTTATTTCAAGTTGACAGATGGCTTTTTTAAAACAAACCAGGAATTTTTAACAGCACGAGAGGCCGAAACCCAGCAAATGGCCGAAATGGAAATTCCTATTGACGTGGAACAACTGGAACACACGCAAGAGGCCATCGAAATCATCCACCAGTACGCAGCCTTTATCGGTGTAAAAGCCCGCCGCGCAGTTTCGGGCATGGAGGATATGCACAATACCGAGATTTGGGGCGACCCACCCTACCAAAGCGATGCGAATGGCAGTGCAAAAGCCTGCATACTTTGCATAGAGCGAAGTCTCGGCTCCTGGGAAATGATTCGCAAAACCTGGCCCGAAAAAACCGATGAAATCCTCGACTTGCTGTTGGCACTTAGCCGCTTTCGGAAAGAAATGGAGCGGCTTTTCCCGGATTGGCAAAAGTTTGTCCGCCCGGGTTTTGATACAGAAAAATAACCCGTCCTACGGCTTGAAGCCGTAGGACGGGTGCACAAATCCATATTCCATGCTCAAAGATTCCACACTCTTACACCGCCAAGCCTTCATCAATGGCGAATGGACTTCCGCCGATTCCGGCAAAACCTTCTCTGTCACCAACCCAGCCACTGGCGAAGAGCTCGCCCGCGTGGCCGATTGCGGCACGGCCGAAACCAAACAAGCCATTTTAGCCGCCGAAGCCGCCTTGCCCGAGTGGCGCGCCAAAACCGCTACCGCACGTGCCGCAATTTTGCGCAAGTGGCACGATCTGATTTTGGAAAATGCCGATGATCTTGGGCTGCTTTTGACCCTCGAACAAGGCAAACCTGTACCAGAAGCAAAAGGCGAAATCCGCTACGGCGCTACGTTCATCGAGTGGTTTGCCGAAGAAGGGAAGCGGGCGTATGGCGATATTATTCCGCCGCACCTGCCCGGTATGCGCCTGCTCGTGGTCAAACAGCCCATTGGCGTGGTAGCCGCTATCACGCCCTGGAACTTCCCCAATGCGATGATTACCCGAAAGGTCGCCCCTGCGCTCGCGGCAGGATGCACCGTGGTACTCAAACCCTCAGAAGAAACCCCTTTATCCGCCTTGGCATTGGCCGAACTCGCTGCCCGCGCAGGATTCCCGCCGGGAGTGCTCAACATCGTCACGGGCATGGACGCACCAGCCATCGGCAAAGTCCTGACAGACAGTCCGATAGTGCGCAAAGTTTCCTTTACCGGCAGTACTGAAGTGGGCAAATTGCTCATGCGCCAGAGCGCGGATACCGTAAAGAAAATCTCGCTCGAACTCGGCGGTAACGCCCCCTTCATCGTATTCGACGATGCCGACCTTGATGCTGCCGTGGACGGCGCCATCGTAGCCAAATATCGCAATGCAGGACAAACCTGTGTGTGCGCCAACCGGATTTTTGTACAAGACGGTGTATATGAGGCATTTCTGGAAAAATTCACCGCCGCTGTCTTGAAGCAGAAAATCGGTCCCGGCACAGAGCAAGGCGTGAACATTGGTCCGCTCATCAATGCCGAAGCCCTCGAAAAAGTACAACGGCTGGTAGGCAATGCCACCCAAAAAGGAGCACGAGTAGTGACGGGCGGCCATGCTTTGCAGGGCACTTTTTATGAAGCCACGGTACTGGCTGATGTGACTACCAAAATGGACATCATGCACGAGGAGATTTTTGGGCCCGTGGCGCCTATCACCCGTTTTTCCGAAGAAAAGGAGGTCATCCAAATGGCCAACGACACGCCCTATGGTTTGGCCGCCTATTTCTACGGGCGCGACATCGGGCGGGTGTTCCGCGTAGCCGAAGCCCTCGATTATGGCATGGTAGGTGTGAACACAGGCATGGTAGCCACTACAGTCGCGCCCTTCGGCGGTGTGAAGGAAAGCGGCATTGGGCGGGAAGGCTCGAAGTATGGTTTGGAGGATTTTTTGGAGGTGAAGTATATTTGTTTAGGGGGGATTTGATGAAGGCTCCACTACCCTATTTCGCCACCAACATCTTTCTCAAATGCCAATGAATAGACCCTTGAATACTACTGGCAACATACCCAATCATGAACATTTCACTGGGGGCAGAGACCATAAACATCTCTGAACTGTCACTAGAATGTGATGCCCATCAATGGCTTGTTCGTGCAGTGTTTTCCCTGTATGCTCATCCACCAACTGTAAAAGTACCGTGCCATTGGCAGAGCGACTAGCACTGTAAGTGGTGATTGTTTTAGTTTCAGTCTTGTATTTCAACGTACGAGAAATAACCCTTCCTGCGGTATCCAATTTTTCATCGTAACCATCTTCAACTTGCGTGCACTCAGTACGCTCGGTACTAGTATTGCTTTCCGGGCTTACATAAAGCGATACCAAGCGGCATTTAGCACGAAAGTCAAAATTTGAGCGAGCTGTTGAGTCTGTGTAAAAAACCAACCATTCGCTTTTTACCCTACTTCTCCCAGATGGGTGTCACGCCAAAAGCCTTGCCATCCGGCATCCCGTTTAGCACACTCGTTTCAAAAAGAATGTGGGCCTTTCCATTCTGATATGCGCTGTCAATCAACGCATTGGCATTTTCCCAGGAAGGAAAATGTGTCTTTTAAATCAAGCAATGCACGGTAGGCATCTCCGGGCGGGTTGCCGTTGGCCAGTGGAATCGGTTATGGCAAGAAGTCCTTGCGCATGGTTGTAAAGGTAGGCGGCAAGACGACGACTGTCTGCTTCCAGTGAATCAATGGTCTCGATTTGCGTGAACGTAGGGACAAACCCTTTTTTGCTTTTGAAGGAACCATGGGCAGATAGTTTCTGCTGGCGCGCCTGGATTTGACGATGAATCTTATTGATACGCGGCCAGTTTTCAGATAAAGCGACCTCACCTAACAGAGCTAGTTCAGCAGAATCGCGCCTTTGTGCAAGACCAAATGCCGATTCGAGCCCCAGAAGGTCTTTTTTACTTTGCCTGCCGTTTCTTTGATCGCCAATATTTGAACTGTACAGTTCAATCGCTCTATCGTAGTCCCCTTTTTGAACAAAATATTCTGGACTGTGGCAGGCTGCTAGAGCACAAAAAACCAGGAAAAGAAGCGTGGAAATTTTCATAGTCGGCAAAAATTTGATTCAATCAAAGGTTTCTACTGACTTCCCATCTAGCAAAGTATTGGCGTGTTAAAGTATGGGCCAACTATGCGTTAAACTTTTCAAAAGCAGGCATTTGGCCTTAACACTTTGCTATTTTTTTGCCACCCTTTGCCAAAGGCTTACAATATTTAGCCTCTAAAAGCACCGAGTTGGCTATTTTCGCCTTTCTTTAATCCAAAGCCAGCAATTCTCCCAGATCGAGGCTGCTCACATCTCTTTTCGTTTGTCAAATCCAAAATTTTCCTTCTTTCTAATGTTTGAGAAACTTCTCACCCTACTGTGCGCTGATGGTCGTCGGCGCTTCTCATGCCCAATCTATCTGGACAGATATGCCAGAAAGCGGCATTCCTACCACTGGAGAACGCCGCATCCAGCCTGCCAAGTTTCGCGCTGCGCGGCTCAATGTTTCAGCACTACAGCCCGTATTGGCTGCTGCACCGGAACGTTTCAGCAGCGCCGAATCTGGCAATTGGCCCATGCTTTCCCTGCCATTGCCTGATGGCGGCATGGGACGTTTCCAAATCGAAGAAACGCCCGTGATGCACCCCGACTGGCAAGCTAAATACCCTCAAATAAGAACTTATACAGGTCGGGGAATTGACGACCCGACGGCCGTATTGAAATGCGACCTCACGCCCTGGGGCTTCCACGGCATGGTGCGTTCCGGCAAGTACGGCACTTATTTCATTGACCCGGCAGTACATGGAAATACCGAGTTTTATGTTGTTTACAACAAAAAAGATTACCTCCCTACAGCAGATGATGCGCTTTGGACTTGTGCCACACCGAGCCAGATGGGGCACAACTGTTGGAACATGGCAAGAAGTTGACTCCCGCCCAACTGGCTGAATTCCAAGGCGATACCAAACTTCGTCGCTATCGCCTTGCACTGGCTTGCACGGGCGAGTACGCTGCCTTCCATGGCGGCACCAAACCCCTTGTACTGGCGGCCATGAATACTTCGATGAACCGCGTAAACGGCGTGTACGAAATTGACTTTGCCGTCACGATGCAGATCATCCCGAACAACGACCTCATTATTTACCTGAATGCCGCTACCGATCCTTACACAAACAACGACGGCGGGCAATGCTCGGCCAAAACCAGATTACCTGCAACAATGTGATCGGAGTCGCCAACTACGACATCGGCCACGTATTCAGCACAGGTGGAGGTGGCGTTGCCGGTCTTTACGTGGTGTCCGGCACCAGCAAAGCCAATGGTGTAACGGGTGGAGGAAGCCCTGTTGGTGATCCTTTTGACATTGATTATGTAGCCCACGAAATAGGCCACCAGTTTGGCGGCAGCCACACATATGGCAACTGCGGCGGCAACGTCAACAATCCTGCCGCTGTTGAGCCGGGTAGTGGCACTACCATTATGGCTATGCGGGCATTTGCGGCGCTCAAAATGTTGATGCACACAGCGAAGACATTTTCCATGGCTACAACATTCAGGAAATGGGGGCCTTTATCAATACAGGCGGCGAATACTTGTCCCGTAAAGATTACAACAACAAATCACAACCCGGACGTGAATGGCGGCCCCAACCGAATCATCCCAAAATCACACCCTTTGCGCTTACAGCTGTTGGTTCCGACATTGATGGCGATACGCTTACCTACACCTGGGAGCAAATGGACTATGGCGACTCGCCTTCGCCCCCTGTGTCTACGGCTACAGTAGGCCCATTGTTTCGTTCATACAAAGGCAACACTTCGCCCACCCGGTATTTCCCACGTTTGCCTGACCTGGTGAACAACGTGAACTCGACCTGGGAAGAACTCCCCGGTGTGGCACGGAATATGAATTTCCGGGTAGTAGCCCGCGACAATGACTGGTATGCAGGCTGCACGGACGAAGATGATGTGCAAATCACGGTGGCCGCCACCGCAGGGCCATTCCTCGTCACAGTACCCAATACAAATGTGCTTTGGCTTGTCGGCGAAACGAAAACGGTGACCTGGGATGTGGCAAATACCACTGCCGCTCCTGTTTCATGCACCAATGTGCGTATCACGCTTTCTACGGATGGAGGCTTTACCTATCCGGTAGAATTAGCCGCAAGTGTTCCGAACAATGGCTCCGCCAACATCACGGTTCCAAACAACGTCTCCACTACTTGCAGGGTTCGGGTAGAATCGGTGGGCAATATCTTTTTTGATATTTCCAATACGAATTTCCGCATTGAAACGCCCCCTACCCCTACCTACCTGATAGGCACTTCTATAAGCAGTCTGAATATTTGCGCAGATTCGAGCGCTTCCTTTAGTAGCACTTTGACACCTATTGCAGGTTTCAACAGTGACGTCACCTTGAGTGTGACAGGTGCTCCAGCGGGTGCAACCGTAAATATTTCGCCCAATCCTGTAATGCCATCGGGTACAGCCACCATATCCATCACGGATATAACACCTGGTATGGCGGGCAACTATACACTCAGCATCACAGGTACGGGAGGCGCAATAACCCAAACGGCAACGGTTTCACTTACGGCATTACCCGGCGCTCCTGGCACAGCCAATGTAATCAGCCTGACAAACGGCGAATCGGGGTTAAGTACTACGGCCATACTTACCTGGTCAGCGGCTTCTTTTGCCAACACTTACCTTTTGGAAGTGGCTACAAACCCATCATTTTCAGTAGGTTCCTTGGTTTCAAGCCAAACCGTAAGCGGCACAAGTGGAACGGTAGGCGACCTTTTGACCTCCTCGGTTTACTACTGGCGTGTTCGCGCAAGCAATGATTGTGGCACAGGCAGTTATTCCGCCACATGGGCTTTCCAAACGGGTGCAAACATTTGCGGGGTACAATTTAACAGTACCGATGTTCCAAAAATCATTGACGCTAGCTCGGTAAATACGGTTACGTCAAACCTGAACGTCGGGCAAAACAAGGCCATCAACCATGTGAACCTGAGCCTGGCCATTACCCACAGTTATACCGGCGACCTCCTTGCAAGTCTTGTATCCCCAACAGGCGACACTACCCTGCTTTTTGACCAGCCGGGTGTTCCAGCCGATCCATACGGTTGCAATAGGGCAAACGTCAACCTCACTTTTGACAGCCAGGCAGCACAAAACGCGGACGTTCTTGAAAATCAATGCAATCCCTCGTCCCCGGCTTTGAGTGGCACTTTCCAATCCATCGAAACGCTGAATGCGCACAACGGCAAGAGCGCAATGGGAGATTGGAAACTTGTGGTAACTGACAACTATGACGAAGATGGTGGCCCGATTACGGCCTGGAGTCTTTCGTTCTGTTTTCCGGACGTAATTGTTGCAGGGAATATCTTGGTGAATAGTCCGCTCAGCGTCGGATCCGGCCTGAGTGAAGCAATTTTCCAAAGCCATTTGGATATGGAAATCAGTGGCATCCCGGGACAGGGAGTCTTTATCCTCCTCAGCCTTCCGCAACATGGAGAACTGACCTTAAACGGCAACCCGCTTGCAATGGGTGACAGCTTTACCCAGGAGGACATCAACAATAACTTGCTGGTTTACACCAACAACGGTGATGCTGCAAGCGCAGACAATTTCCACTTTGATGCACTTGATCAAAACAACAACGCCTGGGTACACGACGCAATTTTCAACATAAATATTTTCACCAACAACCTCACTGCATCCGCTACCGAAACGAGTGGCATCCTGTGCCATGACGACGCAACGGGCGAAATCACAGTAGCGGCCACAGGTCTGAACGGCGTATTCACTTACAGCCTGAACGGTGGTGCGAGTCAAAGCAGCAACGTTTTCAGTGGACTCCCAGCAGGTACTTATACCGTGGTGGTGACGGGCCAATTTGGCTTTACGGTTTCCACCAATCCGGTTACAATCAGCAACCCGACAGCCATTTCGGTTAGCACATCGGTAGCAAGCGATGACATTACCGTAACTGCTTCAGGCGGCACAGGTGTATTGGAATACAGCATCAATGGCATTGCATTCCAGAGCAGCAACGAATTCCTTGACCTTAGCAATGACGTATACACGGTAACCGTGCGCGACGAAAATGGATGCACCGCTACCTCGGAGGCTACGGTAGCAGTAAACAATTTGGTGGTTACTGCGGATGTTCAAAACGAAGTCAGTTGCAACGGAGGCAACGATGGCCAAATCGAAGTAATAGCCACTGGCGGCCAATTACCCTATGAGTACAGTATCAATGGTGGCGCCGGACAGGCGTCCAATGTATTCAGCAATCTTCCTCCGGGCAACTATACCGTGTTCGTAACTGACAATGGAGGATTCAGTGCATCTTCCGTTCAAATTATTTTGGCCAATCCAAGTGCCATTACGGCCTCTGCCAATGCCATTACCAATGACATAGTAGTAACGGCCAGCGGGGGTACCAGCCCACTTGAATACAGTATTAACGGCACGTCATTTCAAGCAAGCAATCAGTTCTTCAACATAGCCAATGGTACGTACACATTGACCGTGCGCGATGCGAACGGCTGTACTGCCACTACCCAGGCTACCGTGAATGTGCTGCCGCTAGCTTTAAGTGTAACGGTGGTAAACCTCTTGTGTTTCGGTGACACCAATGGTAGCATAACAGCTACAGCCTCTGGCGGCATTCCCTTCTATGCTTACAGTTTGAATGGAGGTCCATTCAAGGTGCTACGTTTAATAATTTGCCCGCTGGCACATATACGGTAACGGCCAAAGACTTTGAGGGCAATGAAGTGAAACTGCAAAACATCGTCATCAACCAACCCCATTGTTGAATGTGACCGTTACGGTAACGGGTCGCGACGGATTAGCGGGTTTAACAGGCGGCACAGCACCTTATTCATTCACCAGCGATGCGCCCAACCGGATTTGCAGAACCTGCCTAATGGGACTTACAATGTTACGGCTACCGACGCAAATGGCTGCACGGCCACTACGACTTTTACCATAAATGTTCAGCTGCTTGGAGGATCTTCTGTATCAATCAACCTAGTGTGCAATGGAGACAATAGTGGCTTGATTATGGCCCTTGGTTCGGGAGGTGTTCTACCTTACCAATACAGTTTGAATGGCGGACCTTTCCAAACTAGTGGTACTTTCAACAACCTGTTAGCAGGAACTTATACCGTGACGGTACGTGACGCCGACGGGTTTACATTTTCCCTTACTGGAATCCTGATAGAGGAGCCGCAGGCCTTGACGCTCGGAGCAACCGTGAACGGAAACGAAATCACTGCCACTGCATCAGGCGGCGCAACCAACTATGAGTACAGCCTGAACGGTGGCGCGCCCCAAAGCAGCGGCGTTTTTAGCAATCTCGCGCCTGGCAGCTACACTGTTGTGGCTACTGATGCAAACGGCTGTACGGCTTCGGTGACGAATCTGGTGATCATGACAGGCACCATTGAACCAACCGAGGCCTGGGGCTTGGCAGTTTCGCCCAACCCAAGCACTGGATTGTTTGTGTTGACGCTGCAAAATGCACCCGATGCACTTCACGCCGAAGTGTTCGACGCAACAGGGCGTTTGCTCCAATCCATTGATTTGCAACCCGTTGGCGGTCAATTGACGACGACGCTCGACCTTCAGGATTTGCCGCAAGGCACTTACCTCCTTCGCTTGAGCGATGGACAAAATTGGGGAGGGGTTCGTCTTAGCAAAGTAGGTGGACGGTAACCCGTTTTAGGCAACAAAATTAAACAGCAAAACCTCAAAACCGGAGAACAGGAAAATATAAAACCCTACATTTTGATCCGAAAAGGGCAAATTTTGCCTTTTTCGAGATCAATTTCCTGCAGTTTTATATTTTCCTGTTCTCCAGTTTTGCGGTTTTGCTGTTTATTTTATTTCTAAAATTCATCCATTCGGGACGTGCAAACGGTACTTTTTGTCCTTTCAAAACTTGGGCTCCTCCGGGCAACGTCTATCACAAACATTTGATTCTTAAAATAATAACACAAAATGGCTAAAGAAAATATCGGACAGCAACCCGCCATCAATATCGAAATTTCGGAAGAAGTGGCTGAAGGCATCTACTCCAACCTCGCGATCATCTCACATTCCAACGCTAGGTTTGTCGTTGACTTTATTCGTCTGATGCCCAATTTGCCAAAGGCAAAGGTGAAGGCCCGTATCGTGCTCACACCACAACACGCAAAACGGCTGTTGTACGCCCTGCGCGACAACGTTCAAAATTTGAAATGCAGTTTGGCAAAATCGAAGAACCCGACCAACCGCTGCCACCCATGAATTTTGCGCACCAGTGGCGCAAGCGTGAGTTGATTGATTCGAATGGTTCGATTGAGGATTGATTCGATTAAGCGATGCCCAATCGAATCAATCCCCTAATCGAACCATTCGAACCAATTTCCTCATTCCCTAAAATACCTTTCCGTATGCTCTGCGTTGAAAGTGCTGGGCCTTACCTCGGATGAACTGCCGGACTCGGCATCGAAGCGGAACACGGAGTCGCTGCTCCATTCAACGATACCAAAAAGGGTTTTGCCCGCAAGCGGGCCTGATTTGAAATTCATCAGGTCGAGCGTTGCCGTTTTTTGCTTGCAATCATAGCGATAGTTGATGGCAAAGTGTCAAATTGACTCCCAAATTTGATGAGCCAGAGTGCTTGCCATCCGGCTCAAAGGAGAGAATTTGGCCTTCACGGTTGGTCCAGCGTCCGGCCAATTCATGGCAAGCATACTCGGCCTTACAAGAAAGAAACAGGGTGGCGAATCCTGAAAGAAGCGCCAAATGTGTAAAAAGTTGGTTCATAAGCACTGCTGTTGTTAAGTAGTTGAAATGTCCAAAAAGACAAATCGGTTTGCGCAAGGTGGCAGCATTCAGCAAAATACTCAAATTGCGCCTTCATCCGCAAAACTATAGTATCCCCTTTCTGGAAACAATTAAGTGGTCGAGCAAAGGAAGGTCGAGAATTTTGCCTGCTTTTAGGTTTTTTTGTCAAATCCGTATCCGCATCGCTGGGTTTCAAATTGCCGGAAGGGTGATTGTGTACTGCAATAATCGCCGAAGCACGGGCATCCAGGGCCATTTTGAAGGCTAATTTCACATCGGCCACAGTACCTGCCGAACCTCCAGTGCTCAGTTTTCCCGGGCTACAACCTCGCAGGCCTTGTTCAGCAAAAGCAGCCAAAACTCTTCATGATGAAGGTCGGTCAAAATGGAGCAATGACCTTGAATGCATCTGGCTTGACCCGATTTTGGGACGTTCACGAAGGTCAGAAATCTGGCGGCGACGGCCAAACTCGAGTGCTACAATGCTTATGGCCTTGGCCTCGCCTACGCCTTTGAAGCGCTGGAGTTCCTTGAGGGAGCGTTTGCCAAGTTCGTGGAGGTTGTTTTCCACAGAAGCCAGAATTTCTTGTGCAGGCTTACAGCACTTACTCCGATGCTGCCAGAACCGAGCAATATGGCAATCAATTCAGCATCAGAAAGGGATTGATAGCCTTTTGGAGCATTTTTCACGCGGGCGGTCTTCTTCTGCCCAGGCGTTGATGGAGCGATAATTTGTTTCGTTTGACATTGAGGGTGATGGTTTTCAACAAAGTTAGCGTTTTACGTCTTTAAATGAAAGTGTTTTAAACCTCTTTTTGTCAAGCCTATCAAAGCCATTCCGATTTAACTTTGTTCACTCACTTTTTTCAACCATTTTCAAAACATGAAAATCAAATTGTTCTTCACTGCAATTGCTGCACTTGTCGCAATGTCTTTCACCACCTTGGAAAACCGCCCTTGGGAACTGCTCGGTGCTCGCAAAATCAATTACGGTCTCGACCGCGACGAAATCATCGTTACCCGTGCAGAAGGCGTATTCAGCGCGGTACAACTCCGCATCAAACGCAGCCCCATCAATATGCATAAATTGGCCATTCACTATGGCAACGACGAAGTCGAGGAAATAGAACTCCGCGAAAACTACCGCGCCGGTAGCCAGAGCCGCATCATTGACCTGCCGGGCAACAAGCGCATCATTAAAAAAGTAGTGCTGTGGTACGACACAAAGAATCTTGCCCACGGAAAAGGTGTGGTCGAACTTTGGGGAAGGCATTGAAGAATATGGTCAATATGATTCCCGCCTACGCCCCCGCCTGCCGAGACTTGGCGGGCAGGAAGGCTTCGACGGGTAAAAATGTGGCCATTTAGTATATAAAATGCCCTGGTTGGAAAAACAGCCAGGGCATTTTTTATCGGTCGTTTCGGCTGTTTATCTGATTGTGGAAACTTTATGTCGAAAATTTGGTTTAAAACATAAACTAGTCTATACTTTTGTCTCGATTTATTTTCAAACCAAACCTTATCCTAACATGGAACAGACTGAAAAGCACTATCACCGCAAGAAAGCCTACGCGTCATCCGAAATACCATTGATCTTGCCAAGCGTTCTTTCCAAGACAACGGCTTCCACTTTTTGCTATGGGGCTGGCTGGTAGTATTGGCAAGCGCGATACACTGGTATTTACTCGTGAACCGATTGCACCCAAACCCCGAAATAGCCTGGGCCGTAATGGTCGTGATCGGCATGCCGGCGGCGCTTATTCGGGAATGGCGCCGCGGTAAACAAATCCAGGCCCCAAATCTCTTTCATCAAATGTATGGCATGATATGGCTGGGATACGGCATCTCTATGGGGCTTGCTATTCCCTTGGCAGCCAAAAGCGGCTTTTCCCCGTGCCTATTATTTTGGTGCTTACAGGGTTCGCGACTTTTATGTCCGGAATAATCTTGAGTTTCAAACCCCTTGTTTTCGGCGCAGCAGCTATTTGGGCTGGGGCACTCTGGTGTCTTTTCCTATCCCCCGGTCAACATCTGCTGGTACAGGCTGCTTCCGCTGTATTCGGCTACTTACTTCCCGGCTATCTGCTCAACCATCAAATGCGAGAAAGCAATGTACCAAGACCTTGATCCACTACTCTTGTCGCAACTCCGCCTGGCCATTATGTCGTACCTCATGGTTGCGCAAGAGGCAGAGTTCAATGTGCTGAAAGAAAAGACCGATGCAACCGCTGGCAACCTCAGCGCGCAATTGAGCAGTTTCGCAAGAAGCCGGTTACATTGTAATGGAAAACTTTCCCCAACAACTACCCGCTAACGCTCTGCCGCCTTACCCGCAAGGCATGGCTGCGTTTGAGGATTTTACCGCGATTTGAAAACGTATTTTGATGCGAAGGGTGGGTAAGGAAGTTAATAGGGTAAAAAGTTTTGAGTTAGAAATTTAATATTTCTGACAAAACTGTTTTGGTATTTCAAACTTATCGTCAGACATTTGCGTCCGCATTTAGCAAAGGGCGCATAACTCAGTTGGTTCAGAGTGGCTGCCTTACAAGCAGCAAGTCGGAGGTTCGAGTCCTTCTGGCCCACAAAGCCTTCCTATTCTGGAAGGCTTTTTGTTTTATAGCCTAAGCCTGACGCTTTACCTGATCATATTCAAAAAACAATTGCGTCGCCCAAGAGTTATCAGGTATCAACACTATTTCTTGATGTGTACTTTTATCCCATGAAAAACACTCCTTTTTGTTTCGCCGCTATAAGCTGGCGGTGGGTACATTCATAAACACCCCTACATTCGCCCAAAACCCCAGCGCCCCACTACTCACTCCCGATGAGGCCGTACGCATCGCTTTGGAGGCCAATTACGACATCCGCATCAGCCAGGCCGATGCTGACATAGCACGACTCAACAATACCAAAGGCAATGCAGGGATGCTCCCAACCGTGAATTTCGTGGCCAATGAGAACTTCACCCTCAGCGCTTCCAGCAAAAACTGGCGAATGGCACCGAGTTCAAGGAAGCGGCGCCCCTTCAACAATGCAAACGCAGGGGTGCAACTTTCCTGGACGCTCTTCGACGGGCGGAGAATGCAAATCACCAAAAAGAGACTGGGAGAATTGGAATCGCTCGGCCAAACCAACCTTCAAAACACGGTGCAACAAACCACAGCCTCCGTGCTCCAAGGCTATTACGACATCGTGCGTGGGAGGCTACAGGAGCGAGCCTTGGCTGAGGTGATCCTGCTCAACGAGGAGCGGCTGCGCATCGCGGAGGCTCGGCTGGCAGCAGGCTTTGCGGCCCAAACAGATGCCCTGCAAGCCCGTATTGACCTCAACCAGCGCCGTGCGGATCTAATCTTGCAACAAGCCCTCACAGCCAATGCCAAACGCCTCCTCAACCGCTTGCTCGTGCGCCCGCCTGAAACGGCATTCAACGTGGACGAAACCTTGACCACCACCTATAACCCGGAACGCAACGATCTGGTACAGAAAATTTTAGCCAACAATCCCAGCCTGATGTCGCTTCAAAAATCCATGGAAATCGCAGCATTGGTAGTGGACGAAAACCGAGCACTCGGCAGACCACGGCTCACGGGTAATGGCCAACTCAATGCCGTCCGATCGGACAATGGCGCAGGCTTTACCCTGAGCAATACGCAAGCGGGTTTGACCGTCGGTGTAGGATTGGTGGTGCCCATTTACGCAGGCGGCAATTTCAAAAGGCAAGTAGAAGTAGCCCAACTTGCAGCTCAACAATCCACCTTTCTGCTTGACAATCAAAGACTTCAGCTTGAAACTGAATTGGACAATCAACTGGCCACCTACCTAAGTCAACAGCAAATTCTGGGTCTGGAAGAAGAAAATGTGCGCATTGCGCGAGAAAACCTAAATGTGAGCACGGAGCGTTTTCGGGTGGGCACTACGAATGGTTTGGAGCCGCAAATTGCCCAAAACTCGCTGGAGCAAGCCTTGTCGCGCAGGGATTTGGTGCTTTATAATTTGAAGGCGGCAGAGATCCGGTTGAGGTTGTTGGCGGGAGAACTGTGATCCGTGAAAATCCGTGTCTCATCCGTGCAATCCGTGGCCCACTATGCGTACTGGAACACGGATTGCACGGATGAGACACGGATTTTCACGGATTACAAATCTTTCACCCCTCTCGGCCTCCTCATCCTTTCCCAAAAAAACCGTCCAGTTTCTTCGTGTCCTTCCCCGCTTGTTTCATCGGGATGAATTTGCCAGAGGGCTGCTGGTAGAATTTTATGCTTTCCACCTTATTGTCGCCAAAAAAGAGCCGCATTTCGGAGCACTCCGTTTCGTTGAGGCCGATGTAGGCTTGTTTGTCGTCCACCGCGTAATAGACCGCTTGGGCATTGCCTTCTACCAGCATCTCGCGGGCCTGATCGTCACGAAAGAAAACGGTGGAGTTTCGCCCTTTGATTTGGTTGAACAGGATACCATCCTCGGAATTGACGACCATGGAGTTTTGGAGCAGCCAAAGCCGGTCTAACTTCTTGTTTTTCAATAATAGTTTGATCGTATCGCCTGAAAATTGCGAGGTGTCAGACCAGATTATGGGCAGGGTATCAATTTTATAAAACCAAAAAATAGAGTCCGCGCTGCTGAACGTGAGTGAATCGCACACCGCCTGCAAATCACTTTTGAAAATCCGCACGTTTCGGTGGGCAAAAAGTTCGCGCACATCGCTGGCGGAATCGGGTTTGAAGGATGTGAGCGTATCGGAGCTCATGAACAGCGTATCTCCATCAATCAGGCTTTTCATCATGGGTCTGCCGCCGCGCCTTTCTCCCCAAAACCGCCAAAAGCATTGAGGTACTGCGATGTTTTGTTGTAATCCATGCGCCAGGAAAGCACTGTGTAATCGCTGGCGGTGTCCTGCCAAATCACGCTGCCGAGCGCGCGAGGCCGTTGCCTAGCACGTCGTTGAAATCCAGCGAATCGGCTTCGATGATATTAGGCGGATCGCTTACCCGACCCCGGCCCGTGAGTTGGTAGGTTTTGTTCCGGGTATCGTAACGGATTTCGGCGCCCTGAATGTCACGGGTACTGTCGCGAAAATGGGCGTTGCCGCGCAAGATAGTTTTCTCATTATCAGCATTGTAGCGAATCACATCGGCTTCCGCGACCTCTCCCTTTGCGGGTTTTTCAATGTGTGCGTCGCCTTCGAGCGTGTATTCCTTGATGTGGCCTTCGTAGCGCATTTTACGCGCCCGACCGAACTGGCCGTCCTTCTCGTATTGCGGGTTTTGGTCAAAAACCGTAAAGTCGTTTGTAATGTCATAAAACCCGCTCTCCGTATAAATTTTGCTACCGCGCTGACTTATCAAGGTCGGCGCAACAAAACGCACCAACTGCGCCTCGGTGTTGAATGTCATCGTATCGGTCCTTATCGTGAACTCGGGGTCGGTCACCACCACATCGCCCTTCAGATACACCTCTTTTTGTTCCACAAAATAGTGTCCGCGCCGACTGGTGACCTGGCTTTTGCCATTGGTCATAACCGCCCCTGTGGTGTAGGTGGCGATTTTGTTGCCCATGTCATAGCGCAGGCGTTTGGTGAAAAGTTCTTGTTTGCCATTCACCAACACCACCTCTCCAAACAGATCACTGATTTTAGTGACCGCGTCGTAATGCGCCGAATCAGCGAAGGCGCGCACGGAATCGCCCTGTGCAATGACCACTTTTCCGCGCAAAACGGCAAAATCCTTGTCGAGTGTAGCGGTATCGCAGTAAATGAGTGTGTTTTCCTGTCGAAGACGTACGGTGCCGCTTAGTTTCTGGATTTCGCGGCCGTTTTTCAGAAAGTATTCGATGACGGCGGCGGTTTCTATTTTTTGGTTTTGGGTGTCTTGTTTCCCGCCGTAGCCTTGGCGGAGGCGGTAAACTTTTGGGCTGAGGATTTGGAGTGGAAGGTTGGTTGGCAATTTTGATGGCGAACCAGGGTCTTGCCAAAAAGCGTGTTGGCACAAAAAAGGAAGATGAGCCCGAACAGCCCATATTTCAATGTCTTTGCGGATGGTTTCAATGTAGTATTATTCTTTAAAAAAATAGAAAAGCCGCATAGCGGCGACATTCTGGTAGTTACGTAAACCCCGCATCCCCGTCGCCGTCTTGCATAGCCAAGGGTTGTGTGGCGAGTATTTCCGACAAACCATTCCCCACAAAATAAGTTCGGTGCAATGCCTTATTCCAAAAGAATGGAGTCCTGTTTTCGTTGCAATACTGCAGCAAACGCGGATGGTAGAGCGTCAGCATCTTGGCGCCAAGTCGAATTCCGTGTGCAAAGATAACGCTGGCAACGGTGGTGGAGTGTTCATCGGGGTGCCAGCGTGCTGCGGAACGCGCAGGTGGCCATCGCGAAGCGTCAGGACAAGAACGCCAATGGTTTGTTGTTCGCTGTTCAATAATTGGAGCGCGAGGGTTTTAAACTCGCGAGCGGTGGAGGTAAAATGATATCTGCCGGCAAAGTCGTCAGGGGATTCTGTTTCGGTTACCAAGGGTTTGGAGCATCCAGTTGAGCGCGGCCTGGTCACGCCGGGCAAGGTCGCGCTGCTGGTTTTGACTAATGAATGTAGCAAGGTCGTCGTCAATGGCTTGGAGGTTTTGGATTTGGCAAGGAAGTTTTGCGCTGTGTAAAAGATTAATTCTGAGAACATTGGGAATGGCTAACAGGGCATCGGCCACGCGCAGCAGGGGTTTTATTTTTTCAAAAAATGGTTTTTTCGGTGGAAGGATTTGGGCAAAATTGGGTCGCAGGTAGCCACGAAAACCTGTAATCGGCTGACTCTCAACCAAGTGTTCTGAGCGGTCGTACAGGTTTTTGACTTCGGGGGTGAATTCTGTTAGGATGACACGGTTTTTCCAAACCTCCATCATGGTGCTGAGGAGTTTTTTTGCCAAACCTTTTCCGCGTTGCGAGGGCGATCCAGAGACAGGAAAGCCAGGCCATTCGTTCGGGTGGTAAGTGTGGCACACCTAAATTTGAGTGTTGATAATCAACGGAATGAGCGAGGTGTGCCACACTTTCTTCGGGAGTTTTGCCAAAATAAAACCAATCCGGCAAGGCGCCGAGGTAGCCTATCAACTCATCCTCTGACCAAGCGAGCACGAGCACTACATCGTCGGGCTGGGCGCGGGGGTTACGGCTTTGCGAAACGGCGCGTTGCGGCGAAATGGGCAAAACAGGCATACGGCGGTAGGCTTCCGATGTTGCGAAGCTTCTAACTCGCTGGTGGTAAGGTGGTTAATAATCATGATGAGCTTCCAATCTTTACTCGTCAGACGACTTTGAGTCGTCAGACGAAGTGCTGCCTGCGAACGACGTTTCTCCCCAACATTTTTTCAAAACTGCTACAGACAGTGCAGCAGAGACAACATTCCGGGCGGGCAAAACCGTGCGTTCATCGCAAACCGCTGTAAATGAGTAGGTACCTCGTCACGCTTCGCACCAGCGGGCCAAGAATTCAAAGTGGGCCACCAAGTTTTTCTTGAACGGTGTTGAAAATTCCAGCCCGACCCCATCGTCGGTGAAGGGGAAAGCGAAGGTATTGAGCGCGACACCGAAACAGCTTTTTACTTCGGAAAGACTCTGCACCGTTTGCCTGATTTGCTCCTCCAAAGGGATTTGCCCGTACTGCGGGTGGTCGAGGCTGTGTGCTCAAAATGTGAAACCCTTTGCTTGCATGTCCTGGATTTGGACAGTGCTGAGGTAGGGTTTTGATCAACAAGAAAGGCCGCAAAGTCTAGGCCGATGGCTTCTGCCCAGGTGTCGAGCTGCTGGCGGTTTTCGTATTTCACTTCCAACGGATTTTGGAAGTGTGGCACACCTTGAAGGTGTGCCACACTTAAAAGGCTGGCTTTGTAACGGTACATTAATCCTTGATTGTCAATAAAATCCGGGTTGAGAAAGAAAGTAGCAGAGATACCCTTTTCCAGCAAAATCGGCAAGACCACATCGTAGCATTCGCGCAGCCCATCGTCAAATGTGAGGTGAAAAACGGGTCGGTCAAACGCTCGCTTTTCGAAAACGTGTTCCCAAAGTGTTTGAAGGTCAATGGGTTGAAAATGTTTGAGCAAAAAATCGAGGTCTTCCCGGAATTGTCGCTCCGTACGAACGGGGTATAGATGGCGAACATGGGGTGGGGATTCGTCACTCACCAAATGGTAGAAAGGCAGGAAAAGTTTGTCGCCCCAAAGCCCTTGCCAATACCTGAAAGGCAGAATCGGTGCGGTATGGGAAAGGGCTTGGGTGAGGAGATTTTCATTGAATGTTTAGGGGCCGTTTTCAAACAATGTACATCAAAAAATCGCAGCATCCTAAGGTGGATGCTGCGATTTTGAAAAAAACCGACGCCGGATGCACCTTCTTGAAGAAGTCCCCCGCTCAAACGCCCATGACGTTTCGGTTTGCAGTACAAAAGGTACCTTAATCTGTTCAAAAATGCAAATAACAAGGCAACAAAACCTGATTCTTATATCAAGAAAATTTGCCTTCCCAACTCAGTGTCTTGTTAGTATTGACAATCAAAAATAAACACAATTTGTTTTAATAAACAATATTTGTTTTAATTTCGCCCATCCTTTCCTCTCCCTCCTTCAACTTTTAAAACTCCGTTACTTTGGGCGCAAATTACAAAACATCCCCCCCGAAGCCGAATGGCAAAGCGAGCACTGTTAAGGTCAATGGTCAAAAGCCACCCGCCTTCGCTAAAAACACGGCGGGTAAAGCGGGTAAACAACCAAAAATGCAAGAAGTAAGATATACCGAAGACGAAATCAAATCCCTCGACTGGCGCGAACACATCCGCCTGCGCCCCGGCATGTACATCGGCAAACTCGGCGACGGCTACAGCCCGGAAGACGGCATCTATGTACTGCTCAAAGAGGTCATTGACAACTGTATTGACGAGTATGCCATGGGCAATGGGCGACAAGTTGACATCACCCTCAATGAAAACGGCTGCACCGTACGCGACTACGGACGTGGCATTCCGCTTGGGAAAGTGGTGGATGTGGTGTCAAAAATCAACACCGGCGCGAAATACGATTCGAAGGCATTCAAAAAAACCGTGGGCCTCAATGGCGTGGGTACCAAGGCGGTGAACGCACTTTCGGAGTATTTCAAAGTCAGTTCCATACGCGAGGTCAGATGAAAACCGCCGAGTTCAACTTTGGCAATCTGAAGGAAGAGAGCAAGTTACTGCCGACCAAAGAAGAAAACGGGACGCTGGTTGTTTTCAAGCCCGACAATGGCCTTTTCAGGAATTACCGTTGGTTGCCGGAGTTTGTAGAGCAAAAACTCTGGGACTACGCCTACCTCAATGCAGGGCTGAAAATCAATTTTAACGGCAAATCTTTTCTTTCCAAAAATGGTCTTCTGGATCTGCTGGAAAAGAAAACCGGTGCTGAAGCCACGCGCTATCCCATCATCCATTTGCGTGGCGAAGACGTTGAAATTGCCCTCACACACGGCAACCACTACGGCGAACAAATCTATTCGTTTGTGAATGGTCAGAACACCACGCAGGGCGGTACCCACTTAAATGCCTTCCGTGAGGCATTGGTAAAAGTGGTGCGCACGCACTTCAAAAAAGAATTTGACGCGAAAGATATTCGCGAGAGTATCATCGCAGCAGTGGCGGTGCGCGTAGAAGAGCCTGTGTTTGAAAGCCAGACCAAAACGCGCCTCGGCTCGGAGCGTATGTCGCCCGATGGTCAGGCCATGCGCACGTTTATGTCCGATTTTTTGATGAAGGAGTTGGACAATTTCCTCCACAAAAACACAGAGGTAGCGAAAGAATTGCTCAAGCGCATCCAACAAAGCGAGCGCGAACGCAAGGAGATTTCAGAGGTAAAAAAACTGGCCAACCAACGTGCCAAGGCAGCAAATATCCACAACAAAAAACTGCGCGACTGCCGTTATCACTTGAATGAAAAAGCCCCGGAGGAGCTGCGGCTTGCCACCACAGTTTTCATTACAGAAGGTGATTCGGCGAGCGGTTCTATCACCAAATCCCGGAATACGGAGACCCAGGCGGTGTTCAGCCTGCGGGGTAAACCTTTGAACTGCTACGGCCTGACCAAGAAAATAGTTTACCAAAACGAGGAATTCAACCTGCTCCAACACGCGCTGAATATTGAAGACTCGCTCGACGATCTGCGTTACAATCGCGTGGTCATCGCTACCGATGCCGATGTGGACGGAATGCACATCCGCTTGTTGATGCTCACGTTTTTTCTTCAGTTTTTCCCCGACGTGGTGCGCAACGGTCACTTGTATATCCTCGACACCCCGCTTTTTCGGGTCCGCGACAAGCAGCAGACTTTTTACTGCTATTCAGAAACAGAAAAACAACAGGCCATTCAAAAACTGCGGGGTAAACCTGAAATTACGCGATTCAAAGGTTTGGGCGAAATCAGTCCCAACGAGTTTGGCGCGTTCATTGGCGAAGATATCCGTCTCGACCCGGTTTTCCTGCCCGAAGAAACCAACCTCGACCATGTGCTGGATTATTACTATGGGCAAAAACACGCCTGAGCGTCAGGAGTTTATCATAGACAACCTGCGCATAGAATTGGATATTGATACCCCTGAAGAGGAAGCTCAGGTTGAACCAGTAGCACCTGAGGAGGTTTTGGCTGAAGTGTAAACCAACGATCTATTCACCAATTATAAAGCCATGATACGCATAATAGATTGGCAACCCACTTACCAGGACGACTGGAAAAACCTCAACATCGCCTGGATTTCCAGAGACTATGAGGTGGAACAATTTGACCTTGACACGCTCAATTACCCTGAAAAGTACTTTATCAACGACGGCGGCGCTGTCCTGTTAGCACAACGTGAATCCGATGGCGAAATCCTGGGCACCGTAGCGCTCCAACCCTTTGGCGATGGGGTGCTGGAACTCGCAAAAATGACTGTGGCCGAAAGCGCACGTGGCTTCAAAATTGGCGAATTGCTTGGCGTTGCGGCCCTCGAACGAGCGCGCCAACTTGGAGCAAAACGTGTTTTTCTGCTTTCCAACACCAAAGCATACCAGGCCATCAATTTGTATTTCAAATTGGGGTTTCAGATGTGTAGCGCTGGAAAACACGGATTTCAAGCGGGCGAATATTCAGATGGAGATAAGTATTTGACAAGAGTCACCCCATGCTACTAAAACCCGAGGCATTGTTTTCCGAACAGTAAAATACGGTGAGACGAGTGTCATTGCCGACATTTTCACGGAAGAAAAAGGGCTTTGCTCTTTTATCGGGGAGGAGTACGCACCGCGAAGGCCGTATGCCTTTCAATCTTTTTCAACCAATGTCTGTGGTGGATTTGGTGGCCTACCATCGGGAAGGATCGGGGGCCAACCGCCTGAAAGAACTCCGCGCTGCCGAAGTGTGGGGCACCATCCCTTTCGATATTCGGCACGGTGCAGTCACGCTGTTTATGGCAGAAGTGTGCCGAAACAGCATCCAGGAAGAAGAAGAACACGGCGAATTGTTTGATTTTTGTTGGGCAATCTGCGCTGGCTCGATGTCACGCCACATCCGATTGCCAATTTGCATCTTCATTTTTATTGGGACTTTCAGGTTTCCTGGGTTTTCAGCCACAAAACCCAGAGGATTCGGGCGAACTTTTTTTTGATCTGAAAGATGGTATGTTCAGCCCTGTGCCGCCCCCACACACACTTTTGCTGGAACCGGACCAGGCTCGCCAAATGCTCGCCATTTTGGAATCTCCTTTGGAATTGGTGCATGAAATCCAGTTTACCCGCCCACAACGCAAAGCCCTGTTGAGCAAACTTTTACAGTTTTACCAATTGCACTTACCCTTCTTTAAAGCGGTGAACACGCCGGAGATTTTGGAGATGGTGATGTGAAGGGTGATTTGAGTATTTGGGGATTTGGTTATTTGTTGTGCCCAAGCTTGGTATTCGCTTTTCCTGATAGGAGGATTGAATACCAAGCTTGGGCACAACAAATAACCAAATCCAAATAACCAATCCTCCCTATTTCACCAACGAAGCCCTTTTCACTCCGCGCTCACTTGTCATTATAAACCGATACACCCCAGCGGCCCAATTGTCCGAAGGCATTTCCAGTACCATACGGGGAGCATGCAACCCCATATACGATTGCCAAACCAAACGGCCCGCGGCGTCGAAATACACTGAATTTGGCATCTTCACCGCGCCAGGCATCGGGTATTTCGAGTGTGAGCGGAGTTCCATTGGAAAGCAGAGATGGGTAGCATCGCCATCCATCTGCGTCGGGTTCGGAAGCCGCGCTGATGGGAGCAGTCATAAACGTTTCCGATTCGCTGAACGGAGCGCAGGCATGCCAGTCATTGAATGGCTGGATGCGCCAGTAATATTTCAGGTTAGCACTAAGCAGCCCTGCCGTGAGGAAGGTATCGGTGGTCACCACATCCAGTTGTTTGAAAGAAAAACTGGCAAAACGCGATGCTTGGACGAGGTAATGCGTGGCGTTGGGCGCAGCATTCCATCTGAAAAACGCACCAACATTCGGCACAGGCTGGTCTTGCCGGCTCGATGGCAACTGGCTGTTCGTCAATGGGTTTCTCCAACATAGCAGGCGTGAGCCAACTGGCTTTTCCGTAAGCAGGGTGGCACGCATCACGGCGATTTCTTCGGGTGAAAATCGGTTTTGGCAATGATCCATGGCATAGGACATGAACAAGCTGCCATCGGAATAGAACGTCGCCCCTGTTGGATCTTTTTGTTGGTTGGGACTCATATTTTGTGCATCGCAATCCCAACGATAACTGAGGTAGTCGGGCTTGGTATCGCAGATAAGGTCGGCAGCCTGGGCACAATTGCTTCCATTCACGAATTCCACCAGCGCAGTGTCGAGGCAGGCTGGCACCTGCGTTTCGAGTGTGTCGTGAAAATGGGTGTAATCGTAGGTTACAAAAGTTGGCGTGGGGGTACTGAAGTTATAGGTTTTCCCTTCCCAGCCTATGAACGGATGCGGCAGCGAGAGTGCGTGGCCCACCTCGTGCGACCAGGTATGATCGTTGGCGCCAGAGCAGTTGTGCCCAATGGCTACACCAGCGTATGGGAGATTGTAGCCACAGTTGCCCGCAGGGTTGGCTACAAAATAGGAATTGAGCGCATCGGGCACGTTGTTGGTCAACATCATTTCGATGCCTTGCAGGATGGTGGTGTGGGCATACCAGTCTGTTTCGTTCAGCAGGTTCCAATCATCTTTGATGTAAAACTGTATATTGGAAGCAGCAAAATCCTCATTAAGTATGGCAAAAAGAGTTGAGAAACTTCTCCGTGGCGATCCTGCCCGTGCTATTGTCCTTTGCCAACAAGTGCGGTTTCAAAGCCACCCAAAGCGTGTCTTCCGAACGGTCGAGAACTGGCGGCCTCATCCGATATTCCCGCAGCCAGTCCGATACGCCTCGAGTGCCGCAAGGTGCGAGTGCTTCTTTCAAGGGCTCCTGGGCAATAACAGGCGTTGCGGCCAACAAGAAAAGGAAGCGTGTAAAGTTTAGGATCATAGTAAATATGTTTTTAGAACTTGTTTGGTTTGCTTGGTTTTCAATCGGATCAATCTTTAAAATCGAATCATTCGACTCCAATTTCCTAAATCCATCGTTTTTTCGAAAATATATCAACATCCCGATCATCAAACAAAACATGATTCCCAAAACAATGAAATACCCATAGTGCCAATGGAGTTCGGGCAAATAATCGAAGTTCATGCCATAGATACCAACGATAAAAGTGAGCGGGATAAAAATAGTGCTAATTACCGTGAGCAAGCGCATTACAGTGTTCAAGCGATTGGCGGCCTCGGCTTGAAAAAGCGCTTCGAGGTTGGAGAGCATATCCCGTTGATTGTCAATACCATCAGTATTTGCGCACATGGTCTACCAAGTCCCGAAGGTAAAGCCGGGTGCTGTCCTCCACCAGATCACTCTCCGTTCGGTAGAGGCGGGTGACGGCTTCCCGGAGGGGAAGAATACGGTGGCGAAATTCGTTGAATACCCGCTTTAGGGCAAACATCCGGGCTTTGGTTGTTTGAAGCGCTCCGTTACTGTGAAGGCTGGTTTCCACTTCCAAAGCCTGCGTTTCAAGTTCATCAAGCACCGAGTAGTAACTATCCACCACTAAATCAAGCAGCGCATAAGCGAGGTAATCAGAGCCTTTTTTTCTAAGCCGCCCAACACCGTCTTCGCAACGTTTGCGCACCGGAGCAAGCGTGTCGTCAGGATCTTCCTGAAACGATACGAGGAAATTTTTTCCAGCAAAAAGCGCGATTTGTTCGCTGTGAATTTCAAGTGCAGTGCAATCCACCTTCAAATGATGCACGATGAAAAACAGGCCGTTGTCAAACTCTTCGAGTTTGGATCGCTGTTGGGTGTCGAGCACATCTTCAAGTGCGAGGGGGTGAATATGATGGTCGGTACCGATTTTTTCGATGAGTTTTGCATCAGTAAGGCCGCATACATCGGTCCACAAGACGCCCCTTCCACCCATCACGAAATTCGCAAGATATCCCTGCGTTTCTTTAAAATCCGTATCAGTATATGCAAGACTAATCACCTTGGCTGGAGACTCCTCCCGATGGCCGGTGTACACAAGCGTTCCAGGCGGCAAGCCCTTTTTAAAACTTTCCGGCGGCGATGTTTTTGCGACATGGGAATGATGGTGGTGATTGGTCTAATGGTGATTGGTCTATTAGTGATTAGTGGACTGGTGATTGGTGGACTGGTGATTGGTGGACTGGTGAAGTAAAACTGGTCCACCAATCTACCATTCACTAATAGACCAATCACCATTAGACCAATCACCCTTCCATTGCCTTTGCTTTCTCAAGCACTTTTGCTTCTAAGGATTTTTTGAACTGTATGATGCGTTGTAGAAGCGCAGGGTCGCTGGTGGCAAGCATTTGCGCAGCCAAAATCCCGGCATTTCGAGCGGCATTCAGGGCCACGGTAGCCACAGGGACGCCTTCCGGCATTTGAAGGATGGATAAAATGCTGTCCCAACCATCAATTGAATTCGAGGATTTTACGGGTACACCGATGACTGGAAGGGGCGAAATAGCCGCCACCATGCCCGGCAGGTGCGCTGCACCACCCGCTCCCGCAATCACGACTTGAATACCGCGCTCATGTGCCTCAGTGGCAAACTTAAACATCCTCGCCGGAGTGCGGTGCGCCGATACAATGGTCATCTCGAACGGAACCTGAAGTTCGCTGAGGATGTCTGCCGCTTTTTGCATGACGGGCAAATCAGAGTCGGAGCCCATTATTATGGATACCATGGTTTGGTGATTGGTGGACTGGTGATTGGTATATTGGTGATTGGTATACTGGACGGAAGTGTTTTTTGATTGACGAATCAATCAAAGCTCTAAGTCAGTGCATTCCAAGCCATTACTTTCAATTTTTCCTTCACAAAGTTCGCTTTTTTCATGGCTTCTGCCACAGTTTCTGCGGTAATGGTAACATGGCCCATTTTTCGGAACGGGGAAGTTAAAGCCTTTCCGTACAGGTGAATGTTCACGCCTTCCAATGCGATACATTCTTCCACACCTTCATAGCGAACAGGCCCTTTCTGACCGGGTTCGCCGAGCAAATTGAGCATGATAGCCACGGGGGTTTGGAATTGGTGGAGCCGAGTGGTAGGCCGCAAATGGCCCGCAAATGCTGTTCAAATTGGCTCGTATGGGCACTGTCAATGGTATGGTGGCCGGAATTGTGGGGGCGAGGGGCGACTTCATTCACCAACAGTTCGCCGTCTTTTGTCCAGAACATTTCCACCGCCAGCAAGCCGCAAATGTCGAAAGTCCGAATGACTTTTTCCGCCAATGCCTCGGCCTCGGCTGCCACGAGCGGCGATATTCGTGCCGGACAAAGCAGGAATTCCACCAGATTGGCTTCGGGGTGAAAATCCATTTCAACCGCAGGAAAAACCGCTACATCGCCCTGATTATTTCGGGCGGCTACGATGGCAATTTCGGTCTCGATGGGTGCAAGCACTTCGGCCAAACAAGGGCCGAGCAGTAGTTTGGTGGTCAAATCTTCCAGTGTTCGGAGGATGGCCACTCCCCTACCGTCGTAGCCAGCAGTGCGGGATTTTTGCACCAGAGGCAATTTCCAACGCCCCGATTCGATGGCCTTTTTCAAACTTTTTTCGTCTTCAAAAATCTCAAAGTCCGCCGTGGGGATATCGTTATCGCGGTAAAATTCTTTCTGTAAACCCTTGTCCTTGATGATGTCGAGGGCGCGGGGGCTTGGGTGTACGGTCTTGCCGAGGCGTTCAAGTTCACGAAGCGCATCTGTGTTGACGTGCTCTATTTCGATGGTGAGTAAATCTTTGTCGCGGCCAAAAGCCAGCACTTCATCGTAGTTGTTGAAATCGCCCACGGTGAAGCCCGTGCAAACCTGACTGGCGGGCGCCTCCGGCGTTGGGTCGAGACAGAAGGTTTTGAAATCCCAGTTGGCAGCGGCGAGCGCGAGCATTTTACCGAGTTGGCCGCCGCCGAGGATGCCGATCTTTTGTGTGGTGGAAAACATGGGCGCGAAGGTAAGGCCAAATAAAAAGCCGGATTTCAAAAGTTGCGCTCGCCCATTCAAAGGCTTGATTACGAAATTTAAGGTTTGGGATATGTCAATCGACTGGACTTCTTTTGTACCTTGAACGGCCTGGAAGTCACCCAGTGAGTTTTACGCAGCCTCGCCCTAGCCGATGGCTTGCAAGACCCTTATCCACAATCACCAAAACTTGGACAACCATGAGCAAGATTCTTGCCTTTTGTTTTCTATTTTCCTTCCATCAGAACACTTTGCTGGCTCAGCCCGGTTTCAACCGCATCTATGATGCTACGATGATTGGAAACAAAAGCTCGATAAAATTTTTGTAGATAAGGATACTATCATTGCTCTGGGGTTGGGTTACCAAATCAACAGCCCACAAGGCATAATCATTGCTAAGATCGACTCCTTTGGCACTTTGGTTGCTCAAAACTTTATTGTTGATTCTTTGAATCACCACTTGACCATGGATTTTCTGTGGGGAAACGTGATAAAAACCACCCAAGGCCATTATGCCTTTCCAGCTATAGCATTGAACAGGGGGGGGAGCCTGTTGCTGCAGATTGACAATAACCTCCAATTAAAATCAATTTTTGAGTTTCAAACCCCAGATGATTATACGGCAATTGATGAAGATATGGTGGAGTTATCGGATGGAGGTTTTATGATCTTGGGGCGAGTTCAAAGGCCCAATCTAAAACATGACGGTTTCGTACGGAGAATAGACAAACATGGCAACTTATTGTGGTTCAATTACTATGGCGACTATAACAAAGACGAAACCTTTAGGTGCGTCGTCAAGGTTACTGACAACCGATTTGTTATTGGTGGGGGAGCAGGCCCGAACAACAACGACCCTTTTGGGCTTCGTGCAGGTTTGTGGGCCATAGATAGCAACGGGGTTGTACTGGATACCTGGGTTGGCCCAAACGAACCAAACTTAATTCTTTTGAGGGGCCTGTTGCCCACACCTGACGGCGGTTTTATTGCCAACGGCCGCACCTATTGGGGGGAGGGTGACTGGGGCAGTATGGTGCAAGTCAGCCTGATGAAATTCGATTCTGCCCTGCAACTCCAATGGCTGCAGCACGTCGGCCCGAACAATTCCGGCTACAACGGCATCTACGATATGGTCTCTACTCCCGATGGCCACTACATCGTGGCCGGGGAGCGCACCGCTTACGGTGACCTATCGCTACCAAGCGACGACTGGGGCGGCTGGCTCTACAAGTTTTCCGAACAGGGCGACAGCATCTGGTCGAGGGCAGACAACGCGCCGCCGGGGTATGATGCCACTGGAGAATTTGTGTATGGAGGAGTGGGCGTCCTGTCGAGCGGCAGCATCGTGGCGGGCGGCAAGGGTGATATTGACGACAAGTTTGTCGGCTGGGTGGTTAAGGTCACAGCCGATGGGTGTATGGACACGTTGTTTTGTTATACTTCGGGGTCGGAGGAGCCTGCCTGGGAAACAGGGCTGCGGGTATTCCCAAATCCGGCCACGACTTTTGCGCAACTTGACTTTAAAACATCCATGCCCGCAAATAGCCAAGTTGCGGTACACGATCTTGCAGGTCGCAGGGTGCTAATGGAGGATTTGCCAGAAGGTTCGATTTCGCATACGCTCCACTGCAGGTTTTATTAAAGGGTGGTATTTGATCAGTATTTCAGTGAATGGCAAGGTAGTGGGGAGAGAGAAGTTGGTAATTTTGGGATGATTTATTGTAAAGCAATAAACTTTCTTCTCATCAAAAAGCCGCCCCGAATGCTCGGGCGGCTTTTTTGTTAGGCTTAGTTGTCACAGGAGGCTACTTGATTTCCAAGGGCAGATTTTCAAAACTGCCCGACAAATAGGTGTTGCCCTGTGTTTCCGTGCCAATCCCAGCATATTTGATTTGGCCAAAGCTTCCGCTGATGGTGCTTTTTTCAGCGTCATATTTAGTAATAGTCAAGGTGCCAGCCAATGGGTTGGCAAAGGTTTTTACGATGCCGTTTTCCCGGTAAATAAATGTTGCGCCCGCTTTCCCTGTGGGCACATTGGCTGGGGTAAAATTGCCTACTGGAAATGGGCTCACCAACGCCGACGAAATCGGGCTTTTGAGGTAAATATCTATGGCACTTTCTGTGTCCCAGCCAAAGTGGAGGGTAAGGACGCCGTTTTGGGATACCGCTGACCAAGGCTCTTCGAAAAACGCCATTCCGGTAATGGAAGCCCCGCCAGACATTGTTTCCATATATTCCCATTCGACGTTGCAAACGATCAACGCGTAAGTGGCTTTTGAGCCGTCAGTTGCGGTGAGGGTATAGGTGACGGGCTTGGTTGCGTCAATGGTGACCCCGGAAGCTGGTTGAATGGTTACGCCATCCGAGACTTCAATATCCGGAGTTAAACGCTCAAAATCATTAAAATCCTTTGTTTCGTAAATGATGATCTGTCGCTTTGCCTCGTTGATCACGATGTTTTTGAAAGGAATATAAAAATCGAGAATTTTCTTTTCAATTTCTGCTGGTGGGTTAGGATCAATGATTGGGTCCTTTTTGCAGGAACTGAACGCCAAAAAGAGAAGCAAGAAACTGGAAATGAATAAAATGGAGGGCTTGGGGCTGGAATTCTTAAGGTTGAATTTCATGGCTTTAAAGTGATTGACTGTGAAAAAATGAGTGATTCACTTTATGTCACAAGCGAAGCAAAAGGTATCAAAACAAAACGATCTTAACATTTAATTTAAAACCAGGAATCAAAAAGCCGCCCCGAATACTCGGAGCGGCTTTTTTTGTCAGACTTAGTTGTGGCACGACTTGGAAGTCGTGCCATAACTTAATCATTGCACCAGCGTCACGTCCCCTTTGAAGAGCAACACACGCCCGTCAATCAGCCGAATTTCGGCATAATAAACGAACACGGCAGGCGTCATCAATTTGTCCCTATGCCTTCCGTTCCAGCCGTGGGCCGGGTCGTTGGGCTGGAAATTCTGGTCTGTAAATACCATATCGCCCCAGCGGTCAAAGATTTGGAACTTGTCCACCTTTTCAATCTGGTCGCCATCAGCGAAGATTAAGAACACATCGTTTTTACCATCCTCGTTCCAGGGAGAGAAAGCATTTGGGATATAAATATGCGGATTGTTGTCTACACGAATCAACACCCGGTCGGTGGATTGGCAGCCATCTGTACTGATGATTGTGACGGTGTACTCGGTCGTTTTAAGCGGTTTGGCCGTCGGATTCAACAGACTTGAAATGGTTGAGTCTTCAAAAGTCAGCGCATCCTGCGGAGTCCAAACGATGCTTTCAATCAGAGAGATCGGATATCCGGGGGCAAGCACAGCGGTTAGTTGCTGTTCATCGCCCAATTCGATTTCAAACTGTGGGTCGGTCGTGATGATCGGGTCTGGTGCCTGCGGCACGACGAGCGGCTGCTGGAACTCACAACCGTTTGCATCCTGAATAAACAGGTCATAAGTGCCTGGAGCAATGGCGGCAAAATCTATGCTTGAAGTATAGTTCTGACCACCATTAATGGAGTAGAGGTAAGGGCCAAACCCGCCTTGTACCTGTCCAAAAGTAATAAGGCCATCATTGTCTTTGAAACTGGTTTCTCCAATTCAAATCTCGAAGTCTGTAGGCACATTTGTTTCCACAAACACTTGAACATTATCGGTTTGTGTACAACCGGTAGTTGTATTGGTAACCAGCAGCGCATAGGTACCAGGCTGATTTACCACAGGATTTGGCGAGTTGGTACCAGAGACAAAATTTCCGCCTTGCGTTGTCCAGGTGTACGCGTAAATCGCGCCACTGGAGCCAGAACCTTGCAGCGTTGTCTTATCCACCGCGCAAGTGAGCGTGAACGGCGGACCAGCCTCAGCAAATGGCAGCACCGTGTTGTCGCTGACCTGTACCGTTTGTGTCGCCGAGCAGCCATTGGTGGTATTCAGTACACTCAGGGTGTAACTACCAGAAGTGTTGACTGTGGCCATATTGGTGTTCGTACTGCCTACAATATTGCCGTTCACGGTAGTCCATTCATACATAATGTTCACGCCACCGGCAGAACCGCCGCCATTGAGCAATACGGTGGGCTGGGTGCAACCAATCACCCCTGGCGAGGCAATCGCTACCACGGGAGGAACGGTATTGGTCGTAACCACCACCTGATCCGTATCGGTACAACCGTTATCAGTATTTGTTACCGACAGATTGTAGGTTCCTCCGGCAGTTACAACCGGTGAAAGCCCGTTCGCACCGACCAGAATATTGCCATTCTGCGTGGTCCATTGATAGAAATAATTGCCGTTGGTGCTTGAGCCCAATCCATCCAATGTCAGGGAGGTGATATCGCAAGTCAGCAAGCCATCAGCACCGGCGGATGCCGTTGGCGGCAGAATATCCTGCGTTACCGTTACTGTAACGGGCTGGTGCATCCGTTGGTAAGATTAGTTACCAAGAGCGTGTAGGGCGCTGGTTCATCCACCACCACAGCCAGAGGATTGCTCTGGTTCACAATATTTCCTCCTACGGTACTCCAATCATACTGCATGATGCCGGTGCTGCTGCCCACTGCATCGAGCGTGATTTGCAGGTCGCTACAAGTAAGTTCATCAGGCTGTGCAATAAGGGATTGCGGATCAACCTGATCGGCGACCACATCCACACTCACGACATTCGTACAGCCGTTTTGCAGGCTTGTCGCTTCTAATTCGTAGTAGCCAATCGCGTCAATTACAGGATTCAGCGTATTGGCGCCGCTTACGATGTTACCATCGGGGGTGTACCAGTTGTAGATGAATTGTCCCGTTGAAGCATTTGCCCCCAAAAGGTTGAGTGACAATACAGTACAGGTCAAAGTTTGCTGAGGGCCTGCGTCAATTTGCGGGAGCGCCAGGTCTTCCAGGACAATTACGCTGGAATTTGCGGTGCAAAAGTTCACCAGGTTTTGCACGGTTATTGTGTAAGTGCCGGGTGCGTCAATGACCGGGTTAAGTGTGTTGGCCCCGCTCAAAATATTTCCGCCGTTTGTGGCGGTCCAGCCTATACTGTAGCCAACTCCATTGTTGGTACCCGTGCCGTTAAGCGTTAGTTGGGTAACAGCGCAAGTGAGATTGGGGGCGCTGTTCGCCACGGCTAATGGGACATCGGCGGCCTGTGTTATTTGTACCGTAGGCGAGGAGGTACAGCCATTTGCTGTGTTCGTCACCAAGAGGAAATATTCCCCTGCACCATCCACGGTTGGGTTCAGAATATCCGTAGCTGAAACAAAACTTCCACCAATCGTCGTCCACTGGTAGGTGAAATTTGGACCTACTGGCGCCACGGCTTGCAGTGTGTAAGTCGTTTGTGTACAACTCAACTGGAACGTCGGGCCACCATTGGCTTGCGGAGATGCAAAATCGGTCGTCACATTCATCGGGTCGGTAGAGGTACAGCCATTGCTGGTGTTTGTCACAATGAGCACATAAGTACCTCCTCCCGCAACCGTTGGGGTCAGGGTAGTTCCACCCGCAATAATGCCACCCGGATCAACCCAATGGTAGGTAAAGTTCGGGCCGGATGAATTGTTGGTGCCACCGATTTGCAATTGCGGGTTGTAGCAATTGAGCAAAACGTCTGGGCCGGCGTCGGCAAGCGGCGCTTGAATATTTTGGGATACAGAAACGGTTTCTTCCGTTGTGCAGCCATTATCCGTGTTAGTAATAACCAGGGTATAGTTGCCGGGTTGGTTGATAGTGGCATCTACCGATGTTGGATTTGATTGCAGACCCGGTCCTGTCCATTGGTAAGTAAAGTTGGTACCCGTGGAAGAACCTGTTGAACTAACAACGGTTTGTGTAACAAGACAGTTGAGTAGTGCCGGTTGGGAAAGCGCCACCACTGGGTCGTTATCATCGCAACAATTTCCACCTGATCCACAGCCGTACAACCATTTATCACGTTTGTAACCAAAAGTTGGTAGATACCCGCTTCATTCACTTGTGGGTTCAAAATATTGGTAGCAGAGACAAAATTTCCACCCGATATGGCAGTCCAACTATAGCCGAACTGTGGGCCAACGCTGCTGCTGTCTCCAGTTAATACCATAGCAGGTACGGTGCAATTAAGCAGGTTACCTGGGCCAGCCTCGGCTACTGGTGGAACGATATCCTGTTGAACATTAATAGTCGTGCTGGAGGTACAATTGTTGGTCGTGTTTGTTACGATCAAGGTGTACTGCCCTGGCGCTCCGGCTATGATTTGTGACGTTCCGTTCCCACTCACAATGGAGCCTCCCATTGTTCCCCCATTGGTAAGTGATGGTAGGCCCTGTGGTAGCGCCAGTTGCATTGACCGGACTGGTTTGGAACGCGCAGGTAAGCATTGCTTGTGGGGCTGCAATTGCAATTGGTACGTTGGCATTGACTGGCACGGTGGTGGAGGCCGAGTTGGTGCAACCGTTGGCTGTGTTTGTTACCATCAAGGTGTAAGTACCCGCCGCAACAATGGTTGGTGTCAGGGTATTATCGCCTGCCCCAATGCCACTTCCTGATGCAGAAGTCCATTGATAGGAATAAGTCGGCCCTGTGCTGGTACCGGCGCCATTCAGTAGTATGGTTGGCGTGGTACAATTGATCTCACCACCTGGAGCCACGTTCACCGTTGGTGGGGTTATGTTCTGTGGAATGTTCACAGAAGCCGTGTTGCTACAGCCGTTTGAACTGTTGAAAACCACCAAATTGTAGGTTCCGGGTTGGTTGATAGTCGGCATGGGCGTGTTTCCGCCACCAGAAATATTTCCCGGAGCGGCCGTCCAGGCGTAGGTCAAACTTGAATCAATGAGCGCGAGCGGATCTCCAATTGTAAGCGAGGTAGTGGTGCATGTAAGCGTTGCTGGAGGGCCGGCATTTGCCGCAGGTGGCAAGTTGTCAGCCACCACCACGATAGATGCCTGGGACGTACACATACTCGTTGGATTCGTAATGACGATAGAGTAGATGCCTGGCGCATTTACAATTGGCGACAACGTATTGGTCCCGGATACGAAATTGCCATTGGTGGTTGACCACACATAAGTATCTGTTGGCACCATTTGCGAGCCGAGTGCGCTTACCGTTGCCTGCAGGGTGATACAGGTAATAGTATTGCTCGCGGTGGCCACAGCAATGGGCGCAGAAAAATTCTGGTTGACCGTAACAGTTTGGCTGCTGGTGCAACCATTGGACGGATTCATTACGGTGAGGGTGTATTCCCCTGCTTCGCTCACCACCGGAGTGGGGGTGGTTTGTCCCGAAACGATTAAGCCATTAGAGGTAGTCCATTGATAGCTTATACCCGCTGGGCTGGAAGCCGAACCATCGAGTGTAACCAGGCTAACGGTGCAGGTGATAAGGCCTGGCGCAGCCACGGAGGCAGCAGGGGGCGCTAGGTTGTTGTCAACAACCGCCAAATCGGTAGAAGTACAACCATTTTGGGTGTTAGTCACCAAAAGTGTGTAAGTACCTATAGCTGAAACGATTGGATTAAGGGTCGTTGAACCGCCAAGAATAATTCCGCCCGGAGAAGCCGTCCAGAGATACGTAAAATTGCCTCCAGTACTTGAACCTGAGCCATCAAGCGACACATTGGTGGCTGCACAAGTAAGCGTTGCGTTAGGTCCTGCTGAAGCGGTAGGCGGGGTGTTATTGGCATCCACAACAGAACTTGCCGACGAGGTACATCCATTGGTGAGGTTCTGCACGGTGAGGATGTAAGTGCCCGATTGGTTTACTATTGGATTTAGGGTGGTGCTTCCACTGACAATATTTCCTGGGCTGGCAACCCAGTTGTAGCTGAAGTTTGGGCCACTGCTGGAGCCTGTCCCGTCTAAAGTCACGTTTGGCAAGCTGCACGTTATGCTGTTTGGTGGCGAAGTCGAGGCAGTTGGAGCCGCAAAATCACTGGGCACTACCGCTGTTGCTGTCATAGAACAGTTGTTGCCGTCGGTAATGGTCACAGTATAAGTGCCCGCTGCAAGATTCTGTGGATCCTGAACAGTGGCGGCGTTGCTCCAGAGATAGCCGTAATTGGGTGTTCCGCCAGTTACATTTAGGTTGATATTGCCCCCATTGGCGTTGAAACAGTTTACTCCTTGTATGCTTACGATACTTGGGGCAAGTGCAGGTGGAGAGCTGACCGTAAATGCTTGCTCATCCATACATCCGAAGCCATCCGTCACAGTTACAAGGTAAGGGCCTGGCTGGAGGCCTGTAGGGTCAGGAAGATTTCCAATAGGTGTGGGACCTTGCCATGCATAATTGTACGGGCCTTGTCCCCCTATCACGGTGGTGTTGATCGAGCCCGTAGGTGCACCTGCACAGGGCACATTGGAGGCTACCCCGGTTATGTCAAGATTTGAAAGTGCTACAAGAACGCTGCCCAAGCCCAGGCCCGGGCAACCGGCGCCATCTATCACACTGCCGATTTGATAAGAACCCGCCTCCGTTACTTCCAGCAAATAAGGGTTGTCTGTTATGTCAGTGATCGTCCCCCAATAGTTGCTGTTAAAATTGTAGTTCAGCTCAAATGGCCCATTTCCAATAAAAGTGATGGGTAAAAACACGGATTGGCCTGGACATATTTGTGGCCCAGGGCCTAAGATTTGGGCTATAGCTTGTGCGTTGATATTCACACGTGCTCTTGCGGTACTTGTTTTCCCGCAAGCATCTGTTATTGTGACTGTATAAGTGGTGGGCGAGGTAACGAATGGCGAGATGGTGGGGTCTGTTCCACCAGTATTCCATTGATAACTGTATGGTTCTACTCCACCTTCAACCATAACACCGACGGTGGCAACACCCGGGCCACAAATGATTACCGTATCAGCGACTGGCATCAGGGGGGTGTAATCCAAAATCGTCAGGGTTTCCTGCGGATTTAGGCATGAACAAGGATTGTTCAAAGTTAGTACGACCGTTTCTGCGCCTTCCGGGAGCAAGTCGTTGATAATATTGACAGGCACTGTAATTTGGTCAGTCCCTGATGGGAGCGTATAGCTGGAAGATATTGGGCCAAAGTCGGCGCCATTTGTAGCTGTGCCTGTGATGGTAAAATTAACAGTCAATGGGAGGTTCGGATTAGACCCAACCCGGTCAATGAGCAATTCTACCGTACCGCAACCTTCTGTTACTTCGTCAACATCTGTTTGGCCATTCACAAGCCAATCAATGGAAGCATTGCCTCCACCGTCAAAAGAACCGCCTTTCAGGAACACTGCCGAGTCCCACACTCCATCGCCCACGTCGGCGATTTTCAGTTTAATATGGTAGGTAGAACAGGGTATTACATTCGCTACTGCGATCATTTTACGGGTAAGGCCGTCGTACTGCAATTCTTGTGGTATCTGACCTGTAGCGGGCGGAATCGTGCCACAGTTATTGCCTGAAGCTGGGGTATTATGCAGATAAAAACCTGAATTGGCAAGGTGATTGATGGTGTTGATGGTGATAGGGGTGTTGGTCGAGGGCACTACTGCCAGGTTTTGGGTGCCTGAGATGCCTGGTCCAGAAATGAAGAATCCGAAAACATCGTTGAATTGTGTATTCACATATTCGCAGTATTCTTCAGATGCAAATACATACTCAAATGTGAGTGGAGATTGGGTCGGTGTGAAGTCAAATTCGATGCTTGCCAAATCAAACAGTGCACCATTTGTAAGCGATTGCAAATCACCGTCAGACGAACCGATACCATAGCCTGCGCTTGCTCCGTCTGAGTCATTAGGGCCAGGGGCAATGCCGATGCCGCCAGTAGCCATAATAACCCCTGAGTTAAAACCCACATTGGTGAGGCCATTGCTGAATTGACCAATCTGGTCACCTTGTCCATCGTATGTCACGCCAGTCACATCAAAACAGTTGCCTCCAATGAACACTTCTTTAACAAGATCTTCGGCATTTCCTCCGCTCACTTCGAGCACGGCTTCTGGCATCCCTGTTAGGAATTTTTTCTTTTCCCCCACATGGATCATGCTTATATAGTGTCGGGGCGGGTTGGCTGGATCCCAGGTACATGGATATTGGAGCAGGAACTCCATTACGCTAGCCGAAGCTACAAATTTCAACAGGTGTATGGTCGGGTTGTAACTGATTACCTGCGTGTTTGGACTTAGCACCGACACATCGGGCATACATTGGGCGAGGCAAGCCTCTCCTCCCGGCACCAACAAGCCGTACGTCTCTCCTGGCAACAGGTTCTGAAAAACAAGGGTTTGTTGGGCTGATTCAGCTGTTATGACGTGACGTTTTTGTCGCGCATCAAGGGCCGATGTTGACTGCTGCGCTACAAGTTGGGTACAAGCAGCTGCCACCAGAAAACAACAATAGACGGAACGGGATGTAAAAAGGCTCATGGACTAACAGGTTTTGATTGCGTGATAATTGTGTATGGTCAAAGAAAATTGCTTCTATAAAGACAAATGCAAAATCTGGCACACCAGATTCAAACAGCCTTAAAAACGCTGCACACAAAAATTCATAATGTTTGTAAAGCGGAACGCTAAACCTACCTCACAACCTAACTTACCCCTACTCAGGGGCAGATCAAGATTGTTTTGCAAGCAGTCAGAGACAGGATTTTTTACGGGAGCACGAAATTTACCAAAATGCAGAACTTGGGAAAGAGATGTTCGCACGGTGACAGGACTTTTGTGTATAGTGTTCGCCTCTGATCAGGCGCTCGCTCCAAAGAAACTGTTGAAAATCGGTTCAAAAGCAGTTTCTTGTACATTCTAATATGAAAACCACCGCAATGATAGCGAGATTATTTCTGGCATTTTCTGCTTTGCAGAAAAAATTTGATTGTTAAATTTTGATTTTAAACCCGCTTGAGTCCGAAACAGATTTTTTCTTTTTTATTTGTTTGGAAATCGCACAAAACCACCCACTCATTCCAAACATAATTTTTTGAACAATAATTTTTTTCACTTAAAAACCGTTTTGCGTCGCGACCTCAAAAGCTCTGTGTAAATTTGTGCCGCACTTTTTGGCAGCTTCTTTGGCTTACAAAAACCCGCCCATGGACAGTGACCCGATATTATACACGAGAAAAACGCCGCTTGGTCGAGCTGACCGAGCCAGATCCTGGCTGCTGGGTACACCTGGCCCCTCCCTTCGCGCCCGATGAGCTCGATGAGTTCGCCCGTCGCTTCGATTTCGACCCTGCTTTTCTGACCGACTCCCTCGACCTCGACGAACGCGCCCGCTACGAGCGCGACGGCGATGTGCGCTTTGTGCTGATCAATACCCCAGTCAAAAATAAAAACGCCTCTACTGAAAACGAGGCCTATTTTATCACCGTCCCTATCGGTGTGCTGCTGACCATCGAACACGTCGTTACCATCTCTGCTTTCGAGACCCCTGTGCTCGAAAAATTTCTCGAAAACAACGTGCGCGATTTCAATCCCGCTGATGAAAAACGCTTCGTGCTCCAACTGCTCGAACAAAACGTATATCATTTCCTTTCCTGCCTCAAAACCCTCAACCTGCGCCGCAACCGCATCGAAAAAGAACTGATGAACAGCAGCCGGAATGCCGAGTTGCGCCAACTGCTTTCCATCGAAAAAAGTCTCGTGTATTTTGTCAACTCGCTGAGTGCCAACGAACTGCTCAAGATGAAAATGAAGCGCACAGATTTCCTGCACATCAATGGCGATGAGGACCTGACAGATCTTTTTGAAGACATCATCATTGACAACTCACAGGCGCTTTCCATGGCCAACGTGTATACCAACATCTTGAACGGAACCATGGACGCCTACTCGAGCATCATCTCCAACAACCTGAACCAGGTAATCCACCGCCTCACCATCATCACGGTGGTGCTCATGGTGCCGACGTTGATCTCTTCATTTTTGGGTATGAACATCCCGAACGGAATACCGGAACACCCCTGGGCTTTTTATGCCACGATTGTAGCGGCGGGACTTATTACAGGGGGGCTGTACTGGGTGATGAAGCGGCGGAAGATGTTGTGAAATATTAATTGAAACACATAAGCACAAATTGATTAAAACACATAGGCACAATAGGACACATAGTTGTGATTTTCAACACTATGTGTCCTATTGTGCCTATGTGTTTTATTTAATATTTTTGTGTTCCTTTGCTTTTTCTGTCAGTTTATTAACCTATTTTCTTTGAAAATGAAAAGATTAGCGCTCTTTTCCGTGCTCGTTTCTTTCCTTTTTTGCTATATGGAATGGGGCAGCGATCAATCTTCCTTCGTTTATGAAGTAGCCTATTTGGTCCTGTTCAAACAGGGTGATGTGCAAAACACCTTTACCCATCCATTGATCCTGTTGCCGTTTGTCGGCGAGTTGATCTTGCTTTTTTTGGTGTTTCAAAAAGACCCCAGCAAGCGTTGGGCGTTCATTGGCATGGCATTGCCGGGGGTTTTGGCTTTGTTTATTTTATTGGTAGGAGTGTTGAGCCAAAATATCAAGATTATAGCCTCTACAATGCCGTTTTTGTTGTCGGCGGGCTGGGTTTGGTGGGTTTTTAGGCGTAATTGAGTGGACAGGCTCACTCCACCAACATGGATCATCCCGAATTTTGAGATTTCTCTGATTTTGTTTGATTGACGATTGATGAGTACATGATTGTTGATTTTTGATGTAAATGGACGATGTAATTATTGACGATGGCGGCACATCGGCCATTATCAATCCACCATTCCATCAAAAATCAACAATCATGTACTCATCAATCGTCAGTCAAAACCAATTGGATCAAAATCGGGATGATCCATGTTCAAAAATTACATTTATTTCGAGCGTGGGGCATCCCCATTCGGGCAGAAATTGTTCTCATCGATTAGTCTGCCAGAATGCGTTTATTCCTTTTTACCCCTGCTAATGAACGCAGCTACACCAAAGTTCAAACCGATATGGTTGAGGCCAAGCTCATACTCCGGGTATTGGAGACGCTCATAGCCTAAGATTGCTTCGATGGCTACATTGTCGTTCAGGAAAAAATCGGCGCCTATTCCTAAACCAAATATCCACGCTGTACTTTCATCAAAAAAATCGGTATCTCCGATCTGAAAGCCAAACTTCCCCTGACCGAAAAAACGGGATTTGCCACCTTCATTGAGATAATAACGAGCAAAGGGAGAAAGCCCGAACGAAGTGCTGCTTTCTCCATCGCTGGCAACCACAATAAAGTCGAGGCTGCTACCCAAAGCAAAGCGATCCGTAAGAAAAAAGCCTGCATTAGGAGAGAGGTTAACATAAGTAATGCCCTCGCCATCTTCGCTAATTCTGTTGAAGCCAACTGTGCCACCGAGTAGCACGGTCCCTTTTTGGATTTGAGCGGAGAGGTTAGTGGCGAAAACCAAAAGGATGAGTAATAGGAAAAAGTGTTTCATAAAAAAATTGATTGGTGAAAAATTGAGAGATTCTTTCTATTGATTTAGTAATTAAGACATGAATAAGCGGCTATAAAGAACCGAAATAGATTTTAATTACCAAAAAGTAAAACCCCGCCCGGTCTACGCGCGAATCCGAGCCAGGTGACTTTAGTGCGGATGGAATTGGATTTTTTCAAAAACCACTCCTTGCACGCGAACATGTACAACTCAAATAAATATTTGACAGTCAGTTACTTAGATCTAAATCTACCCTCTTTTTCTTCAAAAAATACCCCAAAAGCCTGCACAACTGTCGGTATTTTTTTGCTTACTGTGCCCGCATCTTTGTGTTACTAAAATAGGAGCGGACCATTGCTGCGTTTTTCGCCGTTTTAATGTGCGTTAAATTTACATTGTGGTTACCCCGCTTTCAATAGAATATTTCCCATTTCAAAAGTAAAATTTTAACATGAAAAACTCGGTTTTCCTTTTAGTGCTACCCTTATTGGCCGCTGCGTGGCTGAATTCCTGCCACAAAGACCCACCCCGAAAGGTTATCATCCAAGGCCGGGTCACTGAATACGGCACGGGCGAGCCTATCGCCGATGCCCGCATATATGTGCTGTGTTATGACGGCGGTATAGGCAGCCCATCTTCCTATCTGACCGACTCCATCCTGACCGATACGGATGGCCGATTCTACCGAGCGTACGAAGATGCCGCACTCTGCGACGGGGTGTACCTGATACCCTACAAAGAAGGCTACTTCAAAGGCAGCGAGATAGACCTGACCACCGACAATCTCCCCTCACGAGGTGGTGCTTGACCCGGAGGCGTGGCTGAAGGTAATAACAATTCCTAATCTGGGGATTCATCATCTTGATGTAGGCGGAGATTTCCTAGGTGCTGCCAGCTTCGATGTTTATGCCTCAGATGGAAATCAGGAACACTTTTTTCAAACAAGTGGCAATAGAACAAAACACATATTCTGGTTGCCATGGGGAGAGGTGGATCAAGCAGTATTTGATTCAATATATGTTCATGGTTTAGATACCACTACCTACACAATTCACTATTAACTTCTAACACTTAATTTTTCTCTACAATGAAAACCTTCACTTCTCGCCGTCAGCCGCAAAGCCTCTGGTGGCTCGTAGCAACGCTTGCCGTGCTCGCGCTCGCCTCCTGCCGTAAAAACCGAGATACAAAGGTTATCATCCAAGGCCGGGTCACTGAATACGGCACGGGCGAGCCTATCGCCGATGCCCGCATATATGTGCTGTGTTATGACGGCGGTATAGGCAGCCCATCATCCTATCTGACCGACTCCATCCTGACCGATACGGACGGCCGATTCTACCGAGCGTACGAAGATGCCGCACTCTGCGACGGGGTGTACCTGATACCCTACAAAGTAGGCTACTTCAAAGGCAGCGAGATAGACCTGACCACCGACAATCTCCCTCACGAGGTGGTGCTTGACCCGGAGGCGTGGCTGATGATTGTGACTGTGCCTGATGGCGCCACTAATTATGACCACATTGGAATTGGTGGCGATTTCAGCTTTGAAGCATATGCATTTGAAGGCATAAAGCAGCGCGTTTTTTAGCACAAGAGGGAATAGATATAAAGATGTTGGATGGGGGCCTTTTAATGATCCATCCATTATTTTTCTTGATACCATATATGTCTCAGGCAGAGACACGACCCTCCACACAATTCACTATTAACTTCTAACACATAAATTCTCTACAATGAAAACCTTCACTTCTCGCCACCAGCCGCAAAGCCTCTGGTGGCTCGTAGCATGGCTTACCCTGCTCGCGCTCCCCTCCTGCCGCAAAAACCCAGATGCAAAGGTTATTATTCAAGGCCGGGTAACCGAGTACGGCACAGGCGAGCCAGTGGCCGATGCCCGAATCTATGTATTGTGTTATGACGGCGCCATACTTGGCAACCCATCTTCCTATCTGACTGACTCCATCCTCACCGATGCGGATGGCCGCTTCTACCGCGAGTACGAAGATGCTGCGCTCTGCGACGGGGTGTACCTGATACCCTACAAAGAAGGCTACTTTAAAGGCAGCGAGATAGACCTGACCACCGACAACCTCCCTCACGAGGTGGTACTTGACCCGGAGGCATGGTTGAAGATTGTGACTGTGCCTAATGGGGGTATTGACCACCTGTTTATTGGTGGAGACTTTCTTGGTTCAGCAGGCTATGAAGTTTATGCCATCAATGGTAATCAAGAAAAACTGTTTTTTAACATGGGGAACCGCAATAAGACAATTAGATGGCGTCCTTGGGGCCAAGACGATCAAACCATTCAAGATACGATTTACCTCCCAGCCCACGACACCACCACCTTCACCATTCACTACTAACTTCTAACTCAAATTTCTCTAAATGAAACATTTTACTTCTCGCCGCACGGCGGGGAGCAGGGCTTTTCTTTGCCTACTGCTCTCCCTCTTTATTTGTCTTGGTGTTGATGCCCAAGAAATCTGCCCTGCTTACCCACGCGCTATGGATCAAGTGTATGCCTGTTATGAGCCTTCAAAAATTAAACTTGAACAATCTGCTACATTACACAATCCCGTGCGCTTTACATTCCCAGCACTCCCCCCCGACATAAGCGTAACTTTCGATGCGGGTGATGGTAACGGCCCCATTAATGTTTCAAGTAATGGAGATATCTTGGCTGTATCTTATGCTTCGCCTGGGCAATATCCACTAACCTGGACCATGAGCACCGCTTGGGGGAATTTTTCAGGTACTATCACCTTCCAAACCAATTTCAACCCGGATTTTCCATACGCAGACAACCCTGATCATTTTACCATTCCAAGTACGGCATTCAATGTCAATACTTACACACCATCGCCAGGCGGAGCCTACCCTCCGGGCAGTCCAAATACTGCCCCGGTCACGGCAGGCGGCATTGTTCACATCCTGTACGCCAACCCTGACCACCAGCTGCGTAAACCTTTCATTCTCGTAGAAGGTTTTGACCCCATTTTAGGCCCCAGCAATGAATATGTAGTGAATGACTTGGAAGGCAATCCGTTGGGCTATGGAGATGTGCGCTGGGATGTCGTGACTACGGGAAGAAGTGAGGCCTTTGACCCTGACCCTAATGAGCAGGGGGTGCCTCATAATTCTAGGTTTGATTTATTCCCTACGCTCTTAGCCGAGCTTCGAAACAGGGGATATGACATAGTTTATGTTGATTTTGCAGATGGAGCGGCCTACCTTCAAGCCAATGCGGAGTTCCTTACCGGAGTGCTGGAATGGGTAAACAGCACTAAAATTACCGATGAGGAAAATGTATTGATCGGCGCGAGTATGGGTGGAATTATCGGTCGCTATGTGCTGGCAAAATTGGAGTCAGAAGGGAAAAGCCATTGCACGGGGTTGTTCTTTACCTTAGATTCCCCCCACAACGGTGCCAACGTTCCATTGTCGTTCCAGGCATTAGGGTGGTATTTTCATGCCAGCGGCAATACGGACGAAGTATGGAATGTCATGGAAACACCTGCCGCTCGCCAAATGCTGCTCAAGCACCTTGGTACTGCTGTACAAGATGGGGATGTTACCCCTGAAAACGATCCCTTGATTTACACCACTCCACTTGACTTTTCGGAATTCTACAACGCAGACTATTCTTTTCTCCGAAATCAGATAAATGGGGAGTTGGATGGTTTTGGTTGGCCGAAATTCCCTCGAAAAGTTGCCCTCTCGAATGGAATGAAAAACGGAACGCTGCCGAACGGGCAGGGATTCGGGCCGGGTGAAAAATTTTATGAATGCAGGGCGTATGCCACTGATTTTGACCTTGGTACTGTATTCAGGTTGTTCTTGCGTTCAAACAACGGTGGTGGCCCCGATTTTTACAGCATTAATGGTTTGTATCAGTGCAGCAATTATCAAGATAATGGTTTTAGTGACGACCATCTTTTTACCATTGCCGCTCCACACGACTTTAATCCTTGCTATGTTGGACACTGGGGGTCAGATAAAGTTCCTTATTTATACCATGTGATGCGCTTGAGGGCAACAGGAGATTTGCCTTTTCTTGACAACGCACCGGGGGGTTACAGCATGGATTTGCGTGCGCTCCACAGCAAATTAAAATCGGAAATTGGCTCGTCCGCAGATTACCAAAACCCCGTCAACTTCCCCAAAGTCACTTTTGTGCCCACCTGGAGTGCGCTGGCTATGGGGACTTCATTGACCAACCCGAATTTGTTCGTGGATTTGAACGCGCCAGAATTTGATGAAGATAATTTGCCTAACAATAAAATCCCAAATTTTGACAATTTCTACGCTCCTGAGGCCAGCCTTCGCCATGTGGAATTGGATGGCGGCATGATAGACCTCATCTTAAATGAGATTGATGCATTAGGAGCAGCACCTCAGCCAGGCATCCTTACAGAGGTCTACAACTACGGGGACAAGTACAAACAGATCCCCAACACTATTGTAGCTTCAACAGGTGTGTTAAATATCAATAACCCCGGCCCTACGGGTTATGTGCAAAGTAGCCCACAGGGCAATGCAGTAAAGCCTACCTTCACCACTTACCTCAACAGCTGCGGACAGGTCATTACAGTTGAATCGGGCGGTCATTACAACATCGGCGCACTCGACAAAAGCCAGCACGGCATCACCGAAGTTTGGGAAGGCGCAACGGTCCACATCAAATCTGGTGGTATCCTCCACATTACGAGCAATTCAAGTAAACTAATTATCAAACATGGAGCCACCCTGATCCTGGACGCTGGCGCCATCGTCCGCCTCGAATCCCCCAATTCAAGTATCCAAATCAATGGCGATCTGGTCGTCAACGGCGACATCAACTTTGGGGGACCGGGCTACTTCAACTTTGGAGAAGGGAACCGTCTCGTATTTGGCCCAGGGTACAACACCTTCAACCTCACTGGCATGGGCAAAGACATACGTTTCGTTCAATTAAACGCTCCTGTAGAAATAGACAATGCACACCGCCTCAACTGGAGAAATGGATTGATGGAATCCGGCGCCGGTTTTCTACATCTCACAGAAGGGGCTGGGCTTGATTTTACCAACATTACCCTCAATGGTGGCGGTGATTTTGCCATTGATGCCTATGGCAGCGGGGCCATCACTTTGCAAGGGTGCAAAGTGGAAAATTTGTTCCAGCCGGTTGTGGGCGTGGGCGGCTCTGGTTGTAGCATCATCGAGTGCGAGTTTTCAGATATTGGGTTTCTAGGCGTGTCCTGGACCACTGCTTTTATGGTGCGGGTCAAAGATTCCAATTTTACCAGCAGTAACACCTTCTCAATGGCCTTGTATATGACCGATGTGGCCTTTTTAGTGCTTGACGGCAGTCAGTTTACTGGCTACGGCGGGCAGCTCCAAGGGATAATAACCGACAGCGGGCTTGAACAGGCACTACCGGCTGTCAACCTGGAAAACATGGTTGGGTGCTTCGTTAAGGGCTCTTCTTTCACAGACAACGCCATTGGCATAAAAGCCGCTGACTTGGTCAACCCAGGTGCAACAGCAAATGTATTTGCTTTCGGCGCCAGTAGTTTTATTCAAAACAGCGCAGGCATATTTGTAAATGGCACTGCAACACAGGGCACAGTACTGGCCGATTGTGTGACGTTCGACCGAAACAGCAACGGTATTCGAGGCCGCGACATCGCACTGATGATTGATTCAAGGAATACCAAAATCTTCCAGTTCGACACCGACAGCCCAAACATGTTCATCCGTGATAATGCCCCGTCGACAGCCGAAAGCCATGTGCAAATCTGTTACGAATTAAAAGCTCCGGGCGGCTCAAGCCTAATGCGTAACAACGCCTGGCGCATCAATCAAGGTGGGGTCTTGACCCAAGACTTCCAACCGGAAAACGAAGTCTTCTTGAGAAGAAACATCTGCTCAATCAACGTACCTCCTACTTTTGTTCCGTCTAGTTCAAAAGACCCGCTCTGCATCTTAGATGAACAACCCGCAAGTTTTGCCGAGCCTTTCCCCGGCTCGGAGTGTATGCTCGTAGTGGGCAGTGGAGGAACAACGAGCAATCCAATCCTGGTCCACGAACAGTTCCACCTCGGCACCTTCCTGATGAAATCTGACAGTGTGGAAGCGGGCATTGAGGCCATGCGTCCTGTGGCCGCATTGTGGCAACCTGAAATGAGCAACTATACCGCCAATTGCCAGCAATATATCCAGGTAGCCAAAGCTTTTGTGGACGCGAGCGACAACATGCTGCCCGACTTGCAGCGCCCAAGCGTAGAGCGCACAAAGGTTTCAACTTTGGGAAGCTTGGTAATATCCCCTAACCCAGCGAACGGTTCTGCCATGGTCCATCTCTCGCCAGCAATGCACCAGCTGCGGGTATGGGATGCTCAGGGTAATCTCTGTCAACAAGCAACTGCTTCCGATACCTATCGAATAGATACAGTCACCTGGCAACCAGGCCTCTATGTTATTGAAACCGTAGCAGCCGATGGCAGCCGCAGGAGTGGAAAGTTGGTGATTCAGAGATAGCAGTTTAAATCAATTCAAAACCCCCGCCTCGCAAACTGCGAAACGGGGGTTTTGAATTTCAATATTCTATTCTCCTCACACTCCAAAAATCGCCCTCCCCAAATACGTAGCCGCATCGCCCAATTCTTCTTCAATCCGAAGCAATTGGTTGTACTTCGCCACCCTGTCTGAGCGCGAAGCCGAGCCGGTCTAATCAGGAACCCCTCAACCCTTTTTATTCCCGACGCCCAAAGTCTTTTTCTTAGCCTCAGCTATTTGTCCCTTGAAATTTTGGGCTGTCACCACTTTATCCCCAGTGCTTCCTTCATAAGCATCTAGTGCCTTCCCGGCGGCAGTACCACCTTCAATAGCAGCGCCCCGATTTTCTACAAACCCCTGAGCATCTTTTTTGATGGCGCTTTGTCGTGTGCCCTCTTCACCCAGCATGGTAAAAATGAGTTCTAGATTGGTCATGTGATCTCGAAGATTTTCGCGCTTCAAACCTTTGAGGTCTTTGTACTCAGATGGAACAAGACCAAAGGTCGCCCGGCTGATTTCCGCTGTAAGGATAGAATACTCTGTGCCCTCCTGAACACCCCTCGTTTTCCATTCATCTGTGAGTTGGCCGCGAATAGCGATTGTCTGAAGCCGTGTTTCGATCCATTTTTCATCATAGCCAAGGTCTCGGTAATACTGTCTTGCTCTTTCTGCCGCCAGCTCAGGATTTTCTATTTCCTGGACGCGCTCGTATCCAACCTTGGCGAGCCAAAGTTTAAACGGTTCGGCTTAGGGAGAGGGAATAGATTGGATGATACGAAACATCGCTTCTGTATTGGCGCACTCGGTTTCACGCATCTTTCCATCCTGAGCGACTATTTTGAACTGTCGACAAATTGTCGACAGTTGAACCCCGCTCGATTTTTCCTCCCGCTCTTTTAAGCGATACCAATAGTCTCTCGGTTTAGTACTTTCTGTAAGTACCTCAATTACATCAACCACGGCAAACCACCACTCCTCATTATGCCAGATCCGACGAATTTGTCTTTCCTGAAATACGATGATTTTGTCTTGTTCTTCCATGGTTAATTTTTATTAGGCTCTCAAATTAATCGTTTCAAAGGTAGCGTCAAGGCGTCAAAAAAATTACAATTTGTTTGATGTTTGTTTAAAAAAATACAAAACCCCCGCCTCGCAAACTGCGAAACGGGGGTTTCGAATTTCAAGATTCTACTCTCCTCACACCCCAAAAATCGCCCTGCCCAAATACGTCGCCGCATCGCCCAATTCTTCCTCAATCCGAAGCAATTGGTTGTACTTCGCTACCCGGTCTGAGCGCGAAGCTGATCCGGTTTTGATCTGACCCGTGTTCAAAGCCACTGCAAGATCGGCGATGAAGGTATCTTCCGTTTCGCCGGAGCGGTGACTGATGACGGAGGTGTAGGCATGGCGCGTGGCCAGGTTTACTGCGTTGATGGTCTCTGTGAGTGAGCCTATCTGGTTGACTTTGATGAGAATGGAGTTGGCGATTTTCTCGTCAATGCCGCGCTGGAGGCGCTCCACATTGGTCACAAAAAGATCGTCGCCCACGAGTTGGATGCGGTGGCCGAGGGTTTCGGTCATGAGTTTCCAGCCCGCCCAGTCGTCTTCGGCAAGGCCGTCTTCGATGGAAGAAATCGGGTAGCGGTTGCACCAGTCTTTCCAGTATGCCACCATGTCTTTGGATGAATAGCGTTCGCCGCTGGATTTTGAACACATATTCACCTTTTTCCGCGTCGTAGAATTCCGGAAGCCGCAGGATCGAGCGCAATAACAATGTCATCCAAAGGCTTATAGCCCGACGCTTCGATCGCGGTCATCACCATTTGAATGGCTTCTTCGTTGTCTTTGATGCCCGGAGCAAAGCCGCCCTCATCGCCCACATTGGTGGAATATCCTTTGTTTTTGAGTACTTTTTTCAAGTGGTGGAATACCTCCACGCCCATGCGCAAACCTTCGTTGAAAGAATTGGCGCCAACGGGCATGATCATAAATTCCTGAAAATCAATTCCATTGTCAGCATGTGAACCGCCATTGAGGATGTTCATCATCGGCACCGGGAGCACGTGGGCGTTCACACCGCCGAGGTAGCGGTAGAGCGGCTGGCCGAGTTCTTCCGCGGCTGCACGAGCCACGGCAAGGCTGACGGCCAGAATGGCGTTTGCGCCGACCTGACTTTTCGTGCGGGTGCCATCGCGGTCAATCATCAAGCGATCAATCCGTATTTGGTCGCTCACTTCCTGGCCGAGCAGTTCAGGGCGGAGTATGATCTCTACGTTTTTCACAGCACGGCGCACGCCTTTGCCGAGGTAGCGGTCTTCGTCGTCCCGAAGTTCTACGGCTTCGTGTACGCCGGTGCTAGCACCGCTCGGCACGGCTGCGCGGCCAATAAAGCCCGCTTCCGTCCATACTTCCGCTTCTATGGTTGGGTTGCCTCTGCTGTCGAGGATTTCTCTGGCTAATACTTCGCGGATTGCGCTCATGTTCTTTGTTGAGTTGTTTATGCGGTGATTTGGTGATTTGAAGCCCTAGGCTTGGCATTCAAACAAGCCAAAGCCTCGCGCAAAAGTACTTTTACTTTATTGTTTTTGCCGCATGACAGCTAAAAGCAATCTCATTTTATCTGACAATTCAACAACTTCTCTCCTTCAATAAACCCCTCGAGCACGTCACCAATTTGTACTGGGCCCACGCCTGCCGGAGTACCCGTGAAGATGTAATCGCCTTTTTGCAAGGTGAAATAACGTGAGAGGTGCACAATGAGGGTTTCAAAAGGGAAAATCAGATCCCTGGTATGACCGTCCTGCACCACATTCCCGTTTTTTTTGAGTTGGAAATGAATGTCTTTCGGGTTTTTCAAATTTTCCAGCGGCACGAACTGGCTCAAGGGAGCGGAGCGGTCAAAGCCTTTGGCAATTTCCCAAGGGTGGCCTTTTGATTTGAGTTTGTCTTGCAAATCGCGGGCGGTAAAGTCGATGCCGAAAGCCACGGCATCTATATATCGGTGAGCGAATTCAGGCTGCACCGAGCGGCCATTTTTGCAGACACGAAGCACAATTTCTCCTTCATAATGAAGGTCTTGTGTGAAATCAGGATGGTAAAATGGCCTGTTGGCGAGCAGTAGCGCCGTAGGCGGCTTCATAAATACCAGTGGCTCGGAGGGCACTGGGTTATTCAGTTCTTTGGCGTGGTCGCTGTAGTTTCTTCCGATACAAAAAATCTTCATGGGCGCTATTTATCCGTTGGATTCTTCTTATTATTCAACAACATTTCAATGGTTTTGGCAAGGCGATTTTGTCTGGTTTCGGGGCGTTTTGCCTCATTGATCCACTGCACATATTCCTTGCGATGGGTATAGGAAAGTTTGTCGTAAAGAGCTTTGGCTTCTGGATTTTGCTGGAATAAATCGGCAAGTTCGGCAGGCACTTCTACCACACGCTCCTCGGTATCCCGCTGTACGGTAACGCGTACTGTATCCCCGGCATTTTTGCCAATCAGTTTGCGGATGTCTTTTCGCACAAGGAGAAAGTGGCAATGGTGGCCCATTTTGGCGAGACTGCCCCTATACGGCACACCATCGTAAGTGACTTTTACCTTCACTTGTCCACGCACACCATAGACTTCTTGTACGTCGTAGGGGAAATTGACGGAAAGTGCCTCTATGCCTTCCACAGCATCCAAAACTGCATCAAACTCCAATAGGTCGTTCATGTCCAACATTATAGTCCGTAGGATAACGTGACTGCCCAAGAAGCATTTTTCAACTCGCCAAACGAATCTTTCACTGTTTGTGCGTCTACTTTCTGAAGACCACGTGAAAGCCGGAAGTGTAAACCAAGGCCGCCAAAATCAATACCCGTACCTGCGTGCCAGCCGAAGTCGAATTTTTCAAAATCCTCCTTAGCCAAGGCGTCTGGAATGCCCTCGATGGACCCATCGGCGGTAGCGAGTAAAGAGGCGTATCCTCCGGCATGGAGGTTTATGAACCCAAGCAAGCGATACTCGATCGAGAGCGGCAGTTCGATATAGTTGATCTTGAAATCCGTGCGGTCGCCATTGGCAAAATCATACGCGCCGCCTTTGGTTGTGAAAAGCAGTTCGGGGCGCAGCGATATGCGGCCTTTGAGAAGAGCTATTTGCATAAAGCCGCCGCCAGTGATGCCAATGCGCGATTTTTTATCTGTGGCCATGGCATCATCATATAGGTTAGAGCCATTTACACCCGCCTTGAAACCAAAACGAAACCTCCCATCGGTCATTTGGGCGTTCAGAGCGCAAATTCCGCCCAACAAGAAAATGGATAGCAAAAGGAGTCTGTAGTTCGTTTTCATAATCGATTGGGAATGTTTTTGTACAAACCCAGACAAATGTAGGTTGGAATTTTGGAACTAAATGAAAAGAAAAAGGCCGAAAGCGCGTCTCCGCAATCGGCCTTTTTTGAACTTATTCTGTGGGATCGCCACCCGTGGATTCTTCTGCATCTTCTCCTTCCTCGCCCTTTTTCTTTTTGCCAGTAGAAGGATGCCCGGTAAAGTGCTTGAGCATAATGACCTCGCGCTGGGTGAGTTCGCGGAATTTGCCGCGCTCGAGGTCTTTTTTAGTCAAACCTGCGAAATAAAATCGGTCAAGTTTGAAAATCTCATAACCCAGGGTCTCAAAAATCCGGCGCACCACACGGTTGCGACCTGAACTGATTTCAAGCTCCACAATATCCCGCTCTGGGTGGTCTTCTGAAAAACGGATCCAGTTGACTTCCATGAGACCGTCTTCGAGTTCCACACCCCGTTCAATGTGTTCCAAATCCGCTGGTGTGAGGCCGCGACGTAAGCCTACTCGATATTGTTTCTGTACCGCAAAACTTGGATGAGTGAGTTTTTGCGCCAATTCGCCATCATTGGTCAAAAGCACCAGACCTGTGGTATCACGGTCTAAGCGACCAACGGGGAATATACGCTCTGGAAAGCTGGAGTCTACAATGTCAATTACAGTAGGTCTGCCACGATCATCGTCGGTAGTCGTGATGACATTTTTTGGCTTGTTCAACAGCACATAAACCAGGCGCTCCTGCACTTTCATCAGTTTGCTGTCGCAAATGACAATATCACCCGGCTGAATGCGGTAGAATGGTTCTTTTTTTACTTCACCATTCACGGTTACTTTTCCAGCCTCAACGTAATCAACTGCTTTACGGCGAGACGAAAGCCCGCAATGCGCCAAATATTTGTTCAAAGGCATCCCCTCCCCAGTTGGAAGATTGGGCTTTGGTTTCCGTTCAATAAAGAAATCGTCTTTTTTACGGAATGGTTTTCTGCCGAAGTTGCCACCGCCGCCGCCACTCCGTTGTTGGTAGGGCCTGCGCTCGTAGTTGCCACCGCCGCCTTGACCACCTCCTTGACTGCGATCCTGGTATGGCCTGCGCTCATAGTTGCCGCCACCACCTTGGCCACCTCCGCCTTGTTGACTACGGTCCTGCCAGGGTTTGCGCTCGTAATTGCCGCCACTACCCTGCTGACCACCGCCACCTTGACTACGATCCTGCCAAGGCTTGCGTTCGTAATTGCCGCCGCTACCTTGTTGTCCGCCACCTTGTTGACTACGATCCTGCCAAGGCTTGCGTTCGTAATTGCCGCCGCTACCTTGTTGTCCGCCACCTTGTTGGCTGCGATCTTGCCAGGGTTTGCGTTCGTAATTGCCGCCACTACCTTGTTGTCCGCCACCTTGTTGGCTGCGATCTTGCCAGGGTTTGCGTTCGTAATTGCCACCACCTTGACTGCGGTCTTGCCAGGGTTTACGCTCGAAAGCACCGCCTTCCCGACCTCTGTCGGGACGTTCAACAGGCCTGTCCGGTTTTTCGGCAAATGGGTCTTCATTTTGTTCGGATTTCGTTCGCTCTTCCAGCGAAGGATCCACGTCCGGCTTGGAAAGGCGCGGACGGCGCTTTTTTTCTTCTTCCATTGAAAGCGGTTGTTGTTGTTGGTATTGAACTGCTGCTATGATTCTGGGGCACAAATTTCCGTTTTTTCCTCGGAACCGCCGCAGGGAATGGCTTTTATTTTAAGCTAATGTTCTCGTTCCAATTCTTCCAGGCGAACTTTATAGATGTGTTGAGGGGTACGGGCATACATAGCACGATAAAGTGCAACAGCCCGAAGATGGTGGGGAGTAGGGTTGTCTGCCACTCGGCGAAGTTCAAAATGTACTGCGGCCTCCTCACGCTCGGTGCGCACAAGGCTGAGCATTTGCTGTAGTTGGCGTATTGCCTCGGGGCGGTTGCCTTCGGTAATGATGACTTGAGCACGTAGGATGTTGGCGCCAAACGTAAGCTCGGCATTGCCCAAGGCAAGCGCGATGTCGCGGCCTTCTTCCACATATTGCCTTGCAGAAGCCACTTCTCCTGCCTGAATGTGTACAAGGCCTTTTTCAATGAGGGAGTAGCCCAACACGAGCCGGTTGCCCATTTCGCGGGCATGGTCAATAGCTTCGTTGTAATAGCGGATGCTCCGGGGGTAGTCGCCTTTATAAAACCAGGTATCACCCAAGGTATTGAGCGCTTTGGCGATGCCTTTTTTGTAATTGAGTTCGCGGCTAAGTGCCAGATTTTGCTCTAAATATTCAATGGCCCGGTCAAAATCACCCATTACTGAAAGCAGGTCGCCAATGAGGCCACAAGCAATGGCTAGACCCTGTTTGTCACCCAGTTCGCGCACGAGTTGAAGATCGCGCTCGAAGTTTTGCATGGCTTTGGCGTAATCTCCTTTCCGTTCCCAAACGGAACCAATGGAACCAATACAAATGGTCATAAAGAGTTTGTTGCCCAATTCTTCAGAGAGGGCCAGGCCGCGCTCAAGACAAAGAAGTGCGGAGTCCAGCGAACCTTTTTCAAGGTTGATGATGCCGAGGTTGGTGTACAAGGTTGTGAGGCCCTGCTTATCGCCTGCACGTTGCGCAATGTCTAATTGTTCTTCAAGCCAACGGATGCCTTCATCATAGTGGCCCTGGTTCATGAAGATGAGACCCAGGTTGGCGACAATGGCCGCATTCTCCGCCTCACGCCCATTAGCCCGGTTGATCTCAATGGCTTTTGCAAACCAACTTTTGGCCGATTCGTAACTGCCCTGCCGAAAAAAGAGCGTACCAAGGTTGCCATAGGTTTTGGCAGTTCCGACGGGATCTTTGGCAAAGTCAAAAAACGTAGAGGCCACATCGAGGTGCTTTTTGGCTTCCACATAATCTCCCCGAAGCATACGCAACTGCCCCAATCGGCGATTGGCGCGTCCGATGAGCAGCCAGTCGCTCAGATTCTGTGCACGTTTTAGCGCAATCCGGTAGTCTTTTTCTGCTTCTTCCCATTGGCCCACCAATTCGTGTACGGCCCCTTTTCGAAGTATGAGCCTTATGACTTTTTTGGTGTCCTTTTCCTTGCTCAATAGGTTGGAAATCAATTTATCGTAGAACTGCAAGGCTTGCCTGTTCTGATAATTCCGCTGGGCATAGCGGGCCGCTTTTTCAAGGTATTTGTTGGTTTTTTTCTCGTCCTCTGCTTCGTCGTAATGGAACGCGAGGTCCACATAGCGCTCTTCAGAATTGGGATAGAGTTGTTCTATTGCCTCTGCTATGAGCTGGTGCAGTTCGCGCAAACGGGTGCGCAACTGCATATCGTAAGCGGCCTCGCGGAGCAAAGAGTGCCTAAAAATGTATCGCAATTCGTTCATTGCATACCACACTTGCCACTTTTCTGCCGTTTGTATTTGTTCGCGCAACACCACGTCGAGGTCGCCGTTGCGGCGCGCAAAATCTTCCTGCCGCGCCATTACCGCTGACAATACTGGCAGCTCAAATTCACGCCCAATCACCGCAGCCGCTTTCACGGTTTCTTTCACCAGTCCACTCAGGCGGTCAATACGCGCCATCATGATTTCTTTGACGGAATCCGCGATTTGGAGGTCTTCGTTTTTGAGTTGCAATACCCCTTCGTCGGTCAATTTGAGCAAGTTTGCCTCCCGGAAATATTCGGCCATTTGCTCCACATAAAAGGGGTTTCCCTGCGTCATGCGGTGGAGCAATTCATAAAGGTCGGGGTGCATGGGGTTTCCCAGCCGAGATTCTGCAAATGATTTAAGATCATCGTTTTGCAGAAAATTCAGGTCTACCTCGCAGAAGGGTGCGCCAATCTCTTCCAGTAAATTTTTCTTGAAAACATAGTTCTTGGTGCCATCGTCCTCATAGCGGCTTGTGACCAAAAACAGCAGCGGGTAAGCCTGTGCCCGCCGGGCGAATTGGGCCAAAAATTCGCGGCTCATATCATCGTACCAGTGCCCGTCTTCCAATTCAATTACCACCGGCTGAAGCAGCGATTCGGCCACAAAAAGATTGGCCATCGCTGCAAGGGCGTTTTGGTAACGACCCCGTGCATCGAGCTGCTCCCACAAAGTACCCGGATAATTGATACCCACCATGGCAGCCAGGACACTCTGCGTCCGCGCTATTTCGCGGCGCACAGCATCGGCTTCAGGGTGTTGGCTTTCTGTAAGTTCGTATTGAAGTTCGAGGAAATTTTGCTCGAAAAGTTCTTTGTTGCGCTCCGGGGTATTTTCGGGGCTTTGGTCAAAATAGTTCTTGAGAAAATAGATAAAGGGGTTGAACGGCTTGCGCAAAACCTGGTCGCTGGCACAACCGAACCAACTGACGGCCATGGTATCGCGCAGACGACGGCGCAGTTCGTAACTCAGCCGGCTTTTCCCGATGCCCGCCTCGCCGAAAATATAGGCCATGCCCGCAAAACGGTTTTCGTGCAAGGGCTGCGCAAATTCAAATAGCCGCTCTAAATCCCCTGCCCTCCCAAAACAGTCGCCCGAAAAACTTGCCTTGCCCGCCAAATTCCGGCCTGTGAGCACGTAGGTCGGCAACTTGTTTTCAAAACCTTTGAAATAGCCGTCGCCCCGGTAACTAAACTTGAAGTTTCGGTTGCGCGACACATTTTCATCGCTCAATACTTCGCCCCATTCTGCTTGCATCATAAGCCTTGCGCCAAGGTTCACGCGAGCGCCCACTGCTGCGTATTGACATCGTTCTATGCTGCCAATTACTCCTGTGAAAGCCTGTCCGGAAGCCATCCCCACCCGAAAGCGGGCGCCTGTGAGTTCAGTCAGTTGAGAGAGGTCGTCGCGAACTGCGGCCACAAATTCGAGCGCGCGCTCGGTGTTGTTCTCAAATGCAATCGGCGCACCGAAAAGGCAAAACATCACGCCTCCCTTGTCGCCAAAATCAATTTCTTTGAAATAGCCCCCGAAGTTCTCGCTCTGGTCGAGCACAATGGATGCAAAGTGGTCGAGCGACTCGTGAGAGCGCACTCCTTCAAATGAAATAAATACGCTCACGACGTTGCGGAATTCGCCAATTTGCTGGTTTTCAAATACTTCTTTAGGCAAGAAATCGGCAGAGACTTTGGCATCGGGCACAGGGAGCACAATTGCCCGCTCGGGAGTATTCGCAGTAGGCTGGTCAGGGTCAATGGCTATTTTGTAAAAACCTTCGCCAAGATCTTTTACTTCAAAAAGAGCAGGATCGAGCAGACGGAGAAACGCGGTATCTGCTACAGCTTCTAGGCTGTTGGCCTTGGTTTGGGCTTGGGCGCAACCGTCAATTGGGTCGCCCTGAAAGTAGTAGCCCTTTGCGGCGTTGGCCCACAATACCCCATTCCACCTCCCCTTGGGAGAGGCCAATCTTGATCCCGATATGGTGTTCCAGGAGAATTGAGTCCGGATTTTTTCGGTTTTGCGAGAAACGTGCAAGGATAGATTGAGCAGAGTTTAAGGCCCCGGTTAAGCCGCCTGTTGCACTCGGAAAAATGGCGGTGAAACTATCTCCGGCGAAATAAGGAATAAAGCCACCTTGTTGGTACACCAATTCCACCGTTGGCTGAAAGATGTGATTGAGCACATCGGAAAGCTCCTCGGCGCCTACGGGGCCTTTTGCCATGAGCGATTCGGTCAGCCGGGTGAATCCACTCAAATCAACAAACATCGTGCACGCCTGCAGGCTGCCCTGAAGGATCCCGTTGCGGTAATTTTCCTGGATAAAATGTGGCAGAAAGTGTCTCAAGAGCGGGTGGATTGGTGATTGGTTTGTTGGTGATTTGGGGATTTGGTTAGGTGGGGATTTGGGGATTTGTTTTGCCAGAGTATGGTATCCATACCTTGCTTCAAGACAATTTGAATTTCAATCTCTGGCAAAACAAATCCCCAAATCCCCACCTAAACAAATCCACATTTATCTCGTGATTCCCGGGCAACGGATGCTGCCAAAATAGTAGTTCAGTCCTATTCCGATCGTGGCATAAGCATCGTTGTTTTTGCCATTGCCGCGCTGTCTGCCAGGCAATCCAATGGGTGGTTCACCGGAGCGGTCGGCAAAGGCGGCAGCAATGTCGCCACGTTGCGAACGGATATCACGGATGTCAGCGTAAGTGCCGTGTACATCATCGAGATAGTCTGTAAAAATTTTCCGCCCACTCAACGCGAAATCAAGGCTCCAACGGTATGAAAGGTCTATTTTGAACCCTACACCATAGGTAAAAGCGCCTTGGGCAGTGTTGTATTCTTCTCCCCGGAATTGGCCTTCTGTGCCCATTTCACGAAGATTATAGGTCTGGCCGTCTAGTTCAGCTTTGGGATTGTACCAGAAAAAAGCAGGGCCTGCAAACATGTACGGGGTAAAAAAATACTCGCGGTGGCCATGTACGTAAGGGAAAAAATTGAACTCAAACTGGGCGGTAGCATCCGCGATGGTGCTCCAAAAGTGGAGGTTTCGGCGTTGTTCGTAAATGTTTTTGGAATCGGAATCGTAGGCGCTGATTTTACCGGCATTTAGTCCTAGACGCACTGCCAGGCGGTCGTTGAGGTTGTATCGCCCACCTAAGCCACCTGCAAGATGGAGGCGGTTGACGCGAAAGTTGGTGTTCAAATCACCAAAATAATTGGAAGCCCCGAGCCAGCCCCCTACTTCCCAGCCGCGCATTTGAGCGAATGAAGTTTGACTTGAAAGCATGACGCCACAAATAAGCAGCGCACAGAATCGCAGATGTTTGTTCATTTAAATCGAAATTTTTGGATTTTGGTTTTTGACGAGATTGCTTTTGAAAAGGATGCTTTTCGGCCCGCAAAAGTACGCGGGTTTTTTGACGCATTCTTTCGTTTTTCAGCCGTTCCCGCCAAAAACGTGCCGAAGGGGAATATGTTATGGGCTTAGTACACCAAACCGACTTTCTCCCGGATGGCATCCAGGGTTTCTACGAGGTCAAGCGTGAAATCAAGTGGAAGGGTCTCGCTTTCAAACAATTCGTTTTCAAGACATTGCATCACATGAGCAGCTTCATAGAAATAACCTCGACCTATATAAGGGATATCCAGCTCGCGGAAAGACTCTTGCCTGCCCTCGTAGTGAGAAACGGTGATTTTTTGGGTGTGGTGCCAGCGTGGGTGCAAGAAAATAGTCCCCTCCGTTCCATACAAATGTGCACCGAGCGATGTATTGGCTGCGATAGTAGAATGGCCTAACGCGAGTCGGCCACGAGGATATTGAAAGGTAAAAGCACAGGATTCGTCCACATCGGTTGTGGTGAAAGTGGCCGCCGCACAAATATTTTCAGCCTCGGGTTTTCCAAAAAAGGAAAGCGCAAGCAAAGCGGGATAAATGCCCAGATCCAACAGCGAACCTGCCCCCAGATTTTTATCAAACACCCGCGAAGCTCGATCGAAGGGCATTTTGAACCCAAATCGGCCTTAATGGTATGCAATTCGCCAATTTCGCCCTGCTCGACCATTTGAAAAACCTGTTCGATGGCAGGGATGAACCGCGTCCAAAGGCCTTCCATCAGAAAAACCCGGTTGCGACGGGCGGCGCCGACCATGCGACGGGCTTCGGCCATGTTCATCGCAAAGGGTTTTTCACATAATACCGGAAGACCGTTCTCCAGACAAAGCAGGGTATTTTCGCAATGAAAAGGATGGGGCGTGGCAACATATACCACATCCAAATCCGGGCAGTGTACGATGTCCTCGTAGCGGCTATAAACGTGCGTTGCACCAAATTCGGCAGCAAATGCCGCTGCGCGTTCCTGCGAAGTAGAAGCCACGGCGTGGAGCCGGGCATTGGGCAGCAGGCGAAGGTCGTCGGCAAATTGCCGGGCTATTTTTCCGAGTCCTATGATTCCCCAGTTTGTCATGAAGTGATGGAGCGATAAAGTGAGTGATAGAGATGGAGTGCCAAAGGTCGTTGATTGCGCCAAATGTCGCGGCCCAAACAAGTTAGGTTTGTTATTAGTGGATATTTTTGGCGAGAAATTGCTTGTTCGCACTTTTGGGCTTTCAAAATTCAAAACGATATGATCCGCAATTATCTCCCTGTAGCACTTCGCTTTATCGCCGCTGCAATTCTTGCCCAAACCCTCTTTTTCAAATTTACAGGCGCAGAAGAAAGTGTCTGGATTTTCCAGCAACTCGGCGTGGAACCCTGGGGCCGCATCGGGAGCGGGGTGGCCGAACTGGTTTGCGCTGTCCTTTTGCTAATTCCGCGCACCGCCTGGCTGGGCGCATTGGGCGGACTCGGCGTAATGAGCGGCGCCCTTGTTTCGCACCTTTTCATTTTGGGCGTTGAGGTGAAAGGGGATGGTGGCTTGTTGTTTACTCTTGCTTTGGTGGTGTTTGTTTGCTGCGCGGTTACACTTTGGCTGCGGCGATCGGAGATGAAGGCGTTTGTTTTTCGAAACAGATAGTCCTTTTACTTCATAGTCCTTTTTTGAAACACATAGGCACAGTAGGACACATAGTCATAAAAATCATGACTATGTGTCCTACTGTGCCTATGTGTTTCATTTTTTATGACTAAAAGTGAAACCTCCCGGAATTAGCCCCCGTCTATTCCCGCATCGCAAAGAGAAGATGGTCGCTTTGGTAAAATCTTAAGCACATCTGCATCCCGCGCAATACAAATCCTCCACCAACAACAATCTTAATTTTATTGCTATGAGCGCTACAGGCATCAACGATATAGTTGTCCCCACCTTCATCTTCCTGACCGGAGCCGTTTTGTTCTTTCGCATGCTGAAACGGCAAGAGCAACAGGATTGATTGTTCCGATCACAATTCGTACCCTCCTTTTTACAACTCGTGACAAAAACATTGGCGGCATGCACTAGGCACCATGAACTTTGTCCTGCCAATTGAAACAAACCCCGCTAGATTACACAAAATCAACACTTTAATTTCTTAAGCATGAAACATTACATCCTGCCCGTCCTGTTTTGGACGCTGGCTGCCAGCCAAATTTTTGCCCAAAAAACCCTCGCTCCAAGTGCCCAATCACATTTCATGACTTTGCCAAAGTCCGTGCAAAAAGTGATGCACAACGCAGGTTTCAAGACCGAATCTGCAATCGTATCCAATACTGCAGAATCGCGTTCCAATGCCTTGCAACTGGACTCGACCAAAACCTTTATCGGCTACAACATCAATGGAGGACAAGATTCAATTCCCCAATTTCGCGCCATCTACCAATATCCGCAGCCAGCGGTGGAGGTCGAAATAGAGGCCGAATTTGTAGGAGGCGTATGGAACACCGTGGCACGAACCACTGAAACTTCTGATGCACTTGATCGGGTGACGAATTCCCTGACGGAAGTGTATGAACCGGATTTGGAGATTTGGTTGCCCGAAACCAAGGTGGAAATTTTCCCTCGCGGCAATTCGATGGAGTTGCTGGATTCCTTCAAGATTTATGAGTGGCATGCTGATCTAAATTTATGGGTGCTTCTCTTCCAATCAAAGTACACGTTCAACGCTCAAGGCCAATTAGTGAAAACGGAAACCACCATTGATTTTAATGGTGAGCCGACGCTTTTTTCGGACCACTACTATTATTTAAATGACAACAACCATTTGATTGAGTCCTTTTTAGTGGTCAATGGCTTCTCCATTCCGACTACTATAAGCGAAATGGCTTATTCGACCGATCTATTGGTTCAAACAATCCTGTCCAATTTTAATGGGGCTGGATTCACACCCGGAACCCGCACCACCCTGGCCTACAACAGTGACAAATTGGTAAAGCGTATGAATCTATACGATTACGTGCCTGGTGTAAACGATTGGAAACCTACTCAATCGGTTGATTATACGTACGACAACAGTCTACGTCTTTCTACACTCGAAACGGAGTTTATATTAATCGGCCAGCCATCTGAAAAACAACGTGTTACGTATGCTTATGTAGAAGATGAACACCTGGCTTTGGAATCTAACTACGTTTTGAATATCGCACAGAACCAGTTTGAATTGGTTGAGCGCCAATACTATTACTATTCAGATGGAACATCGGCGGTATTGCCCACCCCAGGTGTTGTAAAGGCGCTGGTTTTATCCCCCAATCCAAGTATGGGAGAAGTGCGTTTCCAAATGGACGAAGAAGCCGAAGTGCGGGTGTATGATGCTGCAGGACAAATACTGCAATCACGTATAATACAGCCAGGTGAAGCGCTGAATTTATACAGTTTGCCCGCTGGTATTTATCATTTGACGGTCCGTAGTAAAGAGGAATTCTTTGTCGGAAAATTGGCGAAGCAATAACCATTAAAAATCTCAACATTTCATGAAAAACACATTGTTCGTGGCCTTGTCCACCCTGATATTGCTATGCCTTTCGGCCTGTGAAAAAGACAAAATCATAGATCCGCCACCACCCCCTCCCACCAATCGAATTGATTATTTATTGGTGGATGAATGGAATGCGCAATTATTGATTTACGGTAAATTCCCTGATACAAAAGGCTCTGTTACGATTGACAACGAACAGTTATCTATCAAAACATGGTCGGGCCCATTGATTATATGTGATGTGCCTTACACAAATGCGGTAGATTACGGCGACATTGTAGTGCACTCAAGTGATACCAAAAGTGCGCCGCGCCGCTTGTATAAATGGACCATTGATGTCGTCAGCAAGCGCCCACATGTCGGCCTTGGGGGCACAATTATGGAAGAAGCCGTGTGTCAGGTATTTATTCGAGGCGATGCGAAAGCTGTTCCAACTCACGTGTTTACAGCGGGTTATGATGAATTGTTTCCTGGGTGGTACTGCAAAATACAGTGCAGGTGGAACGACTGGCTCTTCCTATGATTGCGGCACTATGACCGCTGAATGGACCAGTTTTACCAACTTTTTGGTCGTGAAATCGCCGGGTATGGAGGACTTATCGTCCACCACTCATTTTCAGGGTTTTAAAACCTTCCAGCCCAGTGGATTTGACCTGTTTCTGGACTTTGTGGCTTGGGAATTAATCCCTGCAAAAGTCACCACAAGCCCTTGCAATGGCCCCAGCTCTGTGTACGAATATATGCAAAGCAGTCAGGTACTTGGCCTGGATACTTATGACCCTATTCCACTCCGTTTTGAGCCCGGTAAAAACAATTTCAAATCGGATTCCATCACGACTGAGGTGTATAATTCTGCTAAATTAATGTGGAGAGCAGAAAGTGGGGATGCCTATAAGTCTACTGCAACTTTGTCATGGAGTTCTTTTGCACTTCCAGTGGATTAGATAGACCCCCCCCCGCCCCCCCCATACAATCCATTCCTCATTATCTACAGTTCGTTACATAGAGCCTTTCACCGAGTGTTCATCGCCCACACCTTTGTATCATCAAATTAATTAAGACAAAACAATAACATGAAACTCAATCTGATAATCACCCGCGTTTTCCTGATTCTGTTGGCCTTGGCTACCCTCAATATCGCCGTTCAAGCCATCCTCGATCCACAAGTAATTTTTGACAATGTGCAAGTACAATTGGGAAATATCACGGCCCGAAATTCGGTACGCGCATTGTATGGCGGAGTCAATTTAGCCTTCGGTTTATTCTGGATTTATGCCGCTTTTCGTCAGCAAAAAACAGGATTGATTTTGGCAGGACTTTACACCGGTGGATTTGCTGTAGGACGAATTTTGAGTCTGGTAATGGATGGAATGCCTGGAGCGTTTGCGATGCAGTGGTTGATTACCGAATCTGTTTTCGCACTCCTGGCTGCTGGTTTGCTTTACTGGAACGCTCCCAAAACCAACAAAGCATCTGCAGCTTTTAGCAACTAGAACCCCCTTCATTTTTTTAGTCTGAAAACCCCAATCATGCCCGACGCTTCGCTTCGGAAAGCCAATACTCTGTTTCAACAATTTTTAAATTTTACAGCTAATGAAACAATTACTTCTGGCAGTCATCAGCACTGCATTGATTTTGACCCTGGCCTACTGCGCCAAGGAAACCCCCAACCAGACTCCAGCAGAAATCAACAAAGCCAGCTCCCAAGCCGAACTTGTAAAACGCGGCGAATACCTCGTAGGCGTCATGGTTTGTGATGACTGTCATACACCCAAAAAAATGACGGAACATGGCCCTGAACCAGACCTTTCTCGCCGTCTGATGGGACACCCCGCCGAAGAGATATTCAAGGCTGACGAGGTAATGCACAAACTCATCGGCGAGCAGCAGGTAGCCATTTTCAGTCCGGGTCTCACGGGCATCGCCGGTCCCTGGGGAGTGTCTTACGCGGCCAACCTTTCCCCCGACGATACGGGAATTGGCAACTGGACAGAAGCACAGTTCTTCAAAGCAATCCGCGAGGGCAAGTCGAAAGGAATGGATGGCACTCGTCCGCTTTTACCACCTATGCCCTGGCAGCAATACCGTGGTTTGAAAGACGAAGACTTGAAAGCAATTTTCGCCTATCTTAAATCGCTGCCCCCCATTAAGAACGTCGTGCCCAATCCACTTCCGCCTGCACAGGGCTAAACATTTTCAACAATCATGAAACACCTAACTCTTCTGTTCAGCGCCTGGCTGATCGGCCTTACAACCATAGCCCTCCAAGCACAACCAGTAGTCAATGTGGATGCAGTCGCGCTCCTCGGAGCGTTGCCGGCCCCGCCTACAAGCCTCACTGATGCATACCAAAGGGCATACCCCAATGGCGCAACCAGGGCCGATGTAGCGCCATACTACCAAAAAACTACGGACGAACTCGTTCGTGTACAGCAGGAAGCCCAAAGTCTGTTGTTGCAATTCTACCAGCAAAATCCGACTGGTGTGCCGACCATGCCGCAACAACCCACGAACCGCGTATCGGCAAAGGACAAATCTGCGATGGAAGCAGCCACTTCTGAACTTGCGCAGAAAATGTTGACCGATAAGGCTTTTGCTCAAAAGTTTGCGCAAATGAGCGAGTCAGAACAACATGCATACATGGCTAAAATGCTGGCCGATAAGGGTTTGAAACCAGTCAATGGAACACCCAATACCAACGACAAACCAATGCCGGGCACCGATTTCGATTGGATGACGCCTTGCAATGAATTCAGCCAACCAGTATTTGCCATGAACCGCTGGGAAAAACAAGCAGCGTTGGAGCAGAAATACGACGCCCAACACGATGCCGTGAACGCCTGGATTGAGGCTGAAATCAAAAAACTGCCCATGATTTCCTTTGGAGAATATGGCCACGACCATGACCCGGAAAAGGTGCAAATCCTTAAAAAACAAGGACTTGACAAACACCGCCAGGTAGCAGATGCGATGATAAAAGAGACTTCGGTGATGTTCTCTGAGTTCCGCCAGCAAGCACAAACGCGCAGTACACCGCTCAACGACGCACTCAAAAAAGTAGGCTATGGAGCCAATTATTCCTTTGGCTTGAACTACACCTTGGTGCTGCAGACACAGACCATGATGCTGAGCGATATTCAAACCATTCTCGACAACGAGATGAGATTCATTGAAGCGGTCGCGAAGTGGGAATACGACTACCGCAACTTTCAATGAGACACAGTCCAATTGCCTATTAACCTAAAACACTAAAATCATGTCCGCAATCACCACAGCCAATCGAACCGTCAAAAATCCGATTATCAAGGACGTCGTAACCTTCCTTGAAACCGTAAACGAAACCAATGGAAACCATACCCTGATCACGGTAGAACTTGCACCAAAGGGTGGCAATGACCTGCACTTTCACAAAAGTTTCGATGAAACTTTTACGGTGTTGGAAGGGAGATTGGGGATTCAAATCGAAAAGGAAATCATATACCTGAATAAAGGGGAATCGGCCACGGCCCATAAAGGTCAACTCCACCGGTTTTTCAACCCCTCGGACGAGCATGATACCTCATTCAACGTTCTAATTCAGCCTGGAAACCAAGGATTTGAAACGGCAATTCAAGTTGCCTATGGACTAGCCTGCGATGGCCTCACCAACTCCGAAATGATGCCCAAAAGTTTCTATCATCTAGCCTTATTGCTATACTGGGGCGATACTAACTTGCCAGGGATTTACAAATGGATTGAGCCGCTAATGAGATGGTTGGCCAAACGCGCCATAAAGAAGGGAATTGACAAAGAATTGATGGCCCAGTATTGCATTCTATAACCTATCACTATTCTTGAACACAAGTTCAAGGCAACTTCACACAAAAAACATGAACATCTTTGAAATTATGCTGCTGCTGGCTGGCTCTGCCGTCAGCGGAGCGGGAGCGGTCGCGCTTTTTCGTGCGAACCAAACCCTAAAACGCCTCGGTTCCAAATAACCAATCACCAAATCCACATATCCTCAAATAACCAAATCCACATTTTCACACACTTAAACAGTTTTATCAGCTATGAAAACCGCATTTTCAAAATTCAACTTCGTTGCATTAGCGTTGCTTTTTTTGACCCTTACCGCAATGACCAGTTGCGACAAATGCAAGGATGATGACAAGCCCACTCCTACTGTAAAGGAACAATTGGTGGGCGAATGGGAAATCAAATCCTTCACCATTGACGGCGTGGAAGTTAAAGGCGCCATCGTCACCGCTTCTAAAATGGAATTTGAAGCCTACTCCGGCGACAACGGCGACTTCGAATGGGATATCTTTTTTGTGGACGGCAGCAGCGAAAGACAATCGGGCGATTATGAAGTGGATGAGGAAGATCAGGAAATCGAACTCGAAAATGAGCGAGGCGATCGCCTTAAATTCGACTTCGAGCTGGACGGCGACGATCTCGAACTCTCCGGCACACTCGATGGCGAACGCTACGTATTGAAAGCCGAACGAGATTAATGCTGCTTAGACAAGAATAAATGCAACTGGTTAGGGTGGGACACGGATTTCACAGATCAGACACGGATTTCACGGATTTTGTCCTGTCAAAATAGAAATCTGTGAAATCCGTGTCTAATCCGTGTCATCCGTGTCCCACCCTAGCCAAATACGAATAAATTTAGGATTGAGATTGGAGTCCGGTTGCTGTAATGGCAGCCGGGCTTCGATATTAGCGCATTACAGCCCCAGTCGCTTAAAAACAAGCTCGCGATAACTCCTGCCAATAGGGATCTCCTTACCGCGTATTTCGACATCATTTGCGTCCACAAAATCAATCTTGTCTTTCGCCACGATGAATGAACGATGCACGCGGACAAATTGAGCCGCCGGCAATTCCTTTTCTAAATCTCCGATTTGGTATTTGGTAATCACGGTTTTATCCTCCAGTACAATGCGGAGGTTTTCTTTTTGACTTTCAAAATATAGGATACTTTGGAGTGGAATCCGCGCTTTCTTCTTATTGACAACGAAATACAAATCCGAGGTGGGCGCAGGAGTTGAAGCGTCTAAGGGTAAGACCAGGCTACTGCGGTCGAGCGCCTTTTGCACGGCTACCATGAACCGCCCAAACTCAACCGGTTTCAGCAGATAATCCAACACTTCATAATCATAACTTTTCAACGCATATTCCTGGTAAGCCGTGGTGATGATGACCATCGGCGGATTTTTTAGTGTGCGGAGAAAGTCAAAACCTTTCAATTTAGGCAGGTGTAAATCCAGGAACATCAGGTCTATCTGTTGTGATTTCAATGTATGCATGGCCGACATCGCGTCTTTGCAAACCGCAACCAATTCGAGGAAAGGTACCTGACGCACAAAGTCTTCTATGACGTCAATGGCCAGTGGCTCGTCTTCAACGATGATGCATTTAATTGTCATGATGCAAGGTTAATAAAAGCCTGGCTTTGAACCGGTTGCCTTCCGCTTGCGTCTGCAACTCGAAGCGCGGGTAAAGCAATTCCAATCGGCGGCGCAGGTTTTTCAGACCTATTCCGTCCCGGATTTCTATGGCGTTTTCTTGCTCAAAACTGTTTTCTACCTCGAAAATCAATTCCTGACCTTCCTGACGCAACTCGATGTGAATGAACGCTTTTTGTGTGGTTTCACTCGCTCCGTGCTTGAATGCGTTTTCCACCAAAGGCACGAGCATTAGAGGCATTATATGCGCATCCAAATTGGTGGCGGAGTGGACAAAACGTAAGTCCAGACGATCATCGTACCGTATTTTTCAAGCTCGATGTAATCATTCAGAAATTGAATCTCACGGCCAATTGTGATGGTTCCGCGTTGCGATTCGTATAACACAAAGCGCAGCAATTTGGACAGTTTAACCACCACATCAGCCGTATCATCAGACTTTTTGCGGGCCAGGGAATAAATATTATTGAGGGTATTGAACAGGAAATGAGGATTGATCTGGGATTTGAGAAAATTCAACTCCGTTTCCAATTTTTCTTTGATCAGTAAACGCTCGCGCTCGCGCACCCCTTGGCTGATGCTGTATTGTTTGGCTGCGATGGCTATTCCGGCGACAAAAAGCAGGTCCAACAGCGTGCTGATTAGTCTTTGTAACTCGAACAGTGGCACAGACGCTGGTTTCTGATACACGTATGGGAAAAGCAATTTAGCAATCAAAAAGCGGTCAATCACCAAAAAAAATACCAACAACAGGCCGGCTGAAACACTTAAAACCCATCGGTTCGCACGGTCTGTATTATAGGCCGCCAGCAAATGGAAAAGTGCATAAACCAGAGGCAATTTTATACACAACAACTGCGCCGTCTCGCTCAAAAAAGCCATGCTCCATCGCACCCAAATACTCATTTGGCCATATTCCTGACTGACCCATGCAAACTCCAGGTAGGTCTCAAAAAGCAGATATGCTGCCCAAAATAACAGATGTCGAACCCAACGCTTGTTCATAGGGCCAAAAGTACCGCCCAAACCTGCTTTTTACAGCGATATACACATGGACGACTTTTTGGTGGACACAAACTGCAGCGAAATACCCACCAACGACGCGGCCAACAAACATCCTCCTTCTGATGCTTTACGCGTGTCGCAACTTGTTTTCGAGCGGTGTAATGTTTCAAGGAAGATCCCTGCGCTCACCTTTGCCTCAAAATTACTTCGTTATGAAATCCATTTTACTGTTTGTTTTTACCCTCCTTTTGTCTGCTCCGGTCATCGCGCAAACCTGGTCGAGCGCATCTAATATCCCGGAGCGTGTCCGGGCTGGTAATACGGCTGCCTATTCGAAAAATGGCAATGCTTCCCTCTTCGTCGTGTCCGGACGGAACCAAAATGAGCTCATCATTAAAAATTGCAACGCTATGATTTGAGTACGAACACATGGTCGGACTTGGCCAGCCACCCCACGGGCTTGCTGGGCGGCGCCACAACCGTGCTGAACGACAGTCTATATGTAATCGGAGGTGTGGTGAACCCGCCCGGCTCCGGGAGTAATAAGGTGTACAAATACAGTATTGACCAAAACACCTGGTCGCAAGCAGCGAATTTCCCTTTTGGCATCGTGGACGCTAAGGCTGTTGCTTATCAGGATAGCCTGATTTATGTCGCGGGAGGCCTGGGTGGCGCCAATAATGGAAAGGTTTACCTCTATAATTGCCACACCAATAAATGGCGCGTTGCTACGCCGTTTATTCCTTCCGGAAACCGCAATTTTGGGGGTTTTGCCATTAAAGGCGACACATTGGTTTATATGTGCGGCACAGATGGTTTTCTATCGGCCAATTATTTCAACACCGTTCATGTGGGGGTGATTAATCAAAACAACCGCGCTCAAATTACATGGACTATTGGCGCCCCATTTCCAGGTGCAACCCGGACTTTTTTTGACGCAAATACTTGGTCCGACGGGATTATCATGACTGGGGGCAGTACCGACAATACCTTCGAGACTTACTCCGCCGAATGTTATGTGTATCATCCCGGAAGCAATACCTGGACCCAAAAACCCAACAAACCCACCGCATGGCTCACTGGACAAAGCGGAAGCCTTAAATTGCCCAATGGTGAATGGAAATTGATTTGTGCCAGCGGATACCAAACGGCTTATCTGAACCAGACAGAAATTCTTACAGAAACTGGAACAGTGAGCGCACCAGATTTGTCAGGAAATACCCTCTGCGATCCTACATGGATGCAATTCCAAAATCCAGTCAACCAATACACAACGATTCGATATTGTATGCCTCAATCGGGTTTAGCCACCCTCAGCCTCAACGACGGGGCGGGGCGGGTCGTCAAGATTTTGGTTCAGGAAATGCTTCCGGCAGGCGAACAAAATGCAGTGCTGGATACCACCGGATTGCCCAATGGCTTATACTTTATAAGTCTGCGCCGAAACGATTCGCTGGTGACCCGAAAACTGTGTGTATTGAACTGAAATTCAAGAAGTTGTTTGAGTTATTCTGTTGCAGCCAAAAAGAGCAGTTTTTCGATTCAGGCAGTTCGTTTTTTGAAATTCATCCTGAGTGTTCGGGATGGGTTGAAAAAAAGGAGAAGCATGAATTGAAAAGATGCCTTTTTGGCGCAACAAGAATAACTCAAACAACTTCTAAAAATCTACCCGATACAAATCTGCCATTTGTCGTTCGTTCACCGAGTCTGGCAATCTGCGCAATAATCCGTTGCGCAGCGTAATGGCTATCGGGCTAGTCCATTGGGCTACTTTTCCAAGATTCCAGGATCGGTTTACGATCGAATGGGTACGTTTCAAGCGCCGCTGTTCAAATGCGCGGAAGATTTCTGCTGGAAAAGCGTCGGGCATTTTTTCCCATTGATCCAGCAATACTGCCGCGTCCTCTATGGCCTGACAGGCGCCTTGTCCCATATTGGGCGTAGTTGCGTGCGCGGAATCGCCTAGCAGCAATACTCGTCCGTATGCAAACTGCTTGACGGGCGCAAGGTCAATGATGTCGTTGTGAATGAGCTGTTCATTGCGCGTGGCTTTCAAGATTTGGGGAATCGGCGCATGGAAATCTTTAAGGCGTGCAGCCAAATCTTGCACCATCACAGCGCGCATGGTCGGGTCATTTTGGGGTGCATTGATGCAAAGAAACCAATAAATCTGTTGGTGTTTCATAGGCACTATCCCAAAACGGCCCGCTGCTGCCCAGGTCTCTGAAGAGCCTTTCAGTTCAATACCAGGGTTCTTGATAACGGCCCGCCAGCAGGTATAACCCGCATAACGCGGCTTGCTATTCGGGACCAATTGTTGCCGAATGTTAGAGTGAATGCCATCAGCCACCAATACTATATCTGCTTCATATTGCATGCCATCCTCAAAACCAAGCGTGGCACTTTCTTCCGCTTGCTTGACCCAAATGGCTCTTTTCCCAGTGAAAATATCAAGGTCTCCAATTGATTGCAGTAAAATGCGGTGCAGTTCACTTCTGTGAATGGCAAAATTGTTCACGCCGAAGCGATCGCTCAGTTCCCGGCTGTCAGCGACGGTAATAGGCAAGCCTTTTTGGTCCAGGACAGAAAAAGTGTCCAGGAGCTGCCCGGCTGGAATGACTTTGTCTGCGATACCGATGCGTTCCAATGCTTTGATGGCATTGGCAGCAAGCACCAGGCCTGCGCCCAAGGCTTTGATTTCGGGAGCAGCTTCAAAAATAGTAGGGCGAAATCCCAATTTCCTAAGCGCAATGGCTGCGGTCAGCCCGGCGATTCCACCGCCTATAATGGCGATACGTGGGTTTGAATTTTTCATTATACAGTTGAATTAAATTGACAGCAGAAAGTTCTATTGCTGCCGGTTAAAATTGTCAAATGGGGTTTATATTCTTACGTATTGATGAATCAATTGCTGATCTATGCCCCTTATAACAGCAAGTTGTTTCAGCCAGCGCATTAGGGGTTCCAGAAACCTGAGTAAGCGCGGCAAATTGGTATCGCTCCAGTGCACCAGCATGGCCAGATGGAAGGGGTTGTAAGGGATACCTTTTTTGTTTGTCTTGCCATCGCGTGCAAGGCCATAAGCTACTTGCAGACTAATTTCCAATCCCTTACTGGCGGTATCCAACATGATATGCGCCACAGCCTTTTCAGTGCTGGAAGGGTTGAAAAAACAGTGCTCGTCTCCGGCTTTTACCCGCACGGATTCACCGACTTCCAAATAAAAGCGTTCATCGCCTAATTGTAGTCCCAATCGGCCTTCAAGGACGGTAAATATCTCGTCGAATGATTTGTGGGTATGCAATTCATTGTAACCATTCGGGGCAAGCTCGAGGAGCATAGCGGTGTATTTGCCGCCGGTTTCAGCGGATGTTTCCAAAAAAGTAACCCGGTCCTTTATAATCGGGTTTTCGATGCTGCGCGTTGTTAGGGTTTCCATGACACGTTCTTTTTAATTGTGCCACAAAAGTGTCCGCCACATCAAAAGCCGGCAAACGAGCCTGTTACGAACCGTCAAGAAATCGGTATGAATTGCAAATAGAAAATTCCCGTCGCTGGCAATTACAATTGATACTGCAAAAACAACAGTTCATACATACATGGACTACCTCGGCTGTAATTGTCGCGCTACATTTGTCCTCATGTCCACGGTACCTTCCGAAACGCTCAACGACAAATACCTGCGCCTTTTCGGCATTCCTCTTTCTGTGATCGTGTTACTGATGGCACAAATGCCGTTTTTCTTTCCGGGCAGGTGGGATTTGTTTTGGAAATACACGGTAATCAGCGTTTTTTTTACTGCTTTGATGTGGGAGGGGGCTCGAATAGTGCTGATACGTGTGCGTCGCCGGTTTCCTGATTTGTGGCAGACCAAACAACGCGTGGGCTGGATGTTTTTGCTGTTTGCCATACAGTTGGGCATTGGCCAGGCACTCATTACTTATGCCGTGATTGTGATGGGATTGGCAGCCGAGAGCACGTTTTCTTTTCTTAAAATATGGCTCATCAATTTTGCCAGTTCGCTTTTTTTTATCGCACTTATTAGCAGTGCTTATGAAGCCATTTATTTTTTCAATCAATACAAAATAGCCTTTATTAAATCGGAGCATCTGAAAAAACAACAGACGCAGCAACAAATTGACGCATTAAAAACGCGTGTCAACCCACACTTTTTATTTAACTCCCTCACCACCCTCTCTGCCCTGATTGGAGAAGCCCCACGCCGCGCGGAGCAATTTGTGGACGAGCTTTCAAAAGTCTATCGCTACTTGCTAAAAGCCCGGCGGCAAGCCACCGTTCCCCTTGGCGAAGAGTTGCAGTTTGCCGAATCGTATACCTTTTTATTAAAAAGCCGATTTGAGGAGGGGGCCTTCTCGTTCACCAACCATTGCCCGAGTGACCCAAAATCACTTGAGGGCTATGAATCGTTGGATCAGAACATCCCGGTACTAAGCCTTCAGCACGTGTTGGATTTTCTTGTTCGGACGCAAAATACACCTTTGCATATTCAGGTTGAAAAGTTCAATAACACGCTCCGAATCTCTTGCAAGGATCAACCAAAATCCCGTGCATTCGACACGCACTACACTGACTGGGAGCAGTTGGAGCATCATGGAGCCACACAGCAGCAGCAGTTCGGAAGATTTGAAGTCCTTATTCCAATAGCCGCTTTATGATAACGATAGACGAAAAAGAGATCGGACTCAATGATAAAAAACTGCGGCTATGGGGGGTACCCTTGGTCGCTGTAACGGGCTTGTTATCCCTGATGCAGTTTTTCTTTCAGGGCAATTGGGATTTGTTTTGGAAATACCTGTTTGCCAGTTTATTGTATACCTGGATCGCCTGGGAGCTTTGCCGTTTGGTGCTGTACAAAATCCGGCGATTTATTCCGGGGCTGGAAAATACTGTAAAAAGGCTGGCTACGACCATTTTCTATTTCTTTATAATAGCGGGCATTGGGAATGCAATCGTAAAATTCATTTTGCTTCAATTGGACTTAAAACCGCCTTCTATGGCAAACAAGTCCTTTTTTGAATGGTGGCTATTAAACATGCCCAATATCTTGTTTTTTGTATTATTGCTTAGCAGTGTTTATGAGGCCTTTTATTTTTTCAGTCAATACAAATTAGCCATTCAAAAAGCAGAGCTACTCAAAAGGCAACAGGCGCAGAAAAAGTTAGATGCCCTGAAAAGTCGCGTGAATCCACACTTTCTGTTCAACTCGCTTACGACACTTTCCGCCTTAATCGGCGAGGATACTCAACTTGCCGAGCAGTTTGTGAATGAACTGTCCAAAGTATATCGCTACCTGCTGCGGGCCGGACGACAGCCGGAAGCAACTTTAGGCGATGAGCTTCAATTTGCCAAATCGTACACTTATTTGCTTAAAAACCGATTTGAAGCAGGTGCTTTTTCCTTTTCAGACGGTATTGGAGATCTACATTCAACCCACCAAAAGGAAGCAATGGCACAAAATATTCCTGCCCTCAGCTTCCAAAACGCCCTTGAATTCCTTGTCCGCACCCAGCACACACCCTTACACATTCAGGTAAATATGATGGAAAACCAGCTACGCATCGTTTGTGAAAACCGCCCCAAAGTCTTGTCGGTCGATGTTAATGACACTGATTGGCAACAACTGGAAGCCAATGGCGCTCAAAAAGAGATACAGGCGGGCAATCTGTCCATACTTATTCCATTCATTTCCAATTCTTTGTCAAAATGAAAGCGCGACTCCTTTTTATATTCCGGAATTACTGGGTGGAGATGATTGTGATCCCGCCGTTTCTGGTGGCGCTGTGTTATTTTTTCTATGGGGATTCCTACCTGAGTTCGGGAAGCAACTTTGTTCGCATGACCTTTCCCTGGCTGTTTATGTCCATCATTTCACCAATTGCATGCCATTGGGTGCGCCGGATTACATTACAGAAGTTCAAGAAGTTGGAAGATTGGCCCAAGCGTGTTGTTTGGAGTATTTTGGGATACATGTTTTTCACCGCAGGCTTTGCCAAAACCACATACTTCTTGCTGGGCATGACGCGCTACACCGAACTCGTGCCTTCCGAAAAGAATTTCTATGGCTTGCTTATTCTGGTGTCCATGTGTGTGCTGATCACCGCCATGTTATACGAGGGAATTACCTATTTTGGAAAATGGAAGGATGCCCTTACCGAAACCGAACAAGTGGAAAAACTTCATCTTGAAAGTCAGTTCCAGAGTTTGCAAAGCCAACTCAACCCACACTTCCTTTTTAATAGTCTCAATGTATTGTCGTCACTGATAACCGAGAACCCACGCAGAGCCGAAGATTTTGTGGACGAGCTCTCCAATGTGTACCGTTATCTGCTTCGTTCCAACGAACGCGAACTGGCATTGGTGGGCGAAGAACTTCGATTTATTCGCTCCTTTTTTCACCTCCTGGAAACACGGCACGACACCGGTGTATCCATGAATATCAAGGTGGGACAAGAAATTTTTGACAAAAAACTGCCTGCACTCGCGCTTCAAATTTTAGTGGAAAACGCTGTGAAGCACAATGAAATCAGTCCGGGAAAGCCGTTAAACATCGAGATTTTTAGCCAGCAATGCACGCCTCCGGCAAAGTCAAAAATGAACGAATGCTATTTTACCTGCCAAATCATTGTCCGAAATAACATTCAGCGCAAAGCAACCCGCCCACAATCCAATCACGTAGGCCTGGACAACCTGCGCCAGCGTTATGAATTGTTGGGCGTTTCGGGCTTTGATGTTGTAGATGATGGACAGTATTTTACGGTTACGTTGCCGGTGATTGCTGGGGGTGTTGAAACCTCGTAGGTTTTTGAAACCTACGAGGTTTAGTCAGTTCATGACACGCTTTATGCACTTCATGCTACCCAAACTGTTGAGACTTATAGGGAATAACGACTTTTGTGCCATAACCGAAACTCAAACTATTTATAAGTGAGTGCTCTAACACCACTTATCACACACCACTTATCACTCCGAAGGTATGCAGGTTTTCATTGTCGAAGACGAACCCCTTGCCGTTAAAAAACTTATCCGATTGCTTGAAGAAGTCGCGTTCGACGTAAAAGTGGTCGGCACCGCGGGCGGCATCAATACTGCGGTGGAATGGCTCGAAGCCAATCCCGCACCTGATCTTATTTTCATGGACATCGAACTTTCTGACGGACAGAGTTTCGAGATTTTCCAGCGGACAAGGGTGAAAAGCCCGGTCATATTCGTCACTTCGTACGACGAATTTGCGCTCCAGGCCTTCAAGGTAAACAGCGTGGATTACCTGCTCAAACCTGTACAAAAGGAAGAATTAGCCAATGCAATTGCGAAATACCGCGATCTGAAAGCGCAATATAACAGGGATACGAGCCCGATTTCGGCCAGTATTGAAAGTTTGTTGTTGTCGTTGGTGGGTGCGGGTGGGCAAGGTACTGAGCCAGCCTTCGCTGTGGCTACGGCGGGTAAATCAGGTAAAGAATTTCGAACCCGTTTTTTGGTGAAACATCTTCAAAAATATGTCACGGTAGAAGTGACTGACATCGCCTATTTCTGGTCGGAAGGGCGGATCAATTTTTTCAAAACACGCGCCGGGCAGAAGCACCTCGTAGAGTACACCATGGAAGAAATCGAAGGCATGCTAGACCCTCGAGATTGGTTTCGCGTGAGTCGGCAGTACATTGTGAGCGTGCCTTCGGTGGCGGAAATACACCCGTATTTTAACAATCGGCTGATACTGCACCTCACCCCGAAAGAGTCGGAGGAAGTGACGGTGAGTCGGGAAAGGGTAGCGGATTTTAAGGTTTGGTTGGGGAAGTGAGGTAGCCCGAAACGCCGTTCCGGGGAATGATTATCACGAACAAAATCAATCAATTATGACCAAAAAATTGCCGGGAACAAATACGAAATATCTTGTTCTCCTTATTTCCCTTATATTATTTTCAAGCAATTCTTATTCCCAAGAATACCGCCGCTGGAAGATGAACCCGAATGGTTCCATTTCCTGGTTGATAGATAACAATATCCCCCATAGCGACCATATAGAAATGAGTGGCAAAAGGATCTCCTGCATACTTCGTTATGGCGTAGCATCCGACGGTTCTTTTCATGCCACACGCAGCCTCGTATGGCCCATGCTTAGGACAATTCCCAATAATACACATGCCAGTCTCACGCGAAGGTTTGCACAGGATGCTTTTGAACTGGTAACCGTAAATTACAAACCTATTGAAGCAGAAAAAGTAACTTCAATAAGTATAGATGGAACATTAACTGTTAAAAGTAAAACCGGCAATAATCTTGAACTAATACGACAGTATTTTCCATCCACTACATTGCCGGGATACTGTGAAATCTATACGATAATAAATAACTCAGGAAAAACCTGTGTAGTAGAAATACCAAAGTCGAGCAATATTTATCGTACTGATCCTGCGAAAGGAGTTTATGGCAGTTATGGTTTAATTGTGGAACTATTTAATAGCGGTAGTTTTAATCTACAAGCCAATGATTCAATCCATTTTTCTGTTTTCTATTCCGGGGTTAAAGCAAATGAGATGTCGCCAATAGTAGACGTAAATCAAGAAAAGGCAAAACGCATTGCATTTATTGATGAAATTTGGAAAAAACTGGTACTGGAAACTCCCGACACCGTATTAAACAGGGAATTTGCCTTTGCAAAAATCAGGGCTGCTGAGAGTATTTTTGAAACCCAAGGCGGCCCAATGCATGGCCCCGGCGGGGAGGCTTATTATGCAGCCATCTGGGCAAATGACCAGGCGGAATATATCGGCCCCTTTTTCCCTTTTCTGGGCTATGAACCCTTGATCGAGTGGTGTCTGGAGTATTGTCGCCGGAAATTAAATGCGGAAGGGGTGGTAATGTCTGATTCTGACGAGTTGGAGGGGCGTTTTCCAGCAGGGAACGCCAACCTTTGCACTTCTTCCTTATACTACGATGCCTTAATTTCGGCAGTCTACCTGGGAGAATCTTTGGGTAAAGAAAAAAGACAACTTAAATTATATAAAACGCAGGCAGAAAAATTAAAAATTGCTATTGAAAACTATTTTGGTTCAACAATAGAAGGCTTTGAAACCTATAAATATTACAAAGAAAACGATAAACTGCGTGCCTGGATATGTATCCCACTTACAATGGGTATTTACGAACGAAAAGCAGGCACCATTGATGCATTGTTTTCACCCAAATTATGGACACCCGATGGGCTTGCCAGCCTTTCAGGCGATAAAACATTTTGGGATAGATCAACCTTATATGGGCTAAGAGGGGTATTGGCTGCGGGAGAAACCGATAAGGCATTGAAATTCCTGCATTATTATTCCAATCGTCGTTTGTTGGGCGATCATGTTCCTTACCCTGTGGAAGCTTATCCGGAAGGAAGCCAGCGTCATCTTTCAGCAGAAAGTGGATTGTATTGTCGGGTTTTTACGGAAGGTTTATTTGGTATCAGACCAACTGGCCTGCACAGCTTTGATTTGACTCCACGGCTTCCCATATCCTGGCCTGCTATGAGCCTGCGGCACGTCCATGCATTTAACCGGGATATTGATATTGTTGTGGAGAGAGTAGGCACTAAACTGAAAGTGATAATAACCGAAGGAGAAAAAATATTGGTAGATAAACTTATTGATGATGGGGAAACAGTAAAGGTTAATTTGGCAGGTATTTAACTGCTCTAATAGCACAATACAAACCTTTTTCGGCAAGTTTGGCCTTGCCACATGAGTGACAAGGCCAAACATTGTTCCATTTATCCCCCCGCAGCCACCTCAGGCGCTGCCACAGAATACAAAAACGACCCCATCAACCCGAGCGCAACAATCCAATACGCGGCATTGATCAGCAAATTAGTCATGGTGTTCCGCTGAAACAAGCCATTGGAAATCAACACCAGCGCGGCAGGTAAGCCCATCGAATACGCACCATGAAAAAATCCGTGTACAAACTGGCTCATGCCCGGCTCGGTATGGCTGGCATAACGATTCATGGTCCAGGCAAGGAAGAGCGAGATGAGCGTTGAAAGGCCAAAAATCACGGCCATGTTGCCTTCTTTGAGGGATTCCTCTGTCAATCCAAGTGACTTCATCCAGGCGCCTCCGAAAACTTTCGGATGATACCATACATAACCAAGCACCATTGGGATCAGCGCTGCGAGAAAAATTGCTAGATACGCGTTCATAAAAAGTTAGTTAGTTAAGTGAAAAAATGAAAGACAAGGGTTTTAAAGTTGGTTGCAAATCAAATGCTATTTTTGCCATTTTACAAAATATGACAAACAAATTCAACCCATGGCACAATGTATCTCCGGGTAACAAACTGCCCGGAATCGTCAATGGAATCATTGAAATCCCCAAAGGTACCAGGGCGAAATATGAACTTGATAAAGATAGCGGACTTCTAAGACTGGATAGAGTCCTATATTCATCGGTTTATTATCCAGCCAATTATGGGTTTATTCCTCAAAGTTATTGTGAAGACAAAGACCCCTTAGACATACTTATTTTATCACAAATTGACGTGGTGCCGATGTGTATTGTCCCAGCCAAAATAATCGGGGTAATGCGAATGCTCGACAATGGCGAAGCGGACGATAAAATCATCGCTGTATCAGAAGGCGACCCAAGTGTAAGCCATATCAATGATATATCAGAACTCCCGGCACACTTCATATCTGAAATGCGGAGTTTCTTTGAAGACTATAAGAAGTTGGAAAAGAAAACGGTGGTAGTGGAGGATTTTTTGAATAGAGAAACTGCTATTCGGATATTGCAGGATAGTTTTAAGTTGTATGATGAGATGTTTAGAAGGCCGTAGGGGGTACGTACGAGGATATTTCACACAACGGCACAACGACACAACGTATTACATCACCAAAATATGGGAACGTTGTGCCGTTGTGTGAGATACCTTCGTAACGTTGTGGCGTTGTGTGAAATTCGCAACGTTGTGTGCCGTGAAATTCATCACGTTGTGCCTCGGCCGTCGTGTGAAATTCATCACGCTACGTCGTCGTGCCGTCGTGAAATTCATCACGTTGTGTCGTCGTGCCGTCGTGTGAAATTCATCACGTTGTGTCGTCGTGCCGTCGTGTGCCCCCCCTAAAACTGAAAATAAATAAACGCATTCGCCCCAAAACTCCCAAAAAACGCAATCAACCACAAAACCGAAGCAAACAGCACCAGCCGCAATACAGGTCGCTCCAGCTGCCGCTCATTCCATTTGAATCGGAAATTAGACACTTCCACGGCAAGCAAGATTCCAATGAGTAGCACCCCTTTTATCACCTGAAATTTATTGATCACCGCAGCAAAAGAGAAGCCTTCGCCCGAGAAGATTCCTCCCAGCACCGCATTGGCCGTGGCAAAACTATCGCCCCCTGCCAGCCCGATACTGCCACTTCGGAAATAAACCCAGGCCATTAGCGTGAGCGCATATACCGTCGCCATTTCTGCGCCACCCGAAACAAAGCCCGGCAATCGAAACAACCGCACTACCCTCCGCCAAACAGGTGCAACTGCGCGCTGCCCAATGAGGAACAAACCGTGCAGAAATCCCCAAAACACAAAAGCCCAGTTGGCGCCATGCCAAAGCCCGCCAAGCAACATGGTGAGCATGTTGTTTTTATAAGTGGCGAGTTTGCCCCCACGGTTTCCTCCAAGCGGGATGTATAGGTAATCGCGCAGCCAGGAAGAAAGCGAGATATGCCAGCGCGTCCAGAATTCGCTGAAACTCCGGGAGAAATACGGCGTTCGGAAGTTTTCCGGAAAATGGTACCCCATCATCCGAGCCAGCCCGATGGCAATGTCAGAATAGCCCGAAAAATCGCAGTAAATCTGAAACGAGTAAAAAACCACCCCGATGAGCAGGTGCATCGAGCCAAAAGTTTCAGGGGAATTAAAACACTGATCCACAAACGGCGCAATCGAATCGGCAATGGCAATTTTTTTAAAAAAGCCCCACAACACCCGACCCAGCCCAGAATGCCATGCCCGCCACTCGAACTTTTTATCCTCCTTCATCTGGAATAAAAAATCCGCCGCACGCACAATCGGGCCGGCCACCAGCTGCGGAAACAGCGCGATAAACGTGGCAAATTTCAACAAGGATGGCTCCCACTCGATCTCTCTTCGGTACACGTCAATGGTGTACGACATGCTCTGGAACGTGTAAAAAGAAATACCCACCGGAAGTATGATGTTCAAAGTCGTCCAGGAGGGCGTCATCCCGATTGAGGTAATCAGCGCGGCAAGGTTATCAGCAAAAAACCGAAGTATTTGAAAAAGCCCAAAAAGCCCAGGTTCATCACCATGCTGAGCACCAGCACGACTTTTCGCTCCATACCCCAAGATGCAACCCACGCTGTCTTTCGGCCAAAAAACAGAAGCAAGGGACTGCCGTTTTTCCAGCGTTCCCTGGTTTCTGAAGGCCTGTCTAAGTAACTGAGCCACAACCCAAACCACCAATCCAACACCGTCGAAAACATAATAAGCGAGAGGAATCGCCAATCCCACCATCCATAAAAAACATAGCTCGCCAATAAGCATACCCATGTCCGCATCCGCCCTTTCGTACCGAAATAGAGCGGGAAAAACAGTGCGATAAAAACCAGGAAAGTCAGGGAGTTGAAAACCATCGCGCTGAGCCAAATTTATAGGTAACTGCTCGTTCAGCGCGATACGCTGGAATGACAGAACCACAAAGTTATCGCATTTCCATCCAGTTCCTGGAAAGCGAGCGAATGACAACCAAGTTGGTACCGGCAATCATCCATCATAATTTCAAAAATCGCGCATCACTTCAACAATCATAAATCATGTAATCATCATTCGTCAATCAAAAAAAATCTGCAATCTTAAACATCTCCTCTTAACATTCATGGGTCCGTATTGAGGACTGAGGGTGGCATCCCGAATTCCTCGGAAAAAGCCCTCGAAAAGTGCGAGGGGCTTTTGAACCCTGTTTGGAAGCACACCTCCTTGATGTTTGGTTTGGGCTTTTTTTGCAACAATTCGCGCGCTTTTTGAAGCCTGAATCTACGCAACAAATGCATGGGAGTTTGATCTGCCAGGACTTTCAACTTCCTGTCAAGCTGAGAGCTGCTCAAGCCCAGTAGGCGACACAGTCGTTCCAAATTGAATGCATCGTCGGTGTAATTCTCTTCAAATACGCCATACAGTTTTTGCATGAATTCGTCTTCCACTTGAAGGTCTTCTGCAGCTGCTTTGGATGCTCCAAAGTTTTTTTGTGTGGAGCCAAACTGGGCATATCGGCGCTTCCATTGCTGCTGCAAATGCAAGAGGTTGTTCAAAATTTGCAACAATTCCTGCTCCTCAAAGGGCTTCGTCAAGTAAGCATTCGCGCCGCGCCGCTTGCCTTTCAGTCTATCATGATGGTCCACTTTTGCAGTGAGCATCACGATGGGGATATGACTCGTACGCACATCGTTTTTTAAGAAGGAAGTCACTTCAAAGCCATCTTTTTTAGGCATCGCCACGTCTGTAAGGATGATATCGGGAATCAATTCCAGGGCTTTGGCAATCCCCGCCTCCCCATCCTCAGTCATTTCGAGCCGGAAGTGATCCTGAAGGCACAGCCTGAGGAAATTTGCCACCGCCTCATTGTCCTCCAAAATCAGCAAAAGTGGCAGGTTGTGCGAGTCGGTCGTAACGGGCAGATGCACTTCCTGCTTTTTTACAGGAGGCTGGGATACGGAGGGGTCGTTGGTACGGGGCGCCTGGTTGCTAACGGGCAATCGTACTGTGAACAAAGCGCCTTTGCCCGCATTACTTTCCGCCAAGACCTCGCCTCCCATCAGTCGCACAAGATCGCGGGTAAGGGTAAGACCCAGCCCGGATGCACCATTTTTGTAGTTGGGCTGGCTACCTTGATAAAATCGGTCAAAAATATATGGCAAATCCTCGGGGGCAATACCCTCTCCTTCATCTTCCACACTCAGTTTTAACCAGGAGTTCTCCATCTCGAGGGCGGTTTCAATTCGGATAGTTCCTCCTGGCGAACTGTGCCGAATAGCGTTGGCAATCAGGTTGTTGAGTATTTTTTGAATTTGAGCCGGATCAAAATCCATCCAAACCACCGGCATCCCATTGTGGACGATTAGTTGCAAACCCTTGCTCTCAGCCAAGGGCATAAGTGCATCCGCTTGATGTTGCACAAATTGACTAATATTTCCATTGGAAAGACTCAGCGCAAACTGCTGACTTTCCAATTTGGCCAGATCCAGAATCTGATTGGTCAGATTGAGCAATGTATTGCCCTGCTCAACGATGTTTTGGGCATTTTCTTCGATTTCTTCTTTTTTTACCCCTCGTTTTAACCGAGTCGCCAGACCTAAAATGACGGTTAGCGGTGTCCGTAGTTCGTGGGCAAGATTGGCAAAAAACTGATTTTTGACCGCCTCAAATTCTTTCAATCGCAGCGATTCGCGCTGATTTGTTTCTGCCGAATGTTCGAGCCTGAACATTTTTTCGCGGTAGCGGATTATGCCCCGGATGGCGCCGAATAAAAGCTAAAAAATAAACCAGACATGCAAACCAACTGCGATACCATGGTGGTCGGATGGTTAAGTGCAATACTGCGGTTCGTTCACTCCATGGACTATCGGCAGTGGCCCCTTGTAATTCCAGCACATATTTGCCCGGAGGCAATGCAACATAGTTGGCACTGTGCAGTGTTCCATCATACACCCAATCTTTTTCAATGCCTTTTAAGCGATGCCGAAAACGGTTCGTGGCGGGGTTTGTAAAATCGAGCGCAGCAAATTCAAAAAGTATATTGTTCTCTTCAAAAGACAATGAAAGCGAGCCTTCGGTGTCTGGCAGGCGTGGTATACCAAGTACTTTGATGCCGGCTATAGCAACTTCTGGAGGGAAACTGTTGGCGTATATTTCTTCAGGTCGGAAGACATTGAGGCCACTTGTGCCCCCAAACCATAATTGACCATCGCGGGTGCGCAAGTACGAATTGGTATTGAACTCCGTGCTTGAAAGCCCGTCCGACTCAAGATAGGTGACAAACGTATTCCGTTGAGGATTGAAGCGGCAAAGGCCCCTGTTGGTGCTGCACCATAAATTGCCGTTTTTGTCTGGCAAAATTCCGTACACCACATTGTCAGATAAGCCATTGGTGGATTCGCTGATGAATGAAAATTGCTGGCTTTGTATGTCGAAGTGATTCAGACCGCCCCCACGGGTGCCGAGCCAAAAAAAGTTGCTGTTTAAAGGATCAGGACAAATACTGGTGACCCAGTTGACGCTTATGGTACCCAGCTTTTTAGGATCATGCTGAAATAAAGAAAATTGGGGGCTGGCTGTGCCAGGACCATCCATGCGCAAGAGGCCATGATTGGTGCCTATCCAGATCAGGCCGTTTTTGTCCTGATAAATGGAGGTAGCGCGAAGGTTGTTGGTTTTGTTGGCCGACAAGTGGGCGTAAGAGAAGCGCTCTAAATTTTGTCGGCCAGGGCGACAACGAAATAGTTGGCCTTTGTGCGCTGCTATCCAGATGGTTCCATCACGGTCTTCAAAAATCTTTTCAGCCACATCTTGCAGAAAGGGAAGTCGTTCAGGAAAGCGAATCAGCCGTCGCCCGTTTTTTTCAAACAACCATACCGTATTGAACGGTTTGGGATTGCTTCCACTTTCTATGAGCCTTATCCTCCCTTTGCTGTCTTCCAGCACATCATAAATTGCATTCTTTGTACCAAGTCCTGCCCAGGGAGCTGGCTCGAATTGATAGGTCTTAGGATTAACTAAAATACTTAACCCTGAATAAGCTCTAAGCCATACACGCCCATCGGCCAGCTCACGTATGGTTGAAATTGATTCTCCCGTCAATAACTTCCTGAAAGCCAATTGATGAAGGTTGATTTTCCAAACACCCTTCCCACCCGTGCCAACCCACACCACCCCGCACTTGTCCACCATAACCGCGTCGTTGGGTGCCTCTGGAATATTAAAAAGCGGACTGAATACTTGTTGGAAATACACCTCCTTCACAAGATTTTCAGGAGGGAATGGCAGATCAATTCGTAGTGGTTGATCCGTATTTTTTTTGAAGAATATGCCTGGGTAAGGCGCCCAAAGGGCAATACTGCTATCCCCGAGCCTAAATGCCTTTAACAACCCCCTCGATGTTATAAGTGAATCGCGCCCATCAGGAAGAAGCCATCGGTAAAACCAGCTTTCATGTTTCCCCCACCAAATACTATGGTCTGTCAAAGCTGCGCCTGGCAACAAGCACGGATCAAATGGGCGCATTGCCTGTTCATTTGGATAATAACGAAACGCTTTGCCAATACTATCACGGGCGAGCAGCATGGTATCTCCAATACAATCAAATAATTTAAGTTGGGGTTTAAAACGAGCGGGCAAGCTGATTCTATCCACATTGATTCCATGAATCCCGTTTTTTGTGGTTCTGATTTGTTCCACGATATCGTAGGGCAGGTTCAAACAGTATAGCCCGACCGTATCCTCATCGCTTGGAATATGTAGATAAACATGTCCATTCTTGTCCCCGGTCACATGATACACTTCTGTAGCAGGAATCTTGTATTCTGGCAGACTCAAGTTGAAAAAACGCTCGCTCAGCGGATCAAAAACATAGATGCCTTGGTGCGTCCCGACCCAAATCAGGTTCCGCTTGTCTTCATAAAGTCGGGTAATATAAGAAGCCTGAATTGCCCAGGGGTCAAACGGCTTGGGTGTAAATCGGCGAACCGTATATCCATCGTAACGGTTGAGACCGTCAAAAGTGCCAATCCATATAAAACCCTTTGAATCCTGAATGATGCTGGTCACGAACCCCTGTGATAACCCATCTGCCACGCAGGTTTTCATACGCACCTGCGCTTCGGCACCTTTTGTGCCAAGCAAGTAAACAAGCAGCGTAAAAACATAGATTGGTTTCATGGTGTAGCAATCAGTTCAGTCTATTAATACGGGCATAAAGGTCTATAGATATCCGATTTCAATTGTATGGGAAACAAAAGCAAGTATTTGGGAAAATTAGAAAAGTTCTCCAGCAGTGCAAACATCCACTTTTGCAACGAACAATAGTGCAGAAATTTTAATACCCGCCTTCATGTACAGTGCGCAGCAAAAATCCAGCAAGGGACACCCCGTTTCGGAAAACAGGTGCCCTTCTTTTAAAGCTTACTTCCGACTTACGCCTGAGCGAAGGCTGCGCGTTTTTTTTCTGAAACGCCATTTACCCCATAATGTAATCCAAAGACACTTTGGAAAAGGACAATTTGAAATGCCCTTCACATTTGAGTTGCCAAGCATTCTTTTGCTCAAATTGGGCATAGAGTCATACAAAATACATCCAGGGTCTTATCCTGTTCAGGAAGACCTCGATTTTTTAAAGATCGATTTTTAAGTATCAAAGCGAAAAAGTAACTATGGTAGATAGTGTGGATCTGTTGGAAAGCACATCCAAACAAATCGAGGTAGGCTTCGACGGAAGCTTGCCTCTTTTTTTTACTCGACCAAATGCTACATTGCACGTTGTTTTAACCTGGCCCACTAAATCAAAAGGCCTTTCAAGAGAAAGAGGCTAATTTTGCGGTTCATTTTTCTCACAACATGAATCGCAAAAACATTTTCGCACTAGCAGCACTGGTACTTGTAGCACTGGCAGTTTGGTATTTCTACCCAAAAAAGGAAGCCACTCCCAGCTCCCAAATTGCGCAGGAATTACAGGGCGACCCTCAACTTAATGAGCTCACCGCACAGTTGGAAAAAGACCCCAACAACGACACCCTACTATATCTCCGCGCAACCGCTTATTATAAACTCGACGCTTTTGACGAAGCCATGGCCGACCTTGAGCGCGCCATGAAACGTGACTCCATGCAGCCTGCCTACTACCATTTGCTGGCAGATATCCTGCTTGATTACTCCCGACCCAACGATTCCCGTAAAGCCATCGAAGTGCTCAAACTCGCATCAGAGCGATTCCCGGACCGCATCTCTACTCTGCTCAAACTCAGTGAGTTCCAACTCATCGTCCGAAAGCACAACGATGCGCTCGCCACGCTCGACAAGGTGCTCCAACGCGACCCCCAAAACGCCGAAGCATTCTACATGGCAGGCCGTGTAGCACTCGATAAAGGCGACACTACCAATGCCGTGGCATCGCTCCAGAAATCGGTAAAAATTGATGTTGACAATGCCGATGCCTGGTTTTTCCTAGGGCGTATCTTTAACCAACGAAACAACCCTGTGGCCCTACAATATTTCGACAATGCCCTCCGGGTTGACTCTACTTACCTCGAAGCGCAAGAGTTCAAGGCGCGTTTTACAAGCGGCGCGGCGAATTTGACAAGGCCTTTGAACTATACCGCGACCTCATCCTGCGCGACCCCGACTATGCAAATGCTTATTTCGATATGGGCGTGATCTACCTCTAATTGGACTCATTTTCAAAGGCTTACGACAATTTCAACATCGCCACAAAAGTGGATCCCATCTTTGTAAAAGCATATTATTACCGGGGCATAGCGTCGGAAGAAATGGGCAACCTGGAAGGCGCTTTGGCCGACTACAAACAGGCCAGCGGGATGTCGCCAGAATATCAGGAAGCACAGGAAGCCAAGGCACGGCTGGAGAAAAAATGATGAAATTGTTTTAAAAACCCGCCAATTATAAACAATTTCAAAAAACCACCTTACTTTCGCCCAAATTTTGACCCACTTTGCTCCAGTACGACGAATTTGGTTTCGTGGAAGAATGGGAAGTTGAAAGCCCCGCTCCTGCCGCTGATGACGCTCCTCCCTCCGAGCCTCATGTGCCTATGCGCGAGCAATTCCCCGAGGCTGGCAGTAACTATCTCGGCGGCTCCTCCGACGGCTGGGAATACCGAACGGCTTTCACGGGTTCGCGTTTGGGGTTTGCGTACCAAATGCTGAAGCAATTTTTAATCGAGGAAGGATACGCGGACGTTCCCCTGCCCGAAACAGCCGCAGAACTCAAACTTTTCAAAAAGCCCCGACTCGCCCAACTCCAAATGTTCGCCGATCGAGGTTACGCCCACAACCCGATCAAAATTCTTTTCCCCAACCAACGCAATACCTTGATTCTCTGCGTTTACAACGAGCGTGAGCCTGGACACCTTTTGCGGTTTCATGGGGTGTTATAAGATCAAACCAAATGTCCGAATATCCAATCAGGGATTGCAATCGTCCAATTTGGCGCTGCGCTAAACTTGACATTGGAAATTCCTTGTTGGATATTAGACATTCCCCGACATTCCTTGTTGGACATTGATATTTTTTTCCTCCTCGTGTGCATTTCTGCCCTAAGGCACATCTCTACCCCGCACAAATTTTCTCACCGAAAACTATCTAACTTATGAAGATCACGCTCTTCCTCTCCTCCCTTTGGCTTTTTATTGCCTCCCTTTTTTCTCCGGCTGAAAAAGCCTACTTGAATGGAACGGTCACCGATGGCAAGGACGCCCTTATTGGGGCAACCGTCGTTGCTAAAAAAGACAGACAAATCGTAACAGGCGCAAAAACTGACATCAACGGTAAATACCGCCTCGAACTCGAGCCGGGCACATATCAGGTCGAATTCTCCTACACGGGTTTTATTACGCAGCGCATTGAGGATGTAAAAGTGGAATCTGGCAAAGACAATCTGTTAGACATAGTGCTCGAAAGCGGGGCAATTCTGGACGAAGTGGTAGTGACAAATGCGAAAATGAAGAAATCTGGGGAAGGTTTTGGCGCACTTGGAGCTGCGCCTGCAAGCGCATCCGCTCGTGTCACGGATACGAGGTCAGAATCTGAAAAGACTGTAGAACCTGCAATGCGAAAGGAAAACCGTAGCCAAAACTGCCGAACCATGAAAGCATCCAAACCGCGCTGCAAGAAAGAAAAGCTGATGGCGCCAGGAATCTGCCCCAGAGCCTATAGTAGTGGATGGTATAGCCAAAAAAGTCGAGATCGCCTTTGATTCCGAGACATACGAAGAGAGAATCATCCTGTCAGAAGATGATACACCCAGCAGTGGCACTCCCGCCCAGCCCGCTCCCCGCGCCGGTCTCCTTACCGCTGGCGAATGGAACGACCTCCACAATTGGAACCGCCACTGGGTGGACCTCCTTGCCGATGGAGAAACTGACCAATATCAGAAAACTTACGGCTTCTACCCCCGCCAACGCTACACCGTGATGTTGACCAACGAAAACGATTTCCCTATCGCTGATGCAGTGGCTCAGTTGAAATCTACTGATGGCAAAATCCTCTGGGAAGCACGCACGGACAATACAGGCAAAGCAGAGCTTTGGCCCGCCTTGTTTAACCCGGAAAAAGAAACCGCCAAGCTCCGCGCTGAAATTTGGGTGCAAGGAAATAAACACGAAATTTCCACACTTTTACCCGCTGTCGAGGGATTCAACCATCTGAAAATCAATGCCGAATGCAATGCTCCTAAAAACGTGGACATCGTATGGGCCGTAGATGCAACAGGCAGCATGGGCGACGAAATCGAATACCTGAAAACTGAATTGCTCGACGTGATCGGTCGAGCCAAAAGCCGAAACCCAGAACTTTCCTACCGGATGGGCACGGTGTTCTACCGCGACAAAGGCGACGAATACATCACTAAGAGCAGCGGACTATCGCCCGATATTCCCAATACTGTGGAGTTTATACAAAAACAGTTTGCTGGCGGTGGCGGCGATTATCCTGAAGCGGTACACAGCGCACTCGAAGAAGCTGTTTTTAGTCAAAAATGGAGCGAAAATGCTGTGGCACGCATTTGTTTTCTGGTACTTGATGCAAGTCCGCACCAAACCCCCGAAGTCAATGCCAGTCTGCAAAAAAGCATCCGAGAAGCCGCCCGCCTGGGCATTCGCATTGTGCCTATTGCCGCCAGTGGCATCCAGAAAGACACCGAATTCCTGATGAAATTCTTTGGCCTTGCCACCAATGGCAGTTACGTTTTCCTCACCGATCATTCGGGCATAGGTGGAAAACACCTGGAGCCTACCACAGATGAATACAAAGTGGAGCCACTCAACAGCCTGCTTGTACGCCTCATTACCGAATACACGAGTGTTGAAACTTGCGAAGGCAAATCTGAAATTCGCTTTGACAACGATCCTCAACAGCAGCCCGGCCCAGTTATGCAAGCCCTGTATTATCCCAATCCTGCAGTTGACCAATTTACCCTTGAGCTGCCATTCGTGGTACAATCCGTTACGATTTATGACTCAGAGGGGAAAGCAGTGCGCAAACTGGAAAATCCTGTTGAAGGGCCTAACACAGTCTTAATCAACGGCTTAGCAGCAGGATTTTACACCATTCGAATCCTGAATAACGGTCTTATGCAAAGCGGAAAATTGATGGTGGTGAAAGGTTGAAAAATTTGAGCGTGTTCAAGAAAGTGTGGCACACCTCACCGGAATTTAGGTGTGCCACACTTTGAACACGCTCAAATTTTTGCTTCGAAGTATCGGGCAAACAAATACCTTTGTAACGAAAATTCGCTAAACGCGATTTTCTTACTGTACCACTCTAAATTTAACGCTTTCCACCACATTATGTCAGCAGCAGCAGAAGTCTCCACGATACTCAAGGGCGGCGAATTCCTCATCCGCGACAGTCGCCCGGAAGATGTTTTTATTCCGGAAGAACTGAATGAGGAGCAACTCATGGTCAAACAAATGGCCGTTGATTTCCTGAACAACGAGATCGCTCCCAACCGTCAGAAAATTGAAAAACAAGAACCGGGGCTTTCTCCGGCCTTGCTCAAAAAGATGGGAGACCTCGGTCTGCTCGGTGCGCACATGCCTGCCATTTACGGCGGCACAGAATTGGACACGAACACGAATACCGTCATCTCAGATGTGTTTGGCCCAATGGGTTCGTTTAGTGTACCCTTTGCTGCACACACGGGCATTGGGATGCTGCCGATTCTTTATTTTGGCACAGAAGCGCAAAAGCAGAAATACCTGCCAGCGCTCATTTCCGGCGATTTGAAAGCGGCCTATTGCCTCACAGAGCCCGGTTCCGGCTCCGATGCGTTGAATGCAAAAACCCGCGCCGATCTTAGCGCTGATGGTTCGCACTATGTGGTGACAGGTCAAAAAATGTGGATTTCCAACGCGGGTTTTGCCGACCTTTTTATCGTTTTTGCAAAAGTGGGTGGAGAGAAATTCACGGGTTTTGTGGTGGACGCACACTCGGCTGGGATCAGTCTGGGTGCAGAAGAAGACAAACTCGGCATCAAAGGTTCTTCCACCCGACAGGTGTTTTTTGAAAACGTGAAAGTCCCCGCGGAAAACGTTTTGGGTGAAATCGGCAAAGGACACCTCATCGCCTTTAACGCACTCAACATCGGGCGCTTCAAACTCGGCGTGATTGTATCGGCGGCAACAAAGAAGTGATCAACATGGCGGTGGCTTATGCCAACGAGCGCGTTCAATTCGGTCAGGCGATTGGTAATTTTGGCGCAATTCAATACAAATTGGCCGAGATGGCCATCCGCAATTTTGCCGCCGAAAGTGCCGCTTACCGCACTTCTCAGTGTATGCAGGACAAAAAAGCCGAAGAATCTGCAGAAGGCAAATCATTCGGACAGGCTACTTTGGAATCAGCCGAGGAATATGCCATCGAATGTTCCATTCTAAAAGTTTATGGCTCCGAGGTGACCGATTATTGCGTAGACGAGAACCTGCAAATTCACGGCGGCATCGGCTTCAGTGAAGAATACCCTGCCGCCAGGGCTTACCGAGACAGCCGGATCAACCGCATTTACGAAGGCACCAACGAAATCAACCGGATGCTGATGGTGGACCAACTTTTCAAACGTGCGCTCAAAGGCCAATTGGATATTGTTGGCCCGGCATGGGCAGTACAAAAAGAACTGACATCCATGCCCTCCATGGAACGCCTCGAAGGCGATTATGCGCAGGAGATCAAAGCCGTTTCGGATTTCAAAAAAGTCATCCTGATGGTGGCTGGCGGTGCAGCCAAAATGCAAATGGACGGCAAACTCAACCTCAAAGAAGAGCAAGAAGTGCTGATGAATTGCGCCGATATGTTCATTGATCTTTACGCGGCCGAATCCATGTTGCTCCGTGTGCAGAAGCTGGTTGGAATGAAAAAAGAACAGCCGCAGGAAGTTTATGATGCCATGCTTCAGGTTTTCATACACGACGCGACAGCACGCATGACCCGCAACGCCACCGATGCGTTGGCCTCTTTCGCAGAAGGCGATCTGCTCAAAACCTTCTTGTTGGGGGTTAAAAGATTTACCAAGTATCCGCCTGTGAATGTGAAAGTTAAGCGTCGTCTGGTGGCGGAAGCGCTGCGCAAGGCGGGGGGCTGGTGTTTCTAAAGTGTGAGAAATTGGGATATTAGATATTAAGATATTATTGATTCGCTGCGTCAGGTTTCTGGCGCGGCGAATTCATTTTTGAGCCTTCCTTAACGCAGTGTTTTCGCGGCCTCAACTTGTTTGAAAAAATCCTCTTGGTATACCCTGCCAATAGGTATTTCTACTCCGTTAACCTCGACATCCAGGGCCGTAAAGGCTCTGATTTTGTTTTTGGCCACGATAAAGGATTTATGTACCCGGATAAAGCGGTCTTCAGGTAGTTCTTTAAAAAAATTGCCGATGGAAACTTTGGTCATGATTTTTTGGGTCGCCAGCACAATCCTCGAGTAGTCTTTTATGCCCTCCACAAAGAGGATATCGTCCAATAATATTCGGATGGTTTTTCGATCGGCCTTGACAAAAAGGCAAGCGTCATTTTCGGAGACCGGGACAGTAGCAGGAGGCACCTGCTGCTCCAGAAATTTTTCGATGGCTTTCAGAAACCGGGCAAACGGAATGGGTTTCACCAGGTAATCCAGTACGTTCAGGTCAAATCCCTCTACGGCGTATTCCCGGTATGCCGTGGTAATGATGACTGCTGGTTTGTTTTGCAACGTGGCGATGAGTTCCATGCCGTTGATCTCCGGCATTTCTATGTCCATGAAGAGCAACGCTGGTTGAAGCATTTTGATCTGCGCGAGGGCCTCTACCGGGTTGGTAGATTTACCACAAACCTCGAAGGCACTCAACTTCGACAAATGCTGTTCGATGACTTTGATGGCCAATGGCTCGTCATCAACGATGAAACACTTAATTTTTTTCATCCCGGATTTTAATTTCAAGCCGCACCTTGTAGGCATTCGGCTGGTTATCAATTTTCAATTCATGTCGGCCAGGATATAGCAGCGACAAGCGCTGCCGTATGTTTTGCAGGCCGAGTCCCCCGGTATGTTTGTTGTTATCGTGGCCGTTTTTTTTGCTGTTGCTGATCTGGAAAACCAATTTCTCATCATCGGCATACAGCTGAATATCTACCCGGAACAGACCGTCTTTATCAGGGCCACCGTGTTTGAAACAATTTTCAGCAAAAGGCAGCAGCAGGAGCGGCGCCACCTTCAGGGCGTCATTTTGCACTACTATGTCGGTTTCAATCCGCAGATGATCTCCATATCGCAACTGCTCCAGCCCTATGTAATTGTTCAAAAGTTGCACTTCTTTGGATAGAGGCACCTTATCCATATTGGCCCGGTAAACCAGGTAATCCAACAGTTCAGTAAGCTTTAAAATACTGTCTGCCGTAAGGTCTGATTTGATCAGTGCGAGGCTATACAGGTTGTTCAGCGAATTGAATAAAAAATGCGGGTGCAGCTGGCCTTTTAGCAACTTGATTTCTGCTTCGGCTTTCGATTTCACTAATTCTAAGTTCGCTTTTCTTTCCCTGCGGTAATCACCTATGATATAAATACAAACCGCCAATGCAATAATGGCATAATCGCGAATAACATTGGACAATACCTTGGTAACCGGCACCTTACCGGAATACCCTTGGAAATAATTGAGTAATTCCAGCCATTTTACCCGACCATAAAAAACAAAAATGGCTACAACAATTGAAATTAAGATGAAAAGCCCCCATCGTTCGGTTTTCAAAAATCGCGGTACGGCATATAAAGCAATAAAATAGGTCGAGATTATCAATATCGGCAATGATAAAAGCATTGAGCGGAAGAAACGCAGATTTTCTCCAGTCCGCAGATGCATCAGATTGGCGAAGTACTCCGAAACGATGTACAGAAGCCAGAAAAGTAGGTGGATAGATATAGTTCCTATCTTAAATTTCATTATAAAATGGTTGTACATCAAAAATCAACAATCATGTAATCATCACTCGTCAATCAAAAAACGTACCATCAAAGTAAAACCATACTGCCTTCTTCCTCCCAAAAGTATAGCAACCACCGTTTCCGGTAGCGCAACAGCCTCTTTGTGCTCTTTACACTGAAAATATGCCGTTGCTCTACCCTATCCGGCAGTTGTTATACTTTCAAAATTTCGGGCTAAAAGTGCGAATACGTTTGTACAAAATTTGTTCACCAAAACTTTTTAGTCATGAAAAACAAAGTAATGCATCTTTTCTCTTTCACCGCCATCCTGTTGTTAGCCAGTTCCTTTGTCACACAGCCTGCTCCAATCGAAGCGCTTTCCACAAACCGGGTAAACACAGCATCTATTCCCATCGGTGGAGCATGGGTAATATTCGCAGGTAAAACAGGGGGCGATCTTACCAAACAGGAAATTAGCAACCAAACCGAGTTAAAGGTAGATGGCTGTGACAAAGGCGCCCGGATCTTAGGATTCACAATCCTGATTACGAAAGGGGGCAAAACGAGCACCCTGGCAACCAGCTCCAGTCAACTAACTACTGAAATGCGTACCAAACTAAAAAGCCTGGTAAAAGGCGACGAATTTGAGTTCCGAAGCGCCAAGGCGATCATGTCCAACGGCAGAGATGTGGTGGACGTTCGCGGGAGTAAGTTTAAGGTAGTGTAAAGGGAAAATACAATCCAAAGTCAACATGAGTCATTCTGAATTTCAGGGTGGCTCATTTTGGCATAACCACAGCCTAGTCTATCGTGTTTTAATCTTATCCGGCTTCCGCAATACCTTCTTATCATCCGCCTTCAACCTCCGTTCCACTTTTTTCACATCTTCAGCCGCTGGCAGGTTTTCAGGTTTTACGCCGCGCTCCTGTAGAATTTCACGCACAGCGAGGTTATTGTCCACATGTTCTCGCTGGATAGCTGGTTGGCCGTGCAGGTCTTTGTCTACCACGTTGTGATGCGTGAGTTCGGCAGCGAAGTCTTTAGCCTTGATGGTGAGTGTGGGAAGGAAATCAGCAAGCGGACGCCCGTCTGGCACGGCGAGTTTATGCTTCATGTCCTGAGTGCTGCGCCCACCAAATAAAGCCTTGTCACCTTCAGAACGAATGATACCAAAGCCTTGTTCGTCCACGCCGCGCTCGTAAATCACACCGGAGAGTTTGCTTTCGGTTTTAGAGAGTTTGTCCCTGGCAATCACGCGATCAAGGTCGAGTAACCGTTGCTCAATAAGTTCCTGACGGCGGGTTTGGACGGCAAAATAGGTTTGTGCGAAAGCGATTTCAGGCTTTTTGGTCGGATCGCCGTTTTGCGCGATGAGGTAGCAGGCATAGCGGGTGAGTGCAATGTCTTCGATGCGGCGTTGTGCGCCTTTGGCTAGTTCGATCATTTTCCCGACGTCGGCAAAATGGTGTTCCACTTTTTCACCAGCTCCTGAGCAGGCGTTTTTAGCCTTTTCGATGGCGTTGAGAAAGTTATCCCATTTGCTGTAACCGAGGATGGCTTGGAGTTCTCGCGCGCTCCAACATTCAGTGTTTTCGATGAGGTAGCAGGCCTGCTCGAATTTGAGGAAGAGTTCGTCAATAAGTTCTTTTTTCATGGTTGTTTGAATTTCTTACGACAAAACTACAATTTGTTTTTATTTTATTGTAAAAATGTTTTAAATTTCTACCCATGTAAAATTGGCTTTGATTTGACAATTCAGTCTTTCAACTTAAAATGATGCGCTAAATTTGCAGAGCCAAGAACGAACAGCCATGTCAAAGAAAAAAGCGAAACCAACTTCTTCACCCGCCGTAGCCCCGGCGAAGGCGGGCCGCACCAAAACCTCCAGCGAACCCTGGCATCTCCAAAACTGGTTCCTGCTCGCCTTCGGCGGGTTGCTCCTCGCAGTCCTAGCCGCATTCAGCGGCGCCTTCAGCCACGAGTTCGTTTCTTGGGACGATCATGTTTACGTCTATGAAAACCCGCAAATCCTGAACGCCACAGCGGCAAATTTTAAGGCTTTTAGCACACAAGTAGTTTCGCTGAATTACCACCCCCTCACTATGTGGTCGCTTTGGCTGAACTCAGCGCTTTTCGGGGCTGGTGCAAAATCGTTCATCGTTACCAATGTGCTGATTCACTGGCTCAATGCGGGGCTGCTGTGCTGGCTTGTTTGGCTGCTTACTGGACGGCAATACCGCTCGGTGGCTTTACTGACGGCACTGCTTTTTGCCATCCACCCTTTGCGGGCGGAATCGGTGGTATGGGTGTCGGAACGCAAGGATGTGCTGTACGTTTTTTTCTTCCTTGCGGGTTGTATTTCCTACTGGCGTTATCTCGAAACGCAGCGCAGCACAAAACTCTGGATTGCCTTGATTTTCATGCTTTTATCCTGCCTTTCCAAAGGGGTAGCGGTAGTGTTCCCCTTGGTTTGCCTGTTGTTGGATTACTGGCATGGAAGGAAATTCGGGGTCAATTGGATCGTGGAAAAAATCCCCTTGTTTGCGCTCTCGCTGCTCTTTGGCCTTATTGCGTTGGACGTGCAGCAAGGCGGTGATTTTCATGGATTATTGGCCCTTTCAACCGAAAAAACCAAAGCACTTTCAACCGTATTCGGACTCGACAAGAAAATCCTTTTTGCAGGCTACGGCTACATGATGTATTTCGTGAAAACGTTTCTGCCGCTTGATCTGTGTACGTTTTACCCCTATCCAACGGAAGTTGAATTGCGTGGTGGAATCTATATTGGGGGTGCGATATTTATGTTGGCTACCTTGGCTTTGGCCGTTTGCCCTCCTTCGCCAAGGCTACGGCGGGTAAAGATTCTGTCGTTTGGCTTTGGCTGGGTTTTCGCCACGGTGATTCTCGTCTTGCAATTCGTTTCGGTGGGCGTGGTCATCATGGCCGACCGCTATTTTTACCTGCCTTCTGCAGGTGTATTCTTCATGCTGACCTATGCGGCGGAAGTTTTCGTTTTGAAAAACAAACCAGCCTTGCGGAATATCTGGTGGGCAATTATTGGCCTGTTCGCGGTATGGTGTCTTTGGCTAAGCCGCGCCCAAACCAAAACCTGGAAAAACTCCGAAACCCTCTGGCAACAAGTGCTTCGTTACTATCCCGACGAAGATCAGGCCCTTGAATCTTTGGCTAACTGGTACGGCAAGGTGAACCGCGTGCCAGAAGCCGAGCAAATGCTTGAACGCGCGGTGAAAGACGGCTGCACCCGTCCGAATGTGTACAGCGCCTTGGCGAACTGCATCGCTATCAAAGCCGCCGCCGCGAAGGATCCTTCGGCACAACGCGCCTTCCAGGACCGGGCCTTTTCGCTGTATGCCCAATCCATAGCCCTAAATCCGAACAATGCCGACACTTATTTCAACCGCGCCTTGACCGCGCTCACGGTTTATCCCGAACGCGCCTTGGCCGATCTTGATACAGCTGCCACACTGGCCCCACACAAAGCATTGCAATTCAAGCAAATGCGCGGCACTGTGTTCAATAATCTGAAGCGATACGCCGAGGCGGAGCAGGTTTTGACCGAGGTGATAGTAACGATGGAAAAATCACCACAAACGCTCAAAATCGTGGAAGAAAGGCAGCGTTATTCGGATGCTTATCTTGAGCGGGCGGTGTCGAAGTTCAACAATGGAAACCGACCGGGAGGACTTGCGGACGCAGAAAAATCAGTGAGTATTGCACCGCAGAATCAACGGGCGGTGGATTTGTTGGCGCGTATGCGGGCGATCAGTGGGCAGTAGCAGTTTTACCCGCCGTAGTTTTCCCGCCTGCCAAGCCTTGGCGGGCAGGAACGAAGGAGGTAGGCAGTATGTCGCGCCTCGGAACTCAAACCCAATTTTCATGGTTTAGGTCACCTGTTTACAAATCACCCTTCAACTAAGGTGAATTTGCATAAGCACACTGTATTCGCAAAGCCGCATAGCGGCGACATTATGGTAAAGAAATCCACGAAAGAAAAAATCCAGTTCAAAGGAAAAGACCTGCTCTTCCTCGGATTCACTGAAGGCAAAATCCTAGGCATTGCCCTTGAAATCGCCAACGCCAATTTCGCAGAAACCAGCAAACAAAAAACGCTGACGACCTTAAACCGGGTGCGTAAAAACCCGGAAGCATACCTCGAAGATTCCACGCTGACGCCTTTAGCAAAGGCCATCATTGAAGCCAAACAAGAGGCCGCCGCAAAGGCAACCATCGAACTCAAAGAAGAAGCCGACGCATATACCATATTCGGAAAAGACGGAATCGAGGAAGGCGCGTTGAACCAAATGAACATCGCCATGCGCCTGCCCGTGACGGTGGCGGGCGCCCTGATGCCGGATGCACACCAGGGTTATGGATTGCCAATTGGCGGGGTGTTGGCTACCAAAAATGCCATCATTCCTTATGGCGTGGGCGTGGACATCGGTTGTCGAATGGCCTTGTCGGTATTCGATATTCCAGAAAAACATTTTTTTGACAACCGCCCTTTTTACAAGCGCGAACTGGTTGCCGCCACGGCATTCGGTGCGGGCATCGGCTTCTCCGGGAAAGACCGCGCCTATCATAATGTGCTGGACCGCAAGGAGTTTGAGATGAATACCTTGCTGCGCAGCCTGCAAGACAAGGCTTTCACGCAATTGGGTTCTTCGGGCGGGGGCAATCACTTTGTAGAATGGGGGATTATTGATTTTGCCGAAAAAGATGAAATTCTAGGCATTGAAAAAGGCCGTTATCTCGCTTTGCTGACGCACTCTGGTTCCCGTGGACTGGGCGCGACGCTGGCCGGGCATTACACCCGCATTGCTAAAGAACAATGCAAACTGCCTGCTTATGCTGCCAATCTGGCTTATCTAGATTTGAACAGCGAAGCCGGACAAGAATACTGGTTGGCGATGAACCTGGCGGGCGATTACGCATCAGCGTGTCACGAAGTCATCCACCGCAAACTGACCAAAGCCATCGGCGCAACCCTGCTGGCGAAAGTGGAAAACCACCACAATTTCGCCTGGAAGGAAATGCTGAATGGGGAGGAAGTGATCGTACACCGAAAAGGCGCAACCCCGGCTGGTAAGGGCGTGATGGGAATAATCCCAGGCTCAATGACCGCCCCGGTATTCCTGGTTCGTGGCAAGGGCGAGACCTCGGCAATCAATTCTGCTTCCCATGGCGCAGGTCGGCAGATGAGCCGTACCCAGGCCATCAAAAACGTGAGCAAGGCCGATCTTCGCAACATCCTGCAAGACGTAGGCGTGTCCTTGATCGGCGGCGGACTGGATGAGGCGCCGATGGCCTACAAGGACATCCATCAGGTAATGGCGGCACAAACGGAATTGGTAGAAGTAGTCGCCAGGTTTTCACCAAAGTTGGTGCGTATGGCTGACGACGGGAGCCGTGAAGACTAAATAAACCGTAAAATGCAAACATGAGTCACCCCGAATTTTATAACATAAATGGTTCGTTCTTTTGCACCGTCAAACTTGACATAATTTGAACCACAAAAGGCACAAAAGAGCACAAAAGAAGCACGATACGGTCTTTTGTGTCCTTTTGTGCCTTTTGTGGTTCAAATTACGCTACATGGGTAAAAGTGGTGCTTTTTTGATGTTTTTACCTGTACGATTTTATATTGTTACAAAGTTCGGGGTGACTCATGTTTGCGGTTTTCCTGTTTAATCAATTCCGCTCACCATCAACGCACAAGTGTCAAATCTCCCTTTCTCAACTCCTTCCCTCCGCTGTTGTACTCCACCATCGCCTGCCAAAAATAGACGCCCGGAGCCGCCATTTGTCCATTGATAAATCCATTCCAGCCGCTCGCCTCATCGTTGGGTAGCAGCTCGTTTTTTTCAAAAACCAATGAACCCCAGCGGTCATAAATTCGCAGCCAACTTACTTGCCTCACAAAGCCCGGCGAGGCATATAAGGTGAATTGCGCATTACCATTGGTACTACCGGGAGCAAAAACATTGGGCACAAAAATGCCTTCCGTTGCTTCTTCGAAAAAGGGCAGAATCACAAAGGGTGTTTCCTGAATGCAGTCTTCAAATTCCTGATACAGCACATATTCCCCAGCGGGCAAACTGTCAAAGATGGTTTGAGTATTGTATTGCAATCCGTCCAAACTATAGCGTGCCCCGATGCCTCCAAGCACCTCAACTTTCCCCTGGGGATCCTGAGCGCTTGGTTGCGTAATTTCTAAGGAAAGGGCCGGAGCTTCGATAATCTGTATTGCAATGGTCCAAATGGTATCGCAACCAGTCAGACCAGGTACCGTTTCTTGAATAATACCGGGCTGCGTGACCCAGTTCCCAAAAACCTGTACGGAATCGCCGAAGCAAAGTGCCAGAGAATCATTCCGGGTATAGAATGAAACTTCTAAAACTTCAATGCTGTGCGTTGAATCACAACCATTTGCGTTGGGGAAATTTTGAACGAATAATCCCGCCGTTTTCACAAAATTGCCAAAAACCAGCGTGGAATCTCCCGGGCAAATTTGACGGGTTTCGTTTGTGGGAACAGGCGCAGGCAACAGGCTAACCGTGACGCTGTGCGTTGAATCACAACCATTTGCGTTGGGGAAATTTTGAACGAATAGTCCCGCCGTTTTCACAAAATTGCCAAAGACGAGCGTGGAATCTCCAGGACAAATTTGCCGGATTTCATTTGTGGGAACAGGCGCAGGAAGCAGGCTCACCGTGACGCTGTGCGTTGAATCACAACCATTTGCGTTGGGGAAATTTTGAACGAATAGTCCCGCCGTTTTCACAAAATTGCCAAAGACGAGCGTGGAATCTCCGGGACAAATCTGCCGAGCTTCGTTTGTGGGAACAGGCGCAGGGAACAGGCTCACCGTGACGCTGTGCGTTGAATCACAACCATTTGCGTTGGGGAAATTTTGAACGAATAGTCCCGCCGTTTTCACAAAATTGCCAAAGACGAGCGTGGAATCTCCAGGACAAATTTGCCGGGCTTCGTTTGTGGGAACCGGCGCAGGAAGCAGGCTCACCGTGACACTGTGCGTTGAATCACAGCCGTTTGCGTTGGGGAAATTTTGAACGAACAATCCTGCCGTTTTCACGAAATTTCCAAATACCAACGTAGAATCTCCGGGACAAATTTGCCGGGTTTCGTTTGTGGGAACAGGCGCAGAGAACAGGCTCACCGTGACGCTGTGCGTTGAATCACAACCATTTGCGTTCGGGAAATTTTGTGCAAACAGTCCCGCCGTTTTGACAAAATTGCCAAAGACGAGCGTGGAATCTCCGGGACAAATTTGCCGTGTTTCGTTTGTGGGAACCGGCGCAGGTAGCAGGTTCACCGTGACGCTGTGCGTTGAATCACAACCATTTGCGTTGGGAAAATTCTGTGCAAATAGTCCCGCCATTTTCACAAAATTGCCAAAGACAAGGGTTGAGTCTCCCGGACATATTTGTCGTATTTCATTTGATGGAACAGGCGCAGGGAACAGGCTCACCGTGACGCTGTGCGTTGAATCACAGCCTGTTGCGTTGGGGAAATTTTGGACGAAGAGGCCCGCCGTTTTCACAAAATTGCCAAAAACCAGGGTAGAATCTCCGGGACAAATTTGCCGGGTTTCGTTTGTGGGAACAGGCGCAGGAAGCAGGCTCACTGTGACGCTGTGCGTTGAATCACAGCCGTTTGTGTTGGGGAAATTTTGAACGAACAATCCCGCCGTTTTCACAAAATTTCCAAAATACCAACGTAGAATCTCCCGGACAAATTTGTCGGGTTTCGTTTGTGGGAACCGGCGCAGTTAGTAGGTTCACCGTGACGCTGTGCGTTGAATCACAGCCTGTTGCGTTGGGGAAATTTTGGACGAAGAGGCCCGCCGTTTTCACAAAATTGCCAAAGACGAGCGTGGAATCTCCGGGACAAATTTGTCGTGTTTCATTTGTGGGAACAGGCGCAGGGAAAATATCCACCGTGACGCTGTGTGTTGAATCACAACCATTTGCATTGGGAAATTCTGTGCAAACAGTCCCGCTGTTTTCACAAAATTGCCAAAGACCAGCGGAATCGCCCGAACAAATATGCCTGAATTCTGCTGTTGTATCCCTTGGAAGTGCATTTACCTGAACAAAAATGGTGGAATCACAACCAACCGTATTTGTAAACACAAAATTTTGACCGCCCCCAGCGGGAATGTTTTGTCCGTTGAAACTGAAAAATCCGCCCTCGCAAACAGACGCCTGGATGGTTTGGAAATCATTCCCCGAGAAGATCACCATCGTATCCCGTTTGGTATTAAAGCACAAGTCTTTGGCTTCCACCCAATAAACACCCGGCTGGGCCACTTGAATGGAAGCGGCTGTGGCGCCATTTTGCCAGAGGTAAGAAGCGAATCCGGGCGAAGCGATCAGGTTAATGGTGCTGCCATCACATACGGTCTGGTCTGGCCCAAGGGAGACCGGCAGACCATTGGACAATTCCATTTTGAATATGGCAAGGTTGTTCGTCAAATCGCATTCAGGTCGGTGAAAAGCTGTGTCGCCTCCCGGAAGTGGCGTACTGAAATTGCCCCAATCGTTCAACAATGCATACACATTGCCGCTGGCGATGGGCAACAGCGCAGTAAATACGATACAACTATCTGGTGGGATTGACTCCGTACTGACGGTGAACGTGCCAATACTATTGGAAAAAGCTGTGACAAACGGATTGCCGGCTCGGTAAAACCGCACTTTCGTGGTATCGGCACTAGGTCGGTCGCCTTCGTTGCAAATCTCCAGCGTTACGCTGAAGGTAGGCAATTGGCAAATGACGCTCGTTACCTCGATTTTCAAATCTGCGGACGGAAAATAGGCCGTTGCATCTGGATGGCGATAGGCAGGCGCTTGGGACAAAAAGGTATTGAGCGGTCGCTTTCCACTTCCGGGGCCGGGTAATTCCAGATAGCCAGACTGTTGGATGATCGGGACGGTAAGATCGTCATTGATATTCACTACATGATATGCGTACTGGTTCCAGATGTTTCTTGCAGGGAGCCAGCGGGAATAATCGGGTTTTTTGGGGTGGATGACGCGAAAAGTTGTGCCGCCTTGTCCCAAAAAGTTTTGGACAATTATTTCCGGATTCCCATTTCCATCTACATCTGCCAGCACTGGAATTTCAAAACTGGTTACACCCTCAGAGCGATATGCCGATATGGTTCTGTTGCCGTTTACATGGGCGGGGAAAGGTGCAGAACCGCCATAGATGATGCGCAAACTGTCTTCATCCAGAACGATGAGTTCTGCAAGGCCGTTGTTGTCAAAATCGTATGGACTTACGGCACCATGCCCGGAGTTATCATCCTTGAGTAAAGTATTGTTGGACCACCAAAAGGAACTGGCCGGGTGTAAATTGAAACAGCGCATTTGTGTTCCATATCGCAAAATCACCTCGGGCCAATCTTCTGCAAACCCCTGGCTTCGGTCGTCAAAAACGTTGCCAACCGAACAGGCGCCTGGCGCAATAACAAAAGGCTGAATGGGGATATTCATGGATAGAAAACGCCAAAAACCTGTTTTGTTCCAGACGTACACGCCGACCTGCTGGTTGCGAATGCCAGAAACCACCACCTCCTGAATATTGTCGTGATTCAAATCCGCCACTGCCGTAAAGCCATCGGAAAATGCCTGTAAAGAAGTAGTATTAATGTTGCGCTGCAATTTCATCTGCATACCATCTCCGTCATTGGGATCAATGTCTACGGAATAAATACCATATCCGGCAGCGATTTCTAACCCATCGCAATCGGGGTCGCCATTGCAATCAGCAGGTGTCAACAGATCTGCGGCGATCGAGCTGCTAAAACGAAGTAATACTTCACCCTTAGGCCCGATGCCTTTTGCTAAAAGGCTTAATACTGGCGCTAAAGGGTTGGATAAATCAAGCCCATAAACTTCGTTTCCCGCATAAATTTCGGAAATCCCGTCGCCATCAAAATCGGCAGCGTAAGCATAAAAAGTGTTGGTTTGACTCGTATCTGTAGAAGTGGCCCAAAGTTCCATAGGTGGATTTGCGCCAGGGTTGTAATTGGTATATACCCGAATTTTCTTGTCAGAGCAGACCATAAAAAGTTCGGGCACCCCATTTCTATCCAAATCCGCAATGGCAGGCATTTGCGCAACTAAATTCTGGTTCCCGCCGGTACCAAAGATGTCTGGATTGTTTTTGTTGCTGCCGTCCCCCTTGAAAATACCTATCCCGTTGGTGTTTCCATTTTGTCTCGTTGCAAAAATAATTTCGGGAATTGTATCTGCCCAGGGGTTAAGATTGGCCACTAATGGCGTATTCCAGACTTGGACACTTGGCGTGGATTCCCAATACAAATCCAGGTCCAATCGCAGTTTGGCGGTTTCAATCGTGCAGTCATGTTCGGACATACATGGGCAATCTGCCACGTCATAACAATCTATCAGGCCATCAACGTCATCATCCAGGCCATTATCGCAAATTTCAGCAGTTTGAGCAAAAGCAATGGGGATTTGAATCAGGAAAATTAAATAGCATAAAAGTGAACGCATGATCGAGGTCGGGATGTGATAGGGATGATAAAAAACACCTTAATAATGAGCAGCAAAAATCTGTCCATTATTAAGGTGAAGAGCATGAAAACTAATCTGCGTATGGAAAATCAATACAGAAGCAATAATTTAATCATCCGAACCGCAGTTGCGGATTGTATTTTAAGGTAATAGCAGCCAGAAATCTGATTGGAAAGGTCAATATTGAACCGCCTGGATCGGACGGTTTCCAGCCAAATCAATTGCCCCGAAGCATTGGTAACTTCAGCGCGTGCACTAACCATGTCCTCGGGTACCTGTAATTCAAAAATGCCTGTTGATGGATTGGGACTGACTATTATGGGCTGCGCATTTTGCAAACTATGGCTGCCCAGTGTTTTATCCACTAATTCCACAATGGTAATGCAGGTGTTTTCATTGCCTGAAATATCGGTGGCTGTGAGCGTTATGGTATTGAAGCCAAGGTTGGCGATGCTTAACTGTGAAGGATTGATCTGAAACTCCAGCATCCCCGCGCAGTTGTCAAAGCTGCCACTTTCAATAGCCATTAGAGGGATATTGATCAATCCAATAGCATCCACTTGCAGGGTTATTGTATCTGCACAAACGACGACAGGGCTTTGTTTATCTTGAATCGTAACGGTTGTTTGGCAAGTATTGATATTGCTGAAATTATCTTCCACAGTCAGGGTTACCGAATGAATACCCAAATTTGTGCAGTTAAAAGCTGTAGCATCAATCCAATAATTCATGATAGCGCCACAGTTGTCAAAACTTCCATCATTTATCTCAAGCGCGGTTAAACTTGTATTGCCCCAGTCATCCAGGAACAGATCAAGTGTTGGAAGGCAAATAGCAGTGGGTATTATTTGATCCGCCACTTTGACAATCGTTTGACAAGTACTGCTATTACCTTCCTCGTCGGTCACGATAAGGGTTACGATATTTATACCCCAGTCCATGCAATCAAAAGTGCTTGTATCAGCACCAAAACTCAGGGTGGATGCGCAATCGTCAAAACTTCCATTGTCCAAGTCAATTGCATTTATTTGTACTGTTCCAAGGCTATCCAGGTAAATCTTGATTTGATCCTTACAAACAGCCATGGGTGGGAGACTATCAATGGCTTCTATTCCATCGCAATTGTCATCTATCTCGTTGCCACATATTTCTATAGCTCCTGGGTTTATATTTAGGTTATCGTCATTGCAATCTCCGCTTATGGGTGAATAACCCGTAGGTTCAGCAACCGAATATTGAATATCTGCGGACGTGCCATATCCGTCCCCATCTAAATCGCGATACCAAGCAACCGCATCTGTTTCTGGCAGAAAGCGAACCATGAACAAATGTTTTGACGGCGTATTTGCAACACCACAAGCCAGGATACGGCGGTCTGGAAGTACTATTACATCATGAAAATCAGTGTATAGGTTTGTCTCCGCAAATGGAAGATACACCACTCCATCTGGGCTGAAAGTGGTGTCAATATCACCATTGGGCAAATATCTTGCAATGGCGGCTTCGTGATTGAAAGTAAGCGGGGATTTCCAGCCACTTACCACAAAACGCCCATCGGGAGATCTAGACATTGCAGAAGTAAATTCACCGGCGATCAAATTAGTATGCAGCACCTTACCATTGGTTCCAAATGATGGATCGGGTGCGCCAGTACTCAGGAATTTTAAGATCATGACGGTGCTTGGCCAACTGACTCCACTCGTCAAAATCTTTCCATCAGGCTCCAGGAAGAGGTCATACATTCGGTCAACCTGATTGTTGTTGTCTGCTATAGCATACCCGCCGAAACCAAAATTATCATCAGTAAAGGTGTGCGATTCAAAGCGTTCCAGTAAAAAATCTTCTTCAGTAGATGGCCCGCTAATGGGGTCACGGAAGCCTCCGATCAGGATTTTATCATCTGGTTGAATCAGGGCTTGAGTAAAGAACTCGTCCATATCCCCAATGTAACCCCAATTGACGTCCTCATAACCGGAAAGAATAGATCCATTGGGCTGGAGTAAACGAAATCCATAATTTGCATAGAGCGAATAATGAGAATGATAAACCAAAACAATCCTTCCAGTACTTTGTACTTCGACATCATGGAGAAATGGAAAATCTCCAACAGCAGGAACAGATTCAATAATGTTTACTTGCCCGTTTGTGCCAAAGCTTGCATCCTTGGAGCCATCTGGCATAAGCCTGACAATGGTTGTTTTGATCGTGTCATTGGCTCCAGTTATAGAATAATAACCCGTCAAAATCTTGCCATCGGGTAGCAACTCTAAATCATTGCCCCTGGTATTAGAATGGCTGATAACCCCTGCCAAGATACTACCCCCTGTGCCAAAACTCTGATCAAATGAACCATCGGACAAGAAGCGGTGAATCCATACGCCTTGTTCAGAGTTGCCAGTATTAAGCGTATGTACATCGCGTACCAGGATCTTGCCATCTGCTTGAACGACCATATTGGGGAAGCCCCCGTATTCCAATCCAGCCGGCAGTGCAATTCCTCCATTGCCAAAACTTGGGTCCAAAAAGGCAGTTTGGGATTGGATTGAACTGATAAACCATAAAAACATGGCGGTTAATGGCAGGAATTTGTTCATGGAAAAACAATTTGAATAAAACTTGAAAAAAAATTAGGAACGGTTTCATGATAGTCTAACCAGTGAGATTTATCCTGAAACCGTTCCGTGGATTATTACCGTACCAGCATCAATTTCAACACCTGTACCTCCTCCCCTGATTGTACACGCAGGTAATAACAACCTGAAATCTGATCCGAAAGGTCAAAGTTCAACAACGAAGAACTAGTCCTTTCCTCCCAAATCAATTGACCTGCTGCGTTGAATATTTCTGCCCGATCGCAGATCAAACCTTCGTCCATCCGAAGTTCGAAAAGACCTGAAGAAGGATTGGGGTACACCGTCATGCCAGGTGCTTGCAAGACTTCTGCTTCTGGCATATATTGATTGTTTCCGGCTTCCCCGACATACAAGGCATCAATGGCCATATCGCCACGGGAACCTGGGCCAGTAGTACCCTTGATTCTGATTTTGGTATGGTCGGTTTTGTAGGGCAAAAGGTCAATGATCGCCTTGGTCCATTGATTGCCTTGATTGCCGGCCAGGGTCCAAACTGTTACCCAATTGAGTTCATTGTCAAGGCTGATCTCCACGGCAAGCGAACCAGTTTGGTTGCCGTACATGTGGTAGTAAAATTCAAAAACGGGATTCGACATAGGGGTAAGCGTTAGACATTTACTTGTTTTTAGCATCGCGGTTTTATTGGGCGAATTATTGCCCGATGCTTTGGTGTACCAGTAGTGGCTGCCATTATAGGCTGCGTCGGGGCCTGTTTGGGCAGTAGGCGTGGCGCCCGACTGCCGGGTCCAGTTAAAGTTGTCTATTCCGGTTACCTGTGCAAAAATACCCAGGTTTAAGTCCACGCTACTAGCCCAGGGAAATGCCGTTTGGTATGCAGTACAGGTGATCGTGGGCTGTGTGATGCTCACCGTTTTGGTGGTGCTACAAGTGTTTAGATCCGTGACGGTTACAGTGTACATGCCAGCAGCAAGATTGATGATTGAAGCGGTGGTGGCGCCATTTGACCATAGATAATTGTACGGATAGCGCCCTCCCATTGCTTGTGCGGTGGCCGCACCGGTTGATTGACCATACACCAAGACATTGGTTTGCGCCGTAGTGGCATACAGCAAATTAGGACTATATGAAGGGAGCGTCGCCACCACGGAACATCCATTGGCAGCCGTGGCCGTTACGGTGTAAAGCCCTGGAGTTAAGCCTGTTATATAGTTTGACGTAGCCCCGTTTGACCAGGAATAGGATACCGGCCCGATAAAATCCCCGAAAGGGGCCAAATTGATTTGGCCATCTGCGTTACCGTGACAGGAAACGTCGAGAAACTCAGGAGCCAGGGAAAGATTGCAGGCGCTTTCGGGGTCATTGTAAATGGCAATGCTGTCAAAAGCAACGTCGCCCAGTTGTCCGCCAACCACAATCAGCCGAATTTGCAGTGCAGCGGCTGTTTTATACGCGCTCAGATCACAAGTGACGGTATGCCACCCATTTCCCTGATCGCCTGTGACGTATAAGATTGCATTGTTTGGCGGCGGGCCCTGAAAGGTATGCCCCCCATCAATACTGACCTGTGCGCCTACCCCATCTATTTCTGTGCCATAAGCGTGATAATGGAAAGTAGCTTTCGGCGATGCCTGGCCACGCAAATCAATACATGGACTGATGAGTACAGCCGAGCCACCATACGGGCCAGTATTGAGCACATCTAAGTGCGCATAACCATTGCCCGAAAATGCCTGTTCGGGGCCAGTAGTAGTAGGCGGAATAGCGCCTGTGCCTTGAACTATATCGACAAATTCCCCAAAACCTTCGTATTCCTTGTTGATCCAGCCATCAAGGCCGTTTTCAAAGTCAAATACCACCGGCAATTGGGTAATGGGATAGTCACAACCGGAAGGATGCGCACAACCCAGCAGGTAATTCCGATCAGTAATGGCAGTATACGCCATACGGTTCATCTGGCCAACCGTGAAATGGTTGCGGCATTGTTTCTGAGCGTAGGACATGTGGTTCCCAACGTCCGGCAAATAGGCCTGGTTGTTAAGGTCCAATGCAAGACCAAAATAAATGCAGTTTGAAGTGCTGGTGGTGTACAAGTTTGGGTCGGCGGGCGTATCGCACACATCATCTCCGGCGGTGAGGCAATTCGTGCCGTTCACCAGTTCATCGGTAGTGCCGATATTGGTTTTGCCGTGGGTGTGATATAAGCCCATGTAATGCCCCATTTCATGGATAAATACCTTGCTGTCGAACAGATTTCCGCCGGCTTTAGACAAAATAATCCGGTCTGCACTGGGCGGGAGGTAGGAATAGCCTCCCAGCGAGGACCCATTGGCGGAAACGGTGCCAAAGGCATAGATATTGATAACGTTTGGAACATCGTAAGCACTGAGTTGCGGCTCTTCCGTTATGTCAAAATAATGCAGCGGGTTGTTGACGAAGCTTGTGAACGAACTACATTCGTAAAACTGAATTCGGTAAGGCAGGAAAAGGGCATTGAGCTCGCCCATCCACTCGCTGATGCTTGCTTCGCGCAGACCTTTTGGAGAGGTGCTAAAAGGGATACACTCCTGAAATTGAACCGGAACCCAATGTATGGGGGCGCCGGAACGGTCATCGGCCAATTGTGTAATATCGAATGCCTGGCGGGCCACCCGCGTTTGCGTGAGGTATTCGATTTGTGCTGGTGTTGGGTTGGTTCCGCAGTCTTGAGCGGTTAGTTGTGTTTGGGTTGAAATTGCAATTCCACAAAAGAGGAATGCTTTAAGAAGGTGATTCATAAAGTGTTAGATAAATCAGTGATTGGTGATTGGTGACTGGTGGATTGGTGATTGGTGATTGGTGATTGGTAGTGTGGTGATTGGTGGAGTGGTGATTGGTGGATCGAATGTTGAATACCAGTTACTACCGATCAACCAGCAAATCCCCAATCAACCAATCAAATTTTCTTCACATAAAACCGTCCGGGGCCCTGCTCCAAGAATTGTAAAGGATTGGTATTCAGCGCGCGATCCGCTTGGGCAGGCGGTACAATCAGGCTGTTTTTGACCACAAAACTGTATTTATGCGTGGCCTCTACACCATCCAGGCTTTTCAGCCATAGTTCCACGGTGTAGTTTCCGTCTTTCATGTCGGCTTTCATAAAAAAGTCCCTCGAACCGGGTTTGGCCACGGGGAATTTGTGGAAAGTGCAATCGGATCTTTCCCATTTTCCATTATGGGTTTGGATATCCCCTTCTTCAAAGCCACTACCAGAATTCGGGATGCTGTGCGCGGCCACCATTTTCCCCTCTCGATAGAGTTTTACAAGGTATTTGTATTCCTTTTTTGCATCCCACCGTGCCTGATTTTCAATGGTAGTAGTTTGATGCGTCAGGTAAAAATTGAAAATGAAATGCCCATCGGGACCAAATTCCACCCGCCCCCAGTCTTGCCAGGGACCTTTGAGGAAATAGAAATCATGCACAGGAGCATACGGGTCAGGGTTGCTCTGTTTTTCAACCTGAAATGGGAAACTATAAAAATACTTGGTGCCCGCCCAAAAACGAAGCTCATAACTACCCTCTGTGAGGGTTGCGAAAGACTTATAATCATACCCCTCTATTACCTCCATATCGTAAAAAGGCGCTGTAGCGAGCTTGGCCTCATAGTGCATGGTTTCTTTGAGGGCATTTGCTTTTGTATCCCAAACTTCCATTCGGAGCAATGGGGTTTTGTTGGAATAACTTTCATAGCGCACGGCAGTGCCATCCTTGGCCTTTTTTGGCAGAAATGAAACCTGAATATTGTTCAATTTCATCTGGCCATTGGTAATGTTGAAATACCAACTGCCTCCCGACAAGAGGCTCGCCCAGGCGATAGAAGGCGGAAACGGCTCGGAATCAAAATCCAAATCAACTTCAGATGCCTTGTACTTTTCATCTGCGCCTGGTTTTGTCCTATTCACCTGAGCGGGCTCTCGTGTGCTCCCAATTGATTTTTCAGGAGCTTGTTTTGGGCTGCGGGATTCAGTTGCAGCAGGTTCTGATTTTTCGGCAGCGGGTGCTGCTTTTTGCTGTTCGGGTTTAGTTGCCTGCCTGCCGGTAGGCAGGGGCTTTTCAATTGGTTTTTCGGTCGCGGCTTTATCTTTTTTGTCTTTCAGCATATCCTTGGCTTTGTTGAGATTGCCTATTTGTGCAGAAAGACTAAGCGAGCATAGAATACAGAACAGAAAAAGACTTGATTTTTAAAAATCGGAGACATAAAAAAGGTGTTTAAATCGGTGAAAAAAAGGACGGCCTGACCATAGCGATACAGTCGCCATGATTGTCTGTGAACACACAGATTAAATACAATTGAAAGGGCTGTTGGGAGCTTTGGGGTATCCGTGGGAGGGCGCGACAAAAGTAATTAGCGTTGCAACGTTGGAGTCGAAGCCCGTGACCAACGAAGGGGTCGGTTGAGCGAACGATGTGAATGCCTTATTCTGGGGTAATGTTGAAACAGGAAAATGTAAAACAGGGAAACTCAAAAATATTAAACCGCAAAATGTAAAACAGGAAAACCGCAAAATTTAAAACTAAGAGGGGTTTGATCCCGGGAATGGAAGGGGTTTGGCCTTCTTCGGATCAAATAGCACGGTTTTACATTTTGCGGTTTTCCGGTTTTACATTTTGCGGTTTATTAAGGTGACTGTACCCATTTACACCTAATGTTACTGCAAGTGTAGAGGCTGGCGAACGGCAAGTCATTTTACAGACTTCTATTCTTCAAGTACAGCCCTTAATCTCTCTTCAAGTTGAGATATTAACGAGGTGCTTCTTCTCGTACTAAATTTATTGCCTGATTTGTACGCTCAAAAGTTAGCCTTGATGGTTCAAGGTTCCTCCGTTTCAAATCTGCGATTATTGAATGACTATACGTAAATTTTGCACTTATTTCTTCAATCAATTTGCACAATTCACTATCAAAGTAGATTTTATTTGATTTGTAATAATTCAAAAATCTTCACCTGAATTAGCCGCTTTATTTATTCTATCAAGTTCTTCTCTACTAACAGTCTCTTCATCCTTTCCTGTAATATCTCGAAAATACACAGTTATATCCCGCATAGCGTCATTTAGTTTTGATAATTTTTCATAGAGATTAGCGGAAACCTCACGCTTTTTTAATTTTTTTTTTCTTCTTTTTGAATATTGACATCTCGACCTGCTTGAATATTTCCATCTCCATTTGCTGTCATTGTAACAGATGGTTCACTTTGGTTCGTTCCATTCTTTTTCCAAAAGAATCGTATTATGCCCAAAATAATCACTACGCCAATTCCTTCAAAGAGCCATGCTTTGTTGGTAGAAATCCAGTTGAAAAATCTTCCATTTTTTATTAAAGTTTGATGGTGAATGATTGTTTTTTTAAGGAGTGTGGAAAAAATTTGAAAAATTGATTGAGAAAAATATTTATAATAAAAAGAGGATTTTAAATGAACAAAAGCAAAAAACTGTCACAAATTATCATGATAATTGATATTGAAAAAATCAAAAAACGGTTGGAAAAATCATTTGACGCTCGGTGATTTTGCCAACTCTATTTCTTCACGCCCCCACTCACCCATTTTCTGATTTATCTGGTCAAAAATGAGGTCTTTATCTTCACCTTCTAATTTTGCTAATATCCTTACAAGCAAATGAATCATTGCTTTATTTTGTAGATAGTTTTGAAGGCTATAAAGGTAAGATTGTTCGTGAAAATTTATTTGAAATTTATCAGTTTCTTGTTCCATAATTCAAAGGTTAAAATGTTTAAAGAGTACAAAAGTAAGCAAAAAACAAAAAAGCCGCAATTCTCATGCGGCTCATTTTTCAAGGTTGGGGGCAAGTTGAAGTCAGTTCTTTATATCTAATCCGTCTTTTGTCGCTGCCCTTTACCATTTCAACAAATTGGATAACATTGCCTTCATTTCTTCCATTGTAACGGGTTTCAAATTCTGCACAGTAGCGATGAAGGTGTTGGGGAGAAACGTAGTGGTAAATTCCAATCACACCACGTTTGAACTGGCTCCAAAAGCCTTCAATGTTGTTGGTGTGGTTGTCGCCTACGGTTTTGTAACAACCTGCTGTGTGTTTAACCGAAATGTGCTTGTTGAAATGTTTTTCAAGCCCTTTGTAGGATGCGTAAGCATCGGTAATAACAACGGCTTGTGGAGCAACATTTTCAACCATGAGGCTTTGCAAGGTAGCAGCACTTGTATCAGGGACTACGAAAGTTTTGACTTTCCCATCACGTTGCAGCATCCCAACAACAGCCGTTTTGTCAAGATGTGCGCGACCTTGCGAATTGGCTACTTTTTTGGAAGCGTGACGGTTTTTGTTTTTGCCGCCTACGAAAGTTTCATCAGCTTCAACCGTTCCTTCCAACATTTCAGGAGCAACGTTTGTGAGCATGGTACGAATACGATGGTTGACAAACCATGCAGTTTTTTGAGAAACGCCGATACGGGTAGCGAGTTCAACGGAACTAATACCTTTCTTTGAGGTAGAAATTTCATAAGCGGCTTGAAACCACTTGCAAAGTTCAACCTTTGAACCTTCAAAGATGCTCCCAGTACGGACGGTGAAGGGAAGTTTGCAACCGCTTTCGCTGCAACGTAGAAGGGGATGTCTTGGAACTTTCCGCGAGCCTTAACGCTGTAAGGTGCTTTTGCAGATGCGCAATGAGGGCAAACAGGAACAACGTTCCAGCATTGTCCTTCAAAGGAAGCGGTAACAGGTTTCTTCGTCTTTGAAGTAATCGTTGAAGTCGTGAATAGTTTTGAAATTGAAATCCATTTATGATGCGTTTTGTTAGTACATATTTAGGCCATGTTACACACAATTCCAGGTTTTTTAGAAAGTATTTTTTGTAAAAAACACTGGATCTTTACGGCCTCTTATGTGAATGTAGCAGACCAATAAATAGACCTTATTATGAGCCAGCTTCCATACGAAATTTTAAATGATACTGAGTTTGAAAATCTCATAATTCGTATCTGTAAAGAAATTTTAGGAATAGGGTGCAAAACATTTCAACTGGCAAAGACGGCGCAAAAGACAGTTGGTTCACTGGGACTGCTCAACATTTCCCTTCAAAAATAGCGCCATGGACTGGAACTTTTAACATTCAAGCAAAACATACTCAAACTTACAATTCGAGCTTGTTCAGACAATGACTTTTATGTTAATAAGACAAGTATTTTAGAGAAAGAAATAACCCGACTGAATGAAGTACAGAAGGTTACTTCATTCGACAATTACATAATTTTTACAAGCAGAAAGCTTTCAGGGGGAACACACCCAAAAATTGTAGAAAAGTTACAAAAAGGCCTTAAAATCAAAAATGCTGAAATTATCGGGCGAGAAGATATAGACGCATATTTAACCGACTATCCTCAAATTGCCCATCAATTCGGGTTAAGTATGTTTATCTTCCCGCTCCGGTTTTATGAAAAGGATTTGAGAGAAGTAATTATTGTGTTTTCAGAACAATCTTCTATAATTTCTGCCGAAGCAGACAACTACATAACGTCTTATACGGCTATTAATAAAGAAGAGAAAAACAGGTTGAATAATTTAAGCAAAGACTATTTTGAATATATAAAGAATCATTCCTTGCAATATTTTGATGCAATAGAAAAGTTTTTACGCGACCCTAAAAATCAGGTCTATACTGATATGTACTCAAACACCATTAGTGATTTACAAGCTAAAGTAATTTTAGAAAAAGATAGGTTCACTAATTTCATGTATTTGATTGAACATTTGGTTGATTTTACTGTTTCAAATAATGAAGATAAACTTAACAACTTAAGAAAAATAGTAAGAGTGTTTATTCACTTTATGTACTTTAACTGTGACATCGGGAAAACGTCATGATAACACCTCACAAATATCTCAACCTTGACCTCTCACTATTAAATTTGGGTGGGGTTATTCTTACTATCCTTAGCAAGGATAATGCAGTGAAACACGATGAATTACTTGAAAAAGTAATCTTAGTAAGAGGAGGAAGCGCGAAGGACGTTTTCATTCCAACACTCAGTTTTCTATACCTAATGGGTAAAATTGAGTACCAAAAAGACATTGACACAATCGAACTTGTTAAATGAAACTAAGCCAACTATACGCAAATAAAGGCTTTAAAAACATCGTTTTCAACGATGGGCTAAATCTTGTTTTGGCTAAGGTTACAAAAAAACTTGACCTTAATAAAGATTCTCACAACCTTGGTAAGACGACATTGATTGCGGTTATTGACTTTATGCTTCTCAAAGAAGTTAAAGAAGAACATATCTTTAAGACCCATCAGGAGAAATTTTTAGGATATATCTTCTATCTTGAAATCATGTTAAACAATGGAGAGTATCTCACAATCAGAAGAGCCGTTGATGCAACCCACAAAATTTCATTTAAGATAACAAAACTTCTGATAACCTTTTGAACGAAGAATCTTGGGATAATAAGAATATCGGTTTTGATAAATCTGTGGTAGCACTTAATGAATATCTGGCCTTTGATGTTTTGAAACAGTGGACACATAGAAAGTCTATTACATACTTTTGCGTTCACAAAATGACTACAACGATGTATTTCAACTTTCAAAATTTTCCAAGGGGAAGGATATTGATTGGAAACCTTTATGTTTGACTTATTGGGCTTTAGTGGGAGTCTATTAACTGAAAAATATGATGCTGATAATAAAATTCTTGAGCAAAAAACCTTCATTAATAGAATAAAAAACGATTTTGCCGTTGATGCTGGAGAAGTTGATAAAATAAGAGGCGCAATTGATTTAAAAATTGAAGATAGGGATAAACTCCAATCAGAGATTGATAATTTTAATTTTTATCAACAAGAGCGTAATCTAAACAAAGAACTCATTGAAGAAATTGAAACCCAAATTTCAGAATATAATTCTGCGGAATATAATTTAGAATTTGATTTAGAAAAAACTAAGCAATCATTTTCTCAAAAAATATATCGTTCGATATAAAGCAAATTAAGCGGATTTACGAGGAAGTAAAAATATTTTTACCAGACAATCTTGTAAAGGATTATCAATCTCTTGAAGACTTTAATAAACGAATTACTGAGGAAAGGAATAAATATCTGGAAGAAAAGGTTGTAATTCTGACCGAACAGTTAAAAGACATTAGGGATTCTCTAAAACACTATAATGAAAAGAGAAACCAGATTCTTTCTGTGCTTATGGATAAGGACTCTTTTAGTAAGTTCAAGTCATATCAAATTGACCTTACGAAAATCGAAGGTGAAATATCTCGACTTGAAGAAAAACTTAATAGTATTGATAAGATTGCAATCCTTAATGAAACCACTAGCAATCTAACCGCAGGGCTTGACGAATTAATTAAAGAAATCAACGCTCAAATCACTGCAAACGATAGTAAGATATACACAGAGATACGAAGGGTTTTCCGCAATATCTTTAAATATATTGTCAACGCTCCCGCAATAATTTTTATGCGGCAGAATAAAGAGGGAAACATTGAATTCAAAGTAGAGATAACCAGAGAAAATGAGATGGATGTTACAGCCGAAGATAGGGGAAACAGTTACAAGAAAATGTTGTGTATTTCCTTTGACTTATCTGTTTTAGTTACCTATCACAAAGATTCTTTTTACCGATTTGTCTATCATGACGGGGCACTTGAAGGACTGGATAACAGAAAGAAAGCAAATTTCATCAATTTGGTAAGAGGATACTGCGCAAAATTTAACTTACAATACATATTTACTTCTATTGAAGATGACATCCTACGGAGTTGCTAAAGACATTTACTGATAAAGAAGTTTGTTTGACGCTAGATGATTCTGGAGACACCGGGAAATTATTTGAATTTAGTTTTTAGTGAGGGCATCAAAACGCTCTGCGCATTCATCCACGAATATGTAATAACATGAAAAACAAATCAACCAATACCGCCAAAACGGAAAATACAAGAGGCAAGTACAAGGACAAACTTACTGTCAAAGGCTCGTTCCTTGACATAGTACATGCTGTAGCAAAAGAGGCAAACGAAAAGCCTAAAAAGAAGAAAAATGAAAATTGATGATAATATTCCAATCTTCAAATAAAAAATCATGTGACTTCTTTTGATTATATTATGTGCGGCTGCTATAGGTATATTGGCTTTTACGTTTTTTGAAAAATATATGGACGATGGGTGTATTGTATGGATAATTATAGTAGTTATTAGTATAATACTTGCTATCAATGGAACTATTGCAGAATGTAGAGATGGCTGGCATTCTTATAGTATTGGTCGTTCAGGTGCTTGCTCTTGGCATGGAGGTGTTGTTGCCAGATATAATGATTTTGGCAAAACGATTGCTAAAATCTCTGGGGTTATCATTGGTATAAAATTATTAAGTTTATATTTTCAAGAAAAATCTAAAGAAAAATAGAGGCTTTAAACCTGTTAAAAGGTTGGGTGTAAATAGGTATAGTCACCTTATTTAATTACCCATTCACCCTTCCCAGCAATTCCAACAATTGCGTCTTCTTCCGCTGCGCCACGGGCAATATCGCCCCATCGCTCATTTCCACTTCTCCGGAAAAGCGATTGTAATAGCGCCGCAGGTGATCCACATTAATTAAGTGCGATTTGTGAATCCGCTCAAAATGATAGGGAGAAAACAGCATTTCCAGGTCTTTGAGGGTTTTGGCTACCAGCAATTTGCGCTGGTCGTCAAAGTGTACCGTGGCATAATTGCCATCCGATGCACAGCGGACAATGTTTTTGACATAGTGCAAATGAATGCCATCGGCAGTGGCTAGGGCAATTCGGGCATTGGCGGTTGCACCGCCGCTCATTTGCTGCATAAAAAGCCGGATTTGCTCTTGCATTTCTGTCTGACGGCCACGGGTGGCTTTTTCTACTGCGGCTTGTAATTCCTGTGCATCAATAGGTTTGAGCAAATAATCCAAGGGCGCGAATTTGATTGCCCGCAATGCGTATTCGCTGTACGCGGTGGTAAAAATGATCTTCAGATCCTCGAAATTGATTTTCTGCAACAAGTCAAAACCCGAGCCATCGGTCAGTTGAATATCCAAAAACAACAAGCTGGCATGAGGATGGCTGCCCACTACCTCAATGCCCTCAGCCACCGAACTGGCTTCTGCCACCACCGTGATTTGTGGACAATGCAGGTTTATTTCCAGTGCCAGGGAGGCTCTTGCTGCGGGTTCGTCGTCAATGATGATGGCGTTGATCATGGTTCGGTTGATTGTTTTGAAACGGAATATGCAACACGACTTCTGTACCGGCAGGCTTGTCGTGTTCGTACAGATCGTGAATCTGTAAGGCCGGAGTTTCGCTCGTTTTGTTGCGAAGCAGTTGCAGGCGTTCCATGGTAATTTGGGTTGCCAGGGGTTTGTGCGGGTCGCGGAGTTTCAATTGTGCGGAAGCGGCTCGGCCCACGCCCGTGTCGCGTATGGTGGCGATGATTTCGGCGCCTGAAAGTTGGAAATCCACCGTTATTTCCCCAGTCCCTTTTTGGGGCGCAACACCGTGAATCACGGCATTTTCCACAAAGGGCTGCAACAACATAGATGGGATCAAAATTTCCATCGGATTCAGCGTCGGAGAGGCTTCGATTTGGAATTTGATCTTGTCCGGGTACCTGATTTGCGACAATTGCAGGTAAATTCGCAGCAATTCCATTTCCTGATCCAGGGGAATAAGGACGTCTGAATAATCCAGATTCATCCGCAAAAGCCGGGCAAATTTACCAATAAACGCATTGGCCTCCACCACCCTTTCCTGCCCGTAATATCCTTTGATGGTATTCAATGCATTGAAAATAAAGTGCGGGTTCATCTGCAAGCGGAGCGCCAGCATTTTCAGGTCGGCGTTTTTCTTTTGCAGCTCGGCCTTTTCGCGGCTGGTTTCCATCAAGGTCCGTTCCACCTCATAGCCTTGTCGAAGCCGGTTTTCCCGCCATTTAATGTAACCCACAACAAGCGCCAGGAGCATGCTGCCCAATAAAATGAAGAACCAGGTTTGCATCCAAAATGGGGGCCGTACCTGAATTTGAACCGTAGCCGATTCTGCGCAAAGCTCTCCTGCGCCGTTCAGCGTCAGAACTTCAAACGTGTATTTTCCTGGGCGGAGACTGGCGAATTCGATCGCCTCATTGGTCGTTTCGCGCCATACCGTATCCAATCCGTTGAGCCGGTAACGATAGCGGAGATACTGTGGCTCGCGATAGGAAAGCCCTTCAAATTCGATGCTCAAAGAACCTTGCTCATAGTTCATAGTCAAGGTGTTATCCGCGGCAATGGTTTGAATTTTGTTGTTGATGCGCACCGATTTTATCAAGGCCGGCGGGGAGGGCGGCGATTGTAGTAGAATGCTTTTAGGCACGGCAAGCAATCCATCGTCTTTGCCAATATAGACTTGATTTTCAATGACTTCCACGGCATTGATCTTGTCCCAACCTAAGCCGAGTACACCCCAGAAATTGGTCAATTGCAATTTGCCTGGCTCGCCCTGAACCCGAAACAGTCCGCTTGCCGTACCGATCCAAAGCTGGTTTTCCGCATCGCGGCAAAGGTCCCGGCAGATCACCGCACCGAATTGGTTGCTGATGGATATGCTGTCCGTTACCCGTCCATGCTGGATCACAAACAATCCCTTCGATTCGCTCAATACCCACAATTTTTGGTTCACTTTGTCAAAGTCCATGTCCTTGATACTATGTGGCAGCACCCTTTTTTCTGCACCTCCTGCTTCCATGACAAACAAGCCGTTGTGCGTACCGACCCATACCAGATTGCGCTCGTCGAATTCAATTTTTTCAACCTTATATCCCTTAAACCTGGAAATCTTGGGCATTCCGTACAAGGGGTTTGAATCAGGAATATTTGATATCGTCCCGCCGGGCAGCATTTTTTTCCGGGCCAGTTTTTGAGGGATTGCAAATAGTCCGTTCAGCCCTGCCCAATAGTTGCCTTCATAGTCCACATTGATATCGGAGGCTCGATGCACCAGCAATTTTTCGACTCCATTGCGGATGACCAGCGTTCCCGCTTTCCCAATGACCAGTGTCGTGCCATCTTCCAAATGGCGGATGTTTCGGATGTTTTTATTGGTGACGTTTTTTTGGAAAATGACTTTGGATTGAATCCTGTCGTCCTCAAAAATTGAATATGCGCTGCCCTCTGATCCAATCCAAAGTCGATTTTGCGGGTCCCTGCTGAGGCAAATTATCCGTTTGTATACCAGACCATCCTCCAGGGAATATTGAACGATATCAGGGTCAGGGACATAAAACAGGCCCTCTTCAAAAGTTGAAAACCAGAGCCCGTCTTCCCGATCTTTCATAACCGAAGAAACGGAGCGGCCTGACAGGTATGTCTTTTCTTTTTTCAAGGTTTGATAATCGAATACGATGGCTCCGTTGCGTGTGCCTGTCCAGAGTTTATTGCCAATTTTTTTGAGGAAAATGTATTGATTCCCTTCTTCCAGGGCTGTAAAAACGTGCAATACCCTGCCAGAAATCCGGTCCAAAAAATAAAGACTTCTATCGGAAGTGATGATGAGCGTATCGCCTGAGGTGATTGCCTGAATGGTTTGCATGAGCATTGGCATGTTCGCAATCACGCTAAAACCTTCCGGTTTTATCAGGCCAAAATTTCGTCCGCCGCCACCGATGGTGTTTTTGGGGTTTTCCCAGGCTACGACCACGCCATTTTCGGTAGTACGCTCTTCCACCTCCATCCGCTCCATATCAATCAAGATGGTTTTAAAAACCCCGCAATAGACCATGCGGCCATCTTCTTGCTGAAAGAGTTTGATTACCAGGCCTTTGAGGTCGCAGCGTTTCAGGAATGCCAGATTGTTTTCATTGTACAGTATGCCATTGTGAAAAAAACCGGTTTTGCCGTTCAGGGTAGCAAACCATATTCGGCCCGCATGGTCTTCGCAAAGATTGAAAACCTCATTGTCGGGCATGCCGTGGGAAGTGTTGTAATGCACAAAGGATTGCCCGTCAAAACGACTCACGCCCACGTCCGAGCTGGACCAGATATAGCCTTTGCTTTCCTGAAAAACGGAGTAAATGTAGTTGGAGGGCAGGCCTTCGCTGGTCTGATAGTTTTTGGAGAATGGTTGCTGTGCAGTCAGGCCTTGCGTTGACAGAAAAAAGAAGCTGAAAAGGAGGGTTTTGCGCAGCATTTGGAGGGTGAAGGTAGGGGCTTGAATATAAAAATCAGAAGCATTCAATAAGTACAGGGCATCGTTAAATCAACTTATTGATACATTTTTGATAAGTGCTAGTTCGCTTTTAGGAGTGTAATGTTACGTCCCACACCTCTTTCGCCTCAGTCAGCGTTTGGCGATTTGTTTTTTCGATGAAATTCAGATTGTTTTCAATTGAAAAGGCCAATTTTGCACCCAATTCCCTCAAATAACCAAATCCCCACACCTAAACAAATACCGAAATCCTCCATCTATGAAAATTCCCAAAGCAGAAATACTCATCCTTCTGGCATTCCTGGTCTTCATGAGCTTTTGGGCGATGTCAAAATGTTCGGAGCGCCGCGCTGATTCTGTTCACCGGGCTCGTGATGTTGAGGATACCGACAGTGAAGAACGCCCGGTCAAACGCGATACCGTAGTGGTGCAATCTGCCCCGAAAACACCGCCCACCCAAATCAAAGAAGACCCCGCAGTTCCGCCTGTGACCCAATCCGCGCCAACTGCTGTACCCGCCCCCCGACCTGGCGTAGCACCCAGGCGCCCTTCGCTTTCCACCGAAACCCCTGCAGCTGCTCCGCCGCCCAGCACAAGCGGTTCCACGCTGTTTGTCACCATTGATGGTTTGAAAGTGCGCAAAGAACCCGGCCTGAAAGGCGAAACCGTTGCGGAACTCAAACTATATGAACCAGTTACATTCCTCAATAAAAAAACGGATTGGACCCAGGAAATCAGCCTTGGCTACGAAAAAGTGACCGACCACTGGGTGAAAGTGCGCACCCAATCCGGCAAAGAAGGCTGGGTGTTTGGCGCTGGCGTGCATTTTTATAAAACGAAGCGCCAAGGAGTGCTGGAAGATAAAAAGCCCGCTGAAACAACGCCAAAAAAGAAAAACTAATGACGTTAAGATCCTTTCTTCCCGCCATTTTTTGGCTTGCTATCGTTACCTATTTATCAGTTACTTCTAAGCTCCAGGTTCCCAAATTTCAATTGTTTGCAGCGGATAAAATCGGGCATGCCGCTGCGTACGCACTGTTGGTTTGGCTTTTGGCCTGGGGTGTTTGGAAATCGAAACATCGAGCGCTGGCGCGTGGGGAATTGTTCTTTATATTTTGTTTCGCAGCAGGGTACGGCGCACTAATGGAATGGGTGCAGGGCACGTTTTTTCCCAACAGGTTTTTTGAATTCGATGATATGCTGGCCAACGCAGCCGGGGCGTTTTTAGCGGTGATTTTCGTTAATCCATTATCCAAAATTTTAGGCCCAAAGTCCAGTGTCTAATATCCTAATATCCAATATCTACGCTCATGGCTCTAATACTTCCTTGTCGCGAATTCACCCCGCACTTCGGCGCAAACTGTTTCCTCGCTGAAAATGCCACCATCATAGGCGACGTAATCATGGGCGATGAATGCTCGGTTTGGTTTCAGGCCGTAGTGCGCGGCGACGTGAATTTTATCAGAATGGGCAACAAAGTCAACATTCAGGACGGCGCCATTCTGCACGGTACCTACCAAAAATGCGGCACCACCATTGGCAACAACGTCAGCATTGGACACCGGGCTTTGGTACACGGCTGCACACTCCACGACAATGTGCTGGTGGGCATGGGGGCCATTATTATGGATCAGGCGGTGGTGGAAGAGAATTGCCTCATTGCCGCAGGGGCAGTAGTGCTGGAAAACACCGTTTGTCATGCAGGAGGCGTGTACGCGGGTGTCCCAGCCAGGCGGGTGAAGGAGCTCACACCCGAGTTGTTCAAAGGCCAGATCGAGCGTATTGCGAATAATTACGTTTTTTATTCGTCGTGGTTTAAGTGAGCGCTCCACCACAATACATTTATAAAACACATAGGCACAGTAGGACACATAGTTCTGATTTTCAACGCTATGTGTACTACTGTGCCTATGTGTTTAAAAATTCGCCTATTGTGTTTAATTTTGTATTTCACAAAACTACCCACACCATGCGCACAACAATTCTACTTGGTTTTGCCGCTCTGGTTCTTTTTAGCCTCGGATGCGACCCTAAAAAAGACCCCGCAACCCCGCAGGAGCAGGATTTTTCCTGTATCAAATTGTTCGACGATACTGGACAAACTTGGGGTTTGCACGGCGATTGCACCAGTTCCAACGACTGGGGAAATATCGCCCTAAGCAGCACTGAAAATGCACTGTTGAATTTTAGCGACACGGTCAGTCTGAACGGCACTGTTGCTGTCGCAATCACCCCGCGCTTGCCCTGTGAAGATTGATGCGCTTTGCTTTGGCTTGTCCGTGTTTCTCATGCGGTGGCAGACGGGGGTTGCAAAATGGAGTCCGACGATTGGGAAATATGGGTCACAATGGCTATCCTAAGGGGCTGATCCCAAAAAATAGACCCATTGGCCAACAACCAAAGACTAAAACCCAAAATTCCTCTTAATTGATTGATTACCGACTATCAAGTCGGACTGTAGAGATTTTTTGATTGACGAATAATAGATTACATGATTGTTGATTTTTGATGGAATGTTAGATTTGCGATGGCCGATGTACCACACTTCGTCCATATTTACATCGTCCCTCACATCAAAAATCAACAATCATGTAATCTATTATTCGTCAATCAAAACACCCTTCCTCACTCAAGAATATACCCCACGCTCACGCATCAAAGCTAACCACCACCCGTTTCGTAATCGGGTGTGACTGGCAGGTCAGCACATAGCCCATCTCCACCTCGTCTGGCTCAAGACCGTAATTGACATCCATTTCGACCTTTCCTTCCAAAATGCGCGCTTTGCAGGTGCTGCATACGCCCCCTTTGCAGGAAAATGGCAGGTCGGCCCCGGCGCGCATGGCTGCGTCGAGAAGCGTAGATCCATCCGAAGGAAGATCAAAATCAAACTGCGCGCCATCTTGTATGACCGTAATGGAAGCCTCGAAAGCTTCTCTGGGTTTGCTGGTCGCGGCAGCTTTGTTTTTTATGCCTGTGGTGGTAAACAGTTCAAAATGAACACTTTTTGGATCTGCTCCAATTTCATTGAGCGTGTCTTTCACCTCAAAAACCATCTCTTCCGGGCCACATAGGAAAAAAGCATCCACCTCGCCGGGATCAAAGAAGTGCCTGCCAAAACGACGGCATTTGATTGCGTCAATACGCCCTTTAAAAAGTTCGTTGCCAAGCGATTCGCGGCTCAGGATATGGTGGACGGATAGTCGTTCGGGGTGGAGGTTTTTAAGCTCTTCGATCTGTTCGCGGAAAATAATGCTGTCGAAAGAGCGGTTGCCGTAAAAAAGGATAAAGCGGCTGCGAGGCTCTTGAAAGAGTGTACTACGGAGGATGCTCATCACGGGCGTGATGCCACTGCCCGCTACAAAAGCAACGTAGAGTTTTTCGTTTTCAGGACTAAGGTCTGTGAAAAAATGCCCTTGTGGAGGCATCACGTCCAGCCAATCCCCTGCTTTTAATTGCTCGTTTGCCCAGGTACTGAAAACTCCACCCTCCACTTTTTTTACCGCCACGCGAAGATCGTTTTCGTGCATTCCGGTACAAATGGAGTAGGAGCGCCGCACTTCTTCGCCGTCAATGTCAACTTTTAGCGTGAGGTGCTGCCCTTGATGGTAATGAAACGCCGCGCGTTCATTTTCGGGCAATTCAAACGAGATGGAAACCGTGTCGGCGGTCTCGCGGCGCAAATCGCGCACTTTAAGTTTGTGGAATTGAAAAGCCATTGGTTGGGGCAGATGGAACACAAAAAGTGTACCCCGGTATTTCGAGATACACTTTTTGGATTGGTTGACTGGTTAATTGGTGATTTGTTTATTTGGGGATTTGGTTATTTGTTTTGCCTGCGCTTGAGATTTGTGACTAGCGTCAAAACAGATACCAAGCTTTAATAAAACAAATAACCAAATCCTCAAATAATCAAATCCCCAAATTACGCAGCTATTGCGCTCACATGACGCATCAGGCCACTCTTGAGGTTGGCGGCTTTGTTGCGGTGGATGTTGCCACGCTTGGCCAAACGGTCAATCATGCTCACGACCTTAGGAAGAAACTTTTCAGCCTCAGCCTTTTCTTTCAGTTCGCGCAGGTTCTTGATAGCCGTACGGGTTGATTTTTTGTAGTAGCGATTCTCCAAACGACGCTTGTCGTTTTGACGGATGCGCTTGAGTGCGGACTTGTGATGTGCCATATTTTACAGCGAAAATGGTGCTTTTTTTTAATAAACTGTGTAGTTCTCGTTTTGGGCGGGCAAAGGTAGAATTTCTACCGCGAAAAAGAAACACGAGTTTAAAAAATTTCCCGAAAAGAGATTTTATACCTCAGATTTTAGCCGCTGGAGGCCGAAAGGCTGACATGAAAGCTGTCAATACAAATTGGTTTCAAACTGTTTCCTACATTTGCCCGCCCAAACCCGTCAAAGTCTGGTTTTCAAATTCAAAAATTTCTATGAAACGAGTCGTCGTTACTGGCATAGGCGCAATCACCCCCATCGGCAACAACATACCCGCCTTTTTGGACGGGCTGCAGCGTGGCTTAAGCGGCGCAGGCCCTATCACCCAATTCGATGCCAGCCTGTTCAAGACCCGATTTGCCTGTGAGGTGAAGGGTTTTGTGCCTGAAGATTTTATGGATCGTAAAGAAGTCAAGCGCGTTGACCGCTTTACACAGTTCGCACTCGTAACAGCCGACGAAGCACTGAAAGACTCCGGCCTCGATCTGGATGCGATCAATAAACAGCGCACGGGTGTGATTTGGGCCTCTGGCATTGGCGGTCTGCACACCTTGGAAAGAGAAATTGAGGATTATGTAAAGGGCAATGGCACACCACGCCACAACCCATTCCTCATCCCTAAAATGATCACCAACATGGGCGCAGGCATGATTTCCATCCAATATGGGTTCATGGGCATCAACTACGCCACGGTTTCGGCCTGCGCGTCTTCAAGCCATGCCATTATCAATGCCGCCGATTACATCCGCCTTGGCAAGGCAGACATCATGGTGACGGGCGGCTCAGAAGCCACCATTGCTGCCACCGCAGTGGGAGGTTTCACCAACATGAAGGCAATGAGCGAACGCAACGACGACCCGGCCACGGCTTCGCGTCCCTACGACAAAGACCGCGACGGTTTTGTGCTGGGTGAAGGTGGCGGGGCACTGATTTTAGAGGAGTACGAACACGCAAAACGGCGTGGCGCACGCATCTACGCTGAATATGCGGGCGGCGCGATGACCAACGATGCCTACCACATCTCTGCCCCGCACCCAGAGGGCATTGGCGTTATCAATGTGCTGAACCTGGTGCTGGAAGACGCTGGCATGACCACTGCCGATATTGACTACATCAACACGCACGGCACATCCACCCCACTGGGAGATGTGGCGGAATTAAAGGCAATCAGCAAAGTTTTTGGCGATCAGGTAAACAAGATCAACGTATCGGCTACCAAGGGCATGACCGGGCATTTGCTCGGCGCGGCAGGTGCTGTGGAAGCTATAGCGGGCATTTTGGCCATGAAACACGGTTTTGTGCCACCTACCATCAACCATTTTACGGACGATCCGGAAATTGACCCGGCGTTCAACCTTACATACAACGAGGCCCAACAACGCAAGGTGAAAGCGGTGCTTAGCAACACTTTCGGCTTTGGTGGGCACAATGCATCCATCGTCTTCAAACAAGTTTGAGGGCATAATAAAGAGAGGGAATTCACTCGACTAGTTTCGTCGAGCTTCCCGTCCCGAACCATCGGGACGGGAAGTTGGATAAGTCGGAAACCTGCTCTAAAAAATTGATTCTGTGCGATTTATCCGAAGATTTTACAATTATTATTTCCATCCAGACCGGGAATTGGCCCGCCGCTTGAGCCAATTGCTTGGGTTCACGCCAGTTCGTTTGCAGTTGTTCAAACTGGCATTTTTCCACAAAAGCACTTTTGCTTCAAAAGACTACGCAATTGCTAACAACGAGCGGCTCGAATTCCTCGGCGACGCGGTATTGAGCACCATTGTGGGCGAGTATTTGTTCAAAAAATACCCCAATTCAGATGAGGGCTTTTTGACAAAAATGCGTTCGAAAATCGTGAAGCGGCATTCGCTCGATGAAATTGCCGACCGTATGGGGCTTGATCTTTTTTTGGCCAATTACAACCAGACCCGGCTTTCCAAATCCATGCTCGGAAATGCACTCGAAGCGCTCGTGGGCGCGGTATATATCGAGCAAGGTTATGACGGAACCAAGATTTTTGTCGTACGCCGCATCCTCCGTAAATACCTGGATATCCACGAGTTGGAAGGTTTTGACGACAATTACAAAAGTCAGCTCTTGGAATGGTGCCAGAAAAATGGCCGGCAGATTGAATACAAAGTAGTGGCTAAATACAAAAGTGAAAAGCGCGACAAATTCAAAGTTGCCGTGTTCGTAGACGGCAAAAAAGTGGGCACTGCCGATGATTTCAACAAAAAAAGCGCTGAACAACTTGCCAGCGAACGCGCTATGACCTCACTCGGAATGCTCAGTGGCAATGGGGTGCCCCCTCCAATTGACCAGGACTACGATCAGGAATAAACATGGATATTCTCGAATTTTTAGATTTCTGTGATTGATGATTGATGAATACATGAGTGTTGATTTTTGAGGGAATGGTGGATTGATAATGGCTGATGTGCCGCCATCGTCAATAAAAACATCGCCCATTACATCAAAAATCAACACTCATGTATTCATCAATCATCAATCAAACAAAACCAGAAATCTCAAAATTCAGGATGATTTCTAATTTCCTCCTTCGCTTTCCACATTCTCCAAGCGACGGCGGGTTTCATCCAGGAGACGTCGTTGGTTTTCTTGCTCTACAAGGTTGGCCTCTTGCGTTTGCTCGTTGTTCACGATATCTTGTCTTGCTTTTTGGATTCTTGACTCCCAGGTTTCAATGCTGTTGCGGAGGTTTTCGTTGTCTTTATCTAGTTTTTTCTGCTTGTTTTCCAACTCTTTCAGTTGGTTTTCCTGCGCCTTCAATTCTTTACCAATGGCCGCGCGGCGCACATCGAAGTAGCATTGGCGCAGCGAGCGCACCATTTCTTCAGTACGGTTTCGATTGTCGCGGCGATTGAGGAAGTAGGAGCCCGCATCTATCCAAACGTTGAGCGCAGTCCTGTCGTCATCTTTTTCGATGGTGGAGTAAATGGCAAATACGTCGTCGCCCATAAAGGCTGACTTGAGTTTGGTGGCAGCCCATTCACCTTTGCTTTTTTAAGTTTTGCGTTGAAATTATCCTTCGCAAATTTTTTCCAGACATCCTCTATGATGCCTACTTCGGTGTTGGTGAACTCCATACGAAAACCGGGCCGGCTACCGAACGACATCATGCGTTCTGTTTCCCGCACGGGATCAAATTGGGCACTCATATTCAAGGCAAAGCTTACGAAAAGCAATAGGAGAGGCAGGTTTTTTTGTTCATAATTTCTTGATTTATAAAAGTTTAAGTGGTTTGTTTCGTCAACTTTGAAAATATTTGGCAGGGGGTTTTAGTGCTTCAAAATAAGCAGCCAAAATGTGTAGCGGCCAAACAAAGGTAAAACGCCCAGGCCCCCCAAAGTCACACTACAAAAGAAAAATAAGCGGGCGGCAGGCAAAACGAGCCGCCAAATGAAGTTTCTTTGTGCCTTTACCTGTTTACCCGCCGAAGCTTTAGCGTAGGCGGGCTTCACATTAATCACATTTTTACCCGCCGAAGCCGAACGTAGGTGGGGACCACACTATCATAACATGGCAAAAATTTTAATCGTTGACGATGAAGTGCCCATCCGCCGCACGCTACGCGACATTCTTGAGTTTGAAGGATACGAAGTAGACGAAGCCTCCGACGGGCTGGAGTGTATATCCAAAGTCCAAAAGGAAAAATACGATGTCATCATCACGGACATTAAAATGCCCCGGATGGATGGTATCGAAGCCTTGGAGCGCCTACAAATCCTCTCGCCCGAAACACCCGTCATCATGGTTAGCGGCCACGGAACCATTGATACTGCGGTGGAAGCGGTGAAAAAAGGCGCATTCGACTTTATATCCAAGCCACCGGATCTTAACCGAATGCTCATCACGGTGCGCAACGCACTCGACCGCAGCGAACTCGTGAACACCACCCAAGTGCTGCGCAAACAAGTGAAGAGCAGCAAGGGCGTGAACATGATCGGCGACAGCGGCCCAATCCTTGCCATTAAAAAAATGCTCGAAAAAGTGGCGCCTACCGAAAGCCGGGTGCTCATTACCGGGCAAAATGGCACAGGTAAAGAACTCGTGGCGCGCTGGATTCACGAAAAAAGCAACCGTGCTGATGGCCCAATTGTGGAGGTCAACTGTGCGGCTATTCCCGCAGAATTGATTGAAAGTGAACTGTTTGGTCACAAAAAAGGTTCGTTTACAGGCGCAATTGCCGACCGCCCCGGCAAGTTCGAGTCCGCCAATGGCGGCACCCTTTTCCTCGATGAAATCGGCGACATGAGCCTCGATGCCCAGGCCAAAGTGCTGCGGGCCTTGCAAGAAAGCCGCATCACCCGCGTGGGCGACAGCAAGGAAATAAAAGTAGATGTGCGTGTGTTGGCGGCGACCAACAAAGACCTCCGAGCCGAGATTGCAGGTGGTCGTTTCCGCGAAGACCTCTACCACCGCCTCGCCGTCATTGTGGTGCAGGTGCCTTCCCTCAACGAGCGCCGCGAGGACATCCCGCTACTCATCGAGCACTTCAACCGCCGCATTGCCGACGATTATGGCCATCCGCCCAAATCGTTTACACCTGCTGCCATTACTGCCTTGCAGGACTACAACTGGACGGGTAATATCCGCGAACTCGCCAACGTGATCGAACGGCTTTTTATCCTTTGCGATCAAACAGTGACGGAGGAGGATGTGCGGCTGTATGTTTATCCGAACAAATAAGACGTTGGACTTTGGGACATTAGACTTTGGACAAATTAATCGGAGACCCTCGTTTTTGTCCAAAGTCTAATGTCTCAAAGTCTAACGTCTAATTAACTTTCGTTTCGCAAAAGCCTCTCAGAAGTGGCCTATTTTTGCGGCCATTTTTGACAAAAAAAGGATTTCCAAACATGAAAAAACTGCTCCTCACCGCATTGTTTCTACCCGCCTCCTTGTGGGCTTTTCAAAAAAACACTGCTGCAAAACCAGCTCAATCACCCGCCAAAAACAATGGCACGGTTACCCTCACTTGTCGTCTTTATGGCACCCAGGAAAGTGCCGAAAAGGTGTACTTGTATGAAAATTTAGGCCTCGCCAAGCAAATTGTAGCCAGTGCTGCAAAAAGTGGGGCCGACAGTGCCTATGTCCTGACGATACCTGCTGGTCCAGCGCGTTTTTATAGCGTCGGTGCAAATGAGCAATCTACCGCCAAAATCATTTTGGGGGAAGAAAAACAAGTGACACTTTGGGGCAACACCCAGTTCATGAATAAAGCCCGTACGGTCAACTCTTCTGCAAACAAGGCGTTAGAATCCCTGCAAGAACGACTCACCCAATTCGCGAACGAAAGTGTGCAAGTGCGGGCACAGTTCAATCAATCCACAGGCACCATGCGCCGAAATATGGAAGACAAGGTGGCGCAACTTGGCCAACGCAAAATGCGCTTCCTCGACTCGCTCAAAACGGCAAATCCACTCCTCTGGCGCATGGCAAGCCTCCAACTTACGCCCGATTATGTAGGGCAAGGAGGTACCGAGGCCGAATTTTATAGCAAAGAATATTTCCGCTGGGCCGACCTGAGCGACAAGGGTTTCGAGCAAATCCCGGATGTGTACAACGCCTTTGAAACCTACGTCGCTACGCAATTCCAACTCGGCACCCCGCACGAGCGAGCAATCACAATGGCAGAAACTCAACTTGCAAAAATTCCTGCCGGAAGTGTTACGCATCGCATGGCAATGGGTGGCATTGTGGCGGCTTTGAAGGGCAATAACAGCCCTCAATACCCTGTGATGGCCAAAAAGTATATTGAGCTCTATCAATTAAAAAACCTCGGTGAGATCCCCGCCATGGAAATGGAATTGAAAAAAGCCTCCACATTCATGACTGGTTTTGAAGCGCCCGACCTTGCAGGGATGACTCCCGACAGTAGCCAGTATTCGCTCAAAAAATTGCGCGGGAAAGTGGTGCTGATTGACTTCTGGGCTAGCTGGTGCGGCCCATGCCGCAAGGAAAATCCCAGTGTAGTAGCCAATTACAACAAATACCACGATAAAGGCTTCGATGTACTGGGCGTGAGCCTCGACCGCGAAATCAATGCCTGGCGCAATGCCATCAAACAGGACGGCTTACCCTGGCACCATATCAGTGATCTTAAGGGCTGGCAAAGCTCCCATGCGGCACTTTATTCAGTCACTTCCATCCCGCAAACGCTGCTGGTTGACCGCGAAGGAAAAATCATCGCCCGGAATTTGCGTGGGGAGCAATTGGGGGCAAAACTGGAAGAGATATTCGCGAAGGGGAAGTAAGATTTGGGGGGGGCGAATTGTTTGAGGAGTTTGAATGGTTTGAGTTGTGGCAGCACTTCAAACCATTCAAACTCCTCAAACCATTCAAACACTTTTCAATTCCGCTACCAATTTCTCCGCCATTCCAAAACTGGTGCTGGAGGAAAGTCGCGTCCGCTGCAATTGACCTTCTATTTCACAGGCCGCAAATGCATGGTAATTTCCGGCAGCATCGCGCTCGCAGTAAACACCGAGCGGAAGTTGGCAGCCACCTTCCATGAGTTGAAGCACACGTCGTTCTACATTGGTGCAGGAGGAAACTTCCGGGTGGTGTAATTGCTTCAATATGAGCCGGGTAGGAGTGTCGTCGCGATTGGTTTGCCAGGCCAATACACCTTGAGCGGGGGCTGGTACAAATTCGCGCGCCGGTAATTCCAGCACTTCAAAATCTGACATATCCAAGCCCAAGCGCTCCACGCCTGCTGCTGCCAGGAAAATAGCGTCGAAATCACCTGTACGGAGTTTTTCGAGCCGGGTGGGCACGTTGCCACGAATATCCTTTAATTGTACATCAGGGCGGTAGGCAAGCAATTGCGCTTTACGCCGATTCGCGGAGGTGCCTACTGTGACATTGGGAGCCAGTTTCAAAAGTGCTTTTTCCGCGTAAGATTCCTTTCGGATGATGAGCAAATCTGATGGATTGTGCCGGTACGAAACTGCCGTGATACAAAGGCCTTCTGGCTGACTTGTGGGCAGGTCTTTCATGGAATGCACCGCAAGATCCACTTCCCCGCGGAGGAGCGCATCTTCAATTTCTTTGGTAAAAAAGCCTTTGCCTTCCAACTTGTCGAAGCCCAGGTGTTGCACCAAATCACCCTGGGTTTTGATAATGACCAATTCACTTTCCACGCCAATACGGGTGAGTTCTGCCTGGGTAAATACTGCCTGCCAAAGGGCGAGTTTGCTGCCGCGGGTGCCTATTTTCAACATGACGCGAAGGTAAGTGCCTAAACACAAATCGTTTCTAAAAACACATCGAAACGTCGGAAGGGTTTGAAACCCTTCCGACGCTGTCACTCACATCTGAAACACCTTGAGCGTGTTCTTATGGACGTAGAAGACCCGTTTTTGAATCTCATCTATCTGATAAAGCGGGCGGGCGTTGTCGAATATGAGTTTATCGGCCTCTCCACCTTGATCCTTGCTGACTTTAATGAGCATGTTTTTGCCTTTGCCGCTTACGGCTTCATCCGTGAGGTAATAAGCGAAATCACGGCCTTCCTTGAAAGCGCTGTACCGGGAAGGAGGCATCAGTGTAAATACCGTTCCAAGTGCGGCAGCGGAGGTTCTTTCAGATTTTGAATTATTGGCTTCCAAATTGCAAGCACCTGGCCGTCCCCAACGCACGGTTCTTGCGCCTTCCTTATCCTCGCGAACCCGCACGCCTGCACCGGCCATGCCCGTAAAGGCAGCTCGATAAAGCAAGCCCGTTGGATCAAAGGCTTTGGGGTAAAATTTGTGGGTAACTGCGTCCGTTTCGGGATTTAAAATGACGTACTCCTTGTCGCTCGACATGAAATAGGCTTTTTCCCGAATTTCAAAAATATCGAATGCATAAGGGTCTTTCAAGTCAATTTTCAGTTCAAGTGTGACCTTAGGGTTTTTGTCAGGGTTGACCAGCAGAAGTTTTTGCAGTGTTAATACAACGAGGTTTTTGCGGATGGGATCGTAAGAGATACGGTCACTGAGGCTGAGTTTCATTTTCCAGCGTTTCAGGCCAGAACCTTTGGCAGGAACAAATCGGATCCGATCGGCGGATACCAACACATCACCCTTGGCAAAATGAAACCGATCAATGCCACTTTCGTCTGGCGTGTCGTCTCCGTTTTCTTCGCCTTCTTCGGTCTCGACGAGTTGGGGTTTTTTCCAGCGCGGCAAGCCATCTTTGCTCACTTGCATGGCTTTGTACCCAGATTCGTAAGTAATGAGGTAGCCTTCTTCGTTGGGCAGCACTTCCACCACACGCCGGCCTTCAAAATCATTTTTCCACAAGGGTTCACCTGTGCCATACTGGTAAAGATTGCAGCCTTTGCGATGGACGACTGTAAGGAATTTGGGGTGAGCATCGAGCCAACGAACTGCGGCGTCCGCTTTGATTTCTTCCTTCCAGGCGGGTTTTCCCGTAGCAATGTTCCAGGCTGATATTTTCTTTCCTTTTGGTCTTGAGATTGCTCCTTCGATGGCGGGACCTGCCTCAGCCTCAGCTACAAGGAGGGTTTTCCCTTCCGGGCTGAGCAGCAATTCTGCTGCAGATGTTTTTTCGGCCCAAAGCACTTTCCCGGTATCACTTTTGAGGCAAATCAGGTTTCGTTTGTGTCGGTAAAACAAATAGCCATCAGGAGATACCAGTGAGCTACCAAGGGGGATTTCGATGTCGTTGTCGTCATTGGCTTCGGCAGCGGCTTGGCCTTCGGCGCTCATGTCCACAAATTCTACGACGCTATTTTTCATCACGTCGGTATTCCAAAGCACCTTGTTTTCGGCCATGCTGACAAGATAGAGCCTTACCATTCCTTTGGCTATGGTGCGCAGAAGCACGCTGTTGAGGTCGGGGATTACCTCGTACGATTCCACTGCTTTGTAGCCGTCGCGGTCTTTGTCCATCAACACTTGGCCTGTGCGGCAGTCCATCAGGTTTTCGCGCACCAATATGAACGGAGTCATGTTGAGGGTGTAAAAATCGGTGCCTTCTTCCATAGCGGCCACCAATTTGCTGGAAGCACGTTTAGCGGTCCAAGCCACTTTTTGGGTTTCGGGGTCAATGCCAATGAAGGCACTTTCGGTTTGGATGATGGGGACGCCGGCAAAGTTCTGGAGCACGATTTTTTGGGCATTGCCCGTCAATTCTACTGACCAATCGGCAGTTCGTTGAGCAAAGACAGAGAGGGTGCTGGCAATCAGCACGGCGATCATTAGGTTTTGGCGCATGGTTGAGTGGAAAATTTGGTTTTGAAAATTTGAGTCGTGTTTGGTAAACGCCGACTTTATAGCAGATAGTTTCAAGCCATCTGAGAATAATTTGTGATGTTTTATGAGATTTTCAGGATTTCCGTGAACTGCTTGACGCAGACAAATTTAGTCCTCCGTATTAAACCCAATTGCTCTGCGTTTTTCCCAACTGGCGGAAGTGGGCTCGAGGGCAGCAATTTCGGCGCTGCGGAATTGGTTTTCTTCGCCGAGCCAGCGGAGAACCTCGTGGATGTCGGCGATGTCTTTGCCTGTTTTGGCTTCCAGTTCGGCCATTTTTTTGGCTAATTCTGCGAAAGTGAGGGCGAAACGACGCATCGCAACAAAGGCACGCATGATGGCAATATTTACATGGATTGCTTTTTCGCTCCGAAGCACGGAGGAAAGCATCGCCACACCTTGCTCCGTAAAGGCGTAGGGTAACGATTTCCCTTCTCGGTGCTTTTGTGATGTGGTCACAAATTGTGACCACATCAGATCATCTGAACCGGTCACAAATTGTGACCGGTTAGGCTCTAAGGTCACAATCTGTGACCTTAGACTTTGCCACTCCTCATCAGAAAGTTGAAACATGAAATCTTCTGGGAAACGCTCAATATTGCGTTTTACGGCCTGATTTAGCGCTTTGGTTGGCACTTCGTAAAGCGAAGAAAGATCGAAATCTAGCATTACACGCTGACCGCGCAGCGCATGGATTTTGGATTGGATAATGTGAGTTTCCATTGGTTACTTTGATTTTTAGCGTCGTTATGGGGCTTGGATAACGACATGTCCTTTATCAAAGTTAAGCAATAATCATCAAAATCTGCAAGGGTTTACCTCATCACAATTTGTGATGAGGTGAATGGGTGTCGCCCAACCTAAGTCACTCTTTACTCCAAGGTGCCGCATTCCGCTTTTTCCCGCTCAAAAACAGGTACATCGCCGGAATCACAAACAACGTGAGCACCAAGGAGAAAATCAAACCGCCCACGACCACCACACCAAGACCGATGCGACTGGTACTAGCCGCGCCAAAGGAAAGTGCAATGGGCAAGGCGCCGAGTGCTGTAGCCAGCGTAGTCATGAGGATAGGACGAAGACGGGCTTGGGCGGCTTCCCAAACAGCCTCTCGTTTAGGCACTCCCGAATCGCGTTTTTGGTTGGCAAATTCGACGATCAAAATCCCGTTTTTTGTCACCAGACCAATGAGCATGATCATGCCAATTTGAGAAAAGATGTTGAAGGTGTTGCCCGTAATGGAAAGACTGAGGTATGCACCCGCGATAGCGAGCGGCACGGTAAGCATTATGATCAGCGGGTCGCGGAAACTTTCAAATTGCGCTGCGAGAATGAGGTAAATGAGCATGAGTGCCAGCATGAACGCATAAGAAGTGTTGCCGCTGCTCTCGCGAAAATCGCGGGAAGGCCCGCTAAGATCGGTCTCGAACGAATCGTCGAGCACCTTGGCAGCAATGCTGTCCATCACGGCTAGGCCTTCGCCAAGGGTTTTACCGGGTACTGGCGCGGCGCTAATAGTGGCTGATTTGTAGCGGTTGTGGTGGTATAGTTGTGGTGGATTGCTGGTTTCCTCAAAGCGTACGATATTGTCGAGTTGCACCATTTCGCCCCGGTTACTGCGGACATATAGCCCGGCGAGGTCGATTGGCTCGTCTCGGTTGGCGCGCTCTACCTGTCCGATCACCTGGTATTGTCGGCCATTTTGGAGAAAGTAGCCAAAACGCCGCCCGGAGAGCGCGAGTTGGAGGGTTTGGCTCACGTCAAGAACGCTCACACCCAATTCTGCTGCTTTCAATCGGTCAATGATGACTTGAAGTTCTGGCTTGTTGAATTTCAAATTCACGTCCACATTGGCAAAAATAGGGTTTTTTCGAGCTTCTTCGAGGAATTTTGGGACGACCGTTTCCAGTTTTTCAAAATCCAAAGTCTGTATCACGTACTGAATGGGCAGCCCACGCCCAAAGCCTACAGTGATGGTTTCCTCCTGACTGGGGAACATCCGGGCCTCTGGCATTTTTTTGGTCATAGCCAGCAGCTGATTGTAAATCTGCATCTGGCTACGCTCCCGCTCCTGAGGGTCGGTGAGCAGTAGACTGACGAAGCCCGAGTTGGTACTTCCCGAACCAAAACCCGGTGCAGCAATACCGAAAACCATTCTATGCTCAGGAATCGAGTCCATGACCTTTTGCGATAGATCATAGATGATGCTTTCCATTTCATCGTAGTCCGTACCTTCCGGTGCGGTCACGTTGGTGCGAATAATGTTGCGGTCTTCCAGTGGTGCGAGTTCGCTTTTAATCGTTCCCTGGAAATACCATATCATACCAAAACAAGCGGCGAGTATGACCAGGCTGAGCCATTTAAAGCCCATAAAGGAACGCAGGGCATTGCCGTATACACGATCCATTCCTTTGAAGAAAGGCTCTGTGGCTTGGTAAAATTTGCCGTTTGTAGTCACGTTTCCGCCCAATTTTACATTCAAAACGGGGGTCAAAGTGAGCGAAACAAAAGCTGAAATCAACACAGCTCCAGCAACCACGATGCCAAATTCCCGGAACAATCTCCCTGTAAAGCCTTGCAGGAAAATGACAGGGATGAATACCACCGCGAGGGTAATGGACGTGCTTACGACCGCGAAAAAAATCTCCTTAGTGCCTTCCCTCGCTGCCGTCCATTTGTCCATGCCCTCCTCTCGTTTTTTGAAAATATTCTCCGTTACCACAATCCCGTCGTCCACCACGAGGCCGGTGGCGAGTACAATGGCGAGCAGCGTTAATACATTGATACTGAAGCCAAAAAGCCACATCAGGAAGAATGCGCCAATGAGCGAAACCGGAATGTCAATGAGCGGTCGGAGCGCAATGATCCAGTTGCGAAAAAACAGGTAAATGATAAGTACTACCAGCCCGATGGCGATGAAAAGTGTTTCCGTTACCTCGCTGATGGCTCGGCGCACAAAACGGCTTTTGTCAATGCCCACGCTCATCACAATGTCGGGCGGGAGGTCTTTTTGAATCTGTTCGTAGCGGCGGTAAAACTCGTCGGTGATCTCCACCCAGTTACTGCCCGGCTGCGGAATTACCGCCAGTGACACCCCTTGCACCAGGTTGCGTCGCGCTCCGGTCTCCTCATTATCAGGGCCTAAAACCGCTTCACCAATGTCTTTGAAACGAATCGTGCTGCTGCCAACCTGCCGGATAATCATATCGTTGAACTCATCCTCCGTTTGCAGTCGGCCAAAAGTTTTCACAGTCAGTTCAGTCGCATCGCCACGCAATTTCCCCCCAGGAAGTTCTACGTTTTCACGGTCAAGTGCGGAGAGCACATCTTGTGCCGTGAGTCCGTATGCGCTCATTTTGCCAGGGTTCATCCAGAGGCGCATGGAGGGGAGTTTGGAGCCGAACACGTTGACTGCAGACACCCCTGGTATAGTCTGTATTTTCTCGCGAATGACGTTTTCGGTGTAGTCCGAGAGTTCCATGATGCTACGCGTGCTACTCTGAACGGGCACAAACATGATGGGGTCGCCGCTCGCATCTGCCTTTGTAACCACGGGTGGGGCGTCAATATCTTGTGGGAGGTTGCGCTGGGCTTGGCTTACCTTGTCGCGCACGTCGTTGGCCGCCTGTTCGAGGTCCACGCTGAGGTCAAACTCAACCGTGATATTGCTGTTGCCGAGCGCAGAGGAACTGGAAATGGTTCGAATGCCCGCGATGCCATTGATGGCGCGCTCAAGCGGTTCAGTTACCTGACTTTCAATGACTTCTGCATTCGCACCGGTGTAATTGGTGCGCACCGTGATGTTCGGCGGGTCAATGGCGGGATACTCGCGCACCCCTAGAAAAGTATAGCCTACGACACCAAAAAATATGATGAGGATACTCATCACGGTGGCGAAGACGGGGCGGCGGAGGGAGAAGTCGGGTAAACTCATGGGATTGGACGATAGATTCGATTGAACGATTGGTTCGATTGATTTTCAAAACACGAAGATCGAATTAGGGTTGAAATGACAGGCAATTAATCTCCAGAGGATGCAGATTCCCCCTTCCTGTTCTTCAAATCAATATTCACCAAAATAGCTGCCGATATGAAAAACAAGGATCCAATTTTGTCTGTCTCAATAAAGTCATTTCATCCACATTAGAGCGCTCTGGGTTATCGGAAACGTACGTCCGGAAACTGTTGACCGTATAGGGCACCAGATTTGACAACTTTTGAATAGTTGTCAAATCTTTTGATCTCAATTTTGAGGCGGATGCAACCCAACAGATTTCAGCAATCGTCGGAGGTTTAAGTTTGAAGCGCGATTGAGTTGCAATAAAGACTCTGTCGCGCGACCAATGGTTGAAATGCCCAAAATGTACAAACCATCCTCACTCCATTGAAAGTGCTCGCCCCATTCATCTTGGCGAGGGTGGAACAAGGGTGTAAATTGATTGGTGAGTGGGTCAATGGCGTTTATTCTTTTGTGTTTGTGGCCATTGCAGCCACCGCAGGAATATGCCAAGTTTTGCAATTCTGTTTTGCCATCAAGGCTGACAGGAATGATGTGGTCAATCGGAAATGAATCGGGAGAAAGCGCTGCTGGGCAAAGGCAATATTCACATCGTCCCTTTGCTCGCTCTGTTACCAAACTCCTCAACGCTGTTGGTATCTTAGCCATTGAACACGGGAGCTAGGCCAAGGTTTTCCATCAATTTAGGCAGGGTAATATTGCGCATTTGAGCAAGTTCAATCAATAATTTCAAGCGATTGTTGCGCAATTTTTCATCCTTATCTACCAATTTCATGAACTCTTGATGGTCCCCATCCGTAAGCTGATCAGCCTCCAATTTTTCAGCCAAAACCCAATAGCGCGACCGGTCTTCAGCATTCAAAACGGTCGTATTAATCTGCAAAAGCAACTCCCCTTCGCTGGGCTTCCGATCCGCTTTGCGTTTTTGGGCAATAACTGCATCCAATTCCTGCGCCAGATATTCTAACTCTGACAAAGGGAGATCGCTTAAGCCAGACGGGAAACCGTGGGCAGACAACACTGATTGGGCAGATGCTTCTGACATAAAACATGCTTGTTTGTGTGCAAAAATAAGAATATTTTGTCAATTTCAGCGCGTTGCTGCTTTTTGATTTTTATCCTGTAGGATTGAGTGCAGGTCCCTTGAATTCTTCCAGAATACGGGTTAGTCCTACTAAATCGGACCCAGCAGATCCTCCTTTTTGTTCTTCAAATCAATATTCACCAAAATAGCTGCCGATATGAAAAACAAGGATCCAATTTTGTCAGTCTCAATAAAATCGTTCATCAGCATCAGAATGTTGACAAGCACAAAACAAAGCAAGGCCGACAAAAGTGCGACCCTTGTACTTCGCTCCTTGGTGAGGTGGTAAACAGATTCCCCTTTCAGCATCACTACCACACAAAACAGCAGGAAAAAGAACAGGCCGGGCAGGCCCTGCTCAACAGCCACCATCAGAAAATAGTTGTGCGTGCTGGAGCGCTCCGGGTTGTCGGAAACATACGTGCGGAAACTGGTGACCGTATAGTTTTTATAGTGGGTGTAAAAAGTTGCAGGGCCAAAACCCAGCAAAGGCCGCTCCTGAATCATATATGTAGCGGCCACCCACCGATACACGCGCTCCATGGTCGAAATGTCTTCCAGCTTAGTGGTAGCTTCCAAAAGCCGGTCAAATCGCTGGTGCGAAATGGTTTTTTCGTAGTCAGGGGCAAACAAAAGCCAGTTATCCCGGGTACCAAGAAAGGTAAAAAACAGGGCAAGCCCCAAAGCTCCCGCTACCAATGCAGCTTTCATCAATCGCCAGCGGACTACCCAATATACGCCAACCGCCAAAACGAGGGCGCCATACGCCGCCCGGGTATAAGCGAAATAAATGCCGACCAATAAAACCAGCACTCCAAGAACCAAAAACCACCATGCCCCCGAAAATCGCCGATACCAATAGCTTCCATACCAGGCAAAAGGCAGGAAAATTGCCAGCAGACAGGCGTACATAACGTGATTGCGGAAGAATGGATGCAGGCAACCATTGATGCTCTCGAACGAAAAACCATACCCCGCGTGCCGCCAAATCACCGTGAGGGTGGCAAAAAACAGGGGCACGAAAAACCACCACATCAATGCTTTGAAATCACGCTCCGTATTCAGGAAACGCGCTGCCCAAAAGTAAAACACCACGACGTACCAGCCTTTGGCCAACAAGGATTTGAAGGAAATGAGAAAATTTTGAGACGTGGCGACACAAACCGTTAGCCAGAACAAATGGGCAAAAAGGGCTAGCGTGATAGGATGGCGGAAAAAACGCACATCAACTTGTCGCCAGTTTCGGGAAAACCAGGCGAGACCTGCCAGGGTGAGCAGCCACATCAAAGGTTCTGAGGGCAGGTCCGTAGCCAAACCGCCTGGCAACGATACTTCCGTGGAGAGCGGGATGCAGCCCATCATCAGAAAAAAAACCTTGCGCACATCAACCAATGCCAACCAAATCATTGCCAAGCCTGCTGGGAGCAAGGTCAGCCAGGTCATTTCAAGATAAAGGCCAGCAAAAATGGCGAGCAAGCTAAATGCGACAAATACCGCCACCAGCACCCCTTGCGGGTGATCTTTAGGAATTCCGGTTAGCGTTGAGAGTTTCAAGTTGAAAGTTTACAAGTTTCAAGTTTTCAAGCACTTGGGGTCTGTTGAAGTCATTGGTTTTTATCGGGTGGCTGAAGACGCTGGATTAGTCCGTGCAATATTTTGCTAATTTCTAGTGCACGAGCATAGATGTCTTCAAACTCTTGTTGAGTGATATATTTAAAGTCCAAAGCCCGGTAGGCTTGTGAGCGAACCTCTCCGCATGAGCCTTTTGACACAAATAAAAAATAGACAAACTGCTTGTTTGTCTGCCGTTCATAACCTTCTGCTATGTTATCCATAACAGAGCCGGAAGAGGAGAGAATTTGATCTTTCAGCTTAAAGTCTCTTGAAAATCCCTCCCGTTCAGTCAAGGGTTTAATTATTTGGCATAAGACCCTGACCTTTTGCCATGCGAGAATGTCTTCAAATCTGTAGAAAGTTGCCATTGGTTTATCAAGTTAGATTACTATAAAAATAGGCTTTCCTACCTAACTTTCCAAACTTTCAACTTGCTACTTTCAACTTGCTACTTTCAACTTGCTACTTTCAACTATTGCAATTCCTTCCAATTCACATCACGATAAGCATCTGCCAAAAACGCCGCAAAAAGTGTAAAAAGGAACGCCGCCACCACCGCTCCGATCACGATGATACTCCGGCGTGGGCGGTTTTTCATCAAGGGCGGCTCAGCCAGTTCTACGGTTTGAATCGCGGGGATATTGGTATTGTACGCCGCCAGAATCTGGTTGTAGCGTTCTAAATCATAACTCAGTTGCTTACGCGCTTGATTGTGCAAATCGTTGGCTACGGCGACTGAACTGATTCCTTCGTTATAATCGCGTATGGTGAGGTTTTCGCTTTTGATATTTGGAGAGAGGAGCATCTGGCGTTGACGTACCGCACCGCGCAGGTTGGCTTTGATGTATTCGATGGTATCCAGTGGTATCAGCGGGTTTCCATCCAGTATCTCGAGGCGGGCTGTGTTGCGAGCAATGTCTTCTTCTGCTCGGGTGAGTTGTCTGGAGAGCTGGTTGCCTTGTTCGCCCCCGCCGTAGATTTTGTAGCGGTTTTGCACGATACGCACACTGTCGCCTAGCCGTGACAGCTCGACGGTCTTTCGCTTCAGGTTTGAATCAAAAGATGCCAGGAGTTTGGCCTGACTATCTTTGGTAAGCCGTTGCGCAAATTCGTCAATTTTCTCGCGGGCAGCATTGGCCATATCGGAAGCCAATTGCGGGTCGGTGTCTTCGATGGTCAGTTCGATGGCGTCATTGCGGTTTTTTTGCACTACATACAAGTCGCGGAACCTCAACCGCGCCCAGTACCTCCCTTCGTGGCTCGCCGAGTCAATGCCGTAATGATTGAACAGCCCAAAACGCCCGATCATGTAATCCACCAGTTCGTTGCTGGCGGCAATTTCCAGGATACGGTCCACGTCCTTGTCGGTGCCGAAATACTCAGTCACCTTGATTGTTCCGCCAAAAATTAGTTCCGGCTTGGAAAGGTCCTGGTTGCTGGGGTAAAAGATGGTGGTGGCCTTGTAATAAGTATCCATCCACAGTGCAATACCAATGCTGCCTACAAGCGCGATGAGGCAGGCATTGCGGAGGGCTTTTCTCCATCGGTAAATCGTCCCCAAAACGCCGAGGAGGTTGTCGCGGTTGCTCATAATTGAATTTTAAACAAGGCGCAAAAGTAAGAAATCTGGTTGCCAAAAAATGGCCTCAAAATCAAGCCCTGGCAAAGCAACCATTCTTTTCATAACCGCGTCATTGCCCCACTTATAATCCGTATGCCGGGCACCAACACCGGTAAATTTTAGTTGAACCATCCTGCTTAATTGAAAATGACGAAGAAGAACAGCCTTCTCGCGGCTCTTGCCCTGCTTTCCGTTTGTGCACTGTATGCCTTCGCTTATCCCGAAGTCGTACGTGAAAACGTCCTTACGATCCTTTTCCCCGATGGCGAACGGCCATTAGCAACTATTGACAATTCACCGTTGATTATTGAAAGTGAGAAATCACCAATCACCAATCACCAATCACCATTCACCAGTCACGAGTCACCAGTTGACACCTTCCCTCCCCTGAGCGAGCGATACGACGATTTTATCAATGCTGGTGGCAGCAACCCCGTAGATCTGCGCGACCCAAAGGCCATTGATCGGCAAGTGGAATACGATGCGGCCTCCAATATGTATATCATCACGGAGAAGATTGGCGAGGATTTCTACCGCGCGCCTACTTACATGACCTTTGATGAATACGTGCAATGGCGCGACGAACAGCAGCAGCGGGAATATTTCGACCGCTTGCAAGGTGTGGTATCCGCCGATGGCAAAAGCGCAGACGGCACGGTTGACCCTGTGTCAAAATTCAACTTCAAAACCTCACTCATTGATCGCCTTTTTGGCGGCACCAATGTGGACATAAAGCCGCAGGGCAATATCAACCTGACCTTTGGATATGACTGGCAAAAAATACAAAACCCCATCCTGACCCTTCGTCAGCAAACCAACGGGAACTTCGATTTTGACATGGACATCAACATGAGCGCCCAAGGCAAAATCGGAGAAAAACTTAATCTCAACTTCAATTACAACACGCAGGCGACCTTCGATTTTGACAATCAAATGAAGATCAACTACGACACGAAGGGCTTTTCAGAAGACGAGATTATTCAAAACGTAGAAGCCGGCAACGTGTCCATGCCCCTCCGCTCCAACCTTATAAAAGGAGCACAAAACCTGTTCGGTATCAAGACAGAGATGAAATTCGGACACTTGCGCACTACCCTCGTAGCGAGCCAACAGCGTTCAAAACAACAAAGCATTAAGATTCAAGGCGGCTCTCAGGTGCAGACTTTCGAGAAGCCGATTGACGAATACGACGAGAACCGCCACTTTTTTATCAGCCAGTGGAACCGCAACGAGTTTGAGCCGGCGATGAAATGCCTTCCTGTGCCGCAGTCGCTGTTCAACATCACCCGGATGGAGGTGTGGATCACGAACGATAAACAAGAGTTCCAAAATACCCGCGACGTGTTGCCGCTTACAGAATTGGCTGAACCTGATTCGGTTAGAGATGATTGGAAAATACCCAATCCCCCTGGCAGAGACATCAACGGTAAAGGGCTTCCAGCCAACGAAAACAATAAGATTTATAGCACCATTTTGTCTGAGCTCAGCAATGACTCTACCATGCGTTTTAGCGACCGGGTAGTGAGCAGGCTTTCCGGGCCAGTTTTCCAACTAAAGCAGATCAGGGATTTTGAAAAAATGAACGCCCGCCTGCTTTCTCCTCAAGAATTCACGTATCACGAACAACTTGGCTTTATCAGCATTAACCTCAACGTGCAGCCCGACCAGGTGGTGGGTGTGGCGCTGTCGTACACCTACAACGGGGTGCCGTATAAAATCGGGGAGTTTTCTGACGAGGTACCCAAGAAAAGCTCGGTTGACACCCTGAAAACCAATGTGCTTTTCTTGAAAATGCTGAAAAGCACCACGGCCAACGTCCGATACCCCATTTGGGACCTGATGATGAAAAACGTGTATGCAGTGGGTACGGCCAACGTGGATCCACAAGAATTCCGCTTTGATGTTTACTACGCAGATCCAGGCAAAGGGCAAAAGCGTTTTCACGATGGCCCGCTTATTCCTGCCGGTTTGAGAAGCCGTCCTTTGCTTCAGGTTTTTAATCTGGACAACCTCAACCTGCAAGGCGATCCCGGTCCCGATGGTATTTTTGACTTTGTTCCGGGTATAACCATCAATCTGCGATCGGGGCGCGTCATGTTCCCCGTGCTGGAGCCGTTTGGCAGTGATTTGTATGGTCAAATTGTAGCAGCAAATGGCCAACCTTATTCCCCAATAGATTCCGCCAGGTTTTATAACCAGTTGATTTACCAGCAATTGTACGACAGTACCACTTTTGTGGCGCGGGAATACCAGCATTTGAACCGATTCATGTTGCGTGGCACTTACAAGTCGAGTGTCTCGTCAGAGATCTCTCTTGGCACGTTCAACCTGCCTCCGGGTTCGGTGCGCGTTACCGCAGGTGGAACACCGCTGCGCGAGGGCATTGATTATTCGATTGACTACAACATCGGTAAGGTGCGCATCCTGAACGATGCCATTTTGCAGTCGGGTCAGAGTGTGAACGTCAGTTTTGAAGACAACACGTTTTTTGGTTTCCAGAGTCGAAGCATGATCGGGGCGCGTTTTGATTATGCGTTCAACAAAGACCTGAGTGTGGGCGCTACGTTTATGAATTTGTTCGAGCGACCGCTCACCCAAAAAGTAAACTTTGGCGACGACCCCATCAACAACAAGGTGTACGGCCTCGATTTTAGCATCTCCAAGGATGCGCCCTGGCTCACCAAACTTGTTGACAAACTCCCGCTCATCTCCACGAAAGAGCCTTCTTCCATCTCGGCGCAGGCTGAAGTAGCGGTGCTGCAGCCGGGCCACAACCGCGCCGTAAACCAGGGCGGCGACAAGGGAGGCACCGTGTACATTGATGATTTTGAAGGAAGTACGGCCAATATCCCGCTCACCAACCAATTCAACCAATGGGTCATCGCATCCGTGCCTCGGGACGATGATAATGCGACCATTAAGTTGTTCCCTGAATCTGACCCGACCAATACTTCGCTTTCATTGGGCGCAAACCGCGCGGGACTTTCCTGGTACATTTCTGACCCCAGCGCCCGCGACGGAGACGACAATGTTGATCCTTACACGCGGTTGATTCAATATCAAGATATTTTCCCGAACCGCCAGCTCACTCCATTTGAGCAATCAAGCCTGCGCCCACTCGACGTGACGATTTATCCCCGTGAGCGTGGCCCGTATAATTTTGAGATACCAACAGGTTACGCCACCTCGGCGGGCCTCAATACCAATGGAGAACTCAATTTGCCCAAAACCCGCTGGGCGGGCTTTATGAAGGAGTTGAATACCAACGACTTTGAAGCCTCGAACATCGAATTCATCGAATTCTGGATGCTCAACCCCTACATGGAAAAGACGGATGGCGAGCCAGTTTCTGATGGAGGCGAGATGTATATTGACCTCGGCTCCATTTCAGAAGACGTGATGCGCGATTCGCGGCAGTTTTTTGAAAACGGCCTCCCGACAGGAACGAATCTGGTGGCCACCGATGAGTCGCCCTGGGGCCGTGTGCCGATCGAGGCGCCCGTTGTGAATGCTTTTGACAACAATGAAGCGAGCCGTTTTCAACAAGACGTGGGCCTTGATGGGCTTGACAATGATCTGGAAAAAACTTTTGGCGCTATTGGGGAATGGTACAACATCATCCAAAGCGCCCCGAGCAATGTACTCTCGCCCAATTTTAAAGCTGAGGTAGAGGCCGACCCTTCAAACGACGACTTTGTCTATTTCCGCGATAATGCCTTCCCACAGCCCCCTGCTGGCCCCGGGCTTTTGAACCGCTACCGCAAATTCAACAACCAACAGGGCAACTCTCCGGTAAACCAATCGGACAACCAAAACCCTTCCAGCACAAACTACCCGGATCAGGAAGACCTCAACCGCGACCGTTCGCTGAACGAGACCGAGGCGTATTTCCGCTACAAAATTGACCTGAAAAAGACCTTCCTGAACGGCCAGGAAGTCATTGACGAAAACGACCCTGCCATCGCCGACTACATCACGAATACCGTCACGTTCACCAAGGACCAACGTGAATACGTTTGGTACCGATTCAAAATTCCACTTGATGATGTAAAGCGGCAGAGCGTTGGCGGCATCGAAGACTTCCGTTCCGTGCGATTCATCCGTATGTTCTGGAGAGGTTTTGAAGAGCGCACAACTTTCCGTTTCGCCACGCTTGAGCTGGGTCGGAACCAATGGCGGCGTTTTAAGCAGAACCTGGGTTGTTCTGACAGCCCTGTTGTCAATCCGATTCCATTCGACGTGAACGCAGTGAACATTGAAGAAAACTCTGCCCGCCAGCCCTTCAATTACACCATCCCGTTTGGTATTCAGCGCGAACAGTCGGTGGGCGCGTTCCCGGATATTTTACAGAATGAGCAATCGCTTTCGATGAACATTTGCGAACTCCCATTCTGCGATGCACGTGCAGTGTTCAAAAGCCTGAATATGGATTTGCGCCAGTTTAAGCGCATCAAAATGTTCGCACACGGAGAGAGAACTATGGAACCACTCGATTCGAGCGATCTCAAGATCTTTATTCGCATGGGTTCGGACTACACGCGCAACTATTACGAGTACGAACTTCCGCTCGTTATATCGGACCCCACTTCTGGCGCTATAACGGGCGGCAACCCCGACAGCAGAGAATACAAGGATGAAGTTTGGAAAAATGAATTCGACTTCCCGCTCGAACTTCTCACTGAGATAAAAAAACAGCGAAATGCCGAACCCAATCCCAATCCCTTGCAACCTTACATCGGTTTTGACCCTGAAAATCCCGATGCGCGCATACGTATTTTTGGCAATCCAAACCTTGGATACGTCAAGGGTATTATGATTGGGGTGCGCAACAGTGATCCGGAACATCTGGAACACTGCGTAGAGGTATGGCTTAACGAGTTGCGACTCAGCGGTTTAAATGAAAAAGGCGGCTTTGCCGGGTTAGCAAGGGTGGATATGAAATTGGCTGACCTTGGTGGTGTGGCGGTTGCAGCTAATTACACAGGCATCGGTTGGGGAAGTATCGAAGAAAAACTGGCGCAGCGCCAACGGGAGGAAATACTTCAGTTCGATGTGTCCACCAATATTGAACTCGGCAAGCTCCTTCCAGAAAAATCGGGCATAAAAATCCCCTTCTACGCGCAATACTCCAACGTGACGCGCACTCCCGAATACGATCCTTATGATCTTGATATCAAACTGAAGGACAAAATCCGCGAAACGGCCGATGCCGATGAGCGTGCAACTATTCGCGAGAGCGCAAAAGACGTGACCGTGGTGAAAGGCTACAATTTCACAAATGTACGCAAAGAACGTAAAGGCAAACCGCGCAAAATCCCACTCCCCTGGAACATTGAAAACTTCAGCGTCACCTACGCATACAACGAACAGGAAAAACGCTCGCCATTTATCCTCAGCGACCAGCAAAAACAGTACAAAGGTGGTTTGGATTGGCAATACGGCACAGGAATAAAGCCAATCACGCCGTTTAAAAAGCTGATCAAAAAGGACAAGTACCTGAAACTTATTTCTGAATTTAATTTCAACCCGTTACCTAACACATACGGGTTCAATACAAATTTGGAGCGTTTTGAAGGGATCACTACCTACCGTTTTGCGGGCGAGGATCCAGCACTGAATACTTATTACAACCGCCGTTTCACTTGGGAGCGCAATTATGATCTTGGATGGGATATTACCAAAGCCCTTCGCTTTAGTTTCGATGCCAGTGCCAAAAGCCTGATTGACGAACCCCTCGAATACGAATCTGAAGGCGGGCCACGTGTCACCAGACAACAGCGGCGCGACAGCATATTTACCAACCTCAAAACGCTTGGTCGCCCGAAGGCATATAACCACAATGCCAGCCTCAACTGGACCCTGCCCTTCAAGCAGATCCCCATGCTGGATTTTATCAGTATGAAGGCTTCTTATACAGCAGGATACACCTGGACGGCGCAGTCTTTGAAACTTCAGCACCTGATTATGGACCAAACCAATCCGTACCTCAACGTGGTGAATTCTCGCAGCCTCGGTCACACCATTCAAAACACCAACGTCCGGCAGATCAATGGCGACTTCAACATGGAGACGCTATACAACAAGAGCAAATACCTTTCGAAGATCAACAAACCCGGCAAACCTGGCAGTGGTGCCGGTAACCCAGGCGGGAAAAACAGCGGTAAACCGCCTGGTCGTGGAGGCCGTGGAGACGAGGGTGGAGGAATCCCTGGTGCTGGTGGTGGAAACAAGCCCGGCGCAGGCAACAATCCCGCTGGCGGGGGCAAAGACGGTGGGGGCAAAGCTCCGGGCGGCGCACCCGATCGCAACGACCCAAGTATCCCAACGCCACCCGACAAAATTGACCCTGGAACGGGGGCGCCACTTCCCGGCGGCCCGGTGGGTATTGACCCTTTGACTGGCCGTCCTAACCGCGTGCGCCCAAATCCTTCCGGTACAGACCCAGCAGATCCCACTGCCCCTGATGGTGGTGGCAAAGACAAGGATGGAAAAGACAAAAAGCCGAAAGCCATTAAGCCAAAAGAAGATCGCGTACCAACCCTGGCTGAGCGCATTGCCTTACGCCCGCTCATGCTGGTGCGCAAAGCTAGATTTACGTACTCCGAAAACCGGAACAACGTGATACCCGGCTTTACACCCGAAACCCACCTCATGGGATTGAGCGAAGGCTTTGATTCGCCGGGATGGGCTTTTGTAGCTGGCTATCAGGAGGCTGACCGGGCTTATCTGGATAAACTGGGTGCTGCGGGGAACATTACACATCGCCCGGAACTCAACCAGCAGGTGATGAAAAACTACACCCAGAACTTAGATATGGGTCTGACCCTCGAGCCGTTCACCGATTTCCGAGTGGAATTGACGGCCAACAAACAGTACAGCCGCAACAGTACAGAATTGTACAAAGATCAGATTTTCAATATAGACCCCGACTCAGTAGGGTTTGAGCACCGTGCTGCGCGGGATTTGGGCAGTTATACCATCTCGTTCCTTTCGATGAATACGATGTTCAACAAGGACATCGCGGGGCTTTTTACTCGATTCGAATCGTATCGTCCAATCGTATCAGAACGTATAGCCCGTGAAAAAGGGCTGCCCTTAAGTGAAGTGCACGAGATAGACGAGGGGTACAAGAAAGGCTACGGGCGCATTCACCAGGAGGTGCTCATCCCGGCTTTCTTGGCAGCCTACACGGAGAAAGACCCCAATTCTGTGGGGCTGGATATTTTCAAAACCATGCCTGCGCCCAACTGGAAGTTGACGTATAACGGCTTGTCCAAGCTGGGTAAATTGAAAAACGTCTTCTCCAGCATCCAAATCTCACACGGCTACCGGAACACGCTCACGGTGAACTCGTACAATACGGATATCTTCTACGACAGCGCCAATCCGTATGACACCAACAACGATAACTACAACCTGAATTTCAACTATACCGCCCGGTATGAAATTCCGCAAGTGGTTATCAACGAACAGTTCCAGCCGCTGTTTGGCATTGACGTAAAGTTGAAAAACGAAATGACGTTTAAAGCCGATGTCAAAAGAGCGCGGACGCTTTCCATGTCATTTATTGACTACCAGTTGTCCGAAACAAAGAGCGAAGGCTATACCCTGGGCTTTGGATACCGTATCAAGAATGTCAATATTCCATTCCTGACTGGCAAAAAGAAGTTGGACGGCAAATCGAAAAGGAAAAGCAAGAAAAAGAAGAAAGCGACCACTCCGCCTACACCTCCACCCTCTAGCGGCGGGGCTGCCCCCACATCGAACGATCTGGTCTTCAAGTTCGACTTCGAGGTTCGCGACGACATCACCATCGCCCACATTCTCGACAGCCCAAACGCAGCCCAGCCAACCCGTGGCGCGCGCACCATTAGCATTAACCCGCAGGTGGAATACGCGCTCAACAAACGGCTCAAACTGCGCCTCTTTGCCGACTACCGCAAAACGGTGCCGAAAACCTCGCAGTCATTCCCGATTACTACCTTGAATACAGGGGTGACGGTGCAGTTTTCGTTGAATTAAAATCAATCCGTCCTACGGCTTGAAGCCGTAGGACGGATACCGCTATAATTCCCTCGTTTTCTATCCCGGTAGAAGGCGAGGGAATTTTTATTTTTAAATATGCTGCCCAATTCCGACAAACAAGGTTAAATTTAAAGTATTTTGTATCCTGATCTTCCCGTCCTGGGGCTCTGTCCCGCAGGACGGACATATCTTTCTAACATAATTTTCATGAAAAATATATTCCTCTTTACCCTCGCCATTTTAGGGATTGCTGGTACAAGTATCGCGCAAAGCCGTTTTTATGTCAATCCCTTAGCCAACGGCCAAAACAATGGATCTGCATGGGCTGATGCTTTTACAGACCTGCACAATGCACTTACCATTGCCTCACAAGGCGATGAGGTCTGGGTAGCCGAAGGCGAATACCGTCCGGACACCGCTACTAACCGTGACCGCTCCTTTGTGCTCAAAAGCGGTGTGAAATTTTACGGAGGTTTCAATGGCACCGAGACAAGTTTGGCGCAGCGTGACATCATAGCACATCCTACTATACTCAGCGGTAACATTGGAAATCCTGCCGACAGTACAGACAATTCCTATACGATCTTGTATATGACCTACCCGGACACCAGCACGCTTTTGGACGGACTTGATTTTTGGCATGGGTATGCCGTGAGTGACACCCACTTTTTCAATCTTTCCCCTGTTTTGAGCGGAGGGGCTGTGTATGTGTTGGCGCAGAATGGTAAGGGCTTACCCGTATTCGTCAATTGCACGTTCCGGGATAATGTCGCCAAATCCAGGGGAGGGGCGATATTTGTGCATGGTCAAAACAGTTCCGGCAGCACCCCGATATTTCGGAATTGCTTGTTCTACAACAACAAAGCGCAGTATGCAGGAGGGGCCTTGTTCATTTCGGGCGGCAACAACCTTGACCGGGGCATAGAGTTTGACCATTGCTACTTTGAGTCGAATACTGCTGGTTTTTTTGGCGGTGCGATCAGCATGGAAAACGCCTTTGGCAGTGAGATGCTCAATTTTCTCTCCTGCACGATCACCAAGGGTCATGCCAATGTCTTTGGAGGCTTTATGTACATGATAAAGTCGGGGACCAATGCTTCTAAAATCACTATTGACAGTTGTGAAATATCAAAAAACACCAGCAATGGAGGCCCTTGTGCGTTATATGTGACATCAAATGGCGACAATTTTCAAACGGTGTTCAAATTGCGCAATTCAAAAGTGTTCGACAATTTTGAATCTTCTGTTTCATTTGGTGGGGTGATCTCATTAGGAGAATTTGCCCCATTCTCCTCTTCAATTATTGACACATTTATAGTTTGTGGGAATATTATCCATGGTAATATGACTACTTCTGGCGTTGTCAGCCTTGGCTCATTTAATGCCTGGGCTAGGGTAGAAGAAAATTGGGTCTATGGCAATAGGAATGGACAAGGGATTAGTATATCTGGCAGGGAGATAAAAATTTTTAACAATGTATGTAATGATAACAATAAATTTGTTCCTATTTCCTCATTAGTATATGCAAATTCTGCGTCCAAATTACATATCTATGATAACCTATTCTTTCACAATATTGTTTCGGGCAACGCAAATACCTATTATAGCACGTCTATTCTGGGAGCAGGTGTAAGCACAATTTTCGGATATACGGATAGTGCACAGATTTTCAACAATACCTTTTACAAAAACACTACATGGGTAACAGATAAAATAAATACCTCTCCTGTTCCACGAAAGGTTTACACAAACAATGTCTTCCTTGACAACAGAGATTTTTTGACTGGAAACCTTACCATACCTGTAAGTCTTGGCCAAGATTCTTCCTACTTTTCCCACAACCTGATGGACGTTGATTGTGGCACCATTCCCAAGCGTGCGGCCTGCGGCCCCAACAACCTCTTCAACCTCGCCCCCCTCTTCCGCGACACCGCCAACCACGACTACTCTCTCCTCCCTTGTTCCCCCCTCATCAACGCAGGCTCCAACGCTACAGCTGCGGGTATCCTTACCGACCTCGCGGGTAATCCACGCATCCTTGAAGGCACAGTGGACATCGGCGCTTACGAGGCCCCGGCATTCGCACTTGCATCCGCGCCAGAGGTGCAGCCTGCCTGTGTCGGCGCGTCCAATGGCAGCATCAGCATCATGCCCGAGCACGGCTGCGAGCCGCTGGCGTATACCTGGTCGCCCAATGCGGGCAACGGCCCGGAACTCAACGGTCTGCCTCCGGGGAACTACCTGGTCACCGTCACTGATGGCAGCGGCCGGCAAATACTCGACACGGTGGTAGTGGCATCGGCCCCTCAGCCGTCCCTTGCACTTGCTTCCACCGATGTGCAGTGCGGAACCACCGCAGGCGGATCGCTTTCGGCTTCCGTCACGAGCGGCACTGCGCCCTTCCAGTACCACTGGCTGCCGAGCGCCTCAGACACTTCTCTACTTGCACAACAACAACCGGGAGATTACGCACTCACAGTCATAGATGCCAACGGCTGCCAGGACTCCGCCTCGGCGAGCATCGCACTGCTGGGCATGCTTACAATCATGGTGGACGGCAAAACCATCTCTTGTTACAATGCTGCCAATGGCTGGCTCTCTGCTTTGCCTGCTACCGGGGCGGCCCCTTTCTTCTGGGGCTGGCAGGGCTGGGTTGGCACGGATTCGATTGCTCAGCCGCTTGGCCCAGGCATGTATGCGGTCACGGTCACTGATGCCTTTGGCTGCACAGCGGCTTTTACTTTTCCACCTATGGATCAGCCCGATTCGCTCTGGGCTACGGTCGGCACGAACGACCAGACTGATCTGATTATGCCCAATGGGACGGCGGTGGTGACCACCATCTCTGGCGGCACATCTCCGTTCGACTATCTCTGGGAACCTGGCGGAAGCACCACGCAGTCCATCGCGGGCCTCACGGCGGGCACATACACCGTTACGGTGACGGACAACAACGGCTGTGAGGTAGTGGTGCAGGCGGTGGTGGATTTGATGGTCGGCACGGAAGAAGCGGAAGGCCAGGCATTTGTGGTATACCCAAACCCGGCAGTGGATTGGGTGAAGGTGCTGCTGCCAAAATCAATGGAAAAATGTTCCGTGGAGCTTTCCGACATGACAGGGAAAGTCTTGCGCTCAAGCAATTTGACGACAGCATCGGCGCCCTGCACTTTTGATCTTACCGGGTTGCCAAGCGGCAACTATGTAGTGGCAGTGCGGAATGGCACTGGGAAAGAGATGTTTGTAGGGAAAGTGACGAAGATGTGATCCATTCCGTTGCAACATCCAAACTTGACATAATTTGAACCACAAAAGGCACAAAAGTAACACGATACGTCTTTTGTGTCCTTTTGTGCCTTTTGTGGTTCAAATTACGCTACATCGGGGAAAGTAGTGCTTTTTTGATGTTTTCACTTGTACGATTTTATATTGTTACAAAATTCGGGGGTACTCTTGATTCCTGTTTTACATTTTGCGGTTTAAAAAACCTCATTTCAGCACCTGCTTCAACGCCTTCACACTCGCCTGGTTATCAGCCGTATAAAAGGCTTCATAAATATCAAGTTTCTCCCGGCGACTTAAGTGGAAACTGAGCGATGCCTCGCGGTTTTTGCGCACCGGGCGGTAATGAAAACGCACCATTTCTACGCGGTTTCCGCCCAATGCGTCGTTCAGGAGCGCGAGTGCGTTGTCTTGGTCAAAGTCCTGAATATCTGTTATGTTGCCACCAGCTGCTTCTGCCGGAGTGTACATGTTTTCGAATACTCCCTTATCGTCGCTGGGAATGATAGGGTGTCTCTTGTCCCAGCAACGTATCTGTACAAAGACCACCCCGCCCGTGTTTTCGCGGATCCATTCTTTAAAAACGTGCACGAAACGGATGGACAGCCCCAGCCCATAGTTGTCTCGGAAACCCGCATCGAGGACTTCTATTGCAGGAGTAGTGGGCAGCCACACGTTGGGGAGAATGAATGGGTAGGTACAGTTCATGCGCATGGCGCTGCTAAACGCAAGGCTATCAGCCTGTTGCTCCGCAAAAAATCTTCCAAAATCTACCCCGTCTATTTCTACTTGTGCGGCCAAACGCCCTGCATTTGGACGCATGAGATAGCTCACCCCCTGCGGACTTATCAGCATCCGCCGGGCATCGTTCAACACAAATGGACTGGCGACCAGCATGGGAATTTTGGCCTCGCGTTCAGGTTGGCGGTATTCAGCTGTTTTTCGCAAAAAAAAGCCGTGTGTGTTTTCGTTCAATTGGTGTTCAAACAGGTAACCCCGGTCTTTGCGGTAGGAAAAATTGCCCGACCGAAAACTGGAAATCGGGAAAAACAGGTCGTTTGAAACGACGGCAAAACTGATGGCATTGAGCAGGTCTTTCCCCATATCCTCTACTAAGCTTGGGTCTTGCGGGGCAAGGCGGTCACCCTCAGCATGTCGGAGCATGGCTTCCCGGATATGGGCAGCACCAAGTAACCCACCAGACGCCCCGGTGATCAGGGCCGTTTGGCGCAGTAGTTTCCCACCAGTGGCAATGTCTGCCTTTTGAAGGGTCTGCATGGTCCAGAGTGCCGAACGGTGGCCGCCCCCGCTCACGCATACGAGCAGGAGCTTAGGGCGAGGATTTTCGGGTGTCCGGTTTTTGGCGAGCCAGTTTTCCAGGATTTCTATGGTGGCGGCGCGGTCAGCAGCGATGTTTTGGGGGGTACTAATTTTTTCAAACGATGCGTAATTGTACATCGCACGGTTTTCCTTTTGATAATCAAGCCCATAGGCGCGGTTTCGGTAGTTGAAAATGCCCCAGCCAGTGAGCATATTTACGGTGAAGATCAGTCCCAAAAACACGGCAGTGCCCCATTGGCGAAACCAAAAACGGATGGCGCCATAAAGCCCCATCACAATGCTTGCAAACAGAAAAATGGTGGCCCCGGCGGGAATACGCGCCCAGGTGCTGTCCATAAACGCGCCTTGAGCCATGAGCAAAAAGAGCGCAGCGATCAGCACCACCACGGCATTCCAGTGGTTTTGGCGGAACACCTCCTCCAATACCCGGGGATCATAGTGTGCAACGCTTCGCACCAAACGCGGGTGACAACGTTCCGTCAAATAGGTATCTACCCGCCAGCGTGTAACACCCATTTGGATTTCGCGGACGCTGGGCAATCGCTGACTGAAAAGCAAACGAGCGCCAGGGCGGGGAGTCCAGTTGAAGGAATTAAGGTCTTTGTTGGTCAGGTGGAAATAAGCCGCCAGAATGCCAGTGGTGGTTGCCGTGCCAGCTAGTAAACCCGCGATGTTCCAGCCTATTTCCGGCGTGGAAGTGAGTTCGTCGTGCCATTGAAACCAAATGGAACAAACAAGCCAAATGGCTAAAAAAGCCAAAGGAACGAGGCTGTTATTGAGGCAAAACTTGGTAAACGGCGCACCCAATGTGGCCAAAAAAGGGAACCGGTTTGAACAGAGCAGATAGGCGGTGAGATGCCAGGTCATGACCAGTCCGCCAAAAGTCAGCCCGCTCAGAAAAAAGCTCCAAAAGTTGACTTCTCCGTGGTACTCAGGGGTGAGCATGAGGTAATGCATCCCAAAAAAGCGACCGACCGTCCCGGTGCTGAATGCAGCTAAAATAAACCATATCAGCAACAAAACCAGGTGGTTGCGCAGGTGCAGCACCAACAAGCGAACAGGAAAGGAGTAGTATATCTGGCGGAAATTGGTCATGGTTGTTCTGGTTTGGGGCAAGAACGCAAATATGCAGTAAAACGTTTGGGATTAGCGAAAAAGGCACGGAAAAGTCAAATATCGAAATGAAATCTGACACAATAACAAACCGCCCCATTTCGCAAAGTGCGAAATGGGGCGGCGTATATTAACTCACAATTGGCTTTCACCCAAAACTTCTACCGAAGTTGGGTAGACGCCTATTAATTCCCTCCTTTCTTCTTTTGGCTTTCCTGCATTTTCCTGATAATCTCCTGCTTTTGTTCCTGGGTAAGTTCGACCTTCGAGCCAGTGTTGCCACCAACGGACGGATTGCCGCCAGGAGGAGGCAATAATTCCGGTTTGCTCTGATTCACTGGCGGTAGTATTTGCATATTAGGCTGCCCTTGAGGCCTTTGGCCCATACCGGCTGGCGGCTGGGTCATGCCAGGTGGGAAACGGTTTTCCCGAATCTGCATTCTGATATCATCCCGGCTACTGCTGCCAGCGTCGTGTCCGCCCAAAATAGGCGCGATGGCCAAGCCCACCAGACAGGTCAGTTTGATCAAAATGTTCATGGAAGGGCCGGAGGTGTCTTTGAAAGGGTCACCAACGGTATCGCCTGTCACGGCGGCTTTGTGTGGTTCAGAGCCTTTGTAGTACATCTGGCCGTTGATTTCAACGCCTTTTTCAAACGATTTTTTCGCGTTGTCCCAGGCGCCACCAGCGTTTGACTGGAAAATTGCCCACATCACACCGCTCACTGTCACACCTGCCATGTAACCTCCGAGTGCTTCCGCACCCATGATGAAACCAACCAAAATAGGGGTAATGATAGTGATAAGGCCCGGAGCGAGCATTTCGCGGAGCGCAGCCTTGGTAGAAATGTCCACACATTTGCTGTATTCCGCTTTGCCAGTGCCTTCGAGTAGGCCCGGAATTTCGCGGAACTGACGGCGTACTTCCTCCACCATGTCCATCGCTGCTCTGCCCACACTTTGCATGGCCAATGCGCTGAATACCACTGGAATCATACCACCGAGGAAAAGCGCGGCAAGTACTTTTGCTTTGAATATATTGATGCCTTCGATGCCCGTGAAATCAACGTATGCTGCGAACAATGCAAGCGCAGTCAAAGCCGCAGAAGCAATGGCAAAGCCCTTACCAATAGCAGCGGTGGTATTGCCCACAGAGTCAAGCACATCGGTGCGATTGCGCACTTCCTTGGGCAGTTCGCTCATTTCGGCAATGCCGCCAGCGTTGTCGGCAATAGGGCCAAAAGCGTCAATGGCCAATTGCATAGCCGTGGTTGCCATCATTGCTGAAGCTGCAATGGCTACGCCGTAGAAACCAGCCAATTCGTAAGCCGACCAGATGGCAGCAGAGAACAGCACGATGGGCATCCAGGTGGACATCATGCCCGTTGCCAAACCAGCGATAACGTTGGTGGCGTGGCCTGTACCAGATTGACGAACAATGTCCATCACCGGTTTTTTGCCCAAGCCCGTGTAGTATTCGGTAATGGCAGAAATCAGGGAGCCTACGATGAGGCCCACCATGGTTGCGTTGAAAACGTTGGTGCTGGTGATGGTCTGTAAGCCTTGGCCGAAGAAACGCATGTTCATGGTTTCGGGCAGCATCCACTTGATAATAGGGAAGCAAACCACAGCGGTGAGGATGATGCTCACCCAGTTGCCATTGTTGAGGGCGCGTTGAACCGTATTTGAATCGGCTTCTGCACCGTCTTTAATGCGCACAAATTGCATCCCCACAATGGAGAACAGGATGCCGAGTCCAGCGATCATTACAGGCAAAAGAATGGGACCAATGCCACCAAATATGTCCGTAATGCCACCAGAGTCACGAATAACCGAGTTGCCAAGTACCATGGCCGCAAGCACCGTTGCCACATAAGAACCAAACAAGTCGGCGCCCATGCCAGCCACGTCGCCCACGTTGTCGCCCACGTTGTCGGCGATGGTCGCAGGGTTGCGCGGGTCGTCTTCCGGGATGCCTGCTTCCACTTTACCCACAAGGTCAGCGCCAACGTCGGCTGCTTTGGTGTAAATGCCACCGCCCACACGGGCAAAAAGTGCGATGGATTCAGCACCCAGCGAAAAGCCAGCAAGTACTTCGAGTACCCGCGACATAGTGCGAGGGCCATCAGCACCGTAAGTGCCGCCCATAAAGAATACATAGAAAACCGCGAACAAGGCACTCAAACCCAGTACTGCCAGGCCTGCTACGCCGAGGCCCATTACAGAGCCGCCTTTGAACGAAACTTTGAGTGCTTGTGTGAGGCTGGTGCGGGCGGCTTGGGTGGTGCGCACGTTGGCTTTTGTGGCCACGCGCATACCAAGGTTGCCGGCCAGGGCCGAGAAAAAGGCGCCGATGACAAAAGCCACGACGATAAGCGGGTGACTCGTGTCGGCCTGTGTGCTGAGCCAGCCGAGTAGCAGACCAGCCACTACGACGTATATGCCGAGAATACGGTATTCCGCTTTGAGAAAAGCCAAAGCACCGTCGGCGATGTGTTTGGCGATGCCTTGCATCTTTTCGTCGCCCGCGTCTTGTTTTGTCACCCACTTTTGGAGGATAAACATATACACGAGACCAACGACCCCGAAGATTGGTAATAAGTAAACCAGAGAGCTCATCCCTATAAAATTTGTTTTGACGTGAATAAAACTAGGTCAGAAGTAAGTTAGGGGGCAACTTGAAGTTGCCCCCTAACTTCAAAAACGGGTGCAAAAGTAGAGAAAGAATCTTTCCGGGCACAGGAAAGTTAAAAGTTCGCTGCGACTTCATTTTAGCATGCGGTCAACAACCAATACCTCCGGGTCGTTTTTGATATATTCAGGGACTTGAGTGCCGGTTCGATCTTTGAAAACTGCGAATTTTATACCCCGCTGTTTCAATTCACGGAACAGGTTTTCCTCAGGGCAACCCTCATACACACTTCGGTTGCAGTAAAACATCGCATCAATTTCCTCCAGTCCATGGGCATTTAACAGCACATAGCCTTCAGGCACCAATTGATCCAATTCCTTGTAAACCAATATATTTCCTTGTCTGATCTCCAGCTCCTTGGCGGGCGCCATGGCAGTATCTTCACGCAACACATGGTAAGCAAAAAGCACACCGGGACGCATAGATGCAATGACGAGTGCATACAATACCAAAAAAGCGGGTATGTGTGGCAAACTTAGGTGTGCCACACTTTTTTGAATGCTGAAATTGCCCAGGAATTTATCTGCAAAAACCCCCATTGCCACATATACCAGGGGCGCGACGCAAAAGGTGTAGGAAATCACCTTGGTCTGGGCAACAAATGAAAAGAAGAAATAAGGCAGGAAAATGAGGATGCCGAAGGGTAGTAGCAAACGTGTCGGCGGTTTTGGGCGACCCCAGAAGGCCGCCACGAGGCCCAATGGTACTGCTGCCCAAAGTTTGGGACCAAAATGTTCGTCCAAAAGTTCAAAATAGAAATTCCAGTCGCCTCTATGCCCTTCTACCACCTTCCAAATGTGTTTCGCATTATAGGCCATTTCGAAGGCGTATTCTTTCGGGAATTTCCAATAAGCGTATAGTTGCCAGGGCAACACCACCAGCAATGTTATGCCAAAAGACCACAACATGTGGAGGTAAGCGCGGGGTCGGTTCCAATCAGCAGAGGCAAGGAGCCATGCTAACCAAGCGCCAAACACCAGGCCTCCAGTTAGCCATTTACACAAAATCGCGCATCCAGAAAACAAGCCCGCCAGCAATGCCCAACGCAATTTTTCCTTCCCTGAAGCCGCATATTCAAAAAACGCCCATGCACTGCAGCCCACATAGAATGAAAAAGCCACATCGTTGTGGTCCATGCCGTATGTGCCGGTAGTAAGTTGCAGTTGGAAGAAAGCAAAGGTCCAAAGCAGCGCCGCATAGTAACCCGCGTTTTTGCTGAACAAGATGGCCCCTATCCGGTAAATCGGCAGCACCATCAAGGACCCCATGATTACACTTGGCAAGCGTAAAGCCCATTCGTTGACGCCAAACATTTTCATGCTCAAAGCCATTTGCCAGAGAAACAAGGGTTGTTTGTGCAACCAAATGTGGCAATGCGCCCAGTCTTTGTCGTAATTTGGCAATGGCAAATCCACTCGCAGCATTGGCTTGAACGGGTATTCCATCATGTTTTTCGCCACAAGCGCGTGAAACCGCTCGTCCCAGAGATGCAAATACGTATCAAGGTAGGTAATGCAAAATCGCAACAGAAAAGCCGCGACGAAGAGTGAAAACAAGGCGAGCCTGTTGCGCCCTTGTTGCCAAAACACAAAGCTTAGCACTGCGGAGATTACTGTTCCAAAAAATAAATATTGCCAAGAATCCATGTCGGAAAAGTAGGGTGAAAACCCAATTGCATAGGAGTGCTTTCCCAGAAATTGCAGATCAGAAGTTAGGAGGCAACTTCAAGTTGCCTCCTAACGCTACTCCGCCACAAAGATCGTCCCTGCATCCAAGCGTTTGCCCTGGGAAGTTTTCAGCCAATAATGGTACGCCCCGTTTTGCAGTTCGCCGCGGTCAATTCGCAGTTGCGTACCGTTAAAAGCAAGCGAGCGCAATTTTTTTCCAGAGTTATCAAACAGCTCAAAAACCAGGTTATGTGCATCCGGCAATTGACCAGCAATGGTCAGGAGTGTTGACTCGCGAAAAGGATTAGGAGAAATTTGCAGAACAGGCGAAATTTTTGGGAGCAGTTTTACCGGGGTGGTGGCAGAGCCGGTTCGGTAAATACCATCCCGCTCCTGGGGCGCAAAAAGGTACTGCGCTGGGTTGAGCGAAAAATTGATGCTGGCCGAACCATATTGGGGCAGCGCGGCATAAAGGTCAAAGGTTTGCCCGCCATCCGCCGACACCAATGCGCCGTTTGAAATATGATCGTAGGCAAAAATCAAACCATTGTCGTTGACGACTGGATTATATTGAAGGTATTGGATGAAAGGAGGAATCGAATCCCAGGTCACGCCGCCATCAAAGGACTTGAAAAGTGAGGCAGGAGAACCTTTCGTAACGTATATCCCTCCGTTAGAAGCAAGAAAAGGGCTGTTCGAAAACCCATGGTCGGCAATTTTCACCCAGGTTTGAGCCTCGTCGAAAGATTTGTACACACCTTCAGACCGCGTAGTGAGCAGGTTGCCGCCTGGCATAAAAAGGAGGTTTTCAAGATAGAAATTTGGTCGCTCCAGCCAGTTTTGGCCACCATCGCTCGAAAAATAAAAACTGTTCCAAAGACTAACGAAAACGTCGCCTGTTTGGGGGCTGACCCAAAGGCGGTTAAAGGTCTCTTCGGTAAAATTGGGCACTTGGAGCACCGTGTGTGACTGACCTTCATCTGTGAATTTTATGAGGTTAAACCCCGTCAAAAGATACCAGCTGCCGTCAGGAGCGGCTTGAAGAGAATATTGACCAGATGAAGTGGAACGATAATTGACCGCTTCCCACTTCAATTGCCAGGTATCTCCGCCGTCATTGCTGTAAAAAAGCCCATCGGGGGTAAGCGCCAGCATACGGGTGTTATCCAGATGCAGCAAGTTTAGGACATCAGAGGTCAAAATCCCGTTGGCTGAAAAATGCCAGCTTGCCCCGTCATCGTCGGATCGGTGCAAGCTTCCACCATATCCGCGCAGGGCAAAAACCGATCCATCGGGCGAGGAAAAAAAAAGGTTTAGTTCGTTATGACCGCTGTCGGTTAGCGGTTGCCAAGTCAAGCCATTGTCGTCGGAATATTTTGACATAAACCGTTCAAAGGCAAATACCCGGCCAGTGATGCTTACGCCCACCGATACTTCCCTGTCAGAATCTGGAAGCATCGGGTCAATACCCGTCCAACTTAGGCCATTGTCCAAAGAACGCCAAAGAAGGTCCTGCGCACCCATAAAAATGATCCCATTTGGGCCAAACGACCATTGGTACGGGTACGACAATGCAGCGTTTTCAAACAGCACTGACCAGCTTAAGCCATTGTCGGAGGACACCCACACCGTACTTACATTCCCCTCATTTTGCCACGCATATACGTCGCCTGTGTTCGGGTTATAGACAAAACCACCCGATGCGTCAGTAATATTGGTAACCGTCTGCCAAGTGCCGCCGTTGTCAATAGAGCGCTTGATGCCGCCTGGCGTACCAATTAAAATCTCCCCTCCTGGCAATGCATAAATAGTCTCGTGGGCAATGGTGCTGATTTCATTCCAGGTTTCGCCGTTGTCGGTGGATTGGTGCAACTTGTTGAGTTTACCCGCGTACAAGTTGCCATCCGCTCCTGCTACCAATGGCCAAAACCAAGAGTCGGCAGGTGTCAAGGGCATTTTCTGCCATTGATGACCACCATCCGAAGAGCGGTAAAGTTCGGGGTGGAACTTTTTTCTCATAAACAAATAGCCTTGTTTGCCGGGAAAGACAAGGCCGCCGCCGCCGGGAGGCCCTCCCAATTTCTGCCAGGATTGTGCTGGGAGAAACAAGGGAAAAAGAAAGAAAACAAAGATCAAAAAATGGAAAACAGGTTTCATACACGGGTCTTTTTGTGAAATAGTCCGGTAATTAGAAGCAGTAAAATTACACTGTTTTTTAGTGCGGATCAAGGACGCTGAACCACATGGATCATACGGTTATCTTTGCAGTTAAAAAACATGGTCGCTCTCTTAAGATTGCTTTTCGCCGCCCTTCTGGTCGGATTATTCATTACCGGAATCTTTTATTTCATTGCCAACGTATTGAGCAGCATTGCCTTCAATCCTACATCGCGGGCATGGAAAGAATTGCTTGCCAAACTGCGCGGACGCTTGAATAATCGTGATAAGTTACGCACCAAGGGCATGCCCGATCTGCTTATTGCCTGCGACGCCGAAACCCTCACCCATCTTTCGTTGAAGCCGAAAATGCTGAAAAAAGCCGGCTGGCGTGATCCCATTTTTGAAGGTTTTTTCAGCACCATTTACCAGGAACCAGTAATGGTATTTGCAGGACAAAAAAGCGGGAAGACCTCGGTTGTGGTTGCAAAGACGAGCGATAAAGAATTCGTTTTCAGGCAAAAAGGAAAAGAAACAGAAATTTGGAAAGACGACCAGCCCTTCGCCGTACTGGTGGATGGTGTGCTGCTTTCCAGCGGCAAACAAAGCCAACTTTTGGCAAAATTGGAGACCGACCCCGAACTCCGCCAATGGCCCGTGTTGCTTGGCCAAAGTGAGGGTGCAACCATTACCAATGGGCAGCGGGCTGTGTCACCCATTCCTCGCGCAGTCACCTTGCTGCGCAATCTCTCCCCTGAAGAGGAGCAGACGCTGCTGGTATTGGCGGTGGTGCAAGGACTGAAATAAATGTCCAACAAGGAATTTCCAATGTCCAAGTGGGCTTCGCGCTTAGTCACTCACATTGGGCATTCGGTATTTAATGACAACAAATCCCAAGCACAACGCCTATTTGGACATTGGAAATTCCTTGTTGGAAATTGGACATTTAAAAAAACGTCCAGCCACCCAACCTCTCCGTTAACACCTGCGTAATACTTCCGAACACAAACAAATAAACACTCGTACGCTTCCGCCGGAGACCAAAAGAGGCCTCCGGCGGAGTTATTAAACTGTCAATTGTAAACAACCTTGAACCTCGACCCGCAACTTCTACAAGCAGCCTTTAAAGGCGACCGTAAAGCGCAGTACGCGCTTTACCGCTCGTGCTTTCCGGTGCTTATGGCGGTGTGTATGCGCTATCGGCGCAATCAGCAAGATGCGGTGTCGGCGGTGAACAGTGGGTTTCTCAAAATAATCCAAAACCTCGACCGGTACAAACGCGAAGAGGTGCCTTTTGAAGCCTGGATTCGGCGGATTATGATTAATACAGTAATTGATGAATTCCGCCGCGAAAAGAAATGGCGCGAGCTGACCGTATTCACAGAAGATATAGAACGAGCCTATCCCAGCGAACCAATTGATTGGAATGAAGCCGACCAACGTCTTGACATTCAACACCTTGAAGCCTTGTTGCAACGACTTCCGCCCATGACCCAGAAGGTTTTTAATCTCTTTGCAATAGATGGATTCAGTCACCAGGAAATCAGCGATATGCTCGGCATGAGCGAAGGCACATCAAAATGGCACGTCAGCACTGCCCGGGCACAACTTCAATCCTGGATAAAAGCGGAAATGGTGGTTGGGTGATGGTTATATGGTTAATTGGGGATTTGGTTATTCGAGTTGCCCGAGCCAAATAACCGAATCCCCAATTAACCAAATAACCGAATAAACAAATAATCGAATCCCCAAATCAACAAATAACCACTCACAGGGAAGATGGAAAATATAGACGACCTGATGCGACAAAAATTTGACTCCGACGATCCGGGGGAGCGTTTCGAGTTCCATGAGGAATACTGGGAACAAGCCCAAGCCTTGCTCGAAAAGGAGGATGACAAGCGGCGCAGACGATTTTGGCTCATTATCGGGCTGGTGCTGGCCATGGCATTGCTTGCCTGGCTATTACTAAGGCTAGCACCAAATGGAAGTTTATCGCAAAATAATGTAGGAGAGGGGGATTCAATTTTTTCAACTCCAAAAACGGAGCACCCAAGCTTTGCGGATGGAAAAGATACTTTGAGTGGGCAAACAACTCAACCATCAAATTCCAGGGAACAAACCAATGATGTAACCAGGCAGGGAGATGAAAAATTGTCAAATGCTCCAATTTCAATAGTGCCATCCGAAGGCAATATGCCGGAAAAGAAAAAACAAGGCAATACACGTAATAAATCAATTACAAAAACAGGGAAAAGTGCTTCAAAAGGCCTAGCAGAATCCAAAACTTCACGACAAAATCTTCTAGGTAAAAATGATGCGATAAACGTTGGCGGTACAGAAATTACTTCAGAAAGAAACCGCCAAATCCGACGACAAATCCCTGATCTCCAATTTACCCGCCGTAGCCATAGCGAAGGAGGGTCCACCAATTACTAATATACCAATCACCAATTTACCCGCCGAAGCCACGGCGGATAAACCAATCACCAGTTTACCCGCCGTAGCCATAGCGAAGGCGGATAAACCAATCACCATCCCAATCTTCACCATTCCAACGCCTCTGTATCCAATGCTCTTGCCTGAGCGGATTTTTCAGATCCAGAAACGGCCCACTCTAGCGAAGGAGCCAATTGCGGAGAAAATCAAGCCGGTGCAAGACCAGCGGTTTTCGTTTGGCTTATCATTGGTTGGATCAGCGTATCAGCAGTCTGATACTGTTGGGCGTTGGGCAGGGTGGACTCTGGGTGCTTTTGGGGATTACCGTTTGAATAATAACTGGTCGCTAATGCTGGGTGTGCAGGCGCGTTTTGTGCCGGGCCACACGGCACAAGGAGATTCATCAAATCCCAATCAGGTAGAGAACCTGCGTTATTCGTTTGGCTACCGAAGCGAGGAATGGAAACGTGAAACCCGTGGATTGCACTTCCTCGAAATTCCGATTTCTGCGCATTGGCACAAAGGCCCTTGGGCGCTGGAAGCTGGTGGAGCAGCAGGAATGCTCTTGGCCGTACAAGATCGAACAGAATACACCGTGGAGTCTTCATTGGAAGAACCAAAAACCACCGTCACCAAGTTTGTAAAAGGGAACTCCGAGCCTTACAACCAAAATTATTTCTCGGCATTCGCCGGGGCGGGGTATCGCTTAAATAATCGGATTTCTCTGATGACAAAGGCACAATACCGATTTACACCAGTTTTCAAAACCTTAGGAGAAGGCCTGAAAAACAAAGGTTTAGGCAATGTGGAGTTGGGCCTGAGGCTTCGTTTGTTTTAAAAATTCCTTCTTATGAGAAATATACTCATTCCAATAACGCTCGTCACCATGATATGGTCGGCTTGCAGCAAGTCTGATCCGCCGGGTGGAGGTTTTGATTCTCCCGTTTTTTCTGTTGGGTTTGAGGCGCCACCTGACTCAGGGTTTGGCTTGACGGCAGGCCTTAATGGCACTTATTTGTTTACCAAGGTTGAGGGCGGTACTGTCTCTAACCGTGTATTGGTAATGTCTGGCGCATTTGCCGACGCTTCTTGTCCCGCAGGCGATTGCCCAGGCAGTGTGAAGTTTGAATTTAAAAATGAATGGCTGGATGATGTGGTCCGCCCTGATGTGATTTTTGCCTATGACCAATCTTGGGAGTACCAATCGCCGCTGAATGACACCCTTCACAATGTAGCCATTCGATGGGTTACGCCTGAGGGGTCAGTGCTTCGTTCAGATATTTTGCCTCAACCTCAGGATTCATCCGGTTCTTTCTCGCACTTCATTATTCTGGATTCAGAGCCATGGGAAATGAACGAACGTGGTGAAAAGACCTGGAAAATGAACGTTGACTTTTCTTGTTGGTTGTTTGATTCGATTCAAAGCCAAGAACGAAGAATTATGGGCAGTGGCGTGATTGCGGTGGGGTATCGGTAGGGATCGTAAATTAGGAGGTAACTTCAGGTTACCTCTAATTTAGACCTCCGAGGTTTTAAAAACCTCGGAGGTCTTGTTATGTTTGCACCATGACACGCACCAAAACAGACATCCTCGTGCTCGGTTCAGGCATCGCCGGGCTGACGTTTGCCATTAAAGCTTCCCGCCTCTTTCCCGACCGACAAATCCTCGTGCTCACAAAAACAGTCGAAGGAGAAAGCAACACACGCTACGCTCAAGGTGGCGTGGCTGCCGTTTGGGATCTCGAAAAAGATAATTTTGAAAAACACATCGCCGATACCCTGGATGCTGGCGACGGACTTTGCAAGACGGACATCGTGCGCATTGTGGTGGAAGAAGGCCCGGAACGGGTACGCGAAATCATTGGCTGGGGCGCTCATTTTGACAAAGAAAAAGGCTCCACTGAATACGATCTCGCCCGGGAAGGCGGCCACTCCGAACAACGGATACTCCATTATAAAGACCTCACGGGCTGGGAAATGCAACGCACCCTCATGGAGGAAGCCAAAAAATGCCCCAATATCACCGTATCCGAGCATTGTTTTGCACTTGACCTCATCACACAGCACCACTTGGGGCGCATGGTCATCCGCGTTACACCGGGCATTGAGTGCTACGGCTGTTACGCACTCAACAAGCAAAATGGTGATATTGATACCATCCTGGCACGGGTTACAGTGCTATGCACGGGCGGCGCCGGTCAGGTTTATAAATCAACCACCAATCCCGTCATTGCGACTGGCGACGGAGTAGCAATGGCCTACCGCGCCAAAGGCCGGGTAGAAGGCATGGAATTCATACAATTTCACCCAACATCGCTCTACAACCCGGCGGGCGACAATCCCTCGTTCCTTGTTTCAGAAGCAGTGCGCGGCTTTGGAGGAATTCTGAAAACCGCTGAGGGTGAGGAGTTTATGCAGCATTACGATCCGCGGCTTTCGCTCGCGCCACGTGATATTGTGGCACGCGCCATTGACTCTGAAATGAAAAAAAGAGGTACTGAGTGCATGTATCTGGACTGCCGCCATTTGAACAAAGAAGATTTTCTGGCGCACTTCCCCACCATTTATGAAAAATGCAAAAGCATCGGCATTGATCCGATGGAAAACATGATTCCCATTGTACCAGCCTGCCACTACACTTGCGGTGGCGTGTTGGTGGACGAATACGGCCATACCAGCATCCATCGGTTGTATGCTGCTGGTGAATGCACAAGCACCGGCTTACACGGGGCCAATCGCCTGGCCTCCAACTCATTACTCGAAGGCATGGTGTTTGCCCATCGCGTGGCGCATGATTTGGTGGGCAAATTAGATGCCTGGGAATTACAGGAGGGCATTCCAGACTGGAACGCCGAGGGCACGACAGATCCACAAGAAATGGTGCTGATCACACAAGGACTAAAGGAATTGCGCGAAATCATGTCCTACTACGTAGGCATTGTGCGTTCCAATGTGCGTCTAAAACGCGCACTCGACCGGCTCTTCTTATTGTACCAGGAAACTGAAGAACTTTACAAAACAACCACCATCAGCCCACAATTGATGGAACTCCGCAACCTCATTACGGTAGCGTATCTCATTACCCGATCCGCATCGCATCGCCGCGAAAGCAGGGGCTTGCATTACACTACGGATTACCCTGAGCAACTGCCGTTTGTGGAGTATTCGGTTTTGTAGGGATGTGATGCTTGTGGAACACGGATGACACGGATGAGACACGGATTTTCACAGATAAAATCCGTGTCTCATCCGTGTCATCCGTGTTCCCCCAGCCTATTTCTGCATGCTCTCATATTTCGCCAAATCCGCATTTCTTTTTCGGTTTCACCTACTTTTAAGTAGCAATTGCCTCTTGCGCGATAAACCCTTGCAAAGGTGGTATCTAGCTCGATCGCCCGTGAAAAGTCGGCAATAGCTTCCTGGTTACGCTCCAGATTGGCGTATGACAGGCCGCGATTGTACAATTCTGGCACCTCTGTGGGGTAATGTTCCAGGAATTTCGTGAGGTCGGCTACGGATTCTTCGTAATTTTTCAGCATACCCAAAACGTTGCCCCTGAATTTATAAGCCTGATATAACTCGGGGTTTTTCTGCAAGGCCATGCTGAAATCTTTGACCGCTTTTTGCGCATCGCTGGCTTTGCCGTAGGCCATTCCACGCCAGAGATAAGCTTTGCCAAAATTGTCGCCCGTGGCAGTTATCGCCTTGTTTATCAGGGTAGTAGTGTCTTTCCAATCTCGGATTCGAAGGGCGGAGGTGACGAGCCAAATAAAAGTCAGGCCCAGAATCAAGGCCCAAGCGGCGCCTGACCAGGCTGCTCGTTTTTCTTTTAAATAATCGGGTAGCGAAGCCAGTACGACAAAAATACCGAGTCCGGCGAGGTAATTATAACGGTCGGAACGAAGCTCGAAGGTGCCGAATGTAGACCAGGGAAGGGATAACACAATGTTGGACAAGTAGAACAAAATGCCAATCCAGAGCAAGGGCATTGCCCGTCTAGTGCGCCATGCGGCAAAAAGTATTCCCAGTAAAATCACTGGAGAAGCCAGATAATCCCAGCTCCAGGCGCCGTTTGTTTTTTCAAAAGGATACCAGATGCTCAGACCGGTTGGGGCAAGTAGTTTTTTCCAGTAAAAAAGTATGGTATGGCAAACCATGAGGCCACGATCGAGCAAATTGAAATCGGCGGGCTGATCTAGTTGGCCTGCGTGTTGGCGCGAATAAAGCGTCAGGACACCAAAGAGCAGTGAAATGAGGAAAAACGGCACTTTTTCGAGCAAAACCTTTTGGCTGAAGCTGCGTTTTTTCCACAAATCGAGCACCAGCAGCGTGATTGGCAGGGTAACGGCAGCCGATTTTGCTAGGCAGGCAAGCAGGAACATGGTGAGCGCGAGCCAGTAATTTTTGCCATACCCACCCTTTTCGTCCTTGGTGTGCCGCAGGTAATAGTTCATAGCCAACAGGCAGAACATGGAAAAGAGCGGTGTGCTGAAGCCCGCGATCCAGGCCACGGCTTCCACATTGAGCGGGTGGATAGCGAAAAACAAGGCGACAATGGCCGAGACGCTGAGATTGAAGTCGAGCTTCTGAAAGACCCTGAACACCAGCACGACATTGACAGCGTGGACAATGGCTGAGATTATGTGATAATAATTCGCGCTGTCCTTGCCAAGGATGTAGGCAATCTGGTAGCCGATCCAGGTAAGCGGGGCATACATACCGAGGTTGAAACCGCTAAAAATCAGAAAGTCTTTGACGGCAGGATTGTCAACCGTGGCAGTGTGGTCGTCCATACCTACCATTTGATTGCCAAACCCCGTGCTGTACAGGGCAAAGGCCACTACGGCTAAGGCCCAGGGAAGCCATTTTTCTGTAGAATCAGAAATGCTGATGGATGCTTGCTTGTCGGATTTTTTGGGTTGGGGTGCTGATTTTTTCGCCATTGCTCGTGCTTTTTGAAAATGCAGGGGCGAAGGTCGTGAATGGGAGGGATTTCGTCAGGCTCATTTCATTTTTGGATTATTGGGCATTTCAAAGGGTTCTGGGTATTAAAAAACCAATTCCTTCCATTTTTTGCTTACTAAAAATATAAAATAGGCCGTATTTTTGCTTACTAAAAATATAAAAAAGATCGTATTTTTGCTTACTAAAAATTGAATTTTGTACTACAAAAGACTAATAGACAAGTATCTGTATGATTGGAAAAACGATCCTGCTCGAAAGCCTTTGATTCTTCGTGGGGCAAGGCAGGTAGGCAAATCCTCAGCTGTACGGAATCTGGCACTCCAGTTCAAAGATTTCGTAGAGATCAACTTCGAGGAAAACCCTAACCTGAATGCGCTTTTTGCAACAGACCTGAACCCTCAGCGCATCGTTGCCGACCTCTCCATTTTTTTTGGCAAACCCATCGAGCCAGGACAAACCCTGCTCTTTTTAGACGAGATTCAAGCCTGCCCGTCCGCCATCTCTTCGCTGCGTTTTTTTTATGAAAAAATGCCTGAACTGCATGTTGTTGCTGCCGGATCCTTGCTCGAATTCGCGTTGGAAACATTGCCTTCGTATGGCGTAGGGCGGGTTCGGTCGCTGTTTATGTACCCGTTTTCATTGAATGAGTTTTTGGAGGCTTTGGGTGAAGACCGCCTGCTTGATGCCAAACGAGCCGCCAATTTTGAGCGCCCTTTATCCGATGTTTTGCACAAAAAATTATTGGACTATCTAAAAAAATTCATGCTCACTGGTGGGATGCCGGAATCCGTGGCCAGCTTCGTCCGTACTGGGAAACAGTTGGACAGCCAGCGGGTTTTAGATGATATTTATATCGCCTTGAGGGCGGATTTTACGAAATATAAAAACACTGTACCGCCAGCACGGCTAGTCGAGGTATTTGAATCAGTGGTGCAACAGGCTGGAGGTAAGTTTATGTATACCAAGGCCTCGCCAAATTCAAATCAGGGTCAAATCAAAGAAGCGTTGGAACTGCTCATCATGGCAGGTTGGGTGCTCCCCGTAACGCACACTGCTGCAAACGGCCTACCACTTGGTGCAGCAGTTGACCAAAAAAGACGAAAAATGTTGCTGCTAGATACAGGAGTTTTTCAGCGAATTTTGGGGCTTGATCTTGCCGAATTTCTTTTCGACCCCAGTCACGCGCTCATCAACAAGGGGGCGCTCGCTGAGCAATTTTGGGGATTGGAGTACCAGAAATACAGCTCGCCCTGGTCTCCGCCCGCTCTTTACTATTGGCATCGAGAGTCGCCCAATGCCAATGCTGAAGTGGATTATGTAGTGCAGGAGGGGGCAGATTTGGTGCCTATAGAAGTAAAATCGTCGGGGAAAGGCAGTATGCAGAGTCTGCGGCAGTTTTTAAAGGAAAAGAACAAGGCCTTTGGCTACCGTTTTTCACTCGAAAATTTTTCAGAATACGGCGACATCAAATCCTTGCCCTTGTACGCAGTATCCAATTTTGTGGACGAGGTCTAGTGCCGTGTTTGACACCAAGTATCACATTCATCCATGATTCGCAACATCATATTCGACTTTGGCAACGTCCTTTTTGACCTTGATCTTGCTGCTTTTGAGCGGGAAATGAAAAACCTCTGGGGCGAAAACTTTGCCGTTGCCAAGGAAAAACTGCTTCGGGAGCGGGTGTTTGAACTGTACGAAACAGGGGGACTCAGCACAGCAGAGTTTTTGGAAAAACTTTGCGGCATCAACGGTAATGTGGCACACTTTGAAGGTGCGCCACACTGTTCACCAGAACAGGTCGTTGCTGCCTGGAACGCCATTTTTATCGGGATGCCACAGCACCGTTTTGAGCTGTTACTGCGCTTGCGCCAACGATATAAAGTGTTCTTGCTCAGCAATATAAACGAGCTCCACGAACGCTGGATTGCCGACTACATGCTGCGCGAACACGGCCTTCCCGACTACGAGTCCCTGCATTTTGACGGGGTGTATTTCTCCCACCTCATCCGATTGCGAAAGCCAATGCCCGAAGCATTCGAGTATGTGCTGGCCGATGCCGAATTGGTGCCAGCGCAGACCGTATTTTTTGATGATTTGCCTGAAAATGTGGAGGCAGCGCGGCAAGTAGGCATTCAAGGCGTATGGCACGATCCGGCCACGGAGATTGGGGAGCGGCTCCTCAAGATGAAATTTTGAATGCCTATAATTGTACTTTTGGATAATTAACCTTATGAGGTGTTGAAACCTCCCGAGGGTTGGATAGCCGCAATGGGCTTAGCCATCACTTTTTCATGATTTGCACACTCGTCATCTTTTTCCCGGCTACTTCCAATGTCAAGACATAATTCCCAGCAGGAAGATGCCCCGGGCAGGAAAGGCTCATCGTATGTTCCCCTTGCTCAAAGGATTGATTTTGAACAAGATTCTGTACCAATTTGCCCTGCATATCGAACAAATGAACGCTCACTGGGGCTGGCTCGACAAGCCCGAATTGCAGGGTAAATTGCTCGGAAATAGGATTCGGGTAGATCCAAAGGCTGGGGTCGGCTGGGGTGCCTGGATTTAGTGTGCCGATTGATAGATCGAGGAGAAAGCGGAGGAGAAAAATTTGATCAGAGACATCCTTTCTTCCAGAGATGGTTATTTTATTACCGCTCAACCTGAGTGATCTCGGTCTTAGACCCGGGCCTGGATATTGGTATATTCCATTGTTGCCAAACGACGGATCACGCTGTCCGTCAGGGAGCAATTGTGCAAGTCTTACAAGATCTCCTCCCAGGTCGGCAATAAGCATAATTATTTCCCCATTTGGCAAGACCTCAATGCCCACGCCTTCCTGAAATTCATCAAGGTCTGTAAAATAGTGTACGCCCGCATTTCCAAAAGTGCTGTCACGCGTTCCATTTGGGTTATACCTGGCGATTATTGGTTTGTATGGAGCGGTGCTATAACCGCCAACAACTATCTTCCCATCGGACTGCAGGTCCATGCAATACGCTTCACCACCGTTTGGCATGGGATCAATTACAATACCATCTTCGCTGAATGTAGAGTCTATAGAGCCATCTGGGTTTAGGCGAAACAATAACAAACGATAAGAGGCCATTCCGGCGAATAGAAGTTTTCCATCAGCTTGCTCCACACCTGAAGGAATAAATTCAGGCCCAAGGTTTATATCGTTACTGGAAGTCCCATTTATGCCGAAAGTGCTGTCTACAATGCCATTTGAATTCAATCTTGTTACCACCGTTGGAATGTTGCTGGTATTATTATTCTCAGATCCAAAAACAATGATTTTCCCATTGCTCAACTCTAATACCTGAGATTCATAGGCATGCTCAATAAAAACGGACGAAATGCCATTGTTGCCAAAGGTCGTGTCCAAACCACCCTGAATATTCAGGCGTGCAACAGCAGTATGATAAGATGCTTGGGATATGGGACCACTTACTATTGCTTTCCCGTCTTGTTGGATAGATGCTCCGAATATATAGGGGGTAAACCCGGCCAATGGAGTGGTGAACCCCACGTCAAGGGTACCGTCATTTCTGTATTTTTTAACACATAGGCTATCCCCATACGGATCTCCGACTATAATAACTTCTTCATCAGGCAGCAAAGCCAGGTTGTAACCATATGGATTAAGGTTTTGGTCTATCAAATCGGTTTCTACCCGCCCATTTATCCCAAAAGTAGCATCTGATTGGATGGATTGCGCCATTAGAAGGCATGAATTGCAGGCAAGCATTAAGCCAAGTCTAATCCCTTTCATAATAGTGTATTTTTGTTTCTGATGAAATTCCTGGTGTAAAAGTGGGGGGATATAAATTAGAAAAACTAGTACACTTTATGGTCTTTTTCCACAGATGCATAATGTCCTTTTTAGGGATTTCATTAGTGTCAAGCCTGTGAGCGCGGCTGAATCTTTACTTTTTCATGATTTGAATACTCGTCATCTTTTTCCCGGCTACTTCCAACGTTAGTACATAGTTGCCAGCAGGAAGATGCCCCGGGCAGGAAAGGCTCAGCATGTGTTCCCCTCGCTCAAAGGATTGATTTTGAACAAGATTCTGCACCAATTTGCCTTGCATGTCAAACAAATGAACGCTCACGGGTGCTGGCTCGGCAAGTCCGAATTGTAGCGTGAATTGTTCGGCGATGGGATTGGGATAGACCAGAAGATTGGGAACATTTGTGACGCTTGGGCTTAAAACCCCAACATTTAGATCCAGGAGGAAGCGAAAAATCTGCTTGAAAGTGACACCGGTAAGTTTTCGGGCAGAAACCGTTGCCTTATTCCCCTGGAGCGACAATGCTCTTGGCCGCATTCCAGGGTCTATCATTTTAAAAACGCCGTTGATGCCAAACGTCAGGTCTCTTTGTCCATTGGGCAGCAATTGGGCAAGGGCCAGGTTACCCAGCGCGGCATTGGAAGACCAGTTTGCGGTAAGGATTTTACCATCCGGCCTGATGGCAATTCCGACGCCTTCATTTGCTTCTGGAATGTACTGCACACCCTGTTCGCCGAAGTAATTATCGCGGGAACCATCACCATGGTATCGGACTACAATTGCTTGATTATCAGGGCCAGTGTCGCCAGCGAGCACAATTTTACCATCGGCTTGAAGTGCCAATGCATAAGCATTACTATTGCCGTGGATCGGGTCAATAACTATCCCGCCTTCTCCAAAAGTGTAATCTAAGGCGCCATTTGGGTGAATACGAACCACGAAAATATTCCAGACTGGGTAGCCAATCGAGCCGACAAAAATCAATTTTGATCGGGCTGTTCGAGCATGGCTACGGGCACTTCATAGGCATAATTAGGGAGGTCAATGGTAAGTTTTCCGTTGCTGGCAAACGAGCTGTCAATGGTGCCATCCTGTAGGAGACGAACTGCGGAAAATGTGCTTGAATTTATCCCGTATTCATCCCCAAAAACGACTACCCTGCCATCAGACTGCTCAAAAATATTGTGAGCCATAAAGTGGCTTACATGGGTTTGTGTTATCCCGCCACTCCCAAAGCTGGTATCCAGATTGCCAAACGTGTCAAAGCGCGCAGCGAAAGTGCTAAAGCCAACCGTGTTTTCACTTACCAATAATACTTTGCCATCCTTTTGGGCCGAGACCCCTACTTCAAACCCATCTGATTCGACCAAGGATTTTGAGAACGAGGTGTCCCGCAGCCCGGCATTGTCATATTTTTCGAGTCCTACCTGGTCATCAATGCTTCCTCCAAGAATTATTTTGCCATCCGGAAGCCCCACAAAATCAATACCGTAAGGGTTGCCACTCATTCCATAGAGACTTGAAATTACCTTTCCATTTATGCCAAAAGTAGTATCAGGGCCTACCGTTTGGCTGATCAGGGGACTAGCAAAAAAAGCAGTGATTAAGCAAAGCGTGATCTTTTTCATAAGGAAATAATTTTGATAGTGATGAAATCATGTGGACAAAAGTGGGGGGAGGAGGCAGAGAATATCTATAACACTTTTTGGCAACAATTCCCAAGCTGGACAACCAGCCACTCGAAGCCATTTAATTATTTGATTTTCAATTTTTTAGATCGAAAAACAGCCTTGAAAAAAGTCCAAAAAAACTAGTCTTTGGGTTTCTTTTAGCGAGCGATTCGCCGTATCTTTGCACACATTTTTCAAAGACAAAAGCAGCAAAAGACACGGAACGCATGACAGAAGATACTTCACTCGACCCACAACAAAACCCAGCAGCCGCTAGTGATTACGGCGCAAGCAGCATTACAGCCCTCGAAGGTTTAGAGGCCGTGCGAAAAAGGCCCGGCATGTACATCGGTAGCACTGACATCAAAGGCCTGCACCACCTTGTGTGGGAGGTCGTGGACAACTCGATTGACGAGCATTTGGCAGGTCACTGCACCCATATCGAAGTGGTTATTCAGTCCGACAACTCCATAAAAGTCACGGACGATGGGCGCGGTATCCCAACCGGGATGCACCAAAAATTGAAAAAATCAGCGCTCGAAGTCGTTATGACCGTGCTGCACGCCGGCGGCAAATTCGATAAGGATTCCTACAAAGTTTCCGGTGGTTTGCACGGTGTAGGTGTTTCTTGTGTGAACGCACTCTCGATCATGCTTCACGCCCAAGTACGCCGCGAAGGGAAAGTTTTTGAACAAGAATACAGTCAGGGAAAGCCGAAGTACGATGTGCGCGAAATCGGCACTACAAAAGATCGGGGTACCACGATCACGTTCTTGCCCGACCCCGAGATTTTCGAGACAGCAGAGTATAAGTTCGACATTTTGGCGCATCGCTTGCGGGAACTCTCTTACCTGAACAAGGGGCTCCGCCTCTCACTCGTTGACGAGCGTGAAAAAGAGGACGATGGCAGCTTCAAAACAGAACTCTTTTACTCCGAGGGCGGCTTGCAGGAATTTGTCATTTATCTCGACGAGGCCAAAACCAACCTCATTGACAAGCCCATTTACATCAGCACCCGCGAAGAAGGCGTGGACGTAGAGGTGGCCATGATTTACAATACCTCGTACTCCGAAAACGTGGTGGCTTTCGTCAACAACATCAGTACCCGCGACGGTGGCACCCACGTCAGTGGATTCCGCCGCGCCCTCACCCGTGAATTCAAAAAGTACGGCGACGACAACGGCTTTTTCAAAAAAGTAACCTTTGCCATTTCTGGTGAAGACTTTATGGAGGGCCTCACCGCGGTCGTTTCTGTGAAAGTGCCGGAACCTCAGTTTAAGGGCCAAACAAAAGGCGAACTCGGCAACTCCGAAGTGCTCGGCATCGTAAGCCGTAGCGTGGGCGATGCGCTGAAACAGTTTTTGGAAGAAAATCCCAATCCGGCACGACGCATCATTGAAAAAGTGGTGTTGGCGGCCACCGCCCGCAATGCCGCCCGCAAAGCCCGGGAAATGGTGCAGCGCAAGGGCGCACTCACCGGCAGCGGCCTTCCGGGCAAACTCGCCGATTGCGCCAGCCGAAGCCCCGAAGAGAGCGAAGTGTTTCTCGTCGAGGGCGACTCAGCAGGTGGTACGGCCAAGCAAGGCCGCGACCGTCACACGCAAGCCATTCTTCCGCTACGGGGTAAAATCCTGAACGTGGAGAAAGCCCTGGAGCATAAGATTTACGAAAACGAGGAGATCAAGAACATTTTCACGGCCCTCGGCGTAAGCATCAGCGAGAACGATGAGGGGCACAGGATTCTGAACACGGAAAAACTCCGCTACCACAAGGTGGTCATCATGTGCGACGCCGACATTGACGGCTCACACATTACCACGCTGATCTTGACCTTCTTTTTCCGTTATATGCGCGAACTGATCGAGAAAGGCCATATCTACATTGCGCAGCCCCCACTCTACCTCGTGAAAAAGGGTAAAAACCAGCGCTATGCCTGGAACGATACAGAGCGTAAAGCCGCACAACTGGAATTTTCCGGTGGTCGCGAAGACGACGATTCGGTAAAAGTGCAGCGTTACAAAGGTCTTGGTGAAATGAACGCCGAACAACTTTGGGAAACGACCATGGACCCGAAAACCCGCATCCTCAAAATCGCCACGATTGACGATGCCAACGAGGCCGACCGCATGTTTGCCATGTTGATGGGCGATGAGGTGCCGCCACGCAGGGCGTTTATTGAGGCGAATGCGAAGTATGCGCGGATTGATGTTTGATCAGTAACTCGTGCTTAATATCATGCGAATCAAGGTTCTACCCTTGATTCGCATGATCCATGTTGTAAGCACCTTATTTATTCGCGTATGAAGTTCAAGATATTAATCGCGGTCACTTCTTTTGCTCTCCTGCTAATAGCATGTGACAAATCCTCTTTTCTACCCGAATTCTATAATGGGCAAAACGGGAACAGTTCTTTAGTTTCGCCGCCCGATCCCTGTTTAACATCTGCTTGCCCAAAGAATTCCTCCTGCGTGGATGGCCAATGTGAGTGCTATCTGGGTTTTGAGGGCCCATTATGTAACATAGGTTATGCCGACAAATTTGTTGGGCTTTATCAGGGATCTGATACCTGTAATGGCCTAACTTATATCACGATTCTTCCTTTGAAAGTGATAAAGATTGACAATCACACCATTAAAATAGAAGAATTTGGTGGATTCAGTTTGTATATCTTCGCTCAGATTGAAAAAGTCAGCTTGGACGATCCAACAGCAGATAAAATCACCATAAACTATTGTGATTTTGTGGGAAGGTGTTTTGTAGGAAACGGATTGCTAAAAAACGAGGATGTACACGGAAATTACACTGTCACTTATCCTGATGGATCTATGGAGACATGCACTTTTACTATGGAGCGATTATAAATTTTCCGTGCGGCGGTGCTCTATTCTCCCACACCCTTCTCCGCCACATATTCCAGCACATCTCCCGGCTGGCAATCCAGCGCTTTGCAGATGGCTTCGAGCGTACCAAATCGGATGGCCTTGGCTTTGCCCGTTTTCAGGATGGAGAGGTTGGCAAGTGTGATGTCCACTTTGGAGGCCAGTTCGGTGAGCGACATTTTTCGCTTGGCCATCATCACGTCTACGTTTACGATGATTGGCATGGCTTATATCGTTAAGTCTTGTTCTTGTTGAAGTTGTGTGCCGCTGCGGAAAACATCTGCGAGCGCAAATATGACAAGGCTCAATATCGCTCCATAAACAATTTCCTGGTCCAAAATCGGTATGGAAGAAAGTTGAAGTGTGTGCCCCGGTAGCTGCGAAACAATGGCTTTGAACTGCACTTCTGCTAGAAATCCCATAATTGGATACAGTAGAACTGCCAAAGCGATGAGCCGAATTCGCCTGGTATTTTCATCGCGGAACATCACCTTTCGGTCAAGATTGCGGAAAATTCGGTACATCTGGTACATCACAATAATGGCCAGAAACCAGACCATTTTTTGACATAAAATATAAAACATATGCCTGAATTGCATAAAAGATGGCAGGTTTGAAAAGTCAAGCAGTACGAGTTTCCGCTCGCCAAAATTGAAGATTTTATAGCTGCCATTCCCGTCAGAAAGTGGTTGTACGGTTGGACCGTAGTCACCTTGAGTACTCACATATCCTCGGATAAAAGGGCCGTCGCTTGTGATGCCAAAATAGGAAGATAGGTTTAGGAAGAGCATAAGACATCCACCTGCCGTAAGCGCAAGGAATGTGTAGCGAAGCACTTTCGGAGATACTATTATTTCTTTCGCTTTCATAGATCAACTTTTTTGTGTTGGTGAGAAGATGGAGCAAAGGTGTGGGATGTTTTTCTTTTTTGCAAATAAAATTTATTGATAAACAGTAAATATTTTCTGTTGATTAGATTTTTAGCAAGGTATAGATTCAGTTATCCTTACTGCATCCGCTGATTTTCAATGGATTATCAAGCATTTTGCCAGCCCAAAAAAAAACCGCCGCGTTTGAGTCTTTGACCAAACGCGACGGTTCTTTTGGCTGAATTAACAGCTCCTACTGCCAGAAGTGAAATTTTTAGAAAGCTATTACTTAGCCAACACAATCCTCAACATAATTGCCTCTTCTCCGGCTTGCACACTTAGCAGGTACAACCCATTTGTGAGGTTATGCATAGGAATGGAGATGTTGTTCTGGCCTTCGATTGCCGGAACCACCTGTTGCAGCACCAATCTGCCAGCAAGATCCCTCAACTGAAGGGTCGTATTCAGATGGCCAGTAGCATCAAACTGGATATTGACATGATCAGTAGCAGGATTAGGACCAGCCCGGAAATTGGCAATACTGGGCATTTCATCATTTTCCAAACCGCTAGCATTCCTGTCGCCTCCTCCTCCATTGAAACCAGCCTGCTGGCAACCTGTGATCACCACATCATCAATGTAAACCCGGTCATCATCTGCGGAGGCATCGGCGCGGAATCGAAGACGGGTGTTGGTTGTAAATGGTCCGGGAATGATTACCTGACCTGAGGTATGCACCCCATTGGAAAATTGTGCTCCTGCATTAAAATCTCCGACTGTGGTGTAAGTCGAACCTCCGTTCGTGGATATCTGCACCCAAAAATCTTCGTTATTTTCAAAACTAACCGAGTAGTACGAGAAATCCACTGTTATCTCATCATAAGACGTCCAGTTCTGGTTTGTAGTGGACATAACGGATGTTGTGGTATTGTCGCGGAGGAGAATGCTCCATGTCGGCGAATTGGCGTATGTGGCGTTGTTCGTCCGGATGCAATCAGTTCCTCCGTCGGTCCAAATACCGAATCCTGATTCGAAGTTGTTGGTATTGATGGACACATAGTTGCATTCGCCACCACCACCGTCACAGGCGGCTAAACAAGATGCATTATACACTTCATTTCGAATACGGTCGCCCGGTTGGGGGCCGAAACCGTTGTTAAAATTGATGCCCACACCGCCAACCAGGTGGCAATAGCTCATAATAGTCCCGCCGTTGGTTGGCAAATCAGCATCGCAGCCTTCGCTGTAACCTACCTCAGGCCCGCAACCATCTATAGCAGTATTATTGCCATTCCAGGCACAGGCATGCGTATGAGGAGATCCAAGGTTGTGCCCGATTTCATGGGTAAGTACCTCCACCGTCCAGGAATAGGTGGGTACGTTACTGTAAGTGGCATTGATACTGCTGTAACCTACCCCATAATAGCCATTGCACAAAACGTCGAGATAAGCGACACCGCCCAGCCCGTTGATGCCTACAAGATGTGCTAGATCTCCGTTGTAAACTCCATTTTTAGCATTTCTGAATTGAGTGAGGTAATTGTTGGCAGATGGGCCGGTGTAGGGATCCACTACATCCCACACATACAGATCATGCAGGACAAGGTTAACAGATTCATTGGTATACAGCGCCGAAACCTGACTGAATACGCCAGTCATGTAGGTCACGACATTGGCCACGCTGCCTTTGTTTTGAAAAAGGGTGTAATCGGTTTCTACGTACATACGTACACAATTGTCCGGTCCGGATGAACGATCGGTGGAACCTGCTTCTTCTCCGATTTTGTGTAAATCATCGTCCGTATAACATACAAATCCGGGTGCTCCTTTAATATCATCGTTTTTAAAGAGGATATGGGTTTTGTCATTGCTGGCAGGCAATAATCCGATCGTAAAACTTCCACCATCATATTCTACACTGCCAATGATTTCACCACCGAACAAACTGATGGTGACCAGGGAAGCCGGATTATCGCGCACAATACCCCAATAATGAACGCCTTTATCCGAATTGTCGGAAGCTCCCCCGGACGAAGCCGTGTGGACCTGGAATTCGTCAGAAAAGTTTTTTGCAGGAACAAGGTCAAGCGTGATGACATCATTGTTTTCCCAGGGAAGTGTCAGGGAGACAGGATTGCCTGCGTTAGCCAGCAATTCCTGCATTTTAGCAGCATCCCAGGACAACAATGTCCAGTTCTGTAGAGCCTGCTTGATTTCAGGTCGTTCGGCTGCCTGACCAGCTTGTTTGTTAAAAAGTGAAAGCTCCGAAAATTCCTGCTTGGCTTTGGTCTGCATCACCATTTGAGGGATCGGTTTGAGGGCTTGACCAAAAACGGCTGCTGCCAGAAGCAACAGTGGAAGGGGAAGAAAACTTTTAAACATAATGTAATTGGATTGAGTTTAAAAAAAAACGTGAATGAACTAAAGGATTTAAAGGCGTCATGAAGGTCAAATGTAATTTCATTTTTCATTCATCCGCTATTTTTGTCATCCAAAACTTGCCAAAACCACCGTTTGCCGAAAAAAGAAAACGAAGGACTGACTACCTTGCGACTTTCGGCCTTGTTTGCCCAAATCACCAAATCCACCGATAAACCCCGCCTACGCTAAAGCTTCGGCGGATAAAAAATCACCAATTCATGATTCTTTCCATCCAAGATGTCGTAAAAACCTACGGCGACTATATGGCTGTCAACCACGTCAGCCTCGAGGTGCAAAAAGGCAGCGTCTTCGGGATGCTTGGCCCCAACGGCGCGGGCAAAACCTCCCTTATAAGGATGATTACGACCATTACTGCGCCCGATTCAGGAACGATTTATCTGGATGGCGCGAAATTGCATTCACGCTCACCCGAACAAATCGGCTACATGCCCGAAGAGCGCGGCCTGTACAAAAAGATGAAGGTCGGCGAGCAACTCCTCTACCTCGCCCAGCTCAAAGGACTGACGAAGGCCAAGGCGCAACAGGAGATTGATATGTGGTTCGAAAAATTCGACATCAAAGACTGGTGGAATAAAAAGGTGGAAGACCTCTCCAAAGGCATGCAGCAGAAAATCCAGTTCATTGCCACGGTGCTGCACAACCCCAAATTACTCATCCTCGACGAGCCGTTCACGGGCCTCGACCCTATCAATACCAACCTGATAAAGGACGAAATCGGCCAACTGAATGCGGCAGGCACGAGCATCATTTTCAGTACCCACCGCATGGAACAAGTGGAAGAAATGTGCGACCATATTGTGCTCATCAACAAGGGTAAAAACGTGTTATACGGCGAGGTTCAAGCCATTAAAAACGAATACAAACAAAACCTCTATCGTGTGGAAACCGCTGGAGAACCGCCCACTGATTTGCCCGATCGCTTCGCCGTAGTGAAGGCTGAAAAGAACGCCCTCACCTTCAAACTGGACGACGAGGCGCAGAGCAACGATCTCCTCAAATTGTTTCTGCAAAAAGGCACACGGGTCACCCGTTTTGAAGAGATTTTACCCACTTTTAATGAAATTTTTATCCAGAGAGTAGCCGAAACGGGAGATTGAAATGATTGGTGAGATTGATACGATTGAGGGATTGATCCGATTGGGGGAAAGCTTGGGATACCTACTTGCTGCCATTACAATAGTCCACCAATCGAATCAATCACTCCAATCGTCCCAATCGAATCAATCGCCCAATCGTCCCAATCAAATCAATCCAATCAATTTTTGCCATGTCCAAACTTTCCCTCATCATACGGCGCGAATACCTGACGCGCGTTCGCAAAAAATCCTTCATCATCGGTACGTTGCTGGCTCCTGTGGGCTTGCTGGTGTATATGCTCGTGATTATTGGCTTGTCCAGTTATCAAGGGAGTGATGAGATCAAAGTCGCTGTACTTGACGAAGCCAAAATGGTGAACCCCCTCCCGGATGAAAAGGGCGTTCGGTTCATTCCATCCGGCAACAAAACCCTCGAGGCACTCAAGACGGAGGTGACAGAAAAGAAACTGGACGGAGTATTGCGCATTCCACCGTTGGGCAATTTCCAGCAAAAAGACCACACAATTTTTTACTATTCAGACGAAAAACTCGCACCTGAAAAGAGCGGCCAGATCGAAAAGCGGATTGCCGCTAAAATCAAGGCGTTCAAGATGGACTCGCTCAAACTCGACGCAGAGCGATTGAAACTCCTGGAATCGGACGTTTCCATAGACCCGGAAGGGATCAAAAGCGACCAAGAAGACGACCAAAGCAAATACACTGCCGGAGTGGGGATTGCAGTGGGTGGAATCATGACGTTTCTGCTGTTTTTCATGGTGCTCATGTACGGACAGATGGTGATGAAATCCGTTATGGAAGAAAAAACCAACCGCATCGTGGAGGTGATGATGTCGTCGGTTCGGCCATTTGATTTGATGATGGGCAAAATTATTGGCGCCGGATTGGTCGGCTTAACCCAGGTAGTGGCATGGGTGGTGTTGAGTGGCGCGGTATCGTTCATTGTTCCGCTCGTAATGGGTTTTGATGCTGGTCAAATGCAGGCGCCCATGACTCAGGGCGATGCTACCATTGATCCCGAACTTATGCAGGATACAGGTATGCGCATCATGGCCGAATTGAGCAGGCAAAATTGGCCGCTCCTCATCGGATCTTTCATCATCTATTTCCTGGGCGGGTACTTCATCTATTCTTCCATGTTTGCAGCCATTGGTTCAGCCATGGGCGACGATACAGGGGAAGGCCAGGCACTCACTTTGCCCGCTACGATTCCACTGATTCTTGCTTTTTACATCGTTTCTATGGCTGGCTGGCGAAACCCGGACAGCAACCTGATGGTTTTCTCCTCCATCTTCCCGCTTTTTTCCCCGATTGCGATGCCGTTTCGATTGGCGTTCAACCCACCCTGGTGGCAGGTAGCCCTTTCCCTTACCCTGGTGATTGCCTCGGCGATATTTTTTGTCTGGCTCGCCGGACGGATTTATCGCGTGGGTATCCTGATGTATGGCAAAAAGGTGACGTTGAAAGAGATGTGGAAATGGACGTTTTACAACGGGTAGGTTTTTTTAAACACATAAGGCATATTAAACACAAAAGGCACATAAGAGCACAAAAGGTTGTCTGTTAATCTTTTGTGTCCTTATGTGCCTTTTGTGTTTAATATGCCTTGTGTTTAAAATAGTGCTCTCTGCTTTACCTTTCTTTACCCTTTTTGCATAATGCTTAATGGTCTCATAGGGCTGTCCCGGCTGACCTTTGTGTCGTTCCCCAGCGGAAATTCACAAACATTCAATTCGGACAGTTGAAAATTGCTGTACCTAAATCAAACTAAAAATCTCAACATTATGCAACAGCAAGGCATTAAAATTGATAGCCCCATTGACCCAAACGTCTTCTTCCAATATCTGCTCGCCAAAAACGGTCCCGACCGTTCGGACTATGCCACGTTTGATCGTTTTATCGAGACGGTACCCGTAGAAGCAGTAGCGGAATTCAAAACCGCGCTCAGCGAGCAATATATGGATGAATCAATACACGGGCACATCCTTCGGCAACCCTTTGGCTATGCGGGTGATTTCCTAATCATTGACAAAATCTACACGAAGCACTGTTCCGACAACTTTGGGAAATGGGACCAGTACTTCCACCGCCACGCAGCGCCAAAAGCCGTGCGCAATCGCAAAGATTATTTCAAGCAAAACATGGCGCGCATCCTCCGCGAGCGGAAAGGCCAGCCCACTTCGCTGCTTAACATCGCAAGCGGTCCTGCCCGCGATTTGGCAGAACTCTATCAGCGCATTGACCCGAAAACGCTAAAAACTACCTGCGTAGATTTAGATAAAAACGCCATCGAATACGCCACGCGACTCAACGAACCCTGGCTCAATCAAATTGAATTTATCCACCGCAACATTTTCAAATTCCAGCCCGAAAACAAGTTCGATGTGATCTGGTCAGCCGGATTGTTCGATTATTTCGATGACGCAACGTTTGTAGCCATTTTAAGCAAGATTCGCACTTGGGGAAACCCCGGCGCCGAAATCATCATCGGCAACTTCTCGGAAGAAAACCCCAGCCGCCGCTACATGGAAGCCTTTGGCGAATGGTTCTTGCACCACCGCAGCCCTGCCCGCATGATCACCCTTGCCATGGAAGCAGGATTCCCACGCGCTAAAGTGAAAGTCGGGAAAGAATCAGAAGGGGTGAATTTGTTTATGCATTTGAAGGTATGAGGGGAATGTTCCCTTAATTGACTGCATAGAGGTCTTCTTTTTAGTGATGTTTGGCGACCACTAATATGAAGACCTTTTTGCTGTATTTACTCTGTCCATAAAAGGAAGTCGATAATGTTACATTGGCTCCTGAATTCGTCTCCTTCCTGAATTGAACCCTGAAACATTTTAATAACAATTTTATCCATAAGTTTATTGTTATCCGCAGACAACTCGTTTGCGACTTTTTGTAATTTTTGATATAAGTCAGATGGAATGGAATTTATGGTCTTGTCGACAAGTTGCTTATACATTTTTTTGTTCTTCTCTTGAGGTTTTAGGTTTCAACTGTAAGTGTATATCGTTTAATAAAATTGCATAAATGTCTGGGTAGAGCTTGAACACTTGAAGCGATAGTAACGATGCCAAATAGGCTTTTGGTTGCACATATTTTTGATTTCTGTCCATATCAGTTTGAAATATGGAAAGCTTTTTATTTAAAACTGTATCATAAATTACCTTACGCTGCAATGTTTTTGAAGTGTATCTGGAATATTTAATTCTCTTCGTATCAAACGATATTTTGGCAGTAGATCAGTTTTAAATTTAATAATGTAATTTGTCTTAATAATAATGTCTACTGTAAAGACTGAGTCTATCTTGCACTTTTCATACTCCTTCTTTGTCAATAATGTGCTGTCGCAAGTATTTGCAACGATTTCTTGTCCGTAGGTGTCCACAAGAAAGAAATTGAATAATATAAGAAGCTTAATAATTGAGGGTCTCATAATATAGTATTTACCGTTGATTAGTAAGATTTAACCTATCAAAACAAACACCTCGGCGGCAATCAGGATCGGAAAACAAAGACATTTGTCCCCCAGGCATTTCCGTTGCGGTCCTTAACCTGAATTCGGTAAACGCTATTTAGCGCGTCTGGTATTTCCAGCCTGTCAAGCGTTTTGTCTGTCCTTATTTCTTTGCGAAAAACCAATTCACCCTGGGTACTGTAAATACTGATCTCAAGCGGGAAATTCATGACAGTTAGAAATTGCAAATCAAATTGTCCGGAGTTTGGATTGGGAAAAATGCGACACCCGAATGCTGCCTGAACTTCTTTGGTTGAAGACAGCACTTCCACCAGGTAGGTCGTGATACTGTCACAGCCAAAAGAGCTGGAACCCTGAATCACAAGCATCGTATCCTGTTGAATAACATTGCCCAGAAATTCAAACCCGGCAGGAACACTCAGATGGACGCTATCTGAATAGGTCGGAAGCACGGTGAGTTGCATGTGTACAATACTGTCGCAGCCGATTGTCGTGGAAAAAGTATCGGTAAACAACCCTGTATCCCAATAAACCTGTCCAGCCCACCATACCGAATCTCCAGTGCAAATGCTTTGTTCGAAGCTTGTTTCAAAATCAACGGAGGGGTGGCAAATGGTAATGGAGAGGATGCTGTCGCAACCCAACCAGGAGCTCAGGGTGTCTTTGTAAGTGCCCGGCATAGTATAGGCTTTCCCGGAAATCCAAACGACACCTCCGTTACATATTTGTTCGTTGATATGGGTGCTGATCGTTCGCCATTGTATATTCGTAAAAACGATACTGTCGCAGCCCAGCCAAGTGCTGAATGTATCGACATAATTACCAGGACTTGAATAAACAGAGGTGCCTATGTGTACCTCCTGTCCCGGACAAATCATTTGATTGGAAGTTTTGCTTTTATTATTCCAGGTCAAATTGGTCGTAATAATGCTGTCACAACCAAGGTATGAGCTCAGCGTGTCGCGGTAAACGCCAGGAACTGTGTACACCGAATTGGCCACTTGAAAGGAAGCGCCAGGACAAATTTTCGGGCTGAGATATTTAGTTTTTGTGTTCCAATATACATAATGCCTGAGGATGCTATCACATCCAAACACAGAGCTCAGTGTGTCTGAAAAAGATGTTGGTCCGGTGATGGTATGTCCGTTTACATGCAAAGTATCTCCATTACACAAGTATAAACTTTTCGTAAGGGAATAGTAATCAGTAATAGTAAGTCGAACAACACTGTCACATCCCTGCCAGGTTTCAAGATAAATATTATAAGAACCGGGGTCGGAATACGGTGTGTTGCCAACCACTATGCTTTGTCCAGGGCAAAGCCTTACTGTTATGTTGGTGGTTTTATCCCCCCATTCAACAATGGTTTTCTGTATAATATCGCAGTTGCCGGGCCCGGGTATTGTGTCATAATAAGTGCCCGGAGCGTCGTAAATACTGTTACCCACCGTCACAGGATAACCAGGACAGATATCCTTTATCTGTGTTTGCCTGGAATAGGTTTTGATGAGTGTAAGGTAATACACACTGTCGAAGCCGGCACAACTGTAAAAAGTGTCGCAAATAATGGCCGGAGCCGTAAAAATCTGTCCGTTGTAGGTATAAATCGGGTTCTCGCAAAGATTAACATTATGGTACTCAATGGCTTTATTCCAATGAATGGAAGTTGTCACAATACTGTCGCAACCGTGTATCGAAACCAGCGTGTCTATGTAAGTTCCCGGTGAATCATAGCTTACTCCACCATTTTGGATTACCTGCCCCGGGTTGATCGTAAAATTGAAAAAAGCAACCGGATTGTACCAATTCAATGTAGTGTAAACAAGGCTGTCGCAACCCGATACGGTCGTGAACAAGTCGGTATACCTGCCTGGCTCTGTATAGACAGAACTTCCAATCAAGTAACTGCCTCCTTTACAGATGTTTATTGTCTGGTATTTGGTTATATTATTGTAATAAATCTGGGTGGTAATAATAGTATCACAGCCCGTAACGATAGAAATAGTGTCCTGTATCGTAGCGGGTTGTGTAAATACCTGATTGTTCACCGTTACCGAATCGCCCGGACAAATATAAAAGGTCAAATACCGGTTGTAATAAGTAGGTTTAAGGGTTGAAACAAGGATGCTGTCACAACCCAGATAACTACTCAAGGTATCCAAATAAACGCCTGGTTGGGTATACGTATGATTGTTGACCTGTAGCGGAGGGTTGTTGCAAATGCTATAATTTTGGGTATAAGTTTCAGGCTTTTCTATGAGATTTACCCTAAGCACGCTGTCGCAATAACCGGGAAGGGAATAATGAAAAATCAGCATTTCAGAATTGCTGTAAGTAAGACCATTGTAGGTTATTGAATCTCCGTGACAGAACTCAAGATTCAACTGCTTTTCTACACGCGGCAACACTATCAGGTTAATGGTCACTATACTATCGCAACCAGTGATGGTGGACAATCTGAATTCGTTTATACCAGGCTCACAATATTGCCCATAAATATTGAAGTAATTAGCCGGACAGTGGGTGGTATCAATTTGCGTATAAACAGTTTGACAAAGATTACGGACGCCATAGTAAATGCTGGTATCACCCGTTATGCTAGCCAAATTATTGTAAGGACAGATGGCCCACTCACCCGGAGGGCTTACCAGATTAATATCGTAATCAGCATTTTCCACCTGAAGCAATTCGCCGCCCGGTATCTGATAACTCCCTATGTCGTTGCCAATTTGGACATTCCAATCCAGCAATGATGGCTCTCCAGAATCAAACAGGCAGTTTTGGTTAATATCTTCATATACCATCAACTGCACCGATGCCGGGCTTGGCGCATTGGGCGCTGATGTCCAGGGGATGGAATCCAGAAGTAAAAAGGTTTTGGATGGTCCGTGATTTAGTGTAGGGCCATTGTAGAATCCCACTCTACCAGAAATAGCACTGGCGTTGTATTGATTTGTTGCCAGATAATAGGCCAATGCTGCCGTATCGGATACACTATACGATCTTTTATTTACAAGATTGCCTACATCATCCATTTGAAACAGACCGAATGAATAATCAGGATTGTTGAATAAAAGCAACAGGGACTGATCGTTCAATTGGGTCAGGTCAACTATCGGATTATCAACAAAGTACTTGTTCCATAAAATGTTTCCATCCTTGTCGAGCCTGCTGAGCAAACTCCTGTTGTCGGAAGTGTATGACAGCAAAGTAAAACTTCCATTCCCATGTGCCATAAACTTATAGGGTTTGGAATAATTGAATTGCTTGGTGTCTAGTATTTGGCCATTCTGGCTTAGGACAGAAACCTTGAGATGGCCGTTTTCGTGATAAGCCATCAAGAAGGAACAATCATCCCTTTTTACGAGGCGTGCGCTATTAAAAAAACGATCAGGGTGTGATTCGGCATGAGTGACGACGTTATCGTGGTTCAACTCAAGAATTTGTGCGTATTCATCAGGGTAAAATGAGACAGAATTATCCTCCCTGTTTGTTACCATCAGTTTGTGACCATCGGGCAGACTAACCGCATCTTCGAATACGGCAACGCATTCAGGATTCAATGCTTTGAATGGACCGATTACGCCATTTTGGTTCATTTGGGCATATTGTGTTTGTGCCCAGATGGGGAGCCATGAAAGGATTCCATTGCAACTGGAGTTCTCGTTACCGCTCCTCATTAAGGTAAAAAGTTCTTGCTTGTCATCCAACAGTACGGGGCGATAGTAATGAGCGCCTTCTTTTTCTGTCGTTGTCCAAATGGCGTCGCCAACGGAGTTTAATAAACCATATTCTAAGTTTCCAGTAGGTGAAATATCGAGATAAATGGTGCCGGTAGAATCGTAGAATGCTGCCCGATGCATCATTAGATAATCTCCATTAGGTCTTGCATTCAAGAGTAAAGGGTAATAATTGTGTTTATTATCGCCAAAATATTTTACGATAGGCCCCTGAGCGAATAATCCAGCAAAAAAAAGAAAATAGGAAAATAGGAGTAAGGTGATTTTTTTCATAATAAGGGTAATTTGTAGTAAAAGTAATTTGAATTTCACAAATACCCAACCAGTAGATTTGAGGTGACACCTCCTCGTGCCTCGGAGATGTCACCTCAAATCCCAAATTCTGGGCTATTTTTGCCCCATGATTCCTCCCAAGCAAGTGCAAGAAATCCTCGACGCCACACGCATCGAGGAGGTTGTGGAAGATTTCGTGACGCTGAAGCGCCGCGGGGTCAACATGATCGGGCTTTGCCCATTCCACGGGGAGCGCACGCCATCATTTAATGTGAACCCGGCGCGCAACATTTTTAAGTGTTTTGGCTGCGGCAAAGCGGGCGACGCGATCACTTTTGAAGGAGCACGAAAACCTTACCTACCCCGAAGCGCTGCGCTGGCTGGCCCGGAAATACAACATCGAAATTCAGGAAGTGGAGCGCTCGCCAGAACAAATGGCGGAAGCCCAACTGGCTGATTCCCTGTACATTGTCAACGACTTCGGGCTGCAACATTTTCAGAAACAACTCTTTGAAACCGATGAAGGCAAGTCAGTAGCGCTTTCCTATTTCCGCAAACGCGGCCTGCGGGAAGAAACCATCCGCGCTTTCGGCCTCGGCTACGCGCCCGACGAGCGCGACCTCCTGTTGCGCAAAGCCAAAAGCGCTGGACACAACCTTGAATTGCTGAAAAAAGTGGGCCTGTGCAGCCAGGATGGTTCGCGCGATTTTTTCCGGGCGCGGGTGATGTTTGCCATTCACAACCTTTCGGGAAAGGTGGCGGCTTTTGCGGGAAGAACCATGTCCTCCGAAAAGACTGTCCCTAAATATATAAATAGCCCGGAGACAGAGATTTACGTCAAAAACAAAATCCTGTACGGGGCTTTCCAGGCTAAAAAAGCCATCCGCCAATTGGATGAATGTCTGCTCGTGGAAGGCTATATGGACGTGATTTCCTTGTATCAGGCGGGCATTGAAAACGTGGTGGCTTCGAGCGGAACCTCGCTTACAGAAGGTCAGTTGCAACTAATCCGCCGCAACACTTCCAATCTCAAAATCTTGTATGATGGCGACCCGGCGGGCATCAAAGCCGCCTTGCGCGGACTAGATCTGGCGCTGGAGCAAGACTTGAATGTGAAAATCTGCCTGCTGCCTGATGGCCATGACCCGGATTCGTATGTGCAGGAATTTGGCGGCGAACAGTTTTTAAAATACACCACCGAAAACGCCAAGGATTTCATCTTTTTTAAGACCGACCTGCTGTTGGAAGAAACTAAAGGCGACCCCATCAAGCGGCAGGTTTGGTAAAGAGGTCGTGTGCAGCATTATCGCTAAAATACCCAATACCAAACGATCCGTTTATATCACGGGAGTGTTCTACCCTTTTGAAGTGCGGAAAAAGCGCTTTTTGCGGAGGCCAATAGATCTCATGAAACCAATGTTTTCAAAAAGAAGAAAAGGAAGGAAAACCGGCCAGAATCGATGTGCCCCATCATCAACATTCCCACGTGGGGCGGTGATGAATTTTCCCCTGCTGATATGGGCGGTTATTTCCCGAGTGGGGCTAGAACTCCAATGGAAAACCGAAAACGCTAATGCGGAAATGAAATAAATGAGAGTTTCAGGAGCGCGATATTGTGCGCTTGCTCATACTTTATGGACAGCATATTTTGCCGGAGGAAAATATCACAGTAGGCGAGTATTTGCTAACTGATATTGAGGAATCTTTGGGTGATTTTGATAATTCTCTTTATGGAAAAATCGCCGCAGAATGTCACGCTTTGCTGGTAGCTGGAAAGATTTTTGACCAGCATTATTTTATCCAACATGAATCAGGCGAAGTAGCGAATTTGGCCATTGATCTGCTAGCCGAGCCTTGGGAATTTTCGCCCAACTGGGAAGCGATGTGGAATTATCCCTTGCAAAACCAGCCCATGCCAGAGCGCAATTTCACGCTCGATATGCGACAGGCACTCGACCGTTTCAAACTGCGTAAAGTGCAGAAAATGTGTGCATTAAACCTCGCACGTGTTCAAACCGCATCCAAATCCGGCGACCACGAAGCGATGATGCGGTTCATGAAAATCCAGCAAAAACTCAACGAGACGCGGAATGAAATTGCATTGCGTGCGGGGACAGTGGTGCTGGTGAAGTAGATTTTGGAACTTTTTGAAAGCGGAATTTGTAGGCTTTGCCCGACACCGTTTTTAAAAGTTCAATATAGATACAATGGCCAAACTCAATATCCTTTTCGTTTGTAGTGTAAATCGGATGCGAAGTCTTACTGCAGATCAAATCTATTCAGGGGACGAGCGATTTAATGTGGACTCTGCGGGAACAGAACCTTCGGCCAATGTTCGTATAGAAGAATACCACCTGGAATGGGCTGATTATATCATCGTTATGGAACGGATGCATCGGAATAAAATCAGAAAGATGTTTCCGGAATCCTATGAAAAGAAGCCAATCATCTGCCTTTATATCCCGGATGTATATGACTATATGGAACAGTCGCTTATTGATTTACTACAAGCGAAATTTGAGCAAGTATACAGAACAGAGATAGCGCCTTTGTTCTAAAAATCACCACGATGCAACTCACAATCCTAGGAAACTCCTCCGGCGGCCCCTTTCACGGGCGGCACTATACAGCGCAAGTCTTACAAGTTGAAAATCAAACGTATTTAATTGATTGCGGCGAAGGCACGCAGATGCAGATATTCAAATATCGAATCAAGGTGGATGCTTGCAAGCAAATCTTTATCAGCCACTTGCACGGTGATCATGTCTTTGGCCTAATTGGGTTAATCACGAATTGGAGCCATAGAAAGCGCAGTGAACCTTTGCATATTTTCTCTCCGCCGGGTTTGCAGGAATTAATAGAGACGACCATTCGTGTGTGCGGAATACGACTTAGTTATGTGATTGAATTTCAGGAGGTGGACGCGACTATTTCGGCCAAAGTTTTTGAAACTCCGAAGTTGGAAGTCTGGACGATTCCACTGCATCACCGGAGTCCCACCTCGGGCTGGCTATTCCGCGAAAAGCCGAAACCCCGCAACATTCGTCCCGAAAAAATCGAGGAATACAGCATTCCTTTTGTCGCCATCCCGGCCATCAAAGCGGGGGGAGATTTTGAATTGCCCGATGGTAGTCGAGTGCCCAATGCTGAATTGACACTTGATCCGCCCTCACCAGTTTCTTACGCATTTTGCAGCGATACGGCTTTTTCAGAGCCCGTAGCCGAGATCGTTCGCGGGGTGGATTTGCTCTATCACGAGGCCACTTTTATTAACGAAAACGCCCAGGAAGCGGTCATTTCTTTCCACTCCACTGCTGCCCAGGCGGCGGAAATTGCGCGCCGGGCAGGAGTGAAGCGGCTGATTTTAGGGCATATTTCGGGTCGGTATGCGGATACAGCGCAGCATTTAATAGAGGCGAGGGCGGTGTTTGAGCAGGTGGAGATTGCGGAGGAAGGGAAAAAATGGGATGTTTATTAAACACATAGTCACAGTAGGACACATATCTATGATTTTTAACCCTATGTGTCCTATTGTGCCTATGTGTTTAATATAATTACTTACGCTTACTGCCGTGATATAAGGAGTTTTTGCGCGGGGCGTTTTTGAATTCCGTCTTGGATTTCAAGAAAGTAAATGCCGTTCGTAAGACCACTTGCATCAAGATTGATTTGCCCGGAAGCAAGGTCTGAAGTTGATTGTTGTAGCACGGTATTGCCCAAAATATCCATAATGCGAATAACTGTTTTGCCTGTTCCTTCTGGCAAAACAACGTGTAGCAAATCATTTGCAGGGTTAGGAAAAACGCTCCATGTCGATTCCTTAGGCTTGTCGGTTGTACCTACCGTTCCGTTTAAATTGTGTTTGCTGAAAAAATGCCAAATTTCCTCGTCAGCGATGATATCCCGGTTGGTATTCCCTCCTGGCAGGCCAGGCCAGGTATGCCCGCCAAGTACCACTTTCAGCAACTCCACTGCGGAGCCATCTCCACAATTCGGATAGATGTGTCGTTGTACAGAGCTCCCATCCGTAGTGTTTGTATTGGGAAGGTTTGTGATGGTCGGAGGAGGGGCATCGCATTGGTTAAAATTTGCCCAAAACGTCAATACAGCAGGCACGGAAGCCAGTGTATCGCCTGTGATATCTATAGCACCACCATTGAAAGGCACATTTCCATCTAATGTGCCATGTATTTCAAGAATTGGAACGACCCGGCTGGGGCTACAGGATGTGATCCTGGATGTTATCATTGTACCAGCAACGGAAGCAACTGCCGCAATGCGATGGCTGAGTTTACAAGCCAGGTCGTAGCCCATAAAACCGCCATTGCTATAGCCTGCGGAATAGATTCGGCAAGGTCTATATTGTATATCGACAGGGAATCAATCATATTGGACACGAAAAGCACATCGTCCACCGGGCTACAGCAGGTGAAATTGTTCCAAATCTGTCCAAATTGAGGGTACACGGGATCCACCGTGCCATTCGGCGTTATCAGAATAAAATTGGCAGTATCTGCCACGCTTCTGAATTTGGTTGCGCTCTCAAAATTCACGGCGCTTCCGCCACTTCCATGAAAATTGAAAATCAAGGGCGTGGGTGTCTGAGCATCATACATCGCAGGCACATAAACGCGGAAGGTTCTCATAATCCCGCCACTCCAGATGGTGTCAAGGAAATTTTCTTGCGTAAAGCATTGCGTTGGCAGGACTAAGATAAGCAGGGCGAAAAGCAGGTTTTTTTTCATTGTTTTAATTTTGTTTCGGCGAAGATTGTGATAAACCAATCTGACAGAAAATTTTTCCACTTCCTTTTTTCCTTCCTTTTATCCTTCTCTGTTCCGGCCGTCTTATTTTTGGGCATTTTTAACCATAAATGATCAAAGAACTTACCCTGGAGGAAGCTGCTCAGTTACGCGAGTTGGTAAAGAATCGCTTTCAGCAAGGCCCTTTCAACGGCACGGGTTTTCGCATTACTCAGTATAAAGAAGCATATCAGGCCCTTGCTGACGACATTCAAAATTCCGTAAAAGGAGATGCTGCGTCCATCAGTACCCATCGGCTGCGCAAGTTGTTTTTCTATACAGATCCGGCCATTTGTCCGGGAGAAAGGTTAGAGAAACCTTCATTTGGAGATGATTTTATTAGGGTACTTTTTGTCTATGTGGCAACATTGCCGGATATCGTGAAAAATGGGGAGCCTAAGCCGCAAGAACCCAGAGTGCAAATAAGTGAAATTTTTCAACCAAAGGAGCAGACAACTAAGGTCTTATCCAGCAAATGGGTTTGGCGCACTATAGCGATTGTTTTATTTATAATTTTGAGTTGGATGGGCTGGAAATATTTGGAGCAGCCAGCATATTGGACTGAAGAATTCAATAGCGTAAGCGTTGAGCTTAAAAAGCCGTGGCTGGGAGATTTTGGATTATGATTCTGTTGCATTTAGTAAGCAATTGAAGCCCGGTTGTTTTACCGCTTACACCTTAAGAGGAGACTATTGGTACACTCAACCTGATTCTCCTATTATTACCAATTTATTGTTGAAAGAAATAAATTCGGAATCGGCTAAAATCACCTTAAAGATCGATGATTTTAACCCTACTCAGGAATTTCAACAAGCAGGTATTGTTTTATTGGATAAAAATCGCAATAAAGAGCATAATATACGGATTACAGTCAATTCTTGTTCTTCTGGTCCTCGATTCCATCAAGCCATTCAAATAGTAAAACGGGAAAATGGTACAGCTTATGAAACCCCTACTTTTATAATCTGGTCTTGGGATACTCCCGCGCCTCCTGATTCATCTTTTATTTCGCCAATTTGGATTCAAATCCAGTGCGAAAAAAACAAGTTCCATTTCTACTATCACTTTGGAGAAGAATATGCAAGTTTTAGAGCGGTAAATACTATTGATTTTAATTTCGAACCAGCTTTCGTGGCCATAGGTGCATTTCGTGGAATAAGGAATTCTAAAAGAGATTTAAATAACTCGGAATCCATCCCTGCCTTCTTCGATTATTTAAAAGTAGAACCAATGCCAGAATAGTTTAGGGCACTTCCTTTTTGACTAAAAGCGTTACACAATTTTGTGAAATGAACGAAAATCCACCTGAATACTCCGACCCCAAAATCATCCGCATCTCCAAATTCCTGAGCCAGATACTTCGCCACCGCCCCGAAAAAATCGGCCTTCAACTCGACGAACAAGGCTGGGCAAACGTGGATGAATTAATGGAAAAATCCGCTGCCAAAGGCACACGCTTCGACCGCGCACTCCTGCAAATTGTAGTTGATACGAACAACAAAAAACGCTTCGCTTTTTCTGAAGATGGCCTGCGTATTCGCGCCAGTCAGGGTCATTCCATAGATATTGACCTCGGGTTAAAACCACAAAGACCGCCCGAAATCCTCTGGCATGGCACCTCAGAAAAATCCCTCGAAAGCATCCGAAAAGAAGGGTTGCGCTCTATGCGTCGGCAACACGTTCACTTGAGCAAAGACCGCCAAACGGCTGAAAATGTGGGCGGTCGGCACGGGAAAGCCGTGGTGTTGACGGTACGTGCCGGCGAGATGTCGCGCCAAAAACACAAGTTTTACTTGTCTGAAAATGGGGTTTGGTTGACGGGGGAGGTGTCGGTGGAGTTTTTGGAGTTTCCGGAATAAGTTGTTCAGAAAAATGTATATTTGTAAGCAATGCGACTTCGCCCGACCCCCATGCGGTGAAGTTGAATCACCAAATTATCCATTGAAAACATGCAAAACATTCTCAACGACATTCGCGACATCATCGCGCAAGCTCGAGCGCGCGTAGCCCGCTCCATTAATCACGAACTGACTTTGGCTTATTGGCACATCGGTAGGCGTATTGTGGAGGAAGAACAGCAAGGAAAACTGCGGGCGGACTATGGTAAGCAATTGGTCAAAGACCTATCATCTACTTTAGCCACCGAGTTTGGCAGTGGGTTCTCAGCTCCAAATCTTTGGTTGATGCGACAGTTCTATCTAACATTTCCAATTCTCTACGCAGTGAGTAGAGAATTGACATGGACACATTATCGCGCGTTAATCCGACTGGAGGATCCTTCCAAACGCGAATTTTACATCGCCGAAGCCACGAAAAATGCTTGGTCAGTCCGTCAAATGGAACGCCAAATAAATAGCCTATTATACGAACGGCTCCTGATGAGCCAAGATAAAGAAAGCGTACTGGCCATTGCCAAAGGGGATTCGCAGCCCATACTGCCGCACCAAATCATCAAAGACCCGATGGTGCTTGAATTTCTGGACCTCAAACCGCATACTTCTTACTACGAGAAGGATATGGAGGTAGCAATCATCTCACACTTGCAGGAATTCTTGCTCGAGCTAGGCAGTGGTTTTTCATTTGTGGCAAGACAAAAACGGCTGGTTTTGGATGGTGATGAATTCAAAATTGACCTAGTGTTTTACAACCGGTTGTTGCAATGTTTTGTGATACTCGATCTCAAGATTGACAAAATTACCCATGAAGATTTGGGGCAATTGCAGATGTACGTCAATTATTATGACCGCGATGTGAAGGCTGATTTTGAAAACCCAACCATTGGAGTTTTGCTTTGCGCAGATAAAAATGATATGGTAGTTCGCTATTCTCTACCCGAAAATAACAAACAGATTTTTGCTTCCAAATATCAATTACACCTCCCTTCCGAGCACCAATTACTCGAAGAAATCCGCAAAGAAATAACCCGCTTTGAAGAACGCAATTAACTCCTTGCTCAAAACGACATTTGGTTTAGGTGCTTAATTTCTCAGGTTTTCGGAATAAATAATCGTCCCTTCCACGAGATGCCTTAATTGCGTACCTTTGCGCCCGTTTTTAAATGCGAACTGAAGTTCGCGCCACAGCTATGCTATCTCTCTCCAACATATACATCCAATACGGCGACCGCATCCTGCTTGATCGCGTGAATTTTGTGCTCAAGCCCGGTGAGCGCGTGGGTCTCGTGGGCCGTAATGGTGCTGGCAAATCCACCCTGCTCAAAATCATCGCCCAGGAAATGTCGCCCCAGGAAGGCGAGGTGGTGGTTCCAAGCCACTTTACACTTGGCTACCTGCACCAGGATATGCTCATGCCGAAAGGCAAGACGGTGATTGATGAGGCGATGACGGCTTTTTCCGAAATCCTCGAACTCGAAAAGGAACTCCACCGCGTCAGCGACGAACTCGCCGTGCGCGAAGATTATGAGTCAGACGATTACCACAAACTCATCGAACAGATGGGCGACATCACCGAACACCTGCACCATCTGGGCGGCGCCACCAGCGAAGCCGATGCGGAGCGAGTACTTGGAGGACTTGGTTTTCAATCGTCGGACATGAAGCGCCTGACTGACGAGTTTAGCGGCGGTTGGCAAATGCGCATCGAATTGGCCAAAATGCTGCTCCGTCAGCCCGACCTGCTGCTGCTCGACGAGCCGACGAACCACCTGGACATCGAGAGCATCCTTTGGCTCGAGAACTGGCTGTTCAATTACAGCGGCATGGTGATCGTTATTAGCCACGACAGGCGTTTCCTCGACAACGTGACCAACCGTACGGCGGAAATCGTGCTCGGAAAAATCCACGACTACAAGGCAGCCTACTCCAGATACGTCGAACTCAGTACCGACCGCCGCGAACTGGCACAGAACGCCTACGACAACCAGCAGCGCCTGATTGCTGACCGCGAGCGCACCATCAACCGATTCATGGCGAAGGCCACGAAGACCAAAATGGCGCAGTCCATGCAAAAGCAACTGGACAAAATGGAGCGCATCGAAATCGACGACATGGATACCTCCACGATGAAACTCCGTTTCCCCGATGCTCCGCGAAGCGGCGAGGTAACGGCCAAAGTGGAACATCTGACCAAGCGATACGGCAATGTGAAAGTGTTGGAAAACGTTGATTTTCAAATGCTTCGCGGCGAACGTGTGGCTTTCGTGGGACAAAACGGACAGGGCAAAACCACTCTTGCCAAAATTCTAGTCGGACAAGAATCTGCCACCTCCGGCAAAGCCACACTCGGCCACAACGTGACCGTAGGCTACTATGCTCAAAACCAGGCAGAGACCCTTGATCCCAAAATCACTTTGCTGCAAACCCTCGAACAAAACTGCCCGGAGGAGATGCGCACAAGAGTTCGCAGCATTCTCGGAGCCTTCCTTTTTAGCGGCAAAGACGTGGACAAAAAAGTGGCGGCTCTTTCCGGTGGCGAACGCGCGCGCCTGGCTTTGGCTTGTATGCTGCTCCGTCCATTCAACCTGCTCCTGCTCGATGAGCCGACCAACCACTTGGACATGCTTTCCAAAGACGTGTTGAAGCAAGCTCTTGCGGACTACAACGGCACACTCCTCATCGTCAGCCACGACCGGGAATTTCTATCCGGATTGACCGACCGCACCATTGAATTCCGTGATGGACACTTGAAAGAATACCTGGGCGATGTAAATTATTTCCTCGAAAAGCGCCAGTTGGACAACATGCGCGAGGTAGAAAAGCGGACGGCAGCTAACAATCAACAGCCTGCAGTCAACGGGACGGCAACCAGAAGTGACACTTTTTTAAAAAGTGTCACTTCTATAACGCCCGAAGAAAAAAAGCAACTCGAACGCGCCGTTCAAAAACAGGAAAAACGCATCGCCGAACTCGAAGTCGAGATTGGCAAATGGGAACAAAAATTGGCCGAAGCGGATTTTTACAGCAAGCCCGGCGCGAATGCAGATTTGAAGAAATACGGCGACCTCAAAACGGAATTAGCCAAGGTGTATGGGGAGTGGGAAGCGGCGGTGGAAAGGTTGGGGTGATGCCTTGAAAATCTTGAAGTGCAATTTTGGCACCTCAAGTTGATACCAGTCACAATTTATGACTGGTTCGAAAAAATAGCCCTAAGGAAGTTGGTGTTCCGCTCAATGTTTTGTATTTTTAATATACAAAACCAAGCACCAATGGAAATCCAAATCATTCAATCGAAAATCCACACCTTTCGTGGCCAGCGCGTAATGCTGGACTTTGATTTATCCGACTTGTATCAAGTGCCAACAAAGGCATTAAAGCAAGCGGTAAAACGTAATATAGAACGTTTTCCACCGGACTTCATGTTTGAGCTAACCCAGGATGAACTCAAAATCTTGAGGTCACAATTTGTGACCTCAAGTTGGGGCGGCTCGCGCTATCCTCCCTTTGCTTTTACCGAACACGGCGTTGCAATGCTATCGAGTGTCTTGAACAGCGAGCGTTCCGTCCAAATAAACATTGCCATAGTCCGAGCCATTATTGCCCTGCGGCAATACGCCCATTCGTTTTCGGAACTGGCCACAAAAGTGGGAGAATTGGAAAAGGAATTATCTGATGTAAACGAAGTGCTGCACTGGCTCGGCCAGGAAAACCAGTCCCGTGCCGATGAAATTGCATCGCTGCAAATCACGTCCAAAGATTGGGAAACGCGCCGTCCTATCGGCTTTCAAAAAGAATAGCCACCATCAAGGCCGCGCCACCTTCTCCTGCTTCTTATTCTTCAATTTTTCGTTCAAAAACTTCGTCATCAGCGTGTAGAGGTGGATTTTAGCATTGCCTCCACCGATCCCGTGGTTGCGGTTGGGATAGATCATGGTGTCGAACTGTTTGTTCTTGGCGATGAGTTCGTTGGCCATTTCTGCGGTGTTTTGGAAATGCACGTTGTCGTCGGCGAGGCCATGTACAAGCAGGTAGCTACCCTCCAGTTTTTCCGCAAAATTTGTCGGCGAATTCTCCTCGTAGCCCAGCTCGTTTTCCTCATGGGTTTGCATGTAGCGTTCGGTGTATACCGAGTCGTACCACTTCCAGTTTGTCACCGGCGCTACGGCGATGGCGGCCTCAAAAACATCATTGCCCTTCAGGATGCAGTTGGTGCTCATATACCCGCCATAACTCCAGCCAAAAATGCCAATACGCTCTGCATCCACAAAATCCATGGCGCCCAGATGTTTCGCGGCTTCAATCTGGTCAATGACTTCATAATGGCCTAACTGCTTGTACGTCATTTTTTTAAACTCCTCGCCACGAGCGCCGGTGCCTCTATTGTCCACACAAGCCACCACATAACCTTGCTGGGCCAGCATCTGGAACCACCAGTAGTTTGCACCTTTCCAGGCATCGGTCACCTGCTGACTGCCGGGGCCACCGTACACAAACATCAGCACGGGAAGTTTCTGGTTTTGAAACTCGGGGGCAGTCGGTTTTATCATCCAACCGTTGAGTTCCACCTTGTCGGAGGTTTTGAAATCGAAGAATTCAACGGGTATCGTGCCGTATTCCGTTTGTTTGCTGCGGAGATCAGCGTTCTGTTCCAGCGAGCGCAATACTTTTCCTTTTCGGTCGCACACGGCGTATTGGGGGGGTGTATTGGCCGTGGAAAAAGAGTGTACAAAATAATCGAAGGTGCTGCTCCATTGCGCGCCGTTCGTGCCTTCCGGCTTGTTGATTTTTTTGGGCTTTTTACCTTTCAAATTTGTTTCAAAAAGTTCGCGGGCCATAGGCGTTTTACTCGCCGCCTGAAAATAGACTTTGCTATTTTTCTCGTCAATTCCGTAAAAAGCAGTCACGTCAAATTTTCCCTTCGTCAATGCCGCCGTTTCTTTCCCCATCATGTCGTATTTATAGAGGTGATTAAAGCCGCTTTTTTCACTTTGCATCACAAATCCAGAGCCGTCAGACAGGAAAGTAACATCATGTAAATCAAGGTAATACTTGCTTTTTTCCTCGTGCAAAACGGAGCAAACACCCGTGCCTGGTTCGGCCAACAGCAATCGTTGGGTGCTTTGGTGGCGGTTCATCCAGCTCAGACAGAGTTTGCCAGAAGGTGTCCAGACTATTCGGGGGAGGTAATCATCCAAACGGCCTGCTTTGCGCTCGCGGTCGGGGATGCTGACTTCCACTGTCTTTTCGCTGGTCAAATCATAAATATGCGTTGTTACCAGAGCGTTTTTCTCGCCCACTTTTGGGTATTTGAAGGTGACTGGCACGGGGTAAGGCTCCCCTTGAAACATTTCCATGGTCATCTCGGGCACCTCGCGCTCGTCGAAGCGCAGGAAAGCCAAATATTGTCCGTCTGGACTCCATTGGAATGCCCGAACGAGTTCAAATTCCTCTTCATACACCCAATCTGAAGCGCCATTAATGATTGCATTTTGCCTGCCGTCGGTGGTCACGCGGGTAATCTTGCCAGAGGCTAAGTCTTTGAAATACAGATCGTTTTTTAGCACAAAACCCACTTTTGAGCCGTCGGGCGAAAAGGTGGCATAACGTTGTTTCTTCAGACGTCTGGTTTTATCAATGTACTCCACATTGTCTTCGTAGAGTTGCGTAAGGCTTTTCGTTTTCTGATCAAAAATGAAAAAATCAGCTTCTGTACTCCAACGAAAAATCGGCGTTGAATTGGTGGTCAATAAAATTTTGGATTCGTCCGGGCTGAATGAATAGCCATCAAATGCGCCTTTCCAGGCAGGCGCATTTGTCTTTACCGAAGCAGCATCGAAGATTGTGCCGGAGCACTCACCTGTGCGCAAGTCGTACTGCGTAATGGCCGCTCCTTCCAGGCGGGTAAAATGTACTCCATCATTTTGGAAATTGAACCCGGGAATTCCTTTAGAGGAAAAGGTGCCTTTTTGCCAGATGTCTTCCAGGGTGATGGGCTTGTGCCCCGCCTGCGCCAAGGCTACAGCGGGTAAAAGTGTAAACGGAAAGAGAAACGAAAGGAATAGGGTATATCCCAGAAGAGTACGGCGCATAAAAACTAGGTTTTGTCGGGCCAAAAATAGGGCATTGCCAAGGGTTCCTGTTGCTTGCCGACCAATTGAGGTGTAACGTACGTGAACAACTACCCAACAGGCTCAAGCACCTAACCCAATTGTTACTCATTTCCCTTCCAAACCCGCAGCACATTGCCATTGCAAATCTTGCGTACTTCATCGTCCGAATATCCTCTGCGCAGCAGTTCGGCAATGAGATTCGGAAACTCATCTACGTCATCCAAATCGGGTGGAAGGGCAAGGCCAACTCCATCAAAATCACTTCCAAGTCCCACATTATCAATGCCCACCAAGTTTTTGATGTGGTCAATATGGTCAGCTACCTCGCGCACTGAAATCCAGAATGGCTCGCCGTTTTTCTTGCCAAATTCTTTGTAAAATTCCATGGCTTCAGGGCCATGCTCCGGGATCTTCCGGGATTCGCGTTCCTCATCGGCCTTTTTCCAGGCGTCCCGGACTTTCTCCCCCAAAAAATATTGGCTGAAAGGAACTTGCACCACGCCGCCCGTTTTTGCAATGGCCCGAATCAGGCTATCTGGCAGATTCCGTTCAAAGCCCGGTGTAAAATGCCGGCAGGCCGAATGCGTTGCAATAAGCGGTTTTGTGGCTACCTCCAACACATCCATAATGGCCTCATCAGAAAGGTGACTCACGTCCACCATGATGCCCACCCGGTTCATCTCGCGCACCACTTCGCGGCCATATTCGCTTAATCCGTGGTGCGTGTGTAGCGTGTCGTAGGAGGAATCGGAAATGTGATTGTCCTTGCCATGCGTCAACGTCACATACCGGATGCCGCGTTGATGAAAATAGGCCACGTCTTCGATTTTGTCCAACGGAGAGCCGTTTTCCATCCCCATCGGGAGCGAAACGATGCCTTTTTTGAAATTGGCCATAATGTCATCGGCGCGTGGGGCGAGGGCGAATTTGTCGGGATAATCCCGCACGATGGCGTAGACCATTTCAATGAGCGAATCGGCTACTTGTTTCGAGCGCCCAGGTTCTTTTTGAAAGTGGGCGGGGATATAAATGGACATGAAGGGCCCGTATAACCCGCCTTTTTTGGCGCGTTCCCAGTCGAAATCGCCGTCGGGGTTTTTCATCGCAAAGGCCGTGTAGCCGGGGGTGTACCATTTTTTGTACTCCACCAAATGCCAGGGAAAATCAATGTGCGTATCCACGATGGGCGTGGTAGCGAGCAGAGCATGAGCACGGCGGAGGTACTCGTCTTGCGGTTTGTTTTGGGAACAGGAAAGGAAGATTAGAAGCAAAAAGAGGAGTATATGGTTGCGTAGCATGGCAATGTTGTTAAGAAATTAAGGATGTGCGAATGTAGAAACCAAGCAAAAATAAATTTATTAAACACATAGGCACAGTAGAACACATAGCCGTGAATTCCAACACGATGTGTCCTAATGTGCCTATGTGTTTAATATAAACGAATTGCGTTCACTTACTTTGATACTTCTATTTAAAAAGATCACCAAATCCATCCAACCCGCAGTTCGAATACTTCCGCCACATGGCGGTGGGTTTTCAAAGTACTGCCCACCAACACATGCCGACCAAATCGATAATACAGTCCATATCTTTGGTAAATGGCATCGGTAATGCGCGACGGATTGTAAAAATACGGACCCAAATGCGTGGTGAAACGAACCTTGCCAACCAGCAATTCATGGCCGATTAAAAATCCGCCTTTCCAGGCACTTGTATTGTCAGATTGCCGGTCGAGCAGTATACGATCATATCCATCGTGTACAAATTCAATCCCCGCCGAAAGCGCTGACATACGCCCTACCCTTCGCCCCAACATCCCTTGCGCCCCATAAAGAATGCCTGGTTCTATTTTAGGAAAACCGGCTTGTGCGGGCACGTTTTTTACCGACCCCGCAGCCAGGAGGTAGCAAAAGTTTTTGGGCTGGGTTTTCCAGTCGTGGTTTTTCTCCGGCTTTTTCATTGAAACGGATTGAAAGGCATATTGCAAACCCAAATTGAAGGTGGGGAAATTCATGCCTTTGTTCGGGCTTTTCATGCCGCCGTTGGAAATGTGGTTGTAATTGAAACTGCTTGTTGCCTGCCAATGTTTGCTTACCTTGAAGTAAACATTGGCGTTCAACATGGCCCAGAAGCTGACAGGCAGACTAAAAAAGAGGTTGGTTGGGTTGCTTTTCTCGTCGTACACTTTTGACACATACGCCGCTCCCAAGCCCAACTGTACGCTGCCGTACAAACGCCCCCATGGCCTGATCAGCGGTTCTACAAACGGAACAAAGGCGATGCTGTGTCCCAGTACAGCGGGGTTGTCAAAGTTAAAATAATACGCCGCGAAGCCCCGCTTGGCAATCAGCCCCGTTTCCCTAACTTCCTTCTCACCCGCCAAAAGCCAGTGCGCATTGATCTCAAATCCATAAGGATTGGAGTGCGAAACATCTATCAATTCCCGTGAGTGGGCAATGATAAATCCTCTATGCCACTTGGCGCCTACTTGAAACGGATGCTGCGAACCCTCCGTTTGAGCCAAGGATGATGCAGGAAAAGCCAGGAGCAAAAGCAGATATCTAAGCATTTACAAACTTTTTGGGCGAAAAAGTAGAGAAAAATACTCAAAAAGATAGTTCAACGTAAAAATACGTTATTTAACCAAAAAAATAGTTGCAAGTGAAAACAATACGTTGCACCTTTGCTGGTAATTAGTGATTGGCTTACTAGTGATTGGTGATTGGTTCACTAGATCCACCAATCACTAGTAAACCAATCACCGATAAACCAATCACCAATAACTAATCACCATCATGCAGAAACTGACAAAAGCAGAAGAGGACGTAATGCAGCTCCTATGGGATGTGGGCCGAGGCACTGTGAGCGATTTGCTTGATCGCTGTGCAGAGCCTAAGCCACCACACAGCACCGTTTCAAGTGTGGTGCGCATTCTGGAAAAAAAGGGATTTGTGGGGCACAAAGCCTACGGCAAAACCCACGAGTATTTTCCATTGGTAGAACGCGAGGCCTATGGTCGGCGTTCACTGGGCGATTTGCTACGCAATTATTTTGACGGCTCAGTGCCGCGGCTGGTGTCGCATTTGGCAGAGGAGGAAAAACTAAGCAAAGATGAATTGGATGATTTATTGAAAATCCTTGAAAAATAAGCGGTTATGAAAGCCAATCTCCTCTTTTGGGTCTCATTTTGCTGCGCAAAACTTTTTGCGCAGCAAGTTGCTGACACGGCTTTTGTCTTTCCCATTCAACATCCAAAATACGAGTCGGGAAAGGGCAGTCTCGTGATGATTGACGCGGCGCATCACAATTTTCACACGCTTGTCGGACGCTATGCGCCATTTGGCAAAGTGCTGCAAAACGATGGCTACCGACTGACTTCCAACGCCATTCCGTTTGCGATAAAATCTTTGCTTGAATGTCGGATATTGGTGATTTCCAACCCCTTGGATAGTTCTAATACGGCTGGCCGTTGGCGTTTGCCCAACCCTTCAGCGTTCAGTGCAGCAGAAATTTCAGCAGTGCACGACTGGGTCAAATCAGGTGGAAGGCTTTTGCTCATTGCCGATCACATGCCTTTTGCGGGCGCGGCGCAATCTTTGGCTGCGGCCTTCGGTTTTGAGTTTTTGAATTGTTTTGCCATGGATAATCGCAGCCGAAGTTTGGAGCGATTTTATAAAGGGAATCAAACACTTATCGAAAACGAAATAACGCAAGGACTTGATACCGTAGTAAGCTTTACAGGGAGTGCTTCTCGGATTCCTAAGGCTGCAAAACCAATTCTGAATCTGAAAAATTATACGCTTTTATCACCCGATGTGGCCTGGCAATTTGAAGAAAACACCCCGTCCTTGAGCGGCGATGGTTTTTGTCAAGGCGCCTATATGAACTATGGAAAAGGCAAAATTGTGGTGATGGGTGAAGCGGCTATGTTCACTGCACAACTCGCAGGCCCAAACCGAGCTCCAACGGGTATCAACCACCCGGAAGCGCGCCAAAATGGTCAACTATTACTTAACATCATCCATTGGCTAGATCAATAAACTAACTGTCCTACTGCTTGAAGCCGTAGGACAGGTTAACCTTGGCTTCTATGACCATATTCCTGTTAAAACTAACCCTTTGCTGGAGCTTTTTCGCCCTGCTTTATGCACTTCTGTTGCGTTATGAGACCTTCTTCCGAGGTAACCGCGCTTACCTGCTCGGTACGGCAGTGCTCGGAATTTTGTTGGCGGCGCTACCTTCCGAGCAGATGCCCATTCCAGAGGATGATGCCGGTATACCTGTGCTGACTTTGCCGGAATTCACCGTTGGAATACAGCAAGTGGAAGCAGCCACCAAGACCTGGCAAGACCTTGATTTTCTTTGGGTTGTGTATTGGGCGGGACTATTGCTGATGGCTGCGCGTATGTTTTGGGGGCTTTACAAAATCTTGTTAATGGCGGTGCGCGGGCAGTCACAGCGGCTCCCGGATGGTTGCCTTCTGATTGAGACAAACGAGGCCAAAGTGCCGTTTTCGTTTTTTAAGTGGGTGTTTGTGCCCGCACCGATCCAACTTTCGGAAAGTTCTAAACTTTCCGAAAGTTCCGGAAAGTGAGCGCACACTCATGATCGCCCACGAACGCGCCCACGCCCATGGCTGGCACAGCGCCGATGTGTTGTTCGCAGAGATTTTGTGCATAGTATTTTGGTTTCACCCTTTGGCGCACTGGTATCGAACAGCCTTGCGCACCGTTCACGAGTATCTGGCCGACGCAGCCGCATCGCGCCAAGCTGACAGAAAACAATATGGCCTGTTGTTGATAGGGCAATCGCAGTCCGGAATGCCGATTGCCTTCGCAAATCATTTTTTTCAATCACCACTCAAACAAAGACTCGTTATGTTGACGAAAAAAGCATCTGCTCCTTTGAGAGCACTCAAATTTGGCCTGCTGGCCCCGGCGGCCATGTTATTCGCTCTGTTGTTCCGGCAAGCCCCGGCCATCGCGCAGGCCGTGGACGAAAAACACCTTGAATTTGTGCGCGAATTGGAATCCAAAGGTTGGATGAGAACGGACACCGTTGTTACGTTTGACCCCAATACTTACCAAGAAACGGTTCAAATCGTGCGCAACAGCGTTGCTCCGGAAGTTGATGGGAGCGGCAATCTTGTGTACCATTACACGGAAGTACAGCCGCAATTTCCTGGCGGACAAGAGGCCTTGAACAAGTTTTTGACGGATCATTTGAAATACCCGGATGCAGCCAAGAAAGCTGGCGCAGAAGGCATTGCAACAGTACGCTTCGTTGTGAATCAGGATGGTACAATCAGCAAAGCACGGGCGATAGCCAGTAGTGGATTCAATATGCGTGAGGATATGTTGGAAGCGGCTGAAAATGTGGTGTTATCCATGCCCAAATGGATTCCCGCACAGCACAAAGGGAAGGCTGTAGGTTGTAGCCTGAATTTTCCAATAAATTTCAGCTTGAGATCAAAACCTGTTGAAGCCCCTTCCTTCCCAAATGCCCCTGACAAAACGACCTTGGTGGAGCCTCTTTTTCCAGGCGATCTGTCCAAATTTCTCTTTGAAAATGTCAAGTACCCCGAAACAGCACGTAAAGCAAATGCAGAAGGCAAAGTATTCGTTGAATTTACGGTTAAAGAAGATGGTTCTCTGGCCGATTTCAAACAAGTCAACACCAATATATCGGTGCATCCTGATCTGGTGGCCGAGGCCATTCGGGTTATCAAGATAATGCCCAAATGGAAACCAGCCGTTAAAGATGGAAAGGTCGTAAAGACGAAATATACGCTGCCAATCATTTTTAAACTGGATGGCTTTACGGAATTGAACGAATTGGATGCCCTGCCCGAATATCCGGGTGGACAACCGGAATTGTACAAGTTCTTGGGTAACAATGTTATTTACCCCGAGGCGGCCAAAAGGGCTGGAGAAGAAGGCATGGTGGTCATTGTTTTTGTAGTCGAAGCCAACGGCGCTTTGAGCAGTTTTGAAACCGTAAAAACTGCCCGTAAAGACTTTGCAGATGAGGTAATTCGGGTGTTAAAACAGAGTCCAACCTGGAAGCCGGCCATGAAAAATGGGAAAGCGGTAAAGGTGAAATACACCCTGCCCTTTAAGTTCCAAATGTTGGGCGACAAATAAAGTTCCAAGCAAAAACAAAGGCACACCCAACGTTGCCGGGCATGCCTGAGGATTGCTGGTTATTGGTCTGTCAATTGGTTTTGATTGACGAAGTGACACTTTTGATGTAAATGAATGTATTCGCAGCACCACAAATTTCTTCACAGCCACCCCATCTCCACAAAATACACGGGCGAAATAGGTCCCGGCTGTCATTTTTTCCAAGCTAATTTGTACCTGCTGAGCAGGATTCCCGAACGCAAAAACCTCGCGCAAGGAACCGTCTGCACCGCTGATTTCCACCCGATGGATACGCGCGGATTTGCTTTGGAGAAGCAGGTTTTCAGAAGCCGGATTTGGCGAAAGGGCAATTTCGCGGTCTGAAAGGAATGGCTCGTGGGCTGCCACCGTCTGTTGGCGGATAATCAATTCCACAGGTGGAGCGGCGATGATTTGGGGCGTTTCACCGGGACTGGTCGAACTGATTTCACTGAAAAAGAAATGGGTGGTAGCCGTCGTATCCTGCGGTCCGAATGGTCCGGGAGCACCAAAAATATTGTCTTCAATGATGATGAACACATTCCCGATACCTCCCCAACCGCTTACCGGGATTCCATTGGTGCGCGTGATGGCCACATCCAGGCGACCTTGTCGAGGGAAGTTTTTTTGAATATACAGATACTCGCTTGGATCCCCAAACCAAGACGAAGATGGCGTGAATCGGATGTTTTCATTTACTACATTAGCGTCGTACGAAATGCTGAACGCCAGCCCGTAAATGCTATCCATCTGATTTTCCTGTGATCCCAACAAGAGTGGAAAATTGGCCGTTTGACCGGGCATGAGCGTGTCTGTATCTATGCTGATATCTGGAAATGGGTTGTTGCCAAAACTATCAAGCGGCGCATCAAATGGGTTGTCTTTGGCAGGATTAATCACGCGGCCCCAGTTCTGAACAATGGCGATGGTGTCCGCGGCATTGATGCTGCCATCGCCGTTGGAGTCTATGTTTTTATAGTTCACATTCCGAATCGCGGTCGCTTCGACCCAATCGGGCGCATCCTGACCGATCCATTCCTCAGAAGCGTTTAGGCGGACAGGGCCTTGGGCGTTGAAGGCAAGCCCGAGGTAGAGCAGATCGTGGTGATTCACTGCGTTGTTATTATCTGCATCCCCAGGCCATGCACATTCCAGCTGCGCGGGCGTGGCCGGGATGTAGGCAAAGAATTGGTCGTAGTCGTGGCTTGGCTGATGGGCACCGATTGAATAGCTGCCTGCATCAGAGAAAAGCAAGCCGGAGAGGTCGTGGAAAGTGTGCCATTCCCCAAGCAAATTTTTATGAGAAAAACTGCCCTCCATTATAGAATCTGGCTGACAGGGTTCAATCAGGATTCGCGCTTTCCCATCTGCAACGCAATCGGGTGGCAACACCGCTAAAGTGCAAACCGCTGGTGGTTCTTGCTGGTATTCCTCAAAAAATAAATATCCGGCTCTACCTACAAATGCCAAAGATTCGCCTTGCGATATGAGCAAAGGCTCACTGGGCTCATCCGTAAATCTCAGTTGATCGGCAACAAGCGGGTATTTCGGCACGAGGCACACCTCAAACAGCAGGCTTTCAGCAGGTAAAGTGATCGGGCTAAGCGATAGCCATTCCAAACTCATTCGCGCTTCTCCAGGCTCAACATTGAAGTTGGCCTGTGTAAGTCCCGGCAATTGCAGGTTTCGGATTTCCCGAAATTCCGAACTGTAATCGGACCAGGCAATAGAACAGGTTAGTGCCGAAATCCCCTCAAAATTTTTGGCAAAAACACCTGCACAACTATCTGGATTAGTCCCATCGCCCTGCACATAAAACCAGGGATAACCCTCGTTTACAGGCTGTGGAGCGGTGCAATTCATCGTTTTATCAAGGTTTGTGTGGCAGCCCGCAGCATCCGTAACGGTCACGCCATAATGTCCGGAAGTTACGCCAACGAGCGAATCGAGGATTCCCAAATCAAGCGGACTTCCCAGCAACCTGGTGGTCCCGTCGCTCCAGGACACCATTACCGGAAACTCAATACTGGCCAATGGATTCATTTCCAGCACGAGGCTGCCTGTTTGGGAATTACCGGGATCGTCGCAAATGGCTTGCAGCGCGAGCTGCCAGGATTGAGTCGAACCATCTATCACCAAAAACTCACCGATGGATGAACAACCGCCTGCTATGGTGGTCACCGTCACCGCATAATAACCTTCTACAAGCCCATCTACGGTCGCTGTTGTTTCGCCCGTTGACCACAAATATTCGACTGGTCCGGGATAGTTGAGCGGTGTGGCCGTTGCGCTTTGTGTGCCATTGCAGTCTTCGATTACAAGCCAGGCAGCAGGCAAAAGCAGGATGCTGTCGTCCATGATTTCGACAGAAAAAACCGATGCACAACCGATGGCATCTGATACGGTAACGGTGTGCTCGCCTGGTGGCAATGAGCAATTTTGAGCCGTTTGGCTGTTTCCTGCCGACCATTGAAAGGAGAATGGCGGGTTATTTCCCCCTACTTCGAGCCTTGCACAGCCCGTAGATTGCCCACAAAACGCTGATATGGTTTGCGGAACAACCGTAGTGGTATAAAGACCAGACTTAACTTCCACATTAACCACCACGTTACTACCTGTTTGATCCGATACCGTGACGATGTATTCACCGCCCGCAAGGCCTGTAATATCGGCCGAGGTGGCTGAAAAGCCATTCGGGCCCGTCCATATATATTGATAAGGGGGCACGCCTCCGCTTGGCTCTACCGAAACGCTGCCTACCATTTGGTTACAATTGGCATTCGATACGCAGGTGGAAGAAACGGTCAAATCACTTGACTGGATAGATTCCGTGGAGATACCGCCTATTTGTTGAGAAAGCGGCAAAAGGGTATTTGGAGGATTGAATTGCACCACCTCAAAAATGGTAAGCCAGGTACCGCCAATATGCAAAGGCAAAAAGCCTGATGCGCCATTTTTTACCCGAAAGCAAAGATTGAAAAGTATCGCAGAATCAGGGCGTGAAATGGGCAACCCAGTGAGGCTACTCCACGAAACTGGAATCTGATTCCCCATTGGGAGGCCAAAACTGTTCGGTAATATGCCGGCTAGCGCGGAATTGCTGATGTCTTTGCCGACATATTCCAAGTCGTCGGGATTCCAGAAAACCACAAATTGCAGGGAGATAATCTTTTCAAAATCCCGTGCCATCAAGGGCAAACACACCGTGTCGCCGGGCTGTGCTTGCACTGTGGGGAAAAAGAGTTGGAAACAATTGGGGGTAGTTTGTGCCGAAGCACTGGTTGAGCCTAGCAACAGTGCCAGAAGCAAACAAAAAGGCAATTGGGAAAATCGGCGGATAAAAGAAATGTTCATGAGCGTTGGGTAAATGTGACGAGGATAAAAATAATGGCACGAAATTAGACTTGCTTGACCGATCTGTAGTGCTACATATTTTAAGGTTTATAGAATTTTTATTTTAGATACTTTTGCCACTAATTGCACGAATTTTCACTAAAATAATTTTTATTCGTGAAAATTCGTGCAATTAGTGGCAAAAAAAACATCAGTTTATAGAAAATTTATTGCCACCCAAAATCACCCATTAGTCCAATATGCGACAAACAAAACTCATCGAAACCCTCCAAACCCTCTCCATCCGCGAACGAAACCGATGGCGGCAATACGTCTGGTCTGATTTCTGCAACCGGCACAGAACCCTCAGGGTACTTTGCGACGCTATGTTGGCCATGGCTCCGCAGTTCGATGAGGTTTTGGAAAAGAGAACACTTTATGCTCAAGTTTTTGGACCGGAAACACCCTATCAGGAACTAAAATTCAACAATCTGCTCTCCGACCTCTACCAACTCCTGCTCGATTGGCTAGCCCTCGAACGCTACTGGGCCGATCCGCTCGAACAACAGCGACAATGCGTACGGGCCTTACTAGACCGACACCTTGACCGACAAGCCGCATCTGCACTCGAGAAATACCGGATGTTGCTCGATCAAGCCCCTCAGAGAAATGCAGCATGGTACCGACACGCCGCCATTCTGGAAGAGGCTTCTGAGACCCTTCACAGCCGACAACCGCGCCGCGCGGATAGCCCGCATCTAATTCGTCAAGCCCAATGTACTCAGCAGGCGCATTCTCTGGAAAAACTCAGACTTGGCGTAGCCCTTCGCAGCCGAAGTCAACTCACCGTGATGCAATCGGGCGAGCATGCGTTACTATTCAAGGACCTGAACACCATACAAATAGACGAGGATTTGCTCCAGACTTTACCAGTTGCCCGCGCATATCTTGCCGCATTCCATCTGCTCGAAACCCCCTCCGCGGAAACTTTCGAGACACTTACTTCGCGGTTGGAGGAGCATCATGAACTTTTTGAAAAAGATGAATTGGCATCGCTTTACCAAATCGCTCTCAACCACTGTATTCGCCGAATCAATGCCGGACAAACGGATGCCTACGCCGATGCACTTGTGCTCTACCGTACTTTGCTGGAGCGCGGCCTGTTGCTCCAGCATGGCGGCAGACTCTCCCAATGGGCCTACAAAAACATTGCTACAACAGGCCTTCGCACAGGAGCGTTTGAATGGACGGAACTGTTCCTCAACCAATATCGGGAAGCCCTCCCTCCTACGGAGCGCGACAATGCCTTTGCATTCAATCTTGCCACCTTATACTTTGAAAAACAGGAACTTGCACTGACCTTGCAGACCTTGCAAAATGTCAATTTCACCGATTTTACTTATCACGTCGGGGCAAAAATCCTTCAACTCAAAACTTTCTACCTGCTCAACGAAGACGATGCGCTCATCTCCCTGCTTGCCACTACCGAGCAACTACTCCGTCGTGACAAAACCCTTTCTTCATTTGGCAAATCCACCAATTTGAATTTCCTAAAAATGCTGCGTCAGGCCAGCAAATGGAAAAGTAAGAAGCCGCGCTTATCGCTTCAAAAATCAGAACGGGAGCGCCTGGCCTTGCTTGAAAAAGTAGTCGCATTGCAACCTGTCGCGAACAAGGATTGGTTGTTCAAGATATTGGGGCGGGAAGAATAAAATCAAAACAAAAAGTTTTGTTTTAAAAAACATTTTGCACTACTTTCGCCTTCAAATTTGAAACCTATGGCAACTCCTTTTTTGGGTCTTCGCACCTGCATTTACCGTATTCCCAACAACGAACTGGTCGCCGCCACGGAATGGTACTCCAACGCGCTGGGCATCAAACCTTATTTTAATGAGCCGTTCTACGTCGGATTTGAGGTGGGCGGCTACGAGCTTGGATTACATCCGCATACGGATCTTATAAAAATTGGTGAAAATGTGGAAACTTATTGGGGCGTGGAGGATATCCACGCCGCGTTTGCCCAATTGCTCGCCGCAGGAGCCATTGCCCATGAACAGCCCAATAATGTCGGCGGAGACATTTGGGTGGCAACCGTGAAAGACCCTTGGGGGAATATGATCGGGATCATTCAAAACCCACATTTTGTAGCGAAATGAGTCAGCCAAACATTATCCAAACCATCCCGCTCGTCCGGATTTTTGATGAGCAAAAAGCACGGGAGTATTACTGTGATTGGCTCGGATTTCAGATTGATTGGGAGCACCGATTTGAGGAAGGAATGCCGCTTTACATGCAAGTTTCGCTGGGAAATTTGACACTCCACCTCTCCGAACACGCTGGCGATTGTACCCCTGGTGGCAAGGTTTTCTTGCGCTGCACAGGTCTGCGTGATTGGCACGAAACCATCGCTGCCAAAAATTACAAGTATTACCGACCTAGTGTGGAAGATGCGTTTTGGGGTGGCATTTGTATGTATTTGACTGATCCATTTGGGAATAAATTGTTGTTCAGTGAAAATGAACAATCCTGAACGGAATTCACCGACTTACTAGCAGTCTCTCGGTGCATTCAGTTCACTACTTTTGCCCCCCTCAAAAAATAGAGAGCCAAAAAGCCAAACCAAAACCTAAGCAATACCGACCACCAAATCTGTAAGTTCGTTTCATTTGGGATTTGAACTTGAACTCACCGGGTGACTGACAGTCACCCGGTGAGTTCAAGTTCAAATCCCAAATGAAACGAACTCCCCTGCAAAAAATGGCAAAGCAAAAGCGCGACACCGCACCACCGCCCACCACCTCCCAGAACGGAGAAGATACCGTCATCACCCTTTCGGGGATGTACCAGAATTACTTTTTGGATTACGCTTCCTACGTGATCCTTGAACGCGCTGTGCCCGCCATTGAAGACGGCCTGAAACCCGTGCAGCGGCGTATCCTGCACGCCATGTTTGAGCAGCACGACGGACGCTACCACAAGGTGGCCAACCTCATCGGACAGACGATGCAATACCATCCGCACGGCGATGCAGCCATTGGCGACGCGATGGTGAACATGGGCCAAAAGGAACTCATGATTGACTGTCAGGGCAACTGGGGAGATTACCGCACGGGCGATTCTGCTGCAGCGCCGCGATATATTGAAGCGCGCCTGACCAAGTTCGCACTCGATGTGGCATTCAACCACGATACCACGGTTTGGCAATTGAGTTACGACGGGCGCAAGCGCGAACCCGTGAATTTGCCGATGAAATTCCCGCTCGTGTTAGCGCATGGAGCAGAGGGTATTGCGGTAGGATTGAGTACCAAGATCATGCCCCACAATTTCATCGAAATCATCAAGGCCAGCATTGCCAGTTTGAAAGGCAGGAAGTCGGAGTTAATCCCGGATTTCCCAACGGGAGGCCTGATTGACGCCTCCAATTACAATGGTGGCGGACGGGGCGGCAAGATTCGCGTTCGGGCCAAAATCAGGGAAATTGACAAAAAAACGCTCCAAATCACCGAAATTCCCTTCGGAGTCAACACTGGCGACCTAATCGAGAGCATCCTCAAAGCCAACGAGAAAGGCCAGATCAAGGTTAAAAAAGTGGTGGATAAGGTCGCTGCCGAAATAGACATCGAAATCGAACTCCAGCCAGGCGTCAGTCCCGACGTGACGATTGATGCCCTCTATGCTTTCACGGATTGCGAGGTGAGTATCAGTCCCAACTGCTGCGTCATTGTGGACAACAAACCACTGTTCACGGATGTGAATGAGATGCTGCGGATTTCGACCGAGAACACCAAAGAACTGCTCCGCATGGAGTTGGAAATCCTGAAAGCCGATCTGGAGGAGAAACTCCATTTTGCTTCGCTGGAGAAGATTTTTATAGAGAACCGCATCTACCGCGATATTGAGGAATGCGAGACCTGGGAAGCGGTCATTCAAACCATTGATGTGGGTTTGAAAAAGTATGTGAGTACGCCTTCGGATCCGGGGTATGCCAAAGAAGCCAAGAAAATCAAGTTGTTACGTGACATCACCGAGGAAGACATCACGCGCCTCACCGAAATTCGCATCAAGCGTATTTCCAAGTTCAACTCCTTCAAGGCCAACGAGGAAATCGCCAAAACGAACGAGGAGCTGCTGCAAACCAAGCACCACCTCGAACACCTCACCGACTACGCGATTGCCTATTTTGAAAACTTGTTGAGCAAGCACGGCAAAGGCCGCGAGCGCCGCACAGAGATCGCCGCCTTTGATACGATCCAGGCTTCGGCGGTAGTGGCGAACAATGCTAAATTGTATGTCAATCGCGCCGAAGGATTTGTCGGCATCGGCTTAAAAAAGGATGATTTCGTGCAAGACTGTTCAGACATTGACGATATCATCGTTTTCCGCCGCGACGGTGTGATGAAAGTAGTGCGCGTGGGTGAAAAAACCTTCGTCGGCAAAGACATCGAACACGTGGCGGTCTGGAAGAAAAACGACGAGCGCACCACCTACAACATGGCCTATTCCGACGCGAAAACGGGCAAAACCTTTGTCAAACGTTTTAATGTGACGGCTATCACCCGCGACAAGGACTACCAGCTCGGCTCCGACGCGAAAGGCTCCAAAATGCTCTACCTCACCGTGAATCCAAATGGCGAAAGCGAGGTGGTACAAGTTACTCTGACGGCTGCCAGTACGGCGCGGGTTAAGATTTTCGACTACGATTTTGCCGATCTTGCCATCAAAGGCCGCGACTCGCAGGGCAATGTGCTGACCAAATACCCGGTCAAACAGATCAAGCAAAAAGAGGTGGGCAAAAGCACCATCGGCGCCCAAAAACTCTGGTTCGACGACATCACCGGTCGTTTAAATACGCTGGAACGCGGCGCACTTCTGGGCGAATTCGATACCGGCGACAGTCTCCTTGTGCTTTACAACGACGGTTCTTACGAAGTAACCGACCTCGACGTACAGCAGCGTTTCGACATGAAGGAAATCCAGCATCTCTGCAAGCTCACGCCCGATCTCGTGGTGAATGCTGTACATTACGACGGCCACAAGGGCTGGACGATGGTGAAGCGTTTCAAAATCGAAACCCCAAAATTGAAGGAGCGCTACTCCTTCCTGACCGACCACGCCAAGTCAAAGATCCTTTTTGCGTCCGTCAAAGCAAACCCGCGTATCAAATACACATTGAAAATCAACGGCAAACCCATGACGGGTGAAGTCGCCATCGGGGATTTCATGGACGTGAAAGGCTGGAAGGCCGTTGGCAACCGCCTCAGTGACCAAATGCTGGGCGGAATCAAGGAAATCGAGCTGGGAGAATCGAGGTTGTTGCCGAAGCCTCCAGCTGAAGACCCGGAACATACTCCGGCAGCCAAGGCAACCACCATAGCCCAGCAGGCGAGTCTTTTTGGTGAGGAAGAAGAGACGATCAGCCCGGCTATTGAAGCGACAAAAAAGCCAGAGCCTGAGGGGCCGGACAAGAAGACTTTTAGGGCGGGGGATACGATTGAGTTTGATTGAGGGATGGGAGGAGTACCTTGATGGTCAAACTGAAGCAGAAGAATTTGGCAAGGTGTACGATTTTTTCGTACACCTGAAATGGGTTTCCAGCAAGAAAAAGTATTACGAGTGTCTGAAGTCAAAGATGTTGGCCGTTCCATCAATCAGATTTACTTTTGTCAACCAATAATGGACACTGACGGTCATAAACCGTTCAAAAAAGATCTTTATGGCTACTGCAACCATCCCGCAAGTCAATTATGTAACCGACAACTCAGGAAAGCCCTTATTTGTCCAACTTTCCATTCAAGATTGGACTTCTTTTATTGAAGAGTACCAACGGCTAGTTACACTGTTGCAATTCAAGTCTCAACTGAAAAACGCTTTCCGCGAAATTCGCCAAATTCAGAAAGGCGAAAAGTCGGCCACCACCCTCAGTGAATTTTTGCATGAACTGTAAAATAATCGCGATTGATAATTTCAGGCGGGAGGCCAAGTGGTTGATCAAAAAATTTCCTTCACTCAAGTCCGAGCTCGAAACGCTGCAAAATGATCTTTTGCAAAACCCGCGTTTGGGTACACTCATCCATGAAAATATCTATAAAATTCGTTTGGCCGTTAAAAGCAAAGGCAAGGGGAAGAGCGGTGGAATGCGGGTGATTACTTATGTCGTTGAGGTAGAAATCCAAATTGAAGAAAGAGAAACCGACAGCGAAATCACAATTTTCCTTGTTTCTATCTACGATAAATCCGAACAAGCCAACATTTCTGAAAGGGAATTGCGCGATATAATTGATGAAATCAACGCTGAGTTGGACAACGAAGAATAACTGTGCCTTTTTCATATTTCCCAAAAAATAAGGAGAATTACCCGTCGGCAATTCTCCTTATTAATTTTCAGCGAACCTCGGTTTACTATGCATCCGACTTGCGCCATGATTCCCCCTGATGTTGTCATGATTTTGCGAGATGCATTCCATGCATCATATTTGCGAAGCGAAATCGATAAAAATATCCTTGCCAACAGGCAGGTTTCCAACCCTCGAAAGAAATTGTTGCTGAAAAACGAAAAAGCGGGTTTCAATAACTTTCGTCCCCCCACCATTCACCCAAGCCGCTCCACCCAAGTCGAGCGGCTTCTTTTTGCCCCTCATCCACCCTCACCCTCCCTTCGTCGTTAAATTCCAACTTTCCAGCCCCAAACGCTTGCGTAATCCAATTCGATATGATTACATTTGCTATCAAATCAATATCATATCAAAATCAATCTCCACCATGGAAAAAACTATTAAACCAACCTCTGGCTGGGCAATGTTGTCGCTGCTCATCCTATTAGTAGCTATCGGCATCTTTTTCTTGATCATCCGACAATTCCCGCTGGGTGCCGTGTCTTTGTTCATTGCCTTTGCCATCATCGCACCGGGTTTTATCGCCATTGATCCCAATAGCAGCCGGGTAATGACGCTTTTTGGCTCCTACATTGGCAGTGTCAAGGAAAGCGGGTTTTTCTTTACCAACCCGTTTTATTCCAAAAACAAGGTTTCGTTACGAGCAGTCACCCTGGACGTGCCTTCGATTAAAGTTAACGACAAGCAGGGCAACCCCATCATGATCGGCGGCGTGGTAACCTATCGGGTGCAGGATACTTTCAAGGCCGCTTTCGCAGTGGAGAATTACCCAGATTTTGTGAAAATCCAGAGCGAAACCGCCCTTCGCAAACTTGCCGGGATGTACAGTTATGACAACTGGGAAGACGAAGCTGCCAATATTACCCTTCGTTCCAGTTTTGATGAGATAAACCACCAACTCGCGCATGAGGTTGGGGAACGACTCCAAATCGCTGGCATCGAAATCATTGAAGCGCGGATCAACAACCTGGCCTATGCGACTGAAATCGCCCAAGCAATGCTCCAGCGCCAGCAAGCAACAGCCATTGTAGCCGCCCGGAGCACGATTGTAGAAGGCGCGGTTGGCATGGTAGAAATGGCCCTCGAACAACTTTCACGCAAAAAAATCATTGATTTTGACGACGATAAAAAAGCCGCGATGGTGAGCAATTTGCTGGTCGTGCTTTGCGGCGACCGGAATGCGCAACCAGTGCTAAACACGGGGACTTTGCATCAATAGGTTGCTAGGGGAATGGGAATATTTGGGGAAGGTGGTTCTTGGATTTTTTCCAAAAATCTCAAGAACCACCTTCCCCAAATATTCCCATTTACAGGAGCAGGATTATGATCTGTTTAAACTTTAAACCGTGAATGGATTTGTTTTGTGGTGTGGTAGACCTCGGAGGTTTTCAAAACCTCCGAGGTCTACCACACCACAAAACAAATCCATTCCCACACATACCATGGCAGCAAAAAAATCATTCGTACTCCGCATGGACGAGGCTACCTACGCCGCACTGGAAAAGTGGGCTGCCGACGAATTTCGCAGCGTGAACGGACAGTTGGAATGGCTCATTCACAAAATGCTGAAAGAAGCCGGGCGCTCGCCTAAGGATAGAACAGAAAAAACACCTAAAAAAGATTTAACGGACACATGAAGTTGCAAGCGCTCGACGGCAAATAAGTGCATCTTTTTCACCGAGTCTCCGTTTCTTTGCCGACTTTTTCACGCAAAAACTTACACCCACCTTGAAAAAAGGATATCTGGCGGCACTGATTGTTTTGCTTGTGCTGCTCATTGACCAGGCTTCGAAATTTTACATCAAAACCAATTTCGAGTACAACGAAGACATGCTGATGTTCGGCCAGGAATGGGCGCGCCTGCACTTCGTTGAGAATGAAGGTATGGCTTTCGGAATCACTTTTGGTTGGGAATATGGCAAACTCCTGCTCAGCCTTTTCCGCATACTGATGGTGGCAGGCCTAATCTGGTACACGCGCCTGCTGTTGGAGGCTAAGGCGCCTACGGGTTTTATAGTAAGCATCGCTTTGATCACAGCCGGGGCATTGGGGAATATCATTGACAGCACTTTTTACGCGATGATTTTTTCTGATTCCACGCACCATATCGCTGAATTGGTTCCTTGGGGCACCGGCTACGGCCAAGCCAACGGGCTCCCAATGGGTGGTTTCATGCACGGTAAAGTGGTTGACATGCTATATTTCCCCATGAAGTACTTTGAAATGCCAGAGTGGCTGGGCGGTGATACATGGCTGTTTTTTAGCCCGATCTTCAATGTGGCAGACGCTGCAATCACTTCGGGAGTGCTCAGCATTTTGCTGTTCCAACGCAGGTTTTTCCGCGACGGATTTGTGGAACAAAAACCCGAAGCTCATGCAGAGATTGTAGCAGAAATTGACAGATTGCCAGAAATTGATGTGGAATTGGCAAGAGAAGAAATTTCCGATGAAGCGACTGCGCAGGAAAATGCAGAGGACAATCCAACTCCTGAAAATGCCGAGGAACCTCCTTCCAAACCCGCAGGCGAACTTGGAAGGCCGCTTTTTGTAGCCATCATACAATTTGCAAAAAAAAATGCCGGACAGAGATGATCTCTGTCCGGCGTTTTTTTTCAACTGTTACTCAAATTTTGTCTGCCTCAATTTTCGAGTAAAAATCTAAAGTGTCACCACTAGTTGCTGTAAACAAAAAGTGTGTCTCCGTGATATCTATCGGGCCGATGACCGTGCGCGAATCAAGGCCAGATACTACTGTGATGGTAATTATGTTACCATCGAAGGAATAAACGCCATTCAAAGTGAATTCAATTACGCCAGGCGGGGTTGTAGTGAGGACGGTGGTCTTTCGGTGGAACGCCACCGTATTACTCGCCGTGAATTCGATTTCAAGTTCATTTAATTGGGTAGCTGTGGGCAGCAGGGCATCAGTTGCACCTATAAAAGCACTGGAAGCTTCCCATCTTCCGACAATGAGTTCTTCAGGCTTGGGATCTTCAGGTGCGGCGTCTTTTTTGCAACTGGCAACCAAAGATACAAGTGCAATGGAGGCAAATAATAGAATGCGTTTCATCAATGTATAAAGTTTAGATTAGTGAAAAGATCAGAACGAAAGTAGACGCAAATCCAGAATTGGAGCCGTCGAAATTGAATTTTGCACGTATTTTACTTTCCAGAAATCATTTTGAGTCCGCTCGTTGGCGCAGCACCTCATACAACACAATCCCCGCTGCAACGCTGACATTGAAAGAATCGAAGTCCGTGGCCTGCGGGATTTTCACCACTTTATCGGCCATTTTAAGCAGTTTTGGGTGAACACCCTCCCCTTCTGAACCCATCAAAATCGCTGATGGTCCAGTCAAATCTACTTTAAAAAGCGGAATGCTCCGGTCACTTAAAGCCGTTGCAACTACCTGAACGCCACACTCCTGCAACCATTCCACCGTACTAAAAAGACTGCGTACTCGGCACACCCGCATCCGTGCCAGCGCACCCGCAGAGGCTTTCATGGCTTCTTCATTGGCAAGTGCTGAGCCGGATTGTGGCACAATGACCGCGTGTGCCCCTGCGCATTCCGCCGAACGACAAATGGCTCCGAAATTGCGCACATCCGTCACTCCATCAAGCATAACAAACAGTGGCGTTTGGCCTTGCTCAAAAACAAATGGCAACACGTCTTCCAGATTTTGGAACTCCACCAATGCAAGATGCGCCACCACGCCCTGGTGTTGGCCGCGCACCATCTTGTTTAGTTTTTCGCGTGGCACCACCTGCAGCGGGATGCCGTATTCCTTCGTCAGGTGACGGATCTCTTTTTCCATTTCGCCCCGTTCGCCTTGTTGGAAAAATACCTTTTCCACCGCCTTTCCTGCGCGAATTGCCTCAGTGACTGGGTGGTGGCCGTAAATTAGATTGATGTCTGACATGGCATATTTGGACATTGGACATTCCTTGTTGGACACCTGCCTACCGACAGGCAGGTTGGATATTCGAAACGACCAAGTCTTCTCCCGCAAAATTAATTTTCTAAATGGGCAATTCTTGAAAAATGCCGTCATAACTTTGCAAAACAAAGTATTTTGATATGAATGATTCCCAACAACATCTCGAACACCTTGCTGAAATGCGTTCACTCATGGAGCGCAGCACCCGATTCCTTAGCCTGAGTGGGCTTTCCGGAGTATGGGCAGGTTGCTGTGCACTGGTGGGCGCATTTTTCGTACGCAACTATCTGGAATTGCAATTTCTGGGCGGAAACAATGCAACTGATCTCTTGTACGATCGTTCAGGACAAAGTTCCAACGCTGGACTGGGTTACGAAACCACACTCGTGCTGGCTGCATTGATTGTGTTAGTAACGGCCCTGGCAGGAGGCTGGTTTTTCACCGCCCGTAAAGCGCGGCAACGCGGAGAACGTGTGTGGGAGTCCAGTTCACGACGACTTTTGTGGGCCCTGCTCTTGCCATTAACCACAGGTGGTATCTTTTGCCTGGCACTATTATATTGGAATCTGATCGCTTTTTTGGCGCCTGCAACGCTGGTTTTTTATGGTCTTGCACTGCTAAACGGCAGCAAATACACCCTTGGAGATGTAGGCTCACTTGGCCTTTTGCAAATTGGACTTGGGCTGATCGGGATGTTCTTCCCTGGCCGTGGACTGGAACTTTGGGCCATTGGTTTTGGTGTTTTACACATTCTTTATGGCGGCTGGATGTACTACAAATATGACCGATGAAAGATATTCTCACCCAACTCAATCCTGTTTTTGACCATCGCAACCGACTGGGCATAATGTCCATTCTGGCGGTGAACGATTGGGTGGACTACGGTACGCTCAAAGAACTGCTCAACTTGACCGACGGCAATCTGGCAAGCCACATGAAGCCCCTCGAAGCCGCCGAATATGTGGAATACCGCAAGCAATTTGTGGGTCGCCGCCCACAGACCACCTATGCTGCTACTGCTGCGGGAAAGACTGCTTTCAAGGCGCATTTGGATGCGCTTGAAGCGATGTTGAAATTTGGGAAAGATATCTGAGACGGAAGATCACTAGAACATTGGGGGGGCTGGTACGGCTTGTTGCTCCGCCTCACCGCGGTTTTGCTTTTGAGCGGTTTATGTGGCTGCGCACCCCAGACCTGCAAAGAGGGCTGTCCACCGGTTTGCTGGGGCGTTTCAGCGCTGGAATTCATGGGATTTCAGTCCGGAGTGTTGTCTCGAATGCAACGGGATGATTCGCGAGCATTGGCATTGGTATTATTAAGGATACTATTGAGGTGGTTTATTGGTCGCAAGGCACCAACACCACAGCGTCCGCAAATGCCATGGCGCAAATGGAAGTAAAGGTCGAAATCTAGCCTACCACTACACTGGAAGAATACTTTGCTTTTGAAATGAAAGCGGAGGGTAGGCACGAATTTATAGATGGTAAAATTGTGGCGATGGCTTACACTTGCATGGCATCATCGCCCACAATTTGGATGTCATGCTCGGAATTTGTACCAGAGCCAATGATTGTCAGTATTCACTGGCGACCGTATGCTCTTCGTCAAGGACTGCAACCAGGTCTTTTACCCCGACTTGCTTGTGGTGTGCGGAGAGCATAAATTTTACCCTGCAGGGCCTAAAATGAAAGCTACCCTAAACCCTTCAGTCGTTATTGAAATCCTCTCGGATTCAACGGAGCATCTTGACAAAACCAACAAAACCAGGTGCTATAAAAAAATACCCGGTTTGCAACAGATTGTATTCGTGTCACAAAAAGAGCAACACATCCGCATCCTTGAAAACGAAGCAGGCAAATGGATAGATACAGAATTTTACGAGCCTGAAGATGTGCCCCGCATAGGAGATTGTGATGTTCCGCTTCACGAAATTTACCGTCGGGTCGAGTTTGAGACCGCGGAGGGGGGGGGGGGGGGTGGGGGGGGGCACCCGGAAACGAAAATCCCGCCCCCACCCCCAACAAACAAAAACAACACATCCCCCCCCCCAAAAAAAAAAAAATCATATTACTGTCGTCCCTGCTCCCGCTACTTCCTACTCACCCCCTCCAAAAACGGCACAAACCGAAAATCATCCAGCCGTTCTTCCTGAAACTCCGTGGCTGATATACGCTTGATTTTCAACATCTTCTGCACCGATTCTCCAACGGGGATAACAAGAATACCGCCGATTGCAAGTTGTTCTTTCAATGGCTCAGGCACCACGGGTGCACCTGCCGTCACGATGATTTTATCAAAAGGGGCTTTCTCGGCAAGGCCTTTTGAGCCATCGCGGAAAAAACATTTCACGGTTTTGAATCCCAATTCATCCAGGAGATTCTTGGTATTGAAATAAAGCACCTCCTGACGTTCTACCGTAAAAACCTTCGCTCCCAAAGCCGCCAGAATCGCGGCCTGATACCCTGAGCCTGTGCCAATTTCCAATACACGGTCTCCATTTTTTATATTCAAATGCACCGTTTGATACGCCACTGTAAACGGCTGTGAAATAGTCTGTTCGCAGCCAATCGGGAACGGTTTGTCTTCGTAAGCATGGTCCTCGAAGTCCCTATCCAGAAAAAAATGGCGCGGCACGGCAGCCATAGCAGCCAGTACGGCCTCATCGGAGATGCCCCTTCGGCGGAGCGCATCTACCATGCGTTTGCGTTGTCCTTTGTGGCGGTAATTGTCGGTCAATTTTTGTTGATTTTTTACCCGCCGAAGCCTTGGCGGAGGAGGGGTGGTTTGAAAATTGAAAAATGAAGTGCGAAAGTACGTTTTGAACGAATACTTTTGCCCGCAAGTCAAATCAACCCCTCCTTCGCTAAGGCTTCGGCGGGCAAAAATCAACGATTCAACCACTACACAAATCAACAGTCAATGGCAGTTCCAATCAAATTCGGTACCGACGGCTGGCGAGCCATCATCGCTGACGAGTACACCGTGGAAAATGTGATGCGCGTGGCCGAAGCCACCGCCCTTTTCATGAAAAAACATAAGATGAAACGCGCCGTAATCGGTCACGATTGTCGTTTTGGGGGGCTGCTTTTTGCCACTACCACCGCGCGGGTGTTGGGCGCTTATGGCATCCAGTGCCACATTGCCAGCACCGGTTTCGTGAGCACACCGATGGTGTCGCTTGGAGTGGTGAAACTAAAGGCGAACCTTGGCATCGTAATCACCGCCAGCCACAACCCGCCCGCTTACAATGGCTATAAATTAAAATCAAGCTTCGGCGGCCCTTCAATTCCTTCCGATGTGGCTGAAGTGGAGGCGCTCATTCCAGAAGTTTGTTCTCTGAAAACACTCCCTTCGCTCAGCGATTTGCGGGAAAAGAATTTGCTCAAAGAGGCTGATCTCGAAAGCATGTATTTGAAACACGCCCGCAAGAATTTTGACCTGAAACTCATCAAATCATCGGCAGGAAAAATCGCATACGATGCGATGTATGGCGCCGGCCAAAATGCCGTGAAAAAACTCCTTCCTCGCTGCGTTTTCCTGCACTGCGACAATAACCCGGGGATGCACGGCCAGGCCCCTGAGCCTATCCACCGCAACCTGACGCTGCTTAGCGAAACCATCAAAAAGAACCCCAAGATCGTTGCCGGACTTGCCAACGACGGCGATGCCGACCGTATCGGGCTTTATGACGAGGATGGAAACTTTGTGGACAGCCATCACATTTTACTCCTGCTCCTGTTGTACCTCCACAAGTACAAGGGCTTGAGCGGCAAAGTCGTATTCACGTTTTCCGTGACTGATAAGTTGAAAAAAATGGCCGATAAATATGGTCTGCCCTACGAAATCACGAAAGTCGGCTTCAAGTACATCGCCGAAATCATGATCAATGAAGACGTGCTGGTGGGCGGCGAAGAATCCGGCGGACTTGCAGTGAAAGGCCATATCCCGGAGCGCGACGGTGTGTGGATTGGTCTGATGGTGTTTGAGTTCATGGCTCGCACGGGCAAAACACTGAAAGGCCTTGTTCAGGAAGTGTACAAAGAAGTAGGCGAATTTGCCTTCGATCGCGACGATCTGCACATCACCGAGGCCCAAAAACAGAACGTGATCAAAAACTGCAAAGACCGAGCATACACGGCTTTCGGCTCATACAAAATCAAGAGCGTCGAAGACCTCGACGGTTGGAAATTTATGTTTGGCGACGAAAAATGGGTAATGATTCGTGCTTCAGGCACGGAGCCGGTGTTGAGGGTTTATGCTCAGGGGCCAAACCTTGCGGAATGTCGTGTGATGCTGGATGCTGCGAAGGCCACTATTCTTTGATTCAAATTGAACACCGAATTTACCGATACCGCCGATACCACCGAATTTATTCATAAACCACCTTCGGTGGTATCGGCGGTATCGGTAAATTCGGTGTTCAATAAACCGGTGTTCAAAACACAAATAACATGAAAATAGCAATCGGCTGCGACCACGCGGGTTTCCCGTACAAAGAAGGCATCATTTCAATGTTGCAATCACAAGGGCACATGGTGCTCGATTTTGGCACCCACTCACTCGACTCGGTGGATTATCCCGACTTCGCGCACCCCGTGGCCGAAGCGGTGGAAAGTGGTCAAGCTGAACGCGGCATTCTCCTTTGCGGTAGCGGCAATGGCGTAGCCATCACCGCCAACAAACATCAACAAATCCGCTGCGCCCTATGTTGGACGGAGGAATTGGCTTCTCTTGCACGGCAGCACAACGACGCAAATGTTATAGCCCTACCCGCCCGCTTTGTACCAGAAATATTGGCACAGGCAATGGTGCGCATTTTCCTCAGCACCGATTTTGAAGGGGGAAGGCATGCCACTAGAGCGGGGAAGATTGCGTGTGCCTGAATTGGCACACCGAAGCTGAGTACAGCATGAGAATGTTTGTCGGAAATTAAGCCTCATTATTCCGAATCAAAGCCTCCTCCTCGCGCTTAGGCCGCTTTCTAAAAAACTTCGGATTCACCACCAGCAAACCAAACGACTCTCCATCCTCCTTGTCGCGCTTGGAATGGTGCGTACCGTGCGCCCGTAGAATAGCGCGGCTATACTTGCTGTCCAATTGCTTGAACCAAGGGAAGCGGCGGTGGATATAAACGTCGTGAATGAGGAAATAAGTAAGGCCGTAAAGCGAAATACCAATGCCGATGAACATCACCCAGAGATTCGGCGTAAGTCCGCCAATCATGTAGCAAATCATGCTGGGGATAGCAAAAACCAGGAAAAAGCGATCATTTTTTTCAAAAAAACCTTCTTTCTCGTGTTTCGGCAAGTGGTGATCTTCGTGCCATTTCCAGAGAAAACCGTGCATCACAAACTTGTGTGTAAACCAGGCCATGAATTCCATGCCGACGTATGCGGCCAATGTGATGAGGGTATAGAGCAACCAACTGGGCATTGTTGAAAACAAGTTTCAAGTTAAAAGTTTCATGTGGGTCGGTTTCAAACGGCCAGATTTAAGGCTTTGAAAAGCGACCGCAATGCCACAAAAACAGCATTTGGTGCGATTTGTTTTCTGCCTTGCGAGCATATTACGACCCCGCAACCATTTGCCTTGCGCGGGTCTTACGACCCCGCAACCGTATGCCTTGCGTGGGTCTTACGACCCCGCAACCGTCGTGCTTGAGATTTTACAAAATTGGCTATCAAGGAATTCTATTTTTGCCCAACTAAAATCAACTTTTGCCATGTTCAAGCATTCCATTCTCTCCGTATTGCTATTAGTCATCGCTTTCCAAATGTCTGCCCAAGACGAGCACTCGTTCCAGTGGCGCTACGAGTCAGAGTCAGGTGCTGCCATGTTTCTATTGGATGTGTTGCCGCTTGCAGACCGGGGCTATGTTTGTTCAGGATTGGTAGAAAGTCCTGCCGGGAGTGCATTTTATTACCCTTACCTCTACCGAACAGATTGCCAGGGGCGGGTTAAGTGGGCCAAAATGTTTAATCACGCCACGGAGACGGCGAACAATGTGGCCGGGCGCGTTTTACAAATTTCCGAAACCGATTTCGTGTTGGTGGGGAACGTTGGATTTTACTTCACCTCACCCCGAAACGATATCTTTTTAGCACGGGTAGATGGCGATGGCAATACGGTGTGGACACGCCGCATCGGTGGCGGCACCAACAATCAGGATGTGGCGCAATCCGCCATCATTGCCGCTGACGGCAACATCGTGATAGCCGGCCAAACAGGATCCTGGGGCACCGATGCTGGCACGAACAATAACTACACCGACCAGTATTTTATGAAGGTCAGCCCTGCGGGAAATATCCTTTGGACCCGCACTGTAGGCAATCCTCAAAAAGTGGATCGCTGTTTTGATATTATTGAATTACCAGACCAAAGTCTGGTGGCCGCAGGGTCTTATATCCACACTGGAGGCACTTTTTACGCCAACCTCCTTAAGATGGACAAAAACGGTACCGTGTTGTGGCACAAGGTGTTTGGCGAAGGCACCGCCCCACAAGCCAATCACGCATACGGTGTTTTACCCAGCTCTGACGGCGGGCTGCTGGTGACTGGTTCTTCCACCAATTTGCAGCCCAATTTTCAGGGCTACAGCGACTTTCTCGTTGTCAAAACCGATGCGGATGGCGAGGTAGAATGGTCGCGCGTAGTGACGGGCGGCGGGCCTGATTTGTTTGAAAATGCAAGTGGATCTGTCGAAAAACCCAACGGAGATTTTGCCATCATGTGCGCCACCAGTTCGTTTCCCACAGTTGGTTTTGTGGGGAATAAGTATGCGGTACTCACCCTCACACCCACCGGATCTTTGGTGAACCTCAAAACCTACAACCTCGGTAGTTCGCACTATCCGCGCATTCTTCCCCACCCACAAGAAAGCAGCTTCCTGATTGCGGGTTTCACGAACTGGACAGGTTATGGTGGCAATGGCAACCGCTTCGACCCACTTTTGATCAACCTGGATGCTGATTTTAAGGTAAGTTGTGCATTCAACGACTACACGGGTTTCACGTCGCTTTATAATCCCGCATTTGACTTCGATGACGCTCCAGGTACGCTCGGTGTTGGCGGTGTGGTAGTGAACGACCTTGCCGAGACCTCTAGTTTTGAACTGGTACAGGATGTGGTATGCGAACAGCAGGCCTACGAAACCTGCGCGCCTTTTACTTCAGTGGAAGAATACGCAACCACCCATAAAGGTTTCGAGGTGTTCCCAAATCCTGCCCCAGCGAACGAACCAATCTCCCTTCGCTGGGAAAGCCTGGACGTGGAACAGGTTAATATCTGTGATGTACACGGCCGACTACTTCGTCAGCACCATCCAGTGCCCGGCGCGAGCAACCTGGATGTTCGCATTGAATCGCCGGGCATTTACTGGGTGTATTTGCTTGGGAAGGGCCGGAGCAGGGCGGAAAAGGTGGTGGTGGGAAGGTGATGAAGAATGTCCAAAAACAATAAAACCCCCACTCGAAAGTTAATATGCCCATTCAGAAACTGCTTTTCAATTTAGTCCTCCTGCCCACCTATAATATGTTCCATCGCATCCTTCTTTTTTCGGCTCTAAGTGTTTTTTTACTTCCAAAACCTCAACGCCCAATGCGTTTCCGGCGATTGTAAAAACGGTCGTGGCACCTTCATTTTCCCTTCCGGTGCCAAATACATGGGAGATTTCAAAAACGGCGAAATCCACGGGGTCGGAGTGTGCTATTACACCAATAAAAGCAAATACAGCGGCGAATGGCAAAACCGCTATCCCGAAGGCAAGGGTACAAAAACCTACGCCGATGGTACAACACGCACAGGTCTTTGGCTCAAAGGCAAACCCGTGGACGAGAACGGCACGGTGCTGGCTGAATACATTGCCAAGAAAAAAGAAGAACGCTCCGACGATGGCACCAATATCCAATCAGGCTGCCTTTCAGGCGATTGTCAAAGCGGGCAGGGCATATTCGCTTACCCCGACGGCAGCAAATATGAAGGGAGTTTTTATAACGGAAAATTTGACGGCGAAGGCACTTTTTACTTCTCGAACGGCGACAAATATGTCGGCAATTTCAAAGAAAACTACCCCGATGGAGAAGGCACCCGTTTTGTAAAGGAATCTGGTGCGGAAGAAACTGGCGAATGGAAACAAGGTGAATTTTTAGGCCACAGCCTTGTGCAAAGCGGGCAAATCGGCTGTATATCGGGCGACTGCGAAAGCGGCAAAGGCACCTATATTTACAAAGAAGGCGCCGCCAAATATGTGGGTACTTTTTCCAACGGAATGCCGCATGGTTATGGCATTTGCGACTATGCCAACGGCGACCGATATGTAGGCGAATGGCAGGCCGGCGCATTTTTTGGCAAAGGCGTTCTGAGCATTCGGGATGGCACGGTGGTGGACGGCTTTTGGCGCGAAGGTGAGTATGTGGGGAAAGAGCAACCCACTGACTACGAAACAGTTGCCGTTGTCGAAAAGCCTGCCCCTCCGCCAATGGCAATGCCTCAATCGAAAGTATGGGCATTGGTAGTTGGTGTGGCTTCTTATGACCACATGCCCGTACTGCGCTATACGGACGATGACGCCTATCGTTTTTATGCTTTCCTCAAAAGCCTCGAAGGCGGTGCATTGCCCGACGAACAGGTGCGCGTGCTGATTGACGAGGAAGCAACCCGCGAAAACGTACTCGATAATATGAACGAGCTGTTTGGGATGGCCGGGCCAAATGACCTCATCATTTTCTATTTCTCGGGTCACGGGCTGAATGGCTCTTTCCTGCCTATAGATTTTGACGGGTACAACAACAAAATTGCGCACGAAGAAATCGCTGCTGCGTTCAACAAAACAAAGGCCCGCTTCAAACTCTGCCTTGCCGACGCTTGCCATTCGGGCAGCCTCATTGCCATGCGCTCAGCGGAGCCAGAACCAGAGTTGGTAAAATTTTATTCCACACTTGCCAAAGCGGTAAGCGGAACAGCACTCCTAATGTCGAGCAAAGCCGAAGAGACCTCGCTTGAATCCGCTGGTTTGCGCCAGGGCGTTTTTAGTCACTTCCTGATTCGCGGCCTCAAAGGGGAAGCTGACCTGAACAGAGATAAGGTTATATCGGTACAGGAATTATTCGACTTCATCAACGAAAAAGTGCGCGATTACACCGGAAACCGCCAAAGCCCGGTCATAAAAGGCACATACGATCCGAAAATGACAGTGGCGGTGATGCGATGAATTGACGGCGTTATTCTTTTACCGCAGCGGCGCAGAGATGCGGAGTTGTTGATAATCACTCCGCGCCTCTGCGGTAAAAAAGCGATCTTAGTAAATAATCACTGCCCGTTCTGCCTGCCAGGATTTGGTTTCAAGCCGCAACAAATAACGGCCCGCAGGCAACTTGCCTACCTCTATTGGAATGGTGTTGTAACCTGATAAGATCTCCAACTGGTTCTGTATCACCAATTTGCCATCGGCTGCCCAAAATGTCATTTTTGCTTTTTCGCTGTTGGCTGCATTCAGATAGACGGTAAAGTTCCCTCTTGCGGGGTTCGGCGCCAGGTCCATGTACAGTTCAGGCAGTGGATCTTCAATAATCGAGACTACTGTGTTGTTGCGACTGGCGAGCCACAAATCCGGGTCAAAAACCAGACTTGTTGGCGAAAAATCAAGCGCGACCGTGAATTGTTGCCCACTGAATGTGTGGTTCAAAACCAGCACAGTATCCTTCAATCCATCACTCAATTTTACGGCCACAGGCATTTCAAAAAATGAAACCGAAGGGTCAGAAGTCGTTTGCCCAAGGGTTATTTTTACTTCATTGGTTTGGTTTACAGACCAGCTTATTTGGTAGGAAGGGTACCCTTTGCCGTAAAACCAATCGGCAAAATACTCGTCGAGATTTGAGCCCGACACCGCTTCCATGTGGGTTTTAAAATCATCCGTTTTTACATATCCATATTCCAATGCAGGGTCGTTCACGTAATTGTACATTCCGGCGAAAAAAGTACTGTCGCCAAATTTCCAGCGCAACATGTGGAGCAACATGGCCCCTTTGGCATAAGAAAGGCGGCTGCTGAATACCCGCTCTACGCTGCTGGTATCGTCCACCCAAACAGAGCCATCGGGTATTTGTGTAGATTTTTCAATGCGATCTGCTTTGTAAAGTTCCCAGTATTGAGGCGCTATAAAATTGTAGCAAAGCCCGGTTAGGTAACTGGCAAAACCCTCATTGAGCCAAATGTCTGCCCAGGAGGCACAGGTTAATTTGTCGCCAAACCATTGGTGCGCCAATTCATGCGCAAGCAGGTCAAAGCCAAAGGAGGAGACAAAGCTCATGGTTTGGTGCTCCATGCCGCCAAGCCTGCTAAATTGAGCATGGCCATATTTTTCCGCATGAAAAGGATATTGGCCAAAAAGCTGGCTGAACATTTGAAAAACAGCCACATTTTCGTTAACACCAAACTGGGCATCAGCCAGGCTTTCCGGATAGACGTAGTTGAGTATTGGCGTCGTGTCGCCCCCAAAAGGCGCTGGCACGGAGAAGACCGTGTAGTTCGTCACCCCAATAGCAACCAGGTATGCCGCAACGGGGTATCTATGTCGCCAATGCGCTGTGATCCAAGCATTTGCGGTCGTTTCTGATTGCAAAAGGCCGATGCCTGCTGCCCGGTCTCCTACAGGGTTGGTGACGAAAATATCAACCGAATCAATTTTGTCATTGAGCGCTTGTTTACACGGCCACCACTCCATCGCGCCATAAGGTTCGGAAAGGGTCCAAAGGACGGGGGCGCCTTCGTGGGTGTCTACCCTAAAGGAGCCAAAACCTGTTGAATCTGGCGCGCCCTGATAAAAAAACGTAAGGGAGTCATTCAAAAAAGCGGGCAATTGGGCTGGAAACTGAACGACGATCACGTCGCCATTTTGAGAAAAAGCAAGGTTTTGGCCATGAAAACGAATGCTGTCCATGGTCAAAACCTCCGAAAAATCGAATTCGAGGCTTCCCACCGTTTCTACCGGCTCAAATACCGTCATTACCTCGCCCCGGATATATTTTACGGCAGGATCTACTGTCCAGTGCATGCGGCAGTAATGGATGTCGCTGCGGTTGTCGGCACTGTTCTGGATATCGCGGTCAGACGCTTTAGGGTGGGAGCGAACCCAGGCGGCTTTTTCAGCCTCGATGAATTTCTCATCAAGCGGGTCAAAAACTTGTGCGAACAGTGTGATTGCCCAAAAGGAACAGAAAGCGGATAGCCAGATTTTTTTCATGACTGGATCGTTTGTAGGGCGAACTTCAGTTCGCCTCATTAAGTAGTCAAAAAGCACGAATTCAAAGCCTTTGGGCTATTTCGCCCCATATTTCGTGGGATTTTCTTGAAATTTCTCTTTACAGCCTGGGTTGCAAAAGCCATAAATTTTCCCGTTGTAGTGTACCGTGTCTTCGGTCGTTTTGTCCACTTTCATTTCACAAACCAAGTCAATATCCGTAGCCCAGGGCAAGGTTTCTGAGCTGGCCGCAGTGGCTGAAGGTGTTTTAGGGGTGCTTTGTTGGCAAGCAGCCAATAATAATGCGACAAAGGTGACGAGGAAAAATGCTTTAATATTCATCGTAGATCGTGTTTGAATGTGACGGTTCTGTGATTGCAAAGATAAGCCGCCATTAATAGAATTGGCCACGAAGCAGCACAGATTAGACCCAGATTTTAGTTCTTTTAAGACTAAAATCCGTGTCTAATCTGTGCAATCCGTGTTCTATCTCCTTACGGCTTCACCTTAAATTTCACCGTTTTGACCGTTGTCTGATCGCTGTGATCCGAGACAGTGACAGTCAATGTTACCGCTGTTTCAGCAGCAACGCCCGGGTTGAAATGCTCGTGAAATTCATAGTCGGTTACGTCGTGTACCACTGGATTCACCTTATACAGTTCAGCGCCATCCGAGTCTTTGGTAACCTTGACTTCCATTTCATGGAGGCTTTGATCGGTTACGGTAAATTCAACATGTACTGTGCCGGATACTACCTCATTTTCTGTTGGGGTACTAATGGTCAAAACCGGCGCCTCATTATCTGTATCGTCATGGTCATGACTTTTGCATGCTGCCACGGTTAGTAGGCACAGGGCCGCGAAAAGAAGAGATTTGAGTTGCATGATAAAAATTTATTTGTTAAAAATGTCAGTTAAACTTTATTGGGCAAACCGAACATCGCGTAGAAAAGTCTCGTCATCCAAAGTTTTCAGAAAGGCGATAAGCTCGGTTTTTTCCTGGGCGTTGAGCGGAATACCCAGCGTTCCATCTGGCTGCCGCAACAACGGGTCAAGCGTAGGTGAATCTTGTACCCCAGAAGCATAATGGTCCAATACCATTGCCAGGGTTTTAAATTTACCATTGTGCATATAAGGGTCAGTGACAGTCACATTTCGGAGCGATGGCACTCGAAATTTACCTACATCCTCCGGTAATTGGCTCACTTCATTGCGACCGCGATCGAAAGAGAAATCATTCAATATCCCATTATTCCGAAATGAATTGTCGGTGAAAAGATCTGTATCATGACAGCTGGCGCATTTTGCCTTGAATACAGCCAAACCAGCCAACTCATCAGAGCTCAAATCGCCACCAGATTCTCCCCTTACGTATTTGTCGTACCGACTATTGGCGCTCACGAGCATTGCCATGAATTGCGAAAGGGATTGCAGAAAATGCGCTGTGGTGATTTCCTCCGTCCCAAAGGCCGCTTTGAACATCGCTTTGTACTGCGCGTTTTGACGCAATCGCTCCAGGACTACTGCCGGGTTTGCGTCCATTTCCACCGGACTTTGAATGGCATTAAGAGGCACCAAGTCGAGATTAGGCACGCCTCCGTCCCAAAAGAATTCCTTTGCCCAAATCAGATTCTGTGCAGCAATTGCGTTGCGACGCCCGAATAGGTTGTCAATACCATGACTCGTGGGATGTTCAGGATGGCTAAAAGCTGAAAAGGAAATATGGCAATCTGCACACGCAATGGTCGAATCGCGCGAGAGTGCTTTTTCATAAAACAACTTTTTGCCAAGCGCAAACCCAGCTTCTGTTACTGGGTTTAAACTCAGGTCGTAGACCGGAGGGGGGAAGTTGCTTGGCAGTTGCGGGCCCGCGAAAGGTTGATCGTGCTCCTTTTCACCGCAGGAGGCAAAAATCCAGGCAAACAGCACTATCAAGTAAGTTGACTTATTCATAAATGGTTGCTTTGTACTTGAAAATCGTTTTCTTGAAGATTTCGGCAAACGACTTTCTCAAATTTATTGCTTCTGAATCAAGCGCTCGTACGTACTGCCACTAATATCCATCAGACGCAACACCAATACAGTGCCCGGCGTCTGATTTTTTAAGTCCAATTGGACCTGGAATTTACCATACAGATCGTTGCGTCGTAAAAGCACCCGGCCATTCAAATCAAACAATTCAACTTGGTCAATCTGTTCCGTTTCAGGCCATTCTACATTCAGTAAATCCGAGAAGGGGTTGGGAAACACATTTGCCATCAAGATTGGCAAATCGTTCGCACCAACGCTTCCTGTAGCCTTGAATAAAAGAACACTGCCACCGGAAGTGCCACAGACGATGTGGTTGGAAACGGGCGACCACGAAACTGCGATGGCCTGACCCCAAAAGAGTGTTGAAAAGTGCTCGGTTGGGGAGAAATCGGTGAGGTTCCAGATTTGCAAGACCGTATCCGAAGCGGTCACCGCGTATTGGCCATCTGGGGAAATATCCAGCGCGTTCACTATTTCGGTAGATACGTTGATGGTTTGAATCAAATTTCCGGTATTTACATCCCAAACACACATCTTTTTGTCTTTGCTGCTGCTTAAAAGTTTTTGATTGTCGGGGGTGAATTTGACCGAAGTGACGTCGTCCGTGTGCCCATTAAGGGTTTTGAGAAGCGTTCCGGAAGTGTTCCAGATTTTCACCTTGTTGTCACTTCCACCGGTGGCGATCAATGTGTTGTTGCTGGAGTAATCCACAGCGGTTACCCAGGCTGGTATGTGCCGCGACAGTCCAGGCTTCTGTTCCAGCGGGTAGATTGTAGACTTTCAATTTTCCGTTGGAACAACCGACCGCTACTTGTGTGGAGTTCGGTGCAAAATCAACAGAGAAGGCGTAGGATGTGTTCAAATCAATGGTTTGCGCCAGTGTTGGTGGATTTTGTGTGTAATCGAAAAGCATGAGATTCCCAGTCTCTTCGGCGGTGGCAAAAAATTGATTGTTACTGCTAAGGGCAACGCCCATCATGCATTCAAGTGTAGTGCTAACCGTGTAATCCCAGCTCATCGTACCATCTGAAGTGTTGAAGCGACGAATCTTGGCAGGGTGGCAGTTGGTGCCAGTGATTATGGACTGGCCATCACCATTGAAGATTGCCCCGTTGACTTGCAGGCCCATTGGATGGGCGCTTTGTACCCAAACAGGTGCTTGAGCCATCAGCCCGGAGATGCAAATGCTCATAGCAAGGAGCGTGGGTAAGGTTTTTATATTCATGATCAATAAAATAATGAGATTTAAAAAAAGGCCGCCAGCATGCATTGCGCCACTGGCGGCATATCCAACCTTACTGTATCATTTTGACCTGCCATTGCCATACTTACGGACACTGGCAGGGTCAATTTTCGTCTGAATCAGCTTGAAGCAACAATTACGGATTGTGCACATGGTCAATCATGAACATATCCACATAATTGGCCGACAAGGTTGCAGAGAAGGCGTCACCATGTGAGAAAGGCGTTGCAGCAATACTTACATTGGTCGGGCTGCTGAAAATGGCCATCGCGTCAACAAAAAGATGAAAATGTGGCGCACCCTTGCCTTCGCGCACTTCAGCGGCCTCATCAGGCACGGTCAATTTGATGGTTTTCAAATTATTCAACGTTGGGCTGTCAAAACCTCCAAACAGACCTACATGGTATTGAAAAATGTTGCCAAAATCTGGTGGAGCCACAGGCGAAGTACCCTCCATTTTCACAAATATATAGCCTGAATTCCAGCTCCAATAGTGGCCATTGGCGCCAGCTGCAGGGTCGAGCACCCCAGTTCGTTCGCCGATAGGGCTGACGCTTTTTGCGCTGTCTATTCCGACCATAAATTCAATTGAGGTGTAATCTCCTGCTGGCACATCGTCAATTTTGATTTCTCGAGTGTCGGCATCGTCATGCTTGCAGAGAAAATACGACTTTTCTTGGGGCACCACAAAACGTGCTCCGTCTGCTGTTACCAGGACAATGTTGCTGATATAGTAGTCAAACGTGGTGAATTGAAGGCTTTCGCCCGCCGCATTGGTGTAATCTTTGCCAAAGACAAGAGCGCTGCCAGCTGCCTGGTTGTCAAACTCAATTTCAATAGACCCGAAGCCTTTGATTTCGTCGTTGTCTTTTTTGCAAGCGGCGATGGTAAGAACACAGAAAGCCGCGAAAAGAAGAGATTTGATTTGCATGATAAACGTTTAAGTGTTAAAAAATGTAGTTAAGTGTTGTCATCCACCTCGTATTCGAGTGGATTTTTCCGCCTCCCAAATCCTGAAAAACAGGCTGTTGAACCGTGCATCCAAGCGAAAAATGCCCGGCATACACATCCAGCCCAAGCGTCGCCAATGCGATATTTCCTCCCGTGCCTTCCGCAAAAGCATTGCCGTCGCGACTCGCGGCGGCATGGTCAGAGAAGATGCCGATATTGGGCAGGAGCGAAAATTTGGGCATGTTCTTCCAATAGAATGCCTTGACAGAGCCACTCACCCGGTTACCAAAATGATAATCGTGATGATTGGTGGTGTTCAGGCGGCCCAACACATCGGCAGTAAAACCCCAGGCGCCCCGACGGATGGTATAAGCTGCAGTCAGCATAAAATCCGTGCTGCCTGAACCGGGTTGCATATTCTCGTGGAGCAATTTGCCTTCGCTGTCCTTCAGAGCATGACGGCCAGTAGGGAGCTTGATCCCACCACCCATGGTGAGGGTATGCTGCCAGCTTTGGCGAAGGCTATCTCCAGTGTCAAGCAAGATATAACTGGCCAACACCGACGCATCGCCGACCCCCTGGCTATGGGTTACTGCCCCATTGTCGTTCCGATGAAAATCATGGTAAGGCACCAGCGCAAGCATTTGCAGGCGACGAAGCGGGTAAAATCGTCCCAACACGTCTGCGGTGCGGAATTGCTCGTCTGAGTCATAATTGCCCAAGCGAGCCGCACTCAGGCTATGTGCAGAACGGAACGATTGCTCTGAATAGCGTATCCCTACGAAATGACGATGAAATTGCGGCAGGATGCCAAAATAATTGCCACCGATAGAACAGCCACACACATCGCAAGCGGACGCAACTGACCCAAATGCCAGCAACGCCACTGTGAGAAACAGTGTTCGCATAATACAAGAAATTGAAAATTAGAAAAACAATGGTTCGGAACGGAGTTCCGAATAAGACCCGGATGGATTTTCCGGGATATGGTCAGGCAGGAGGCCTGAAAATATCAGCCACAGGCGCATCGGGCAAGCTAGCCCGGCAGGGCGGCAGCGCTACCGCACTCCACAACCCTGTGTCAACTATATTTAGGTAAGAAGGAAACTCAAAAAACAATTGAATGTCTTTGATCTCGCGAAAATTTTCTGGCAACTGAGGTTCTTTAGAGCCATTTTTTTCGCGGGCCGCCATTTGCTTTTTAAAGGCACATTTCCCATCACAATGCAAGCTGGGCTTATCCTTGTTTATACATTGGGCGACATAAGTTGCTCTATTCCACTGATAATGCAGCGTCCAAGCCGTCCGGATAGACGCCTGGCCAAGGATGCCGCATACGAGTAAAATGGAGAGAAATCGTTGCATTCGAGTGGCAAAGTTAGCATCTGTTTTGTCGGCGGTTTGTCAAAAATTTGCCAGCAGAAGGCAGAATCATAAAATTGCGTGCAACAACGATTTAGGTATTCAAATCCATCAAGTGTTAAACTTCGACCTTTTTTACTCGGAGGCATGAAATCGGGGTGACGCAATTCAATACTTAACGTCTTTTTAACGGTTTTGAAAAAACGAGGGCATTTTCCTCCTTTTCTGTCGCTTTTTTTCGTGTCTTTGCGCACTGAATCGCAGACCTCGTCTGTTTAAAACCGCCCGAAGTGACAGCAGTCGCTACCAGAAAAACTTCGACATCCGCCGTGCTTTCTGACTCGCAGCTTATTGCTTTGTATTTGCAAGAGCAGGACGCGCGATATTTCAGCCAGCTTTACCGCCGTTATGCGGGCAAGGTGTTTGCCAAATGCATCTCCATGCTTGCCGACCATGGAATGGCACGCGACGCGACGCAGGACGTGTTTATCAAGATACTGCTGAACCTTTCGAAGTTCACCGAACAATCTTCTTTTTCTACCTGGGTGTATTCTATCACCTACAATTATTGTATTGACCTGATTCGCAAAAAGAAGAAGAACATCCTGATTTTCACCGAGGATATGGGCCGTGTCAGCACAGAAAAAGAAGTGGAAATCCCTGACAGCGTAATACTGGAAATGGAGACCAATCGGCTGGAAAAAGTGATGGACAAACTACCCGTGGGCGACAAGGCCATCTTGGACATGAAATACACCGACGATATGTCCATCAGAGAAATTGGCGAAGTGCTGAATAAGACGGAGAGTGCCATCAAGATGCAGATAATGCGAGCCAAAATCAAAGCACAGTATATTTATACGGAGATGTTTGGGACAGAACCGATTGGGGCATAAACAAATCCCCAAATAAACAAATCCCCGAATCTCCAAATAAGCAAATACCACATTACCGATCTAATCACGCGCCCTGTCTTCGGCGCATAAAAAACGGCAGACATGAACAACAGCTTAAAAAAGTTGCAAGCAGAGCGGGAAGCGATGTTGCCTCCTGAGCTAGAAGACCGCATTTCGCAGCATGTTGGCACCTTGTCGTTGTTTAGCAACGTCATCGAGGTGTTTGTGCCAAACGCTTTGCAAGTCGTGATTCGGCTTGTGGGTGGCGAAGACCTGCCTTGTCTGAAAAAAGAAACCCTCCGTAAATCTCGTGCCAATATGGATTGGCGAACGCCTCCCGCTGCATCAGCGCCAAGCCCCATCTGAGCTGACTTTCGCAAACAATCTTCTTCAACATAATAAATGGACTCTCTTCCTGTTTCTGACCCTGTTGCTCAATTAATTGCGCAGTTTTCGGCCTTTTTCCCAAAGATTATCGGCGCACTTACCATCCTTTTTATTGGTTGGGTGGTGTCTCGCACAGTGGGAAAAATTTTAAGCAAAGTGCTGGCAAACATTGGGGTTGATCGTCTGGCCGATATGCTCGACGACATAGATGTGGTGCAGCGTACCGGCGTGTTGAAGGAAAAACTTTCGGCCATCATCGCCAAGATTGTGTACTACATGATGATGCTCATTTTCATCATTGCAGCCACTGAGACATTGGGTGTAGCGGCCATTACCCAGATTTTTACCGACTTGATGAATTACCTGCCCTCCTTGCTCACGGCTTCGGTTGTGTTCATGCTGGGTCTGTTTTTAGCAGACATGGTGCAAGGCGCAGTCGTCACCTTATGCCAATCCCTGGGCGTCGCATCAGCCAAAATGATCGGTTCCGTCGTCTTCTATTTTCTGTTCGTGACGATTGCCGTCAGTGCACTCGCCCAAGCCAAAATCAATACAGAGTTCATTTCTTCCAGCCTCGTGGTGATCATCGGCGCGGGAGCTTTGGCATTCGCCTTCGGCTATGGCCTTGCTTCCAAAGATTTGGTTTCCAATTACTTAGCAAGTTATTACAACAAAAACAAAGTCCGCGTGGGCGATGATGTGCGTATTATTGGCGAGCGTGGCAAAGTGGTACTTATTGACAGCACATCTATGATTTTACAAACTTCTGAGCGCGCCATCATTGTACCATTGAGCAAACTTACCACCGAAAAAGTTGAAGTATTCTATCCTGACCCACAGGAAAAAGACCTGCTCGAAGCGGAAAACTGATCGCCGTTTCGTACCGCCTTTCTAAATGGAAGTCATTATCGCACTGGCTGCTTTTGCAGCGTCTTTGCTCACCCTTTTCTCCGGCTTTGGCTTAGGCACTATCCTCACGCCTATATTCGGCATTTTCTTTCCGCTGAACATTGCTGTGGCGCTCACAGGCATTGTTCATTTACTCAACAACCTTTTCAAACTTACCCTTCTGGGCAAGGAAGCTTCTCGTGATTTGGTGCTGCGTTTTGGTATCCCATCCGTGGCGGGTGGGTTCGTCGGTGCCATTGCTTTGGCTGCACTCAGTCAATTGCCTACCCTTTTTACCTGGGAATGCTGCGGAAAAACGCTGGAAGTCACGCTGTTGAAGTTGGCGATTTCGGTGCTTATGATTGTCTTCGCACTCATGGAAATACTGCCCGCATTGAAAAACCTGAATTTTACTGGCAAACACCTCACTTTAGGTGGTTTGGTGAGCGGTTTTTTCGGTGGCTTGAGTGGCCACCAAGGGGCATTGCGCACTGCTTTTTTGGTGAATTGTGGCCTCAAGAAGGAGGCGTTCATTGCTACGGGTGTGGTCATTGCCTGCCTCGTGGATTTTACCAGACTGCCTATTTATTTTACACGATTCTCCTCTGGAGAACTTATAAATCAATGGCCTTTGTTGCTGATCGCAACGTTGAGCGCATTTGCCGGAGCCTTTCTGGGAAAACGTTTTTTGAAGCATACAACCATGCAAACTGTCCATAAATTGACTGCTGCTATGATTATTGGCATTGCACTGCTCTTGGCAACTGGAGTGTTGTAAAGCAAGGGGGCGATGAAAAGGCCGTAAAAAAAAACAGCCCTCCGCCCTTTCTCATTTGAAAGGACCGGAGGGCCCCCGCCTTCGGTTGTCTTTGCTCTTTCGAGCTTTTATTTTTGAAGTGTGTACTCGCTTTTAAGACACACTATTTTCATCGCAAATGATTTTTCGGGTCTGTTTTGATTTTCCTTTTCAAAGGGCAGCGCTTTTAGTTTTCTCGTCTAAAGCATCTGCTGCTCTTTGTGTTGTTATTTTCAAAAGTGGTAGGCTTTCAAAAAGGAGTGGCGGTTTTTTGCCGCAAATCGTACTGCAAATATGAACGCTTTTTTGCATTCCCTGTTGCCTAGGCCTTTTTGAAACCCCAAAAACTGGCTGTTTCTCGTTATTGTATTTGTAAAACAATGAAAAAATTATTAATAAAAAGGCAACGAAACTTTGTCTTCGATTAAAACAAAGTGGAATAGATGCCCCAAGGAATGCGAATGCGCGAAATTTTATCAAATCAAAAAAAAATTTCAAAAATCCGCCGCGTACCCTTAAAAATCCGCCGCTCCCTTTAAAAATGCCGCCGTTTCTTGGAATCACCCCCCTTCAAAGTCCTCCTTTCAGCAGTGGCCCCAGGCCATGGAGGCCCTAAAAGAGCCAGCATTTTTTGATATTTTTTTTAACTCGAAGGGAAAGGGGTTGCGTAAATGTCAAAGGGATTTACCTTTGCGCTTCTTTTTGAAAAATCTATTTGCGGGAGTGGCGGAATTGGTAGACGCATACGTTTCAGGTGCGTACGCCCGTAAGGGTGTGGGGGTTCGAGTCCCCCCTCCCGCACAAGTTGATTATTAAGGAGTTGTGCAAGTGCATGACTCCTTTTTTTATTTCCTAATTTGCACTCTGCAAAGGCAATCCCAACGGCCTACTTTTTTATTTTATCCCCCCTACTTTTGCAAAAAATTACTTCGCCCATGAAAATCGCACCACGATTTTTTCTCTTCTTTTTCATTTCCCTCATTTTCAAACAGTTGTCCGCACAAACGGTGGCTATTGGAGAAATGCGGCCTTATCTGGATACACTTTCAGTGGAACAAAAACTGGAACTGCTTGAGTATATGCGGCATCTTGGATCGAGTATAGACCGTGAAGTAGCGCAGTCGTATTTGCAATTAGACAAAGACAAACAAGAACGGGCACTACAGTACATCCGCCTTGAACTTTTAAAGAGAAATGGAGGAGCGGTGATTGACGAGCGCACCACAGTGCGTTGGGCACAGGATACCATCCATCTGGGCAAGGTGATAGAAGGCGAAATAATTACCGATTCCTTTCTCGTCACCAACACAGGGGCTAAGCCTTATATCATCAAGGACGTGAAGGCCACCTGTGATTGCACAGTACTACGCCGCCCTACTTACCCGCTGATGCCCGGAGAAACGGCTTCTGTCCGAATTGAGTTTGATACACGTGGCAAAATTGGCCCGACAACGCCAGGGGTGGTGGTCTACGACAACACGCGCCCCAATGGACGGCATATTGTTTATCTCAATGCCGAGGTAGTGCCGCGGGTGAAACCGAAAAATAGTTTGGGGAATTGAATGGGGATTGGTTATTTGCGGATGAGATTGGATTTGTCTTAGGAAAGTAAAATCCAGGCTCATCCAACAATCCAAATCCCATCATCATCTCAACCCTCATGCCATCCAAACCTTTCTCCCAACTGCTTCTTTAGCGCGTTCATCTCATCGCGGTATTGCGCCGCGCTTATGAAGTCGAGGTCCTTGGCGGCGGCTTTCATTTTCTTCTCGGAATCGGCCACCATTTTTTCCAACTGACTACGCGTGGCGTAGGCTACAATGGGTTCGGCAGCGAGGCTAATTTCTTCATTTTCAACATAGAACTTGGTAGGCGTCACATCGCGTACGTCCAGAATGCTGCGTGTGGCAAGTATCTGTTCTTTGGTTCTCGTAACAGTAGTGGGAGTGATGCCATGTTGTTCGTTGAATGCCATTTGGATGCTTCTACGGCGAGTGGTCTCCTCCATGGTGTTGCGCATGGCATCGGTGATCTTGTCGGCATAAAAGATAACGAGACCATTGGAATTTCGGGCAGCGCGACCTGCGGTTTGGGTGAGCGAGCGAGCGTTGCGCAAAAAACCTTCTTTATCGGCATCCAGAATGGCGACGAGCGAAACTTCAGGAAGGTCGAGGCCCTCACGCAGCAGGTTCACGCCGATGAGCACATCAAACTCACCGAGCCGGAGATTGCGCAGGATTTCTACCCGTTCCAACGTCTCTACTTCGGAGTGTATGTACCTGCATTTGATGCCGATATTGTCAAAATAATTGGCCAGTTCCTCGGCCATTCTCTTGGTCAGGGTCGTCACCAAAGCGCGTTCGTTCGCCTCCACACGTTGTTGTATTTCTTCGATCAGATCGTCAATCTGATTGAGCGAAGGTCGTACCTGGATTGGCGGGTCTAACAGTCCTGTAGGGCGTACAAGTTGCTCAACCACAACGCCTTCCGTTTTTTCCAATTCGTAATCAGCGGGAGTAGCGCTGACGAATATGACCTGATTGATCATTCCCTCAAACTCGTCAAAATTGAGCGGGCGGTTGTCCATAGCGGAGGGCAATCGAAAGCCCCAGTTGACCAGCGACTGCTTTCGGGCGCGGTCGCCGCCCCACATACCGCGTATTTGAGGAATGGTGACATGACTTTCATCAATAATCATCAGAAAATCATCCTGGAAATAGTCCAAAAGGCAGAACGGGCGGGTACCTGGTTTTCGTCGGTCAAAGAAGCGGGAATAGTTTTCAATGCCGGAACAGTAACCTAATTCACGGATCATTTCAAGATCGAAAGAAGTACGTTCTTTAATACGCCGTGCCTCCGCCGAGCGGCCTTCGCTGATAAAATAGCGCTCTTGCGCATTCATCTCGTCCTGAATATTGTGAATGATGTCAGTTATACGATCTTTTGGTGCAACATAGAGGTTGGCGGGGAAAATGGCTGCTGTATCAACGGCCTCGATGCGGCGGCCCGAAACGAGTTCCAAACTTTTGATGCTTTCGATTTCATCGCCAAAAAAAATGACGCGGTAACCTGTGTCTGCATAAGGCAGATTGATGTCCACAGTATCGCCGCGTACCCGAAATGTGCCGCGCGAAAAGTCGGTCTCCGTGCGCGAGTACAGGCTGTCAGTAAGCGCGTAGAGGAATTGGGTTTTGGGCATTTTCATTCCCTTCAGAAGGCGGATGATGCCTGTCTTGAAATCGTCGGGATTGCCCATACCGTAGATGCACGAAACGGAGGCAACGATGATAATGTCACGCCGACCAGAAAGCAGGGTACTGGTAGCCCGAAGCCGGAGTTTGTCTACCAACTCATTGATTTGCAAGTCTTTTTCTATGTATGTATCAGATACTGAAAGATAAGCTTCCGGCTGGTAATAGTCGTAATACGACACGAAATATTCCACCGCATTGTCGGGGAAAAACTCTGGAACTCACCATACAGTTGGGCAGTCAGGGTCTTGTTGTGCGTAAGGACAAGCGTGGGTCGGTTAAGTTGGGCGATGACGTTGGCCATCGTGAATGTTTTACCAGACCCCGTTACACCCAACAGCACCTGGGCTTGGTCGCCTTGTTTGATGCCATTCACCAGTTGTTCGATGGCTTGCGGCTGATCGCCTGTAGGCTGGTATTCGGAAGTGATTTTAAAATCCATAAGAAGAAGGCAAAAATACTGCGCCACAACATTTTTTTCACACAAAAAGTTTTGAAAAAAGTGTGGCACACCTCAGAGGTGTGCCACACTTTCCATAAACAACATGAGCCACCCCGGAAACCGGGATGACTCATGTGCAAGTTTATTCGAAAAATCAGAACGGAAGACCGTTCGGGTTTTTACCGTTGAACAACTACGCGGCGGATAGCGGTTTCGCCATCTACCGTCAGGCGGAGGAAGTACGAGCCTTGTGCCATGTTGCTGAGGTCAACGTTTTGGCTGAGATTGCTCAGTTTTCCAACATTGAGGCTTTGCAGCGTTTGACCAAGGGTGTTAAGCACTTCGATGCGCACATCAGCGGCAGTAGCCAGCGCGAGGTTGAGCGTCAAGATGCCAGCAGTCGGGTTAGGGCTGATGACAAACGATTGGATAGACGCAGGGTCCTTCGTGTCGGTAACCGTGATGGTAATAGATTTCGTAGCGGATGCCGAGCAAGCGTCGGTAACTGTGACCGTGTAAGTGCCCAATGGAACGTTTACCAGGTCTTGTGTAGTTGCTCCGTTACTCCAGATATAGCTATAAAACGAATCGTCGCCGATCAGCGCCCCGATACCACCTCCAGGCGTGAGGTTTGCGGAGCTTGCGCCAGCCACAATAGTTGCTGTAATAGGAGTTGTGGCAGGAAGGAAGGCTACGCCAACAGATTCGCCCACATAGTAGCAACCGTTGGAAATGTCAATATTGTGCAGGAAGTTTGCCAAGCCACCGTTGTCACCATTACCGATAACGACAGGCGTAAAGTAATAGATATTGCCTGCCATCATGAACGAGCTGTTGTCGTTAGGCACACCTGGTGCGTAAACATCTGGAAGTACCTGGAAAGAACCCAAATAGTTAGGATCATCTGCTGGGTACAAGCTTGGATCCAATGGCCCGGCAGAGATTGCCCAAGAAATACCTGATACGATCCCTTCGTTTGGCAACACGAATCCACTTGGATCCACGTTGATAAGGTCGGCCAAAACGCCATTCCAGCAAAGAAGATCGCTCGATGTTGTGTAAGTTCCCACTGCGCCATCAGCGCAAAGAACGCTTGCGACCCTGGTAATTTCGATGCAGTATTCACCTACTGCAGCAACGCCCGCATTTTCATAGCCATCAATAAGCATATAATAATTCTGGCCAGGATCTGTTACAATGTCAACACCAGCACGCCAGTCACCGAACTGTGCGAAGTTCAGGTCGTCGTTGCAAGCTACTTCTGTCAAGTCGTTGCAGTCGTCGCCAGCATAGATGAGCATTTGTGTATCGCCAGGGCCAGTAATATAATTGGTAGCGTTGCAGGGCACAGTCGTAATAGTGTAACGCTCGCCATCGCCAACAAAGGTGTACCACATGGTATTGTTCAGGATGTCAAGGCCTGCAGTTTCGCCCCAGCAATCTACATCAGGATCCGAAGGAGATACCGTTGCGGTAGTATTGTCGTAAATGCCAGTGGTTTGCGTAATAGGTTGGCCGAAGAAAAGGGTAAGGTCAACAGCAGCGTCACACACATCAACGTTGTACACGAGGGCTGGAAGTTGGACGTATTCAACGTCGTCAATGTAGTTTGTGTGGAAGTTGTTGGTTCCGTAGAAGTCAATACCACCCAAATTGTTCGGGTACGCCATTTTGTGTACGTATTGGCCATTCACCCAAAGCGTCAGGAGGTTGTTGTCGAGGTCAATAATATGACGCACTTCAAACCACTCATCATATGGGTACGTAAATTCTGCGAGGCTGGCGCCAGCGCCAATTTGGATGTTACCTGCACCATTGGCGTTAAAGAAAGCGTCAAGGTTCCATGCGCCAGCACCGATTGGCACTACGTTTTGGATGTTGTAGTAGGCTTGTTTGCCAGCAGGCACATAATACATCCACTTCAACTCGTAGCGGCCAGTGGTTTTGTTGCCGAGTTTAAGTACCACATCTTGTGGGCCGCCAGTAGTAGCTGTCGTCAGGATTTTGAATGAATTGGTACCAGAGTTAGCCTGTTCTGTAGAAACAATGCCGTCTTCAGTAGTGCCCGTTGTACCACTCCAGGTGGTCCACCAAGCGTTGGCTGCACCTCCTTGTTGGGCAACGTTTTGCTGGGCCAGTTTCTGAGCCGTTACATACGATTCCATATTGTCGCAAACAATCTTGTTCGGATTGAGGGCACATGGCACTACGCAAGGATTGCAGGAATTGAAACAAACGACAGGCAGGATAACATCCTCAGTACCTACGGTAGTGATACGATCAAAGCCACCCAGGGTAGGGTTGGCCACGCCGCAAGCCGCAAGCGGCAGGCCGTCTTCGAAACCAGTTGGGCCGTTGATAAAGCGATATTGGTAATCTCCTTCCGCCAAGGGAGCAGTATAAGACCAGATACCGCCACCTTGATCGGTCATAGCGACTGGTGTCAAGCCAGTAAACGTGCCAGCGATGAACATACCAGCCGGGTTTACCGAGATCAATGTGGTGTTCACCTGGAACGTAACATCGCTTATGGCTGCCACAGGCTCATAAAGTTCAAGGTCATCTACCTTCCAGTAGTACTCGAAATCACCTTCCCAACGGAACTGAATCCATACTTGTGATTGGCCATCCGCTTCTGGAATGGCTACTTCAATTGGGCCTTCGTAGAATTGGAAGTTTGTACCTACTTCTGCAACCAAATTGTCGAACTCTGGAACGTTGTGATAGGTAAAAGTGGTGCCGTTTGTGCTGACGCCAATACGGGCAACGTCTGCACCAGAAAAGGTGCGGAAAAAAGTGTGGAACCTCAGATGTACATTAGATTTGCCAGTAGCATTGGCAGGGTTTCCTGTACCCGTAAGCCTTACATCGTGAGCGCCAGCGCCATTGCCGTCAGAATTAAACCAAAAATAGCCGGTATCTCCAGTTGGGAGGCTGAGGGTAGGGCCGTTGTATTCGCCTGCATCCAGGTCGTCGGTCCATTCCCAAGCCAATTGATTGACACCAGAGTTGGTGCCGCCATTTTCCCAATTGGTAACAGCTATTGTTTGGTCAGAAAAGGTTTCCGTCCAGAAAACCTGAGCGTAAGAAGCTTGAAAGCCGAATGCGAGCATTAGCACCGCAGCGAGGCTTTTGAAAGTCATCGTTTTTGCCATGAGAGAAAAAATGAGTTAGGTTAACAGTAAAACATGATTGTGTTAGAGCCGCCAAATTTCTGGAAAAGAATCCGGACGGTCATGAATTGTGGTATGGAATTTTGCCAAATGACGGCTTTTTACAAAAATTAGGGGTTCTGGACTACTCTTTTGTCCATCAACTGAAACCAAAGGGGCGGCAGAAGTGCCAGCATGATGCTCGCGGGGTATCCAAATGGTAATTGCGGACTTTCGTCAATATGGCGCAGGATTTGGTATTTTCGGGTGGACTTAAAATGGTGATCGCTGTGACGTGTGAGCTCATAGAGGAAAATACGCCCCAATTCGTGGTCGCTATTCCACGAGTGGCGGGGCGACACAGGTTCGGGGCGTCCGTTGGCCAAAATTTTGCGGCGCAAGCCGTAGTGCTCGATATAGTTTACGGTCTCCAATAGCAAAAAACTGATGATTGCCATGCCAATTGCCCCAAAAAATGCATGCCAACCCAAAAAGAACAAAATTGCCACAAGCCAAATTGTTTGGCAAAGGGTGTAGCGTAACATATCATTGTCCCAATAGGTTGTAGGCTGGTCTGATTTAGCCAATCGTTCACGCTCCAAAGCCCAGGCGTTGCGCCACCCATCGAATACGGAGCGTCCCCAAAATTGAAATACATTTTCGCCCAATTTGGCAGAAGCTGGGTCTTCATCTGTTGCTACATTTTTATGGTGGCCACGGTTGTGTTCCACAAAAAAATGTTGGTAAAGCGAGGGAAGTAACATGATTTGAGCCAACACCTGCTCGAATTTTTTGGGGCGGTGACCCAGCTCGTGTGCCACGTTGATACCGCTGGTGCTTGCCACAATGCCCGCCCCGAGCGTTAGTCCAAGCGTTTCAAAAACTGTTAGGGTTTGGGTTGATACCGCCCATAAATACCAGCCAACAATGCCGAACAGTAGGGGCGCGTTGGCATATAACAAGCAATCGAAAAATATTCGTCTACCCCGATCCGCTTCTTCCTCCTCTGACACATTTTTGGTTGATTTTGAGGTAAAAAGCTCAACGAGTGGAAGCATACCAAATGCCAGACCCACAGTGAGCCACGTCCACAGACCTTGCCAGGCCAATCCTAACATGGCACTGACGGGCACGAGATAAGCAAAGAGATATTTTAGGTCCCTCATGAATTTGTTTATTCGTGGATTTGGAGACCTCGGAGGAATTCGAAGACCTCCGAGGTCTCCAAATCACCTATTCATCCAAAATTTTCCATTGCAAAGCGGCTTTCACGAGTCCGGCCGTATTGCGTGCGCCAAGTTTTGCGAGTAAAGCGGCGCGGTGGCTTTCTACTGTTTTTTCGGAGAGAAATAATTGCGAAGCAATCTCTGGGGTAGTGCGTTCGTCCATGATAAGGTGAAGCACTTCACGTTCGCGGCGGCTGATTTTCGGTGGCTCTTTGGCTACGGCTCCGCCAGCTCTGTGGTGCATAAGGCCCCTCATCACCACATCCGTCACTTCCTTGCTGAAATATGTTTTGCCAGCTGAAAGAGTGCGGATAGCATGGCAAAGTTCTGCTTTGCCCGTGTTTTTTAATACATATCCTTGCGCGCCCAGGCCGAGCATGGCAGATATATAACTTTCTTCGCTGAGCATCGAGAGTACCAGGATTTTCAGGTCTGGGAGATCGGTGCGGAGTTGTTTGCAGACTTCGAGACCAGATTGATCGGGCAGGTTAATGTCGAGCAAAAGCACATCTGGAGGGTCGGAAAGCACTTGACGCAGGGTTTCGGCTGCCGTGGTTGCTTTGCCTATGAGCGCAAAATCAGGCTCGCCCACCAACAGGCTTTCTACGCCTTCTGCAAACATGACGTGATCGTCAGCAATAAAAATACGGATCATGGGCGGGATCGGTCAAATATGGTCATGGGATAAATTGAAGCGCGGTCAAAAGTACAGATAAGGACGAGACCTTGGTAGATTTTTAAAAACCTCCGGGTTCTTGCCCTTATATAAAGCGTTTTTTTGCCTCATCTTTGGCCCATGAAAAACAAAAACGCCAAAACGCCCGATTGGGTTCGGGCATTTTCATTCAAAAAAATCCTGCCCGGCATCGAAAAAATTGGCTTCACCACGCTCGGGATCCTGCTCGCTTTATGGGTGAACAACTACGACGAAGGTCGAAAAAACATGAAATCGAACAAAAAACCCTCCTTGAAATCCAGCTGGATTGGAGCAAGACCGCCGCGATTTGCAGGAAACCATCGGTGGGTACGACTATCGGGTTTGGAATATCGAAACGATTTTTGATCTCTTGGGCCGCGACTCCCTGCCTCAAGATAGCCTGACCATGCGTGTCAATGATTTGATCGGGTACTCTTTTCTGCTGGCCAACACGGCGGCCTATGAAACGCTGAAATCGCGGGGCTTAGAAACGGTTACGAACGACTCACTCCGCCTGGCCATCACCACGCTGTACGATGTGGATTACGAGGCCATCCAAACCGCAGAAAAACATTTAAACGAAACCCACAACCACCTGCTTTTGCCTTACCTCATTTCCCACATCAAACTTGGGGTCAACCGATTTTCAACCGAAGAAGTGCGAAAAATCAAGGCCGACCAGCCTTTTCAGCAAATATTGTGGCAAATCAAATTCCTCAATCAGGCCACTCTGGATCGGTATCAAAACACCTTGAAATCATTGGAGAAACTACTACGCGACATTGACAGAGAACTAAATAACGGGCGATTCTAAAGCAGTCCAGAAAGCGATTTTACCTTTGCGCAGTTTCCCCATATAATTCAACAACACCCAATTCAACGCATCAACAAAACAATGGATTTTCGCATAGAAAAAGACACCATGGGCAAAGTGCAGGTGCCAGCCCACGTTTACTGGGGCGCCCAAACCCAACGCTCCATCGAGAACTTTAAAATCGCTCGCGACACCAACCGGATGCCCATCGAGATCATCCGGGCCTTCGCGTTTTTGAAAAAAGCCGCCGCGCTTACCAACTTTGAGGCAGGCGTTTTACCCAAGGAAAAATGCGATCTCATCGGAAAAGTTTGTGATGAGATTTTGGCAGGTAAGTTGGACGAACAATTTCCGCTCGTCGTTTGGCAGACAGGCTCTGGCACCCAGAGCAATATGAACGCCAATGAAGTCATCGCCTACCGCGCCCATGTGCTCAATGGTGGCCAACTCACGGATGAACAAAAGTTTGTCCACCCAAACGATGACGTAAATAAAAGCCAGTCCTCGAACGACACCTTCCCAACGGCCATGCACATCGCGGCCTATAAAATGCTCATGGATGTCACCATTCCAGGCATCGAACAACTTCGCGATACGCTTCAGGTCAAGTCCGAAGCCTTCATGGATGTAGTGAAAATCGGTCGCACCCACTTTATGGATGCTACCCCGCTCACGCTCGGGCAAGAATTCAGCGGTTACGTGGCGCAACTGAATCACGGACTTCGCACCGTGCGCAATTCGCTCACCCACCTCTCCGAACTTGCACTCGGTGGCACGGCAGTCGGCACGGGCATCAATACGCCGAAAAACTATTCGGAAAACGTGGCGCGCCATATTGCTACACTCACGGGGCTTCCCTTTATCACCGCGCCCAACAAATTTGAATCGCTTGCTGCTCATGACGGTATTGTGGAAGCCCATGGCGCACTGAAAACCGTGGCTGTCAGCCTGATGAAAATTGCCAACGATGTGCGGATGCTCTCCTCCGGCCCCCGCTCCGGCATTGGCGAAATCCATATTCCAGACAACGAACCTGGTTCCAGCATCATGCCCGGGAAAGTCAATCCCACGCAGTGCGAAGCGCTAACAATGGTGGCGGCTCAAGTGATGGGCAACGACGTAGCCATCAACATCGGTGGCTCCAACGGACACTTCGAACTCAACGTGTTCAAGCCGATGATGATTTACAATTTCCTGCACTCCGCGCGGCTTATCGGCGAGGCTTGCGTCAGTTTCAACGACAAATGCGCCATCGGAATTGAGCCGCTTCGCGACAACATCGCCAAACACGTGAACAATTCGCTGATGCTTGTGACGGCTTTGAACACAAAAATAGGATATTACAACGCCGCAGCCATCGCACAAAACGCGCACAAAAAAGGCATTACGTTAAAGGAATCCGCGCTCGAATACGAGTTGCAAGGGCTTGATTTCAAGCACATGACCTCGGAGCAATTTGATGAATGGGTGCGGCCCGAGGAGATGGTAGGGCGGTAAATAATTAAACAGCAAAACCGCAAAACAGGAGAACCGCAAAATTTAAAACCGCGAGGCTGTAGCCCACACTAGCAATGATACGCTTGAGTGGATTTACGTTTGGTTTTAAATTTTGCGGTTCTCCTGTTTTGCGGTTTATTTTATTCTCCAAAAAGCCACTTCGCCGCCTTCGGAAATTCCTTCCCCCAGCGGTCTTCGGTGTGTCTGCCTTGTGGGTCGGTTTCCAGCCTTATTTGTAATTGAGCGGGGTTATAGCCGCGCATTTCCATGGATTCTTTGAAGCGACACACATTGGTAATCACACCCGCGCCCTCCTTGCCGCCCGCATAGAGATAGATTTTTGTGCTGGAATATGGCGAGAAACGCACCGGTTCGAAATACACTTTCGGTGCGGCCCAAAGAGAGGGCGAGAAAATCATGAACTTGGAATAAACCTCCGGGTAGGCTATACCTGCGTAAATACTGATAAGGCCGCCCATGCTACTGCCTCCGATGCCAGTGTGCGCGCGGTCAGGTAGGGTGCGAAAGTGTGTGTCAATATGCGGTTTGAGGGTTTCTGCCAGAAACTGAGCATATTCCTGCCCCAAACCCTCGCCCCATCGCTGCGAATCGTACGGGGAAAATTCGCGCACACGATCGCGACCGCCATGGTCAATGGATACTACAATGAACCCGCCAACCCCGTGTTGTGAAAGTGCTGCCAATTGGCGATCCACAGCCCAGGTGCCAAAGGGGGCAGTGTCTTCAAACAAGTTTTGGCCGTCCTGTAGGTAAAGCACAGGATAGCGTTTGTTGGAATTTGCATAATCCCAAGGAAGTAGCACAGCAATGCGTCTTCGGCGGCGGAGCTGTGGCAAATTAAACCGCTTGGATACTATCTGAATATCTGGATAAAACTGCGGATCGTAGCCTTTGGAATGTTGTTTCCAGCGCGGTACTACATCATTCACCTTGCCTCGCGGGGCTTCCATGCGGCGGTTGGCTGTGGGGAGTCCGTCGGGAGCGAGCTCTTCGGCTTCCCAACCTCCTTTCACATATTTATACTCAAATTTTTCGACAGTGGGCGGTACTTCCTGGAACGTGTATTGGTAGTGGCCTTCTTTGACTTTCAGCATCTTATACTGCTCATCGCGGGTGGCCCATCCGTTGAAATTGCCCGTGAGAAACACAGGGCGGGCATCGTCGTTGGGCGTAAAAAGTTCGAGGGTGAGCATTACCGGAGCAGAAACTGCGCTATAGTGAGGCGCGTAAGGATGGGTGCGCATTATGAAGCGAAAGTAGTTTGGTCTTGGGGAATGGCAAAACAAATGCCAACACTGTAAGTTCACTCTCTGAACTTATCCAACAAGTGCGCCAACTCCAAAGATTCGGACTCAGAGAGTTTGCTGCCAGCCGAACTACTACCGTCCATAAATCGCGCTTTTTCTATGTCAGCGAGCAGTGTTTTACCCATTTCAGAGATGGTTACGATGACCATTCGGCGGTCTTTTCCGTGAGGAATGCGCTCTACATGGCCGCTAATACGGAGTTTTTCCACCAATCTGCTTACGTTGCTGCTGCGGTCAAGCATACGGCTTTTGATGTCGAGCACCGAAAGACCTTTGGGTGCGCTCCCGTTCAGAATACGCAGGATATTATATTGAGGACTGGTGAGGCCAAAAGGCCGCAACTGACGGGTAATGGTGCAATCAAGCCAACTGGCTGTGAATAGTATGTTTAGCAGGACCCTTTGGCGGGCCGGCATTGGCTTAGTACTTTTGAGTTCCATTTCTAATTTCATGACACAAACTTAAATGTTCTGACACCAAAACAAAAAAGGATTTAAAGGGTTCTGAGAAATTATAGAGTGATGAAGTGATAGAGTGATTTGCTCCGAGCTCGAATCAAATCACTCTATCACTTCATCACTCTATCACTTCATCACCTTATCACTCCATCACTTCATAGAGAATGCAATACGACGTTACAGTCATCGGTTCCGGGCCAGGAGGTTATGTGGCCGCCATTCGTTGCGCCCAATTGGGCCTAAAAGTTGCCATTATAGAGCGTTATCCTGTGCTGGGAGGCACTTGTCTCAACGTGGGCTGCATACCATCCAAAGCCCTGCTCGATTCTTCAGAGCATTTTTACAATGCGGCACATACATTTAGTACACACGGCATTGATTTGAAAGATTTGAAGGTGAATTTGCCACAAATGATTCGCCGTAAAAACGAAGTGGTGCAGGAAAACAACAAAGGCGTGGAATTCCTGATGAAGAAAAACAAGATTGACGTGCTATATGGCCACGGGTCTTTTTTATCCAAAAATCGTTTAAAAGTCACGGGTAAAAGCGGGGAAACCAGAGAGATCGGAGCACATCACGTCATCATTGCCACTGGCTCAAAGCCGATTGTTCCAGCGAATTTCAACTACGATAAGCATCGCGTCATCACGAGCACCGAAGCGCTCCACATCGAGAAGGTGCCGGGTACCATGGTCGTCGTGGGTGGAGGGGTTATTGGGCTGGAATTGGGCAGCGTGTACGCCCGCCTCGGCACTAAAGTCCATGTAGTAGAATTCCTCGATCGAATCATCGCGGGTATGGACTCCGACTGCAGCCGGGAACTGATGAAATCGCTCAAAAGTTTGGGAATGGAATTCCACCTCCGTCATGCAGTAACCGATGTAAAACCTTCAAAATCAAAAGTTACAGTGACCGCCCAAAGCCGCGATGACGAATCAAAAACCATTTCCTGGGAGGCCGATTACTGTCTGGTGTCCATTGGTCGAAAACCCTTTACCGATAATCTTGGGCTGGAAAACGCGGGCATTACCCTCGACGAAAAAGGCCGAATCCCTGTGAACGATCACCTGGAAACCACCGTGCCCGGCATCTATGCCATTGGCGACGTGGTGCGCGGGGCTATGCTGGCACATAAGGCCGAAGAAGAAGGCGTTTTTGTGGCCGAAACCATCCTGGGACAAAAGCCACACATAAATTACAACCTGATTCCCAGCGTGGTATACACCTGGCCAGAAGTGGCAAGCGTAGGTTATACGGAGGAACAACTCAAAGAAGCCGGAACGCCCTATAAATCTGGCAAATTTCCCTTCCGCGCATTGGGGCGGGCTCGTGCGAGCATGGACCTGGACGGCATGGTGAAAGTGCTTGCAGACAAAGAAACCGACGAAATCCTGGGGGTACACATCGTGGGCGCTCGTGCTGCGGATATGATTGCAGAGGCGGTAGCGCTGATGGAATTCCGTGCCAGCGCCGAAGATGCGGCCCGCATGAGTCACGCGCACCCAACTTATACGGAGGCGTTCAAAGAGGCTTGTTTGGCGGCTACGGAGAATCGGGCCTTGCACGTGTGATTTAATCCGTGTCTGATCCGTGGCATCCGTGTGCGAAATGGAACACGGATGCCACGGATCAGACACGGATTTTAGATATTTGATTTTCAAGTCACAGCACTCATGTTGATCTCTGTCAAGTACGCTGGCCGCACTTTCTCCGCCGACCTGTCAAAGCCCATTGACCTATCCATTCCCCTACGCAATGGAGTAGAAAATCCGAACTGTTTTTGGGCGCCGATGCCGGAATTTGCTCCCGTACGAGCGGGCGATTTTGTTGGAAGTACCGCAGAGGGGGGCGTGGTCAATTTTTTCAACGTTCGCGTCAACCCGCACGGCAACGGAACCCATACCGAGTGCGTGGGCCACATCGCCCGCGAGCGTTTTGTGCTACGCGAATGCTTGCTGGAATCTCATTTTTTGGCAAAAATCGTCAGTCTCTATCCCCGCCGAACGGAGGAAGGAGATCGGGTGATTTTTAAAGACCAATTGGAGGAATTGTTTTCGGAAAACGAAGCGGAGGCGTTGATTATCAGAACTTTGCCAAATGATGAATTGAAACTTCGCCAAAACTATTCTGGCTCAAACCCTCCATATCTACACCACGAAGCCGCGGAATTTTTGGTCAAATGTGGGGTGCAGCACTTGCTCCTGGATTTGCCTTCTGTTGATCGGGAGGAAGACGATGGCCAATTATTGGCGCACCGTGCTTTTTGGCAATATCCGCATGCCACCCGTACCCATGCAACCATTACGGAGATGGTTTTTGTGCCGGATAGAGTGCGGGATGGAATTTATTTGCTCAATCTCCAAACCACGTCGTTGGATTTGGATGCTAGTCCGTCGAAGCCGGTGGTTTTTGAATTGATTTAGCCACTAATTGCACAAATTTACACCAATTGAATTCGTGAAAATTAGTGTAATTAGTGGCTAAAACACTACTTATCGTCCCCAAAGAACGATATAATCTTGTCGGCCAATTCCATTCCGATATAAGCCTGTGCTTCTACCGTACTGGCGCCAATGTGCGGGCTGCAAGAAACTTTAGGGTGACGAAGCAATGCTTCGAGCGGCGTTGGTTCGTTTTCAAAAACGTCAAGTCCCGCACCGCCAATCTTTCCAGAATCCAGGGCAGCAAGCAGGGCTTTTTCGTCAATAACCCCGCCGCGTGCCGTATTGATGAGAATGGCGCCGGTCTTTAATTTTTCCAATTCCTCGGCTCCGAGCAGCGGCTTGTCAATGCCTGGAATGTGGATACTAATGATGTCAGAATCGCGCAAAACCTTCTCCAGAGACTCGGTATAGATGGTCAGGCCTAATTTAAGATCCTGATGCTCACCGAGTTGTATGCCGATTTCGGCTTCATTTACAAAAGGGTCGTGCGCCCGCACATGCATACCGAGGCCGAGCGCGATTTTGGCCAGTTCCTGTCCAATGCGCCCAAAACCTATGATACCAAGCGTCCTCCCTTTAATTTGGAAGCCGGATTCAGAATCTTTTTTAAGTTTTTTAAAATCACCGCCTACCGCCAATTCGCGGTTGCTGCGTTGGAGCATACGGGCCAGGGTAAAAATATGGGCAGTTGCAAGTTCAGCCACGGCGCGCGAGGAAGCTTGCGGGGTATTGAACACCTGAATGCCCTTGCTCTGGGCATATTCAACGTCAATATTATCAAGCCCTACCCCACCGCGCCCGATGATTTTCAGTTTTTTGGCGCCGTCAATCACGGCCTTGGTCACCTTAGTAGCACTGCGTACAATGAGCACATCGTAGTCAGCGATGCCGGTTGGAAGATCCTCTTGCGAGATTTTGTCTTCGCTTACTTGATAAGAAGCCTCTTCTAAGAGTAAGAGGCCGTCGGGGTGGATGCCGTCGTTGGCGAGTATTTTGATCATTATTTTAAACCTCTAAGAGATATGGGTTATTCAGGGGCTCAAAGGTAGGCAAGCAATTCGCGAATGAGCAACCGCATCTTTGGTTCAGCCGCTTGAGCGGTAGAAATAACATCTTCCAGTGTGGTGACACGGATGGCCGAACGGGGGTAGGAGACATTGCTGACGAGCGAAATCATCATTACCGGCAAGCCGCTGTGCCTTGCTACCAGCACCTCCGGGATAGACGACATACCTGTGCAATCGCTTCCGAGGCTTCGTAGCATGGTATATTCGGCGGGCGTTTCGAGATTAGGGCCTGACATGGCCGAATACACCCCTTCGAATGCTCGAATGCCGTGGGTTTGGGCAATTTCCAAAGCCAGTCGGCGCAAATCCTCATCATAAGTGTGCAACATATCAGGGAATCGCGGGCCGAGGCGTTCGTCATTGGGGCCACGCAATGGATTTTCGGGGAGCAGGTTGATGTGGTCGCGCACGATTACAAGGTCGCCAGCCAGGAAATGAGGATTCACTCCACCTGACACGTTTGTGATGATAATTCGTTCAATACCAAGGGCTTTGAGCACTCTAATGGGGAATGTCACCTGCTCCATTGACCAGCCTTCGTACCAGTGAAAACGCCCGGACATGATTACGACGGGATGGGCGCCAAGATGGCCAAAAATCAATTTCCCCTTGTGGCTTTCGACGGTACTTTGGGCAAAATGCGGGATGTCTTGGTAATTGATTTCGGCTTCGACGCTAAGGTCATCCGTCAGATTTCCCAGCCCGGTACCCAGCACGATACCTGTTTTTACCTTAAAGTCGGTACAGCTGCGGATGAAGGTTGCGGCTTCTTGGATTTGTTCGTACAGTGGCATGGCTACAGGAATAATGAGCCGCAAAGTTCGCGAGCCTATGTGTTCTATGTGAACTATGTGGTTAATAAAAAGAACTATGTGGTTGATAAAAAAAGAGCCGAGACATTGCTGCCCCGGCTCCATGAAAACACCTAAAACCCTATTAACTAACCTTATGAAAACTCTCTTTTGGGGACTATGGATTTTTGACGGTTTGAAAAGTCTAAGGTCCAGTAGTCTAACATCCGAAGTTTAGCCAACCTGAATGCTTTTCATCACTGGTTTGGCTTCTTCTTTTTTTGGAAGTTCGATGTTCAGAATTCCACTTTCATAAACAGCAGCAATCCCATCTTGGTTCACTGTGTTTGGCAATTTAAACGAACGCTTGAATGATTCGTACCTGAACTCGCGGCGAAGGAAGCGGCTTTTATCAGTTGGAACTTCTTCGGTTTTTTCTTCGCGCTTCGCCGTAACGATCAGATGGCCGTTTTCGACGTTGAGTGCAAAATGTTGTTTTTCAAAACCTGGAGCGGCTATTTCTACCTTGAATGAATCCTCGTTCTCTGTCACATTTACCGCCGGGTGGCTGAGTTGGGTATCGTTGCCGACGAACTCACCAATGCCACGATTGAGCAGTTCATCAAAAAAACCGTTGGAGAAGAATTTGGTTGCGGGGAAGGGTTGAACTTTAACGATGCCTGTCATTTTTTTACAAAATTTTGATGGTGAAGGTTGAGATTGTTGGTCGGCGGAAAACTTGCTATGTTGTTTCAATGCCGACTCATCCCTCTATTCAATCCTTGTACCATTCGAGAAAAACACTCATTTTGGCAAGTTTTTAAAAAAATAAGTGACAAAATGGCGCATTGATTTATTTAATAGTGACAAAATGACACTTTTATGATTTTTAGTAGTGCGTGGACAAGTAAATTTCACACAACGCCACAACGACACAACGTTAAATCTCCTTGATAATTAAACGTTGTGTCGTTGTGGCGTTGTGTGAAATTTACTTGTCTACGGATTTAATACATTTGCCTTCAGAAACCTCGCTCCACCTTTCCTTCGGTATTTTTACCCAAACCAAACAATCATGCCGCTCGCCCAACCGCTCGCCGAACTTCGCCGGAATCTCGAAGCGCAAATCCGGGATAGCCAACTTCCCGAGGCACTCAATGCGCTCCTTGCCCAACTCCCCGAAGGCTCGGAAACCAACCGCATCGTGTCTGCCTTGATTGCGCGGCTCAATGCTGCTAATAAGGAGCGGTATCGCAATACCATTTCTACAGAGGAGTACCAGCGTCGGGTGGATCAGGTTTCGGCCGATTTCTTCGATTTGCTCGCTGGGCTGACGGATGAAAGTTTTGAGGTTGAACCCTCCTCCGCCCCGGCTACGGCGGGTAAAGCAAGTAAATTAGGCAGCGTCCTCTATCGAGTACCGAACGTAATGCCCCTCCAAAAGCCCACCCGATGCACCATCCGCGTGGCGGTGGACGAGGACGCGATTTTGGAAAACATTGTACTGGACGAACACGTGGAAATGAAATCCCGCGTCGAAATATCCGACGTGATGCGCGCGGAACTGGTTGACCCAGACGGAGGTGTCTTCCATATCAGTCCGCTCAATGCGCCCAACCAACTCGTGCGCGATACCGGCTACACCGAATGGAACTTCAGCGTAACGCCCTTGCGTGAGGGCGTACACCAATTGCTGGTCAAAGTTTCCATCATGGAAATCGTGCCGGGCTACCCCGAGCCCATTCCTCGGGATGTATCGGTGATGGAAACGGTGACTATTGTGACGGAGGGTTTATCCGCCGTAGCCTTGGCGAAGGAGGATGTTGATTTCAAACCCAGCGGCCAATCATTTGCCTTCCAAAGCACTTCCACGGCACAGGGCCTTTATGAAATCAATTATTCGAAAAGTGTTGATACTCCCATCGCTCCACCATCTCCCGCTCCACTAATCACCAATCCACCAATCACCAGTCCTCCAGCCCCCCAGGCTTCGGCGGCTAAAAAATCTACCAACCGCGGTCTCCGCGCCCTCGCCCTGTTCCTCGCCTTTCTCGTGCTGGCGCCGGCGGCAACCTGGGCTGTTGCCCCCAAACTCGACCGTGAGCTCTTCCTCGCCACGCTGCAAACCAACTTAAGTGGCGACACAGCGCCCTTGGACGAGTTTATCCAAGACCACCAGGAAAACCCCGAAGCTCGCCCGTATCTGGACAAAGCCTATTTCCGCAAGGCTGAAAAGACCGATTCTCTCATTGACCTTCGGGTGTATCAACGGGAGTTTGGCGCGGACGGGAAATACCGTCTGGCCGTGCTGCAAAAAATCGAGACCAAGGAAATCAAGGCCGTGGAACGCATTCAAGCCCAACCTAATGCGCTGAATATCCGCCAGTTTGTGGTCAATTTCCCGGAAAGCGAGCGGCTGCCAGAAATCAAAAAAGCCGTAGATGCCAGAGCTGAACTCCGTGTCGGATTGTTGCCAGTGCTGGAGGAAGCTTATGTTACTTCCGTGCAGGCGAAACCAAGCGAGACCAAAGTGGCCGCATATCTCCGCGACTTTCCAAAGCACGAACGGCTAAACGAGGTGGCTGAAGCCGCAGCATCCAAGCCCGAAGTGCTGGAAAAAGCCCGCCCCATCCTTCAAGAAGCCATCACCCGGAAAGTGGAGGCCGCCACCACCGCCGACCAGGTGCGCCAGGTGTTGCCCGCGCTCGAAAGTGCAGGCAGCAGCGCGACCGCAACGAAAGTCGAAAAGTTGGTGGAACAAAAACCGCTGATCAGGCAGCAGCTTCGGCAGCAGGTTCGGCAATCTGGCGATCGGGTGCGGGAAAAGTCAGGCGGTGACTTGAAGTCACCGCCAGAAAACAAACTTTCCGAAAGTTTTAAACTTTCGGAAAGTTCCAAGTCCGCTGAAGAAAACCGCCCCCGCCGCTCCGGCCTCGAAATGATACCCGTAACTGGCGGCACCTTCACCATGGGCAGCCCCGAAAGTGAAGTTGGAAGAAGGGAAGACGAGTGCCAGCACCAAGTCACCGTCAAATCCTTTTCTATTGGAAAATACGAAGTGACGCAGGCCGACTGGTTTGAGATAATGGGTGCAAGGCCCTCTTACAATAAAAACTGCGAGGAATGCCCTGTAGAGAATGTTTCCTGGAACGACATTCAAGATTTTCTCAAGGCTTTGAACAAAAAATACCCCGGCAAAAACTACCGACTGCCCAGCGAAGCAGAATGGGAATATGCCGCAAGAGGGGGGAACAAAAGTCAGGGCTATCTCTATGCAGGCAGCAACGACTTAAAAAAAGTGGCTTGGTACAGTAGCAACTCCGGCTCAAAAACGCATCCCGTGGGTGAGCTTATCGCAAATGAACTGAGTATTTTCGACATGAGTGGTAATGTATATGAGTGGTGTCAGGATTACTACAAGGCTTATCCGAATTGCAAGGCATATGGCAGTGAGGGTGTCACCCCCGTCATTCGCGGCGGTGGCTGGGACAACTCTCCGCAGGGCTGTCACACAGCATACCGCTCCGGCAAAAAGCCAGCTGGCCGCGATGTCTATCTCGGCTTCCGCCTCGCCCTCTAGTGAGGTGGTTAGCCTTATCCTGGCTTCCTAAGCAAAAGCCAAGATGCTCGTGGAGCAAGAAGAGCGGATAAAAGGAAAACAGCTTGTAAAGGATTGTATTCCAACTCCGTTCCGGATTACCTACCCTTCCTTCAACTTCTCATTCCCAGAGTGTCTTGCAGCATCCCGCCTAGTCTTCTTCTCCAGATTTTTTTGGAGTGCTTCTGTGAGGTCAATACCCGTTTGGTTGGCAAGGCAGAGAATCAGGAATAGCACATCGGCCATTTCGTCGGCGAGTTGGGCTGGGGCATCGGCAGCATCAGCAGGGTTTTTGAACGACTGGTCGCCATAAATCCGCGCCATGAGCCGCGCCACTTCGCCCACTTCTTCCATGAGCAGGGCAGTATTCGTGAGTTCGGAATAATAGCGGACGCCGATGGTTTTAATCCATTGGTCTACAGTGAGTTGTGCCTCCTGGATCGTCATGGTGAGATATTAGGTGGGAAGAAGTTTAGGGGTTTTTGATTGACGAATAATAGATTACATGATTGTTGATTTTTGATGTGATGTTAGATTGGGTAATGGCCGATGTGATGCCATCGTCCATAATTACATCATCCATTCCATCAACAATCAACAATCAAGTATTCTATTATTCGTCAATCAAAAAGAACCTGCTAAGACGAGCGGAAATCCCTCAGGCAGAGGGCGCCTGCCCGCCGCCGCTGCTTCTGCCACTGCCGCCACCACCGCTGCGCCGTTGTCCGCCACGGAAAGGTTGTTTTTGTCCGCCTTCTTTTCGCTGGCCATCTCCGCCGCTTCTGCGGGGAGGCTGCGACCTGCCGCCGCTGCTTTGGCGGTGCGCGTGTCGTTGTTCGGGTTCTTCGGCGAGACCGGGAGGCAGGGGTAGTTTTGGCACTTCTTTACCGATGAGTTTTTCGATCCGTTTGAGACGCTGGAGGTCCATGTGATTGATCAGCGTGAGAGCCGTGCCTTTGCGTTCAGCGCGGGCGGTACGGCCAATGCGGTGCACGTAATCTTCGGCATCGCGGGGAGCCTCAAAGTTTATCACGAGGTCAATCCCGTCAATGTCAATGCCCCGGCTCAACACGTCTGTAGCGACGAGGATGTCAATTTTTTGGTTGCGGTAGTCGAGCATCACCTGCTCGCGTTCCTTCTGTTCCAGGTCGCTGCTGATGCGCTCAACGGAGAGGTTGCGGCTTTTGAGCTTTTTGTAGAGTTCGTTGACTGCCAGTTTGCTGGAGCAAAAAATCAGCGTTCGCCCGGTCCGATCCTTCAATAGTTCCACGATGAGCGGAATTTTCTGTCGGTCGCCCACGAGATACACACCTTGTGTCACCCCTTCGGCTGGCTTGGACAGCGCAACGCTAATGGTAACCGGATTTTTGAGCATCGTTTTTGCCAGTTTCATAATCCCATGGGGCATGGTGGCAGAAAAAAGCAGGCTTTGGCGATTTGGATTGAGGGTTTCGATGATTTTGGTGAGATCAGGTATAAAACCCATGTCGAGCATCCGATCCGCTTCGTCGAGCACCAGAAAGCGGAGGCGCGAGAAGTCAACATAGCCGAGACTCATGTGCGAGAGCAGACGGCCCGGCGTTGCGATAATGATATCTGCGCCTTTTTGGAGCGCGTCGCGACCTTGGGCAAAATCCTTGCCGCCACCGCCGCCATATACCGCAACTGAAGAAATGCCCGCGAAGTAGGAATAGGCTTCGATGGCCTGGTCAATCTGCATCGCCAGTTCGCGGGTAGGCACGATAATCAGGGCTTGGGTATAGTGAGCCTCGCCCGATTCCATGATCATGTGCATAATAGGCAGCACGAAAGCAGCCGTTTTGCCCGTACCCGTTTGGGCCGTTCCAATGACATCCTTCCCTTCTAAAATAAGGGGAATGGCCTTTTCTTGAATGGGGGTGGCAGATTTGAAGTTGAGGGCCTCGATGCCATCGAGCACGTCGGGATGGAGGCCAAATTCTGAAAAATCCAATGATTGAGTGGTAAGTGGTGATGTTAGACGCTGGACTGCTGGACTTTGGAATATGATTTCAGGGGTGTTAGAACAGTGTCCAAACGTCTATGGTCTAAGCGTCCCTGCCTACCGGCAGGCAGGCAAGTCCAATAATGCGCAAAGGTCGTGAAAATTAGGCAGTGAACCAAAATGTATGCTTTAAACGTCATATCTTTGCAAATCCGAATTCACAATTCAGATTTGCAAAAAAATGATTGCACGTCAAGCCTACGAAAAAGTACAGGAACTGGCTCAGCAGTTCAAATCAGTGGCCATTTTAGGGCCTCGGCAAAGTGGGAAAACCACACTGGCTCGTGCTGTTTTCCCCGAAAAGCCTTACATCTCACTCGAAAACCCCGACAGCCGTCGCTTTGCGTTGGAAGACCCCAAAGGTTTTCTGGGCCAATTCCCTGACGGCGCCATCCTCGACGAAATCCAACGTGCCCCGGAAATCCTGTCTTATCTTCAACAAATTCTGGATGAAGACTCGCGCCGGGGCAAGTTCGTCCTTACGGGTTCTAACAACTTTTTGCTGGTGCAAAGCCTTACCCAATCGCTGGCGGGGCGAGTGGCTTACATGGATTTGCTGCCCTTGTCGCTGGCCGAGTTGAAGCCGCTCGAAAACGCATTGACTAATGTGGATACCTGCATCTTTCAAGGTGGATATCCGGCACTTTGGGCGGAGGGTATTGCAGCGGCCAACTGGTTCCCAGCCTACCTGCGCACCTATGTAGAACGCGATGTTCGGATTATCCGAAACCTCGAAAATCTGGCAGCCTTTGAAAAAACAATTGCCCTTTGCGCGGGTCGTGTCGGCCAATTGCTCAACCGACAAAATATCGCACTCGAAGCGGGTGTCTCCGACAAGACGGTGGAGGCTTGGTTGGGCATTTTACAGGCAAGCTATATCGTATTCCTTTTGCCGCCTTGGTTTCAGAATTTCAACAAACGGATTGTAAAATCACCCAAACTCTACTTTTACGACACGGGGCTGGCTTGTTACTTGCTCGGTATTCGTCGCCCGGAAGACTTACGCTTGCATCCGTTTCGTGGAGCACTATTTGAAAACCTGATGGTGCTAGAAATGCTCAAAGCACGGTATAACCGGGGCGAACGCTCCAACCTTTTTCATTGGCGTGACAGCACAGGAAATGAAGTGGATGTACTGGTGGATAAGGGTACCGTCCAGCACGCAGTAGAAATGAAATCCAGCCAGACCATTTCCGACCCATTTTTCAAAGGGCTACGTTATTGGGAAAAATTAAGCCAACAACAAGGTGGCACGGTAATCTATGGCGGAGATGAACCCCAAATCCGTAGCCGTGGAATCCAGGTACTCTCATGGCGTGAAGCTGGGAATGTGGGTTTGGTTTAACGCTATCTCAAATCCCACCTCTTTGTCTTAAAAAAACGCAACACCAAATAAAGCAATAATCCCGCCGGGCCTGTCAACATCGTCAGCAACAGACTGGGAATCACAAAGATGTGCCCAATCTTCAAGTGCCGCGCATCATGCGTTTGCCAGGTTCCTACCAACAAGCAAAAAGAAAGATAATTCAGCCAGCCCGTGAGCAACATCTCTTTACTACGGAAGAGGTTTTTGAATCCTTCCAGCGAAAACAAATTGCCACCCTCTTCCGGACTCGTGAGGAATTGAAACGTAAAAACCGCTGCTGCAATCAATAACACCGTAGCCGCGCCAAACGCAATCGGCTCCGTATAGCGCCAGTTGGGCGCTGCAATGAGCAACAGCCAGGGGAGGAAAATCACGATGCTGGCGTACCAGTAGAAGGAATCGGCTGTCATGACAATTGTGGAGATTGATTCGATTGGGACGATTGATTCGATTATTTGAATGAGTGGATTGATTCGATTATATCGTAAATTCAGGAAACCAACTGATCAAATCAATCGAATAATCGAATCAATCCCACCAATCGTATCAATTCATCTCACAATCTTGAGGCTCAGGTCAAGCGGTTGCGCTGAATGCGTGAGCGCCCCTGCAGAGACATAATTAACCCCCGATTGGGCGTATTTTCGAACATTAAACAGGGTAATGCCACCCGACGCTTCGGTCTCAAAACGTCCCCCAACAATGGCCACGGCTTCATGGAGGATCGGGATTTCAAAGTTGTCAAACATGACTCGGGTGATGCCACCAGCGTTGATAACCTCTTCCAATTCAACCAGATTGCGCACCTCGACGGTGATATTCAGGTTCAATCCTTTTTCTTTTTGATAAGCATGGGCGCGTTCGATGGCGCGACCGATTCCGCCCGCTGCGTCCACGTGGTTGTCCTTGATCATCATCCAATCATAGAGGCCCCAACGGTAGTTTTCGCAGCCGCCAATATTGACTGCCCATTTTTCCAAAAAGCGGATGAGCGGGGTGGTCTTACGCGTATCCAAAACCTTCACGGGCAAATCGCCCACCTCAAAGGCAAAGCGACTGCTTAATGTAGCGATGCCGCTCATGCGCTGCATGGCGTTGAGCACAAGCCGCTCCGCTTGCAGCAGGGCACGGGTATTGCATTCAACTTCAAAGGCAGTTTGGCCGTAAAGCACATCCGTGCCATCCGGTTTTTGCACGACAAGTGAAACGCTGGGGTCGAGATAATTAAAAATATGTTGGGCGAGTTCTACGCCTGCCAGCACACCATAGTCTTTGATTTTCAGCACCGCACGGCTGCGGCTGTCAGCAGGAATAGTAGCCAAGGAAGTATGGTCACCCTCCCGGACATCTTCATGGAGGCCAGCAGTGATGAATTCGTGAATGAGTTGGTCGGTGATTTGTGTAGGACGCATTTTGAACTATGAATTATAAAATTGGTGGTCGGAAAGTTGATGAAGGTTTATATGGTTTATGAGGGTTGATATTTTGCACTCGAAAAAGCGGGAATCTACCCCTTTTCGAGTGCAAAATATCAACCCTCATAAACCATATAAACCTTCATCAACTTTCCATTTGATATTACAGCCGCCGGAGGGGCGCTGAATGGGGTTAACTGGCTTCCCTTCTAAAACCGCATCAATCGCGGCACGGAGGTCTTCGCCGGTGGATTCAATCGGGTTTCGTTTTGGTCGGCTGGGGTCGAGTTGTCCCCGGTACGTGAGTTTTAATTCCTGGTCAAAAACATAAAAATCAGGCGTACAAGCCGCATCGTAAGCACGGGCGACTTCCTGTGTTTCGTCGTAAAGGTAGGCAAAATCGTAGCCAACTGCTTTGGCATGGGCGGGCATCTTGTCGGGGCCGTCTTCAGGGTGGGTTGCGGCATCGTTGCTGTTTATGCCTACGAAAGCCACGCCATGGGCCTTATATTCTGCAACAATCCGCACAATTTCAGGATTGATATACAGGACGTAAGGGCAATGGTTGCACAAAAACATAACTACCGTAGCTTTTGAGCCAACTGCAATTTCCTGCAATCCAAGGGTCTTTCCCGTGCCTGGATTGAGCAATTGAAAATCCGGCGCAGTTGTGCCGAGCGGGATCATATTTGATTCGGTGTAAGCCATGGTTCAATTGATACGATTGATTCGATTGGGGATTGAGACGATTGGCACGATTGTAATGATTGATTCGATTGACGCGATTCCTCTGTTTTCTATTTTCCCCAATCGAATCAATCCAACAATCGTCTCAATCACCCAATTACTCTTATCCCCAGCTCCTCCAACTGCTTCAAATTGATCCCGTCCGGTGCATCAATCATCATATCGCGGCCCTGGTTGTTTTTTGGGGAATGCAATGAAGTCGCGGATAGAGTTAACCCCGTTCAGTACGGCATTGAGTCGGTCAAAACCAAAGGCGATGCCACCGTGTGGGGGCGCTCCGTATTCAAATGCACCGAGCAGGAAGCCAAACTGTGCCTCCGCCTCTTCGGGTGTGAACCCAAGCAGTTTGAAATTGCGGGCTTGCAGATCGCGGTCGTGAATACGAATCGAGCCGCCGCCGATTTCTACGCCATTGATTACCAGGTCATAAGCATCGGCGCGCATGGATTTAAGCGTGTGGCGGTCGTCGCTTTCCATCTTGGCAATGTCACCAGGTTTAGGCGATGTGAATGGGTGGTGCATGGCGAAAAAGCGATTTTGATCTTCGTCCCATTCCAGCAAGGGGAAATCCAGGACCCAAAGCGGTTTGAAATCATCGCCGCGACGAAGACCGAGTCGGGTACCCATTTCCAAGCGGAGTTCCGAAAGTTGCTTGCGCGTTTTTTCATCTTCACCGCAGAGCAGGAAAAGCATATCGCCCGGTTTTGCACCGCAGCGCTCAGCCCAGACCTTCAAATCATCGGGGCTGTAAAATTTATCCACACTTGATTTTGGCGTTCCGTCGGCTTCAATTCTCACATAAACCAAGCCTTTTGCACCAATTTGTGGGCGTTTTACCCATTCGGTCAGCTCGTCAATTTGTTTGCGGGAATATTCAGCACAACCCGGTGCACAAATGGCTACAACAGATTCAGCCCCATCAAAAACAGGAAAGCCTTTACCTTTTGCTACGTCCGATAAGTCCACAAATTCCATCCCAAAGCGCAGGTCTGGCTTGTCTGATCCATAGCGGCGCAACGCCTCGTCGTAGGTCATGCGGGGGAACTCGCCGAGCGTGACGCCCAGGACTTGTTGAAACAAATATTTGGTCAAGCCCTCAAAGGTGTTGAGAATGTCCTCCTGGTGCACGAACGACATTTCACAGTCAATCTGTGTAAATTCCGGCTGCCGATCGGCACGCAAATCCTCGTCGCGGAAGCATTTCACGATCTGGAAATATTTGTCGAAACCAGCCACCATCAGGATCTGTTTGAAGGTCTGCGGGCTTTGCGGCAAGGCGTAAAACTGCCCTTTGTTCATGCGACTGGGCACTACAAAGTCGCGCGCGCCTTCAGGGGTAGATTTGATCAGATTGGGGGTTTCAACTTCTATAAACCCTTTCTCAGCAAGATATTTCCGGGTTTCAATGGCCAGATTGGAACGGAAAATGAGGTTTTTCTGCACTGCATTCCGGCGCAGGTCGAGGTACCGGTATTTCATGCGGAGATCGTCGCCGCCGTCGGTGTCGTCCTGGATGGTAAAGGGCGGCGTTTTTGAGGCGTTGAGAATTTTCAGCGCAGTTACTTTGATCTCAATCTCACCTGTGGGGATTTTGGTGGTCTTGGAAGCGCGTTCAATGACCGTTCCAGTGGCTTGCAGCACGAATTCGCGCCCTACCGAACGGGCTGTTTCGAAGAGTTCTTTAGAAGTGTAATTCTCGTCGAGCACCAATTGCGTAATGCCGTATCGGTCGCGCAGGTCAATCCAAAGCAAGGCGCCTTTGTCGCGCACGATGGCCGACCAGCCGCTGAGGGTTACTTCTTTGTTTACGTCGGTGATGCGGAGTTCTCCGCAGGTATGAGTACGATACATCCGTTAGGTGAGAGATTGATGGGTTAAACCCTCCTACGCCTAGGCTTCGGCGGGCAAGGGCGCAAAAATAGGGGATTATAGGGAGAAAAATGGTGCTTCATGAAAGGTAATTGGATCAAAACCGGGGAGTCAAAAGCAAGAATGCATCAATTTATACGCGTTGCCGGGTGTGTTGTTGGCGAGGACGCCAACGCCCTCAAAGCGTTGATAATCACGTATTTTTAAACAAAGATTGGTTACCCCTGCCGTTGTTGGCGTCCTCGCCAACAACAACGGCGGAGCTCCATTTTAGGTGAATTAGTCAGTATAATGTTTAGCATTAGATATATGGCGAGGATGCCAACAACGGCAAAAGCGGCGACCACTTTTGAAAAGATCGCCGCTTGGGAAAAGTGCATTTCGCAGCTAAATCCTATAAGGTTTTGAAAACCTTATAGGATTCAATAGCAGAAACTATTTCTTCGCCGCACCCGCCGTCACCGCAATCCCCTGCGCTTTCTCCATCAACTGCACCAATTCCGCCCGATACCCGTTGGGGTCATTTTTCGCGGCTTCGCGGGCACGGCTAATGGCATGCTCATAAGAGGCTGAGCCTTTGAATTTTGAATCGCGCAACAGCAAGCCAAACTCCGCGATGGACGAAGCCAGCAGGAAGTTTTCGCTCTCGGTTTTACGGTCGAGCGCGGCAGCGTTGAGCCGATATTCCATCAGTTGGCTGGGTTGTTCGCCTTTCGGTTTTTTGTAGCGAAGTTGCAGCACCATCAGGTCGTCGTTGCCAACGGTGACGGAGGTGTCGGGTTTCACCACAACGACCAACGCGGAGTCGGCCTTGGTAAGCGGCGGCAGCGATTGACCAGCGGGCACGATTTCATAAATTGCTGTGACCCGGTGACCTGCGCCGAGTTCGCCCGCGTCTTTTGTATCGTCGTGAAAATCCTGGGTAGCGAGCATGCGGTTTTCGTAGCCAATGAGCCGGTAACCAGCCACATGGGCCGGGTTGAAATGCAGTTGTAATTTCACGTCTTTGGCGATGGCGAACAAGGTGCCGCCAAACTCCTGCATGAGCACTTTTTTAGCCTCGCTGAGTTGGTCAATATAGGCGTGGTTGCCATTGCCCTTGTCGGCAAGGCTCTGCATTTTTCCATCCTGGTAATTGCCCATTCCGTAGCCCAAAATGGTGAGGTAAACTCCGCTTTTGCGTTCACTTTCAATGAGTTTTACCAATTCGTCCTCACTGCTCACACCCACGTTGAAATCGCCGTCAGAGCAAAGGATCACACGGTTGTTTCCATTAGCGATCAGGTTTTTACGCGCTGTTTCGTAGGCTAATTTTATGCCTGCTCCGCCGGCAGTGCTTCCGCCCGATTCGAGGGCTTCAAGCGCTGCTTTGATCTTGGGTTTGTCGGCGCCAGAAGTGCTTTCGAGCACCAACCCGGCAGCCCCGGCGTACACCACGATCGCCACGCGGTCGTTGGGCCGCAGTTGGTCGGTGAGCATGGAAAGCGATTGCTTTACGAGCGGGAGTTTATTCTCCGAACCCATACTGCCTGATACATCAATCAGGAACACCAGGTTGGACGCGGGCAATTGCCCCACATCAATTTTTTCGCCCTGGATTCCGATGGTCAACAGGCGATTTTTAGGATTCCAGGGACAAGGCGCCACTTCAGTATTCACCTCAAATGGATGGCGACCGCTCCGTGGCGCATCGTATTGATAATCAAAGTAGTTGATCATTTCTTCTATTCGGACTGCATCGCGTGGCGGGAGTTGGTTGGCGTTCAAATAGCGGCGTATGTTGGCGTAAGAAGCAGCGTCCACGTCAATCGAAAAAGTGGAGATTCCGTTTGATTTGGCATCTTGGAAGGGGTTTTCTATGATGCGGTTGTATTGTTCGCCGGAGAGATCGTCCAGGGTATCGAAGATGGGTTTATAGTTCAGTACACGGCGTTCAGCGTATTCTTCCTCTGGAAATCTTGCATAGCCCAGCGTCAATTTATCATAGGAGGGAACAGAAACGACGCTTGGCTGAGGAGAAGCAAATCCAAGCGCTTGCCTTTTTGTTTTGCGGGCGTCGTATTCTTTGCGTTCGGATGCCTTGGCTTGTTTGGATGCTGGTTTCTTGTGATTTTTCACCACAACTTCATCCAAGACCGAAGCGCTGGAGAGCATGATGTTCATGGTTTTTACCTTATTCAATGTAACTTTCAAGCCCTTAAGGGCAACGGGTTTATAACCAGTGTACGTGCATTCCAATGAATAATTTCCGGGGGCTAATTCGAAGCGATATTCCCCATGAATATCAGTAGTCGTGCTAAAAATGGAACTAGTATCCATGAACGCTTTAACGGTGGCTCCAATAAGCGGTTCTTTTGAATCGGTGATTTTACCAGTGAGAATGGTTTGCGCGAATAGGGGTTGTGCGAGGAATATCCCGAAGAGCAGGACTGGATAGAATGTCAGTTTCATGTGTGAAGAAATTTTAGGTGAAGGAAGTTCTGCGGGGTCGTAAGACCCTCGCAGGGCATTGCTGCTAGGTCGTAAGACCCTCGCAGCGCATTGAGGGCCAAATGATGCAGCCCCGACTTGTATTGCACAAACCGGGGCTGTATTTTGTTTTTCAATACCTTCACTTCTTCTTTAACCCTTCCAAAAGCTCCTCCACCAACATAGTGTCTTCCCCCTCCGCTTTGGCAAGTTCCAGCGAGCGTGTAGCGGCCTTTTTTGCCGCTTTTTTCTTGCCCATTTTGGCCCAAACCTTGGCAAGGGTGAATTGATAATAGGAGGTTTCTTGCAATGAAACGGCCTTTTTAACCCAGCCAAGCGCGATCTGCAGCTGAGCAGGCTCACTCATTTCTTCCGCAAAAATCGAGGCCATTTCGTTGAGTTCATCCGGGTCGTCGGACGGATAGCGGGTATAGTGATCAATGGCCGCGCTGGCAAAATTCGCCTGGTCGTTGTGCTGACGATGATAGTCCAGTCGGTAGCGAGAGGCCAGTACTTCACCACCTTCCGGATAGACCGTTCCGTAAAGCCGCTGCACCTCGCCGAGTTGAAGCTCCGGGTGACTTTGCAAATAGCCCTCGAACACACTTTCGATTTTGGCTTTCACCTCCCGTTTGCCAAATTTTCCTTCAAAGGCAGGGCGATTTTTTAACAAAAACTGGAATCCCGCAGAATACGGGTCGTCAATGTGCCGCATCAGCAAATCCATGTTTTCGGGGGTTCCTAAATCCGCTTCTGTTTTTAAAAAATCATTGGCAATGCTGCCCGCGTCAGGGTCGTAGGCAGCTGTTTTGGCTTCCAAATATTTCAGCAAAAACTCCCTGCGGCGATTGCCGGAAGCGTATTGCTTTTCAAGTGCGGCAAGATTGCGGGTTGGATCCAGCGCGGTGGTACCCAATGCGATCAATTCCTGCGGATTATGGTAACCTGCCGAGCGGTGCTGCACTTCCCCGGAACCGTCCAGGAAAAGCAGCGTTGGGTACACCCAAACACCATATCGGCTGGAAATATCAAGTCCTTCTCCGCGCTCCATGTCGAATTTTATGTTCAGAAAGTTTTTATTGAAAAACGCGCCTGCTGATGAATCGGGAAAGACCTCTTTCGACATCACTTTGCAGGGACCGCACCAGGAGGTGTAGGCATCTAAAAATACCTGTTTCCCTTCGGATTTGGCCTTGGCGAGGGTTTCGGCAAAAGTGCCTTGCTCGAATTGGATGCCTTGGGCGGGCGTGACAGTGGGCAGGAGCAGAAGGCAGTAGCAGTAGGCAGTTTTGCGGACAATTGAGGTTACAAACAGCATGAGTTGAATAATTTAAAGTCTCAAAAATGGGGTTGCAAGTCGATTTTATCTGTGATGCTTTTGCAGTTCTTTCAGTGCAAAACTATTTTTTTCGTAACCAAACCTTCTTTGAATAAAACTCGGGCGAAGTATACGCCAGCGGCAAGATTATTGCGCTTTACGACAAACTGGTCCGCATTCAAATTTTGGAATTTGGCGCAAATGTGGCCCGCAAGGTCCACGATTTCGATGCTTTTTATCACAAATTGACCGTTAGCTTTTAGGATAAAATCTCCCATTGAAGGATTTGGAATTCCAACCACGTTTAAGGAAATCGGCTCGTTGGCATCTCCGAAGTAGTCATCATTATTCAGGATAGGATTACAGCAATTGGCACATCCTGCTGCATTGACTTCAGAAAAAGTATGCAAAGCATTTTCACCGTTACAATTGGCATAATTGAATGTGTCAAAATAAAGAGCTTCGGACGCATTGCAGCCGGGATTCAGTATATTTTCAGGATAAATATGGCCGCCATTAATCAACCTGATACAGGCACTGGCTCCTAATCTAAAAAAGCTGTTATGGCTCCAGTACAGGACGCCACCATCCACGATAATGACACCTTCAAACGGAAACCCAGCCAACATTGGTTCATAGTTCACATCAATCTCAAAAGTATCCAGGATAAAAATGGTGTCTGTGGTAATCGGGCAAGCCCCGAAAGGATTGTCTGAGGCCAGGATTTTATTATGGAAAACACATTGTGCTTCCACCTGCATGGATGAAAGTATTACTGTGCAATAAAATACAGATAAAAAAAAGACCCTAAAAGTGGTGCGGACAATTCTATTCATTGTTTGAATTTTAATAGACAAATATAAGGCTATTTAAATCGCCCATTCACACACCCACCACCGCACTCCGCCGTTCCAGCAAAAGCGTGTCCCGCCAAACCCCGCCCATCTGCCCAATCCGTTCCCGGCGACCAAGAACCCGAAAGCCGCACTTTTCATGGATTCGGATACTGCCGATATTTTCGGGGAAAATTCCCGCCTGCAAGGTCCAAAAACCTTCGGCTTCGCTTTCAACCACCAATTGCTCCAGCAAGGCCAATCCAATGCCTTGCCCACGAAATTTTTCCCCGACATAAACGCTCTCCTCAGCCACGCCCGCGTAGACACAACGCCCGGATACAGGTGTAAGCGCAGCCCATCCCGCCACTTCTTCCCCGATGATGGCCAGCAAACGGCAATGGGGGATGTGTGCCTTGTCCCATTCCTCCCACGTGGGTGCTTCGGTTTGGAATGTGGCGTTGCCGGTGCGGATGCCTTCGAGGTAGATGGCGGCGACGGAGGGCCAATCGGCGGGGGTCATTTTTCTGAATAACATGCTCATAGATTTATTCTTACCAGATATATTTTTTAACCACATAGTGCACATAGTTCACATAGTAGCGATATAAGAAAACTATGTGTGCTATGTGGACTATGTGGTAAAAATGCGAAAGTACTATGTGTGCAATATGGACTATGTGGTAAATATACCGCCCACCCGTACATTCGCCCAGCAAAGCATCGAAAACCAATGCAATCTCCCGTCTTCATCAGCAACGTCCGGCACGCGCCTTTGGCCGCCAGTTCGGTTATTGGCCGCACAGACGAACTCCAAAAAATAGCCGACGCCCTCGAAACAGGCAACGACCTCCTGCTGCTCAACGGCATGGGCGGCGTAGGCAAAACCACCCTTGCAGGCTTCTACATGGAGCGCTACGCCCACCGCTACCAGCACATTGCCTGGATCAGCTGCTCCGGCGATTTCCGAAGCGACCTCGTGAACCAACTCAACCGACAGCGCATACCCGGCCTCCCCGACACCGAAAACGTGCCCGATCTCTTTGCCGCCATGCTCTTCTGTATGGAAAACATGCCCGGCCCCAACCTGCTCATTGCCGACAACCTTAACACCGAGACGCAGATAGATGACCTTGCACAGTACAAGCCCCAACTCCCCCGCAACTGGAGAATGCTGCTCACCGCACGTTGCAACACGGGGGCATTCCCTGATCACGCCATCGGTGTATTGAGCGAGGCGGAGGCGACTGCACTGTTTTCCAGGCACTACACATTCCGTTCCGGCGATACGGACACACAACGCCTGGACTTGCTTCGCAAAGTAGGCCGCCACACCCTCGCCGTGGAGTTTATTGCCAAAACCCTGGCCCAATTGCCTACCTGGAATCTTGAACGGATGCTGCGACACCTGAGCGAAAAAGGCCTCGCCGATCTCGGCACGGCAGCAAGCGTGAGCACCGCCCACAGCAAGGATATGCGAGTACTGATGGAAGATTACCTCCGTGCCATTTTTGAAATCAACCTCACGGCGATTGGCGAAAAGCCCCGCGAATTGCTGGCGCAGTTGGCCATGTTCCCTGCGCAGCCCCATCCTTTCCATTTGCTTTGTCAGGTGCTGGGCTGCGACGAGGAAGCGGAGCAAGACTTGCTCGCTGCCTCGCTTAATCATTTGAAAAACAATGGATTATTAGAAGACTTAGGAGCCGATGGTTGGTACTTACATCCGCTGCTGCAGGAAGTGGCGCGGCAAAAATGGCCACCGAGGTATGAGGCGGCTGCTTCGATACTTGATAGGCTGGAAGATGCATTGGAAAACTGGTCTCTGCCTGAAAGTCTACCCTTGTTGCCTTACGCTGTCGCCATGGTAGAGCGGCTGCAATTTGAGGATGTGCGGTTGGCAGGGTTGTGCTGGGCCATTTCTGATCGATACTTCGACTTAGGCGACTTCCATAATAGTGAGCGGTTTATCAAGGAGGCGAGTCGGTTGTACGAGGAGGTGGGAAATCAGGAATATTTGGCAATAACTTTCGAGCGGCTGGGGAAATTGGCGCAAGGCCAAGGAAAAATGGAGGAGGCTTTGGTTCTTTTTGAAAAAGAATCAGAAATCTTTAAAGCACTCTACGCCGCAAATCCTCAGTCAGAAAGTCTAAAAAGGCGCCTAGCTATTTCCTACTCTAAATTGGGCGACATCTTTCAGGCGCAGGGAAAGATGGACGAGGCTTTGACCTTTTTTGAAAAAGACCGGAAATTGACAGAAGAACTATACGCGGCCAACCTGCGCTCGGAAAGTCTGAAAAATGGACTGGCCATTTCTTACCACCGATTGGGTGCTTTATATAACCAGCAAGGAAAATTAGAAGAGGCGTTGACCTTTTTTAAAAAATATAATCAACTGCAAGAAGATCTTATTAAGGCTAATCCACGCTCAGAAAAATGGAAAAATGATTTGGCAATTTCCTACGATGAACTGGGCTCCATCTTTCAGGCGCAGGAAAGATGGAAGAAGCGTTGGCTTTTTTTGAAAAAGCGATCGAGTTGTTTGAAGAACTCTACGCTGCCAACCCAGCTAGAGCAGGTTTATGGTATAGTCTGGCTACTTCCTACCTTTGGACTGGCTACACCCACCGAAAAATGGATCATCCCGAACTCGCCACTCCTTATTTCCAAAAGGCATTACCGCTTTTGGAGCAACTCTGCGAGCGTACACCTATTCCGAAGTATCTCACTCAATTGGAGTGGGTGCGGAAGGCGTTAGAGTAGTCCATGCTTTCACCACAAAGGTTTTTTGCCACTAATTGCACTAATTTCCACGAATATCAACTGCAATTAGTGCGAATTTGTGAAATTAGTGGCAACATTAAAAACGCTTATTAAAAACTTTTTGTGGTAAAATATGCGAATGATTACCTTCGCCCAAACAAAACCCACCATGGCACGACGCAAATCCTCCTCCAACTCCGGCGGCTTACTTTTCAAAACCGGCATTTTTGCTGCCTTGGCTGGCCTGGCTTTTTTCTTGTTCAACCAATTTGGCGGCAAGAAATCCGAGCAGCCCATAGACACCAAGCCGCCGATAGAGCTTCCAGGCGATGGCCCCCAATCGGAAATCCAAAATCCAAAATCCAAAATTGAGCCTCAGGTTCCTGAGGAAATTTTCCCAGCTTCCCCCGGCGAAGTAGTGCGCCACACCTGGTTTGCCCTCGGCTACTCCGAAGACCACGAACAAGCCGAGTGGGTGGCCTACGAACTTACCCGGGAGCGTCTCGACAAAAACTGGGCCGAGCGCCCCAATTCCTTCCGGCCCGACCCGGCAGTGCGCACCGAAAGCGCTACGCCACGCGATTACAGCGGCAGCGGCTACGACAAGGGCCACCTCTGCCCTGCTGCCGACATGGCCTTCGATGCTGCGGCCATTGACGAGACCTTTTTTATGAGCAACATGAGTCCGCAGGTTCCCGCTTTCAACATGGGCGTCTGGCGCGAACTCGAAGAATTAACCCGCGATTGGGCGCGGCGCTTCAACCATCTGTATGTGGTGACAGGACCCGTGCTCACGCAGCCCGGACAAGGCCAGATCGGCTTTAGCAAAGTGACTGTTCCGAGCTATTATTACAAAGTCCTACTCGCCCCAGACCAACAAAAAGCCATCGCGTTTATCCTTCCCAATCAGGTGAGTGAGAAGCCGGTAATAGATTACGCCTGTTCGATTGACAAGGTGGAAAACAGCACCGGGATTGATTTTTTTCCGCAATTGCTGAAGGGCCTTGATGAAGAATTGGAAGGCTCGCTGGACAAAGATGCCTGGCCGATCAATAAGAAGCGTTATGAGGAGCGGGTGAAGGTGTGGAATGTAAGGAGATGACAAGAGCCTGGGGCTTTCACCATCAGGTTTTTTTGATTGACGATTGACGAGTACATGATTGTTGATTTTGATGTAGCCGCCAGAGCGAAATACCGAGCTCTGCGGTTACATCAAAAATCAACAATCATGTACTCGTCAATCGTCAATCAAAACCCTCCATGTACCTTTGCCTACCCCATCCAGCAAACGCACCATGCTAAAAAATACCTTCCTGCCCTTCGTGGCCTTATTCTGTTGCTTCCTAATGCTCGCCTGCGACGGCTACACCCCCGTGCCAAAACCCCGCGCTTACCCGCGCGTCGTTTATCCCGAAAAGGCGTACAAGCCTTTTGAAGCGGGTTATTGCAATTTCACGTTTGAACAGCCTGTTTATGCTAAAATAGAGCAAGACACGGCCTATTTTGACGAAAAACCCAAGGACGAATGTTGGTTCAACATTGTAGTGCCGGAGCTGAATGCCAAGATTTATTGCAGTTATTACCCCATCAATTCGCGGGCTGATTTTGACAAATTCGTGTCCGATGCATTCGAGATGACGAACAAACACACCGTGAAAGCGACTTACATAGACGAGCAGCCGGTGCATCGCCCAGCCGATCATGTGCATGGCGTAATCTTCAATGTGGAAGGCCCGGCAGCATCTTCCTATCAGTTTTTTCTGACGGATTCGACCAGGCATTTTGTGCGCGGCGCGCTGTATTTCAACACAATAGCGCGGCCAGATTCACTCGCACCCGTGGTGGCGTTTATGCGGGAAGATTTGAACCGAATGGTAGAGACTCTTAAGTGGAAATAAGTTTGAAGGGTTCGAGTTGTTTGATGAGTTTGAATTGTTTGCGATCTCGAACAATTCAAACCCATCAAACAATTCAAACGCAAACTCACCCCCCTTCCAATTGATCCCCAAAACTATCATCCGGCCTTGTCGGTTTCCTCGGGCCGTCGCCATCCTTGTCCAGCTCATCGTTGTAAATATCAGGCGCGAAATCTTCCTCGTCGCCCGCCGGACCAAGACTGCTTTCGTAAGCAGCACAATTGGTTTCAATCATAAGATCGCCTGTAGGGCGTACAAATCGGGCATTGAAATCATAGCCTGATTTAGGGTCTTTTTCCAATCTACTGATAAAGGAAGCAAAAATAGGTCGCGCCATGCGTGAGCCTTGTCCGTCATTGAGGCTTAAGAAGCGAATCCAACGGTCTTCGCCACCAACCCAGGTACCAACAACAAGTCGGGGCGTTATGCCCATAAACCAGCCATCGGTAAAGTTGTTTGTGGTTCCGGTTTTGCCACCTACCTGGCTTTTTAGCGTATTGATACCAGGTGCGCCCTTGACGTTGTACTGCAACATTTCGAGCATCACCCAATCCGCATTGGCCGCCAATGCCGCGTGTTCTTCCGGAACAGAGCGCCAAAGCACACGGCCGTTTTTGTCTTCTATTCTATTGATTACGAAGGGCACCCCGTACATCCCTTTGTTTGCGAAAGCAGCGTAGGCCCCCGTCATCTCATAAGGCGTGAGGTCGGCCGCGCCAAGGCACATGGAAGGTGATCCGGGCAAAATGAGGTAGCGACCATTCTCCTGACGGGCGGAATCAATGCCCAGTTTATCACAAAGCCCCCGCACCGGCTCCGTACTCCCAAGTTGCCGCATGAGGTAAGCGCTCACCGTATTTACCGAATTTTTCAAGGCCTCCTTCAGGTTCGGCCTGGCACCTGAATAAGTCTGTGTAGAGTTTCTAGGCGTCCAATCAGTATAGTGCTCAAAATTCATGTACCGGGCGGGGATGGTCACTGGGTTGTCGTACACCTCAAAACAGGGGCTGATGCCTTGCTGGGCAATGGCTGTGGCGTACACAAAGGGCTTAAAAGTAGACCCAACCTGTCGCCGGGTCTGGATATGGTCGTACTGGAAATATTTGAAGTTTACCCCACCTACCCAAGCCTTGATTTCGGATGAAGTGGGGTCCACAGCCAGTATACCCGATTGCAAAAACATCCGGTGATAACGCAGGCTGTCCATCGGAGTCATCACCGTCTCTTTTTCAAGTTTTGAATTGGTCCAGGTGAAGATTTTCATCTTCACCGGCTGGGCGTATTGTTTCTTGATAGCGGCGGTGAGGGCGCGATATTGTGCTTTGGCATCGGGCCATTCTTTACTGGCCATGATGCGACGGTAAGCCGTGGCTTGTTCGCTTGTAACAAAGGGTGTTGGCTTGGCAATCAACATCTTAGCAATGCTGCCGGGTGTTTTTTCTTCGTTCAACATCCGTTCCATATCTATAGAACGGAGTTCATAATCATTGCGTTTTTTGATTTTTTCAACCGAAGCATCCATGAATTTGGGCCATAACGTAGCGAAGCGTTCTCCTTCGCGCACAAGTTTCCAGAGCGATTCTTTTCGGCCTTGAATTTCTTCGTCGGTGGCATCGCCGGTGCGGTGGGTCCAGGGGTCCCGGCCTTTCCAGACCTGAAAAAAGCGAGCCTGGATTTTTTTCATTTGTTCCATCATGGCCGCTTCGGCATGGGCCTGGTAGACAGGGTCAATGGTAGTGTAGATTTTCAGGCCATCGCGGTAGATGTCGTATTTGGAGCCATCGCGGCGGCGGCATTCGGGGAGTTCGAGCAGGGAGTCCCGCACAATTTTCTCCAAATAATCACAGAGGTAGGGCGCCTTGTCGTCACTGAAGTTCACCGCTCTGAATTGAAGGCCAAGGGGCAGCACCTTCAAGCTATCATATTGGCTTTCTGTGAGCACCTTGTTTTTTTTCATCTGGGAGAGCACTACCCAACGGCGTTTTATGCCACGTTCAGGAAAGCGGTTGGGATTATAATAAGAAGGATTTTTGAGCATCCCGATTAGCAAGGCCGATTCCTGGATGTTCAAGGCCTCCTGGTCTTTGTTGAAATACACTTCTGCGGCTGCGTGTATCCCAAAAGCATTGTTCACAAACTCGGCCTTGTTCAGATACATCGAGATGATTTCCTCCTTTGTATAGGCCCGTTCGAGTTTGACGGCTGTAATCCATTCACGCAGTTTGATATAGATGAGCTTGAAGGTTTTTTGAACCTTGTTCATGTCCTTAAAATTGCGGTCAGAATAAAGCATTTTAGCCAGCTGCTGTGTCACCGTAGAGCCACCGCCCCCGCTTTGATCGCTGAGCAACACCGTTCGGATAATTACCCGCGCCACGGCCCGTCCATCAATGCCGCAATGATCCCTAAAACGAATATCCTCCGTGCTGATGAGCGCGCTCACCAGGTGCGGACTGAGGTCTTCAAAAGGTACTGGCACGCGGTTTTCGACAAAATAGCGACCCAGCAAATCATTGTTGCTGCCCAGCACTTCACTCGCCAGCGCGGAGGAAGGTCTTCCAATTCGCGGAATGAGGGTATGGCCATCATGCTGATAATCAGGAACATGAGTGCTACCGCTGCTGTACCGCCCAAGAGGATTCGCCAAGTCCAGTACAGGATTTTGCGGTAGAGCGGCATCCGTTTTTGCTGAAGTGCGGCTTTTATAGAAATTAGATGCTGAGGTTCCATTGTGTGTGAGGGTGCCCGCCTACGCTATGCTTCGACGGGTAAATAGGTAAAAAGCTCGGCCAAGCGCGAAAATCGGCGGGTAAACTGGACAAAAGTATGAATGCCGTTTGGAAAAAAATATTTTGTGTCAAAATGCTTTTTATATCCCAACAATACTTGAGATAAAGCTCCGCGCATTTTCCCGACCTTAGCCAAATGAAAACGCTGTTCCCGACCCTTGCAGTCCTGATCATTGCGGCTTGTTCCCACACTCCGCCCCAGCCGCTTTTACCCGCTTTTTTTTACTGGGAAACAACGCTTGACATCTCTGATTCCGAACGCGGGCTTATGGACTCCTTGGGTTGTAAAAAACTGTACATCAAAGTATTAGACATTGGCCGCAATGCCACAACGGGTGAGATAGAGCCTTATTCCATTACCGAAATGTCGGACACAAATGGCTTGGCAAGACTTGAAATAATCCCCACCGTTTTTATCACCAACGAGGTTTTTCAAAACATTTCGAAAGAAAAAACAGCGTGGCTCGCCAAAAAGATTGTTGAAAACCTGAACCAAATTAAGGAACTGAAGGGCGTATTATTCGACTGTGACTGGACACCCTCCACCCGGGAATCTTTTTTTCTTTTTTTGAAAAAAATACGCAGCGAACTTCCACCCGGCACAAGCCTGGAAGCCACCATTCGGCTCCATCAGTACAAATTCCCCAAAGAAACTGGCGTGCCGCCCGTGGATCGGGGGATGCTCATGTTTTACAACACGGGTGATGTGGATGAAGAAGGCGAGCACAATACCATTTTTCATCCGGACGACGCGCTGAAATACGTCGATGGCGCTCCCAAAGACTACTCGCTTCCTTTAGATTTGGCCTTGCCACTTTTCTCCTGGGGCCTGGTTTTCAGAGAGGGCGAACTCTGGAAAATTGTGCCCGGACCGATTCCTTTTGAAGAGATGCGTCTCAGTAAGAAATACCTGGAGCATCCCGCCACCGAGCCATTCTCCGCCCACTTGTGGGAAGTGAAGGAAGGCACATTCCTCGGCGGCCATTACCTTCGCCCCGGCGACCATCTGCGGGTTTCGGCAACATCACCCGAGCTGCTTTTTAGGGCGGCTAGTCTTGCCCAAAAACTCGATCTGGCCGACGATGCTTCCCTGGCATTTTTTCACCTGGGCATTGCACAGTCGGCGTATTTTTCTGCACAACAGCTTGATAGTGTATGCAAAACGGTAAGAAAATAGAGGAAATGTCCAAGGAAATGTCCAATGTCCAACAAGGAATGTCCAATGTCCAAATAGGCGCTGGGCTTGAGATTCATCGCTGTCGCTTGTTGAAAGGTCACTGTGAGTGCTCAAACGCAGCGCCTATTTGGACATTGGACATTCCTTGTTGGATATTGGACATTCCGTTGGGGGTTTTTATCCTATTGCTATTCACCTCCTTCACGCCTCCACAGCCAGCGCCCTGTGTGCCGCAGTCAGCGCCGTTTTACGGCTACAGTTTTTTTGACGCTGATTTTGTGGACGCGAGTTCGGCGTACGCACCGTTTTTCCTGCGTTTTGGCGATTATTACGATCGCAATTACAACCCGGTAGAAATTCAGAAAAAAGAAAACTGCGAGGAGTGGACCGAACGGTTTTGCAGCAAAGCCAAATGGGAGGAAGTGGCCGCAGTGATCTATGAATCAGACGAATACGATCTGGCCCGACTCCATGAAGCAGCAGGCGACCAAACGCGAAGAGTCTCCCTGCCCAGTAGATTGGAGGACAATAATTTCGCCTATATGTTGGCCTACAATGGCTGCGTAGAGGTGACACGCTATCTGACGTTTGCCAAACGCTGCGAAGAGCACGTGGTGGCGCGGGGCGATAAATGGAAATCCAGTCAACGAAATGTTCCCGTCATGATGGACTTGATCCGAGAGGGGAAACAGCGTTTTGAAGACACCCAATCGCCCTTTGTCCGGCTGCGTTACGCCTATCAACTGGTCCGTTTGGCGCATTACGCCGGGGATTGGCAAATGACCCTCGACCTTTTCAACGAATTGATGCCCAAGGTAGACAGAAAGAAAAAAAGCGTGCTGTTTTACTGGACGCTGGGCCATGTGGCCGGGGCGATGCAGAAACTGGGCAAATACCCCGAGGCCGCTTACCGCTATTCGCTCATTTTTCGAAATTGCCCATCCAAGCGCTCTCAAGCCTTTCGGAGTTTTAAAATCCGCAACGACGACGACTGGCAAAAGGCCCTCCGCTTATGCAACAGCGACGCTGAAAAAAGCTCGCTCTATATCATGCGCGCTGGCGGTACGCATACCTGGGCTGTAGCCGATATGGAGGCGATTTATGAGCTTGACCCTCAAAACCCCCAACTCGAACTCCTGCTTGTGAGCGATGTGCAGGAGTTGGAAAAAATATTTCTCCGCACACCCATTACAGACGCAAAAAATGGCCGCGCAGTAGGAACGATTAAGCGGGACGCCGCCGTGAAACATTTGCTCCATTTGCAAAAATTTGTGCGCCGTGCCATCCGCGAAAATCAAATCACCGCGCCCAAAACCTGGAGGGCCGTGGACGGCTACCTCGAACTGCTTGCAAACGATCGCTACGCCGCCGCCAAGACCTGGGACCGTCTTGAAAATGAACTCAAAGAGGGCACGAAGCAAGACAAAAACATCTTCCAGCAGCTCGAAATCTGGCGCTGCCTGCTCGAGGTGATGAACCTCGACACCACCGCTACCGATACGGTGGATCACCTGGCCTACAAGGTGCGAAGCCTGGCGGCATTTGACCAAAATCCGAATTTCGAACCGTTCTTACAAGAGTGGCTCTCAAGGGGTTATGCGGAGAATAATCGCCCGGGCAAGGCAATGTTCGCCGCTTATCCGCCCCATACCATTCAATACAATCCGCGCCTGGATGTGATCGAAGACCTGTTGAGATTGGCAAACACCAACGACCCTATATTGCTCGAACAAAAGATGAATCTGGACACCAACCCTGATCGCATCAAAGCCTTTTTTTTAGAAACAAAAGGGGTGTATTTCCTTGGTCTCGGGGAGCCGGAAGCAGCCGCCGCTGTGCTGCGACAGATTACCCCCGGCGAACAAGCCCGCATGACGCAGTTTGTGCCGTTTGCCAATCGTTTTGGGGAATTAATTAATCGGGAAAGCCCAAGAGAGTCAGCGTTCAACCGCCTCCAGATCGTGGAGCAACTCATCGAGTTTGAGCAACAGGCCAAGGCCGCCGAAGCGTTGCGAGATACCAACGAAGCCAAAATCTGGCTTCGGCTCGGCGATTTCTGGTACAACACGTCTTATTTCGGCTACGAATGGGAAGTGCGGGATTTTCACCGTGACGGACGCAACCAACTACGGCTTGCACAAGGGCCGGTGTTCCCCATGGAAGGCGCCCCCGATGGCAACCGTGAGAATCTTGACCTTTCGCGGGCATTTGAGTATTACCAAAAAGCCTATCGCGCTGCGCACACACAAGAAATGAAAGCCCGAACTGCATTCATGGCCGCCCGTTGTATGCAAAAGGAATGGCTTTGTAGTCCGGCTTGTAAGTACCGACCCGGGACCAACATCATCCCGGTTTTGCCGCCGGAATACATGGTTTACTATGATGTTTTGATTTCAAAACATTCCAAGACGAAGTACTATGATACGGTGGTAAAGGAATGCAAATGGCTGGCGATGTATGCGCGGTGAGTGTGACGCCAATAAAAACATCAGGCAGCAACGGCTTGTGGGACAACAAGTTTTGTCTTCTCCGCCTCTGCTGCGTAAGCCAGAACAGCCATAATGTCAGCCTCGGTCAGTTTTGGAAAATCGTCTAATATTTCCGAAATGCTCATGCCTGCAGCCAAATAACTAAGCACGTCATAGACCGTGATGCGCATCCCCCGTATGCAAGGTTGGCCACTGCGCTTGCCCGGCTCGATGGTGATAATGTTTCTAAAATCGCTCATACTTATTTGAATTATGGGAACAAAATTAGGGCAAATAAGGCGAATTTGTTCTCTTTTTGTAGAAGGGTGAATTGCCGTTCCTAAATGTAACCCGCTCGCGCTATTTGTTCCCTTATAAAAACCCCAAGTATGTCCTTATCTTTGGCGAATATGTTTCGTTTTGCCTATGGAGGCGTACTTTTGCAGCCTGATCCTTAAAAATAATTCGCACCATCCAAACTAAATAAGCATGAAAAACATACTCTGCACGCTGCTCACTCTCACATTTTCCCTCACCCTCTCCGCCCAAGGCATCGAGTTCTTCCATGGCACCTGGCCTGAAGCTCTCGAAAAAGCCAAATCAGAGGAAAAACTGATTTTTGTGGATGCCTACGCCGCCTGGTGTGGCCCTTGCAAGCGCATGGCTGCCCAAACCTTCCCGGATCCAAAGGCTGGCGAGTTTTTCAATGCCAATTTTATCAATTTGAAAATTGACATGGAAAAGCCTGAAAATGCGGAGTTTGCAGGGAAATATCCGGTGAATTCGTACCCGACGCTGATGTTTCTGGACGGGACCGGGAAAATCGTGTTGAAAGAAGTCGGCGGTAAAAACGTGGAACAACTGCTTGAAACAGGCAGAAAAGCCTTGGGTAAAAATGACAAATCGGTCGACTATGAGAAAAAATACGCTGAGGGCGACCGCGACCCGAAGATGCTTTTTGATTATGTTCGTTCGCTTAATGCGGCGGGCAAACCTTCCCTGAAAATCACGAACGAATACCTGGGTACCCAGCAGGATTTGACGACGGAATTCAACCTCAAATTCATCCTGGAAGGAGCGGTGGATGCCGACAGCCGCGTGTTTGACTTGCTGGTAAAAAACCGCAGTAAAATCGTGGCCGTCACCAGTGAAGAGGCTGTGAATGCCCGCGTTGAAAAGGCCTGCAAAAGCACGGTGGCCAAAGCCATTGAATTCAAAAACAAAACCCTGCTCGATGAGGCCAAAGCCAAGATGAAAGCAGGCAACCCTTCCCGTTCATTAGCCTTTGCCTACGAGGCAGACATGAATTACGCCAAGGCAATCAAAGACGCAGGATTGTTTCTAAAAACCGCCAAGGCCTACCAGAAAACTGAGGTCAAAAGCAATGCAGCCAAACTCCACGATCTTGTGGTGATGCTGGTGCGCGCTTTCCCGGAGGACAAAAACGTGCAGAAACAAGCCGAAAAATGGGCCAAATCCGCCGCCGAGAATGGAGGTCTGGCAGAATATTGGATGACATTGGCAGGGGTGTACAAACTTCAAGGAAAAACGCCAAAGGCTCGCAGCGCTGCCGAATTTGCAAAGAAGGAACTGACGGAAAAAGATGCGATGTTGAAGGAGAAGATTCAGTATTTTTTGGACTCTTTGGAAGGATAGGTATTCGAGACCAACTCTACGGTGGGGATAATGCCTGTAGTAAATTTCGTACTACATTTGTCGTTCAATTATATATGGGCAGCATGCGCCCCAATAAAGGGAGATTCCAACCAAACTAAATCCTACGAAGGTGATTAATCTACAAACAGGGATTCCTTTTCAAATTGAAGGTGAGTTGGGTAAACACAACACTCTACCTATCGAAAATTTGATTGAAATAGGTCAAAATCTTCAAGAATTGGTTAGACAACTAGCAATTGCTAATATTTCAGATGCAGAGGCTATTGACCTTAATCAATTCAAGATCGAACTCTCGGACTTCCGTCCAGGAAGTGCTATCCCAGTTTTTATGCTCACACCGCGAGAATTTACTGGGAATTTGACGGGAGATGTGAAAAAGCAAAAGCAGATTGTCAATAATGCTTTTGTTGAGATCATGCAATTTTCATAGGAAAATAAGTATGAAAGCATTCGAGAACGATATCCCGCTCCTGTCGTACGTAACCCCTTGGTAGAAATCTTGACCAAACTTACAAATAGCTTTGGCAATAGTCCAGTACACATAGTTGAACTTTCCGGAAGAAATACCCCTCCAAAGCCGATATACTCTATCCGAAAAATTACACCAGAACGCAAAAGCAAACTTATTACGCCAATAATCGAATCCGATACGAATGTTAGAGAAGATATTGTATACGGCAAGCTGCAACAGATCACCAAAGGAAATAAAAAGCCGAGGGTAAAAGCCTTGGAGATTTATTCCGATCAGTCAGTATCGCTTTCGCACACCTGGGAGAAAATTGAGTTTGATGGCAAAAAATATCTGCTACACTTTCCTCTGCGCTGTTTGCTGGAAAAAGAAGATAAGACTTATTTGATTAAATCGGAAATGCTCGATCTTGTTGGAACTGGCGAAACGGAAATGGAGGCAGAAGAAAGCTTTGCCCGTGAATTTGATTTTATCTACAACAGATACAATGGTTTAGATGACTCTCGCCTTTCGCCTCGCCTTCGTCGTATTAAAAACACGCTCAATCACCTGGTCAAATCAGTTGAATAAATTATGGCTGTACTTGATGCAAAGAAAACTTACAAAAACCTTTTGAAAAAAGGCTTCGTTGACGCTCCAAACCGAAGCGACGATCACAAATACCTTGAACTTTATCACGATGATATGTTGGTTTTGTACACCAAAATTAGCCATGGAGAGAAAGACCTGAACGACCATCTTATCAAGCAGATGTATGCGCAATGCAAGTTGAACAAAGTCCAGTTTTTAGATTTGGCGCGTTGTCCAATGTCGCAGGAAGAATATTTCAACGTGCTGCGCGAGGAGGGTTGGATAGATGACACACCTACCTTGAAATAAGTCTTTGTAAGAATCCGAGATTGAAACAATATTGAAAGAAAACGATCCATTTTTGCACAAAACAGATGATTCAAATGAAAAAAATGAGATTCCTTTTGCTGTAGTTCTAGCAGTATTGCCAATGACTGGTGTTTATTCTCAGGTTGACTCATTGAGTAAAGACTCTTCGTTGCATAAAATAGCATCCCAAAAGATAATCAAAGGTGAGGGCGGGAAAGGGTATTATGAATTTATTGGGCAAGCTCAAGGTTCAAAAGAAGAACTTTTCGTAAAGGCAAAACAGGCGTTGTACCGTACTTTTACTTCGGGTGATGCTGTAATTCAGATGGAGGATAAGGAATCTGGATTAATTGAAGGCAAAGGGAGAACACAAACCTTCTATGGTAAGCAAGCAGGATTTACTCGTGACCTTGGTAGATTTATTTACCGAATTACTATCAAACAAAGGACAACAAGTACCGCATCCTTTTTTCGGAAATTATTTACGAAAAGGCTTATCTAAAGGAGGGCTGACATTGCTGAGGATTATCCAAGTAATTGGAAGCACCAATACAATAACACCGAAGCGTGGTGGGCAGGTTTAAAGAAGTTGGCTGATTCAGAATTAAAGGCGATTGCCATCATTTTGGATTCTGCGTTGAATGGCAGAACAAAAGATACTAAAGATAAGTGGTAAGATTTGATAATCAACCATCTTCGCCGAGAACTCCAAGACAATGATTGAATATATAAAAAGCTAAAAAATGACAACTACTCACATACCTACATCCAAAGAGATTGTCGCGCTCCTCGCTCAAAATGGCGTGCAATCTACTGATAAAGACACTTTTGTAAAAGCCTTCAAAACGCTCTACCCAACCTTGTCTGCCACAGAGCGTGCTGGATTGTTGGTAGATTTGCTGGCTTATGTTGACTCGGTTTTGGAATCCGAAACTTTGCCAGCAGCAGCCTGATTATCCCGCCGTCTTTGTGGAAAACTTCATCCCTCGCCTTTACCCATTCGATTTACCTTTACGACCCAAGAGGAAAGGCATATTATGAGCAACTTTATCGTATCCGCGCGCAAATACCGTCCCCAACGTTTCCAAGACGTTGTGGGACAAGGCCATGTGGCCGGAACGCTCAAAAACGCGCTCGCAAGCGATCATGTCGCACACGCTTTTCTCTTTACCGGTCCACGTGGCGTGGGTAAGACCACCTGCGCCCGTATCCTCGCTAAAATCCTCAACTGCGAAAACCGTACCCCTGAATACGAGGCCTGCAACGAGTGCAGTTCCTGCAAATCGTTCAATGACAGCGCCTCGTTCAACATCATAGAACTGGACGCGGCCTCCAATAACTCCGTGGAACATATTCGCGCCCTCACCGAGCAGGTGCGTTTCCAACCACAACAGGGTAAGTACAAGGTGTTCATTATTGACGAGGTGCACATGCTCTCCAATCAGGCCTTCAATGCCTTTTTGAAAACCCTGGAAGAGCCGCCCCCCTACGCCATCTTCATTTTGGCGACCACAGAGAAGCACAAAATCATCCCGACCATCCTTTCGCGCTGCCAGATTTTTGATTTCCGTCGCATCACGATAGCCGATATGGTGTTGCAGTTGCAGGATATTTGTCAAAAAGAAGGCATCGAAGCGGAGGGAGACGCGCTGCACATCATTGCCCAAAAAGCAGATGGCGCCATGCGCGACGCGCTCTCGATTTTTGACCGCATCACAAGTGGCGCAGGCAAAAAAATCACTTATGAGGCCGTAATCGAAAACCTCAATGTGCTCGATTACGATTACTTTTTCAAGATCACCGACGCGCTTTTGGCCGAAGACTCGGCTGCGCTGATGAACCAGTTTGACGAAATTCTCCGCAAAGGTTTTGATCCTGAGGTGTTCGTGCTTGGTCTTGCGGAGCATTTGCGCAATGTGTTGGTTTGCAAAGACAAAGCCACACTTGCATTGCTCGAAGTGGGCGAAAGCCTTAGAGAACGCTACCGTACCCAGGCAGCCATTACCCCGGCATCTTTTCTGCTCACTGCGCTGAATCTTTGCAACGACTGCGATATCAATTTCAAGATGGCGCGCTACAAACGCCTCCACGTTGAAATGGCCTTGCTCAAAATGTGCCATATCGGGAGGGCTGTCAAAGGCGCGGATTTGGAAAAAAAAACTCTTGACCAGACCGTAGCAGGCGAACTTCAGTTCGCCCACACCAAATGGCAACGGAAGCACTCCCAATGGCAATGGAAATTATGCCATGCCAAGCGCTGTCAGCAAAGTTTCCGAGCCGACACCATCTCCAACGTCCAACCTTCCTACCGGACAGACAGGTGTCCAGAGTCCAGCATCTCCCATAAACGGCAATGCCCTACCCCTCTCAGAGGATGCCTTGGCTGATATTTCGCAAGGCTTGAGGCAGGGGCGCATGAAGGCAGAAGCCATCCCGATGCGTCTTGATGCCTTTGATCAATTGGTAGAAGAGGAAGAAAATCATCGGGCCAGCCTTGAGAGTCGCCTTTCGCTTGAAAATATCCGCACAGAATGGCAGGCTTACGCTGCATTGCTCAACTCCAATTTGTCGCGCATGGCCCTCAGTAATGCGGAGTTGCGCTTGGAAGGTAAGACGCTCACTGCGCTTGTTGGCACCACGATTGACCAGAACAACGTGAGAGCCGAGGTGCCTCGGATGCTTGAAACATTGCGCAAGCGCTTGCACGATACCGCGCTAAAAATTGAAGTGGTATTGGACGATCAAAAAATTGCCGAACAGGCACAAGCTGCACGTACTGTACGCCCGCTGAGCACCAAGGAAAAATTGGATAAAATGAAGGAAACCAACCCCTTAGTAGAGCAATTGATCCAAAAATTCGACTTGAAATTGAATGATTGACAAGGTGATATTGAGATATTTGGATATTAAGAAATTGCCTCCACATCCAAATATCTCAATATCTGAATATCATCAAAAATGAACATTCCCCGACTCAGCTTATTCATCCCAACGCGCAACGAGGCCAATTACATTGGCACTACCCTTGCTCAATTCGAGCCGTTTTGGGAAAAATACGACCTGGAAATCATCGTTTCCGATGCGAACAGCACCGATGGAACTGTGGAGATTGTGCAACATTTTGCAGAACTTTCTAACCAGCGCGTCAAACTTGTGCAGGCTGGTCCCGGGAAACAAAACATCGCCATCGGTTGTAATCTCGGCGCAGCACAGGCCAAAGCGCCGCTCCTGCTCCGCCTTGACGCGGATGTCCGTATTCCCGACAAGGATCACTTTTTCGGTAAGGTTTTTGCCTATTTTGAAAAAGACCCAACGTTGGTAGGGGCTACCGTGCCAATTTGGGTGTACCCGGAGGAGGCGCGTACTTCTGATCGCATTTATCACATCATAATGAACACGATTATTCGTGGATCGTTGTTTTTCAAAGCACCTTTGGCCAAGGGCGAGTGTCAATTGGTACGCCGATCGGCTTTTGAGCAAATTGGAGGTTATAAAGAACACTTGACAGCTGGAGAGGACTGCAACCTTTTTTATCGCTTGCAGGATGTTGGGCGAATTGCATATCTGCCGAAATTACGGATACACCATTCGCCGCGCAGGTTCCGGCAATACGGGTATGTGCGGCTTACGATGATCTATTTTCGGGAAGGGCTTTGGATGTTGTTGGGACGGAAATCTTATTTGGAGGAATGGGCCCCGGTCAGATAGTGATAAAGTGATAGAGTGATGAAGTGATGCCCGGTAAGTGTGGCAAACCGGAAGGCGCGAAATGTGATGGTGTTGCTGCTGAAATGTACCCTCCAAAACTAACTAGGACGAATTTGCGTTTTACGGCCTCGACTTTGACAACAAAAACAAATAATACCATGCGCAAACTACTCATCGCGCTCGCGCTATTCCTGTGCGCAGTTTCTCAAATCCGCGCCTCGGTCATTATACTACCGATGGATGAAAAAGGCCAGCGCAATCACCTGAAAGCCTACGGCATCACCTATTGGATACTCTCGCAGGGCGTGGAGGCATGGTGGTTGTTGAACTATAAGGGCGGTAGTTTCGCCTTTGTTTATACCCCTGGCTTTGAGAAAGAATGCAAAACCCGCGACGTGAGTTACGAGGTCATTGCTGATGGACAGTTTGCTAATTTGCAGAACGATATCCTGAATCCAGAGGTAAATCAGGATGTAATAAAACTGGAAAAAGCCCCTAAAATCGCGGTTTACTCTCCAGACAAGGACGAAAAAGGCGAAATGATACAGCCTTGGGACGATGCTGTTACCCTGGTGCTGACCTACGCCGAAATTCCTTATGACGTTTTGTACGACAATGAAGTGATGCAGGGGAAATTGGCGGAATACGATTGGTTGCACCTTCACCATGAGGACTTTACGGGGATGTACGGGAAGTTTTACGCCAGCAACAGCGGCCAACCCTGGTATCGACAGCACGTCCAGATGATGGAATCGCTGGCGCGTCAAAATGGCTTTGACAAAGTGAGCGAACTAAAACTGGCCGTGGCGAAGAAGATAAAAGAATACGTGATTGGCGGAGGTTTTATGTTTGCAATGTGCTCGGCCACAGATACTTACGACATCGCACTGGCTGCAGAAGGCACCGATATTTGTGCTTTCCCATTTGACGGGGATGCTACCGACCCCAACTTCCAAAGCAAACTCGATTTTTCAAAAACCTTTGCTTTTCAAAATTTTCAGGTGCTCACTGATCCCAGCATTTATGAGCACTCGACTATTGACAACAGTGAGGTGACGGGACGCCGCGTGTCGCCAGAACAAGACTATATTACGCTCTTCGACTTCTCGGCCAAATGGGATCCCGTGCCGACCATGCTGACCCAATGCCACACCCGAACAGTAAAAGGTTTTATGGGCCAGGCAACAGCATTCAACAAAAAATTCATCAAGCCCAACGTGCTCATTATGGGTGAAAACAAACCCGCCAACGAGGCGCGTTATATCCATGATGCGTACGGGAAAGGCTTCTTTACCTTCTATGGAGGTCACGACCCGGAAGATTACCGCCACTATGTAGGCGACCCGCCCACCGACCTTGCGTTGCACCCAAATTCTCCTGGTTTCCGATTGATTTTGAACAATATACTATTTCCTGCGGCGAAGAAAAAGCACCAGAAGACTTAAGGGAACTCGAGTCATCCGAATTTTGAGCCAATTGGGTCTGAATGATGATTGACGAGTACATGATTGTTGATTTTTGATGTAAGGGACGATGTTATTATTGACGATGGCGGCACATCATCGGCCATCATCAATCCACCATTCCATCAAAAATCAACAATCATGTACTCGTCAATCATCATTCAAACAAAATCAGAAAAATCTCAAAATTCTAGATGATCCATGTTACCTCGCAGCAGCCAATTCCCGAATCAGTCCCGGGTCATTTTCAATTGCATTCCCAACCACAACCACATCAGCTCCAGCGCGGAAATTGGCGGCGACTTTTTCAGGCGTTCTGATTCCGCCACCCACGATGAGCGGGACCGTGAGCGTGCCCGCCACAGCTTCGATCATGCTTTCCGAAATGGGGTTCAATGCTCCGGAACCTGCCTCCAAATAAATGGTTTTCAATCCCAACATCTCGCCTGCAAGGGCGGTACAAATGGCAATGTCATTTTTGCCGGATGGGATAGGAGAAGTATTTGACATGTACTGCACGGAGCTTTGCACGCCTCCATCCACAAGGATGTAGCCGGTGGAAATAATTTCGAGTGGCGACATTTTCAGGTAGGGCGCGGCCACCACGTGTTGACCAATAAGCAGTTCCGGGTTCCGGCCACTGATGAGTGAAAGCAACAGGATGCCGTCGGCGCGATAACTTAGTTGGAAGGAACTGCCCGGAAACAAAAGGAGCGGGATTTTGCAACGCTCGCGGATGCTGGCAAGCAAGGGGTCAAGCATTGAATTGACGACCAGGCTACCTCCAATGAAAAAATAATCCACCCCACATTCGACGGCCAGTTCAAGTGCCCGCTCCATTTTTTCGAGTCGAAGTTTGTCGGGGTCAAAAAGGATAGCGAGCCGTTTTTCATTGCGCTTTTTTGCGGCCATGAGGTCGGAATAGAGGGAAGGGGGCATTCTGGTGATTGGTGGATTAGTGATTGGTAGATTGTTTACCCGCCGAAGCCTTGGCGTAGGAGGGGTGGATTAGTGATTGGTGGATTGTTTACCCGCCGAAGCCTTGGCGTAGGAGGGGTGGATTGTTTACCCGCCGAAGTCTTCCCCCAAAGTCTTGGCAGGCGGAGCGGGAAGGGGCGAAGGATGGGATTCCTGCTATAATTTCTTGAGTACCAATGCGGCCGCTTCTTTGGCTTTAGTAAGGTTGTCGTGGGGCACATCGCTGACTTCCAGGGCAACGTTGAGCACAAATTGGCCTTTTCGCACGAGGAGTGTGACGGTGTTGGTACTCCACAGCGCGTCGTCGCCGAGGCCGGGCACGTCTTCTTCGTAGGTGTTTCGGCGGTCGCGGCGGAGGTTTTCGATTTGTTGTCTGGCGTGTTCTTCCGAAGTGTAGTCAAAAAGTTGCACCACAACACGGTTTTGTGGGTTGAGCCAGGCCGCTCCCTCTTTTTCATTGTTGGTTTCGCGTTCTTTCCAGTCGGGTTTGTTCCAAGTTCGGAGGCAGAAAGCCTGATTGGGCAGCGGTCGGGCATTGAGCGTGGCCGCTTTGCCATTAAAAGCGAATAGCGTTTCCAACTCGGCATCGGTGATGAGTTCGCAGCCGTGGTTTTTCCAAGCTTCGGTTTTGTATTTTGCCCAAAGGGCTATATCAGCGGCGTTGGCAATGGCCTCTTTGGGCGGTTCCTGGCTACAGGCAGCCAAGGATAAAACAGCAAAGCAAAGGGCGGCAAGACGTGTCATGAGAAAGCGTTTGGTTGCCAAAGGTCTGAAAAACGAAGTTTTTTTATTGCTAAAAAAGGGAAAATGCTTGCAGGAGAAAAAATTTCGCACATTTGCCCTGTTCAATCGAATGCAATAAACACTTTTCACCTACGCACGAAACTTATGGCAGAGAACACCGACACAACTAAACCCAAAGGGAAATTCCCCTCCAGTATCCCATACATCATTGGAAACGAGGCGGCTGAACGCTTCAACTACTATGGCCTTCGCGCCATTCTCACCACGTTCATGGTGGCACAGTTTTACAACAAAAGCGGCTCTGTTGACCCCGCAGTGGTACAGGTGGCTGAAGCCACCGCCAACGCCAAAACCCACGATTTTGTGGCCATGACTTACCTGCTGCCTATGTTTGGCGGTATGGTGGCCGACTGGTTTTGGGGCAAATACAAAACCATCCTTTGGCTCTCGATGGTGTATGCCTGTGGAAGCATTATGGTGGCCCTTTCGGTAGACAGTGAAGTGATGTTCACCACTTCGTTGATGCTCATAGCCTTGGGTGCCGGAGGTATCAAACCTTGTGTGTCCGCCAACGTAGGCGACCAGTTTGATTCCAGCAACTCGCATTTGATCTCCAAGGCATTTGATGCCTTTTACTTCTCGATCAATGCAGGTTCCGTGCTTTCAATCCTGCTTATTCCATACCTGAAGACACATTATGGCCCCACGGTTGCCTTTGGCGTACCAGCCATTGCCATGGGTATAGCAGTCTTTTTCTTCTGGCTTGGTCGGAACAAGTACCGTCGGATTCCTCCGCCAAAATATGATGCAAACAGGATGGTTATCCTGGCAACTGCATTCCTTTCGCTTGTAGCGAGTTACATTTATTTTGATAAGATTCAACACGCCGGAGTAGGTCCGGTGCTGGGCGCCTGGCTGGTTTTAGTACTTGCTTTGGCCTTCATTTTCAAAAAACAGTGGTTTGCCAAACCCGGCAATTTCGTGGGCATAAACCTTTATGCACTGACGAATGGTGGTTTTGCAGCGGCTGCCAAAGAATACGGCGACGAAACCATAGAAGGGATCAAATCCGTATGGCGAGTATTGTCGGTATTTGCTTTCGTTCCTGTATTCTGGGCATTGTGGGATCAAAGCCAATCCGAATGGGTGGTACAAGCCAGCAAAATGGACTTGAATTGGTTGGGCATCAAATGGGAAGCAGAGCAGATTTCATTTGTGAATGCAGCCTTCATTCTTGCATTTATCCCCTTGTTCTCTTTTGTCCTTTATCCGGCATTGAACAAAATGGGTATCAAGGTGACCCCTCTCCGCAAAATTGGCGCAGGCTTTGTCCTTACAGCACTCTCCTTTGTGGTGGTTGCCATTACTCAGAGTTGGATCGACGCTGGTCAAACGCCTAATATTTCCTGGCAGATTTTCGCTTTTGTAATCCTCACTGCCGGGGAGGTGCTCATTTCGATCACCTGTCTGGAATATGCTTACACGCAGTCGCCACCGTCCATGAAATCAACGATCATGGCTTGTTACCTCTTGAGCGTAACGGTTGGCAACGTGATTGTATCGGTGATCCAGAACAACATTAAAAGCGGTGGATTCTTTGCACAGTTTCACGGTGCGGGCTTCTTCTGGTTGTTTGTCGGCATTTGTGCCGTAACGGCCTTGCTGTTTATGATCGTATCGCCCTTTATCAAAGAGCGTTCCTACATTGTCAGTGACCACTAAAAATAAGCTCCCCTTGAGCACATTTCAACACCCCGCTTGCGCCTGTCGCTCGCGGGGTGTTTTTTTGGGGGATAATAGCTGGCAATTGCAATGCGCAAAATTGGGATGCCTACTTTTGTGCCGAAATCATTTTACTGGCACAAACAGTTCAAGTTTAGAAAGCCTTTCATGAAAAATTCCCGCACGCTCATTTTCATCGCTCTCCTCGCATTAGTAGCCTTTGTTTTTTACAAATACCGTCAGCCTCGCTTTGTTGCAGGGGAAAAAGTACCTGATTTTGAAGTGGGGCTTTTGACGGGCGAACGCGCAAAACTTTCTGACTTGAAAGGCAAATATGTGCTGCTTCAATTCTGGGGAAGTTGGTGTAGCCCTTGCCGCAAAGAAAACCCTGAATTGGTGGAAATTTACCAAAAGTACCACGACCGGGGTTTCGAGATTTTCAGCATTGCCATGGAACAAAACCCACAGGCCTGGCAGCGGGCAATTCAACAAGACGGACTCGTGTGGAAATACCACAGCATGGAATCCGCTGAGTTAAATGGCGAAAGGGCGCAGCAGTTCAATATAAAATCCATTCCGGCCACTTTTTTGATCAGTGCTGATGGAGTGATTATGGGCGTGAATCTCAAGACTGAGTATATTGATAAAATGCTGGTGGAGAAAATCTAGAATTATTCGATTGATGCGATTATACGATTGATTCGATTGATTCAATTATACCGATTATTTCTGTTTTAGCAGACCACATCAATCTAGCTATTCCATAATCGAATCAATCTCTGAATCGAACCAATCGAAGCATTGAATCACCACCTCCGCCGCCCTAAGGAAAGCACCGTGGCAGCCAAAAACAGCGAAATTATGGACAGGAAATAGACCAGGTCGCGGGTGTCAAGCACCCCACGGCTCATGGAATCGTAGTGATAGGCGATGCCTACAGACTGTACAATATCGTCGGTTTTGCCAAAGAAAATGGGCAGTCGGCTGAGGTAATCGAAGGCCAGGTAACTGAAAAAACAAAGGAAGGTGGCGAGTACGAAGGCCACTATCTGATTGTTGGTGAGCGAACTGGCAAAAACACCAATAGCAGAAAAGGCCCCTGCCAAAAACAACAAGCCAATATAAGAGCCCAAAATACCGCCCGAATCAAGGTTTCCAGGAGGCGCGCCAAGTTGGTACACTGTGACATAGTAAAGCACTGTGGGCAGCAGCGCAAAGGCAACAAGCGCAAAGCAGGCCAGAAATTTGCCACCAACAATCTGCCAATCTGTAATAGGCCTAGTGGCCAGCAATTCAATGGTACCACTCTGCTTCTCTTCAGCAAAACTGCGCATGGTGACGGCCGGAATCAGGAACATGAACACCATGGGGGCGATGCCGAAAAGCGTGTCGAGGTTGGCATAAGCGCCGTCGAGAATGCTGAATTCCGGGAACACCCAGAGCAATAAGCCCATAAGCACAAGGAAGACGCCAATGACGATGTAGCCGATGAGCGAGGAGAAAAAAGCGTTGATTTCTTTTCTGAATATAGGGAGCATATTACTTCGTCAATTGTTGAAAAACGTCCTCCACCGAGTGCTCTGCTTTGTGCAATTCCAACAGCGTCAGTCGGTTGGCAACAGCGAATGCGAAAACATCTGCGCGAATATCCTGGCCTGAGGCGGCAAAAAACTGCCATTGATTTTTACCCAGGCTTTTTACGGTGTGTACGTTTTTGATTTTTGCCAGCAGGTTTTTGTCTGTGCTCTCGGCGAATTCGGCTGTAACGACAGTCTGCCCTGCGAACTGCTTTTTTAGCTCCGAAATGGGTGCGTCGGCCACCAATTTTCCTTTGTTGATGATGATGGCGCGGTCGCACACAGCCTCCACTTCGCCGAGAATGTGGGTGCTGAGAATGACCGTTTTTTCCTTGCCCAGGTCTTTGATGAGCTGGCGGATTTCTATGATCTGGTTGGGGTCGAGACCGCTGGTGGGTTCGTCCAAAATCAGCACCTCAGGATCGTGGAGCATGGCTTGGGCAAGCCCGACACGCTGGCGGTAGCCTTTGGAGAGTTCCCCGATAAGTTTGTGCCGGTGGCTCCCAAGGCCGGTGCGTTCCACCATTTTGTCCACCTGTTTGGACGCGTTTTTTACCTGGTGAAGTCCAGCAGTGAAAGTGAGGTATTCGCGGACGTACATTTCCCGGTAGAGCGGGTTGTGTTCCGGAAGATAACCCACCCGGGCGCGGGCTTCCATGGGCTTGGCGCCAACATCAAAACCACAAACTTCAACAAGCCCTTCATTTTGAGGAAGATAGCCTGTGATGATTTTCATGGTGGTGGTTTTCCCTGCGCCGTTTGGGCCGAGAAACCCGAGCACTTCGCCGCGCCGCGCTTCAAAGGAGATGCTGTCCACAGCGTGCTGTAGACCGTATATTTTGGTGAGATTGGTGACTTTTACGGACACTATGTGGTGATGAAGTGATGAAGTGATGGAGTGATGCTCGCCGTTACAAATGACAATGGCGGAAAATGGTTGAGGCTGCAAAATTAGCAAACCTAGGCCAACCCATGTCCGCGATGCAACACTTTCGCTTTTTGGGCGGAAATTGTTGCAACGAAAACCCCCGCACGGCGTTTTTACGTATATTTCTGACAAAAAAACCACCTATGCTCAACATGTCTTTGGTCTCTACACTTGTCTTTTTCCTCCAAATCAGTTTACCCGCCCCAGGCGAAGGGAGGCAGCAACCAATCGCTAATCCACCAATCGCTAATCCACCAATCCACCAATCCACCAATCCACCAATCACCAACCACGAATCCTTCGATTCTATCCTCCAAAAACACGTCAGTGATGCGGGAAAAGTGAATTACAAGGGCCTAAAGACAGATAAAGCTGCGCTTGATGCCTACTGCAAAATGCTTTCAGAAAACCCTGTGGAGGAATCTTGGACGAAGGAGGAAAAAATGGCTTACTGGACAAACGCCTACAACGCCTTCACACTCAAACTCATCGTGGACAACTACCCCACCAAAAGCATCCTCAACTTCGACGGAGGCAAGACCTGGGATGTGCGCCGCATCAAAATTGGCGACAAAAAATACAGCCTAAATAATATCGAGAACGATATCCTGCGGCCCCAGTTCAAAGATCCTCGCATTCACTTCGCGATCAATTGCGCCGCTAAAAGTTGCCCTCCACTCTGGAACCACGCCTATACTGCTGAAAATCTGGAACTTGCGCTGGAAAACCGCACCCGCGATTTTGTGAATAATTCGAACTACAATACCCTTTCAGCCAGTCGCGCCCAAGTCTCCAAAATTTTTGATTGGTATGGTGCAGATTTTGGCGATTTGAAGAAATTCCTGAACCAGTATTCGGAGACGAAATTGAATAATAGCACCGCCGTGGTCTTCAAGGAATACAACTGGGATTTGAATGAGTAAAAAAGTGTGGCACACCTTTAAGGTGTGCCACACTTCCTCCTTCCTCAATGCCCCAATCCCGCCTTCTTCAATTCCCGTTCAAAAATCGTCTCTAACTGATTGGGATGCAGGTTTTTACCGACAATTGTGCGGTCTTTGTTCAGCACATAGATTTCAGGGGTGATGTCCACAAAGTATTTGGCATAGATCGCCACATTGGTAGGGTCGAATACATTGGTGAAAGTGAAACCCTTTTCCTGCGAGAATTTTTTCCATTCCTCATCTGTGGTGCTTACGGCAATGCCATAAATTTCCACACCACGAGATTTCCATTTTCTGTAAATCGCTTCCACTTCGCCCGCCTCCTTTTGGCAGTGTTCGCAATCCGGGCTGTACATGAAGACCACAACAATTGGCGCGGTCATTTCATAGATGCTTTTTAATGCTCCGTTGATGTCTCTCGCCTTTACATCCGGACCTTTACGGCCCAAAAGGCTGGCTTCCATTTCCCACACGTGCTTGCGCAAGCCCTTCAGGTTTTCTGGCTTATCCCAAAAAGCCAATTCGTCTGTAAAATAGTTTTTGATGATGTGGACGTACACTGCCTCGCCATCCATCACGGTCGTCTTTGTGTTTTCGTATTGCAGCGCGATCCAGTTGGTAAAATACTTGAAATATTCGCGATGGTTTATCACCCTGCGAATAAGTGCATCGGACACTTTTATAAGCGAATCGGGGTGTTGTGGGGTCAATTCCTTGATATAGCGCTTGAGTTTATTGGCGATAACGGGTGTATTGAGCAGGCGGTTGTCATTGAAATCCACCCCGTCCCAGAAGTGATCGCGGTAATACATGAGTTGGCGCATGGTGTCCATGTCGCCATTGGCTTTTTTGAATTCTTTGAAATCAGGGTTTTGCCCGGAGATCTTGAATTTGGTAAAAAACGCATCTGGATACTGCTTGAAAATACCGTCCAAATATGCCTTGCGTTCCTCCAGAATTTGCATCTGCCGCTGTTTTGCTTGTATGAATTCTGCTGAATTGGCGGCGGACTTGTTCATCGCCCCGGTGGTCTGAGCCAGCTCTGGTTCTTGTTTGGCCTGGAATCGAATGGTCTGGTAAAAAAGGTCCGTATTGATAGAGCCTTCCACCTGCATCGTGCCCATAAAGTCGGCGGCTTTGGCACGCATGGTCATGCGCTGATCCTTGTCAATCAGGAAGGAGAGTTGCTTCATACCCGGCAGCAAAAAAGTGTAAAAGCCTGGTGCAAGAAGCTTCTTTCGGCGCAAGACAAGATGACCGGACGCATCCACGGCAGCCGAATCGGCGATGAAGTTTTGGTCGCCCCAAACGCCCACGAGTTTGGCCATGCCTGCGGGAATGCCTTCCAAATAGGCTTCGATTTGGGTGGAATCAATGGCAGGGGCTGCGGGTTGGAAGGTAAGTGTTGTTTGGGCATCCGCCTTGAAAAAGGCTATGCTGGAGAAACCAAAAATAAGAAGAAAAAGGGCGGAGCGTTTCAAAATCACCATTGGTGTAATTGTTTTGGAAAAGAGCGGCAAAAGTAAGGCCATCCGCAGGTGTCCGTGGTGCTTTTGGGAAATGTTTGCAAAAGGGGGGGGCAAGAGCCTGAGTCACGTTTACTAAAACCTTGGAGGTTTAGTAAACGTGACTCAGGCTACCGCAACAATATCGCCTTTTGGTACTTCCAAGTCTCTCCATCAATTTTTAAGCCTACGAAGTACACTCCTTGAGGAAGATCTTCTGTGTTCCATCTGAGTTGCTGCCAGCCTACGGGGGAATGTTGCGTAGATTCCCTGCGTACTATGTTCCCTGCCATGTCTAACAAAATAGCTTCTATTTGATTTTCTGCCTCCAGCCTAAAGTTTAGTTCTAGATGGGTATTGAAGGGATTTGGCGATGCAATTATTTTAAAGGATGTCTCTTCTGTCTCAAATATTGTACCGCTAGCGGTTGTTTCTTCTTCTGACAAGCCATTGTCCGAGTCTTGTCCGGAAGAACATCTTGAACCGACAACAAAGTCGCTTAATGCAATTGGCTCCCCTCCAATTGGAATCGTTTCTATTACGGTATATGTAAGAGAATTAATGACGGTCACATCGCCTGAATATTCATTGGAAACGTATATTCGATTGGACAATGGGCTGATGTTGTAATTACGAGCAATATTGTTTGGCCCTTCTCCTACAGGAATAGTGGCTATTACTTTATTGGCATCGATAACACTTATGCTGTTTGAATTAGAGTTGATCACATAAACACGGTTTGCCTGTGGACTTGTTGGATCTGTTGGATTTGGTGTGGATTAGGACCACTACCCTGCCCGCCAGCCCCGCCGCTTTTCATCAATCTTACCGGGTTTGTTCCTACCGGTATGGTAGTTTCCAATGTATTGGTAAAAGGGTTGATAACAGAAATAGAATTTGAAGTAAAATTCGCCACATAAATACGGTTTGCCTTTGGATTGGTTGCACACCTCATTTCTACATCTACAGGTTTATCGCCTACCGCAATAGTAGCTTCTAAGGAATTAGTGAAAGGGTTGATAACGGACACAGAGTTTGAATTAGAATTGACCACATAAATTCGATTTGCCATTGGATCCGCCTGCATTCCTGCAAGAACCGCTACTGGTTTGTCGCCAACCGCGATTGTGGTTTCCACAGAATTGGTCAATGGGTTGATAACGGAAACAGAGTTTGAATTAGAGTTGACCACATAAATTCGATTTGCGGTAGGATTGGTTGCACTACCCGTTGCCGCTGCTACTGGTTTGCCGCCTACTGCGATGGTAGCTTCTACAGAATTGGTCATTGGGTTGATAACGGAAACGGAATTTGAATTAGAGTTAACTATATAAATTCGGTTTGCGGTTGGATTGGTCGCACTGCCCGTTGCAGCAGCTACCGGGTTGTCACCGACCCCAATGGTTGCTATCACTGAATGTGTATTGGTATTAATGACCGAAACGGAGTTTGAATTAGAGTTGACCACATACAAACGGTTTGCAGTTGGATTCGTTGCACTGCCTGTTGCGGCTGCCATGACGGGTTTATTGCCAACCGGTATCGTAGTTTCTACAATATTTGTTCCGGTGTTCACCACTGAGATTGAATTTGAGTTCGCGATATAGGCGAAATACCTTATCCCCGTCAATAGCGAAACATTGCACCCTTTGCTGTTCCCGGCATCATCTGTCACAGTCATTGTTACGGTATTGACCAAACCTACTTCACTCAGTAAAATCGTCCCAGCAGCGGGGTTCTGGGTCATTGTAAGCGGTAGGCTGCAATCTGATCCAGTTAATTCAGGAATTAAGTCAGGTATTTCAATCTCGCAACTTGCGTTAGGATAAATCACCCTTGATCTTGGACAACTATTTATAATCGGAAGGGTCACATCGAGTGCTTTCAAAAATTGCTGACAAACGGCCGTGTTGTTTGAGGCATCCTTGGCCGTTATTGTTATGGGTATAATCTCGTTGTGTGTCGCGGTCATGACAAGACCTGCCATGGGAGACTGCGTTTTGGTTACGCCGAAACAGTTGTCTGTTGCTGCTGTCGTATTTAAGAGATTTGGTATGGTTATTTTGCAGTCAAAGGTCATATTGACGGTCTTAATATCACCATTGCAAGTGGGGAAAACCGGCGGCTCATTCTCCTCAATTAGAATATTAAAACTACAAGTACCTGGATTACTTGATGAATCTTGGGCAATCCAACCCACTGTCGTCATGCCTTTATTGAATATCTTTCCTGACAAGGAATTTGTTCCGATTCCATTCGTAGCACCTGTCAAAGAATAAGTCAAGGTTGCAACCTGACAATTGTCGTCAACGCTCGTTGGATCGAACTCACTGTTCAATGTAGCGTAATTGCATTGGCCTTGGTCTGTGCTTCGCGTTTGGTTAACCGGACATGCAATGCCTGGTGGCTCATTGTCGTCAATCTGCACATCGAATGAACAGCTGACGATGTTGAAAGTATAGTTCTCAATCAAAGTCCAGGTCACCGTGGTCAAGCCCGGCTGCATGACATAGCCTGCCAGTGTGTTGTTTCCACCGTCGTTGTTGGCGCCGCTTAGGCTCCAGGCCAATCCTAAGGGACAGTTTTCGCTCCACGAATCTGGGTCGAGTTCGGTGCCTTGCACGGTATAAGTACATTGCCCAAGGTCGGTGTCGAGCGTCATATTACCAGGGCAAGCAATAGACGGTGGTTGCTGATCATCCACTTGCACGGTAAACGTACAGGTAGCGCTGTTCGAACTTCCATCCACAGCAGTCCATTTTACCTGTGTAAGTCCTCGGTTGAAGGAAACGCCATCAATGCTGTTACTGCCTGAGCCATTCGTACCAGAAGTGATAGAGAAGAGGTTATATGTAAGGGTTGGGGTGTAGCAATTGTCGCTAATGATGGAAGGATCAAATTCCCCGTTGGCTGCCGTGTGGAAGCAGGTCGTAGCGTCCATACCGACGGTTGAGTTGCTGGGGCAGCTAAGGTTTGGTGGTAGATTGTCAACAATCTGGATACTACCCTGGCAGAAATTGCCATTACCGGGATCAGTCACCCGGACACAATACGTTTGTCCGATATCGCTGGCATCAACAGTATTCAGCACCCAAGGGCCATTACAATCGGGTGCGCCGGGGGTTTTATCCAACTGAACCAACATACACGGATAGCAATACGGCCCGCCTTCAAGTATTTGATCCGCGTCAATAGTGTTGAAGCAATCGTTGTCCAGGGCGAGGATGACAAAGTCGTTACAGGTCAATTGGCTCCAACTCTGTACACCAAACTGAAGGGTAAAAAACAAGAGGCATAGCGAGCGTAGGCCATTCGGCAAACTGTTGTATAGACTTTTCATACAGATGATTTTTTAAAAATTGCCCTGCGAATGAGAAGGAATTAAGCCCGAAAAATAACCACAGGTGATTATCGGGCGAATAAATTCCCAAATTCTGTCCTCTGGGTGACATGGAGCGTTTGTTATAGTCGGTCATTATACCCCGATATAACTTTTACGCATTCATCTCCGTCAAGTTTCGATTTGTAACCGTGCTTCAAATTTATTTTGGCTCTTCATGCTAAATATGTGTCATCCCGGATTTTGAGACTGGTACGTCCCAGAGGGACGGGATATCGGTAGAAATGGTATTTTCGATGAAAAAGCGTGCCGCAGGTACGCTATCTAAAAATCGCATATAGCGTACCTACGGCACGCCAATCGCATTTTCATCCGTTTTCTACCGAGATTCAGTCCCTCTGGACTTTTGAAAATTTCTAGATGATTCAAACTTCTGCGCAAAAAAAAGCCCTTCCCGATTTAACCGGGAAGGGCTTGGAAGGGATACGTTTACTACTCGCGCTTAGTCCTTACTAAACGACATTACAAACTTAATATCCTCCAGTTTCTTGCTGCTTCCGCCCATATTGAAAAGCGTGCAACTCGCCTTACCGCTCACTTTTTGATAAATCCCAAACGGGGTCTCCTGACGCTCCGTAGCAGTCACTTCAAAGGAGGCATTTACCTGACCGCTTGCATCAGATCTCCAGAGTTCTGTTCCATCCCAGTGCCGCACAAGCACTTGGCCAGTAAGATCGCCAAATGAATAGGCGCCCGTATGGAAAAGCCCGGAAAAGTCTTGATCCACATCCGCACAATCGCCGTCAAACAAATTGGGGAAATAGACTTCAAAATAAGGAGCATCAATGGGGTCGAATGCACCAATGCTACACCCATAAGAATAAGTGCAAAAGGGGACTCCAATGCTGGCATCTATGGAGTTTGACATTTGATAATCCCCAGTGGCATCTATCTCTAAGAGATTGGTTTGTCCGTCGAGCTTTCCGTAGAAATAGTACTCTGCGTCCGATACATTATCGGGGTCTTTGCTGTCTTTTTTACAGCTTGAAAGAAGGACGATGCCCATCAGCATCATGCATTGGAGAAAAGAGATTTTTGAAAACATGGTTAAGTTATTTTTGAATTTTTAGGTAAACGTTTGACTCATATTGCTTCGGCCAACACCTCGGAGGTTTTCGAAAACCTCCGAGGTGTTGGCCGAAGCAATATGAGTCAAACGAGGAAATGGTAAATTACTTACCCTCTGGCTTGGGTTTATTTGCATTACTCCGCCACTACAATCTTCCCGGTAAACACTCGGTGTTGCCCATTGCTGATCCGGAAAAAGTACAAACCACCCGGCAGCATATCCCGCCGGAACTCAAACTCCCGGCCTGAAAACTCCGCTGAACGCAGTACACGACCAGAGGCATCAAACAACTCAAAACGTTTTTCTCCGGCAAGGAATGACTCAGAACGGAAAATCGCCACATCGCGGGTCGGATTGCCCAGCACCTGCCAAAGATTGGCGTGGGTTTGGGCTTCGTCCACACTGACCGTCAGTTTGCCAATGCTATGGTAAACCCAATTTGTCCAAATTGGCCAGTTGAAATCAAATATGATTTTGGCAGAATTATAAATCTCTGTTCCATCTGTCAAGTTGGATTTTGGGGAAATGCTAAAGCTAAAATATCCATGGGAAGCTGGCTCGTCCACATTACTGTCCGGCAGCGCGATGGGCAAAAACAACACTTCGAGATTTTTTCCGCGAAGCTCCCAACTACAGGGATGAGATGCGCCCTCCGACTTGAACGTGTTGATATCCAAATGGTCAGACAACTGGTCAAGCAACTGCACTCGGAACGCTGTATCCGTGCCCGTATTCTGGAAATCAATGGTGTAGGAAATGGGTTGAGAAGTAGAGATAATCTGCTCAAAACCAACACCTGTCGGCACGGCGGTTTTGCGGTTGGGGTCGTATGCCTGAACGACCTGGCGACAGTCAAAATCATACTCCACCGGCCCATGGTCGAGCCAGAATGCGTTGATCAGTCCAGGGGTTAGTCCGCCGCAATTTTCGAGCGCAACAGATGTTTGTGTGCCATTATTAAATTTGGTGGCTTCCATGCGCCACGTAGACCCGTCGGCAGGGAAATCGAAGGACAAACTTTCCTGCATATTCAAACTGAAGGCGTTATTGTATTCCACCAATTCGTTGCGAATGATCTTGTATTCGTGCCAAGCCAGCGTCGGCGCATCGCCGATGTTTTTCAGGCCGAGTCGCACGATCGTGTCGCCCACACATTTAGCCGAGAGCTAATTTCGGAAAAGGCCACTCCGGTCGTTGGGCAAGGATTGTCCATGGCCGCAAACGCTTCCCAACAGAGGGTTTGACCCAGCAAAACGTATCGCATTTTGTTTTTACCGTCAGTTTCACTTGAGCCGTTTCAAGGGGATTCAGGTCGCCGATTTCGAAATAAAGCGTGTCGCCGTTTTGTCCGCTCATCAAAGGATCGGTGCTCAGGAGCCAAAAACAGGTGGCATCACGACCGCTATTTTTCCGCCTTCTGCCAATAGGGCGCCACTATTATGGACGGTTACTTGCAGGCTCGGAATTGACCAAACAGCCTCGAAAATTGCTCGGTAAATTGAGTTTTACGTTCAATTCCGGGCACAACACTTTGGGGGATAAAAAGATGGATACATGCGTAGAATCGCCCCCATTACTGGCCACGTAGTTCTGCCTGACTTCACAAACGTTCCAATGTCCGTTGCTCAACTGCGGCAACGTGATCTGGAAAGGAGGAGTGTCAAAATATCGAAATTTTGCCAGGCCGTCGGCAGCGGTAGGTTTCAATGTGTTTTGGTCGCCGCCCATAAATCTTACCGGGAAATCTGCCACTGGCAATCCGGACGAGCAGGTAGCATTTTCATCCACAAGCACTTCAACGGTGACAGCGGTACTGGCACAAAGGGCGGATACTTCCTCAGGGGAGTTGCAGCCGGGAGCATTGTTTCCCAGCCCCACGCTATCGGGACTGGGTGGGTCAGATATGAACAAACACAAACCTAGAATGGCGCAATCTGACAGGGATTGGTTTCCGTATGCAAAAAAGTCCCAGCCTATAGAAGTCAGACCGCTCAGGCCGTTCAAACTAGTTAATACTGGATTGTCGTATAACCGAACCCCATTGGTAATTTTTGTTACATTTTCCAGGCCATTCAAACTTGTCAGTACAGGGTTTGCTGCAATTTCAACATGCTGGAAGGATGAAGAACCTTGCATACCATTCAGGTTTTCCAGCGCAGCGTTTTGTTCGATATAAACATCTCCTGTGACAGATACGCTTTCCAACCCTGACAGATTTTTCAATTGGGACGTATTCGTAAGCCATAGATTGCCCAGGGAACTTAGGCTTGTCATACCACTAAGATTGAACGCTAGGTTACTGGTACCCCCAAGACCGAGACCGCCCAGCGAAGTGAGATTGCCCAAACCGGCAAGGTTCTGCAAGTTGTTGTTGTTTGCCAGAGACAAGGAGGCGCCAATTGTTGCAAGATTTTCCAAACCGGTCAGGGAGAGCAAAGACGGATTCCCGTCCAGGATCAAATACCCATTTACAGCGTTAAGGTTTTGAAGCCCATTCAAGCTGGTCAGTAAAGGATTGTTGGCGATGGAAATTCCCCCACTGGCGGTAATGTTTTCCAATCCTTGCAAATCAATTATTGAAGGATTGCGGCTGATATCAAGGTGATTCACCGAGGCGCTATTGGGGTTGAGCCCATTCAAACTGCACAGCAAAGCGTTGTCCACAATGCTGATACCTATGCCGAGCGGGCCATTAGTAAGGTTGATGTTTTGGAGGCCTTGCAAATTAGTCAAGCCGTCCATATTTTCAATTGTCAAGCCTCCGACCAAGGTGGTGACATTCGCTAAATCGGCCAAAGTGGTTATGACAGGGCTACCGGAAATTTTGAAACCACCATTCAGGCTGGTGGTATTTTGAAGCGCACTCAAATTGGTCAAAGCCGGATTGTCGACGATTTCGAGAGAGCCATTAAATGTAGAAAAGTTGCCCAAAAACCCTAAATCCGTTAGCATGGGGTTGTTACCAATCCGTATGTACTCTGTAATATTATTTAGGTTTTGGGCTCCTGTCAAACTGGTCAGTTTTTGATTGTTGCCCACGATTATGGCATATGCCGAGCTGAGGCTTCCCAAACCATTTAATGACTGAAGAACAGGATTGTCCAAAACCCTGAACCAACCGCCAACGGTGGTCAAATTGTCCAGTCCGCTCAAACTGGTGAGTGCAGCATTGGTCTGCCAGGTTGAGCCTCCGATCAGCACATCGTACCCTACCGTTGTCAGGTTGTTCAAGCCGTTCAAATTGCCGAGCACTACGTTGTCTTCAATTCTCAATGTGCCACCAACACTTGTCAGGGTATTCAAGCCAACAAGGCTGGAGAGTGTATTACTGTTCCGAATATAAAGTGTGCCTCCTATCGAAACAAGCCCGTTCAATCCGTTTAGGTTGGTGATGTCCCCCCCCTGAGGGTCAATGGTCACATCCCCTTCGATCATGGTGCAACCCGGGTAATTTGTGTGAAAACTGTTGATTTGCGCTTGGGAGTTGAACGTAATGCCATTCGGCAAACAAGACTGCCCATGCACGTTCAGGCTAATTAAAAGGGCTAAAAGAGCAATAAATGATGTCTTTTTCATGGTTGGAAAGGAAAAGGGCTTTAAAAGGAAAGGGCGCATGGTCCGTTTTGGGTGGTAGACGTTTATGGTTGTTCTTTTGCCATTCATCTCCATCAAGGTTCGATTTGTAACCGTGTTTCACATTTATTTTGATGCTTTTTCCTACCCTATGAGGTTTTGAAAAGCACCGATATGTACCTATCTGTTAGCACCCTTTAATTACCCAAACCGCCTCGAACAAATAATTCTGCGTTTGTCCGGCGCTAACCCCAGCCTTGTCATCTTGTCGAGACCCGTCCGCATCAAGTGCGCTTTGGACGAGTATTTGCACAATCGAGCATTCAAAGGTGCAAATACTCGTCCAAAGCGCACTTGATGTGGACGAGTCTCGACAAGATGATACTGTTGACACCTGGAAAGGCATCAGGAGATTTGTGTATATACCATAGGTTTCGACAAAAAAAAAGCCCCTCCTGAATTAACAGAAAGGGCTGGATATTTTTTGGAATATACGTTTCGGCTAAAACGCTATTGTTTCACAAACCTCTCCGTGACCAGCACTTTGCCATTTGAAACCACTTGCAAAAAATACAAGCCTGAAGGCAAGTCGCCCGCCTGAACTGTTTGTGTTGCATTGCCAGATTGGATCACGAGTTCCTGTAGCACTTGCCCTGTAATGCCAACGATACGGAAGATTAAACCGTGCGATGCAGGCTCTGGGAGTTCAACATGGAATGTACCCGTATTGGGGTTGGGGAAAATGTGCAGCCCAGGAAGATCAGGATTTGCACCCCAAACCCCTACCACTTCACTCGCCCGGAAACGGACAATCCTGGTGGCGGCAAAACCGTCGCCCAAGAAATCATCTTTCGCCTTGAAAAGTATCTGATGTGGTTGTGTTCGGACGTGTTCACTTTTTACCGTCCAGGAAAACATACCCGTGTTGGAATTCGGAACAAATGTGGCTTTTTCCTGAAAAAAATCTTCAAAAAGTCCCCCTGAAGCCGTCAAAGTGAGCGTTTGTCCGGGATCCGGATCCGTAGCAATTGCCTGAATCTGAACGATCTGCCCAACGGTGACCTCCACAATTTCGTCCTCGCTTATATCCGGTATCAGAACCAACACAGGTGGCGTATTCGCCAACTCGGATACCTCAATAAACAAGTCACGCCTGGTTTCTTCCACCAAAATGCCATTTCGGTAAGCGCGAACGACTATTGCAATACAGTAGTGGCCAGGAGCCTGTGGTGCATCCCAGGTAAATTTACCGGTTGCCGGATCCAATGATATTTGATTTTCCGGATTGGGCACGATTTGGTTGGGCCAGGAATAATTCGGCACCAATTCACCAACACCTTGCATGGGAACCGCCAGTTCATACACCAAACTGTCGCCATCGGCATCAAAAGCATTGGGCACATGCACAAACGGGAGGTAAAGGGATGCAATATCAACAGGTGGTTCTAAAAAGACCGGAGAATGGAGCGAACCAGCGGCATCCGGCAGCAAGCGAACCATTGCCTCCAAGTGAAAAGGAATGTTGTCAGAAGCAGGAGGATTGACATTTATGATGCCCGATGAGCGGTTTTGGTCCGTCATCGAAATCCAATAAACGCCTTCGGCAGCGTAGGTGTAGTGGCCGATGTAAATATTCTTCTTGATGTTGGCCCCAACGATTTCACCCGTGCCGTTGCTTCGTGCAACCATTGTGCAGTTCCCATCACCCCAGCAAAGCAACAGCGAATCTCGGTCGGCATTAACCGAAGTGGCTTTGGTGTAGGTGACAATGGTAGCCATGACGCCCAGACCGCCCGTTTTTTGGAAAACGATTTCTCCAGAAAGGTTGTGGGTTGCGGATAAGGTGTTCGCCAAGAACAACAGAAGGAAAGCGGAGCAGATTTTTTTGTGCATTTGTATTGGATTTGATTGAAACAATAAGACACAAGTGACAAGCAATTGGCTTCTTTACCACAATTTTTCACTGGTTCCTTCAACCGCGCCAACTTGCTGTCCAATAGCCGCACGAAAAGCCTGCATTTCAGCGCGCATTTCGTCGAGTTGGGTTTGAAGCGATTCGTTTTGTTGTGCCAGAACGCCTAGTTGGGCATTTTGCATTTTCAAAGTTTCAATTTGGGCTTGCTGTTCTTGTATTGCTTTTGTCAACACGGGGATTAAGGCATCGTACTTCATCGCGTAATATTCTTCCTCGTTTTTGGGCGCAATAACTGATTCGGGCACAAGGCTTTCCATGTCCTGAGCAACAAAGCCCAAAATTCGCCCTTGTTCAGAATTGTCTTTCCAATAATACTGAACGGGCCGCATCGACATTACCTCATTAAGGCCGTAATTGATTTTTGAAATGCCGGATTTGAGCCTGCTATCAGAGGTTTGAATGACCCCGTTGCAAGCCCAAACTTCTTTCCATTTCGATGCTGCATTGCCGAGCGTGGCCAGGCAGTTGCTTCCTGGCAAGACCTCCGTAACGGCGCCGTTGCCCAGCCTAATCTGGTTGTTCGCAGTTGCCGTTGCTGAATACCCAACTGCAGTCGCGTTGGTAAGTCCGGGGGCGGCTACGTCTGCTCCGGCGCCAATTGCGGTATTGTAAAATCCGCTGACATTGTTTCGAAGCGAATTCATACCCATGCTGGTATTGCCGTAGCCAGAGGTGTTCCGTACGAGGGCATTATTGCCCATAGCTGTATTGAAATACCCTGTATTGTTTGCAAGAAGAACACTTGCGCCAGAGGCCGTATTGTTGTGGCCCGACGTGTTTTCCGGGAGTGTATTGGCGCCCGTTGCTGTGTTGTAAGCTCCGGTCGTGTTTTTTAAAAGTGTGCCTGCGCCCAATCCTGTATTTAAATTTCCATTTTCATTGGACCAAAGCACCCTGTCTCCAACAGCAGTATTGGATAATCCGATATTATTCGCCGGAGTGGCGCTTCCTTTGAGTGCTTCAAATCCTAAAGCGGTATTGAAAGTTTCGCGGCCTGTTGCTCGGTCGTCGGCATTTTGCATGGCTGCAAAACCGATGGCCGTGCTGCGGCTATTGGCTCGGTTGGAGAAGAGCGAGCTGGTTCCGAATGCTGAATTATTGTTGCCGGAAGTATTTTCAACGAGTGCATTGGCGCCAGTTGCGGTGTTATTAGCCCCTGTATTAAGCAACTGATTTACATTGCCTTTGAGGGCATTGGCTCCATTGGCCGTGTTGTTGTCGCCAGTGGTGTGGAAAAACATCGCACCAAATCCGGTAGCGGTGTTGAATGCTGCATTGTTGTAATAAAGCGAGCTCACTCCAACGGCTGTGTTGTTGCTACCACTTGCATTGCTGGCAAGAGCACTTGTGCCAAGGGCTGTATTACCAGAAGCCTTATTTCTAAAAAGTGCGTCAACGCCAACAGCGGTGTTGAAGCCTCCCACCAGGTTGTCGTGCAGCGCGAAAAAACCAACGGCTGTGTTATTTGTTCCGGTCGTGTTATTTGGGAGTGCATAGGCTCCGTTTGCAGTATTGTAAACCCCGTTGTATTGGCATAAAGTGCCTGATAACCAGTGGCGGTATTGTCGTCAGCAGTATTGGAAAAAGGGCTTCCATGCCAATGGCCGTATTGTTTTTACCCGTGGTATTTAACCTGAGGGCGGTGTATCCAATGGCGGTGTTGTTGTTGCCTGAAGTGTTGGCGTAAAGGAGCCTGGCCCCGAGTGCTGAGTTGTTTGTTTCCAGTTAAGTTTTGGCCCATTGAAAATGCTCCATTTGCCACGTTTCTGTTCCCGACATTTACGCGTAACGCCTCTGAGCCTACGGCAGTATTGTAGTCATATTTCGTGCCCGTAGCGCCTTCAAAAGTATTGGCGCCCACAGCTGTATTTCCTACACCCGTCTGGTTATAATGCAGGGCACTGATCCCAACGGCTGTATTGTTGGCTCCGGTAGTGTTAAAAGAAAGGGCAATAGCGCCGTTTGCGGTGTTCCCTCCACCGCTATTATTGTTCTTGAGCGCATCTACTCCTGTGGCTGTATTGTCAGCTCCAGCAGCATTCGCCCAAAGTGCCTGATCTCCAATAGCGGTGTTGCGAAGCCCGGTGTTGGCTGAAGGTGTTGGACTTCCGAACAAGGCTTCGTAACCCAGAGCGGTATTACGGGTCGAGATGCCATTCGGAATCACCACGTTGTTTGCATTGTGCATGGCCTGGTAACCGATGGCGGTGCTGCGGCTGTTGGCACTGTTGTGCAGCAACGATTGGAAACCATACGCTGTGTTGTTGTCGCCGCCTTCGTTATTAAACATAGAATGATAACCCATGGCGGTATTCGCATGTCCAAAATCTGCGCTGTTGTGTCCGTTAAGATAAAGAACATCTACGCCGACTGCAGTATTTTCTACCCCTTCATAGTTGTAAAATAGCGCTCCAAGCCCCAATGCGGTGTTTCGGAACCCGGTCGTGTTTCCCTGCAAAGCCGTCTTTCCCACGGCGGTATTGCTGTAGCCCGTACTGTTCAGGCGAAGGGTTGACAAACCAATGGCTGTGTTGTCGTAGCCGCTTACGTTGCCCGTAAGCGCGTCGAGGCCAAGGGCGGTGTTATCGCGCCCTGTGGTATTGGCATCGAGTGCAAAATAACCTACCGCTGTGTTCTGAGTCCCCGTGGTATTAGCAATGCCAGCTTCTTTTCCAACAAACAGGTTGAAATTGCCTGCGGCATCCTTTAATTCCAGCATGGTATTGCCGCCTACAGGATTATTTTTTTTCAGCACCAAGGCTCCTGTAATAGCGTTTGTGCCAGCAGGATTTATCCCCAAGTCCATCCGTACCTGATCGTTGTTCGAACCGTCATCCACAACCACTTTTGTGTCGGACAATCCATCACAATCCTCTAGTAAATCACACGAAGCGGAGCTGCTGGAATCCACGCTCCCAGCGCGGAGCGCATAAGGCACCGAAAGCATTTCGGAAGTCCCTAATACACGATAATTACCGCCTCCAGCCGGGTCAATAGCTACCTCTAAAAAGCAGGGTTGATTGCTCCAATCTATTTGTGAAAAGTTGCCGACAATCGGCTTCCCCCTTCCAATCTGAAGGTTGAACAAGCCGCCAAAATTCGTGGTGGCCTCAAAAGTTTCCGCATAGGCCACACGATCGGATAGCTCGCCCTGCAAAATCTTGAATTGAATGCTTATGCTGGCGTTCACAATTGGGTTGCCGTCATTGTCTCTTGCAATAGCCTGGTAGTTAATGGCTTGTGGTGTTTGTGCCGCAAGAAAAGTGCTGACGGTTATTGCCAGAAGAGAAAGTAAAATCTTTTTCATCAACGTTAGATTTGAATATTTTAAAGGAATCAGGTCGGTATTATCAAAATAATGTTGCGCATTTATCGCCGTAAAACTAAAGTTCATCAATTATCTCTCCAATCTTCTTTGTTATAAACGCGCCTCGGTATTTTAATCAAAAAAGCCCTCCCCCGAGTACTCGGGGGAAGGGCGAGGTGCTTTTGGAATCTACCATTCGGCTAAATAAAATCTATTGCTTCACAAATTTTTTCACTATCTGTTTGTTGTCCTGGGATCTCAACCGCATTGGGCTTTACCCATTTATCTCAGACAAAATCCATTTTGTAACCGAGGGCTTAAATTTTTTAGAAAATTTTTACCAAAGCGCTGAAGTTGTGAAAACCTCATAGAATTTCGCACAAAAAAGTCCTCCCGATTGAATCGGGAGGACGGGGGGGTAAAACGGAATCCGTCAGCGGGCCTAAAATCTCTATTGTTTTACAAACTTGTCTACTGCCAGCACTTTGTCGTCTAATACAACTTGCAAGAAATACAAACCATTGGGTAAAGCCTCTGCTCTGATGGTCTGATGTGCGTTGCCCAGCTCGATTTTTTGTTCCTGCGCGAGTCGACCTGCGAGGTCGGTAATGCGGAAAAAGGTGCCCGGTTTGGCGGGTTCGGGCAGTTCGACTGTGAAGGTGCCGGAGTTGGGGTTGGGGAAGATGCGGAAGCCAGCCAACTGTTGCTGTTCGGAAACTCGTGTGGATTGATAATAAACCGTATCAGACAGTACTAAGCAATTACCATTGGGAGATAAAAAGAAATAGTAGCCGCTTGCCAGGGTCGCCAAAAAAGGTTGAAAGTCGGGTAATTGTTGGAAAAAACTGTCCAACGAAGCCGCGTAATACCAAAAGGCAGGCTGATCATTGGAGGTAAAAAGAGAGTCCCCATTCGCCTCAACGCTTACTACAAAATCTTGTATATCATAATACTGGCGCTGAATGGTATCTCGATGGCAAGCGGCAAAGACCACGAATGTGTACTCGCCCGGCTCCAATGGCTGTATCACCAAACCTGAATTGAAATATTGAACCTGCACCAAGGTATCGCTGCGATAACAGTAAATGCTATCTGATGTGAACCCAAAATTGTCAATGACCGGGTAGACATTGGCATAGTTAATACCGGCACATAAAACCGTATCGCCCACGAGTTGAATGTCGCCTTCAGGGATCATTTGTACCATGCGAGTATCGGTTACGCTGCAATTCAAAGTGTCCAAAGTCAAGGTGATATAAGCATTAGGCGACTGCTCAATTGGAAAATTAAAAATGGCGGCTCGCGAAGAATCTATTAGCCCGACCGCTTGATCGTAAAGCAACCATTGCCAATTACCATTTATCAAATCTGTCGAAAGCGTCACCGAATCGCCCTGACAACGGGTGATAAAAATGCTTGGGTCTCCTTCCAAAATGAGCGAGTTGGAGATTGGCACAGCCGTCAGTTGAATGCTTTTTTGGGTTACACAACCTTGGCCCAAGGGGGAGGAGGCCGCTGTTAAGGTTTGCGTGTTGGTAGCCAAATAGGAATAGCCAATCTCAGCGAGGGTATCATTTCGATACCATTCAGTAATAATGTTCGAGGTGATTTCTATGGGGCTGCCAACACAAAAAGCCGTGCTGCTGTCAAGACTCAACTGCAAATCGGGATATCCTCCATTAGAGTGGAAGTAAAATGAGGTATCCAAATGGCAAATCCCGTTGTTGATTTTCAGTCCGATTATGTTGTCTTGTTGCGTCAAATGGTAGCTAGCCGTATCCGCTTCTGAAATGATCTCACCATTATGCGTCCACTCGTATGTTTGAACAAGTCCATGTGTAGGAATAGAAATTTCATACAAATCGCCCTCGCATTGCAAGTCCGCTAATCTGATCCCCTCCCCAAAATAGGTACAATCCACGATTCTGAACACGGCCACATTGGTCAGAACAGGCGGGTTTTGATCAAATAAGATCCTTGCAGCGTTGCGGATGGGCACATTGCGGGGCGGATTTGGTTTTAGTGAAACGGCAAATTTGAGGTAACCCATACTACCCCTGAAATCGCTTGAACTGTCTGGCAAAGCGATGTCCGGGAATTCTATCCGCAACAATCCCGTGAAATCAAAAGTGGTACGGCAGGGATGGCTGCTGCTCAAAAATTCAAAGCTGCTGTAATCAAAAAACGAGCTCAGGTTGTCCAAAATAACCACCTGATTCGCAGTGTCGTTCCCTGTGTTTTGAAAACGCACCACGTATTCCACCCGTTCGGGAGCCGTCAGGGTGTAATGTTCGTCGCCCACATAAAAGCGTTCGATGTTTGCAATCAATTTATCGTTCGGATCGTAGGCACAAGTGAGTATTGTGGTCAAGGTATCCCGTTGGATAATAACGTTCGTGCCGTCGTTTAAGGTTATTTCGGCCACAAAACGGAGCGTGTCGCCGATGTTTTGGAAGTTGGGCATAAGAAAATCAACCCACAGCCCTTGCGATGTAAGCGTAGGTAATTGACTAAGCGGCCAATGGATTTCTTTCCCTTGAAGGGTTACGCCGGGGAGGCTGTCCATAGCCTGCCAACCGAGTTCGTTGGGAAAAATCAACTTCAATTCACCCGAGGACGGGCCGTTGGTGAACCCTGTGTATGCCAACCAAAGCCGTCCGGTTTCGTTGCAACGGTGATTGCTCAAAACCTGTTCGAGCGCGGCTTTCGGCCCACCGGAAATACGCAGGCCGATTTGTACCGTGTCGGTCGGTTGTGCAGTGGAGATTTGGGCGAGCGTAGGAATGGGCGTGGTGATATCAAAATGGACGTTTGGAGCGTCAATGACCTTTACAGAAAAGGTGCCTGATTGACCGCCCGTTGGAATACCAAAGCGTCCTGACGAATCACTAATCGCGTAGGAAACCAAACTATCCAAGCCAAATTTGATGCCCATAGCCGGGTTTTCGCCGGGGTCTTGTAAGCCGTTTGCGTTGTTGTCGAAAAAGACTTGCCCAATGATTTTGTTTGGGCTGTTGACGACGTTTTCCAAATAGCCAAAGCGGGCTCCATGAAACGCCAAAATATCCTGGTCGCCATCTCCATCGAAATCTAGCTTGGCAGAACTGCCAGAAGCACCTGGGCTGCTTCCAAACGGCCCCTGATCAATCGCTGGACCAAACTTGAAGCCTTCATTAACCATGACCCCGAGCCCGGAAGGCGAATTACCGCTGATTAATAAATCGTCCAAGCCATCTCCCGTAAGGTCGATCATGTAAACGTACGGTGCATCCTCACCATGCGTCAGAGGATTAATTAGTTCGCCTCCGCCAAAATCGCCATTCCCTTCATTTGTCCATAGCCAAACACCATAAGGGGTTGGATTCCAATAATCCTCCAAACCATCCGCAGAAATCACGTCGGTTAAACCGTCGCCATTCATGTCCGACAGTCCTGCATACCTGCCAAAGCCATGGTGCGTGATTTCAAAAGATGCAGCTCCGTGGTTTTTGAATATGAAAAAATCGGCATCATAATTACTATTATATCCTCGGCTTAGTATCAATTCTTTCCAGCCATCACCGTCAAGGTCATGAAAGCTGCCTTCTAAATAACTATTAAGGTATCCGCCCACTAAAGGTGCGCCGACTGGTTCAAAACTACTCCCTGTATTGAGGTAAAAAGTGATGGCTTCCTGAAAAGTAACATCATTGTACATCACGATGTCACCGAGACCGTCATTGTTAAAATCAGCTGCAGCAATCGGTCTTCCGGTGGGCAATAAGATATAGTTAAAAGCAGAATCTCTCGGTATGGCAAAATTACCCTGGCCGTCGTTTTGGAAGATGACGCGCCCGCCCAAAAAGTCTGTAAACCCGTCTCCGTTGTAATCAAATTGAATGAAAAAATTTGGATAAATTTCATCCCCGTAAACAACACTCTCGCTAAAAACGCCATCATTGTTGCGGCTTAGAATTAGATCATCTGAGTGGTAATTGAAATAGAGAAAGTCAATGTCACCGTCGTTTTCCCACGTCCATTGCCGTAGTGGATTCATCCGCCGTCCAGGTTTTCACCAAGGTTTTTGCAGGGGAAAATTGAGCATTGCCCAGATAGTCCGCTGAATGGAGACTGGCAGGAAGCGTTGTCCACCATGCTTCTACAATCCCATCGGCATTGGTGTCGCCGAAGCGTGCGTTATATCCGGGTGCGCCTTGCAGCGGCATTTTGGTAAAATTAAATTGGTCGTTCAAAAACAGATCAAAGCCGATGCGGAGGTCTTGAAACCCATTCCCATCAAAATCGCAAATCGATACAAAATCACTTGGACTGCCTCCAAAGCCACTTACGCCGATGGGAGTATCCAAATACTGCCCAGACATAGTCTTTCGGATGATACGCCATGAAACATCAGTAGAGAGGTAAATAATTTCCGAGCGCCCATCCAGGTCAAGATCGACCAGATTAAAGAAATAATAGGAATAGCCAACCAAGTTAATCGTTTCGTCTATGACAAAGTCATAATTTCCTATGTCTCGGAGGATTAATATTTCGGTATAAAATCCATTCGTTGCATTTGCGACGACTTGCTCCAACTTCCCATCGCCGTCTATATCTCCAAACCCTTCAGAGACACCTTCCTGCCAATTGCGCTGTATTTCTGTCACAGATGGCAATCCATCGTTGTTTTCCAATACCTGAATACTGGCTTGATTACTGTTTATGGAATATAAATCAACAAACCCATCGTTGTTTATATCTTTCTGTAGGTAGTTATCAGTACCCGAGGCGCCAGGCAGCAGCGTGAGAGGGCCAAAATTTAATCCGCCCAAATTAAATCGAAGGTAGGTATCGCTGTTGCTGTAACGCTGCATCAAGAAGTCTGGCAAGCCGTCCGCATTCCAGTCCGTTAGGAAGTAATACCGCATTTCGATCTCCGAATCAATTGCTTGGGGCACCGAATCCATTTTGCCCTGTTGGTTGAGATAAATCAATGCCTTTGGAGCCAGCCGCGTCCCGAGTGAATATATCAAGGTCGCCGTCGCCATCCATATCAGCCATTTCGATGGTTTGACTTGGTGCGTAGGTTCCGGGAGCGAACAATTGGTGTTCGATCAGGAGTTGTTGGGCATGGAGGTTTTGATGGCAAAACAGCAAGAAAAGAATGATACTCAGTGGAGCCTTTTCCATAAATAAGTGATAGCCTTTGAAGTTTTTTTGGAAATTCAAGCGCATTTGGTTTTACCCATTCATCTCAGTGAGAATCCCATTTGTAACCGGGTTTCAAATTTTTTTTGACCGACACCAAAGATCAACGGATTCGGCACCAAAAAACAGCCCTCCCAATTGGATCGGGAGGGCTGAACGTTTTAGGGCCGCAAAACGGTACCGTCATTGCGAACAAGGCACTATCGTCGCCTGCGTCGTGTCTGTGCATCCATTCGCATCCGTTACCGTGAGGGTATATGTAGTGCCTGTAGCAAAAGGCACACTGGTAATGGTGGCTGTCGTGGCCGTCTGTGACCCGTTTACATCCGTCCATGACCAAGCGTAAGTGAGTGGGCCGCAGTTGCCAAAAGAGCAGGGCCCTTCCTGTCCGCTTAGTGTGATCGGGTCGCCAACACAAGGGCAGATCGGCACTGGGCAACAGATTACAGCTACCGGCTCGCATACTGTCACACAAACTTTGTTGGAAGCGACCGTAAAACAGCCATCATAGCAGGTCACCTGATAACAGGCACTGCCAGTGATGGTCGTATTGGATGTGTTCAGGAAATTCCCAAACCCTACCAACAGCCCGTTGCCGTACCATTCGTAGGTACAATTTGGGTCAAAATTTGAACGGTCAATAATGAATTCCCTCCTTTGCAAATGGTGCTGGGAACAGCTGTAATCACTGGCGCAGGCGGAGGCGTTTTCAGGCAAACCTTCTAACTCATTAGTATGACACGGTGGGCAGCCGAATTGGGGTTCAAGGCCTGGCACTCTATGCGGTACATGATGCAATGTTCTCCCGCTGGCCACATATAGGGCGAGATCATAGGCTGTGAATGCGGCAATATGCCCGTGTTTTGATTCGAGTTGCTGCCACCCATGTCGTGCCAGAAACCAGGCTGGGTGTTCGGGTACATGAACTGCCAAACGGGATTGCAATTCAGGAACAAAGCTGGGTTGACCATCTCGATTGCGGCATCATTGCCCGGACAAATAATGTAGTGGTCGGGATTGTTATCAGGGTCGGGCATAAGGTTGATCAGGTTGCCCGGACTACTACCCGTTATAGAGCCACAAACTGGCCTCGGGTCTATCGTCACGCATTTCTGTACGGTGACAGAGGGGCAGGCACAGTTGCTAATTTTGGCCTGAAAACAGATGGTCCCGGGGACCAGAGTGAGAAGGCCAAAACCGGTATAGGTGATGGTGGGTTGGTCGTCGAAAAGAAACCCCGTAAGTGGTATTGGAGTACCACCGTTATGGATCACACACCAGCTGATGTGAACGTTGTTGTTGGCATTTGGCGCAGGCATATTAGAGCTTACTGAGACAGTAAACTGCTCCATGTCTCCTTCGCAGAAAGGCCCCATTGGGGATACATTGACCTGGGCATTTTGGATCGGGCAGCAAATCCGCAGGGGTAATGAGGTCACGGTGTAGGTGCAGGTGCTTTGCCCATTTGTCACCGTAACGACGGCTTGGTAACACCTATCTATAAAACCCGTAGGAGAATTAGCGCAGTTTGGGTTGGTTATAGCGGGCACTGGTGGCGACACGAAAGATAATCCACTAAACAACGCCCCCGGACCTGGCGGGATGAAGGTGCCGGGCGTATTAAAGCAATCGTCACTGTAATACCACTGCACAGAAGTACCGGCCCCTGCTTGGGAAGGATTCCCGTTGGGATCAATGATGGAAAAATGCACTGCGTCGCCGCTACAAATTGACGTGATCGGGGTGGTCTGCAAGGGGTCAGAAAGCAACAGGCTGGTGTTGTTGTACTGCGGGTATAAAACTGGTGCGGTGGAGGTGATGTAGTTGCTCAAGCCAGTCGGATTTGTCAGCCCAAATCCCGGCGGGGTCAAAGTCGGCGAAGAGAACACACCGTTGTTGCCGATGGGGGTAGCATCAGGTGTTAATGTATTGGTGTTGAAGCCGTAAGCTATGCCTTCGTCAAACTGCCAATAAGCCACCAGCCCAGGCTCTGAGCCTTTTAGCACACAAGGGTTGCAAGCGGTAAGGCTTGCTGGGGGAAGCGCAGTTGCCCAAAGTTTAACCTCGTCAACATACCCCGTCCAATCTTGGTTGGGCGTGTTTTGTGCAATAACACTGGCCCAGTGGCCCACGTGAAATCGCTCCAAATTGAATTGACCTGCCCCAGTTGATGCCAGTGCTGGCACTACATTGCCATCCAGATAAACGGTTACATTGGTACCCGAACGGACAACGGAAATACAGTGCCACTGGTTATCCCGGATACTGGTGCCCATCTGCTTCAGATCTGAGTTGCCAAACGCATCTGACCAAAAAACCGACAGAAATCCCCCGCATTCGCCTACATCAAACTGGCTACCAGGATTGCCGACAGCAGCAAAAGAAAACAATCGTTTGAAGTTGGCGACACAGCTAACGCCACCTCCAGTGGCGGTAGAATAAAACCAGCCCTCAACAGTAAAATCAGCATTGGGGGAAAACCCCTGGATGGGCTGTAAAGTAATGTAGTCATTGTCGCCATCGAAGTGGAGCGCGTCATTTTGCGCGAAAAGCCCATTGCAGCAAAACAGCAGCGCAAGCAGAACCCGGCTCAATCCGGAATATATGTTCGTACGCATTGGTTGTAGATTTTTGTTGTGAAAAGAGGTTTGAATGGCGGAAGTTCTTTCCGCCTAAAAATGGTTTTTTGAGGTTTAGGCGACTTTACTCGCTTCGCACAATCTTGCCAACCCAAACAAGCACATCGCTTTCAAACACCCGCACGAAATAAAGCCCGTTGGGTAAATGCGCCAATGACAGAGTATGTGCATCCTGATTTTCCGGGATACGTTCCGAAGCAAGCATCTTTCCATTTACATCCACTACCTCTACTCTTCCTTTGCGCAACGCAGCCGGGCTTATTTGAACGGTCATACTTCCCGTGGTTGGGTTTGGGTGTATATCTACCTTCATCCCAATGGGCAAAATCACTTCAGGAGCGTCCACATACATACACCCGGTTCCGGTGCTTACGCATTGGGCCACATCGTGGTAGGCATTTTTGAGACATGGTCCAAAGCCGTAGTCGCAAATAGACTCAAACCGGAAATGACCGCCACACGTAGTGGTAAATGTTAGGCTGTTTGGCGTACCTACCGGCACCCAGGTTCCTGTGGCGATATCAAGCTGGTACCACTGATAAATGCAACTAGCCCCCGGAGGGCAGGGGTCCTGTGGTGGCAGCACCATCCCTCCTGTCAAAGTGTATTCGTGGTCTTGTCACATACATAGCAAGGGCCGTCAATCGCGGGCACACAAGAGGGGTTAAGGATGATCGGCCAAGTCTTCACTGCCTGGTTGCAGCAGTCGTCTTTTACAATGGCGCAGTAAACGCCCGCCACACTTCCTGTTTGTAGGTAAGTGTATGATACTGGCGAAGTTAGCGAACTGCTGGTGTGGATCAAGTTTCCATCCTTATACCATTCGATGGTATAGCCGCAGCCAGGCTGACCTCCACCAGGGTTTGGTGTGGGTGTGAAATCTACGGTCAGCACCACATAATTTTCAATGCATGGGTCAGGAATGGCGGTAAAGTTGACGATGGTAAGTGGGTCTTTCACGTCTACTTTCAGCACCTCTGGTTTGGGCAGGCAAACGCCATTTGTGGCCTCCACCATAAACCAGGTAGTTTGCCACAGTCGGTTGGAATACATGATTGTGTTTATCATTCCTGCTCCAGGGATTGGCGCATAATTGACCCCATCAATACTGCTGTACCAAGTCCATTTCGGTGGCGGGCCGCTGCACTCGTCGGTATATTCTATAATGACGTCCTCTCCGGGGCAGAGCGGTAGTGGCTCTATAGGGTTTATGGCCAAATCCCCATTGTCGGCGTTGTCGTTGAATACCCGAATGGTGGTGCTGCAAGAACTTGGCCCGCACACCCTGTGAAAACGGCGGTGAAAACGTGGTCGAACCAGCAATTGGATGTCGAGTTTTGCTGGTAGCAGAGTTGCCCAGGTTGGTAAGTAAGACCCGTTGCACCTTGGATGATCTGCCCATTATGGTACCACTGCACCGTGTAAGCACAGTTCGCATTCAAAGGATTGGCAGTCAGCGGTAGTTGTGGTGTCCCGCATTGGCAGTACTCTGCCACCGGGTAAGCGTTCGACAAATAGATGTGTCATGCACCTCTATCGGTATTTGCGGCCCCAAGCAGAAGTAAACGATACAAGGGCAAGTGTCCTGGTCACAAATACCCAACATCTGAAGGCAATAGGTGCCGGGGTTTGGAAAATTGGTCGGCTGGAGCTGGGGTATGACGAAATCTCCACCGGGGTTCGGGATCACGCCCACCATTGATGCAATAGGTAGACCGCTTGGATCAGTCAAAACCCAATCCACCCTGCCCGGGTTGCAATTCGCGCCTCCCTGACATAGGAATTTGGGGTAAAAAGCCGAGCCGGCAGTGACATTCAGGGTTTGGCCGCACTGTACCGGTTGGTTTTGGGCGCCGCCGTAACGGATCTCTGAATCCCATGCGGTGGCAGGGTCGCATTCGCAAGAATCCTGGCATTCCTGGAACCAGGTTGCTACACATATACAAGAGTCCACCTGACCTGGGCAGAGCGTACTCATATATAGCGTGAAAAAGCCAGAACCAGCCAAATCAGCCGCTGTGAAATTCAAACTCCACGGAGGCCCGCTGAGTATGGCGTTTTGCTGGATGATCCCATTTGGCCCATACAGAATCCAATTGATGGGAGCCGGTGGAGCTGGGCAAGAGAGTTCCGTTGGGATCTACACAGCCAAAGTTGCCAGAAATGGTCACAGGGGCCGTTGGGCAAAAGAACACGGGGAAACTCGGGCCAGCTTGGCATGGTATCATGTGATTGACGCCGGCCGAACTGTAGGTCAGGTCTCCTGTTCTGCATTCGCAACCAGTTACTGCACATTGTTCGACACAAAACTATCTACAAAACCATCTCCGACGGGCTGGGCCCTCCTCCAAAGCCAAAGTCCAGCGGAATGCCAATCCCGCTTACACTCTGTATAACCGCATCGAAATCCGCAGGTTCGTAGATGTCCATTGGCCATATTGGTTTGAGGGGCATGCTGTGCCGTTTGACAATCCGACAGGCACACAGACCCTGGTCCAAGTGTTTCCTATGCCCGGCGGGTTCACCACGAATGTTGCTCGGTTGGTAAAATTTCCTGGACCAGGATTACTCCTTGATATATAGTTAGTGCACCTAACCCGAAAGCTGGGTTTGCGGGATCTCCGTTATCATATCGGATATCAAAGCAAAGGCAATTGTTGAATTTTTGGATCCAGTTCCCATTATAATCGGATGAGTTATTATACATCCAACTGGCGCCTTGGTTGTCGTTTCCTTTCAAAACCATTGAGCCTGTAAACGGATCTGTGATAACCGAAATAGCACCATCTACGGTTGCCCATTGCCCGGTACTACCCGTTTCAAAGTCTTCGATGCAGTCGTTACAATCCACCTCCCACGCTATCTCGCATCGGCAGGTATCGTTGGACGGCGAACATACCGTTTCCATGAAAAAATGATACACGCCTGGCGAAGCGAACAAACCCTGCGGCAGGTTCAGGGCTAATGATGAAGCCTGCGAACCAGTAGCAATCGGATTGCCTAGAGGATATTCGAGTCGCCAGTCTATGCTGCCCGTGCAGTTTGCACCCGTTGCATCCACACAGCCAAAATCGCTGGTAAAAGTAACTGGTGCGGTCGGACAAGGTAATATCGGGAAAAAGGTGTGCTGGTCGCATAAAAGTGTGAATGAGGCCGGGCCTGAAGACACCGTTATCTCAGTTCCTTGTTTGCAATTACAGTTGCCCCCGCAACCCGGCGTTTCGATGATTATCTCGCAGTAACACGTGTCCATGCCACAAATGCCTGCTATCGTGAGGGTATAAAGCCCCGAAACCGGGAATGACGCGTTGGGGATGGAAATCATGAAACCAGTGCCGTTCGCAGTACCCTGATCCACTTGCCCCAAATTCGGATGGTTCAAAGTCCAGAACATCGGAGGCATCGCAGGGCAGCTGTTGCCTTGGCACATAAAGTCGCCGCTCAGGTTGAATACTGGCAAATTACATTGCCAAAATGCAATCTCGCCGCAGGAAATCGGCACATTGGGGCCACTATTTGGCCTGTAACTCATGTTTGAGAAAGCCCCCGGTTGTAGGCAAACGCAACTTGGTGGCGGAATGCATTGCCTGAAACTCACGTCATCAATCCCCACATCGTTCCCGATGCTGGCGGTGGAGAGCATTCGGATTTGGAGCGTCACCATGCCCGTTTGCGTAGCCGTGTACTGAGCGCAGAGCCATTCCCATCGGTCGGGATTTTCCATCAGGACTGCCGTTGTCGCGATTTGGTTGCCGTCCACCCAGAGTGCCATTTGAGGGTCGGCATAGCTTAAAGTCGGCTTTACCAAATTGTTGAACCACGCAGAGAAAGCGTAGGTCGCACCTGCCGTCACGCTCACTTGTTGCTCCCATGCGATGGGGCCGTTATAGCCGTCCACAACGAGCATGGTTCCAGCGGTCGTGTAAGTCGTGGTCAATACATGCCCACTGGTTGTTGGCCGCGTACACTTGACCGTAGTCCAGCACAGAATAACTGCCAATAGCGGTTGAGCCGCCGGGGTTGAAGTAGTTGTAATCGTTGGTAAAACACTGATTTGCAAGACTAAAATCGGGGTTGCACACAAGTTCCGGCCCGAACATGCTGCCCATAGGACAACAAGGCGGAGGAGATACAGGCGGCGGGCACTGGTAAGAAAATGGCCGCGAACAAGTGACAAGAACACCGTTGTTGTTCCAGGAAGTAGAAACCGTAATATCATGCTGAGCAGCACCCGTCACCCTAAAAAAGGTGGATTGGAAACTCTGCGCAGGGATGTAGTTCGGGGGGTATGTTAGTTTGTAGTGCGTGGCGCTGACCATAGTAGCCGTCCAGCCAGGAGCCGGGGTCACGGAAGTAAAGCTGCCAACTGCGACTTTAAGATCAATTTCATTAAAACAATAATCGTCGTTATTGCTCACATTCAACATGTAAGCACAGGTATCAGAAAATCCGGGCAGCTGTACCACGTCCATGTAAATATTATCACAGGAACAGCTGGGGCAATTTCCAAAATTTCGCACCACCTGCTGTGACGGTGCCAAATCCACCGTATACTTTCCGCTGGCAGGTACCGAAGGACTCCAGCCCGGTTGCTGCACTTCTTTACAATATAGATCCCAAGAGGCAGGTCGTAAAAAGCATAATTTCCATCGGCATCCGTCACTTGTTCAGCGATAATATTGCTATCTGCATTAAGCAGTTCAATGGTCCAATCGGAGAGTGCTGGCTGATTCGTGAAGGGCAAACTGCCGCACTCCCGGTATTTAACGCCAATAATACTTGCGTTTAGGGGATCGGGGCAGGATTCAATGGGTATCCCACCAAAAATCTCACAGCCAGTCCCTGGTGGGCATTCATTTATATAAGATACGCCCATGGTAGTTACGAGACCCACAGGTAACGTGAAAATTAATGGCCCTTGGAAACCCAACGGAAGGAATCCACCGGAATGCGTGATTTTCAGCTCTGTGGGTCCCAGCTCCTGTACCACAAATCCGGCAGCGGTATTGGCGCTCCAGTTGACAAACGCCCCCTGTTGGAGTACCAGGTAGAGTTCTGTGTAACACTCGGTGCTGTTGTCGTAAGTCACGCGGAACTTACAGGGCTCGAACTGCTAAAAATTGAAATTGATTTGATCGCATTGCCCTTGCACCGATGCGCTGCCCACAAAAAAAAATGCGAACAGGGTAAGGAATGCCGTCATCCGCCGATATTTGCCGAATGTTGGGCTTTCCCAAGCAATAGTGATGTTGAAATTCTTCATGCCAAAATATGATTTTAGTGGTGAATAAAATTTGGAGTTGTTGACCTTTAATCCGATCACATTAAAAGTTCCCAACCATTAATCTCCACACGCTTTCATTTTGTAACCGTCGATAATAAATTTTTATAAAATGATGAAAGCGAACCCCATAACCTCATTTTTCTTGTTTGTTTGCGCACTTGCTCCACAAACTTTTTTTGCGCAAAACCCTATTCCTCCTCCAACAAATGTGGTGACAGCCCGCCAGCTGCTCACAGAAGCACAGACATTGTTCGATTCAGCCAAATTTAAGCCTGCCACGGAGCGTGCTGAACTAGCCTATCAATTTTTTAAAGTGAAGCCCGATGCCAGCACTGATTTAGCAGAAGCGGCATTCCTCTTGGGGAAGGCGCTGCATAAGCGGGACAGTTTTTTACTAGCCAAGGCTGTTTTTGAAGAAGCTTGCAACACTTGGGCAATTATCCACCCTGAAGGCTCCGTCGAAGAAGCAAGAACCCGGATTGAACTGAGCCTCACTTTTATGCGCCTCGAGGAAGCTGAAAACGCTGAGGATCAGGGCAGAAAATCTATTGCACTGCTAGATCGGCTAAAAATTGAAAATGGCGTCGAACGCATCGGCGCCATGCGCGTGATAGGCAGATCCTTGTATGGCACTGGCTTATACCACAAAGCCATCCCATACTACGAGGAAGCACTGGATCTGGCGCGAACTTATTTTGAGGAGGAAAATACCGAGATGGCTATGATGATGCTCTACCTTGGAAATTGCTACCATTACTGTGGGTACCTGGAGCGAGCCGTGGCAATCCTGGAGCGGGGATTGGCGATTCAGCAAAAAAATCCGTCTTGTGTTCCCGAACAGCTTGCCGGAATTTACATGGCATTGGGCGGATGCCAACAATCGTTGAAAAAATATGAAAATGCGCTGACCTATTATGAAAATGCCGCTGAGATTAGGCTGAAAATTAACAGCCCCCGACTGGCCTATGCTTATTCCAAAATCGGTCAAGTCTATTACGAAAACCATAATTATGAGCAGGCGCTGTATTACTTTCAAAAAGAGAGCATGGTTTTAATTGCCGATAGTCTGGAAAAAGATCCGGCCTATGCTTACAACTGTCGGGATTTTGGCTTAGCATACTATGGTTTGAAAGATTTTGAAAAGGCTATCCATTGGTTTGAAAGGGCGCTGGCCATATTCCAGGGCCCAAATACGACAGGAAACATGGGAATGGGTTTAGATCAATGTCATGTGGTTTTCCATATCGGACGGGCGCAATCCGCCAAGGGGGATTACGAGGCGGCGCTGCGGACGTTTGCAGAAAATCAAAAAATGTTGGAACTCCTGATCGGCCCTGATTATTCCTTGTATTTTGAGACCAACGCTGAAGTCGCCAAAACCTACACCCAATTGTATCTAAAAACAGCCCAGTACAGTTTCCTCGAAAAAAGTCGTGCCCACTTTCGTATGGCCGAAAAAGGCCTGGAGCAATTGCTGCAAAACCAAAGTTTTCAGGGGACTGAAAAAAAATTGCTGGCCGAAGCCCTGCCATATTTTGAACAAGCCATCCGCACAGAGCAGCTGTTTTTGAAAGCACACCCAAACGATGCTTCCGCACTTGAAATGGCCTGGGAACTCAGCGAAGCCATGCACGCACAACTGCTTCATTCGGCCGTTCAGGAATCCAATGCGAGACATTTTGCCGGAATTCCCGATGCAGAACTCCTGCGCGATTCGGCGCTCCAAAGCCAAATTACGCTGCTCATAAAAGACCGGGAAGCGCTCGCATCTAAAGGCCGACAGCTCACCGATTCGCTGGTATTGTCCATAAACGCAAAGATTTACCTCAAAAAAGAAGCATTGAAGGCGCTCCGAGCCGACTTTGGAAAAAAATACCCCGACTACTTCCACCTGAAATACGACCTTCAAACGTCCACATTAGCTAAGACCCAACAAGCGCTCGCCCCACAGCAAACCCTGCTTGAATATTTTACGGGCGACTCAAGCATTTTTGTTTTTGTTGTGCAGCACGATGGCAGCCGCATGGTGGAGTTAAAACGGGATTTCCCGCTCTCCGAATGGGTACAAGCACTCCGGGAAGGTATCTCTGGATACCATGCATCCACCCAAAAAACACCTGTACTGTATGAAAAAACAGTGCGCCAATATGCGGATGCCGCCCAAAAACTCTACGAAAAATTGCTTGCCCCTATAGCAGAATCGCTCACATCCGAGATCATCATTGTCGCCGGTGATGGACTTGCCAATCTGCCTTTTGAGGCGCTACTATCCGCCACACCGAAAGATTTGAGCAATTTTAACACGTATCCGTTCTTGCTGCGTAGCCACAGCTTTCAGTACGCCTATTCGGCCACCATGCTACACCAAATGATGGATCGGCAGCACCGTTATCCCCCGACCCGTGGTCTTTGGGCTTTTGCCCCGTTTTTTAAGGAAGATACTGCAAGTTTGGCGCAACCACTTCAACGATATGAAACCGTTCCACTGGGCTTTTCACCCCTGTCATTTTCTGGTGAAGAGGTCTTTAAGGCAAAAAAACGATGCGGAGAATCGTCTAAAGTGCTGATTGGTAAAGAAGCCACCAAGCAAAAATTTCTGGAAATGGCCGCCGGGTACAAAATTCTGCACCTGGCTACGCATGGAAAAGCCAATCACAAGGAAGGGGATTTTTCTTTTCTGGCTTTTGCCTCTAGCGATGATATTGCCGAAAATGGCCTGCTCTCGGTGGGTGAATTGTATAACTTGACCTTGAATGCAGATTTAGTCCTGCTATCCGCCTGCGAAACCGGCATTGGAGAACAACTACGTGGCGAAGGGGTGATAAGTCTGGCCCGGGCTTTTGCATTTGCAGGAACCAAAAGCATCGTGGCGTCCCTGTGGAGCGTCAACGACAAATCAACCATGCTGGTAATGGACCATTTTTATGAAGGGATAATGTCTGGCAAGCCCAAAAATGTCGCGCTGGCCGATGCCAAACTCCAGTATTTGGAGAACAACCCTGCACAAAAAGCTCACCCGTTTTTCTGGGCTGGGTTTGTGGGCGTTGGGGATATGTCGGTTATTAAAAATTGAAATTTGGGAAACCCGTCCTACGGCTCCAAGCCGTAGGACGGGTTAGATCACAAGTTGAGTTTACCACTCAATTCCATTGCTTTGGCCCGAAACGGGAAATCTTGGTCCGTCACCATTTCAGCAAGCAAAACCTTAGAGATTTCCATATTACCAAGCGCTATTTGGCATAGCAAAAAATTCCAGCGGGCTTCGTGTCTGAATTGGAAACTGTCTTTCAAGGCATCAAAATCCTTGGCAGCTCCAGCAAACTGGCCAAGTGCAAACCTGGCATTCGCCCGGATGTAACGGGCATCTTCATCCTCCAGCACATATTTGTCATCCTTCAAAAGATCGGCTGCTAGCCGGAAGTTATTGCTTTCAAAGGCTGCTGCTGCCAATTGGACAGGCGTTTTTTGCGACAGATTAGCTTCTACTTGCGTGACTCCCCGCACAAAAGTTTGATCTGGCATTTCTTGGAATTCCCGGGCCAAGGCTATCAATCTCGATGGCTCCTTAGGCCTTTCAATTTGCTTATTTGCCTGCGGTTTATTGGGGGCTGGGTTGGGCAATTCGCTGGGCGGTGTTTTGAGGGTATCCGTCGAGCTCTTTTGAGAAGGTGCTTCTACTATTCCCGAATTGGGCTGCGTAGGCCGATTGAAAAACCAAATAGCCGCCACCAACACCGTCAGCGCGGCAGCCATGGCCCAAAATTTTCGGGAGCTGTACATCGCCACCGACGTTGCCTGAGGGGCTTCGATGGCGGCCTTTACTTTGTTCCGTAGCCGCAATGCATCAAGCCGTTGCAACATTTCCTGATGTTGAGCTACAGATTTGGCAAGCGAGGCATCAGATTGAAGCGCATTTTTAAATTCACTTAACTCGCTTCCCACGAGCTCTCCGAGCAAATAGCGTTCGATATTTTGGTGAAAATTTTCCATCGTTCATTGATTAAAAATTGAAGCGGCTGCGCCGATTTCAACCAATTTTTTTAAACATTTTGAGCGGTGGTTTTTCAGGGCATCTACGGTAGTATATTGGGTTAGTTTTTCTTCAACTACGTCTTTGTCACGGCGTTCTTCGAGGTATTTTAATCGAACCAGGTTTTGACAATTTGTATCCAATTTCGACAGCAGATTTTCAATCAGTTCTGTTTCGGCAAGACTGGCAAAATCTGGCTGGTCTTCCTGTTCGCCAATGCTTTCCAAATCAACCGTTTCGTGTCGCAAAGCACTCCGACGAAGGTTTTTCGCTCTGTTTTTTGCAATCTCAATAACATACGTGGCCGGATTGTGGCCTTGAAAAATGTATTTCCCCGTCTTAATTTTTTGCAAGCAAATGGTAATGCAATCGCATATTAATTCTTCGATGTTGTCATCCGAAAGGCGGTAGCTTTTGCCGATGTTATAGATTGAACCTGAAACCCGCGCCGACAAACACTGAATCGCGTCTGCTTCTTCATGCCCCAAACCAGCGAAAAGTGACCCGTGATCGGGGTATTTTTCACAATTACGGTTTGTTTTTTTATCCAGGAAAATGTCAAGTATTCGGGCCATAAAGAGCGGCAACATTGTTGGAGGCAATGATACTGACTTTTCGGCCTTTGGGCATATATGTCCGCAAGCGCAGGTTTTGTAACCAGCGGGAAGATTTTTTTTTCAGCAGACAAAAAAGGAAGCAAAAGTGGTGAGGCAGTCGGTCATCTCTTTCACTGGATTCGGCGAATGGGGCACTAGACGTTGTGGTTGCGGCACAACCCATATTTTTCGGCGATGGCACCGAGATGAGCCGAATTCTTCGCGCCCAATTTGTGCATCACCGTATTGCGGATTTTCTCCGCGTATACATCTGAGATTCCAACTTTATCCGCAATTTGTTTTGCACTAAAGCCATCTATTACCAGGCACAGGACTTGCTTTTCCTTGGGCAAAAGCTCTGGCAAACGATTCGCCGTTTCGCGAAACTGATTTGGATCGTCAAGGTCTGGCAATATTACGATTTCGCCCTGGGCTACTCGAAAGATAGCATCCGTGATTTCATCCTTGTGTCGGCTCTTGGAAACAAAGCCGTCTGCATGGTTGCGAATGGCTTCTGCCGGAAAGAAAACTCCATCCAGGCCAGTGATGACGATGACCTTCAATTTGTCTTTGCAGACGCTTTTTATAAGCCCTGTGGCACGCAGGCCATTCATTTCCGGCATTCCAATATCAATAAGTGCAACGTCTACCCCATGGTTGCCTTTCTCAAAGAATTGCCATACAGCCTTGCCATCAGAAGCTGTGCCTACCACTTTCATCCCTTTGGTAGTGTTGATGATTTCGGAAAGTGTTTGAACCGTCACCTCATGATCATCTGCAACAAAAACCCTTATATCAGTTTGCTCCTGCATAGAGAAGGGGGTTCTCTTTCAAATTATTTTGATCGCTAATTGGAATATCAATAAAAACAGTGGTGCCCTTGCCTTGTCCTGTTTCAAAAATCACACTACCTCCAAGTTTTGAACAACGCTCTTCAATGCTCATAAGCCCAACACCCTTTATTACATTATCAAGGTCAAACCCAATTCCGTTATCTTCAATAATAATACCCAAAACCCCATCAATTTGATTTATTTGAACACTTATTTCGGAGGCTTTGGAATGTTTTAAGGCATTTGTAATGATTTCTTGCACGATAAGCCGGGTCTCTTTACCAATATTCCCCCTTACTTTATTGTCTAAATTATAGGTGTGAAAAAGGACTTTGGCAGTGCTCTGTGCGGTGATTTGTTGATAAAACTTTTCCAGATCATCCCACCACGGGGTGTCTTCTTGCTCTAGTGCATACACTACCCGCCGTAGTTCTTTGTAGGAATGTTCTTGCAAACGAAGGTTTTCGTTTAATCGCGCGGCCACTTGGGTTTCTTTTTTTGAAAGTTCCTCCAATGCAGCTTCGAGATTCCACTTGGCACTAACCAATAATCCGCCCACGCCATCATGTATCAATCGGGCAATTTTGTGCCTTCCCACTTCTTCCCCTTCGAATCTTGCACGCATGAATGCTAATTCTTGCGATTTTAAGGTGTTTTCTAATTGCTGCTGGATCAATTTCTGTTCCTGAGCATTCAATTTATTTTTTTGATAACTGTATATTACAATTCCTATTATAATCAATATCAACAGAATAGATACAAACCACAATACCTGTTTTTCCTGAGTACTTTTAGCTATCTCTATTTGTTTGTTCAACAGATCAACCCTATTCTTTACCAGTGCCTCTGAAACCCTGATTGCCTGGTTGGAAAATTGATCCGTTACAAATGCGATCTCTCCCTCTGTACCTATTTTCTTTAATAATTCGGTCATTTGATTCAAAGCGACGATGGCTTCCTCTACCCTATTTTCTCCCTCATAATTATTAGCAAGACTATAATACCCATCCAGTATTATTGTTGAATCATTGAGTTCCACGCCTAATTTCATCGCATGTTTCACCTCTTTTTCTGCTTTTTCATAGTCATCTAAAAAACCGGCAGCTCCACCCAAATTTAGTCTGGCATACGCTTCATAACGTTTATCCCCAAGTTGCACAAAACTTTCCGCCGCCTTTTCGTAGTACACTATAGCAGCCTTCAAATCATCCTCTTTACCATTCCTGCTATAAAGATCAGCAAAATAATTGCCCGCCGTATTATAACAAGCGGCTTTTTCAAATTCAAATTGGCTGTTTTTCAGGATCGCCTCACAGCGCTGGCACATCTCCAATGCCTTTCCAAAATCTTCTGCATCGGTATATATGTTAGCGAGACCGTTATATGTCCTGGCCAGACCGGAAGTATCCTTCCATGCTTCGGCAAGAGGTTTTGCCTCTTCCAGATAAATCAAAGCTGAATCCTTCTCTGGGTATTCTTTGGTAAACATTGCTGCCCCTAAGGCAATCAGGGTCCTACATATTAGTGGTTCATTTTTAAGTTTCCTGGCAATGGAAAGGCTCTTTTGTAGCGGCAAAACAGCTGCATCAGCATTGTTATTCTTGATGAGTGCTCTCCCTCTTACTAAAAGGGCCTGATTCTTACTAAGTGGATCCAGTTTACGGCGATTCAGGATCGCTTGTGCATACACAAGCGCAGAATCCGGGCGATTCTGCAATATTAGCTTTTCGCCTTCGTCCAGAATAGTCAACGAAAGACCAGCCTGATTGAATTGGCCAAACAAACTGATAGGATATAAAAAGAAAATTAAAAGGACTTTGGTTTTCATGCGTGCGGTTATTGATTAAATTATAAATGATTTCTAATACACAGTCACCTTTTTTTTGCCACCTCGGGGAGGTTTTGAATAACTGCTATTGGCTGCTATATTCACTTCAAAAGTAAATTCCTGATTGGCGGTGAGCAATGCCTTAATGTCTTGATTGATCAAAAAACTCGAAGGGTTAGTCGTTGCACCGCTGTTTCCGAGGGTATAGTTGAGTGTACATTTATTGGTAGCAAAGATAATTGATTCGCTTAGAGCACCAAGTCCGCTATCAAATAGTATGATACAGCTTGGTTGAATGTATTTCAAACTTCCCACAGTTTCTACTTTGGCAAAAACATACGGTGCACAGGTTTGCATCTGGTTGCTAACGGTAGTCGGTTCTGTGTCTGCATCGGCAAAAGCAAGCACTGTTGTAAGATCAGCACTGTTATTGCCCTGGATTTCAATGTCGAGATAAGTTCCTTCACTGTCAATTACCCAATGCTTGAAGCGATAGGGCGCGTTGGCAGAAATGCCCGTAATCGTGTAATCAATCGTTATACGCGTGCCGCCAGGTTTTACGGCGGTCACATTGCTTAGGTTCGTGTCGCCTGAAGCATCCACTGGCACAAGCAGCAAGAGATCATACAACGTGCCGCCGCCGCGCTTTGCCAGGTAGGCATAAGGCGCGAATTTGATAATGTTACTCATAGGAGAGAATAGATGGTGTGAAACTGTCAACAAATACAACCTTGTAGCGGGTTGTTTGACGGGGATTAAAAGGCTATACTTGGTTCAGAAGTCTAGAAGCCGTCAATTAGTTGCCATTTGGTCTTTCGAGGTTTGTCCTCATTTGGCCTAATAGGGTTGGCCTTCGTTTTGGTTAGAAAATTGGTTTTTTTTAATGTTCTTATAAGCGGTTTTATTGATTAAAAAACCGGGCGGCAGGGTAGGCCGCCCGGAGGAATTTGGTATTTTAGCGGATTCGCCAGGGTTATACAAAAAGTGTTTTCTTAGATGTCTCTTGTAAACTAGGGAGATACAGGGATAAGAGAACAAATGTCAAAGAGTAGATACAGCAAATAAAAAAACGCTGCTGCACCTGCGCTTTGATAGCACAAAAGTGCGACCCAAGTTTAAGACTGTAAAGTTTTGGGGGAGTATGAATTCATACCTTTTTTCAAGGGGGCAAAGTGTGGCACACCTTAGTTAGGTGTGCCACACTTTCTTGAACACGCTCGGGTCAAAGGCTTATCCAATCCTCCAACCAGTCAGCAATTTTTCGATCGTTTGCCAGCCTGGGTACTTTGTTTTGGCCGCCGAGTTTGCCCTCACTTTTCATAAACTCACGAAAAGAATCTTTGCGCAAAGGCCTGATTTTCAGCGTGCGGAGGATATTGCCCGTAATAAGGTCGTCATAATAAATATTCTGCTGACGCATGGCTGCGTCCACTTGAAGGGCAAATTTTTCAAGATCCTCGGGGGCATTGTCAAACTCAACAAACCACTCATGGTAGGGCAAACCACCCTCGGGAGGTGTCACCTGCGGGGCCACGGTGAACTCCACGATGCGGATTCCGGCTGCATTGGCTACAGGAAGCAAACTTTCCTCCACTTCTTTGCCGATTACGTGTTCTCCAAAAGCTGAAATAAAATGCTTCACGCGCCCGCTTACCACAATGCGGTATGGGTTTTTGCTCACGAACTGTATCGTATCGCCGATGCTATAGCCCCAAAGCCCGGCATTGGTATGTAGCACGAGCGCGTAATTCACCCCGATTTCCACCTCCTGTAGCCAGAGCCGGGTCGGATTTTCCTTAAAAATCTCGTCGGCAGGAACGAATTCAAAAAACATCCCGGCATTGACGTTTAACAATAAGCCGGGATTGGTAGGGGGCGGACCTTGTGTCCCCCCTCTGTTTTCAGGAAACGTATCCTGAAACGCAATAAAACCCTCCGAAGCCGGGTAAGTCTCAAAAGTGTCAATCGGGCCACCCACCAATTCCTCAAGTTTGGCCCGGTACGGCTCGAAATTCACGCCACCCATTCCAAACACCGAATAATTTGGAAATATCTCCAGAATGGTACGCTTCCCGGTGCGTTCTAAAAGCCGTTCGTAGTACATCTGAACCCAGGGCGGAATGCCCGAAATGAGGCGCATGTCGGAGTTAACTGTTTCATCTACAATACGTTCCAATTTTTCCTCCCAATCCTCTATACAGTTGGTTTCCCAGGAAGGCAATTGATTTGTGCGCAGCCAGGCGGGCACTAGATGGTTGGAAATACCGCTCAAGCGGCCCGTTGGAATGCCATTCACGGTTTCAAGTTCCGGGCTGCCGGAAAGAAAGATCATCTTCCCGTCCAACCATGCTCCATTCCCGGTTTGGGCAAAATAATTGAACGCTGCATTCCGCGCTGTACCAAAGTGAAGGGGGGTACTTTCCTTGCTCATCGGTATGTATTTCACACCCGAAGTGGTGCCGCTCGTTTTGGCAAAATAGGCAGGACGACCGGGCCACAACACGTCTGGTTCGCCGCTTTTCACGCGTTCTATATAGGCCTTCAAATCCTCATAATCGCGAATGGGAATCGCTTGTTTGAAATCCTCGTAAGTCTTGATTTTTGAAAAGCCGTGATCGCGCCCAAATGCTGTGATGGCCGCTTGCGCCACGATTTGGCGCATCGTTTTCTCTTGACAGTCAACAGCTTGTGCTGACCAACGGGCTATAGAACGGGCAATATATTTGGCAAACGGGCGTACGAGAAAGGAGCGGAAGGCCATAATTTTTAATGACGGTGGGAGGGCGGAATAATGGCAAAGGTACGATTGTCCATGACCTCGGAGGTTTTCAAAAACCTCCGAGGTCTGACTCAAATCCGCACCAATTTACCACTCGACACCGCCTCGCCTACCCTGAGCCGATAGGTAAAAATACCTTTTCCTGGCAGCGCAGACGCCGGAAGCAGCAGGGTTTGCAAGCCCTGTTCCATTTCATAAATTTCGGAAAATAACCGCCGGCCGTTCAGGTCAAACACTTCCAATTGTGCAGGCGCAGCGTTTTCAAGCAACATTTCGAAAGATGTTTCTGCTGCAAACGGGTTGGGACGCGGCGGGAAGAAGGTTGCAGAAGCATGGGTATTTTGTCCGAAATGGAGCAGGATAGGATGCCGGTCTGGCGCACTGTTATTGCGGGAGGCATAGCCCTCTGGGCGCAGTTTTTCGGAATTTAGAAACAGCCCTTCCGAGATTTTATTGGCTTGCAACGCTTTGATTTTCAATGTAAAAACAGTGCTTTCTTCGTTAAAAAATGCACCAGCACCATCCGCCCAAAGTGCGCGCAATTCATTCCCGCGCAAGGTGAAGTGATCATTGGGCAAACCTTCCACACCCAAAATCTGAAATTTGTCAGGGTCGGCTTCCAACGCAAGCTGCCAACCTTCGAGCATAGCGGATTCAGTCAAATGGAACGTGACCAAGGCCTCCTCTCCAGCCTCCAACCAGCGGTCGTCAGCGCGGAAGAGCATCGGGGGCGCATCATACCGGTCGTCTGCTCCCGGCTCGCCGGTCAGCGAAGCCGAGCCGTTCACATCAGCGTACTTGATGCCGACAAAATGGAAGAAGTTGTTAAACGCGAGGTCGTCCTGAAGGTTGGTGAGCGTAATTTGATAGGTATCTTTTAGGGCCGTCAAGTTGGAAATTTGAGCAGGATTTGCAACCGGGCGCGTAAGACGCCAAGCCGGCACGTCTGGAAATGAGTCGTTGATGCCAAGGATTAGTTTGCGTATTTCTACGATATCAAAGGTTGTCACCGAATTGCTCTCATTCACGTCGGCGGCTACCGTTTGATAAACGCTGGTGAACGGCTCAATATCCAATATATGCTTAGAGATAAGCACCAAATCGTACGTAGTAACCCCCTCATGCGGTCCGAGAGCTCGCTCCGCTCGTATGGTTGCCCGATAATCATTTCCGAATGGAATATGATCCAGGTGCATCGTAAAGCATGAGTCTTCGATGTTTTGACTTAAATTCATTAACATTGGCTGGGCTGCGCCCGGAAGCGTTTCAAACTGGGTTTTGAGTTTGAAATTGGAGAGTTTTTTGTTCGCAGCGCTTTTAGCACAACCACTGAAATAAATATCTGCGTCGTTGTTGCAGATGCACTCATTGCCGCTATCCTGCACAAGCACATAATTGTTGCAAGTGTTGGATAGGCCGTTGCCATCTTTCACCCATATCTCAATACTGTTGAATCCCTTCTCACAGGAGCTAAAAGTCAGGCTGGTTTGGGGCGGAAATCCTGTCCCGTCTCCTTGCTTCCGCATTCCGATTTGCAGTTGATTAGTCGGTGTACAATTGTCAGACAAAGCCAGGATAAACTGCGTGGCATCAAAACTTATCTGACAATTAGGTGCATCCAAACTTTGTGTCAAACCGTTGAGACACAATAAATTGGGTGGCTGACAATCTTTAACGTGGAATAGATAAGTACACTGGGCAAGGTTGCCGCAATTGTCGGTGACCTTCCAGGTTATCTTGTGGGTCCCCTTTGCAAATGGGCCTGAAACGGTATCGTTCGACGACTGAATATCCACCACATTGTCGTTGTTCAGGTCAATTTTGTAGGAGTAATTGAGGTTAGGGGTACCGCAGTTCGTAACGGCCTTTTCCACCAAAAAAACCTCCCCTTGGGCACAGGTATTCTGTGCGAGACAAAAGTTTTTATCTGTACATGCAGTAATCCAGGAAATTTGCTGAGCTGAAAGCCCTTGGACAATTAATAAGGGGAATAAAAGTAGATATCGATTCATGGATGAGACTGATTTTAAAAATTGTCAGCAAAAATAGTTCCAACAAGGCATTTTTCCTAAAATCAGACTTTTGTTTAAGTTTTTTTGGGATCAAAGTTAAACAAAAAATCGTCTATCCGCGTTTAGCCACAAAGTTTGTAGCAAAATGGAACACGGATGGCACGGATTAGACACGGATTAAAGATCATTAAGACCAAAATCCGCGTCTAATCCGTGTCATCCGTGTTCCCCACGATTAAATCTATTTTGAAAAAAGTCGTCGTCATTGGTTCTGGTTTTTCAGGCTTAGCAGCAGCGTGCTGTTTGGCTGCCGAGGGCTTTGAAGTCACTGTATTGGAAAAAAATGACTGTCCTGGCGGTCGGGCGCGCCAATTCAAGGCTGAAGGCTTTGTGTTCGACATGGGCCCTTCCTGGTATTGGATGCCCGATGTGTTTGAAAGATTTTTCGGGCTTTTTGGCAAAAAAACTTCCGATTACTACGAGCTCCTTAGGCTCGACCCATCTTATCAGGTCTTTTTTGGTCAAAATGATTGTGTAGAAATCCCGGCCCAAATGGCAGCTTTAGAAAATCTGTTTGAAAGCATTGAGCCTGGCAGCGCAATAAACTTGCGGAAGTTTTTGGCAGAAGCAAAATACAAATACGAGGTAGGCATGGGCGAATTCGTGCACAAACCTAGCCATAGCCTCTGGGAATTTGCCGATTGGCGTGTGCTGTCGAGCCTTTTGCGTTTACAGATGTTCACCCCCATATCCAGTCATGTGCGCCAACTTTTCAAAAACGAAAAATTGGTTCAATTGCTCGAATTTCCCGTACTTTTCCTTGGTGCAACACCTCAAAAAACACCTGCACTTTACAGCCTGATGAACTACGCCGATATGGTATTGGGCACCTGGTATCCAATGGGCGGGATGTTCAAAATTATAGAGGCTATGACTTCACTTGCCCAAGAACTGGGCGTGGAAATCAAACTAAATCAGGAAGTTGCGAAAATAGAAACGGCGAATGGGAAGGCTACTGCGGCCATTACTTCGGACGGTACGCGGTATGCCGCCGATGCTTTTGTGGGAAGTGCTGATTACCACCATATCGAAACCAAATTGCTCGACTCCGCACACCGAAACTATTCAGATCAATACTGGGAAAATCGTGTAATGGCTCCCTCCAGCCTACTTTGGTATGTGGGAGTTAACAAACGGATAGAAGGACTACTCCATCACAACCTGTTTTTTGATGAGGATTTCGGCCTGCACTCAGAAGAAATTTATACCACCCCCAAATGGCCAACACGACCACTTTTTTATGCAAGTGCGCCGTCTGTAACCGACCCCAGCGTGGCCCCTCCGGGTTGCGAGAACTTGTTTTTACTCATACCTGTTGCCCCAGGATTGGAAGACACGCCAAAAATCCGAGAGCAGTATTTTGACGTAGTTATGGAACGGCTCGAGCGGCATACCGGGCAAAGCATCCGCCCGCACATTGTGTACAAGCGCTCTTACGCTCATGCTGATTTTGTAGAGGATTATCACGCTTTCAGGGGCAATGCCTACGGCTTGGCAAACACATTATTACAAACCGCTTTTCTCAAACCAAAAATGAAAAATCGCCAACTCTCCAACCTTTGGTACACAGGACAATTGACTACTCCTGGGCCAGGGGTGCCACCTTCATTCATCAGTGGAGAAGTGGTGGCGGGAGAGATAAAAAAGTGGGCAGGAGGCAGTTAACAGTTTGCAGTGGCACTCAGCACTGCCAACTGCCACTGCCTACTGTTAACTGCAAACTGCTACTTGCAAACTGCCAACTATCGAATATGAACCATCTCCAACTTTTTCACCGTACCTGTGCCGATTGTAGCAGCCTCATCACACGGCGTTACAGCACCTCGTTCTCCTTGGGAATCAAGATGTTCGATCTTCGTTTCCGTGGGCCGATTTACGGCATCTATGGCTTCGTCCGTTTTGCTGATGAAATCGTAGACACCTTCCATGATTACCCAAAAGCTCAACTTTTTGAGCGTTTTCGGCAGGACACCTGGCTTGCCATTGAAGAAGGCATCAGCCTAAACCCGGTGCTGCACTCGTTCCAACATGTAGTACGGAAATACGGCATTGAGCGCGAGCTTATAGAGGCTTTCCTCGACAGTATGGAGATGGATTTGACTGAATCGAATTACGACCCGGAAGGCTACAACGAATACATCTATGGGTCGGCAGAAGTAGTAGGCCTTATGTGTTTGCGGGTGTTCTGCGAAGGGAATGATGCGGAATATCAAAAATTGAAAGCGCCTGCCCGGCGACTGGGTGCAGCATTTCAAAAAATAAATTTCCTCCGTGACATTAAAAGCGACCTCGAAGACCGCGGTCGGGTCTATTTTCCCGGCGTGGATTTTAACCGTTTCTCCCAGGAAGACAAATGGCGGATCGAAGCCGACATCAAGCAAGACTTTGACGCAGCTTTAGAAGGCATCCGTATGCTGCCAAAAGGTGCCCGGTTAGGTGTATATCTAGCCTACAAATATTACACCCATCTTTTTCTGAAAATCAAGAGCGCACCACCACAACAGGTGGCGCAAGAGCGCTTTCGGCTTTCGAGTAAGCGGAAAGTTTATTTGTTGTGTAGTTCGGCATTAAGGCATCAGTTTGGGGTTTTGTGAAGCATTGGCATGGAGAGAATATCATTCCATTTTTATAAGTTGAGGCTGTACAATACCTTTGGCCGCACCTGAACATTACACCTCTTTGATTCTGGATGCAATTAAGCCTTGATTACATCCGAAAAAATGGCCTACCGAAACGCTCCCATCCACCCCTTCCTTCGCCTGATTTATGCCTGGCTCCGCCTGACCACCTGGCTTGGATTCTCCGTTTTTTACCGGCGCCGCCTCGTGTTAGGGCACGAGCATTTGCGCTTTGACGGGCCAGCTATCATAGTCTCCAACCACCCCAGTACCCTGATGGATCCGCTCAATGTGGGTCTCAACATCCGGCAGGAAATGTTCTTCCTTGCCAACTATGGCCTGTTCAAGAATCCAATAAGCAGTTGGATCCTCACCCGATTATTCTGTATTCCGGTCAAACGAAAAGAGGACGTGGCCGAGGGTGAAGTCCGCGACAACGAGGCGGCTTTTGAAGCATCTTTTCAGCATTTAGAAAAAACCGGCGTGCTCTATATCGCAGCCGAAGGCGTAAGCTGGATGAACCGTTTTGTACGCCCATTTAAGACCGGTACCGCCCGCATTGCCTTTGGCGCAGAACGTCGAAACAACTGGCAACTCGGTGTCAAAATCATCCCAGTTGGCTTGAGTTACGATGCGCCCAACTTGTTTCGCAGCCGGACAATCGTGGAATATGGCGCAGCGATTGACCCACGTACTTGGGCAGAAGCGGATTTGCAAGACCACGAAAAAGCCGTGGATGATTTTACTTCGGAAATTCGAAGCCGCGTCAGTGCGCTCACACTCGACTCCGGCAATGAGGCAGGCGATGCGTTTGTGAACCAGGCAGAAATCATGGTTCGGAATGCCCGTTTGGGTTTTTCAGAAAGCGAAGCGTATCTTTTCTTGAAAGGTTTTCTGGCAAAAAACATTCAAAATGAGGGGTTTAAAGCCAAAATAGCGGACTATTTCTCTACACTCCAAAATGCAAATCTTACAGATGCCGGGGTATCAAACGTCCAATCACCATTTACCAATCACCAATCACCAATTACCCTCTTCCTGCTCTCCCCATTTTTCCTGCTGGGCTATGGTTTTTGGTTTTTGCCTTGCTACCTGCCTTGGCTACTTTGCAAACGTTTGAAACTTTATCCTGGCTACGACAGCAATATTAAGATGTTGACCGGGCTTTTTACGTTCCCGCTCGCGCTGTGGGGTGGTTGGGAATTGTCGTATTGGTTTTCGGGAGTAAGATTTGGGCTTGGGTAGCATTGGCCGTATTCGTCTTATGCGGTTATCTTGCTGAGATTTTTATGGACAAAGCCAAACTTTGGTGGGAAGGACGTGTGGCGCGCAATTTTAAAAAGCAAAATCCACAGGATTGGGCAAATCTCAGTGCAACGCGAACTGAAATTTTAATGGCAATGGTAACGGATCATGCTCCCTTTCAACCAACGAAAGCAGGATAATAGCGACCAGTATATCACCTTTACCCGCCCTAGCCGCGGGCATGCATCACTTTTACCCGCTGTAGCCATAGGCGAAGGAGGGTATCACCCCATCACTTCATACCTTGCCTTCCATAGAAAAACTCCGTGCCGATACCCCAGGCTGCGAACACCGTAACCACCTCAACAACGCAGGGGCAAGTCTCCAACCCGCGCCTGTACTTGCCGAAGTGCAGCGCCATCTTCAACTTGAATCCCAAATGGGCGGCTATGAAGCTGCCGATTCCATGGCTGAGGCTATAGCCGGGTTTTATGGTTCAGTAGCGCAATTGCTTCATACTCAAGCCCGCAACATTGCTTTCGCCGCCAGCGCAACCGACGCTTATAGCAAAGCCCTCAGTTCCATACCCTGGTGCGCAGGAGATGTAATCCTTACCACCGAGAATGATTACTCCTCTAATCAAATCGCCTTCCTCTCGCTTCAAAAACGCCTCGGCGTTCGACTCATTCGTGCGCGCGACCTGCCTACAGGCGGTGTGGATCTGGATGATTTTGAACGCTTAATACGCCAACACCATCCTGTCTTGGCTGCTGTAACCCATGTACCGACCAATAGTGGCTTGGTACAACCCGTGGAGGCCATCGGCAAAATTTGCCGGGAACAAGGCATCTGGTATCTCGTAGATGCCTGCCAATCAGCAGGTCAAATGGACTTGGATGTGGAGCGTATCGGCTGCGATTTCCTGACGGCAACAATGCGCAAATACCTGCGTGGGCCACGTGGTGCAGGCTTTTTGTTTGTTTCAGATCGGATATTGGATGCCGGGCTGGAACTGCTCCTGCCAGATATGCGCAGCGCCGATTGGGTCAGTGCTAACGAGTACCAAACAGCCCGCAGCGCCCGCCGTTATGAATATTGGGAAATGCCCATCGCCCTGTTGCTCGGCAGCAAAACCGCAGTAGCGTATGCACTTGACGTGGGCCTGGATTTTGCAGAAACCCGCATCAACCACCTGGCGGGTCTGGCTCGTCAACTACTTTCCGAAATGCCAAATGTTCGGGTTTTAGATGAAGGAACGCATTTGTGCGGCATTGTCACGGCCCATTCAACTGATTGGGAATCAAAGCCTTTGATGGAAAAACTGCAGTCCGCCAACATCAATTGCCGCATCTCGCCGCGCGTGGCTGCGCAGATTGATTTTTCCAGAAAAGGAGTGGAATGGGCGCTGCGTGTGTCGCCCCATTATTACAACACAGAGAGGAGAGATTGACATGGTAGGTGGAGTGCTAACGTTGTGCCGTAGTGGCGTTGCGTGAAACAATTTTGAACACTTAGACATCTCAATCTTCCCCGAACAACCACTCCAAAGTATTTTTATAAAACACCCGTTCCAGAGTCTCCTCAGGCAAGCCCATTTCTTCTATAAATTTCCCAATTTCCAAATCTCCCAAGGGGAACGGATAATCGGTGCCGAGGCAAACCTTTTCTGCTCCCACCACCTCTAATATATAGCGCAGCAATTGCGGGTCATGCGTAGCAGAGTCGTACCAAAACCGCCGGAGGTATGCACGCGGCGAAACAGGGTTGTCCACCGCCACCAAATCAGGCCGACAATTGAACCCGTGCTCAATACGCCCGATGGTGGGCACAAAGGAACCGCCCGAATGTGCCAGGCACACCCGCAACTTTGGCAAACGCTCCATCACCCCGCCAAAAATGAGCGAACAAGCAGCCCGGCTCGTTTCAGCGGGCATCCCTACGAGCCAGGGAAGCCAGTATTTGCGCATATCCCCCTCCCCCATCATTTCCCAGGGGTGTACGAAAACTGCCATGTTTAGGCGTTGGCAAGCCTCGAAAATGGGAAAGAACTCGGCCTCGCTCAGGTTTTTTTGGTTCACGTTGGAGCCAATCTGGACACCTGGGAAGCCAAGTCCATGCAGTCGCTCCAATTCCTTGATAGCCAGGTCGGTGTCTTGCATAGGGATCGTGCCGAGCGCGATGTAATGCTCAGGAAAATCGTCCACCACTCCAGCCAGATGGTCGTTCAGGAACATGGAGAGTTCGAGGCAATCGGCAGGTTTTGCCCAATAACTGAACATGACGGGAATGGTACAAACCACCTGCACGGGGGTATGGAAATGGGCGTATTCTCCGATGCGTACCTGAGGGTCCCAGCAATTGGAAGCGATCTCACGGAAGAACGTGCCGCCTTTCATCATGCGCGCAAAGCCCGGGACATGGTGCTCCAGGTGAATAAATTCCCCGTAACCGAACTTGTCTGCAAAATTGGGCAGCCGTTCGGGCAGGAGGTGGGTGTGCATATCTATCTTTTTCATCGGGGCAATGATAGGGAAGAGTCCAGTGTCCTCAACCCAATTACGTAAAGTCTTTTTCTGACTTTATTGAATCTTAGATATCCGGCTTTGTTTTGGTGGTTGCTGCTTGCAACCTTTACCTTTGGAAGCAAATACTTGCATTTGTCTCAACCGATTTTTTCACCAAACGCCCTACCAGGTATTTATTTGATTAAAATCCTGATGGACGACGGCTCGTCATATGTAGAAAAACTGTCTGTACAACAGAAATAACTTTCATTTACCGAGGCTGGCCCATAAGATGGGGCAGCCTCTTCTTTTATGCGATTTGACTGCTTTTTTCTTTTCCACCCACCTTTCTTTGACGACTTCCATCAAAAGGGACTATCAGTGGATAATTGGTGGGAACTCAGGTGGCGGCGGCATTTTACTCGATTTTAATCATTCGCCTGTTAACATTTCATATCAACAAACAGGCCTTTTTATGGAAGGGGCTAACACAAGCATTTCTGATGAAACAGGCAATCTACTTTTTTCTTCTAATGGATGCAAAGTGATCAATTTCCAAGGTGAGATCATGGAAAATGGGGACAGCATCAACCCAGGCCTCATAGAAGATATTTACTGCCCTTCTGGGGGCAGCCCGCTCATTCAAGGCGTTATTGCGATTCCCTCACCAGAAGGAGATAGTATATACTACGTATTCAATGTTGACTTTGACCAGCCATATTTACTTGACACAAACTTTTTGGGATTAGCACCTCAAAGATTATTTTATCAAAAAGTAGATATGGCAAAAGACTCCGGCTATGGCGCATTAGTGTTAAAAAACCAGATAGCAGTGTTCGATACCCTCGCGAGAGGGAATATTCAAGCTGTTAAGCATGCCAATGGGCAGGATTGGTGGATCATCGTTCCCAAGTCACACTCCAATTGTTATTTTCTCGTGCCTGTCACCTCTGAAGGTGTCCAGCCTGCCCAACTCAAATGTGTCGGCAAAATTTGGAACGACCAAGACTTAGGGGCGCAAGTGACCTTTTCGCCTGATAGTAAAAAGTACATCCGATTCAATGCCTGGAACGGGCTAAATATATTTGACTTTGACGCTTCCACGGGCGATCTTTACAACCCTGTACATATTGACTTCTCTAATGACACCATCAACTCAATCGCTGGGGTGGCCGTCTCGCCCAATTCAAGGTATTTGTATGTGTGTGCACGGAAAACATCTACCAGTTCGATCTGAGGCCTGATATTGAGGCCAGCAAGGTAAAAATCGCCACTTGGGACGGATATTTCAACCCTTACGCCACGATATTTTACCTCGCGGCGCTGGCCCCTGACGGGAAAATCTACATTTCCAACACGAGCAGCACTTACAATCTTCACGTTATCCACAAGCCTAACTGTCCGGGGTTGAGTTGCGAATTGGAACAGCACGGGATCGTGCTTCCTTCTTACAACTATGCAACTATACCCAATCTGCCTCACTATAATATTTTGGACACTTCATATGATTGCGATACGAGCATATCAACCGAGGTAGCCAATGCGGAGGACAGGCTGCTTATCTTCCCTAACCCCGCAACCGATCAACTCCACATCAGCGGCCTCGAAGGCAACGTGGTCGTCACCATCACCGACGTAAGCGGCAAAACAGTTTTCCTGAAAAAAGGTGCTTGGCCCGGAAGGACTGGAGACGATTGATATTTCCAGCCTCACCTCCGGTTTGTATTTCGTTTCGGTGCAGCAAAACGAGTCGGTGCAGCAAACCAAAATCGTGAAGCATTAGGTAAAACCTGCGACACAAGCCCCAGAGCACTCGCTCTGGGATTTGTGCTTTTTGGACGAATTTATAATCCACCCCACACAAGGCTTTTTCTTCGCCTTTTGGCGACAAGCCGCTTTTCATTGGTCTAGAGCTCGTTCACTATCAATACCTTTGGGGTTTCAAAAATGAAATTTAATGAACAAACTCTTTTTTACACTTCTTCTCAGCCTTGTTACGCTGAATATTTCCCAAGCGCAATCCAATCATACTTTCACCCTTTTGAGCAATTGGGACGATGATGCGCTGCCTATTGCTGCGCCCGGCTGGCTTTCCCTCCAATATAGCGGTTGCTGGGGCATAGCTGTCAATGGACGCGAATATGCTGTGCTGGGTGGCGCTGAACACGTGCTCTTTTTTGATGTAACCGAACCAATCCTGCCAAAATTGGTCGGTAAATTTCCAGGGAGTGCCAATACCGTTTGGCGGGAATTCAAATCCTATAAAGATCGGGTTTATGCGGTATCGGATGGCACAAACGAAGGCTTGATGATCTTCGACATGAGCCATGCAGAGGATACCATTGTGCGCACCTATTGGAGCAATGAACATTTTCAGGCCGCTCATACGATCACGCTTGATACCACCTCAGGACGCATATACTTGAACGGAGGTAGTGCAAGTCAGGGTATCATAGTATTGGACGTCAGCCAAAACCCCGACCTGCCAACCTTCATCACCCATGCTGTTTTTCAGGGTGGACTGCTGCACGATTCTTATGTGCGCAATGATACCATTTATGCTTCCTCGGGTCATGCGGGCTACTTCATATATGACATGAAAAACCCGCTCAACCCGGTACTGCTCGCCCAAATCAGCACGGGCGGATACAACCATAATTCCTGGTTGAACACGGCGGGTACACACGCCTATTACACCGAGGAAATTCCGGATGGACAACCGATTCGGATCATTGATTTACAAAATCTTGCGTTGGGAGAAATAGAAACGGCCGGTTCATTTCTGGACAAATTTTCTGTAGAGGGTGGAGAGCATACGGCCATCCCTCATAACGTGTACATCAGCGGTGATATCCTGTTTGATTCACAATACGAAGATGGTTTGCTGGCGTACGATATTTCCATTCCTACCCAACCCGTGCTGCTCGCTCATTACGATACGCACCCTCAAAACATACAATACAATCAATATCATGGCAACTGGGGCAATTACCCCTGGCTACCTTCGGGCAATATTATCGCGGGGGATATGCAGAACGGCCTTTTCATGCTGAAACTCAACGATGGCTCAGTGGGTACAAAAAGCCCTGAAAATCAACTTTCTGTGCAGGTTTCTCCTAACCCAGCCCATGATTTGTTGAATATCAAACTGCAAACGAGTTCGATTGGTGTCTGGTCCTGGAAACTCAGCAATGCTGCAGGCCAAATTTGCTCCACGGGCAAAGAATCCGCTACTGAAACTTCTATTCAAATTGCGGGCATGCCAAAAGGATTGTTTTTTGTAGAAATCCGCGACGCGGAAGGGAAGGCTGCCGTGCGAAAGGTGATAGTAGAGTAGTCTTATCCGCAGTGTTGTTTTTCGGCTTGAAACCTCGGAGGTTTTCGAAAACCTCCGAGGTCTCCAGCCGAAAAACAACATCAACCTATTTTCCAAACTGCTGCTTCAAAATACCCCAGCTTGTTTTGTAGAACTCCGGCACGTGTGTAAAAGCCTTTAACGCATTGATTTTGAACCGCCTGTGCAAATAATTTTGCATCAGTACGAAGCTAAAGGTGTAGCCCGCAAGCATTGCATACGCCGCTCCAAAAAGGCCAAATGCTATGATAAAAAAGTAGCTCAAGGCAAGGTTGAGCATTGCGGTGAAAAACGTGTAGGCGAAGTTTACGGCAGGTTTTCCGGTTGAGTCCAATACCGTCCCGAACTGAACTGCAAAAGGCATGAAAAGCCCAAAGAATGCGGTCAGCCGTAGCACATTCGCCGATTCCATGTACTGGCTTCCCGCAAAGACTCGAATGATTGGTTCAGCGAATACCAACACGAAAATCACGAATGGAAGTATAACAGCTAGCGTGGCTCCAACGCTGCGCTCATACAAGGTCTTCACACCCGAAGTACCTTCCAAGGCCATCTTTTCGGCACTTTTGGGGAACACCACAGCAGCGATGCTGAAAGCGGGGGCTTCCACCAGTTGTGTCACCCGAGCTGCCGCATCGTACACCGCAAAGGCCACCGGGCCCAACAATTGGCCCAAAGTCAATTTGTCAATGTTCTTGTAAAACATGGTGCTCAGGTTGGTGCCCAGCACGAATTTACCGTAGCTCAACAAGTTTAAAACCCATTGAAGATCAATCTTTTTTACCAGAAACATAAAAGGCCAGGAAAGTCGCCAAGCCACCAGAGCGGCCAAGCTTGTACCCATTAAAACGGCCGCGCTAAATTGCCAAAGCACCACTCCGTCTCCTGAAGTCCAACACACTAAGACCCACAGGAAGGGTATTCCCCGGTAAAAAACGGAGGTCCAAAAAAGTCCCCGAAACTCATAGTTGGCTTGTTGTACAAAGTTGCTGTGCGTACAAAACGCCATCAATAAATTGCTCAGGAAATACACTGGCAACATCTCGGCCAACAGCGGTACCTGATACTGCCGACAAATCCAGTCGGCACTAAGCCATAAAATCAGATTAGACAGTATTGTGTATGCAATATTGAGCAATAGGGCCGCTGTTGCAATGTTGGCCTGTTCCTTTCTGTTGTCTTTTTGGGTTGCCAGGGCACGAACCAGGCCGTTTTGCAGCAACCCACTTCGTCCCATTTCAACAAAATAGGCCAACAGAATAAAAATACCCCATGCTGCAAAGGCTTCTTTGGTTAATATCCGCAACAACAACATTGCTGTACCCAGGTTGAGGGCCATAGCAACCATCTTTTCCAAAAGGGAGAATAGCCCTGATCGAATCCAATAGTTTTGCGCTGAAGTGGCGGCGGGTTTTTCCATGCAGGGTTTTGTCCAATAAAAAACGGGGATGCGAAATCGCGTCCCCGTTTTTTATACAAAATATTTGCCAACGAAATTAATCGTATCGGCGGTTGTGCTTTTTGCGCTTTCCTTTAAAGTGGTGGCCATCTTTGTCACCATTTCCTGTGACAGCGCCTTTACGAATCATGGCGCAACGGAAACCAACAGTCCTGCTGGATTTGTCCTCTTCCAAGTACCGACGTGAGCCAGGAGAGAGCCAAAATGCGCGGTCAGCCCAAGAGCCGCCTTTAATAACGCGGGCCTTATCGCTGATGAGCGTGCTGATACCATAACGATACTCAACGTTCGACTCTTTGTCACCGTCCAAGAAGTTGTACACTTCTGGGCGTTTGTAGTTGTCGCGAAGCGCTGTTGTGGTTGTGTCCATCAATTCATATACCAAACGGCCAAGGCTGTCTTTTTGAATTGGTGCACCAGTTTCTGGGTCAAGTTTCTTCGTCGTAAAGACGTTACCACGATATGGGTTAAGCTCTTGGCTCTCCGTGTCTTCCAAGTCAGAAGCGGTGAGCGGACGGTAGAGGTCAAAGGTCCATTCGTTTACGTTGCCAGCCATATTGTAAAGGCCGTAATCGTTGGGCCAACCAGAGAGCACTTCAGCAGGGAAGAAGGCTTTGTCGTTGAGTGCTCCAGCCATACCACCATAGTCACCACCGCCACGCTTGAAGTTAGCAAGCATCTTGCCTTGGTTTTTGTTACGCTTTTGGTAACGAACGGTATTGCCATTCCAAGGGTAAATGCGACGGTCAGTAATGAGTTCGTCTTTAGTAGTAGCCTGGTTTCCGAGGAGACCAAGGGCAGCATATTCCCATTCTGCCTCCGTAGGAAGGCGGTAAGCGGGGAGGAGGATGCCATCTTCAAGGCGGACCTGACGTTCGCCTCCGGTTCGCTGGTCTTCAAGCAATTTGCGAGGAGAAGGCTGATACTGACCGACTAGATAAGCTTCAGTGTTGAAGTTGTTGTCGTCTTTTTGGTCCGGAGTAGGTTCGATAATTCCACGCTTAATGAGAATCATCTCATTCACGCGGTCGGTACGCCACTTACAAAAGTCATTTGCCTGGTTCCAGCTAACGCCCACCATTGGATAGTCGTAATAGTCAGGCGTACGGAAGTAGTTTTCCACCATCGGCTCGTTGTAGGCGAGTTCTTCACGCCATACGAGTGTGTCAGGCAGAGCCCGTTTCCAAACTTCGGGGTAGGTTGCTCCATACACCCTATTGACCCAATACAAATATTCTTGGTAGTCAATATTGCGTACTTCGGTTTCGTCAATATAAAACGAACCAACCGTAACGCGACGCTCGATGTTGTTCCATTCGTAGGTAACATCTTGCTGTACTTTACCCATTACGTAAGTGCCTCCTTCAATGAGCACGAGGTTAGGGCCCGTAGCTTGGCCTTCGTAATCGGTCTTTTCAAATCCGCCCCATTTCTGGTCGTTGTACTTCCAGCCTGTGGTGGAGGAGCCTTCGGATTTGCGTCCGCAGCTGGCTAGAACGAACACCAGTAGGGCAAAGTTCAACCCGTGAATTAGTGTTTTCTTCATTGTATTAAAATACAGGTTTTGAAAAAAAATGAGTGGCAAATGTAGAAAAAGTAAATTTCTCGTTGGGTGTGTTCCTGCTAATTTTAACGAAAGAAGCAAAAATCATTGGAACATCCGGGTGCAATCGTTGATATCTGGGCGTTTTTTGTTTCGGAAAAGGAGGCCCAAGGTCAATTCAAAGGTTCCTCCGCATTATTGGCCAACCCTGAAACGGTGGCATCGTAACTAATTCCAATCTTAAAAGGCCCTTCTCTGAACCCTGCCAACAAAATCACCGCATCAGAATTGCGAAAAGTGTGCCTAAACCAGGTGCCAGCAAAAATCGACCCCAAACTCGCATAAGCGCCCACATTTAGTTGTTTGTAAGGACCCTGTGCTACAAACAGGAAATTCGGCGAGACAAACGAGGCCTCTTGGCGTTTATTGCCCTTTTTAACTACCCACTCTGTTCCGCCATGAAAAGTATAGCGGATGGGTAGTCCTGGCACGAGGTTATTTTTCAAACGAAGTATGCTCTGGCTGGGCGTATTGAGGTGTTTTAACCCAACTCCGAGGTAAAATTTTTCGCTCAAAAGAAGCATGCCGCTAGAAATGTCAAGATCTGTGCGGCTCGTCATATCCGGGCGAATTTCCTCCGTATTGTAGCTGATGCCATTGATTGGGTCAAGTTGGTCGGGAAACAAGAGTTTCTCCCAATCGAGGTTGACCTGGTGAACGCCCATTTCGAGACCGAGTTTCAGGGCTATGAAATCATTCACCCGCAAACGATAGGCATAAACGGCTGAAAACCGGTTGGTTTTGAAAATTCCATCGCCCGCATTGTCGCCCTCCAGATGGAAGCCGATACCGCTGTTGAGGCGGTCGAAACTTTGCTCGTAATAGGCGGCATAAGTTCGGTAGGCGCTTTTGAAGCCCGTCCATTGGTTGCGATACGCCACGCCTGCCCGTGGGGCAAGCGCACTTCCTGCAAATGCGGGGTTAATCTGCAAGGGCATGGCATAAAACTGCGAGAAAATAGGGTCTTGGGCAAACGCCAATGTTGCCCAAAAAAACAGCAGTAAAAATGGAAGTAGTTTTTTCATGCCGGGAAGTTCGTGCTTTGGTTGATATGTAATAGTGTAAAGGATCATAAATGTCTAAGAATGTCCAATGTCCAAGTTGGCGCTGAGCTTGGCCCTTCACGGAACATAACGATGGTTTGACAACGATGAACCCTAAGAGCAGCACCTATTTGGACATTGGACATTCCTTGTTGGACATTGGACATTTAAAACAAACTGACGTACCCAAGGTGAAATTTCGTTGCCCGGAAATCCACCGATTGGCCAACATCCCGCCGACCAACTGCCGCCGAAATGCCGAAAATACCTGCCCTTGTTTCAAAATTAATCCCTGCGCCTAGACCCAATGGCCGCAGAAATATGCGGTTTTGTGCCGTCAAATTTTCCAAATAAGCCCAGTCAGCAAAGGTTGAGAGGAACGAATTGGGCCCAAGGAGCAGTCGCCATTCCACCGTACCCACTACAAATCGCGTTGCAAATATGCTTTCCTCATCGAAACCGCGCAGAAGTTTGTTGCCCCCGAGTCGGTAATTTTCATTAGCAAAAACAGGTTTCTCTGAAAAAATGCCTCCTCCGCGCAGGCCAATTTTTATCGTGCTGCGCATAAATACAGGGATGAAAATTTCACCACGTAGTTCGGCGCGATAACGAGCGGCCCGCCCAACAACAGAATCATACAGCGTTGAAAAATCAAACGCTGGATCAGCAGGGTCGCTTAGGTTTTCAATCTGGGTGTTTCGCCGCACGTTGTTGAAGCCTGCCACTGCTTTGAGTGTGAGCGACCAACCCTGACGAGGATTGTACCGATAATCGAGGCGCGAAAAGGAGCTTTCGATCCCAAAGCCGTTTTGTCTATAATCGAGGTTGGGAGGCAATTGCCGTGAAGCGCGCACGGTCAAAGTGTCCACTTTTTGGAGCGAGGAGCTTTTGTTTTCCCAAAAAAAGCGCACAAAATTAGCACCAGTAAAAAGATACGAAACCCCTGCTTCGCCTTGTGCATCGGTCCAGGTACTGTCGCGGCGGAAAATACCAAGTCGCCCTTCGGCACCGAATGTTGTGCCAAAAATATACGGAACGCCTGCTTGAACATCTATTTTTTGGGTCTCCGGGCGCAAGCGTTCCAGCTCGGCAGAAAACCGCTCCCCAAGGTTAAGGGCATTTTGAAAAGCCGCACTGAGAGATCCTGTTAGAAGAAGTTTGCCATTGGTTGCATCGGGTTGTGGCAGCAACCCAATGATAAAATCAAACCTGCTTGCCCGCTTTTTTTTGAGGAACAAATTGATGGTGGCTTCCGTTCGTTCACCACCTCGGAGGTTTTCGAAAACCTCCGAGGTGGTGAACGAACGGTTCGCAAAAGTGACCGTTGGATTGGCAGTAGATTCCAGAAAAAGCAGCGAACGCAATTGTTCCCGAACCCGCAGAACCCGCGCCCTGCTGTAGGGAGTGCCTGTTTTTATTCCCAAATAATTGGGTAGAAACGCCTTTGGCAATTTTAAATCGCCATTGATTTTCAAGGTTTTGAAAACAAAAAATCGCTTACGGTCTATTTGTAAAATCGCCGATATAGCACCACCGCTGTCTACAAGCACGCTATCGAGCCAGACCGTAGCAAATGGGTAGCCGTTGTTTTCTGCCTGCTCCAAAACGGCTTGTTCAAGTTTCAAAATTGCTCCGTAGTGAAGTGGTTTGTCTTTAAAATGCTTTGCTCTATACCCTGCATCAGAAAGCCAATCTTCATCTCCGAAACCCGCCCCCGCCCGCAGTGACACCCAACGCAAGGCAGGCCCGAGGGTTAGGGTTTGGTGATTGGTGATTGGTAGATTTGTAGAGTGGTGATTGGTGATTGGTAGATCAGTTGAGGTTTGAAAAGAGTCAATTGATACCAACAAGAAAGACTTTCGGCGGAAATGATCCAGCAGACTGAGGAAAAACGAATCAAGCGAAGCCGGTGAGGAAAGATTAAAAGTAGCTGTATCACCCTGATTTTCAAGCGGGTACGGTTTGAAATCCTGGATGTTTTCCCAAAAAACGCTTTGCTCTGATGGAAGAAGAATGAAGCGGGATTCCGTCGTTTGAGCGTGCAAGGCAAACACAGAAAGCACGCTCGCGAGCAGGGAAATGCAAAAAATCTTTGTCAAGAAACTTGCCATGGTCTGCATGACGGCTTTTTATCGCCAAGGTTGTTTTTCAAAAAGAAAAATTTGCTTTGATAGCCTAAATGGCAATACATTTATCCAACAAAAACAGATTGCTATGCTAAAAGTAAGCCAAATCCTTGACTCTAAAGCCATCAGCGCGGTGTACGCCGTTGCGCCCACACAAATGGTCATCGAAGCACTCGAACTTATGACTGCCCGCAACATCGGAGCAGTGATGGTAATGGAGGGCGACCGTTTGGTAGGTATTTTTTCGGAACGGGATTATGCAAGAAAGGGCATTCTCAAAGACCGAAAAGCCAAAAGCACTCCCGTGAGCGAGGTGATGACCGCCAATGTATTTACTGTAAGCCCGCAAGCCAGCATCGAGGAATGCATGCAGATGATGTCGGAGAAAAAATTCCGCCACCTGCCTGTGCTCGAAGGGGCTAAGGTGGTCGGACTTATCAGCATCAGCGATGTGGTGACGGCCATCATCCATGAACAGAGAAACCGCATTGAGAGTCTGGAACAGTACATTACCAGTTAAGCACTCGGCCAAAATTGTTTCACACAATGCCACAACGACACAACGCTTTGGGAATCAAAAAATTAAAACTTTGTGTCGTTGTGGCGTTGTGTGAAACAGTTGGGTCACTATTTCGCCGACAACTGTTTTTCTGTCAATGCCTGCATGAGTGAAGCGCCCGCATTTATAAGTGCAGCCCCCATCGGGTCGCTCGATAACGCTGCGTAACTTCCCTGGCCAAAATGCACCCCACTGGGCGTGAGCATATTCAAGCGAATTTGGCCAAATTCAGGTGGATTTGGACGCCTGCCCTTTCCTTCCCAAGGCCCGATCCTCGGAGCCACTTCTTGTCCCACGGCCAGTAAATGGCGAAGTCGTCGTTCTATTTCAGCATCAGCACCGGGCACATCCCAAATGACTGCCGCCCCGGTATAATTGATGTAACGGGCAGAACCGTCGTCGTAAGCCGCCAGCACATCCAGACCCTGTTCCATCCAGATTTCGAGCACTACACCCAGCACTTTTTGCCCGACAGGCGGCGCTGGCTCGATGCCCAGGTTTTGGAGATGAAACCAGGCTGCCAAGTACATTCTGGATTCGAGACCGGGCATTTCGGTCACTTTTTTCAAAGATTCAATGGCCGCTTGTTGATCGCCCGAGTCAAGCGCATTTTTGGCGGCTATGAAATGGGCAATATGGCCTTCTTCTGCACCTTGAGTGCAAAGCATTTCCATGCTGAAATCGCCGAAAAAAGTTTCCCGAAGCGGGCTTGGAGGATTAACGGATGGTGTTTTCTTGAACAGATCGAACATAATAATAGGTGATTTTAGATGGGTGATTAGCCCTTATTCCTTCATATTTAAAATTTTATCGTTAGGGGCTTCTGCCAAAACGGGCGGTTTATCGTGGATTGCCTTTCCATTGAGTACTTGTTCGTAGAGACGCAAATAATCTTTTGCCATGCGCTGGGCAGAGAAATGCTCCAGCGCGTGTTCGTGGCAGCGCTTTGGGTCGAATGAACCTGCGTTTTTGATGGCTTCCACGAGCTCGGATTTTTTGACGGAAAGGCAGCCAAAGTCTGAATAAAAGGCATCCACCGTACCGTTCCAATTGCTTTTTTTCTGATTGCCACTTTCTTTTTTCCCTAATAATTCAGGCAGGGAACCAAACGGAGTTCCAAATACAGGGCAGCCAAAATACAGGCTCTCCACGATGGCAAGGCCAAAAGGTTCATTCCATAAAACGGGGAAAATCAAGCCTTTGGAGCCATTGAGAATGGCATTTTTACCATCGCCGCCCAACATGCCATGGAAACGGACGTGGGGCGTAAGCGTAATGCGCAACCCCATGCGAAAGTTGACCCGTGTGCCTCCGATGACGTGCAGTCGCTCGCCTGCTTTACCAGCCAGATCAATCGCCCCGCGTACGTTTTTGATGCGCCAGGCGGCATTCCCGAGAAAGTGAAAATAGAGGCGGCGGTTGGTCAGATCGGGCTTGCCGTAATCTTCGAAATCAATGCCATTGTGTACGAAGACCGAACCACCGTGCCGCTGGGCGTGGTTGTGTGAAATAAAAACGGTGTTGGGGTCAAAAGTGTGCGGCTCGGAGATATTACCGTGTAGGGTGGTGATATGAGGTTTGGGAAGTTCTTCCGTGGTTTCAAAATGCAAGTGTACCACATCGCAGTCTTCGGGAATTTGCTCCGCGAGCGGCTTTTTTCATTGAGTGTCAACACCTTGGCAAAGGGCAAGTGGAGCCAGCCTTCACCAAATAAGTAACCTCGTGCCCCATCCGAACGAGCGATTTGCCGAGCCACCAGATGACGCGCTCGGTGCCGCCATAAAGGTGGACAGGGATTTTGGTGTTGTTGACTAGGAGGATTTTCATGGCGATTTGTCATTCATTATCGAAAAATTTCCAAAACCTCGTGTGCATCGGTGTTCAAAAAGACCTCAATAATAACCGCATTGTCCAGAATGGCTTTGGCCTGAATGCCTGTAACGCAATTGCCCAAACGAAGCCAAAGAATTTTGGCGGTACGCCACGCTCCATTACAAGGTTGTGAAAATCTTCGTCAAGGGTAAGGATAGCATTGAAATTTTCACGCCTGGCGGTTTCAAAAATAACTACATCAGGAAAATCAGTAAGACCCAGGGTCTTTGACGTGGAAGACATCCGGAAATGCTGAGAGCAATATCCGTGCTTTTAAGCGATGTGAAATATTTTGGTCAATGAGCAACTTCATGCGGCGGCAAGTGTGCGCTCCTGACGGTTTGCTGCAAATTCGAGCGAAATGAGAACATCTTCGCGCGTCATCAGGAAAATCCTCCAAAATATCCGCAATGCTCATGCCGGAAGCCAACCAACGCAATACGTCTTCTACCGTAATGCGCATACCTCTGATACAAGGCTTGCCACTACGTTTGCCCGCTTCGATGGTAATGATGTTTTTATAAATATACATGAGGCTTGATTTTGTGCGAAAGTTAAGCAGATTCCATAATCCTCTCCAAAAACTCCGCCTCCGTCCAAATTTCCACCGTCTCCAAAGCCTGCGCTTTTTTAAGTTTTGATCCCGCTTTTTCACCAACCACCAGGATACTAAGGTGTTTGCTTACCCCACTCATAAGACTGGCCCCTGCTGCTGCTGCTTTTTTCTCTGCTTCTTCGCGGGTCATTTGCGAGAGTGTGCCGGTGAAGAGAATGCTTTTGCCGTAAAGCGGTCCATCCGTATTCACGTCGGTTTTCTTGTCCTCCTCGGTTTGGCGGAGGTTCACACCAAGGCGTTCCATGGTTTCCAACAGTTCGACGTTGCTGGGGTTCAAAAAGAAATTGGAAACGTTTTTGGCAGCCACCGGGCCAATGTCTTTAATGGTCTGGTATTTTTCCAAATCCCAATCTTTCAGATCGAGCACGTGGTTGATTTCGGCAGCTAAAAGTTTGCTCGTGCGCTGTCCCAGATGGTGCACGCTGAGTGAGTGCAAAAGGCGGTGAATAGGGTTTTGCCTGGCTTTTTCAACCGCAGCTTTCATGTTGGCGGCGGATTTTCGCCAAAGCCTTCCAGGTTGGCAATCGCCTCGTAATCAAGCCGATAAAGATCGGCGATGGAGTGTAGCCAGCCTAATTTATAGAATTTTTCGATGGTGCTTTCACCCAGCCCTTCTATGTCCATGGCGTGTTTGGAGGTATGAAAAACCATACGCGCCAGCACCTGTGCCTCACATTCGGCGTTCTCGCAGCGCCAGATCGCCTCGTCTTCCGGCTTCACTAAAACGGAGCGGCACACCGGGCAATTTTTGGGGTAATGTACCTCTTGCTCTGAGCCATTGCGCAATTCAGCCAGGCTTTTTACGATGTACGGAATCACGTCGCCAGCCCGCTCCACCAGCACCTGATCGCCGATGCGTATGTCTTTCGAGCGTATGAATTCCTCGTTGTGCATACTCACATTTTGAACAATTACACCCGCCAAAGCCACGGGTTCCAACTTGGCTACCGGCGTGACTGCCCCTGTTTTACCTACCTGGAATTCCACATCCCGTAGTCGTGTGGTCGCCTGACGAGCCTTGAATTTGAACGCAATGGCCCAGCGCGGGTGGTGGCTGGTGGCGCCGCATTTTTCCTGCAATTCGAGGCTGTTCACTTTCACGACAATGCCGTCGAGTTCATACGGGTACTCGTCCCGGTATTCCTGCCAGTCGGTGCAAAATTGAATAACCTCAGCGATGTTTCGGCAGGTCTTTGTAGCTGGGAGGTGCTGCTTTGTGCCGCCCTTTGCTAAGGGTGTTTTAAAAGACAAGGATTCTAAAAGGTGAATGCTCTCATCGTGACTTTTAAAATTACCGAGCATGTTATTTCCTTCACTATCAACGGCATAACCCAGTTGATACAGAAATGCCTCCAGTCCGCGTTCGGCAGCTTCGCGGGGGTCTTTCATGCGCAGGCCGCCTGTGGCAGCATTGCGCGGGTTGGCAAAAACGGTTTCACCCGCTTCTTGGCGGGCCTTGTTTATCTTCTCAAAAATATCTTTTCGAATAAGCGCTTCGCCGCGCAGTTCTACTTTTAAAATGCCTTTTTTGGAAAACGCAGCTTGCAATGGAACAGAACGAAGCGTACGGATATTGGCCGTTATTTCTTCGCCGATATAGCCATTGCCGCGGGTGGCGGCGCGGACGAGGCGGTCGTTTTCGTAAACAAGGGCAATGGTGCCTCCATCGTATTTTGGCTCTACGCAATATTCCACATCCGAATCTTTTCGAGGCCGCAGAGTTTTTTCACCGACTCGTCAAAATCGTTCAAATCCTCCGCATTGTAACTGTTATCCAGCGAGAGCATAGGAGTCAAGTGGGCGACTTGAGGGGCGTTCTCGGTCAGGTCTTTGCCCACGCGCTGGGTGGGAGAATCGGGGGTAACTAGTTGAGGATGAGCATCCTCGATGGTTTGAAGCTGTTTGTAGAGTTGGTCGTACTCAAAATCGCTGATGACAGGATCATTGCCCACATAATAGCGCCATTCATGGTAACGGAGCACGCGTCGAAGGTCCTCAACACGTTCGGCTGGAGGCTCTGCAAACAGCTCAGCTTGTGAGGTAAAAAGTAGTTTTTTAGAAAGTTCGTAGAGGCTACGTTGTTCTTCTTGGCTGTACACGATGGGTGGAATTTTGGACAAAAGTAGTGGTTAAAATTAAATTGTCTCCCGCCTTCGGCAAGCCTATGGCGGGTAAAGAGGCATACCAAATCCAGTAGAAAACTGTTTTTAAAGACATCGTTGCCAAGGCTGCTTTTCGCACTATCTTCACCCTATAAAATCGTGTTCAAAAATATTTTTCAAACATCCATTCTTTTTTCCCTTTGGCTTTTGTCCTTGAGCATAAAAGCCCAGGATACTTGCGTATTTCTTTTTACCATTCCCCAAAACGCCCACTTCGCTACGGCAGATCACCTTGCCAACACTTACCTTTTACATGGTTTTGAAGTAGAAAAATACGACTCCACAGGTCGCTTTGTTTCGCGATATTCCAACAATCGGCTAGGCGTTCCTGCATTTCTGGACGCATCCAACCCCTTGAAAATTTTGGTCTGGTATGCTGATTTTCAGACGGCTGTTTTTTTGGACCGAAATATGACGGAGTTAGGTCGCTTGAATGTTGCGGAAGCAGGTTTGGCCATGCGTTCGTCCATTGCCATGGCGTCAGATGCGAATCTTTGGGCCTATGATATGGCTTCCTATCTTGCTAAATTTCCACCTCAGGAGAAAAATTTATTGAAAGCCAACCGCTTAGTTTTGGTTTTCACGACCTTGATGATGTTTATCAACGTCCCGTCATAATTAAAGAAAATGGAGAAAGGCTTTTCCTCTGTTTTGAGAGATTTGGTATTTATGCATTTGATATTTTTGGCCAAAACCCAGATATTATATTCGGTTCAAGTCTCTTTGAGAAGTTTGAAATTATTGGAAACACGATCACGTGGTTTTTCCTGATAGGAGTCGTGCAGAAAATTTCAGGAAGTAATTCTTTGAAAAAGGATCTCCTCGACAGCCAATTTTGCTCAACAAAGTTTTTTGGTTTTCTCAAAAGCGGGTTTTTGTCCGAAGCGAAGCTGGGGTGGAGGTTTATGGATTCTAGAATGTCCGCGACAAATGGGCCACGGATGACACGGATTAGACACGGATTTTACAGATTCAATCTCTAAAAGTCCAATATTCTATCCAAAATAATCCGTGTCCAATCCGTGTCATCCGTGTCCTATTTGTCGCGGTGTGTCCCCCCGTTATCACGGCGCCAAACGCTCAATCTTCCACCCCTCCCCTGTCCTGGTATAAAGAATCCTGTCGTGCAAACGGCTCATTCTTCCCTGCCAAAACTCAAACACCTCGGGAATCACCCGGTACCCTCCCCAATTGGGCGGAAGCGGCAATTTTTCGACACCAGAAAATTTAATCTCCATTTCTTTTTCGCGTTTTTCCAACAACTCTCGCGCTTCAATTACATGGCTTTGCGGACTCGCCCAGGCACCGATCTGGCTTTCGCGCGGACGACTTTGAAAATAAGCGAGTGAAACTTCTTGGGCAATTTTTTCCACCCGGCCTTCTATACGGATTTGCCGCTGGAGATCAAGCCAGGTAAAAAGTAGGGCTGCCCTGGGATTCGCAGCAAGGTCCATTCCCTTCTGACTTTCGTAGTTGGTAAAAAATGTAAAGCCTTGATTTCCAAAGTCCTTGAGCAAGACCGTGCGCGCACTGGGGCGACCATCGGAGGTAGCCGTTGCGAGCGTCATGGCATTGGGTTCGAGGATTTGGCTGGCGGTCGCTTCTTCAAACCAGAAGGCAAATTGTGCCACCGGATCGGGCCGGACATCGGTTTCGGAAAGCGATTCAAGCGCGTAGTGTTGGCGGAGCTCGGCGAGTTTCATTTTTGAACTAGGAATTATGCACTATAAATGATGAACAAGTGGGCCTACTCAAGGTTTCAGCTTGGTATGCTTGCAGTATTTAAGGAGGCTTTCTTTTTCCGTGGGGGAAAATCTACCTTTGCGGCGCAAAAATCGGGGCTGATTCTCACAAACTTTCGGAAAGTTTCCAAACACCCCAACTTATCGTTCATCGTTCATAGATCATCGTTCTAAAAATGGCATACCTCTTCACTTCAGAATCCGTTTCCGAAGGACACCCCGATAAAGTGGCCGACCAAATCAGCGACGCCATCCTCGACGAGTTTCTCCGACAAGACCCCAATTCAAAAGTCGCTTGCGAAACGCTGGTGACCACCGGCCTCGTAGTAATTGCTGGCGAGGTACGCTCCCATGCATATGTGGATGTCCAAGACGCCGCACGCCGCACCATCGAACGGATCGGCTACACCAAGGCTGAATACCAGTTTGATGCAAAAAGCTGCGGCATCCTTTCCGCCATCCATGAGCAAAGCGCCGACATCGCCCAAGGGGTGGATGTAGGCAAAAAAGAAGACGATCAGGGTGCGGGCGACCAAGGCATGATGTTCGGTTACGCTACCGATGAGACTGCAAACTATATGCCGCTGCCACTCGATCTGGCCCACCTGCTCCTGCGCGAACTTGCGGCCATCCGCAAAGAAGGCAAGCAGATGAAATACCTCCGCCCCGACGCGAAAAGCCAGGTAACCATCGAATATTCGGACAAACATGTCCCGAAAAAAATAGACACCATCGTGATCTCGACACAGCACGACGACTTCGATGTGGACGAGAAGATGCTCGCCAAAATCGCTGCCGACGTTCAAAAGATCCTGATCCCAAGGGTGAAAAAACTCCTGCCCAGTCGCGAGGCACGGCTTTTCACATCGGATGTTCAATATTTCATCAACCCAACTGGCAAGTTTGTGATTGGTGGCCCACATGGCGACACGGGCCTCACAGGCCGCAAAATCATCGTGGATACTTACGGAGGCAAAGGCGCCCACGGCGGCGGTGCGTTCAGTGGTAAAGACCCCTCCAAAGTGGACCGTTCGGCAGCTTATGCTACCCGCCACATTGCTAAAAACCTCGTAGCCAGCGGTTTGTGCAAACAAGTGCTCGTACAGGTAGCATACGCCATCGGCATCGCTAAGCCTGTTGGTTTGTATGTGAATACCTATGGTACTTGCAAAGTGAAGGGATTGAGCGACGGAGAAATTGCTCAAAAACTAGAGAAGGTTTTTGATTTGCGACCAGCAGCCATTGTGCGTCGCTTTGGATTAAAAAACCCAATTTTTTCTGAGACGGCTGCCTACGGTCACTTTGGCCGTACACCGGAAACTAAAATTGTCAGTATTGGCCTCAATGGCCAGAAAGAAAACAAGACAGTTGAAACTTTTACTTGGGAAAAACTCGACGCCGTAGCGGATATCAAAAAAGAGTTCGGACTCTGAGTCAGTAGGCAGTAGCAGTTGGCAGTAGCAGTTGAATAGTGGCAGTCGTGCCGCTGCGAATTGCCACTGCCAACTGCTACTGCCTACTGCCACTGCCTACTAAAAAATGCTTCCCATTTTCGAGACCCGCGCCCAGGGCAAACTCTTGCTCATAGGCGAATACTTTGTGCTCGATGGCGCACTTGCGCTTGCTGTACCCGTTCATTTTGGACAAAGATTGTGGGTAGAGCCTGGAGATTCAATCGGGAACTTGAGTTGGCAAAGCCAGAATCCCGACGGCTCGGTTTGGTTTGAGGCGGAATTTATGTGGCCCGAGTTCCAAATACTGAACGCCTCCGACCAAAATACGGCGCAAACGCTGGCAGAAATACTTCGCGCGACACAGCGTCAGAATCCTTCCTTTTTTATTGAGAATCAATCGTTTCGGGTGTTTACGCAAAACGATTTTCCCCGCGAATGGGGACTCGGCACGAGCAGCACGCTCATCGCTGCCTTGGCTCGTTGGGCTGGTGTTGACCCTTATAAAGTACTTTTTGAAACGCTAGGCGGCTCGGGTTACGACATTGCCTGTGCTTATGCTGAAGGACCGATTTTGTACCGTTTGGATGGGGGCCAAAAGCCCGAAGTAAGTGTGGCACACCTCCAAGGTGTGCCACACTTGTACGACCAGCTATACTTTGTTTTCCTCGGCAAAAAGCAAAACAGTCGCGAAGGCATTGCCCGCTACCGCGAACGCGTATCCAAAAATCCTGAAATCATCGAGAAAATATCGGGACTCACTCAACGATTTTTGGAGGCGAAAACACTGACGCAGCTCGATTCAATCCTGTTGGAACATGAAATCATAGTCAGCGAAACCATTGGGCTTCCGCGTGCTAAAGACTTGTATTTCAGCGATTTCTGGGGGCAAGTGAAGAGCTTGGGTGCCTGGGGAGGGGATTTTGTGCTGGTTACGAGCGAGCGGTCGGAAGCGGAGACGAGAGGATACTTTAAAGGGAAGGGGTTTAAGGTGATTTTGAGGTGGGAGGAGCTGGTTTTCTAAAAATCCGAGCCAGTTTGCTCATTCGCAAATAAGTTTGCCCGACCTGATTAGCCGGCCTTCCTTTTCTAAAAACCAAAAATAAATGCCAGAACTGGGTAATTGCCCAACAACGGTTTGCCCGGTGAGCACCGAAGATTGAATCCTCCTGCCAAAACAGTCCATCACTATAAAATTCGCATTTCGCAACCCCTCGCTTACTAACAAGGAGTAAAACCCCTGAGTAGGATTGGGCGAAACCGAAACAATATATTCTTCACTAGGATAATTGACGGTTGAAACATACTCAAGAAACGGGCACTCACCGTTTATCCTGGAGTAGATACTGTCTCCGCTTTGAAAACAAACCAAACTGGTCGTGAATATGCCACCTGATACCAAAAGTAGAACGGGTTGATAATAAGTAAGCCCATTGCTTCCTCCCATCCCTTCTATGATGTAATTTTCTTCGGCGACAGGGCCACCTTCGTTTTTACTCGTGTAAAACTTTTTTACAGAAGTGCCAAAAAACGACCCGTTTTCTATGGAATCAATCACTCCTGTTGATCCAAAAAAGGGGGATTGCATAGGCGTAGCCTCGCCTACTTGTAAATTGAAATCATAGATGATTCTTTCTGTAGAATCTACACTTGGAAGATAATAAACCTTGTTTTCAAAAGTATCGTGGCGGATAAAAGTTGGGCCCACAATAGCCTGACTGAATGTGGTCAATGGTGGCTGAGGGTATGGCAAAATAGCAGTGGTCGATAAATGAAAAGTCGAATAGAGTTTATAGTATAAAACCCCGTCAATCAGCGTATCACCGTGGATAATGTTTTGCTCAGTACAACCATGTATAAATGGCTGCCCTGGTTCGAAGCTCTCTGAGGTATTATAAACCCATCTTGAGCCTTCGGTAATAAAACCAGGTGCCTGCGCGCTGACAAATTGTGGAAGCGAAATTGAAATCAGCAGTAGTAGTAGTTTTTGCATGAGAAAGAGATTTTAGCATCGCTGGTGTTTGCGGTATGCCTACCATGCGTGTAACCAAAAGTATATCCAAATAATCAAATTGCCAAATTGCCCTCAACGCCATGCTGCCGAGATTTGAAACTCAACCTACCTTCGCACTTTCCCAAAAATGCTCCACGAATCATGCAGAAACTCGCCCTACTATTTGCCTTGTTTTTCCTGATTTCATGCAACAGCCCGGAGTCGCGGCTGGAGCGGCTACAACACGATTTTTGGGACAAATTTGCGCGGCAAGATTTTTTTGAAATAAAGTTAAAAGACGAGGTGCTTCATTTGCCGCTGCCGCCATCTTCCGAACTGCCAATAGCCCAAAAAGCATTGGTTGAAAAACTTCATCAAGAGGCCAATTCCATTGAAAAAGAGCAACTTGGAGATGAAAGCCAAAAGCAGCTGACACAACTTCGCTTGGCTTTGGGCGATTGTGTGGCACAAGCTGGCAACAGTTTTTTCGACCCTTCGCGCTATACCATCTCCATGCGTTTACAGCAATTTTCAGAACACCCTGAACTTCCACTTTTCCTTGAGAAAATCCCCGCCTACTACGCCCAAATAGAGCAACGCTGGCAAAAGCCGGATGTCCGCTTTGTGCAAAAAGCCGTGGCAGAATCACAAATCACCTTAGATCTGCTGGAAGGATTGGAACAAAAATCGTCACATAGGTTCCTTTTTCAAAATCGTCAACCAGGTGCTTGAGATGGAGTCTGGCCTTTTCTTTAGCCACCCTGTAGTCCTCATACACGAGCGCACGCAGGGAGGGAATCTCATGCCAATCAGCTTCTATGGCGATGGCTTTACGGGTTTCGCCATTGGCATCGGCCACAGGATCGAGTTCGATGCAATAGGCTGCGAGCTTGTCAGGGGGAGCATCACTTGCAAAAGGCGCGGTAAGCGAACCATCACTTTCCTGGTTCACTAAAAACACTTCAAGGCCGTTTTCACGTACCCTGTAAATAATTACATCCAGTTGTTCGGTCAATTGCACAGTGAAAAATATTTAGACTGAAACGCTTTGCAAGGAAAAAGGTTGGCTGTTTTGGGTAGGCAAAGGACGGAAAAATTTTACACATCCAAGTGGGAGTGCACGACAATGCCGCAGCCCGACTTTGCTTTTATCGCTCTATGCTTGTAGAGACAAGAAAGCTTCGATGCCTAAGTAAAAAGCCGCCAGAACGCTTGCGCGACTGACGCTAATAAACCCCAAAAAACCAAATGAAAACTGTTGCAAAGGCCGGGAAAATTTTTGAATCTGTCAAGTTTTTTGAGGATTTTTTTCTCAAAATATTTCTTTTTTTTTCAACAGTTGGGCTAGCCCCCTGGCATCCGGTACTACAAAATCGGCTCCTGCCTCCCATAGTTTTTGTCCATGCCCATCATGGATGTGTGTAGCGCCTAAGAACCCAATCACCTGAATACCAGCACTTTTAGCAGCAGAAATTCCGGTTACGCTGTCTTCTACCACCAGGGTTTCGTGGGCCGAAAGCCCGAGTTTTTCGAGTGCAAAAAGGAAGACATCGGGCGATGGTTTTGGGTTGTTCACCTGTTCCGCAGAGAATATCTGCCCATCCAAAGCACCAAGCAAGCGAACTTTTCGAAGGCAATTCTCTACATGAAGGATGCTACCGTTGGACACCATGCTTTTTGGAACCTTCAGATTTCGAAATACAGTAGGCATCCCTTTTATGGCGCGGAGCGAGCGGTGAAATTCAGCTTTGTGTTCGGTATGTAACTGCTGTACAAAATCTGCAGGCGGCCTGAAACCTTCCTCGTTTTGAAGCGCAATCACAATATCCCGGGTTCTAAGCCCTGGAAAGCGCATGTTGTAATCGCGCTCCGAGAGCAGCAAACCATGCTCAGCAAGAAGCCTCAACATGATGCGCGCGGCAATTATCTCTGAATCAACGATGGTGCCATCATTGTCGAAAAGTATGTGTTTGATTGACATGGTTGAAAAACAAAAAACCGCAACAGTGCCTACGCCCTTTGCGGTTCTTATTGAAAATCATATTCTTGTGGCAAATTACCGACCGAAATCCACAACGGCGCTGCGATTATACAGCATAAGTATCACTGCCGTGAGGAAAAACAGACCCATAAGGATGTAGAGAATGCAGTATCCCTTGCCACGCGAGTTTTTGATGTCTTCCATATTGTCCTGCAAAATTTTGTGGTGCGAAAAATGTGGCGCAAAAGTAGGAAAGCCCAAATCAGATTCTGATAGAACGGCGTTTTTTTTCGCATTTTCAGAACGGTTTTAAAAAAGGGGTTTCCATGAAAAAATGTTTTTTAACCAAAAAGTGTTTTCTTTGAACCTCTAAACCCTTGATTTCCAAAAAGTTTAGAAATTTGTCTGACTAAAAGCGGCACGTTTTCTGCTAATATGTCGCCAACGCAAGTCTTTTGTCATGAGTTTTTTTCTGGAAGATCCGGTTCTTTTTTGGCTCGTGTGGGGCATCTTCACATTGGCCGGCACCATCATCGGCTGGTCGTTGCGCGCCAACACCTCCGAAAAAGAGGTGCGTGGAGCCTTGGGCCGAATCGAGCAGGAAAAAAACACACTGGCCAGGCTTTACACCCAGATAAAACACCAGCATGATTTGCGGGAGGCCGATTTTCGTCGAGCATCTTTGGATGTTGAAAAATTACGCGCCATTGTACAACTTCTTGAGGATGAACGCGCTACACTTTTGCCCGACGCACCTTTCAATGCAGCCCGCATCGCCACCGCAGAGGCTGCTGCTGCCCAATATGCTCAAAAAGTAGCCGCACTAGAGGTACTCGCCAACAGCCTCCGGGCACGGAATACCGAACTCTCTGAACAACTCGCCACCGCCCAAAAAGAAATGGGGGATTGGGATACGCTGTACCGGGGTTTCAAAGCAACACAGGAGCGCTTGGCTGCTTTCGAACAAAAGTCTATTGCGCTTGAAGTCGAGCGCGAGGGACTGCTTAGACAACTTGCACAAGCCCATGCTGAGATAGAAACCCTTCAACTAGAAATCCAACAAAAGGGCGAAACCCAAGCCCAAAAACTCAAAACCTCCCGCAAGGGAAGCGTCGCAGCACCACAATTGGATGATTTGAAAAGCATCAAAGGGATGGCGGCCTTTGTCGAACGCCTGGGAGGCATGGGCATTTCCAGCTTCGCCCAGATAAGCCGCTGGGATGATGACACCGTGATTTCCGTAGCCAAAACGCTTGACATCAGCCCCGGCAAAATTTATCGCGACGACTGGGTAGGCCAGGCACAACGTCTGGCAGGCGAGCGGAGGTAATGCAGTGGGCAGTAGCAGTAGGCAGGGCCCGTGTGTGCTGCCAATGCCAACTGCTACTGATTACTGCCACTGATACGTCCTTCTCAAAAACTTCCCCCACTTCCACCACACAGACCACTCGCGCCGCACTTGAAAATAAGGGCGTTGAAGGCGCCAAAATCTCGCCGACCCTGCTCTATTTCCCGCATCATGCTTCCCTCGAAGTCGAATATGGGCACTCCCACTACATTTTTTGCATACTGAATGGCCACCCATTGGAGCAAGACAGAGGCGCCAGAAGCGCGCAATGCCGGGTCATCTCCACTCATCAGATAGTAGGCCGAGTCACTATCCCAAACAAGCAGCGCCGCGGAGTGTAGTTGGCCTGAAAGCGGGTCGGTGGCAAAAAACAGTTTGCCGCAATTATGTTCAGACAACGCAGTAAAAATTCGTTGCAAAAAAGAAAATTCAAGCGGTTGTTCCAATCCCTGCCGCTCGAAACTTGAACCTATCAGTCGGTGCAATTCAGCTAAAGGTAAGTCGTGGCTGACGACTAATTTGGCCGCTGCGGCCTTGATTTTATTGCGATAACTTTTTTCTATGTTCTTGAAAATCAACTCCTCCGAATCGCTGAGGGAAAGCATATAAGAATAAAAAGTCGTCTGCTGAAAACCCTGCCAATAGAACGGAAGCCAATTCGTGACCAAGTAATTAAAGTTTTGTTCAAAAGCCGCAAGCTCTTTCGGCAGCTGCTCTATCAACTCCTTGTAAAGGCGCATTTCCCATTTCAAACTTCGGTATTCCGGATGGAGATAAGGCCCCAATTGTTTACAGACTTGGGGCATGGTTATGTATCGCCAGCCGAGTTTTTGCTTCAAAAAATAAGGCAGGACGGCTACCGTCCGTCCACTTTTTTGCACCGTGACTGCATCCCAGGCGCCGCCTTCGCACACTGCGTCGAGATACCAGGGCTGCATAAACAAGGGCAGGTCGGGCACATTGGCAGCAAAAGTTCGGTAAGTGTCGCGGTGATCTGCGTGCATATATTGAACGTTTAAATTAGTCGGTCTGCCCCCACTTCGAGACAAGGGTTTGTTTTTGTAACATGTGTCTTTGCGGCGTTGCGTGAAATTTTTGTTTGAATCTTATATTATAACCCCGTATTCACCCGCAAAAAAAATCCCCCCTCTCCAAGATCATTCCAAGTCCATTCACAACGGATGGATTTGTCGTAGTATAGTACCAAATCAAGCCCTGGTCCATAACCGTAGAGCAAGCGGTTAGACAGTGGGTTGGTTGCAATGTAATGTGGGTCATTCGCCCAACCGAGATCGTTGTTGAATGCGAGATAGACTTTTATCGGCATCTTTCGGTAGGCTTTTATCGGTACAATTCTTCCAAGATTGAATTGCCCCTCGAACACACGAAGGTGCCATGAGGTACGCAAAAGGCCAAAATCAAGTCCGTCTACCACATAATAATCATAACCTCGCACCAGATTTCCTCCATATCCGAGTGCCTGGTTGTTGCTCTGCGGAGGCTTTCGGCGAGGAAGGCTGGTACGGGCCTTGCCCACTAACTCGAGGCTCAGCCATTTATTGAACGAAATATACTGATCCCACTCGGCGAAGGCGCGGAAAATCTGGAGATCGTCAGAGGGAAGCAAGCCATTTTTCCGTATCTCAACAATTGCACGCCATCCTTTCAGCGGGTAAGGCCGAATATCCCGATAATCAATCGAGAAGGAATACACCGCACTGAAATGCCGCTGTCGGGTATTTGCGTTCAAAAAATAGTCCGGGTTTAGCACCTTGGCAATGGTATCGGCCACGAAATTGTCGCGATACTCAAGCGTAAATGACTGACTTTTGAACAGTTTTGGTCGCGAAATCAGGGTTACGGATGCTACAATCTGCTCTAGCTGCCAGGTCTCCCTTATTTTCAGGAATTCAAGTTTGTTGGCGGTGGTCTTGTATGAGAGCTCATGGGCACGGCTGTACGAAAGCCTGGCTTCCAAACCCAGTGTGCGGCTGCGATTGAGTCCCGGGCTTCGGTAAGCAAGTTCATATTGGTTGGTATAACCGAATTGAGCCTTTGCTTTCAGTGCATCAGCTCGACCAGTGAGGTTGAGTTGACTCCAATCGAGGCCGTAATTTACCCTTTTAAATGAGCGGTTGAACTCGTTCCACCATACGTTGAAGTTCCGGTCGGAAAGCGAAAGAATCGGCACGGGGAAAATATACCATCCTTCTGCTACATGAACCAACAGCGTAACATTCCCTTCGCCGCCCCAACTGGTTACACTGATGCTCGCTTCAGAAAAAATGCCAAGATTCATCAGGCGGAGCCTGTTTCGCTCCAATGTTGCCGGAAGTTCAAGGGATGAAATGGAGTCGCCTGTGGAGAATTCCAATTCTCTTAAGATGGTGCCCGCTTTCGTTTTCTTATTGCCCTCTATCGTAATCTTTTCGATGAAAACAAAAGGCCTATGAAGCGAATCAGCTTGCGCTGCAAGCAATTGAGGAATAAAAAAAGACAGGATTAAAATCTTGTAGATCCCGTCGAAATGAATCTGAGTTTTTATCACGCCCGCACGCACTTTTCCAAGGGCGAACAATTGTCGAGCAAAAGGTTCCCTTTGTATTTAAAAACAATCCCAGGTGCGTAATCCGCTTCAAAAACCAACTGGGTTACATTGCCTGAAGGGCTGAGCTCGAACTTGTATTGCCGCCAATCCGCATGGTCTATCAAGGTGGAGCTTGCCAAAAGTTCCCGCTTCCCGCCTTTCTCCGACGAACCGTAAATACGCAATCGGGTAGGCTTGTTATAACCCACATACTTGGGTGCATGAGCGAGGTAGAGTGTGAAAACATAGCATTTTCCACCGAGCAGCGGTTCGGCCATTGCCTGACAGATATCCTCATGGGTCCCGTCTTCACGAACAATTAGGCCAACACAGGTTTTGCCATCCTGGGCTGGAAACATGACTTCCCAAGCCCCTGGCAACACATCAGGAGTGCTACCCTGAATACCAGAATACCAACCTTTCGGGCAATTGCCAGCCCCAGGCTCCCCTTCAAAAGAAGGGTTGCGGAAATAAATTTTCCCAGAAGGCTGCCCAGAAAACGAAGCGAGCGCAAGGAAAAGGAACAAAAGATTTTGCATCAAAATTAATTTGGGTTAATCACAACCAAACTACTGGAGACCGATAAGGTTTTTGGAAACCTTATCGGTCTGTAGCTAATGCAAAAATGTCCAGAAGTTTGGATTTACAACAATCGGTGCTGCTACCAAAACACAATGTACAAGGCAGCCAGAACACCAATAACCAACAGGGCGCCAATGGCAAACGGCTGTGAAGTCTTAAACATAGAAGTGTCCACTTCCATTGCCTTCGGGTTGTTTTTGCTTTTTGGGTCAGCCAGGCTGATGACAACCATAAGTGCTACCAGCAACAGGAAAACGTAGCCCATCTGATCTAGGAAAGGCACGTCGGGCATCCACTTTTTGAACATTATTCCCAGTGGAATTGTGGCAAGTGCTGCTACTAAGGCGGCATTGGCGGTAGCCCGTTTCCAGAAAAAGCCCAGCAAGAAAATAGCCACTACCCCAGGCGAAATCAACCCTGTGAACTCTTGAATGAACTGAAAGCCCTGTTCAAGTTTTTGCAATTGGGGCGCGACCAAAACGGCGATGGCCATCGAAACAAGAATGGTATAACGACCAATCCGCACCTGTTTTTCTTCAGAAGCTCCTTTTTCCATGTACTTATTGTACAGGTCGAGCGTGAAAATAGTGGCAATGGAGTTTGCCTTGCCTGCCAGGGAGGCTACGATGGCTGCGGTAAGTGCCGCAAACGAAAGTCCTTTCAAGCCAGGGCCGAGCAGATTGAGCAGTACTGGGTACGCCTTGTCGGGCTTAACCTCGCCAGCTGCATTCATCATTTCTTGTTGAAACATCCCTTTTTGTGTAGCACATACGCAGCAATACCCGGAAGCACCACAATGATTGGCATCAACAATTTCAAAAACGCAGCGAAAAGCAGCCCGCTGCGAGCCGTTTCGATATTTGCACCCAATGCACGTTGAGTAATGTACTGATTGCAGCCCCAATAATTGAGGTTGGCAATCCACATTGCACCGAACAGCACTGTAAGCCCAGGGAGGTCTTTGTAGTATTTGTTCGATTCGTCAAAAATCATGTGAAAATGGCTTGGCGCTTGTTCTCGGAGAAACCCCAGACCGGCTACTGCGCCTTGCGTGCCAAATTGTTGTGCCACCAGGTCAAGTGCAAGGTAGGTCGTAAACAAACCGCCCAAAACCAGTATGAATACCTGTATGACATCTGTATAGCCTATCACTTTCATTCCTCCAAGCGTAATGAGAATCGCAAATGCTGCCAGGAAAATCGCGCAAGCTGTGAAACTGAAGCCTGAAATGGTGCTCACCGCAATCGCACCGAGATAAATGATAGAGGTCAGGTTTACAAACACGTAGACCAATAGCCAAAACACGGCCATCATCGTGGCTACTAAGGGACTGTACCGCTTCTCGAGAAATTGCGGCATCGTGAAAATCTTGTTTTTGATATAGCCCGGCATAAAAAACACCGCCACTACGATGAGTGTAGCTGCAGCCATCCACTCGTAGGATGCTATGGCCAAGCCCATGGCGAAGCCCGAGCCGCTCATGCCTATAAATTGCTCGGCACTGATGTTGGATGCAATGAGCGATGCGCCGATGGCCCACCAAGTGAGCGCTCCTTCTGCGAGGAAGAAACCGGATGCGGTGTTTTCACCCGATTTCTTTTTAAGATAAATCCAATAGCCGTACCCCGACACGATGAAGAAGTATAGCAGGAAAACGGCATAATCCAAAGATTGTAAAGCAGAACCCATAAGTGTCCAGTTGAAAAAGGTGAATTAAGAAAGGGTGTGGCAAAAAATTCGGGTCTGGCTAAGGCAGCCCAAATGTAGGAATGGTGAGGAGAATCAAAGGTTTGGGAAGGAAATTCTTTGCTAGAAACAGGTTTTGTCACCAATGAAGGAGCATTTTCCAGAAAAATAAAATTCAGTAGGCCCTTGGACTTGTAAGTTTCGAGGAAAAACCTGTTTCTTTGCACCCGCTTTATCCACCGGAGCCTTGGCGTAGGCGGATAAATCAATTTAAGGTTTCCTGGCCGAGTGGTTAGGCACAGCTCTGCAAAAGCTGCTACAGCGGTTCGAATCCGCTGGAAACCTCAAAATACAACGGCTAATTTTCTGACATTCAGAATTTTAGCCGTTTTCTTTTGAAAACCGCACCCTCGGGTCTGCCCAGGCATACAACAGATCCGCGAGCAAACTGCCCAATATGGTGAGCGTAGCCGCTACCATCATGATAGCCGAAAGCAGGGGGAGATCTTTTCCCAGATAAGCCTCAAATGTTTTATTGCCCATACCCGGGAAACCGAACAAGGCTTCTACCACCAGCGAGCCAGTAAAGACTGCGGGCAACACACTCGCAAACACCGTGATGATCGGGAAAAGTGCGTTTCGGAAAGCATGGCTCCAATACACTTCTTCCTCCCCGACTCCCTTGGCCCGTGCCGTGCGAATATAGTCTTCCCGCATTGTGCCGAGCACACCACTCCGCATTTGCAAGGCCAAAATCGCTACTGCCTGAAGCGTCAATATGATTATTGGAAGGACGCATTTAGAAGCATTGGCACTCCACCAATCGGAAAAAGAAGTTTTGCCGGGCTGCCACGCATCCTGAATGTCAAAGTAAATATTGGGCAAAATGGCGTGCCCCCATTCAGTGTTGGTAAATACCATAATTAGCAGGCCACCTAACCAAAAAACGGGCATCGAAAAAAGGAAAAACAATGTTCTTTTCCCCCAAATATCCAGCCAGCGGTCCTTTCTCCGGGCCATTTCTACACCAAAGGGCACAGCAATAAGGTAGGCCAATAATATAGCAAGAAAATTTATTGTCAAGGTGGAAATCAGGCTGGATTGCAAATCTATCCATACTTCCACCCGCCGCCTTGTAAGGCCTAAGTCGCCTGTCAAAAATCCTTTGAGCCAATGATGGTATTGATTTTCAAAACCATACCAGTAGACAGCGGGGCGACGGAGTTTACCCGGGAGTTGCTGGTTGTGCAATGCGGACACCGCAGTATCCAATTGCAAAAGCGCAGTAGCCAAATTTGCAAAAACTGGCTCTGGTTCAAGGTGTTCAGACAGCACCTCGTTCGGCTTTAACGGCATAAAAGGAGCCTCCGGGATTTGGGCAGCGAGCGCATTCACTCGTTTTACAGCAGAATCGAGTAAAACCAGGTTTTCTGCGCGTACCAAAAAAGTTAATTCACCCAGCAGCCGGGCGCTTTGCGGAACGGACGATGGAAGTGATTCCACGGCACGCACGGTTGCAGAAATGGCAGCATCACAATTTTTAACAGCAGGCCAATTGCCTGTTTGCCCGATCAATTTTTCCAGCCGTGTTCGCCGGTCCAATGGAAAAATACGCCACAGCGTGTCGGGATAAGCAGCAGTGGTAAACGAAAAGTAAAACGTCGGGGCATCAAGCCCAAGCCGAACGGCGTGGGAGCGGTATTTTTCGGCTTGTTGTGCCGGGTCAAGTGTGTTGTAAACCTCTTCGCCAAAAACGTTCACTACCGGGTCGCCCGGCGCGCATTTACCTAGCCCAAATGCCAAAAAAGAAATGACCAGCAGGGTGGGTATGGCCAAGATTGTTCGGCGAAGGAGATATTTGAGCATTAGAAAGGGACGTTAGACAATGAACAAGAGACAATGGTTGGCACCATTATCCAGTCCTGTTAATCTTCCTCGTACGCTGTCAATTGTCGGCTTTTTTCCTCGGCGGCCTTAAGGGCTTTTTCACGCTTCCGATGCACCCTGGCCACCACCAAAATACTTATTTCATAGAGGCCGTACAAGGGAAAGGTTACCAACAATTGCGATACCACATCTGGCGGGGTAATAATGGCCGCCACAATGAGTATGATTATTATTGCTTGCCGACGCTGGTTGCGCAAAAGGGAAGGTCCGATTAAGCCGATTTTTGCCAAAAAATAAGCCAATATGGGCATCTCGAAAATCAATCCCGTTGGCAAAGTGAACATGGTCATGTAGGTTACATACGAATCCAGAGTAGGAGACACTTCAAGCCCTTCCAAGGTATAACCCGCTAAAAAACTGATGGAAAACGGCGCGATGATAAAATAGCCAAACGAAACTCCCAGCAAGAAAAGAAAAGTGCAAATCGCAACCACACCACGTACAGCCTTTCGTTCAGTATCTAGCAGGCCCGGGCGCACAAACTTCCAGAATTCCCAAAAAATAAACGGGAATGCCCCAATAACGCCCAACCAAAACGAGACATACATATGCTGCATCAGCACTTCTCCCAATTGTCGTGTAATAAGATTGAACACTGGCGGTGTAAAACACATGACCTCACCCGCACCCGACCAATGTGAAAACTTGCAAAGCAGTCTATAAGTGATGAAATCAGGACTCCGCGGCCCAAAAATGAGGGTGTTAAAAACAAAGTCTTTATTCAAAAAACATACGATGCCTACCACCGCTATCGCCAACGCAGAGCGAAGGAGATGCGTTCGCAATTCGGTAATGTGGTCGAAAAAAGACATTTCGTTGCGATCCTGTTCGTGTTGCTGATCGAGAGGCATGGTCGTTATATTTGAAAGCGCTCGGTTGGGTTAGACCCGGCAAATGTAAAAAGTTAAGCCCCTATGCATCGGAAAAGGGCAAAACTTAATCCCCCGCACGCGTAAAAAGATGCGCTTCCCGATTTTCACCGTTCCTTGTGTACAACTTTGAATCATGCTGCTTCTTAAATCGGCTATTGATCTATGAAACATTTGTTTGTGCCTTTACTCCTGTTTTGTGCCTTTGGTTTGTCGGCCCAAACAAAATTTAAGTCCAACGATCGCTATTGGGAGGCCGGAATTCTTATAGGGGCTGCCAATTATTCAGGTGATTTAGCAGAAAAGGACATCCACCTTTCAGAAACACGGTTGAGTTATGGCGCCTTCACCCGATATTTTCTAACGAAACATTATGCAATCCGTGCGCATCTTTATGCCTGTTCAATCTCTGGCGACGACGCGAATGCCGAAGCCCCCCTTGTTCGCCAACGGAGTATTCGATTTGGCGCGAACCTCCTCGAATTGGGCATTAGCGGCGAATGGCACATGTTGGGGAAGGAACGCTATACAAACACTGGTATTCACCAACATTTTCTTTCTCCATACCTTTTTTTGGGTTTGGGAGGTGTATTGAGTACTGTGAAGCCAGAATACTACGGAGCACCGCAAGATCGCGATAAATTTTTAACACTACCCTTGCCAGAAAAGGGGAAACACCAGCAGTTCATCACCGCCCAAATGGGCATAGGCGTTCGGGCAGATATCAGCGAAAGATTCGTGATTGGTGCAGAAATGGGTGTACGCCCCATGTTTTCGGACTTGCTGGACGGGGTGAGTATCAATGGAAATCCCGATAAAAACGACTGGTATTATTTGGGCGGCGTCACCCTGTCCTTCATTTTGAACAAGCCCAATGACCTCTGATAAAAGCGGTTCCAAAACCAGGGGTGCATCCTTGCGCACATTTTTACCTTTGGCGCGAAAATCAAAACCCTGTTGCTTTTATCATGCAAAATGGATTGTTACTCAGCTTTATAGCCTTATACCTGCTCGGGACTTTGGCGGTAGGCTGGTGGGCTTCAAGACGGGTAAAAACCACCGCCGATTTTGTGATCGCGGGAAGGGGGCTTCCCATGTTTATGGTCGCTTGCGCCCTCTTTGCCACCTGGTTTGGCTCTGAAACGGTGCTAGGGGCTGGCGCAGAATTTGCCGAACACGGCTTGCTGGGAGTGATTGAAGACCCCTTTGGGGCGGCGCTTTGCCTGTTGCTTGCAGGTCTGCTCGTGGCACGACCGCTTTACAATCTCAAAATCCTCACATTCAATGATTTTTATCGGATTCGCTTTGGACGGCCAGCAGAAATCACTTCTGCCATCTTTATGGTGCCCTCCTATTTCAGTTGGATTGCAGCTCAAATCGTTGCTTTGGCGATCGTATTGGAGGCGGTGAGCGGTCTGGAGCGCGAGTGGGGCGTAGTGCTTTGCACCACGCTGGTAGTTGTTTACACCTATATTGGAGGGATGTGGTCGGTGGCTGTTACGGATTTGGTACAAACCATTGCCATCATTGTAGGCCTTTTGGTGTTGGCCGTCAGCATGGTAATGCAGGTGGGTGGATTTGAGAAAATGGTGGCCGCCGCCCCGCCTAATTTCTTTCAATTCTTTCCTGATCCAAAGCCGACTGAAATTATCCACTGGTTTGCCGCATGGATGACCATAGGGCTCGGAAGTATACCGCAACAGGATGTTTTTCAGCGGGTTATGGCTGCTAAAAACGTGCGCTCATCCGTATGGGCTTGTTACACTTCCTCCTTCATGTACCTCACCATAGCCATGCTTCCGCTCATTATCTGCTATTGTGCGATAGTACTTTACCCTGAACTTTTGGAAGGTGATACGCAGATGATTATACCTACTATGGTGCTTCAACATAGTGGCCCTGCCATGCAAATCTTCTTTTTTGGGGCGCTCATTTCTGCCATTTTGAGCACTTGTAGCGGCGCGATGCTGGCGCCAGCCACCGTAATCGGTGAAAACCTGGTGCGACCGCTTTTTCGGAATATTACGGATAAACAACTTTTGCGTATCATGCGCATTTCACTGGTTGGGGTGGCAATAATTACCGGCCTTATGGCCATGTCACGCGACAATATTTTCGAGTTGGTGGGCGAATCTTCTGCATTTAGTCTGGTGTCGCTTTTTGTACCGCTCATTGCCGGACTTTATTGGAAAAAGGCTACTGGCACGGGCGCCATTGCTGCCATGGTAGCAGGTATTGTTGTTTGGTTTGGTACCAATTGGTTGTTGCCCCCATTGGCGGAATCCGGGGAATTTGAAGGCAGCATACAGGTGCTGCTCGAAGTGCCCGCCATCATTTATGGATTGGCTGCCAGTACTTTGGGCATGCTTTTGGGGAGTTTATGGGGAAAGGTTAAAGCGGAAGAAGGAATTGAGCCTTAGTTTTACATTCAATGCATCACAATCCTATAAGGTTTTAAAAACCTTATAGGATTCAAATAGAAAGACAATATGAACAAATCTAACACCTTGAAAATCACGCTTGAATTGGTTTGGTGGGTCATCACCGCCATCGTCGTTTGGATCGTATTGCAGCCCATTTACAAAGCGATGTACGTTTGGCCATTTGAATGGACAAACGTGATGTTTGTAGTGGTGCTCATTACGCTTACCCGCTATATTTTTCTGCTGAAGCATACTTTAATCAGCAAACAGCAAGTGTTAAAAATCGTGCTGATGCTCCTCATGTTTCCGCTCACTTTTTGGTTGGTCGAAAGGATCAATGAGTTTTTAGGCTTCATTGAAGAACAAACCTGGGAACCGCTCACAGGACATCTTCCGCCTGCTCAACAGCCCGCCATTGAAGAATATATTTGGGGTGAAATGCTCTTTTTTGGCGTTGGCAGCGCAATTGCCGCACCGGCATTTGCCGTTCGTATGATGATTTCCATTTGGCGCACAAGGAATCGAGGCACGGTTTAAATTAGGTGGTTACGAATCCTGAGGCCGTTGGGTTTGAATGACGATTGACGAGTACATGATTGTTGATTTTTGATGAAATGGTGAATTGATAATGGCCGATGTGCCGCCATCGTCAATAAAAACATCGTCCATTCCACATCAAAAATCAACAATCATGTACTCATCAATCGTCATTCAAATTAGGATCTCATACTTGCTTAATTATTTAAGTCTCTTTTTTTAAAAAAATCCTCCCCTCCGGGAACTCTCCCCTCCCCCTCTTGTGTTGTGTGCGCTTATCGGCGACCTTTGCAGTTCCGAATAACTAAAACCGCAACCTCTATGGCTACCTTAACCTACAAGGCAAACAGCGCGCAAAGTCAAGTATTCGAGCAGGAATTCATTCCATTGCTCGATGCGGTCTATGCGTTCTCCTACCGCCTTACTGGCGACAAGACTCAGGCTGAGGACCTTGCACAAGAGACTTTTATGAAGGCATGGCGCTTTATCGAGCGTTATACTGCTGAGACGAACGCCAAAGCATGGTTGTTCCGAATCTGCCGCAATGCTTTCATCAACGAGTGGCGCAGCCGCAAGACCCAGCCCCGCACCCGCGATATTGAAGATCCAACGGTGCGTATTTTGCCCGTGGCTGAAAATCCACGCAACGACCGTATGGGCGATGAGGTGATGTTGGCCATCAACGCCCTTTCACCCAACTTCCGCACGGTGGTACTACTTGACCTCGAAGATTTCAGCTACGAAGAAATCGCGGCCATTTTGGATATCCCGATTGGCACTGTCCGTTCGCGTCTGCACCGCGCCCGCAACGTTTTGGCAAAAAATCTCGAAGTGTACGGGCGTTCAAAAGGCTATAGTGTCCAAGATACCGAGGGCAAGGTAGGAGAAGACGAAGATGCGCCAAGCGCAGCCTAAAATAAAAGGGTTTGCCCGAAAGCAGTTTTAGAAACTGCCCAAGGCAAACCCTTTTTTCGCATAACACCTTAACAATCTCATCAACCAATAAAAACACCCTCACTATGTTATTCACTCGTCAGCGTTCTTCCACAGGTCAGCAGGCATCTTTTGTCTGCTCCCTTTCATGTTTGAACCTCGTCTCAGCGTCCGCGATAAATTGGTCGCCCATATCAATATGTCCTAGCTCGGTTGGCAGCCGCAGCAGACAGTATGGGATACCCGGCGCTTGTGGCAAAGGCAGCTATGGAGGCAGCAATCCAGGTGACAGAACGCCGGCACAAATTCACGTCAGCATGAAAAACGCACGCAATGAAACTGGCATTCCCGTCAGCGACAAATCCCGGGTCAATGGCCCGGAAGACCCAACACTTTTTAATGATCAGGTATTTGCCGAAAAACCGGCGCCCCGACAACCAGAATCTCCAGATGTGGAATCACTGCGCTCTTTGCTAAAAGCAAACCTTTCGCGCGAAAAAGCCTCCCCGGCGCTTATACAACGCATCCGAAGTAGGATGCATGAAAACAAAGGGTGACTCCACGGCTGTTTTCCCTCCTAAACTTATTTCCAACTTTTCCACGCTTTGCGTGAAGGCTTCGCCGGAGAGATGTAATAGTCGCTCCGGCGATTTTTTTTGTAGTTTTCACGCTTAATCATCAATTTCATTGATGATTGTGTTCAAAATTCTGGTCAATTCCTCACGGTTCGCCTCTACTTCGGCCAAGTTTTTGAAAATAGCCAATCGTCGGTCTTTGTAATTTCCTTCCAAAATCTCGGCCTTAATCTTCACAACACCCGGATAATGAAAAACCAGCAAAATCTCGTCTGATTTCCGGGCTGGCGGCCCGAAGGTCACGATGTCCTCTTTGTAGTAATAACTCGGGGCATTCCATTTGATGCGCTCCGAAATTGTAGGATTGGCGCCCTTGATGATACCTCGTAAGGCTTCTATTGCTGGTTTGAGCGGATGTTCGAGTTTATCCATGTAGGCTTGCACCTGTTCCTCATCCGTTGGCTTTTTTGAGCGATTTGAAGATTCCATCAATGTTGAATTTTAGCAATTGGATAGGGTGTAACACGGATTGTACGGATTAGACACGGATTTTCACAGATTTCTATTTTAAAAGGGCAAAATTCTTTGAATCCGTGTACACACCAACCAGTTACGAATTTTGAATGATTTGCTTGATGATCAAACTTCGGTAACGCGCTCGTAATGAAGCGCTATTACACCCGAAGTATAGACTAAAGATGACAGGAGTTTGAGCTTCCGCTGGTCTTCCAGCCTTGGAAATAAAGGAATACCATTACCCACTAAAATTGGATTCACGAACAACCAATAGCCATCAATTAAGTCTAATTGCATCAGCGAATGAGCGGCTCCCGGACTCCCGAACATGATGATCTCTTTGCCGGGCTTTTTTTTCAATTTGGAGATATGATCAGCCAGATCATCACTAATAATGGTGGTATTGTCCAGGATTTGGCCCTTCATTGATTTTGACAAAACAATCTTGGCCACCTGGTTATACCATCTGGAATGGTCAAGATCGTGCTTCGATGCCTCAGGCTTGTCTCCAGCGGTAGGCCAATAAGCTTCCATCATTTCATACGTTACTCTGCCATACAGGGCTGTATCGGCTTCATCAATCCGCTTACCGGCTTGCTCAAAAATTTCATCATCCACATGGATCCAATCCATTTCTCCATTGGGGCCTGCTACAAATCCATCCAGAGAAATGTGCATAAAAAGAACCAGTTTTTTCATTGTCAATATTATATGTGATTGATTTTACGCCTGAGTCAATCCAGCAATGTCCAGTTTTTTCATTTGGCACATAGCCTGCATGACTCGTTGGGATTTAGCAGGATCCGGGTCACCCAGTAACTTGCTCAAAATGGGCGGCACCACCTGCCAGGACACCCCGAATTTGTCTTTCAGCCAGCCACACATACTTTCAGCTCCTCCTTCCGCGGTCAATTTGTCCCAGTAATAATCAATTTGTGGCTGGGTGTCACAGTTAATAACAAAAGACAAGGCTTCATTGAATTGGAACCCATGCTCGGCGCTGCTATCCATGGCCATAAATTTCTGCCCCTCGAGGCTGAATTGCGCATGTTTGACTGTGCCTATTGCTGGATCGGAGTCACCCGCTGCGTATCGCAAAATTCCATCAGCATGCGGATCCTTGAAAATGCAGCAATAAAAATTCAGTGCCTCCTCTGCCCTGCCATGTTGCTCGCCGACGAACATAAGCGCTGGGGTGATTTTTTGTCCCACATCAGCGAGTTTGCCAAACGACAATTGCCAGGAAAGCCCAAACCGGTCTTGTACCCAGCCGTATTTTTCACTCCAGGGGTACTTGTCGAGCGGCATCATCACCGAACCGCCTTCCAGGAGTTTTTGCCAGGCGTTGTCAGTCTCGGCTTCGGTTTCGCAGACGACAAAAAAGGAAATCGAAGGGTTAAGTTTAAACTGAGGACCTCCGTTCAAGGCCACAAAATTTTCTCCGCCCAGTTGAAAACCCGCGGTCATCACAGACCCGTTTGGCAACCTGAACATGCTTGTGATCTTCGAGTTGGGGAATATGGAGGTGTACAGATTCACTGCCTCTTCTGCTTGACCGTCAAACCATAAGAAAGGCGTGATTTTTTGCGCCTCCGACAATTCTTTCACTTTTTGCAAGGCTTTTGGGAACATTTCTAAAAACATATCGCCGAAGGATTCGTCAATATCTAGTTCTACTTCTAGTTCGGTGCCACCATCTTTTTCCTGAAGCGTGTAGTTTTCATGAGCGCCCGACCAACCTTTCGCCTGGGCGGAGCTGTAGTCTTCCACACCGTCTTTGAGCTCGCCGAGGTGTTCAAAAGACATGAATTCATTGGGAATTGAGCGGGCAATTTTACTCAACATGCCTGAACCTGAACCATCACCGAAAATAACTTTGCTGCCTTCTTTCCAGTCGGTTTCGGCGCGGGAGCCTTCGCTGAATACGCTCGTCCAGACTGGGTAAGTCGTATCGTCCCAAAGGATGCTCCAGACTCGTTCTCTGGTTGCGTTTATTTGGGTTGAAAATGTTAGTTTTTTCATCGCTTAAAATTTTAAAAGATATAGATTTTGGGCAACTATCCAGCCACTCCAAAAATTCCCGAAGGGAATCTATATTTATAGCGCGACAACAAGATATTTTCCGCAAATCCCGAAGGGATTTAATGTTTTCATCGCGGTTTTCACATAAAATCCCTTCGGGATTTCTATCAGACAACCCATTTTCGTTCTATAAACATAGATTCCCTTCGGGAATTATTTGGGGCGTCTGTTATTCAACCTTCCTGAGATTCTACGTGTGCTTTAAAATTGTTTAAAATTGCTTGCCATCCGCCTTGTTGCAACTCAACTGAATTTTCTGTCTCAGCTTCGAATGTTACAATCACTTTTGTTTCATCTCCTTGGCTGGAAAAATGCACCTCCGCTTTGCGACCGTCGCCGAGGGTGTAGGCTATTTTTTGGTGTGTTTTTACCTCGTCGTAAATACCCCAAAAATCAAACCCCATGCTGCCATCTTTGGCTGCCATGTGGGAGTTGAATTTTCCACCAGGCCTTAAATCATTGGTAGCAGAGGTGGTATGCCAATCCTCGGACGCATTGTTCCATTGCATGATGTGCTCGGGCGAAGTATACATGGTCCAAACTTTTTCTACCGGAGCATGGACGATTGCTTCTACGGTAATGTTGGTTTTGTCTGTTGAATTCATTGTTGAAACTATTTAATGGTGATGATATTAGTTGGTGTGTGGCTGTTTGCGAAAAATTGTCGAAGCCATGTTGAATCGCTCCACCTGGAAGTAAATAGGCAAATCAAGGTTGTGCATGGTCGAAGTTCACCATCCACTGTACGCCAAATTGATCTCTCAGCATTCCGAAATAAGCGCCCCAAAAAGTATCTGCAATCGGCATGTACACCTCGCCGCCTGCCGAGAGCGCATGGAACAGTTGGTCAGCTTCTTCCTTACTACTCGCCGTGATCGAGATGTTGAAGAGATTGCCCTGGATACCCGTTGTAAAATCCGGTGGACAATCACTGCCCATCAGTACGCAGTCTCGCACGGGTAGGGCAACGTGCAGGATTTTTTGGGCTTCGCTTTCCGGCATAGGTGCTTCGGACGATGGCATATCGCCAAACCGCGAGAACGTTGTAAAATCACCGCCGAAAACGGATTTGTAGAAGTTAAAAGCGGCTTCGGCAGTACCGTTAAAGTTGAGATAAGGGTTGAGAAATGCCATGTGGTGTATTTTTAAAATGAAAAATTATCGTTGCAAAAGGGGTTGAATCAAAAATCTACAAATCTGGCGCATTTTTTTCAAAATGCAGCAGCCACTGATTGCCAAATTTATCAGTCAAGTCGCCGAACAATGCGCCCCAAAAAGTATCCTCCAGTTGATGGGTTGTTTGGCCACCCATGGAAAGGTTTTTGTAAGCAGCACGGATCTCTTCCTCGCTGCTGCAATTGAGCATCAAAGAAACGTTGTTGCCCCGAATCAGCCCCATATCTCCCACCATATCAGATGCCATCAGCGTAAAGCCGTCTTGGGTGAGCGTGGAGTGTAAAATGCAGTCTGCCATTTCAGGGGGCAACTTGTCGGCCATGGGCGTTTCACTGATGGCTTGCACCATAAGCTCGCCTCCCAAACATTCCTGATAAAAGGTCATGGCCTCTCTACAATTACCATTGAAGGTTAAATAAGAAATTATTTGTTTCAAGTTTATTCGATTTTGATGCTGCAAAGATGCAATCACACAACTATTCGACATAGGTGGTAAATACGACAAGTTAATGGGTTGTTTGCGACAAAACTAATTGTTTATCTTTGCCCGATGAAAAAGGTTTCCATTCTCGTTCCTGAAACGGCGGTTTTGGCCGCCATTGCCGACCCCCGTTACATGTTCACGGCGGTAAACCAATTTTTTACTTCAACCGGGTTGCCCCCCATGTTCGAGGTACAACTTGTCGGACTTTCCAAAGAAGTGCGGCTAAATGAGGGTCTGTTTTCCATTTACCCCGACAAATTGCTCAACGAGGTGGGCCAGACCGACCTGATTTTCATACCCGCTTTGAGCGGCGACATGAAAACCGCCCTGGAACTGAACAAAGACCTTGTGCCTTGGCTCGTCCGCCAATACCAGAATGGAGCAGAAGTCGCATCCCTTTGTATCGGAGCCTTTTTATTGGCTTCGACTGGCCTGCTCAATGGCAAACAATGCTCCACACATTGGCTTTATGCCAACGAATTCCGGCAAATGTTCCCGGATGTGGAACTCCTGGACGGCAGTATTATTACGGAAGATCAGGGGATTTATTCTAGCGGCGGTGCGAGTTCGTATTGGAATTTGCTGTTGTATCTGGTAGAGAAATACACCAATCGGGAGACCGCCATTCTCGCTTCCAAATTTTTTGCGATAGACATTGACCGCAGCAGTCAATCAGCATTTACGATCTTTAAAGGCCAAAAAGACCACGATGATGCCGAAATCATGCAGGCGCAGAAATTTATCGAACAGCGTTTTCAGGAAAAAATATCAGTGGATCAGCTGGCAGATCTGGTTGCTTTAGGGCGAAGGAGTTTCGAGCGCCGCTTCAAAGCAGCCACCAACAATACGGTGGTGGAATACATCCAGCGGGTAAAAATAGAAGCGGCGAAACGGAGCCTTGAAACCAGTCGGAAAAATGTGAACGAAGTTATGTTCGATGTGGGCTACACCGATACCAAGGCTTTTCGGGATGTTTTTAAAAAAATTACGGGGCTGACGCCAGTAGAGTATCGGAACAAGTACAATTCTATTCAGGCCCGCGCCATCGCGGCATAGATTATTTTTTAAACACATAGGCACAGTAGGACACATAGTGTTGAAAATCATAACTATGTGCCCTACTGTGCCTATGTGTTTAAAAAAATGCTACGTCAGCACTTACCAAGTGGAAATTGACTTTTGATTATTAGACTGTTCGAGCACCTTATCTCCGCTTTTCAAAGTGGTGGTGCGCACAAAACTCTGACCCCCTCCAGCCGCGTACTCGATTTTTTCAACTTTTTTGCCATCAAGTTTCAGCACAACTGGCTCTGGGACAAAGCGATACAACATTTCTGAAAGTGCAAAAACATCCCGTGGACGAATGGTACGCTTCCCTTCTTTGGGGTCTTCTTCAAGCATGTGGTTCTTTTTCTTCTTCCGCCGGGTCAAATCCGTAAGTTAATTGTCTTTGTCAAAATAGCTCACTTCTACCAATGCCAAACCATTCGGTCTTGTCTCGAAAAACAAATCCGTATATTCATTTTCTTTGTTTTGTGACTTGGGAGCATTTATTCTGACGACGAGGAGAGGGCTGCTACGAATCCCGCCGATAGCATTCTGAAAATCCCAATAATACACCCCAACCCGGGTTTCTTTTCCAAGTTTCCCAAGGTTAATTTCCCTATCAAGTTTTGGTTTTTTGAAGAAAACGACCCTGATTTCGTCCACGAATGCCATCGCAAAACTGTCTACACTGCCCTCACTTTCTGGGTCGGTGCAATCGCAAAACCATAGAATGTTGGTGTTGTAAAACACCGAGTCGTGGGCGCATATATCGAAGCGATAAATGCCTTCAGAATATAACTTGAGTTCGGGCGGCGGGGTGGTATGCTTGTTTAAACTGGTGTAAATAAGACCAGCGTTGCTAAAGAAAGTGCGTTCGCCGCGACAGCCAAGCATATACGTCGCGCCGCATAAAAGCAGGAGCATTAAGAAGTTTTTCATTTTGGGTTGTTGTTGAGGAGGTTGTAGTATTGGTTGTACTGAAAACTGCCAAGCACAACGGGTACACATTTCGACAGCGAAACGTGTCTCGAATAGCCGAGCATCCGGTGCAGAAGGTCCTGTACGTCGCAATTCGGGCACTGTCCCAAGAGGCCTATCCCTACATTGGAACCGTTGATATTGCGCAAAGAAATGGAGCTCAAAGCGCGGTTGTAAAACGCCTGTTTCATGTCTTGCTGCGGGATGCCGCTGAACAAAAGTTCTTTCGAAAGTTTGTATCCCGTCTGTACGTTCCCGGTGAAGCGATCATAGGCATACTCGACAAATTGACCCTGAAACCAGGGGTTTTTGCGCGACAAGTTGTTTCCGAAAGCATCCAACCCGTAGGCCAGATAGCCCCCACCTGTCCAAAATCGATCGAAGGCATCCCCGGCGAACCGGTCAAATGGCCAAAAACCGTCGTTGTAATACCCGACCAAAATCTGGTCCACATTGAATCCCATGTGCCCGAGTTGCTGGTTACGGCCTTGATTGTTGACCAAAAAACTGGTTCCGTAGGAAATGGCGCCGTCGAAATTGTGGCGGATGGTGGTCGCGCTCATTTGGTTGAAGGTTCGGATAAATTTCTCGCGGCCATATCCGCCCCAATTGTAGCCACCCACTACATAAAAGGTAGACACGATATCCAAATGACCGTTTCGGTTGAAATGGTCAATAACCGAGGTTCCAGGGCCTTTTGAGTAATAATTGACCGATACTTGCCCACCCGGAAGGATGTTCAACTTGTCATTTTGAAAATTTCTGGAAAGACCTGCGGCGACGCTCAGATTGTAAAACGACATCCTTTTGCCACCAATCCCGAGATTCAATTTGACTGCCAGGCCAAAATTAAGTTTTTCGCTGTCTCGGAATATTTGGCAAGTAGCGTTCCGAGGCAGTAGGGCCGAACAGAACGTTGCGATGATGAGGGGTTTTAGTTTCATGAATTGGTGTTGTTGGTTAATTAGCGGCAAAATTACAAGGCAGCATAAAAGCCGCACGAAAACCGCAGTCAAAGCGCAGTAAAATCGCACTTAAATGTTGCACACTACTTGTTCCTAAAAATCGTTTCCACGACCTTTCTTACCTTCGCGCACTTTTTGGGACAACACCATGCTCGAATTCATCCAGACCTTGATCAAAATAGTCCAAAACGCCTTCTCTTGGGTTCTAAATAAGACAAGCCCTGTGCGCAGTGCCTGGGCTAGGCTTACCGCACCCCTTTGGACTTTGTTGCAACCGATTACCAACGCTTGGGCAAAGTTGACTGGCCCCCTGCGTGCCCGTTGGGCAGGTTTCCGGGAGCGTTTTCCAAAAACGGCCTTTACCTTAGGATGGCTCGGCACTTTTGCCCGTTGGGGCCTTTATTTCATTTTGCTTTTAATTTTTGGCGTGTGGATTGGCATTTTCGGAAGGCTTCCAGCCACTTCCGAACTGCGGGAAATTGAATCAGCCAATTCCACAGAAATTTATACCGCCGACAGTGTTTTGATCGGGAAATATTTCTTTGAAAACCGCACGTCTATTTCGCTCGAAAATGTGTCCCCATTCATAATAAATGCCCTCATCGCAACAGAAGACAAGCGTTTTTTAGAGCACAGCGGCATTGACATTATGAGCTATATGCGGGTTGGTTATGGCCTGCTTACGGGTCAACGACAACGTGGCGGTGGCTCGACCCTTAGCCAACAATTGGCCAAAAATCTTTACCCGCGAAAGAACTATTACGTCCCTGGGGTGAGCATGATAATCAATAAGATACGGGAAAATTTTATATCCGTCCGGCTTGAAAGGGTCTACACCAAACCTCAGTTACTGAGCCTTTATTTGAATACGGTGCCCTTTGGAGAAAACTCCTTTGGGATCAATGTTGCGTCACGACAATTTTTTGGCAAAAAGCCCAACGATCTCACCGTGGATCAAGCCTCTACGCTCGTAGGGATGCTCAAAGGAACCACTTTGTACAATCCGCTACGCAACCCTGAAAATGCGAAAAAGCGCCGCAATGTGGTTCTGTGGCAAATGGTGAAAAACGGTCACCTTACCCAGGCAGAGTTCGACGAGTTGAGCAAAAAACCTGTGGGGGCAAAACGGTACAACGTAGACAGCAACAACGAAGGCACGGGTACTTACTTCCGCGAGCACCTCCGCACCGACGTGATGCCTAAGATATTGAAAGATCTCCGGAACGCTGACGGCAAACCATACAACCTGTATACCGACGGACTTAAGATTTATACCACACTCAACTCCAAAATGCAGCAGTTCGCCGAGGAATCGGTACAGGCGCACATGCAAAAGCTGCAAAAACAATTTGACCAACACTGGAAAAACTACAAGCTGGAAAAACCCTGGGGCGACGACAAATGGATTGACAAACAAGTAGAAAACAGCGATCGCTGGGAATCCCTCAAAGAAGCTGGCCAAAGCGATGAAGACGCTCGGAGGTCATTTGAAACTCCTACACGCATGACCATTTTCACCTGGGAGAAGGGCGGCTCTGAAATGGATACCACCATGACCCCAATTGATTCGGTACGATACTATTTCTGTATGCTCAACTGCGGGTTTATGGCCATGGACCACCGCAACGGATATATACGCGCCTGGGTGGGAGGCATCCATTTTAAAAACTTCAAAGTAGACCATACCCTTACCAAGCGACAAGTAGGTTCCACATTTAAGCCTATAGTATATGCTGCCGCGTTGCAAGACACGATTAAACCCTGCACCTATTTTCCCAACGAAATAAAGAAAATACTGGACTGGGAACCGCACAATGCCGACGAGACCTATGGCGGTTGGTATAGCGCAGCCGGAGCACTGACCCGCTCTGTTAATGTCGTAACGGCGCAGATTATTGAGCGGGTAGGGATTCAAAAAACAATTGATCTGGCTACAAAAATGGGCATAACCTCCACTCTGCCCCGTGAATTTGGCATCAGCCTTGGTGCGGCCAATACTTCGCTCTTTGAGATGATGAAAGTTTATGGAACGATGGCAAATGCTGGCAAGCGCCCCGAACCTGTCACCGTTCTACGTGTAACCGACCGCCGGGGCAATGACATTTACGATTATAAAAAAGCACTGGAAACCAACCCCAAACTTGGCGCATACGAGGAGGCCTTGACCATCAACGAAGCCGCCACCATGACCAAAATGCTTCAAAATGTGGTGGACTATGGCACTGGTGCACGCCTTCGCGCGTATGTACGCGGCGATTTTGCAGGCAAAACAGGCACCACTCAAAATCATTCCGACGGTTGGTTTATGTGCTACAACCCCCAACTCGTCACCGGGGCCTGGGTAGGCGGCGAAAGTCCGGCGGTGCGCTTTCGCAATATGGCGCAGGGACAAGGCTCTGCCATGGCTTTGCCCATTGTAGGAGGTTTTTGGAACAAGATTGCAGGCGACAAAAACTCAGCAAACTCCTATTAGAGCGATTCCCCACCCCAAAACCTGAAGTGCTCAATATGTTGGGCTGCCAGCCCTGGATCAGTATTGCACCGGATTCCTTCCAGATGTTCCTTCAAGAGGTGGGGCAAGATTCTACCCTGCGTGATTCTTTGCTCCAAGTCTACACCAAGCGACTCAAGCCCGGTGAAACACCCGGCGGTGAAGTCCCCGTAGACGAAAAAGACAAGCCAGAGGAGGAGAAGAAAAAAGGCCTATTCCGCCGTATTTTCGGACATAAATCTGAGAAGGAGCCAGAAAAAGAGAAACGAGGCGGCAACTAAAGACTTAGTTTTTATGGTGGTTCCTTTTATTCCCCCAGGTGCGCCCCGCGTAATCGGGTGAACGCTTGACCCTTCCCGAAGAGCAACTTTCCAACGCAAATTCTGATCTCGAACGAGCAATCGCCTTAGACAGTCTCGTTTCCACCTACCTCGGTATGGACATGCCCCGCGGCGACCAATAGCGCCTTGCCGCTGGAATGAACGAAACCCATCGTGCCCGAACAGAGGAAGACAACCATTGGGCGCTGAGTTTAAGCACGATGTGCCAACTAGGGTTTCAGCATTTATAGCCCTGTATTGATCCCGGTGACTTTTATCCTTTTTTACACTTTTTGAATTTTCATTGAAAAGCCAGGCTGTACCGCTGCCGGACTTTTGCAGCAGGGTATTTGAATTGCCCTTTAAACAACAACATCGACAAATCATCAATCAACTTCTACTGCCATGTTAAAAATCGGAATCATTGGGGCCGGTATCAGCGGCCTCGTCACGGCAAAAACCTTAAAAGAGCACGGCTTTGAGGTCGTCATTTTTGAAAAGGAAACAGAGGTAGGCGGAGTCTGGGCTGCCTCCCGCAGATACCCCGGCATCACAACACAAAACACGCGCGACACCTATACGTTCTCGGATTTCCCGATGCCCAAGCATTATCCAGAATGGCCGAGCGGCGAACAAGTGCAAGCGTATCTAAGCAATTACGCGGAACATTTCGGCCTTGTTCCTTCGATCCGGTTTGGCACCCAAGTGCTGAACGCGGAACATTTATCCAATGGCCAAGGCTGGCGCGTCTTTACCGAATCAGGCGGGAAACTGAGCGAGGAGCGGGTTGATTTCCTGACGGTGTGCAACGGCATTTTCAGTCAGCCCAATATACGAAGTGTGCCAGGGCGCGAATTGTTCGAGGGGAAGGTTTTCCACAGCACAGAATTCCACGACGAGCATCTGGAGGGTGTACGTGGCAAACGCGTAGTGGTGGTGGGATTTGCCAAATCGGCGCACGACATCCTCTCTCAGGTGGGCAATGTGACTGAAAGACCTGTTTGCGTGTTTCGTGAAGCAAAGTGGAAAATGCCTCGATTTATAGGCGGAAAACTGAACTTCAAATATCTCCTGTTACATCGTTTTGGCGAATCCTTGTTCCCTTATCGACATTTACTAGGCATCCACAAGTTTTTGCACGGGCCATTGGGGCGTCCCGTTACGAACCTGATTACGAAGGGTTTGGGGGCCGCAATTGCAGCACAATTGAAACTCCGCAAGAGCGGCCTTCATCCCGAAAAGCCTATCGAGAGCATTGCAAGTTGCTCCATCGGCCTTACCTCTGATAATTTTTATGAGCGGGCAGCAGCTGGCAAAATCCAGTTGGAGCAAGGCGAAATCACAAGTTTCGCACCGAACGGGGTACAATTGAGCAACGGCAACTTCGTGGAAGCCGACGCTGTGGTGTTTGCCACGGGTTTTCGTCAAACAGTGTCGTTTTTGGACCCGCATATCTCGGAACGAATCGTGAACAAAGAAGGGCTTTTCCAACTATATCGCAACATCCTTTCGCCCGATGTGCCAGGCTTGGCTTTTGTGGGTTACAATTCTTCGTTGTTCAATCCCTTCACCTCAGAATTGGCCGCGCATTGGGTGGCGCAGCACCTCAAAGGTCAATTGAACCTGCCTTCCATCACCGACATGAAGCGTGAAATAAAGACGCATTTAGAATGGCTGTTGGAACGAGCGCCACGCAACCACGCTTCGGGCCTGTGCGTGATTCCATTTTCGTTCCATCATGCCGACGAATTGATGCGCGACATGGGATTGCGGACGCGACGCAGCTGGAATGTAGTGAAAGAATGGCTACTGCCTTTTGACCCCGCCCTCTATCGTGGCCTTAGTGCCGAACTGCTTGCCAAGTACGGCCCGGTCAAGATTGCTGGTCCTAAGGCGCTGGTATTGGAAAAGGAGGAAGCATTTGAAATCGCTTGAATAGCGTAAAAGAATTTACATAGGAAGATGAAATAAACTCCGGGGAGGGCGATGCAAATCGCGCCTCCTTTTTTGTTTTTCGGCGGCCCACCCCCCCCCCCACCCCCCCCCCCCCCCCCAACCACCACCCCCCCCCCCCCACACCAACCCCCCCCCCAACCCCCCAACCAACACCCCCAACCCAACAAAAACAACCCCCCCCCCCCCCCCCCCCACCCCCAAAACCCCCCCCACCCCCCCAACCCCCCCCCCCCCCCCAAACCCCCCCCCCAACCCCCAAACCCCAAAAAACCAAAACCCCCCCCACCCAAACCCCCCCCCCCCCCCCCCACAACCCCCCCCCCCCACACACCCAACAAAACACCCCCCCCCCCCCCCCCCCCCCCCCCCCCCCCCCCCCCACAACCAACAACCAACCCCCACCCCCCACAAACCCCCCCCCCCCCCCCCCCCCCACCCCCCCCCAAACCAAACCCCAACCCCCAAAACCCAAACCCCCAACAACCCCCCCCAAAAACCCCCCCCCCACCCCCCCCAAAAAAAAAACCCCCCCCCCCCCCCCCCCCCCCCCCCCCCCCCCCCCCCCCCCCCCCAAAAAAACCCCAACCCCCAACCCCCCCCCCCCCCCCCCCCCCCCAACCCCCCCCCCCACCCCAACCCCCCCCACCCCCCCCAACCCCCCCCCCCAAACCAACCAAAACCCCCCCCCCCCCCCCCAACCCCCCCCCCAACCCCCCCCCCCCACCCCCCCCCCCCCCCCCCACCAACCCCAAAACCCCCCCCCAAAAAACCCCCCAACCCCCCCCCACAAACCAAACCCAACCCACCCCCCCCAACCCCCCCCCCCCACCCCCCCCCCCAAACCCCCCCCCAACACACCCAACCCCCCCCCCCCAACCCCCCCCCAACCCAAACCCCCCCCACCACAAACACCACACCCACCCCCCCCAACCCCCCCAAACCACACCCCAAAACCCCACACAAACCCAAACCCCCACCCAAACCCCCCCCCCCCCCCCCCCACCCCCCCCCCCCCCGCGCCCTCCCCCCCACCCAACCCCCCCCCCCCCCCCCCCCCCCCCCCCCCCCCCCACCACCACCCCCCCCCCCCCCCACCCCACCACCCCCCCCCCCCCCCACCCCCCCCCCCCCCCCCCCCCCCCCCCCCCCCCCCCCCCCCAACAAACAACCCCCCCCCCCCCCCCCCCCCACCACCCCAAACCCCCACAAACCAACCAAACCAAACCCCCCCCCCCCCAAACCCAACCCCCCAACCAACAAAAACCCACCCCCCCCCCCCCCCCCCCCCCAAACCCCACCCCCCCACCCCCCCCACCACCCCCCCGAGGCGACTGCGGGGAACAGGCAAGTGGTGCGGGTAAAGGAATAAGACACCCGCCTCAGTTTTCTCAAAAAAAAATCGGGGTGCTTGGCCAACTGGCCGAGCACCCCGATCTCGTTTTGAAAAAAAACTTAAAGTTTAAACCGCATTTCTACGGTTCTGCCGCCACGTTCGAAAAGACATTCATCGCTCAAATGGCGCATCAGAAAAAGACCTCTGCCACCGCAACATTCCAGATGGTCAACATTGGTGGGGTCAGGCACATTGTTTGGGTCAAAACCCGGGCCTTCGTCCGTTACACTGATGGCCAGTGCATCTTGATTGCGTTTGAGAGAGATGGAAACGTTTTTACGGCAATCGCTTTGATTCCCATGAAGCACAGCGTTGGTGACGGCCTCTGTGAGGCTCACTAGAATATTACCATGTGTGTCGGGAGAAAGGTTGTACCGTGTGGCTACATCGTGGACGAAAGGTTCGACTTTGGATACATTTTGGGGGTCGGACGGAAATGTGAGATTCGTGTGCAAGTCGTTCATTCGCAAATTTTTGTTACAGAATCTGGTTGTCAAAACACTCATTTTCAACAAGGGTGTTGGGTCAAAGCGTTTGCAACCTGGATTACACAGTAAAATATGGAACTCGATTAAAACAAAGACGGCAAGGATTACAAAAGCCGTCGGCGAATGTTCATGGATGTTTGAGTTGCCTCAAAAACTGGTACAAAATTAAGGTTGTTTTAACATCACTTGCAAGGGGGCGTTAAAAATAATCCCGCTCGCTCAAAAAAACGGCCAGTTTCAGACCGTTTTTGGGCCTTTTCGTCACATTTCTTGCAAATTATTTTTAAAAAACTTCCTTTTAATCCCTTCAAACCAGATTGTGGCACGAACTTTTCATTGTTACGGTTCATAAGTTGTAGGGCTTGATATCTTGAGGGTTTGGAGCAGTCCCCCTCCACTTTAAACGATCTCAACCCCTTACTATCCCAGACCATGCAGCGCATAATCCTCTACAAACAGATCGGCAACCGATGGCATTACGTCCGCATTACGACCATGCCCAATACCGAGCTCAGCATTGATACTGGCTCCTGCGGTCAAAAGCCCGATCACTCAGAAACCGCCGGAATTCCCGCCAACATAGATCCTATAGCCGCACTCCGACAAGAGGGCGAAAAATGGATTGCTCGAGACTATTCCAAACCTCATCCGCACAGCCTGCAAGTGATGACCCTTCATTTCCAAATGCGCCGTTGGACGGGTTACCCTGCGGGCGCTCCCTGGTACGACGACTGGACTTCGGGCTATCTTGACCCCATTCAGCAAGTACTGGATGAAACCTGCAACGGGATTCCGCGCGGGAACGAGCGTTTTTCGGGAAATTACTTGCATTACTACACGGTTTTTAACACCGATTTGGCACAAGAAGCCGTGGAAAAAATCGCTGCCGCAGCACCTGTCAAATTCCTGCTCGATATCCACATCGCCAACCGGGAAAAACAGGTGCAGATTCCTATTGACCCGAATGTGCCGGAATACCTGCGCTCGCTTTTCAGGGTGATCGAAAAATCTGCTCGCACCATTGCACACGAACTCCCGGTGCTGTTTCCTACTGACCCGCTGCAACCAGAATTTGTGCCAAATGGCCCAATTAATGGACGTATTTTGGGAGAAGAAGCCGCGAGACTTCGCCAGATGCTCAAAGAAAATGGAATTTCGATTCCAACTTTTGGGACCCGCTCACCCCGCTCGCGCCTTCCGAGGTGGTGTTCCTCAATGCCATGACGGAGGATAAAAAACAGGCCATTGGTGCGCTCCTTACTCATAAACTACAGGAGCCACTTTACTTGCTGGATTGCGAGACAGGGCTTTTCGAAATTGATACCGAACAAATTTTCGGCGGGTTGCACGAGGGGATGGTGTTTGATGCCACTTTTGCCTGGGTACTCTATTTTTCCCACCACAATACCATCACTTTTGGAGGCGATTGGCTTGTGGCAGCCGTCAAGGATTTGTACGCTGGCCAGCCGGAGTTGTTGAACGCTTGGTGATTTTTCTCCCACAGGCAGCCTGATTCAGACTTTTGTCGTCAATCTTTGCGTTCCGTGGTCGCCACTAGAATTATCGAAGGCATTCGATAAAAATCCATTTTTCATGCAAATCTCCACTTTCCTGTGCCGAGCGTGGTGCTTCTGTTTGTTTACCAAGCCTTTTGTACCCCAAACCCCATCGAAACCACCGAAGCCAAAAACGACCGCGGCCAACTCGAACGATGGCAGCGACGCAAAGACAACTTTGCCAAGGAAGGGCTTTTTCAAAGGTTTTCGCCGGAAGGTGTGCTGCTCGAAGAGGCGAATTACCGTGCTGATTCCCTGGATGGCGAGCGGAAATTCTATTCTTCAAAAGGCATATTAGAGAGCATTGAACGCTACCAAAACAACAAAATTCATGGTAAATTCCAAGGGTTTTACGAGAATGGCCAGGTAAAAATCGAACAGGATTTCGTTCAGGGTGCATTGACCGGATTTAGCATTCGCTACCATCCAAATGGCAAAATCCAGGAAAAGGTACTGCTGAAAGACAACGTAGAAAATGGACCTTTTTCAGAATACTATGAAAATGGAAACCTCAAAACCGAGGGCACATACGCCCCTAATGAAGACGGCGATGGCTTGGAAGAGGGCGAACTCAAAGAGTATGATGAAACCGGCCAACTCATTAGAATCGCCGATTGTAAAAATGGAGCCTGCCTAACCCGTTGGAAAAAATAATCAGTACATTGGATTGTAGGACATTAGACGTTGGACATCCAAGCTGTTTGCCTCCGCATCATTCAATTTCAGATAAAGCATAACCATGAACACTTTACTACGAAAAATCAGTCTCGTTTGCGCAGCCTACTGCTACTGCCAACTGCTGCTGCCAACTGCTACTGCCACTGCCCAGGTCACAGGCGGGCGACACGTATTCTCTTTTCTTACGCTGCCACAGTCTGCGCGTGTAACCGGTCTTGGCGGAGCACAAATTGCCGTTCGGGACGACGACCCCGTGTTTGCCATTACCAACCCTGGCGCGCTCAACCCTGCTATGTCGGGCCGAATGGCTTTCAACCACAATTTTTTTCTTGGCGGTATCCAGCATGGCTATATTTCCTACGCGCAGCAATTGCCCAAATGGGGCTTCACCATGCACGGAGGAATTCAATACATGAGTTATGGCGAGATGAAACGCGCCGATGAATTTGGAGATATCCAAGGCACTGTAAAGGCGGGTGAGACCGCATTCACGCTGGGCGCAGCACGACCTTTGACGGACAAATTATCGCTTGGACTAAACGCCCGAATGGCATTTTCGAGGTTAGACACTTACAAATCCTCGGCGCTGCTGGCGGACGCCGGTTTGATGTATGCCGACTCTGCAAGTCGTTTCACGGCAGGTCTAGTAATCCGCAATGCTGGCACCCAGCTTTCCACTTATGCTGATATAAAAGAAACCTTACCCTTTGATATTCAATTAGGTGTGAGCAAACGACTAAAACACTTACCGTTCCGATTCAGCGTCATTGCGCACCACTTGCAAGAGTGGGACATCCGTTACAACGACCCAAATTTGCAGGGCGACGAGGTACTGCTTTTTGGAGACGAGCAACCGAAAGAAAGCCGGGCTACCGCAGTGATTGACAATTTTTTCCGCCACTTGATTTTCAACGGGGAATTTTTGCTCGGGAAAAACGAAGGTTTACGCATCCGATTGGGCTACAACCACCTCTTGAAACGCGAACTATCAGTAAGTAACTACCGCAGCCTGGCAGGTTTTTCCGGGGGCTTAGGGGTCAAAATCAGTCGCTTCCGTGTAGATTTTGGCTATGGAGCATATCACCTCGCTGGTGGCGTGGCGCATTTGGGCATTGGAACGAATTTGAGGGAGTTTTTCTAAAATAGTGGTTCTAAACCTTGAAACCCTAAAGTCGGTTGGTTTTTAATCGAACCAATCGAATCAATCTTCAACAATCGAATCAATCGACTATAACTCCCTCATTCTCCCTTTTCCATTCCTCAAAACGATCTCCTGGCAGAAATGATATTTTCTGGCCAAAACGCCCCGGTGCCCGCAAGCAGAGGTTGACAATACGACGCCCTAAGCGCGTTTTTTCTTCTGTTTTTTCCACATCGCCCCAGGGGTAACGCACAGTAGTCCAGTAATTTGTAACAAAAAAATGGGTCGCGTTTGCGTCCACGCGCTTCAAGCGCCAGATCGTGCACCGCACTAAAAACAGCCAGCCAAGCCACAATGCTAGCAGGAATAATTGCCCCCACAAGAGCGGAAAAGGCAGATAGAGTTCTTCTTCAGGGATAAGCAAAAAGGTGAGCAATAGCCCCCCCAAGAATACGGTGCCAAAGATCGGCATGAAAACCCGCCAGAACAAAGTGGAGTTGGAAGAGAGGCATTCGGTTTGGTCTGCCGAATTAGGTTGCTGATTATCAGCGTTTTGATTTTCCATAAAAATTGTGCCGCGCCGATCAAGTCGGCGCGGCACAAAAGTAAGAAGTTCGTGGGTAGCGATTATGGGTTGTTGCAAACTGTTCGGCCATATTTGCACATTTCAACACCGCCAAAAGATCTAGGCAGTGTTCGGGCACCAGAAGGTTAACGTTGATATTGCCAAGGGTAAGGTCAGTAACACGGAGCAGTTCGTTTACGTTTGCATCTTCTCCACCACCAAGGCCTGCCGCACAATAAAGTGCATTTCGCAACGAGGGTTGGGCGCCCAGTGGTTTTCACCTTTTTCAGGCCCAAAGCCGGGTTCAATCGCACGAGAATTTTCAATTTCATGGCTTCTCCGAGCAGTGGGTTGACGATTTGACCTGTATTCCGGTCAAGCGGGTTGGTCATCAATTTGCAATCTGCACCAGCTACTGCGTCGTCAAATTTCAAAGCTGTTGGGACAACCCCAACATAAGGAAGCCATTTAACCACGCATGCGCCTTTGCCGGGAGGAAGTGTAACAGTTGCGGCGGTTTGACCCCAAACGAGCGGGCCTGCTTCCAAGGCTTTTTCGATCAATGGAGTTACGTCTTTCGTGACGACCTGAACGCATTTGCTAAAATTGCCGCAATCGTCGGTAGCCGTCCAATGCCGCTCTGTGATGCAAAACCAGTCGCAGTCGCCGGAGATAGGAATGTCTTGATTGGTAATGCTTACGCTCATATCACAGTTGTCAGTCGCGGTAGCCATTCCTGTTTTAGGAATCGAGGTGTCGCAAGTGACGGTAATGTTGGCTGGGCAAGTGATGACCGGTTTTTTCTTGTCTTCGACAGAAATGACTTGTAGACAGTTGTTAGCGTTGCCGTGAATGTCTACAACGGTCCAAGTGCGATTGATAGTGAATTCGTTGGGGCAGCTACCATCTACCCGAATATCGGCATTTGAAACTGAAGCAACGCCACAGTTGTCCGAAGTGGTAGGCGAGCCAGTATTGGCCGGGGTCGATGATTCTTCACAGCTGATAAGTTTATTGGCAGGGCAAGTGATTTTCGGGGCTTCCAAGTCAAGTATCTTGATAGTAAAAGAGCAGCTAGCGGACAATCCGACCATATCCGTGACTGTGCAATTAACAATCGTTTGACCTACATTGAAGAAACTGCCTGGTGGTGGTGTGCATACGGTTGTAAAACCTGTGCAATTATCTGTGGCTACTGGGCTTGGGTAGGTGACTTTTTTCCCACACATTCCTGGGTCATTGCTTTCTCTGATGTTGATTGGGCAGGTAATGGACGGTGCTTGCGTGTCAGTAATTGAGTTGGCAAAATTAGCCAAGTCTACTGCTAATTCCGTGAAATTTGTCCGCGTCCAATCGGCTCCGTTTTGGATATTATATGGCAAACCCGATGGATTGCTGTCGCCTAATTTGTGTATCCCAGATAGCGCGGTGATAGCACAGGTTTTGACTGAACTTTCTGAACCAACAGCTATGCCAAAAATATAGACCCCAGAATTTTTTATTGCATCTGATGTCCCTATCCATGGCGTTGTATTTGGTCCGGTGTCTGGATCTCCATCCGTAATAAAGAAAATGATATCCACCTGATTGGCCGAAGCAACAGATTGCGCTCGAGACAAGGCGCCCACGTAGTCCGTAGTGCCACCTGGCTGATAGTTGGGGTTGGTAGTGCTGCCATCGAAATTGTAAAGATAATCCTTTACTGTGCTGATAAAAGATGGGGATTTTACATCCATAACAGCAATGGGATTTGCATCATCGTGATTAAACTCTACAATGCCCATGAATATCTTACCAAGCGCTGGAGATTTGCGATGCAGGATAGCGGCGAAAGAGTCAACGGCAGCCTCTACTTTGTTTTCCAAGCCAGAGATCGAGCCCGATTCGTCCAAAACGAGCAAAACCTTAAAAGGGTTGCCAGGTGGTTGACACAATGGGGAAGATTCCGGATTTTCAGCACCTGTGCAAGGTTGGCCTTGCGAAACAGCAATAAAAAGGAAGAAAAGCACAACAGTCAGCAGGCCTGTCAGGCTTTGATTGGAATTCAAAATGTTTTTTCATTTTTGGAAGGAATTTTTGAGTGAAAGTTGAAATTGGTTGGGAGGCTTTTGTGGTTTGAGAGTAATGTCAATAGAAAAGACTGGCGTGAACACTTTGGTTAAAATATTCAACCAGGCGGCCACAAAAATCAAATCACGCAAGGCTTTTGGCAATCAACTCCTGATAAAATTCGGATAAAAAAAGCGCGTCCCCTGCAACAGTTTGTTGCAGGGGACACGCTAATATTTTGAAATCAAGTTGTTTAAATAATCAATCAATCTCCACGCTTATCCCGCTTTTCTTTTCGGTTCCTTCTCCTTTCTTTTTGTCAGAAACCCTGATTCGGCTACCGCCTTTTAGTTTTCGGGCTATGGCTGAATAAGGCCCGGTCACTATGGTTTCCCCCTCTTGCAAGCCGGACACGATTTCAATGTAATCGTTGTCTTGGATGCCTGTTTTCACCTCCCGGATTCCAACCGTATCTCCTGTGACGACAAACACAATTTCCTTGATTATATCGTTGTCTTTTTTACCCGCCGAAGCTTCAGCGGAGGCGGGTTCGTCGTCCTCATCCTTTTTTTTGTCTTTTCGTCTTTTTTGTCTTCATCGCGAGCGGTGACCGCGATAATCGGCACCGAAAGGGTTCCCTCAGCAGTATGGGTGAAAACATCCACCGAAGCAGACATGCCCGGACGGAATGGGTAGCGGCGGCCATCTTTCAGAAGATCAAGATAGGACGCTGGATCCATTCGGATTTTGACCACGAAATTGGTCACTTGATCCGTGTTAAGGCTTACGCCCCCTACACTCCCCACATTGCTTGCGCTGTTGGCTATCTCCGTGACTTTCCCTTTGAACTTGCGCCCCAAGTAGGCATCCACTTCAATGTCGGCATCGTCGTTGAGGGACACCTTAAGGATATCGTTTTCGCTCACGTCTACTTGCACTTCCATGCTGCGGAGATTGGCAACACGCATCATTTCAGTGCCGGCCATTTGGAGTGTGCCCACTACACGTTCCCCTTTTTCCACGTTCAATTTGCTGACAATACCACTCACCGGGGCTGTAATGATGGTTTTCTGGAGACTGGTGCGGAGTTCCTTCAACCGGGCCGAGGCACTGTTGATACCATATTCTGAAACCCGAACACCTGCTTTGGCACTTGAAAGATTGCTTTCCGCAGAACGCAAACTCGCCTCCGAAGCAGCTACTGCACTTTCAGCAGATTTCAGATTGCTCTGTGAAGTCTCAAATTCGGAGGTAGAAATAACCCCGTCTTTGTACAGTTTTTCGTTGCGCTGGTGGGTGTTGCGGGCTACCTCAAGCAGCGCCAGCACACGTTGTCGGTCTGCTTTCAATTGCTCTATTTGAGCACCGCTGCCTTGCACATTGGAACTTGAAATTTCGCGCTGCGAACGAGCGGTGCTTACCGAAGCCTCCCCTTGTTCCACGGCACTCTGGTACTCATCTGGCCTGATTTTAGCCAATATTTGACCGATTGTTACAGAATCTCCTTCTTTTACATAGAGTTCGGTGATTTCGCCTGAGACGTCTGAACTGATTTTTACTTCCGTTTCCGGGAATATTTTGCCACTTGCGCTCACAGTCTCCTTGATGGTGCGTTTTTCGGCTTTTTCAACCGTCACTTCCTCGCCTTTGGGTTTTTGGCGGCCTTTGAACACCGCTGCCACGATCAGCAGCACGAATGCGCCAATAAGTACGTAAAGCAGGGTTCTTTTTTTCCGTTTGGGCTGTTGACTTGCCATGTTTGTGTTGATGCCTTTGATGATCAGAAAATTGATTTAGGAACGGGTGAATAATAACTGGTTACTTCAAGTTATTATTCACCCGTTCCTTCGGGGGCGAAGGTCAATTTTGCTAAGCGTGACGGCTACAAGACTTGGATAAAAGGCGGCAAATGGCAGATGAAGATTCATCTTCACCCTTTTTTCGTGATATTTGCGCATCAATTTTCCACTCTTGCGCATGAAAAATCGTACATTTTTATCTGTATTACCCGCTATTTCCTATTCACACACCATAGTTAAAACGATGGTGTGTGCAGCGTTGAGTTTCATTCTCCCAACGCTCCTTATTGCCCAACAAAAACCTTCTTTGCCTTACATAACACCCGAAGCGCCCAGATGGATGCATAAATTGGGGGAAGAAAACCCCAATGTCTTCGAAATTCAAAAGGCCTACGCCGAATATTTTGAAAATCAAGCCTTTGAGAAAAATTCCTATACCCAATATTTCAAACATTGGATGCATTGGGCAAGGCCATTCGTGCAAGCGGATGGTTCGATAAAGGAACCGACCATGGAAGAAATTGCGGAGAAAGAAAATGCACTTGTGGCACTTCGCTCCAAAGCTCAAAAAAGAGGCCATTCCGCAGGCTGGAGCTTCCTCGGGCCTAAACAAACCTTCGATACCGACGGACTTACCGAGGTGACCTGGCAGACAAACGTTTATTCCATTGACATCTCCCTTTCTGATCCAAATGTGCTCTATGCCGGTGGCGAATCGGGCGGCCTTTGGAAGACTACTGACAAAGGCCTGCACTGGCAATTGCTCACAATCAATGTGTTACATGGCGCATTCGGCGCCGTTAAAATCCATCCAACCGACCCTAACATCGTGTATGCGGGAACCGGTGGAAAAATCATTAAAACCAGCGATGGTGGTACAACATGGGCTACGGTTTACAGCGAAAGCGGTTTGTGGGTGAATGATATCGCCATCAAAACCAACCAACCAGATGTGGTACTGGCGGCCAGCGACCAGGGGCTGCTTCGCACCGCCAATGCGGGCGCAAACTGGGCAAAAATTCATACCCAGCAGACTTGGGCCGTAGAGTACAAGCCTGGCGATCCTAACACGGCATTTAGCATTCGCAAAAGCGGCTCTGGCTCAGATTTCCGGGTTTCGACCGATGGCGGCACAACGTTTAATAATTCCAATACCGGCTGGTGGACACCCGCTGCGGGTTTGACTGTTACGGGAGGGATGATTGCAGTCTGCCCTTCTAACCCTTCAAAAGTGTATGCCTATATATGCGGCGAAGGCGGTAATTTGGGTGGATACGTCGGGGTCTTCAGGAGCAATAACAGCGGTGGAAGCTGGGCAAACACCCATCCCACCAATGCCATCGGCCAGCCATATACCATCCCCTCGCACACCAATTTGATGGATGCCAACGGCGTAGATTGGTTCACGCAGGGCTTCTATGACATGGCGATCGTGGTGAACCCAAATAATGACAATCAATTGATTGCAGGGGGCTGTTCCTGGTTCAAAAGCAACAACGGCGGCCAAACCTGGGAACCGCTCGGCGGCTATGTTGGCGGACTTTCCTGGAGTCACCCCGACATTCAGGCGCTGACCGCGCTCGGCAATGACCTCTGGATTACGAGTGACGGCGGCATCAATTATTCCAACAATTTCGGCCAAAGCATGGAGGCGCGGATGAATGGAATTTCAGGCTCGGATATGTGGGGTTTTGACTCGGGATGGAACGAAGATGTGCTGGTGGGCGGCCGTTACCACAACGGAAATATGGCCTGGCACGAAAGTTTCCCTGAAGGAAAATTTTACCGAATGGGCGGCGCAGAAGCGCCAACAGGATATGTAAATCCTGGCCAAAACCGAAAAATGTACCACTCGGATATCGGAGGGCACGAATTACGCGGCGGTTTTCTGAATGGCGCTAATTCTTTTCCTGTCGGGCTTTTTCCCAATGAAAGCTACGCTTACTACGCCAATTCGGAAATGGCCTGGGACCCGCGCTGCTGGAATATCGTCTATCTCGGAAAAGAGAATAAAATCTGGAAAAGCACGGACGGCGGCACCTCGTACACCGCGTTGTATACCTTCCCCGGCAATGTTGACAATACCGTGTTTGATATTGAAGTAAGTCGCAGCAATCCCGACGTGATCTACTGCTCCCAGTGGGATGGTGCTGACGACTCCATGTGGAAAACCATCAATGGCGGTCAGTCCTGGACAAAACTAACGGGCCTGCCCCTGCCCAACAACAACGACCGCGTGAAAATGGCCCTCAGTGCAGAAAATGAAAACGTGCTCTGGGTGGGGGTTTCTTATGGTTCCAACGGAAAAAAAATCTACAAAACCATTGATGGTGGACAATCTTGGGAGAATTTGACAACAGCCGTGCTCAATAACATCACCATCACGAATGTCATGGCCCAATACGGCACTGATGGTGGCATTTATCTCGGCACAAACAGGGGTATTTTTTACAGAAACAACAGTTTGGCCGATTGGCAGCCATACAACCTTGGGCTTCCGCTTTCGGCAGAAACCAACAGACTTAAACCCTTTTACAAAACCGGAAAAATCCGCAACGGATGCTGGGGCTTTGGTGTGTGGGAAGCAGATTTGTACGAGCCTTCGGCGGTGGTTGTGCAACCTATGGCCAGCGCACTGTCGGCCAATTGCGCCCGCGACACCATCTATTTCGATGATTACTCCGTGGTTAATCATACAGGCGCAACCTGGGAATGGGCGTTCAGTCCTGCCCCTCAATGGTCCAGCGCAACCAATATCCGCAATCCGAAGGTGGTTTTTGGTGGGTCTGGCACTTTGACCGCTACTTTGACCGTGAACGGGCAATACTCCAAATCGCTCGACATCACTATCGGCGATGCTTGCCGTGCAGATACCATTCCTGGCTCTGCGGTAAACATTGGTGGCAATGACTTTGGGGATTACGTTGCAACGCCAGCCCTCAACCTGAATACCAATACCCTGACCATAACCACATGGATAAAACCCGATGGCATCCAGCCTGAGTACAGCGCCATTTTTATGCACGATGGCGAGACCGCAGGGTTCAACTTTCTTCCGGGTAGCAACGCTCTTGGCTATCATTGGCCAGGCGGACAATGGTGGTGGAACAGTGGTCTTATCGCCTCGTCCGGCGAATGGAGTCATGTGGCAATGGTGGTGGAACCTTCCGGCATTACACTCTACTTAAATGGGCGGGCATCCAAGCAAAGTTTCAACGTTGCGCCAGTTAACTTCGATTCTGGCAACCGATTTGGAAATTACAAAGGCTGGGGTGGTCGTTTTGTAAAAGGCTCTATGGACGAGGTGTGCGTCTTTGATAAATCGCTCACGCAGGAGGAAATCCGAGAACTCATGCACCTGACCAAAGCACCGGAGGAATTCCCGAACCTGGTGAGTTATTATCAATTCAATGAAGCCAACGGGCTCGCGCTCGACCGCGTGGGTGTTCGTCATGGATCACTGGTAGGCCCTACCGTAAAACGAGAAAAATCAACCGCGCCTGTTGGCAAGGGAGTAAGTAAACGCCTCAACCTGGCGCTTGGGAAAAAACGGTACACCTTCGATGGCACAGGATTAACGCTGGTATTCCCGCCATCAGGCACTTACCCTAATGGAGAGGTGGTGGTGTCGCGCCTGAGCGTTCCGCCCGATACGATTCCGGGCATAGTGCATTCTAATTCAACAGATTACTGGATTTTACAGAACTACGGAACGAACGCCAACTTTGTCGCGCCCGCAGAAATTTGGTTCAGCAAAATCGGCGCGATGCCCGCCGATTTGCCCGCCTCTTCCTGCAAACTTTGGCGGCGCGGCCCGATAGCACATGGCCCTGTCTGGCAAAATCTCGATGCTGCCGACGTGCTGAATGAAGGCCCGAACGCGGTCTTGGGCTTTATGAGTAACAATCAGTTGAAGACGGCGGGGCAATTTTGGCTGGAACTGCCAGGTTTGGTCGAACGGGAACTACGAGTGGCACACCTCAGAGGTGTGCCACTCGTAAACTCAACTAACGATTTCCGCGTATTCCCCAACCCCGTAACCGAGAGCGGCACTTTGCAACTGCGTTCGGCTGCCTTGGGAAACTGTACGTTCCGGCTTTACGACGCGAAAGGGAATCAGGTGCGGGTGTTGAAATTTGAGCGGGAAGGCACGCTGTCATTGACGGGATTGCCGGCGGGTGCGTATGCTTATCGGATTGAGAATGAGGACGCTATGCGGTTTGGGCAATTGGTGGTGGGAAGGTGAAAAGAATGTCCAATGTCCAACAAGGAATGTCCAAATGTGAAATGAACTTGGAAATTGGACATTCCTTGTTGGACATTGGACATTTTATATCCGCCGCATCTCCTCCGCCGAGCCCGTTTGCCGTTCTCTTGCCGATTTGACTTTTTTATTACCAAAAGTGTTCGTCCAGGAAAGCATGAACGTGCGTTCTGCCATTTGATAAGACTGCCGTACCCTCAGGTTGATTTCGGGCTGATTGGTGTTGCCGTACCAATTGGTGGAAAGAAAGAGGTCGCTTGCGCTGAAGCGAAGTTTTCCCCATTTTTCGCCAAAATCCTTTTGGATGCCCACGTTGGCAGATCCAGTTGCAGCCCATTTTGCAACGCCCCAATAACTTGGAGAATCGTAATTCCCTGAAACCTCAATGGTAAATTTCCGAGGCAGGGTGAATGTGTGGGTCGAATTAAAACCATACGTCACATTACGAAGTTGAATTTTTTCTCCCTCCAATTCAACATTGATTTCGGTTCCATTCGCGTAGAGGTTGTTCTGCATTTCCCACCACTTGGCAGGATGAAACGGGAAATACAAATTGGCACTCGCCACTTTTTGGTCGCCCACATTCTGACGCGTGTTCACCTGCCGGTTGGTTTCCGCGTTTACGCTCGGTACAAACCTTACAGGGTCATTTTCAATGCTGTACGCTACGCCAAACTTCCAGGATTTGAACCCATAATCCAATTTCAAAGCATCGGTGAAGGAAGCTTGCAAAGCTGGGTTACCGCCTTCCACAGTAGTTGGGTCCGAAAAAATCAGCCAGGGCGCCAGCCACCTGATTTGTGGGCGACTGATCCGACGGCTGTAGGAGAAGTTGAGGCTTTGAACTTCGCTCAGTTTCCGTGTGACATAAACGCTTGGAAACCAGGATCCATACTGCCTGTCCACCACATTGGGTTGGGTTTCCGACCCGAGGTTGGTTTTGGTATATTCGTAACGAAGCCCTGCTTTGAAGTCCGTTTTTGCATTGATTTTGCCAGAAAAAGTCGCGTATGCGCCCACCACATCTTCATCGAGATGAAACAATGAAGTAAGTTCCGGAAGTAAGATCCAATCCTGATTGGGTGGGAGACTGTCTACACGCACATCGTTGTCAAACCGCATGGAAGTGATTTTGGCTCCGGTTTCCAATTGGAGGTTTTTCTGGAGGTTGACGCTATAATCGGCCTTTGCAACGGCCACACGAATCGGCGTTTTTTTAGCGATGCGGAGTTCGTATTGCGGCGTGATGTTCCCCAAATTATCCACGGCTTGAATATTGTAATGGCTCGGATTTCGGATGTCATACTGGATGAGGTCGGCATCAACGTTGAGCGATTGGTTGTTGGAAAACTGCTGCGTCAGGTTGATATTTCCTGCAAAAGAACGTGCATGATTGGTCTCCGAGTTGGGCATTCGAAGACGCGATTCTTGTACACCATTTCTGGAATACCGGATGTCGTTTTCGGCCTCCATATACCAATCCCGATCAAAAAAAGTCCCCAGAACCCCAATTACCGTTTTTTTAGAAACCTGAAAATCAGCGCCCAGCCGGGCGTTTTGCGTGGAAGTTGGCGTGTGTGGCCGGTCGCTGTTGGTTGCGGTTTCGAGAAAATCGTTGCCTTGCTGCACGCCCCGATAATTGGTAAATACCTGTGGGTTGACATCGAAATTGTAGCCATAGTTGCCAAACCAGTTAATCTTGTTTTTTCGGTAATTGAAATAGGCGCCTGCCCCATATTTTTCAGCGCGCCCATACCCGGCATTGGCAGAATACCCGCCATTCAGCCCTTCGTCGCCCGAACTTTTTAGCACAATATTGATGATGCCCGCATTGCCTTCTGCGTCGAAATTGGCCGGTGGTGTGTGAATGAGTTCGATGCGGTCAATGTTGTCCGAACTCATGCCCGAGAGCATATCTACGACGGCCTCGGTCGGTAAGCGCGAGATTTTGCCGTTGATCATTACGACCACGCCTTGTTTGCCCATCAGGGAAATGTTTTTGGTCAATTGATTGACCTGAACACCGGGCGAACGTTGTAATACTTGCAAGGCAGTGCTGCCCGCATTGGTGATGGAATTAGCGACGTTGACGACCGTCCGGTCAATTTTTTGTTCCAAAAAGGGTTTTTTCGCCACCACCGATACTTCATTGAGCATGGTGTGGTCTTCCATCAAGCTTATCGTCCCAAGGTCAATGTTGCGCTCGTTGTCCTTGACAGTGAACGGTTTGGAAAAGGCCTTGGAATAGCCCAACATATTGATTTCAACCAGGAAGTTGCCCGAAGGAAGATTGTCGAACAAGAAGGCGCCCTGATCGGTACAAATAACACCTTTCACCAGTGAGGAGTCGTTGGCTTGTCTCAGCAAGGCCGTAGCGGCGGATAGTGGGCGGGCTTGGGAGTCCTGCACAAGTCCACGGATGGTGTTTTGACTTTGGACAGTTGGCAGTAAGAACAGGCTGAATGCTAACATCAGCAAGCAGGGGTATAGGAGTTTTTTCATGTTGTTTTTTAAAAGACCTCAAAGTAGGCTCGCCGTTGCATTTCAAATATATGTTTTGGCGTATCCTTGCGGGCTATTCTTATGGAACTTTATCTCCTCTGCGCCTTCGCCTTTCTCGCCGGATTTATTGACAGCATCGTAGGCGGTGGTGGTCTGGTGCAAATACCAGCATTCTTTGTGTTGTATCCTCATCTATCGGTGCCCAACATTATCGGAACCAATCGTTTGGCTTCGGCGGTCGGAACTTCGGTAGCAGCCTGGAATTATGCAAGAAGCGTGAAAATTCCCTGGAAAACAGTGCTTTGGGCCGGAGTTCCCGCTGCCAGCTTTTCCTATCTGGGGGCTACTGTGCAAAGCCTTTTGCCTTCCGAAGTGTTGAAGCCGATTATTCTTATTCTCATTATCGTCATTGCTATTTACACCTATCGAAAGAAGGATTTTGGGCACAAGGAACACTTCAACGTTGCGCCAGAAAAACTGAGCTGGTGGGCGGCGGGCATCGGTGCAATACTGGGTTTTTACAACGGATTTATCGGACCTGGAACAGGCAGTTTGCTGGTCTTTGGCTTTGTGAGTGTTATCGGCTACAGTTTTCTATCCTCTTCGGCCATTTCCAAAATTATCAATGTAGTGGCGGATGTCTCCTCACTCATTTTTTTCCTGATGAACAAATACATCCTTTTCCATCTCGCCCTGCCTATGATGGTCTGCAATGTTGCGGGTGCTTATCTGGGCAGTCGAATGGCTGTGCTGCGCGGGAATGCTTTTATCCGCCAGGTTTTTCTGGTGGTGGTGGCAGGGATTGTGGCGAGGTTTGCCTGGGATGTTTTTTGGAAATAATTGCACGATTTGTTTCACACGACGCCACAACGACACAACGTTTTAATTTTTTGATTATCAAAACGTTGTGTCGTTGTGGCGTCGTGTGAAATAATTTTGTCCGGGTATTCCCTCAAAGCTTCTTCATCACAAAATCCGTCAACTTTGTAAACAAGTGCTTCGTAGCATTCTCCCCATATATCCCATGATTCCGGTTGGGGTAGTAGTAGGTCTCAAACTGCTTATTGGCTTTTATCAGCGCATCAATCATCTCTACCGTTTGTTGCCAATGCACGTTATCGTCTGTTACACCGTGACAAATGAGGTAATTGTCGCCGCGCAATCGGTTAGCGAAATTGAGCGGAGAATTGTCTTCATATCCTTTAGCGTTGTCAGCAGTCGTATGCATGTACCGTTCTGTATAGGCTGAATCGTACCATTTCCAGTTGGTAACAGGCGCCACAGCCATGGCCATTCTGAACACGTCCGCGCCTTTCAAGATGCAAGAAGTGCTGAGATAACCCCCAAAACTCCAGCCCCAGATACCAATGCGGTTTGGGTCGGCCCAAGGCTGCGATCCTAAGTAACGGGCAGCGGTGATTTGGTCTTCCGTTTCCAGTTTGCCAAGTTGAAGCTGGGTGCATTTTCTGAAATCACTTCCTCGGGCGCCCGTGCCGCGATTGTCCACGCTGACCACAACGTAGCCTTTTTGTACCAGCATCTGGTGCCAACTGCCCATGTATCCATCATATTGGTTTTGAACCGTTTGAGAGTTGGGGCCACCGTAGTTGTCGAACAAAATCGGATATTTTTTGAGGGTGTCCAGCACCGCCGGACGCAACATCCAACCATTCAATACCGTCCCATCGGATAGTGGAAATTGAAAAAATTCCTTTTCAACAAAACCGTATTCATTCCGGAGTCTTTTAACCCGTTCATTCTTGTTGATAACCCGCAATGTGTCATCATTCCGATCGCAAATATGTACCACGGGTGGAGTGTTCGCATCGGACCAAATGTGGGTAAAATATTCAAACGTAGGACTGAAAGCTGCCTCATGCGTGCCGCTTGTTGGTGTCAGCAAACGAGCATCGCCGCCGTTCAGGTCGCCCTCCCAAATCTGTCGGTCGAGCGGTGAAGGCGTAGCGGCTTGATAGTAAAACTTGCCTCTCTTTTCGTCCACCCCATAGAAGGCCGTGATGTCGAATTTTCCTTTCGTAAGTTCGACTCCCGCCTGCTCTGCCAGTGAATTGGAACTCAAACTATAACGGTAAATATGCTGCCAGCCACTGCGCTCGCTCATCCACAAAAACCGACTATTATCTTTCAAAAAAACCAATTTGTTTTCTGATTCGATTTCCACATACGCCGGGTCAGTTTCTTCTAAAAGCAATCGTGTGGGTATCCAGTTCGTCTGGTCTGCCTGATCATAGATGGTCCGATCTGGCAAAGCGAGGAGCAGGTCGAGGGTGTCTTGACGGCGGTTCAGGCGAGTCATTACCAATTGATTGTCAGCAGTCCAATGCAGTCGCGGACAATAGTCGTCAGGTTCGAGGCCCATCAATTTGCCCAACATGCTTTGTGTTTTCAAATCGTATAAATGAACGCTCACCACCGAATTGGCCTCTCCAACTTTAGGATATTTAAACGAGCTGAGACGCGGGTATGCTTCACCTTCATACCAGCTGAGCGGCATTTCCGGCACCGCTGTTTCGTCAAAACGAATAAAAGCCAGCATCGTACCATCAGGACTCCAGCGTGTAGCCACCATGCCGTGGCCATCCACCGGACTAAATTCTTCCTCATAAACCCAATCGGGAATGCCATTGATAATTTTGTTGGCAGCCCCGTCTCGGGTGATTTGGGTTATCTTCTTGCTACCTAAATCCTTGATGTACAGGTTGTTTTCAAAAACGAATGCCAATTTGGATCCATCGGGCGAAAAGGCCACAAATTGCTGTTTCCCCTTTTCAAAAACTGGTTCTGTCGAAGTGGTTTTAAAATCGTATACGAAATAGTTGGCAAGTACGGAATGGCGATAAACAGCTTCCGTCTCGGTGCGGAGCAAAAGTTTTGTTTCATCTTCGCTGAAATCGAACTGATCAAAACCCATGACTTTGTCAGAGAGCTTCAGCGTGATACTGGAATCTTTTTTTTCATCACGCACATCGCGGATTTGCAGGATTCCGTTGTGGATGGCTTCGACGTAATGGGCGCCATCTTGCCTGTATTGGAAGTCTGCACCGACTTGAGGATAGAATTTGAAAAACGTAAAGCAATCATCAAGTGTGATGCTTTTGGACGTTTGGCCCGCCTGCGCTTGGGCTTCGGCGGGTAAAAGCGAGATGCATAACAGGACGCCCAGGAAAAGACCTTTCCCAGATGTGGTATTTTTCGACATTATTCTGTAGTTTTGGATGTTTCTGGGCGACTCTTGAGGCGGATATTGACAAATTCCACCCCCACAGAAAAGGCCATAGAAAAATAAATGTAGCCTTTTGGAATATGGAATCCCAGCCCTTCACCGATAAGCGCCACCCCGATCATGATCAGAAAAGCCAGTGCCAGCACTTTTACTGTGGGGTGCTTGTTGACAAAATTGCTGATAGGCCCTGCGGCAACCATCATCACGGCTACTGATGTAACGACGGCGGCAACCATAACCCCTATTTCATTCACCATACCTACGGCAGTAATGACAGAGTCGAGCGAAAACACAATATCCACCAATATTATCTGTAGGATAATGGCAGAAAACTTCGCCTTTTTGACTTTTTTGGTGGGTTGATCGGCTTCTTCCACCTTAGCGTGTATTTCATTCACGCTTTTGTACATCAAAAAAAGACCTCCAACCAACAAAATAAGGTCTCGACCACTAATTTCATTGCTCCCGACAACCAAAATGGGCGCTGTCAGTTTCATCATCCAAGCCAAAGACAACAACAGTGCAATACGCGTAAACATAGCCAGTGCGAGGCCAATCCTACGGCCTCTTGCTTGTTGATGTACTGGCAGTCGGCTGGTGAGAATAGAAATGAAAATGATGTTGTCAATTCCAAGCACGATTTCAAGCGCACAAAGCGTAAAAAATGCAATCCAGATATCAGGATCGGTGATCCATTCCATGTTTTAATAAGTTTTATTTGAGACTAAAAGTCCGATGCGTTCTTATTGTTTAATTCCAAACGTAAAGATTAATATGAAATCCATTTTGTTGCTCTCCTCGCTCGCTTTTTCAGCATTGGCTGTGGCATTTTTTATTCCAAAAAGTCAATTCCGCACACCAATCCACCAATCACCAATAAACCAATCACCAATCCACCAGTCACCAATAAACCAATCACCAATAAACCAGTCACCAAACCAACCCATTGAACTCGGCCAGGTCCATTGGCTCCGTGATCTCGATACAGGGCGTGCAGAATCTCAAAAATCTGGCAAACCGATACTCCTGCTTTTCCAGGAGGTGCCGGGCTGCTCCAATTGCACCCGATACGGCAACACAACCCTCTCACACCCGCTCATTGTAGAGGCCATCGAGACCTATTTTGTACCCGTCTGCATTTTTAACAACAAAGGCGGAAAAGATGCCGAAGCGCTCCGAATTTTTGGCGAGCCTGCCTGGAACAACCCCGTAGTTCGCATCGTCCGCGCTGACAATCAAGACATTGTACTTCGAATGCCCAATTTCAATTCCTCGCTCCAACTCGTGAATGGAATGCGACGCGCCCTCGATTTGACTGGCACAACTGCTCCGCGCTATCTCGAACTTTTAGAAGAAGAACTTTCTGCCCGTGAAGTTGGATTGGAAACCGCCACCTTTTCTATGCATTGCTTTTGGACGGGCGAAGGTACGTTCGGCGCAATTCCCGGAGTGATAGAAACGGAGCCCGGTTTTCAGGATGGTAAAGAAGTGGTGAAAGTTCAATTTAATCCTGCTGTGACAAGTCGTGCTAATTTGGAAAAACAAACCCAACCCAAAAACATAAGTTCCTGCAACAAAAACGACGGTTTTCGCTCCGACCGCGAGCCAAAATACTACCTTGCACAAACAGATTACCGCTTTATTCCTATGACTTCTTTACAGGCCTGCCTGGCAAACAGCCTCGTGGGGAGACGCCAATCGCCCGATGAATTGTTCTCGCCGCGCCAGTTAGAATTGCTTGGGAAAGTAGCAGCGAATCCTAAAAAAGAGTGGAAGAATATGATTGGGCGCAAAGACTTGGCGATTGCATGGGTAGAGGGAAATATGTAGCCTGAAAAACTTGATTACCAAAATTTCTCAATGACACCGGGTGGCACAAATTCCGAAACCATTATTGGTGCAAGGGAACCTCTACTGCCTCTCTCTGAAGAAAGCATGATTTTTTCGTATTGTTTATAACCGCCCCAAGCATTGACGAGGGCCGGTTTTTCGTCGCCGAATTTTTCAAAATAAGCCCATTGTGTTACGAGTCGGGTCTTTTTGTCTACCCAAACATGGTATTTGTTGTCAGGCGTAACCCCTACTCCGGAGAAGGTCATTTGGATAAGATCTGCGGCTTCACCCGCCTCCGTATTGAACTCGCCCAAGTATTTCAAGGTCACTCCGGAATCCTTCATCTTGAATGGCATCACAAGCCAGTAAGAATCATTGATCCAAACTTTTTTACCCATGTCTAAGTACTTTGAGAGTGAGTCAGGATGGGTTTGTTCTACACCGCCAATGCTGACTCTTCCGGTCCCATTGTTCAGATTGACAATCACGCTCAGTGGACGGGTATTCCAAACAATTTGACAAATTCCAGTTTTTTTGTCCCACAACAACTTCCGCCTGTCAAAGAAATTCCAGGAGAGGAATCCAGTGTCGTCCCAGGCTTTTCTGCCACCCATGGCCTGCATTACCTCGTCGGCGATGGCGATGGCTTTGGCATCAGAGTTGGCGACATTGAAACCTGGGGCAGGCAGATTTTCAGGCTGCCTGGTTTTTGGTGCACAGGTGGTAAATAAATAAAGTATTGGGAGGAAAACGAACAACTTTTTCATGCGAGACGGGTTTGGTAACGACTTTCGCGACAAGATACTTCTCGTTAGAGAATCAAAGTAAAGATGCAATCAAAAGACAAAAACTATCGGCGCGGAATCCGCGAAGCCAACTCATCTGGAAAAATGAAAGAGCCAAAGAAAAAATCGGCCTTTTTTGATCAATTCGCCTCCCTGCGCAACGTCCCGCGTTTCTTCCGAATGATATGGGCAGTCAGCCCGAAACTGACGATTTGGAACATGCTGCTGCGCCTGGTTCAAGCCGCTGTGCCACTTGCAATGCTGTATGTTGGCAAGGAAATTATTGACGAGGTAATTGCTCAGATCGCCAATCCGGTTGCGCTTACATTTTCCAATCCGCTCTGGTTTTGGGTGGGTGCAGAACTCGCGCTGGCTGTTGTTTCGAGCCTGTTAAACCGCGCTATCACCTTGACAGACAGTCTTTTGGGCGACTTGGTTAACAACGACTCCTCCGTCAGAATCATACGCCACGCTGCCACGCTGGACCTATACCAGTTTGAAGACGCAACTTTCTACGATAAACTTGAACGCGCGCGCACCCAAACCTCCGGGCGCACTGCGCTGATGAGTATGGTACTTTCGCAAGCGCAAGACCTCATCACTGTTGCATTTCTCGCTGCTGGCCTTATTGCCTTCAATCCTTGGCTGCTGCTTATCCTCGTCATCGCGGTAATTCCCTCCTTTATTGGAGAGGCCAAATTTAACCAGGAATCGTATTCGCTCTCGCGTTCATGGACACCTGAACGCCGCGAAATTGACTACCTCCGCTACATTGGTGCGAGCAACGAAACCGCCAAAGAGATCAAAATTTTTGGCCTGGAAGATTTCATAGCCACCCGTTTCAAAACCATTTCGGATCGTTATTTTCTGGTCAATCAGAAACTGGCACTTCGCCGGGCAGCTTGGGGAGCCTTTTTTTCTACACTTGGCACGGTCTCGTATTACGCCGCGTATGTTTTTGTGATCGGCCAAACGGTTGCGGGACAAATCACTGTCGGTACACTCACGTTTTTGGCGGGAGCGTTCAGTCGTTTGCAAGGCTTGTTGCAGGGAATTGTGAGTCGTTTTTCGCGTATTGCAGAGACCTCACTATATCTTCAAGACCTTTTTGATTTTTTGGAACTAAGACCATTAGCAGGCACACACACGGGTGGGCACAAAATCCCTCGCCCAATGAAGCAAGGCTTTGTATTTGAAAACGTGGGCTTTCGATACCCGGAAACCGATGTGTGGGCGTTGCGGCATCTCAGTTTACACTTCATCCGGGCGAAAAACTAGCGCTCGTTGGCGAAAATGGTGCAGGGAAAACAACCCTCGTCAAACTCCTGGCCCACCTTTACGAACCCTCTGAAGGTCGAATCCTGCTTGATGGCGTGGACTTATGCGAGTACGACCCGGAAGACCTGCGCCGCGAGATTGGAATTATTTTTCAGGACTACGTTCGGTTCATGTTCACCGCTGGCGAGAACATTTCCATCGGCAACATTTCTGAAAATGAAAACCAGCACCGTATCGAAGAGTCTGCGCATAAAAGTCTGGCCGATACCGTCATTGAACCTTTACCCAAAAAATACGAACAGATGCTCGGAAAACGCTTTGCCGGGGGCGTTGACCTCAGCGGCGGGCAATGGCAAAAAGTCGCCCTGGCACGTGCCTACATGCGTGAGGCTCAATTGATTATCCTCGATGAACCGACCGCCTCTCTGGATGCCCGCGCTGAACACGAAGTGTTTCTCCGCTTCGCAGAATTGATGAAAGGCAAAGCGGCCGTGCTGATTTCCCACCGCTTTTCTACGGTGCGCATGGCTGATCGAATCTTGTTCCTCGAACACGGGGAATTGCTCGAGCTGGGCACCCACGAGGAGTTGGTGGCCAAAGGTGGGAAATATGCCGAGTTGTTCCGCTTGCAGGCGAAGGGATATGTTTGATTGATTCGATTTCATGATTGAACGATTGATTCGATTAGGGTTCAATGCCAATCGGATCAATCGTAAAATCGAGGAATCGAATCAATCAAAAAATCGAACCAATTCAAAAATCCTTACTTTTCGCCCGCCTTTACCACCCATCCATGAAGATAAAACCACTACGAGCCTGTTACGCCGATTTCACCAAGGTAGAATCGTCCGACGTTTTTTGCGACGAGGCAAAAAACCTGTACCAGCAGTATGTAGCAGACGGACTTTATAAAAAAGTCCCACAAGCCGCCTTTTTCATATATCAAATCAAGTCAATCACAGGCGAGCACACGGGATTGGTGGCGCTCAACGAGGTGGAGGATTTTTTTGAGGGGAAAGTCAAAAAGCACGAAGCCACGCTTGGCGCACGCGAAAAACAGCAAATGGAATTGTTTTTGCGCTGGGAGGCCATCTTAAAACCTGTGTTGCTAACCTACCCTTCCGTTCCGAGCATAAGTGCGTGGTTGAACGCGTTTGTGCATAAAAACAAGCCGCTATTCGACACAAGGTTCAAGAATGGAAAAGTCCTTCACCGTATCTGGGCCGTGACGGACGAGCAAGACATTGCCGATTTGCAGGACCTATTCACCAAAAACGTAAAGTCCACCTACATCGCCGACGGCCACCACCGCACTACTACCATGGCGATGCTGCATGAGCAACGCGATCAGTTTCCTGATTTTGATTTCGACCACTTGTTTTGCGCCTTTTTCGCCACCGATCAGTTGGACATTCTCGACTACAACCGGGCTGCGGAAATCCCAAAAGGAATGAGCGGACCGCAGTTTATGGCGCTTATTTCCAAGGTGTTCGATATTGAATTATTGGAAACGCCGCGCCGCCCCCTGGACAAACACGAACTCGTGATGTGTCTTCGGCAAGAATGGTACTCACTGCATTGGCGCCCCGAATTGCTAAAAGGTTTGGATGAACAAAATGCCTTGCTTGATGCCTCGCTTTTAAACGAACGGGTACTGGGGAATATCCTTGGTATCCGCGATGTTCGCAGCGATACCCGGATCACTTACATAGATGGCAGCAAGGGCCTGAATGGGCTTCAAAAAGCCGCCAATAGCCGCCATAAGGTGGGTTTTGCGCTCTTCCCGGTCCATTTTGCCGACATGATGTTTTTGGCTGATGCTGGTGAGATTCTGCCGCCTAAAAGCACTTATTTTGAGCCGAGATTGAAAAGCGGGATGCTGGTGCAGATTCTGAAAAAGGAGGATTAAACAAATGGAACACGGATTGGACACGGATTTATCACAAAAATCCGTGTCCAATCCGTGTCATCCGTGTTCCATCTCTTACTTCCTTTCATACTTCACTTTCCCGCCCACCACAGTCTTCAAAACCTTCGCCTGCAAAATTTCTTCCGGCGCACAGCGCAGCAAGTCCTTGGAAAGCACCACGATATCGGCTAGTTTTCCCGGCGTCAGCGAGCCTTTCTCTTTTTCCTCAAAAGCCGCCCATGCATTCCAGATGGTATAGGAAAGCAGGGCCTCCTCCCGGGTCATTTTTTGTTCGGGAAAAAATTCCAAGCCGGTGTCAGCGCGTTTTCTTGTTACGGAAGCATACAGGCATGGCAAGGGGTCAACATCCTCTACCGGAGCATCCGTACCGTTGGCCAAATGCGCGCCACTATCGAGCACGCTACGCCAGGCGTATGCACCTGTTCGCGCGCGTTCCGTACCGAGGCGTTTGACTACAAATGGGGCATCGCTGGTGCAATGAATGGCCTGCATAGATGCCACCACGCCGAGCTGGGCAAAGCGCGGAATATCCTGTGGGTCAATATGTTGGGAGTGTTCTATCCGCCAGCGTTGTTCGTTTTTTGCCCCCAGTTCCTTTTCAACCACATTCAGAACCTCCCGGTTTGCCCGATCACCAATGGCGTGAACACAGAGTTGCAGGCCATATTGGTGACACGCTTGTGCCATGCGGGTAATGGTATCCAGCGGGGTGGTGTTTTGCCCCACGAATCCGGGTTTATCGTCATACGGGGCAAGCAGCCATGCGCCGTAGGAACCAAGGGCTCCGTCAAAATAGCATTTTACTGCGCGGCAGGTAAAGTGCTGATTACCAAGTCCTACTTGAGGAAAATCAGCCAGTTTCGGTATATCGTGGGCGGTAGGCTGACTGGCCATGACCCAGAGACGCAACGGGAGTTGGTCCGCTTCTGCAAGGCGACGATATTGAGCAAGTTCCCAAAAATTGCTGCCTGCATCCTGAAATGAGCTGATGCCCTTTGCAAGGCATTCAGCAGCAGCGAGTTGAGTAGATTTTTCAAAAGCGGCGATTTGCTCAGCCTCAGAACGAAGGTTTTTCCAGGTATAAAAGGGCTTCTCTATCAAGCCCATTGCATTTTCTTCAAAAACACCTGTGATTTTACCGCGCGCATCGCGTACGATACGCCCGCCCATAGGGTCGGAGGTTTCGCTGGAAATACCCGCCAGCTCGATGGCTTTTGAATTGGCAATGAGTCCATGCCCACTGGCATGGTACAAGATTACCGGATTGTTCGGCGAAATGGCACTCAATTCAGTGTTATAGGGGTAGCCGTTCACTGTTGCGCCCGACGACTCGGACCATTTTTCCTGGTGCCAGCCACGGCCTTCTATCCATTCGCCGGGTTTGGCTGACTTGGCTTTTTCGGCCACAAGCCCTGTTATCTCTGCCCAACTTTTGGTGTTGATTAAATTGAGATTTTGAAGACTTTCACCCAAACCATTGAAGTGCCCGTGCCCTTCAATAAATCCAGGCATGGCAAATGCACCTTGTAAATCAACGATCTGCGTCTCTTTTCCTGCTAATTTTTTGATTTCGGCATCATTTCCCACAGCCAAGATGCGATCCCCCGCGATGGCGATAGCCGTGGCTTGCGGGCGCAAGGAATCGGCGGTAAAAAAATTGCCGTTGACAAAAATGAGATTGGGAAACTGGCTTTGGGGCGGATTGGAACAAGAAAGGAAAAGGACAAAAATCGAAAAGGCGAAAATGTGTTTCATGCGTTGGTTATGTTTGATAGTACTGCGGTACCAATTCACTTCCGCCCAAAATCAGCCGGGATTTCACCCCAGGCCTCCGTTTCCCACTTCAGGATCGGGTTCGTGATTTTGTTGACTGCCAGCCAGTTCTCAGCGCGTTGAATCAGTTCGAAGATTTTACTATTACGGCTGGTGGCTTCAAGTTTGGTGTTGCACTTGCCCTTTTTTACCCAGCCTTGGGCGGTTTTGGAGTCGGAATAAATAGGCAGATTGGGCTTGTCTTGCTGTTTCAACATAGCAAGCGCGTGCACGATAGCCAGGAATTCTCCGATATTGTTGGTGCCGTCTTTGAGCGGACCCATGTGGAATAATTGGCGGCCATCTGCTGTCCAAACGCCCTGGTATTCCATGTCACCTGGGTTTCCAGCACAGGCCGCGTCTACCGCTACGCTTTCCTTAATAATGGCAGACTTGGAAAGACTGGCAGCTGTTTTAGGCGCACCGGTAGACTTCTGCACAAATTTCCAGTAGTTGCTTTTGAAGGCTGTATCGGCTTCGGCGCGGCTCTCGAAACTCTTATATTTCGCTCCAGCCACACCATCCACCTGGCGTTTGCAGTCATCCCATGAAGTGTACACCCCCGGCTTATGGCCTTCCCACACGACGTAGAATTTTTGCTTCGCCATGCTAAATTTTTAAAAGATTCACGCTGTAATAAAGCGCTGCACCCATAAACGAAACCTGTCCATTGCAAAGAGAAGGGTTGTCAATGCAATCACGGGAATAAAGGTTGTCAATGTTGGATAAGCCGTATGATGCCCGAACGCCAAGAAGACCGCCCAGGTCCTTTTTACCAAAATTGAGTTTGTACTGAAAACCCAGATTAATGCCAAAATCGTTCTTTTTAAAGTCATTGTTGACCTTGAAAAGCTTGTCTTGTTGTGCAGGTTCTTGTACGCCATTACCAGTCAGGGCCACAAGCCGGGCATAATACGGCCCTGCAAATATCGAAAGTCGGCCATCGCGACGGAAAGTGAGCTCGGGCATTATAGAAGCCATGAGCCAAATAGAATTATACGTCAGGTCGCGTTTATAATCAATAAAGTAAGGCATCGTGTCCACATCAATGGAGAAAGCAGACTGAGCAGAAGCACGGCGACCGATCACGCTGAGGTCCGCATTCATGCTTATGAATCCTCCGCGACCTTTAAATCGGGCTTGCATTCCAAACTCCCAACCGGGTTTCCACCCGAATTGGGGGGGGGCATCAAGCGGTATCAGGCTGCCTGATTGACGGAGGTTACTGGCGTTTATCCCACCCCGCACACGAAATTCCACCGCGCTTGGAGTGAATTCGCGCTCGAACACAAACTCTTGTTTCACCTCCCGCCCATTGCGTTTGCCGATGGTTTCCACCTGCATTTCGCGGTTGCCGAGCAGCAGGTAGCGAATGGTCTGTGGGTCATCATGTTCAGGGTTGCTGAAAACGAAGAAGCCCTCTTCATCAATTTCAGTAAGGAGAAATGACACAGGCTTGTTGCTGTTTTGCCCACGAGCAATTGCAATGTAAGTGATGGTGGTGTCGCGCAATTCTATTCGTAAGCGCTCTAGCAGTACCGTGTCGCCGTTTTCGGGCTTAATGCGTACATTTTTTCCGGCGAGGGTTTGATCGTCTTCTTTCCACCAGATTTCGAGGCGGTCGCCACGGTCGGTTGGCATAAACCAGGTTCCTTCCAGCCCGCGACGCAATTCGCGGAAGGCGTCCTCAGGATAATCAATTTGGGCAGAAACGAAGTTGGATAATAGTAAAAAAGCAAAAAATGGCAGTAGTCGGCGAATTTGCATGGAGATAAATTTTGCGCAAAAATCGGCAAAAAAAAGAGGCCACCTAACATTTTCTTGCGGAGCTTGAAAACTGTTGGGTGGCCTTTTAAAATGATAGCCTCAGGGAGACCTCGGAGGTTTTCGAAAACCTCCGAGGTCTCCCTGAGGCTATCACTGTTGTTAGGTAGCTTTTTTAGAGAATCGCTCGACTCCTGCGGAGCTCCTCCTTCACATCCGGTTTTAGTCGATCAGCGGCCTGAACCAACATATCCGCATCCTGTGGGAAAGGCAGGGGTCGGTTGCCCAGGCGGCTTTTGGAGTCCTGGCTAAGCGCACGTTCGTCCCCCCGGAAGGTAGAAGCGTAATTCTCAAAAACCACCTCGGTAGCCAGTTCGCAAGTCTCCAATAAGTTGTTGTTCAGGGCATCTCGAATTTCTACAGCCCCGGCAATGCGCGCGGCTTTGGTCTGGTGCACTTCCAGCACTTCAGCGCGAATGAATACCATGCGCGGTGTTTTTATGTCATTGCCCAAGCTATCCTTCATTACATTCCCGCGTCTATCCAGCACATAATCCCAGCCATCCTGAATCTTTTTTTCGTCCGTGTAGGAACGCTCCTGCACCCGTTCAGGGCTGATGTCGATATCACGAACTTTGTAAACGGCCTTATAGTCGTAATGCAGTCCAGGTTTTGCTTCAAAAGAAAATTCCCGCCACTCGCTGTCTAGACCTCTTTTGTCAAACGCCAATATTCTTTCTTCAAAACCGCGTGGAAGCAATTTGCCCGACTGGTTTTTTACCTCTAAAACAACATAGGAAGTGCCGAGGTCCCGTGCTTTGGCCAACAAAACATCTTTATCACGATAATTGGCGTAGTAGCGTTTTTGCAGATCAATCAGCATACCGTGGGCTTTTCGTGCAGCCATCTTATCGCCGCGTTCGGCTCGTTCCAGCAATGTTACGGACTGGTCATAAAGGTATTCCGCAGCTTTTTCGCGGCTCTGACGTTCCATGGCCGCGATTTCCACAAACTGGAACTGGGCGCGATAGCCGTTTTTGGCCACAAGGGGTGTAAGCGGCGCAACCTTGTTTTGGCGACTGCGAATGTCCAGGTGAATCTGGTGTACCCGTTCCCAGCGCTCGGGGCGGCTTTCGGCTTTAAGTTGTTCGATGGTAGCAAGGTCGCGGGCCTGGGCTTTGCGGAAGGCGAGTTCAAGGCCCTGGACATATTCCAGTTTCTTTTTGGGCTTGCCCTTCAGTTTTCGGATGCAAAGCTCAATTGCGCTGTCGTAGTCGCCACTTTCGACATACTTTTGGGCGGTGTGGCAAGCGGTCAGCAAAAATGCCGATAAAAAAAGCAGGGCGAGGATTCTGGCTGCGGTATTCATAATTTTCCGTTTTTGACTGTTTTCTAAATCTTGCAGCAAGGTGCAGGAGTCCGCGTATGTAGTTCCCTTAAAACCTGTTATGGCTTTCAGAATATTTGTTAAATTCTTAAATGGTTATTGAACAGTATTGAACAGAAATTAAATCCTGATGGAAAAAATCACCGAATCCGCTTCCAAGTACCGCCATTTGGAAAAAATGAGCGTCCGCGAATTGCTCGTCAACATCAATGCAGAAGACCAAACCGTGCCCTTAGCCGTTGAAAAATCCATTCCTCAGATCGAGGTTTTGGTGCATTCCATCGTACCCAAAATGCGCGAAGGCGGAAGGCTTTTTTACATCGGCGCTGGCACGAGTGGCCGGCTTGGCGTGGTGGATGCTTCGGAAATACCGCCCACCTTTGGCGCTCCGCCAGAATGGGTCATCGGTATCATTGCAGGCGGAGATCGCGCCATCCGCCACCCAGTTGAAAACGCCGAAGACAGCGAAACCCAAGCCTGGTCCGACCTGAAAATCTGGCAAATAGACCCACTCGACACCGTAATTGGAATTGCTGCTTCAGGCACCACACCCTATGTGGTGCATGGTCTTCGCACTTGCCGAGAAAACGGCATTACCACGGGATGTATCACCTTACTTCCCCATCCTCGCCGTAGTAGGGCCGGAATTCCTGACCGGCAGCAGCCGTATGAAAGCCGGTACGGCTCAAAAGCTGATTTTGAATATGATCTCTACCTCCGTGATGATCAAACTCGGGCGCGTGCAAGACAACAAAATGGTAGATATGCAATTGAGCAACAACAAATTAGTGGATCGCGGCGCAAAGATGGTCATGCAAGCTACGGGATTGGAATATGAAGCAGCCAAGCAATTGTTGTTGCGGTTTGGGAGTGTGCGCGGGGCTTTACGGGCTTATGGTGGGTCTTAGGGCTTAATTCAGAAGTCTATGCTTTTCAAGACACTCAATAAACAAAAATGATATCACTACTGACAAAAATGGGGATTAAAACCTTCGCAAAAAGGAGGTACATGACCATTGGTTGTGTACTGTTTTTGGCCTTGCTGTCACTTTTTATTATTGCAAACAAAGCAATTGAAGATGCCACCCAGAACCGAATATTTTCAGCGGTAGAGTCCATTGAAAAGCACAAAGTCGGGCTGTTGCTCGGGACCAGTAAACTGCTAAATGACGGAAGAACGAACCTGTATTTTCAATACCGGATCGATGCAGTGGTCGAACTTTTTGAAAAAGGAAAAATTGAGAACGTTTTAATCAGTGGTGACAACAGTGTGGTTCATTACAATGAGCCACTTGACATGAAAAATGAATTAATGAATAGAGGAGTTCCTGAATGCAACATTTACCTTGATTATGCGGGCTTCAGGACGCTAGACTCTGTGATTCGGGCAAAAGAAATATTTGGGCAAAGTTCATTCATCATTATTTCCCAAAAATTTCACAACGATAGAGCCGTTTATCTAGCCATCAAAAATGGCATCGATGCAATTGGGTTTAATGCAAAGGATGTTGACCGCATTATGGGGTTTAAAACCAACTGTAGGGAAAAACTGGCCAGGGTAAAGGCGTATTTAGACACCCTTTTTAAGGTTAGGCCCAAGTTTTTGGGTGAAAGGGTAGAAATCCAATAGGCCCCAGGATAGTGACCCCGCTTAGCTCTTAAACTCCAACAATACCCGTTTCACCTCCTCCTGGAATCCAGGCTCATCTTCATCGCAGAATTCAACTTCCACGGGCAGCACAAAAACAGGCAGCTCATTTTTCCAGAAAAAATCCTGGTGCAATTCAAGCCGCATCGCGTCTTTTTCCGTGGTGAGGATGATTTTGTTGCGCCCGGGCATACGCTCAAAGCGGCGCATCATATCGCGGAGCTCGTCTTCCTTGAAAAAGTGATGGTCCTCAAATTCAAGGGTTTGCGCTGATTTTACAGAAGCGCCAAGATACTTCAAGAGGTAATCGGTATTGGCAATGGCGCTTACGAGCAGCACATCGGTGTCCAGATCCAAGGGGCGGATGAGATCGGGGCGCAAGAGGTCGTAAGGCGTTCCGTAGCGGTAGCGGGAAAAGAAAACGTGTTGACGGGGAAAGGGGTCAATCTCCTGAACCATTTTAGCGCGCTGTACTGAAGTAAAATCTGGCGGACATTTGGTCACGATGATTATATCGGCGCGACGGTAATTGTAACGGCCTTCCCGCAAGCGACCCGAAGGCAGCAGCCAATCGCGGGTGAAAGGGTGTGCAAATTCGGTGAGCAGGATGTTGAGCCCGGGAGTAACAGCCAGGTGCTGGAAAGCATCGTCGAGCAAGACGCACTGGGTTTCTGGGTTCCTTTTTACCAATTCGGGCACCCCCAAGGCACGACTTTCGCTCACGCAGATCGCGACATTGGGAAATTTGCGCTTGAACTGCAAGGGCTCGTCGCCAACCATTTCTGCCGTGTCAATCACTGTCACTGGACGATACCCGTAGGTATTTCGGCCATAGCCACGGCTCAGTACAGCAACCTCCAGAAATTGATCAAGCCATCGGATCAGGTATTCAATATGGGGCGATTTGCCGGCGCCGCCCATCGAAAGGTTGCCCACTGAAATGACGGGAAGGTCGAACCGAACACTCCGCAAGATACCCACACGATAAAGCAGATTGCGGAATCCTACGCCCAATCCGTACAGAAGGGCTAACGGAAGCAGCAAAATGCGAATGACGATATCTTCGGACATAGCAAAAAACAAAATCCCGGAATCTTGCGATCTCCGGGATTTCTGGTGGTATCTCCCGGAATCGAACCGGGGACACATGGATTTTCAGTCCATTGCTCTACCAGCTGAGCTAAGACACCAGAGCTGCTGAAAAGCGGACGCAAAGATACATGCGCTTTTGTCAAATGGGGAAATCAGGTTTGAATTTTTTTCAAAAATCATTCGTGTAACTTTGCGCCATGGTTCGGAAGATGTTTTTTGTAATGGTATTGCTAGGCTTTTGTGCGGCAGCGCAGGGGCAAAATGCCGCTAACCCCTTTGAACTCCTGCATCGTTTGTCAAAAGAGGTACTTGCCGCCGATGGAATTTCCCTTCCGCCTGCCAATCCCTTTGATGTAGTACCCCACCGCGCACCCGTTGCTACAGCGTCTTTGGCAGAAAACAAGACGGAAGCATTCAAACCTTTTGCGGTGCTGCCTCGTGGAGATGGGCTTTCAGGAGGTATATTAGCAGCCCTTTTGCTAACAGCCTTTGCGTTTCTCACATTTTCAGTGGCTTCCAACCGAAATGCGGTAGGGAAAGCATGGGCCGGGTTTCTGCATGACAATGGCTTTTCAGTGGCGCAGCGCGAGGCTTCAGGCTTTGTAGGCACTACCCCTTATTATCTGCTGTATGTCAACTTCCTGTTCAATGCGGGCATTTTTGTGTTTCTCGTTACCCGTGTTTTTCAGAAAGACCTCAACAACATTTGGTTTTTGCTTTTTTGCTTAGGTGGCGCTGCGGCTGCTTTTCTTTCCAAACATGTGATGCTTCGGATTATGCGGGCACTATTTCCGCTTGATGCAGAGCTTCGCAAGTATAATTTCCTGATTATTATATTCAACTGCGTTCTGGGTCTTTTCCTGGTACCCTTCAATCTGCTAATTGCTTTTTCAGCCGAAACCGGCGTCCAACAATTGCTGCTGGTATCCTGGATGCTGGGTTTGGTGGCTATTTTTTACGCTTATCGCAGCCTTCGAGCAAGCCCAATCGGTCTTAAATTTTTATCGCAAAGCCCATTTCACTTTTTGTTGTACTTTTGCACCGTCGAAATTGCACCCGTATTGCTTTTAGTGAAACTCGCGCTGATGCAGACAGCCTAAAAGTTCTGGTTTTTTGCCGAACTTTTTCTTTGCAGAATGCATTAAAGCGGGGCATTTCACCATCGCAAACCACTCAAATTCACACAAATTTCACACAAAACGCACTCCCGAATGTCTGCAACTGCTGCTAGTGCTGCACCTGTTCAGGAATCCACCCCCAACAAAGTCCAAAACATCCTCGTGTCACAAGGCCAACCCGCCGTGCGAACTGCTTACGACGAAATCGAAAAGCGCTTTGGTGTACACATTGACTTTGTACCTTTTGTAGCGGTGGAAGGCCTTACAGAAAAGGAGTATCGCAAAAATCGCGTGTACCCCAATGATTACACAGCAATCCTTTTCACCAGTAAAAATGCCGTAGATCACTTCTTCCGACTATGCGCCGAAATGCGCATCAAAATGTCGGACGAAACCAAGTACTTCTGCGCAACAGAGGCCATCGCCAACTACCTCCAGAAATTTATCAACTTCCGCAAACGCAAGGTTTTCAACGGCACCAAGTCTGTGCTCGACCTGAAATCTTACATCCTTCGAAACAAGGAAGAAAAGTTTTACCTCCCTTGTGGCGACCAGGGCAACCCTGATGTAACGCGCTTTTTCAAGGACATGAAAGTGCCGCTTCAGGAGGCCGTGATGTACCGAACCGTGAACAACGACCTTACTTCACTGAAGGACATTAAGTACGATATCATCGCGTTCTTTTCCGCCAACGAGATCAAGTTCATGTTTGAGCAATTCCCTGATTTCAAACAGGAAGATCGCCGAATCTGCGTCTTTGGCACAGCGGCTTTAAAAGCCGTGACGGATCGTGGAATGAAAGTAAATATTCAGGCTGGTACGCCCGAAGCGCCTTCTATTGCAGTGGCTTTGGAGAATTATTTGAAGGTGGCGAATAAGAACTGAGGTTCGAGCATCGAGACGGGTTAAAGAGGCCGATTCCGCAAACGCAGAATCGGCCTCTTATTTTGAGTAAAAACTAAAGTATCAGAAGGCTAGGCCGTCAATACTCGTCCTCGTTGAAAAAGAAGTCGTCGTGACGCGGATAGTCCGGCCAAATATCTTCTATGCCCTCGTAAAGCTCGCCATCTTCCTCGAGTTCTTCCAGGTTTTCGATGACTTCGGTAGGGGAGCCGGAGCGTATGGCGTAGTCAATCAGTTCGTCCTTAGAGGCTGGCCACGGAGCCTCTTCTAAATAGGAGGCCAGTTCAAGTGTCCAATACATAGGGTGGTTTTTTTGTTTTTAAAAATCAAAGAATAAGCATGGCGTCGCCATAGCTGAAAAAGCGGTATTTTTCTTTTACCGCCTGGTGGTAGGCTTCCATGACAAGGTCGAAACCACCAAAAGCCGAAACCATGATAAGCAGGCTGGATTTTGGAAGGTGGAAATTGGTGACCATACAGTTGGCGATGCTGAATTCGTAGGGAGGGTAAATGAACTTGTTGGTCCATCCTTCCACTTGTTTAAGCAGACGCTCGGCGCTCACAGAGGTTTCAATAGAACGCATTGTGGTGGTACCCACGGCGCACACTTTCTTCTCGGCCAAAAGGCTTTTGTTGACGGTTTCGGCTGCTGCCTGGGTAATTTTGAAGTACTCGGCCTCCATTTTGTGCTTTGACAAATCTTCCACATCAATGGTGCGGAAAGTGCCCAAGCCGATATGCAAGGTGAGTTCAGCAAAGTTTACTCCTTTAAGTTCGAGGCGTTTCATCAGTTCGCGGCTGAAGTGGAGGCCTGCTGTTGGGGCAGCCACAGCGCCCATCTCTTTGGCGTAGATGGTCTGGTATCGCTCGCGGTCAATGGCTTCTGGCTCCCGCTCAATGTATTTTGGAAGGGGAGTATTGCCAAGTTTCACGAGTTCATCAATGAAATCCTGTTCGGAGCCATCAAAAAGAAAACGGATGGTACGTCCGCGCGAGGTGGTGTTGTCCACTACCTCCGCCACGAGCGCATCGTTGCCGTGTTCGTCTTCAAAATATAGTTTGTTGCCGACGCGGATTTTGCGGGCTGGGTCCACCAGCACATCCCAAAGACGTGCATCGTGGTTGAGTTCGCGAAGCAAAAACACCTCGATTTTCGCGCCAGTTTTTTCTTTTTGTCCAAAAAGCCTTGCGGGAAAAACCTTCGTGTTGTTGAAAATCATGGTATCCCCGTCACCAAAATAGCCGAGGATATCTTTGAAAATCTTGTGTTCGATTTTTCCCGTTTTGCGATGCAGCACCATAAGGCGGCTGTGATCGCGCTCTTCTGCAGGATATTGGGCCACCAATTCGGTGGGAAGATCAAAATTGAACTGGGATAGTTTGGTACGCATAGTTTATTAGTCAGGCACTTTGGGCAATTTCAGTTTTCGCCAAAACCCTTTTTCAACGTGTTGATTTTGGGTGAATGGATGTTTTCAATAAAATAAAGGGCCTATTGAGAGAAACTCGATGTTTGAAGAAATGTTCTCCAGCCAAAAACGGCTGCAAAAGTAAAATTTCCAGACAAACAAGAGGGTTTTACAAAAATTTTCCGAACGCAACAGAAAAAGAAGTGGAGGAGGGAACACCCGAAACAGGCAATTCAATCCTCCTGCACACCTTTTAGGCTACTGACATACCCTTTTCAGATTTTTTACGCTCGAAATCTTTGAGATAAACTTTACGCAAGCGGATGCTTTTGGGCGTCAGTTCCACGTATTCGTCTTCCTGAATGTATTCAAGCGCCTCTTCAAGGGTAAAACGTTGGGCAGGTGGTAAAGAGGTTTTATCGTCAGCGCCTGAAGCGCGGTGGTTGGTCAGTTTTTTTGCCTTGGTTACGTTGATGACCAAATCCATTGGGCGGTTGTTCTCGCCAATTACCTGTCCTTCATACACTTCTTCACCTGGTTCGATAAAGAAAGTGCCGCGGTCTTGCAGGTTGTCGAGCGAATACGCAAAAGCGTTGCCAGTTTCCATAGAGATCAGCGAGCCGTTCTGACGGCCACCAATGTCGCCGCGCCAAGGCTCATAGCCTTTGAAACGGTGGGTCATGATCGCTTCACCCTGTGTAGCAGTGAGGATGTTGGAGCGCAGGCCGATGATGCCGCGTGCGGGTATTTCAAAACGCAGGAGGAAGCGGTCGCCTTTGGGTTCCATGCTGGTCATTACGCCCTTGCGACGTGTCACGAATTCAATGCACTTGCCGCTGGTTGATTCTGGTACGTCAATGGTGAGTTCTTCTATTGGCTCGCACTTCTGGCCGTTGATCGTTTTTACGATTACACGCGGTTGTCCAATTTGAAGTTCGTAGCCTTCACGACGCATGGTTTCGATGAGGATGGAAAGGTGCAATACACCGCGGCCGAACACCATAAAGGAATCGGCAGAGTTGGTGTCTTCCATGCGCATCGCCAAGTTCTTTTCGAGTTCTTTTTCCAAACGTTCGCGGACGTGACGGCTGGTTACAAACTTGCCTTCCTGACCAAAAAACGGAGAATCGTTGATGGTAAAGATCATGGACATCGTAGGCTCATCAATTGAGATGGGCGCGAGTGCTTCCGGATTGTCGTAATCGGCGATGGTATCGCCAATCTCAAAACCGTCTACACCAACCACGGCACAGATATCGCCGGGCTCTACTTCTTTTACCTCTTTCTTGGCAAGACCGTCAAACACAAACAATTGCTTGATGCGGTGCTTTATCATCTTGCCATCCTTTTTGCACAGTGTAACAGGCTGGTTTGCGACGAGTGTGCCGCGCAACAGGCGGCCCACAGCGATACGCCCGATGAAGGTTGAAAAGTCGAGGGAAGTCACCAACATTTGTGTGTTTCCTTCTGCAACCTGTGGTTCAGGGATGTATTTTACGATGTCTTCAAGTAAAACTATGATGTCAGTGGCAGGCTTTTTCCAATCGTGGGCCATCCAGCCTTGTTTGGCGGAACCGAACACAACCGGGAAGTCAAGTTGCTCCTCGGTAGCACCCAGGGAGTGCATAAGATCAAACACCTGTTCATGCGCCCAATCAGGGTTGCAGTTTGGCTTGTCTACCTTATTAATGACTACGATGGGTTTTTTGCCCATTTCCAAAGCCTTCTGCAGCACGAAACGGGTTTGGGGCATTGGGCCTTCGAAAGCGTCCACGAGGAGGAGTACGCCATCGGCCATATTGAGTACGCGTTCTACCTCACCACCGAAGTCGGCGTGACCTGGCGTATCAATGACGTTGATTTTCGTCCCTCTAAAGTTGATTGAAACGTTTTTAGAAAGGATGGTGATGCCACGCTCCCGCTCCAAATCGTTGTTGTCGAGCATAAGGTCGCCAGTCATCTCGTGATCCTTGAAAATCTGAGATGCGAGGATCATTTTGTCCACCAGGGTGGTTTTGCCGTGGTCTACGTGGGCGATGATTGCGACGTTGCGAATGTTCTTCATGGAAAACTAATTGGTGAGCGATGGCGATTTGAAAATCGAGGTTTTAAAAAATGATGTTTGGAGAATGGCTACATTTTGGCTCAAACAAAAAATTTTTATTGAATAAAGCCCTAATTGTCCAAATTTTCAAGAAAAAATGACATTTCTCCAAACGGGTCGCAAAAGTAGGCTTTTATCTCGCACAAAAAAAAGCACTTGCGAACAAGTATTTGTTAATAATAGGCGAAGCACAGTCAATGTTTGGGAAATTCGAAATGTTAAAGCCTGCTACAGAATTAAATTTTTGGCTTTGGCGAGACCCCGATTCTAAGAAACGGGTAATGCACAAGCCGTCACAAACTCAATGGTTTATAATAACCAGATTTGGCAACCATAAGTTGCAAATCGCGTTTGATGCCTCAAATTCAAAGACTTATGCTCCTCCTTTTTTTGTTTTTCCCTTCGCTTTTTGGACCCGAGCTCCAGATAAACTTTAGCAATATCCGCGAGGCAAAGGGCAGCCTGTATGTGGCGGTTTATGATCGTTCAGATGCTTTTTTAAAGGTTGACAAAGTTTACAGTAAAAAAATCGTGCCGATTGGTCAAATTGGCTCAATGCAGCTATCGTTGGGCACTTTGCCCCCCGGAAAATACGCAATAAGCAGTTTTCATGACCTAAACGGCAATGGCAAATTGGATACCAATTGGGCGGGCATCCCAAACGAGCCGTATGGTTTCTCTAATAATGCCCGGCCAAAGTTTCGTGCGCCAAAGTGGGCAGAAGCGGCTTTTGATCTGTCTGGATTAGGAGGGGCGATTGCGGTGCGTTTGGAGGAATGGTAGGGCGAAATTTATTTCGCCAACAAACGATTTGCGAAATTTATTTCGCCCTACGCCTTACGAAATGAATTTCGTGATACTTTATGGCGAAATGAATTTCGCCCTACAGCAATGGCTTCAACACCTTCCAAACATTCTCCGCCACAATTTTTTGCCCCTCCGGGTTTGGGTGAATGCCATCGGGCAGGTTGAGTGAAGGCACACCACCCACGCCATTGAGTAGAAACGGGATGAGTGTTGCTTCATTTTTCTTCGCCAAACCTGGGTACATATCTCGGAAAGCATCAGTGTACACAGCCCCAAGGTTGGGCGGGGCGAGCATCCCTGCGACAACAATTTTACATGCCGGGTATTTGGCCTTCACCTTGTCGAGCATGCCTTGCAGATTCTTTTTTGACTCTGCGATAGGCAGACCGCGCAGCATATCATTGCCACCCAATTCCAACACAAAAATATCTACGGGCTGTTGCAGCACCCAATCAATACGATTGACGCCGTCCGCAGTCGTCTCGCCACTGAGACCTGCGTTTACACAGATATAAGGCAGGCCAAGCGAGTCAATCCTGCGTTGAAGTATTTCCGTAAAACCTTGTTCCGGGGATAGTTGGTAAGCAGCGGTAAGGCTGTTGCCGAAAAAAACGATGTTCTTTTTAGCAACTTGGGCCGGCTTGACTGGATTTTGAGTGGCCTCGTTTGGGGCGTTTTTAGGAGCTTCTGATTGGCAGGCCAACAGGCCAAGCGTAAACAGGCTGAGTGCAATTATTCCTTTCATTTTCATATTATCACAAACAAAAAACGGTGAAACAACGCGCGGGCAAGAGGGTTTCTTTCCTGAGGATATTTTCTGAATTTATACATTTACGCCAAACATAAAACCCTCTTTCCTATGTACGAACTAACCAAAACCCCATTCGGCAAACATATGCGCTTTGAATTGCGCAACCCTTTGACAGGGCATGGTTTCAGCATAGTGCCCGCCGTGGGCGCAAATGTGCTGGATATTCAGTTTGCGAACCAAAGCATTTTAGACGGATATGCTTCCCCAAAAGAGTTAGAAGCGGGTAAATGGGGCAAAAGCACGGTGCTGTTCCCTTTTCCCAATCGTTTGGATGAGGGCAAGTACAAGTGGCTGGGTAAAGAATATCAATTTCCGATCAACAATGCGGCCACGGGAAATGCTATTCACGGTTTTGTGCGGGAAGAGGCATTCGAAGTGGAATATGTTTTTCTGGCTAAAAATTTTGCCAGCATTCGATGCTACTTTGATTATGTGGGCGATCGAGCGTATTATCCATTCCCTTTTTCCTTGGAAATTGAATTTTCCATACATGATACGGGCAAATTCGAAATGGCGGTGGAAGTAGAGAATTTGCATCACGCTCCTATTCCTTTTGGCTTTGGCTGGCACCCGTATTTTCGACTCACAGAGGGCGCGAACCACCACGGGCTTCAAATCCCTCCTTGCGAAAAAATAGGCATTGATAAACGGATGATCCCGACGGGCGGACGGTCACTGTACAAAGATTTTCAAAAACTCACTTTTGTCGAAGACAGCATTTTGGACAATTGTTTCCAAAGTTCCAAAACTACGGGGAGCTATCAGTTGATGCTGGAAGGCAATGGCCGCTACCTTTTGATGAAGGCGCCTGCCGCCCAATTTCCATTCTTTCAGGTATTCACTCCACCCCACCGCGAGAGCATCGCGCTGGAGCCAATGACTTGCAACGTGGATGCGTTCAACAACAAACAAGGATTGGTGAGTCTTGCGCCTGATAAAAAATGGAAGGGGAAGATGGGGTTGGAATACCGGGAGGGGTACTAATAGGGGTGGAACACGGATCAAACGGATGGGACACGGATTTTCACGGATCAAAAAAATCCGTGTCCCATCCGTGGCATCCGTGTTCCACCCCTATTAGCTCAATACCCATTTCCCATATTGAGCGTTTAGATTTCAAACAATCTAATTGCATGAACCACAACCTATTCTTTCTTGGTCTCCTTTTTATTTCTGCTCCCATCCCCGGCACGGCGCAAAACCTGATCCGGAATGGAAGTTTTGAAGAGCATGGCGAACAAAGATGCCTGGAATGCAATACCCTTGGCGGACAATATCCCGGCCTAGTGTATCACTGGGACAATGGAGGCTGGGGATGTCAGTTGCTTGACAAGGGTTACAAGCGATCTTCAGACGACAATAAGTGGAAAGGGAGCCCTTTTGATAAGATGTCGCCTAAGGATGGAAAAGCCATGATTGATATGTGGTATCTGCCCGGTTGCGGGGGTGGTGAATATATGTGCGCAACCTATTTATCAGGCCACAGCACAAAGCCGATACGGGTTGGACAATTGTATGAGGCAAGCTTTTGGCTTTATATCGAAAGTTCCAAAAGGGCTGACCCGGACAGGGCCAAACATATTGGGATCGCCTTATTGCCTGAAAACATTGAATACCATGCTGCAGGCGGTCGTAAGCGACTTATTCTTCCTTTCCTGGGGGTTGACACCGTAATTTATGATGCCTGGTATCAAGTAAAATGGCGCATCAGACCCTTGTGTACAAGTAATTATTTTACCATCGGATTGTTTGCCGACTATCAATGGCCGACATCCCGAAGTTTCGATGACCTGCGGTATTTCGTTGATAAAGTGTCTTTGACTGAAATCCCCACCCAATCTGGCGTAATAGACAGTTCCGTTTACTATTGTAGTCGTTACGATCCGGTCAAGTTAGGAGCCTTACCCAAAATGGACAACGAGATCCTGTTGTTTGAAAACGACTCCTATGCACTGACCTCCGCACATAAAACGGCCTTGGATTCCTTCGTGGTCTTCGCTAAAAAGTATCCGTCTCTGGTTTTTGAATTATCTGGGCATACCGACAGCATTGGTTCTGCCAATGTTCTCTTGTCCCAAAACCGCGTGCAGTCTGTGTTTAAATATTTGGTGGAGGAGCATAAATTGCCGGAGTACCGATTCATTTTGCTCGGCATGGGTAGTAAAGATCCCTTCCGCTTAAATCATACCGAGGAAGGGCGGAAACTGAACCGACGGGTGGAAATTCGCCAGTCTTCGCTGGATCTGCCCAATATGTTTTATAGAAGGGTTTTGAAAGCGGTAGCGTCCAGGAATCTGGCGGAAGCCTTTTCGTATCTAAATAAATGGATGATAAAGCCCAATCGGGTAGATATTGGCAGATTGATTGTGCGGTTTGACCCTCGTTTGGAGTTGTTGCACAAGGACAAACGCTGGGCCGATATGGACCAGAAAATCCGAGACGAGTATCGAAAATTCAAATACCCTCATTATTCATATCTCATTGATTCATTGCGCTTTGACCAGCTTTCGGCCTCTGGTCTGCTCACCTCAATGGGATACCAAGCGGGCTTAAATACTTTGCCAGGATATATCCCGGAACTGGACAGCGTGCTTTTTGAAATGGATCCAATGCCAGATGCTGAAATTCTTAAACGGTACGAGCAGCATTTTGCGGCTTTGCGACCAATACTTGCAAAAACTGGCTGGCCCAAAAAGTCTGAGTTCGGCGAAAGTGCCTGTAATGCAGCCTTTTCCATCTTGATGAACTCCAAAGTAATCGTGGAATACCTGAATTGGCTTCCAGAGGTCGAAAAATCTTGCAACGATGGGGAAACGCCCTGGATTTTCTACGCCAGACTATACGATCAATGCAGGCGCTCTTTAGGCAAGCCGCAACGCTACCTTACACAAGCCGGCATGCTGGAGAGTGGGGAAATTTGGATAGAACCTTGGGAAGGCGACGAGGACAGTGTCAATGACCTGCGGGCAAAAATTGGTCTGCCTTTGCTCCGGAAAGAGATTGTAGAAGCCATGAAAAACCAAAAGTAGATGGAACGCGGATGCCACGGATAGGACACAGATCAAAAAATCCGTGTCTCATCCGTGGCATCCGTGTTCCACCCCTATCGCTTCCTCTCCGTCACAAAAACCAATAAATCCCTCAACGACTGCCGCGCCGGACTTTCAGGCGCTGCATCCAGCAGGTCAAAAGCTTCCTGACGGTAGCGGTACATCGCCTCGCGCGCATAATCCAGGCCGCCGCTTTGGCGCACAAACTGGATCACCTCGTCTACTTTTTCAGGTTTGTGGCTCTCATTTTTTACGATATTAATGATGCGACGGCGTACGCTGCGCTCGGCCTGGTTGAGGGCATAAATGAGCGGCAGGGTCATCTTTTTTTCTTTGATGTCAATGCCGAGTGGTTTGCCCACATCGTCGTCGCCAAAGTCGAAAAGGTCGTCGCGGATCTGGAAGGCCATGCCCGTTTTTTCCCCAAATAGCCACATACGCTGACGGATTTCGTCATTACCCGGAGCCGTACTCACTGCACCTGCACAACAGGCGGCTGCGATAAGCGAGGCCGTTTTTTGCCGGATGATTTCAAAGTAAACTTCCTCCTTGATGTCTAATCGCCGGGCTTTCTCCATTTGCATGAGCTCGCCTTCGGCCATTTCTTTTACCGCCCTGCTCACCAGTTCCAACATTACAAACTGTTGATTTTTAACGGATAACATCAAACCTTGCGACAGCAGGAAATCGCCCACCAGCACGGCTATTTTGTTTTTCCAAAGGGCGTTGATGGAAAAAAAACCCCGGCGCTCGTTCGCATCATCCACCACATCGTCGTGCACAAGTGTGGCGGTATGCAGGAGCTCTACCATCGAAGCAGCCGTGTAGCTAGGTTCGATGATCGGCCCGAAGAGCCGTGCGCTGAGCAGCACGAGCATGGGCCTTACTTGCTTGCCTTTGCGCTGCACGATATACCAGGTGATTTTATCCAGCAAAGGGACCTTGCTACGCATTGCATCGCGGAAGCGCAGCTCGAATGTGTCGAGCTCGGCAGCGATTGGATGTTTGATTGTGTCTAAAGACATGATGGGGGGCAAACCTAAGAAACCTCGGGGGCAAGGAGAGAAAAATCGAGATTGGAACACTCATTTATGCGTAAAGTTGGGAAAATGAGTGGTTTTGAGATCGCTCATTGAAGGTTTGCCGCTTAAAAAAAGAAATTATTCAGACCATTGAGTGTAGTAGGTGCTTAAAAACACACTCATTTGTCTGCCACCTACGAATACTTATCTAAATTTTTTTTCGGCTGCGGGGTTCTCTTCGTTCCTTTGCATCCGAAAACACGCCATTCCCTGGCATAAAACATTTCCAAATCAATTTTACAACAATGAAAAAAACGCTCTTTTTTGCAGCATTCCTCTTTCTTTTCACGGGTTTTGCACAAGCTCAAAACGCCGAAGAAATCGTAGCCAAACACATTGCCGCTATCGGAGGTGACAAATGGGCTGGCGTCGAAGCAGTGAAATCCGAAGCTAAAATCGCCGCCGACGGTGCTCCTGGGATGGCTATTATGATGACCATGCTTGCTGTCCGCGACAAATCACTACGTATGGACGTGTCGGTGATGGGTATGACCCAGACCACGGTTCTTCATGGCGACGGAGGTTGGTCTACCAACCCTTTCATGAATAAAATGGACCCAGAGCCAATTACAGCTGATCAGGTAAAGGCCATGAAAGACATGACAGATGTTGACGGCTCCCTCGTCGGGTACAAAGCGAAAGGGTATACCATCGAGTACGTAGGCACAGAAGATGTGGACGGCATTGAGGCCATTAAAATCAAAATCAACAAAGGAGAAAAACGTTCAGAATACTCCTTCTTTGACCCTTCTACCTACTACGAAATCAAGAACATCCGCGTAGAAGAAGTTGACGGTAAAGAATCTGAATCAGCTACCCTCTATTCTAATTTTAAAACGCAGGATGGCTTGGTATTTCCTTTCACCATCCAGCAGGCTGACCCGATGATGGGCAGCTCAACAGTCACCATTACATCAGTTGCCGTGAATCCGCTGATAGACAAGAAGGCTTTTGACATGCCAACCAAGTAAGTTTTTTGCCTGTAAAACAATTTGAACCGCAGAAAAGCGGAGACACAGAAAAGGATTAAACCGTTTGTGTCCCACTCTTCTGCGGTTTTTTAATGCAAATTCAAGTCATTGAAAATGAAACAACTACTTTCCTTTTTACCCGCCATATCTTTTTCACACGCCATAGTTTTTTACGCGCCATAGTTTTAACGGCGGCGTGGACGGCGGCGTTGGCGACGGCGGGTTTTCTTCCGACCAAGGCGAACGCCCAAACCAAACTCAGCTCCTCCACTTTTGGCGCGGTAGAAGCGCGGAGCATCGGACCAGCCGTTATGGGTGGGCGTATTACAGCGATTGAGGGTGTAAACAACAGTCCCAAAACGATTTACGTCGGCACAGCAGGTGGTGGCGTGTGGAAATCTACCACAGCAGGGTTCACTTTTGAGCCTGTTTTTGAAAAATACCCACAGAGTATTGGCTGCCTGGCCATTGACCAAAATAAACCAGAAACCATTTGGGTAGGCACCGGCGAGAGCAATATGCGCAACAGCGTAGCCGTGGGCCTCGGTCTTTACAAAACCACCGATGCCGGTCGAAATTGGACCCGCGTGGGACTTGAAAACTCGGAACACATTTCCAAAATCATCCTCCACCCTACCGATGCCAACACGCTTTATGTAGCCGTGCCTGGCAAACTTTGGAGCGATAGCCCTGATCGCGGCCTTTACAAAACCACCGACGGCGGAAAAACCTGGGAAAAAATTCTCTATACCGACGAAAAAACGGGCTGTGCCGATATCATCATGGACCCTCGCAATCCGGATGTACTGCTTGCTTCCATGTGGCAATTCCGCAGAACCCCCTATTCCTTTGTTTCAGGTGGTCCGGGTAGCGCATTGTACAAAAGCACGGATGGAGGTAAAAATTGGCGCAAAATCACTGGCGGACTACCGACGGGCGAATTTGGTCGCATCGCCATCGCGCTCGCACCCAGTGCTCCCGACAATATGCTGGCCATTGTGGAAAGCGAAAAAACAAGCCTGCTTATTTCTTCGGATGGCGGCGAATCCTGGAAATACCAGAGTGCCAACTCCAATGTGACCGCCCGCCCTTTTTATTTCAGTACCCTGGTAGTGGATCCTGAAGATCCCAAACGCGTCTATCGCCCCGCATTTTCTTTTTCTACCAGTGTTGATGGTGGCCATTCCTTCAGCGAAGCTTCCAATGCTGGTGGCTGGGTCCATTCGGATCATCACGCCCTGTGGATCAATCCAAAAAACACCCATCATATGTACCTCGGTACGGATGGCGGCGTGTATATGAGCCTTGATCAAGGGGTCACCTGGACGCACCTCAATACCCTGCCTGTGTCGCAGTTTTACCATGTTCAAGTGGATGAGCAATCGCCTTACAACGTTTATGGCGGATTGCAGGACAATGGCTCCTGGCGCGGCCCTTCGCAAAGCAAGGGCGGTATCGAAAACCGGGATTGGGAAAATGTAGGGGGGGGCGACGGTTTTTGGGTACAGCCAGATGCCCTTGACCCAGAAATTGTTTTTAGCGAAAGTCAAGGTGGCGAGGTTGCAATAAACAATCTTCACACAAACCAATCCCAATTCATTAAGCCTCAAGCAAATAAGGGCGAAGATAAGCACCGCTGGAACTGGAATACCCCGCTTGTGAAGGGTGAGAAAAACCCTAAAACCCTTTATATCGGAGCACAGTATTTGTTCAAAACCAACGACCGTGGACACAGTTGGCAGCGTATTTCGCCCGATTTGACCACCAACGATCAGGAAAAACAAAAACAAGCCGAAAGTGGCGGTGTAACGGTGGACAATACTTCCGCCGAAAACCACTGCACCATTTTCTCCATCGGACCATCTGCGCTTGACGAAAATTTGATTTACGTCGGCACCGATGATGGCAACATTCAAGTGACCCGCGACGGCGGAAAAAACTGGGAACTCATTTCTAAAAACATCCCCGATGTGCCTGCCGGAACCTGGGTGAGTCGCGTAACGCCAAGCCGTTTCGATCGGAATGTGGTGTACGCTACTTTCGACAACCACGCTTACGGAGACATGAAAACCTATGTAGCAAAGTCTTCCGACGGCGGTAAAACCTGGGTCAATATCAACAAGGACAATGTGTTGCAAGGGTATGCCCACGTCATTGTTGAGGATTTGGAAAACCGCGAATTGCTTTTCCTCGGAACTGAATTCGGGCTTTACATAAGCACGGATAGCGGAAAAAGTTGGGTGCTTTACAAATCCAGGTTGCCCGAATATGTAGCCGTGCGCGACATTGTGATTCAGCACAAAACCAATGATTTGGTACTGGGAACACACGGGCGCGGTATTTTTATCATTGACGACATTTCGCCGCTGCGCCGCCTAACAGCGGAGGTATTGCAAAAGGATGCGGCTTTGTTGCCCACCCGCCCTACCGCTGTATCGAGCGGACACTATGGCTCCTCCTTCCCAAGTACCGATTCTTATGGTGGCCCAAATGCCCCGGAAATTGCCACTGTGCAATACTATTTGAAGGAACGCCTCAATACAGGCGATGTGACCGTAGAAATCATTGACCCTTCCGGCAAAGTAATTGCCTCCATGCCAGGCACCAAACGCAAGGGCATCAATTTCGTGCGTTGGGATATGCGATTGGCGCCACCCAAAGCGGCCAAGGGTGTTTTGGTTCAGGGAGAATTTGGTGTGTACGCAGGCTTTATTGGCCGTTTGGCGATGCCCGGCGATTACAAAGTGCGGCTCAAAGCAGGAGAATTCAGCGATGAGGGAACCCTAAAACTCGTACCAGACCCAATACAACCCGAACTGGATTATGCTAAAAAAAGAGCGATCTCCGACGGGCTTTTTGAAATGGTGGAAAATCTCGGCCTGCTTGAGGCTCAGGTACGCAACCTCAAGGACAGCACCGACCAACGAATCGCACTGGCAAAAGACAAAAAGTTGAAGGCCGATCTGAGCAAACTCAGTGAAAATCTTGATGCTTTCCGCAAAACTTTGACCGAGACCATCGAATCAAAGGGGATCACGGGGGAACAACAATTGCGCGCCCGGATTGGCAGACTCTATGTCTACACCGAGTTTTCTGACAATATGCCCACCCAATCCATCACGGAGGGAGCAAAGGTGATGCGCGAAGAGCTACAGCAGGCCCAAACAAAGGCTGATGGGTACTTTAAAAAAGACCTTGCGGCGATCAATGCGGCATTGGCTAAAGCCAAGCTTAAACCATTGGTAGTGATTGATAAAAGTGTGTGGGAGCAACAAAACGGTCAGTCGCCGCCGCCTGTTATCCGCCCTTCCTGGCGGGAGTTGGTGCGGGAGGCGATGAAGATGGGAAGATTAAACGAGATGTAACGGATGTCACGATGAGACACGGATTGCACGGATTTTTATCTCAGGAGATCCGTGCAATCCGGTCATCCGGGTCTCCTTTCCACTCACGCTCCATTTTTTGTCATGTCATAGCCGGGCATTACATTTGAGCAAGAATTCCAAAAAGCCTCCTGAAATTTGTCTTTCTTTTTATTCCATAATTTCTCGCCTTCCCGTATCATGTTATACGCACTATTTCAATCTTCGCTCAGCGAGAGCGATTTCAATGAATTACTCCATCTCACTTTTACTGAAAACGAACGCAGCATGATGCTCGAGCGCTGGCGCATTTTCGAGGCATTCGACCGCGGCTGTTCCCAGCGGGAGGTGGCTCGGGAGGTGCCTTGCAGCATTGTCACGGCTACCCGTGGCGCGAAAGTTTATCGGGAGAATAAGGAGGGGGTTAAGAAGCATTTGGAGCGGTGGAGGGGGTGATTGATTAACGCCGTAATCAACCACTGTGTTTAATTTTGCCTATATGCATAAAAGTGCGCTGAATTAGGTGGAAATATTTACGCTATATTAGCAGACACACTCTAATATCTGCCCCTCCAACAATTTTAAAACGACACACCACAAAATGAAAAGCAACCTTCTTATTCCACTCCTTTTTTTAGTCCATTTTGCTTTTGGCCAGACAGAAAAACTTACAAAAGTTTCAGGCACAAAATGTCTTTTGATTCCCCCAAGTGGTTTTGTTGTCGCAACTACTTTTAGTGGTTTTCAAAATGCCGAAACAGGAGCTTCCATAATGATTAATGAAATTCCTGCACCATATCAATCTATTGAGGAAGGCTTTACGGCTGATGCCTTAAAGGCTAGAGGTATGACACTTGTTAGCAAACAGGTTATTGACTTTAATGGCTCAAAAGCCACCTCAATAAATGTTACACAACCAGCCAACGGGATAACTTATGTAAAGCAAATGCTTATTTTTGGAGACTCATTGACTACTGTTTTAGTAAATGGCATTTATCCAGAAGCGTCAAAAGAAATTGAATCAAAATTAAAGACGCCTTGCTTTCGACAGTTTATGATGCTTCACAAAATGAAAACCCTCTTGATGCAGCGACTTTTACGATAGACATTAAAGACACGGATTTCAAACTCATTAAGTATATGTCAGGTAGCTTACTTTACTCTACTGACGGAAAAATCCCGACTGAAAAGCCCACAATAGTTGTTGGTAATTCTATTGCTAAAGTTTCGCCTTCAAATCAAAAGAAATATTCAGAAGAACGGCTTAAAAAACTCCCACGAGGAGAACAAAGTATAGTAAAGGAAATCAACGAAGTAACGATTGACAATTTAAACGGCTACGAAATTGTTGCTAACGGAAAAACAAAGGATAATAAAGATGAATTGGTTTATCAAGTAATGCTCTTTACCGAAAATGGCGACTACTACCTATTTGTAGGACAAACCAAAGAGGAATTTGATAACTATTTAGAGCGTTTCAAAAGATTGCCAAAACATTCAAGCGTAAATTTTAGTACAATAAAAAGCAGTCAACTAAAGCCAAAACGCCCCGCTGGCGCAAGGCTTCAGCCTTGTGCCCACTATTCCGTCGGCTCTGCCGACAAACGACAACCCAAACCCAACACCTTCCGCTCCTCCTGACAGCACTTGTGCAGTTGAAATTTTTCTACTAAATTTGTAGAAACCAATTTCCAACACCAAATGAGTGCTAAATACAAAATACGTGATCAACACGGCCTAAACTTCCTCACCTGTACCATCTGCGGTTGGGTAGATATTTTCAACCGGGCAGAATACCGCGACATTATTTTAGAAAGTTGGAAGTATTGCAGCGAGCACAAAGGCTTGCAGATTTGGGGCTATGTCATTATGTCCAACCATATACACATGATTGCCAACACCAAAGCCCCGTATAAACTCGAAGCGGTTATGCGCGATTTCAAAGCCTATACCGCACGAAGGATTATAGATTCTTTGCTGGATAAAAGCATTCCTGAAAGTCGGCGGGAATGGCTCTTGTATATGTTACGCTACTTTGCGCACCATCATAAAGGAGCACAGCAACATCAGATTTGGCAACACGATAACCACCCGATAGAATTGTACTCTGAAAAAGTGACGATTCAGAAACTTCGGTATATCCACGGCAATCCTGTGCGGGCAAAAATGGTGCAAAAACCCGAAGACTGGATTTACAGCAGTGCCAGCAATTATGCGGAAGGGCATGGTGTTTATGATGTAAAACAGTTGTGGACGAGCTTTGAGGAGGATAGCTGGTTTTTTGGGGATGTGGATTTTCCTACGATGGATTGAATCTATTGTCAATATTTGTGTTGGCGTATTTTTACTCAGATTTGGTAGGCCGGCAGAGCCGGCTGGATTAAAAGACACAAGGCTGGAGCCTTGCGCCAGCGCTCGAGCCAACCGAACATCAACCCATAAACTCCCAGGCCGTCCGATACGCCCCATGTTCCGCGCAATAATCCAGAAATTCCTGATAAAAATTATTGTGCCCGATCGTCGCAGAATCCCCAATGACCACCAATACCATCCGCGCCCGTGTCATGGCCACATTCATGCGGCGGTAGTCCTGCAAAAAGCCGATCTCATGTTTGTCATTGGAACGCACCAAACTGATGTAGATCACATCGCGCTCCTGTCCCTGAAAGCCGTCAATGGTGTTGATAGCAATTGTTCCTGATAACAGCAGGGGCGCGAGCAGTGCATCTTCCCGAAACATTGCTTCCAAATGATTCACTTGTTCGCGGTAAGGCGATAGAATACCGATACTCGGAAGTATTTCAGCGAGTTTTGAAATGGACGCTGCATCCGAATCTGTGGAATACCCGTATCGCGACAACACTTGCATCAAATGCTCCCGAAGCAGTACGGCTTCCTCTGCATTAAACCGGCTCGGGTTGCGATGCAAAGCGCCGGGGCTTTCCTGAAGCCGTTCTTCAAAACCACAACCCGCCGTGTCAATAAAGCTAACCCCTATCTCCGAGGGTTGGAAATCAGGACTGTACAACTCCCGCGTTGCCACGCTGGAATGGGCAACCAAAGCACCCTGATAAAAATATTGATTGGAAAACTCCATAATCACCTGATGCATACGGTATTGTACGGTGAGCAGATGGACATGTCCGGGCAGGGTTTCCAGACAGCGTTCGATCAGGGTGGTGGACAATCCTTGCCTGGCTACCTCGAGGTTTTTGACAGTGGGAGGTAGTTGAAACGGGTCGCCTGCGAGCACTACACGACTGCATTTGGCGATCGGAATCCAGCAGGCAGGCTCCAGGGCCTGCGCCGCTTCATCAATCACACAGGTGCGAAACCGGCGCTTCTCCAAAAGCGGATGTGCAGCCCCCACCAGTGTGCAGGTAATGGCCTGTGCGCCGCTCATGATTTCTTCGATTATCCGGTCTTCCAGCATTCTGGCCCAGCCGTCCAGGTCGCGGGCTTGTTGCTTGAGATGATTGCGTTCGCGGCGGTCTTCCGCACCAAAGCTGCGCTTGAAACGCGCTGCCTGACGACGGTACTCTGCTGCTTCGATCTTTACTTTCTTGATGTTTTTTGCCTCGGGGTGTGCTGCCAGCAGCGCGTCCACGGTATGTTGCAGCACGCTGTCGTCCACCCGGCTAATGTTGCCGATGCGCACCACGTTCAGGCCCTGTCCGGCAAGGCGTTCTGTGAGTAAATCGGCGGCGGTGTTGCTGGGCGCGGCGACAAGCACGGTATGTTCCGTTTGGGCCAAGGCTTTGATCGCAGCCACCAATGTGGTCGTTTTGCCAGTGCCGGGCGGACCGTGAATAATGGCCACGTCGGGGTTGTGCAGGATGGCTTCGACGGCAGCACATTGGGAGTCGTTCAAGCCCAACATACCGCTCGATGTGGTGGAGGTCGTGGAATCGTCCTTTGATACAATAGGGGTTTCCAAGGGTGGATGAGCCGTCCCTTGCTCTCCTTTAACCGCCGAAGCAGCCCCTGAAACCTGTTGAGGAACGTTTTTCCAAGCGTTTATTGGAGCTTGGGCTGGGTTTAAAATCTCCCGCAATTCCGCCAGCCGATCCCCTTTGGCTGCCATTACCTTTTCAAGCGCACGATCCATTTCGTGGTAACTGCGGTCGTCGAAGAGCATGTCCACTCCGAGTTGCCCGGCATTGATCCAGTCCGGCACATCACGGGCATTGAGGATGATTTTCATGCGGTTGCGCTCTACGAAGTTGATCACTCCTTGTTGGGTGGGCTGATCTACCCCGGTAGCCTGGGTGAACAGGCTTACGGGTTGTCCGGCGCGGAGTTGGTGTGGCGCGTTCAGATGCGTCGTGCGCTCCACGATGACAAAGGCTTTTTCGCTCAAAGCGAAGCCGGTGTTCAACACCTGCAAAGGATACCAGGTGTAGCCTTGCGCTACGCGATCAGCAAGCGGTTTTTCGCGCACGAGTTCCAGAAAAGCGCGGTGGTCGGCTTCTTTTTCCTGGCGGAGGAGATTGCGGAGGTTTTGGAAGTGCGGGTGTGTTGGGTTGGATGGCATTTGGGGAGCGAAGGTACGATGGGACAGGTCATGGGTTCAGGGAACCTTATCCCCTCTCACCATTTTGCCCATATCAAAAAAAACCTGTACGTTCGTGCAGAACAATTTAAACACCTAATTTTCTATGAAATTTTTACCAATCTTTTTCTTCTGGGCGCTCCTTTTTTGCTTCCCACTCCAAATTTTCGGACAAAAAAGCACACTTTCAAAAGCCCATTTTGTCAAAACCTACACTTTTTACAAAAACACTGACCCTAGTTTAAACCACTTGAACTACTTCGATGCCATGGCGGGTAATATGCGCCTGTCGCCGCAATCAAAAATGGTGTTGACAGAAGAATCAGCCGACAAATACGGCTACAAACACTACAAATTCCAGCAATTTCACGAGGGGTTGCCCATCTTTGGTTGCCGTTACATCTTGCATGAAAAAGAGGATAAGGTCGTGACTGCTAATGGGCATTACAGCCCACAGGCCATAGCCTCCAGCAAGCCCGGCATCAACGCCGCCACCGCAGTAGCTTTTGCCAAACAGGCCATGAAGGCAAGGGAATACGCGACGCGGGCAGTTGAGCCGATTTTGTGTTTTGTTGACCCCGCATTTCCCCAAGTCTCAGAAATACTGCGGCTTGCTTACATGGTGGATTTGCACAGCACCGAGCCATTTGGCAAGCACCGTTATTTTGTGGATGCGGCCTCCGGCAAAATCGTTAACCAATTTCCGCTCGTATTACAAGAAGGTGTGCCAAGTACTGGCAAAACAAGGTATTATGGCGTTCAAAACATCATTACAGACTCGATAGCGCCACAGCAGTTTGTGCTCCGCGACCCGACCAGAGGTGATGGCATCTTTATTTACAATAGCGATGGCAGCAACTTTACCAATACTTCTTCCACCTGGGATCTTACCAATGACAATCAGGACGAAGTGGCCTTAGATGCCCATTTTTGCACACAGGAATATTATGACATGATGCTCAGTGATTATAACTGGCAAGGACTGGATGGCAATGGCAGAGCGCTTAAAGTCAATGTGCATGGCGGCGCCTATGCCAATGCTTTCTGGGATGGCGAGTCTTCCACCTATGGCGATGGCGACTGCAATTACGGCCCTTTGACCACCTTGGAAGTGGTGGGGCACGAGTTTACCCACGGTATGATTGATTACACTTCCAGGTTGGTTTACAGTTCAGAGTCCGGGGCCATCAATGAGAGCCTCGCCGATATGTTTGGAAAACTCCTGGAGCGCAAAACCGACCCGGCAAATTTTAGTTGGGATCTGGGGCATTCTTTTCTCCTCAGCCCAGACATCAGCCCTTTCCGCGTAATGGACGATCCTAACAGCTTGGAAATGCCAGCCTTTTACAAGGGACAGTTTTGGGTGGATGGCGGTGGCGTACACACCAACAGCTCTATTGGGAACCTGTGGTTTTCGATGTTGGTGGACGGTAAGCAAGGCGTCAACGAGATGGGCGCCTCCTTTAATGTCCCTGCGCTTGGCCCTGATAAAGTGGGACAAATTGTATTTGAAGTGAATAAGAATTACCTTACTGAAGGTTCAGATTACAATCAGTTTTACCAAGCCTCCATTACAGTGGCCGAATCTTTGTACGGCGCAGGCTCTACCGAAGCACTAGCGGTTGAAGAAGCCTGGAACGCAGTTGGCTTGCCGGGTACACCAACTGCGGTATTAGACCTGAGCATTTCGGGAAGTGGCTTTAATGATAATAATTTTTGCGGCTTGGGCCAGTTTATACCTGTCAATTTCAAAGTCATAAATTCGAGCGGTGTAGCCTACAACCCTTCTATGATGGCTACGGTAACCCTTACCAATTTCTCGCTTCCCGATTACATTGTAGACCTGACTAGCCCGATTGGCCCAGGAGAAGTCTTTGATATTCAAGTGGATAACTGGCTATTGGCAACGTCTTTGGGGTTTAATTTCGTGAGTGCTACTTTGAATCTGATTGATGAAAACCAGGACAACAATTTTAACAATAACTATTACAATGTGACAGAGTTTGCATCTGACGACCTCAGTTTATATGCAAATATATCTGTTCCAAGCTGTTTTGCTACCGAGCAGAATATCAGCTTTTATGTTGAAAACAGCAGTTGTGAAACACTCCCTGCGGGCACCCAGTGGAATTTTACTGCTACCGATGATAACGCAAACCTTGTCTGGACATCGCCGCCTTATATATTGGCAGAAGACCTGATTTCCGGTGGCACCGTTTTTATTAATTATGAAGTACCGGCCATAAATTCAGGTTTAAACTTTGCCCTCGTTTATCCAAACGACCCCGAACCGTTTAACAATGAGTATTATGCGGGGTCAGGGCAAACATTGCTGCCGATAACAGGCAACTACTTGAATAATTTTGAAACAAACGATGGCGAGGACGGATATTTAGCGCTCGAAGGCGCCGTAGATCCTACCATTTTCTACCAAAACAGTCAATTTTTTGCGAGCACGGGCTACGCGCAAAACCCTGAAGAATTTCAGCATTGCTCCGATATTCTCAAGGTTTTTAATGCTGAATACGCAGATGGAATCAATGCTACCATAAATGCCTGTGTTGATTTTTCATTTTCTCCAGCCCCTGTCCTGGAGTTCGACCTGGCACAATTCCGCAATGCCTTCGCAGTTATTTCAAACTACGATTACAGTAGCATGATACAGGCAAAATGGAAAGGAACCGAAACCGGGAATCAGATCATTTTTGGACAGCCCGAGGGCCAGGTCATACACCACAACATCGCTTTGCCTCCTTTCTTCAAAGGAGAATTGGGCTTTAAATTGTACACAGAACTAGGTTTGTGGGGCGTAGACCCTATGGTATTGGATGAAAACGATTTCGTGCTATTGGACAACCTCAAACTGAGTGCGCCCCTTACCGCTACGGATGATTTGGAAACAGATGCAACTATTCTGGTTTCACCAAACCCGGCAAGGGAAACTGCCACCATCCAGGCAGCCGAAGGAATCAAAACCATTTTGCTCCAAAACTTGAACGGGCAAACGCTGCAAAGCTTGCATCTGAACACAACCTCATACGAGATTGACCTAAAGGGGCTTAAAAACGGTTTTTACCTGCTGAATATTCAGTTGGAAAACGGCGCCTGGGGGGTAAAGAAATTGGTGAAAATGGATTGATTTTTTGGGGATTTATCTTGATAGAAGCACAGGGCACGGGATGCCCTGTGCTTCTTTTTTAGGGCTTGATCACCTTCGCTACAGAACGCACATTTTCTCCCACCGCCTGTAGAAAATATACCCCCGACGCCACACGCTCCAATCTCGATTCAAGTCCGCCCACATCATTCCCAAAATCTCCCAAAAACACACCTTCCGCACTGAACAGCGAAATATTCCGAATTCCCTTCACTCCTTCAATACTGATTCTTTGCCCCGAAAAAAACGGATTCGGCAAAATTCGCATCGCGGGCGATCCAACACGAACATCTTCTGTGCCAACTGCGTTTTTCGGGGTTATGTAAACCTTGAACAAGCGCTTGCTCGCACTCGAAGGTGTGATGTTTGGGATCTCTGCTTTGATACCGCCAAAGAGCCAGCCCACAAAGGTTTTGCTGTTCATCTGGTGGAGTTTCAGCACCTCGTTGGAGAAATGCGGCACCGTCTCGGCAGGGGCAAAAATCATGTTGGCGCCGAGCAATTCATCAAATTTTTGAGGGATCAGATATTCCTTACTTGTCCCATCCGCTCGGCGACGGAAAGTGCTGATGTCACGAATGAACGGTACTTTTTCGTCGTATTTTACGCTCAGTGAATTCTGGTCAAAATAGTGCACACTGAGACCCGCAAAAAGCACCGTGTACATGGAACCATCGGTAGAATCGAACATCGGCAAGGCAGGACAGGTGTACTGACTGAAAATTTGCTCGTAGGAATTGTCGAGGCTAAAAATTTGATTTTCAGCAATATACACGGGATTATAGTATGGCAAATCAACATCCGGGCGAAACACACCGCCATGCAGACAAAGCGCGGGGGAGCCATCGGGGCGGATTACAGGAGCGAGCGTAAAATCGCGGCGACGCAGATTTTGTTCATCGTGGTGCGCGGAGTAATCTGTTATGGCAAGTGTGGTGGAATTGTTCGTGATTTTGAACTTCCGGATTTCGTAAGTGTACGTTTGGGTGAACATGGGACTCGGATTTTGGGTATAATTCCCCGAAAAATCGTGGCCGCCTACGAGATGAAAATAGTCGCCAAGTTTGTCCATCTCACCGCCACAAACGCGGAGACTTTCCGACTGAGTTTGCCGGAATGCTGCGGAAGGATTGGTGTGGGCTTGCATCGCGGAAACGAGTTGAGGCAGGTTTACCGCAGTCAGCACAGGAAAGGTGATAAAATCGCCCGTAGTAGCATCCTTGCCATAACCACCACAGATATAGAGATTTTCGCCGTCCTGCACGTACTGTGGGTTGGTGCCTTTGAGCGGATCATGAAAAGGAATGTTGAGCGCATCCACGCCAAAGTTGAGGGCATCGCCTGTGGCGGGGTCAATGAGCCAGATGTTGGTATTGGCCTCGTTTTCAGGGAATGCGGTGAATGGGAAAAATCCGTGCAAGCCGCCCACGCGCCCGCCGATGATGACCCACCAGCCGTCCCATTGGGCAAAAGCCATGGAATGGAAGCCGGGCAGTTCGTCTTGCGTAACATCTTCTATTTCAAGGGTAAAAGGCAATTCGGCTGGGTCACCCAGAGAGGGGGTTTGGGAGGAAATGGAGCTGAGGTTTAGGCTTAAAAAGCAGAGGAAGAAGAACGGGTTTTTCATAAAAAGTTGAATTTCGCCTCAAACCTATTCCATCTTTCCAAAGTCAATTGGCACATTCAACCAAGCGTTCCATTTTTTCAACCATCTGCCGCTTGGATGGTTGAATCCTATAAGGTTTTGAAAACCTTATAGGATTTCATGGACATTATCCATAATTCCACAACTTTGATTCGATATTGCCTTTTGGCTCTGCATACAGCGCATGAAAAACGCTTGCTGCGGACATTCCCTCGGTTAAAATACTTTTAAACCCGGCCTTTACGCGAAACACACTGCTGTTTCGCTGTTTCTTTGTGGCCGTTTTCAATTCATTATTTTCCACAAATTCTTCCAAAAAATTATGCGCACAATCATCCATTTTACCCGTCGAAGCTTTAGCGTAGGCGGGACCATTCTTGGGTTTATGCTCTTTTTAACCCCCGCTTTTGCCCAAAACCCCATTAAATGGTCTTTTACGGCCAAAGACGCAGGCAATTGCCAGGTAGATCTTATTTTTACCGGTACACTTAATGAAGGCTGGTACACCTACTCCCAGTTTCTCGAAAGCGAAGACGGCCCTGTTGCCACCTCAATCACATTTCAGGAAAATACAGGCTTCAAACTCATAGGCAAAGCCAAGGAAAGCGGTGAAATCGTGAAGGTTCACGATGCTATTTTTAACATGAACCTAACGAAGTTCAAGCACAAGGCAATCCTCACGCAGCGGGTGGAAGTGAAAGACCCAAGCAAACCTATTGCTGGCTATATCACCTATATGACCTGCAACGATGAAATGTGCTTGCCGCCTAAAGACGCTGATTTCTCGTTCAAAATCCCTGTGCTTGCAGGCTGCGTCAGCACCAATAATTGATTCATTTTTTTCGTCCTAATAATATGCACACCGGTAACCGTTCTTTTACCCGACATAGCCTGGGCCTACGCGGGTTTGCCAGTCAAAGCCTCCGCATGGTTGGAGTCATTGTTGGGTTTCTATTCTTCTCCATTTCTCTTTTTGCTCAAAGTGCCTTAAAATGGTCCTTTTCGACAAAGGATGCAGGTAATTGTCAGGTTGACCTCATTATTACCGGCACCATTCAGGACGGCTTTTATACCTATTCGCAATTCCTCGAAAGCGAAGATGGGCCAGTGGCGACTACGCTTACCTTTCAAGAGGGTGCGCATTTCAAACTAGTAGGTAAAGCCAAAGAAAGTGGCGGTGTCATCAAAGCGTACGATCAGGTGTTCGACATGACCCTGAGTAAATTCAAGCATAATGCTATTTTTACGCAGCGGGTGGAAGTAAAAGATCCGAGCAAGCCAATTTCCGGGTACCTCAATTTTATGGCTTGTAACGACGACCATTGTGAGCCCCCGAGAGACGTGGATTTCTCGTTCAAAATTCCCGTGCTGAATGGCTGTGGTGATAGTAAAGCTCCAATCGGAGCTGCACCTAAAGCAGGAACAGATGATGGCCAGACCACCGATGTTCCTAAAACCCTTACCCCTCCCTCACCGTCCGATTCGTCCACGACTTCAGACTCCGCCTTCAGCGAGGCTTCGGCGGATAAAAATTTTCAAGGCTTTTTCCACTCCAAACGCGAGATAAACTCCGCCCAATTCGTTGGCAACTGTGGCGATACGAGCTCGCAAGGCAGCAGCGACGACGCTTCCTGGGTTACTTTGTTCCTGCTTTGTTTTATTGGCGGCCTGATTGCACTGCTTACCCCTTGTGTGTTCCCGATGATCCCGATGACGGTGAGTTTTTTTGTGAAACGCTCGAAAGACCGTAAGGCAGGACTGCGAAACGCCTTCATCTACGCAGGCAGCATTGTATTTATTTTCGTGGTGCTCGGATCAGCCCTGACGTCTTTGCTTGGCCCTTCAGTACTCAATAATATGAGCACGAATATGTGGTTCAACCTGTTGATGTTTGTGCTTTTGGTCGTGTTTGCGTTTTCCTTTTTTGGTTTTTATGAAATTCAACTGCCCTCTTCCTGGGTAAACAAAAGTGATAAAATGGCCGACCGGGGTGGCCTGCTCGGCACCTTTTTCATGGCGTTCACACTGGTATTGGTTTCCTTTTCCTGCACCGGCCCCATCGTTGGCACCTTGCTGGTAGAAGCTGCCCGATCCAATGCCGGAGCATCGCTTTTGGGTTTTATACCACTCAAACCAGCCATCGGGATGTTTGGCTTTGGCTTAGGGCTGGCACTGCCGTTCGGTTTGTTTGCCATGTTCCCCGGATGGCTCAATTCACTGCCCAAATCGGGTGGTTGGATGGACAATGTGAAAGTGACGCTCGGTATCCTGGAACTCGCGCTGGCCTTTAAATTCCTCAGCACTGCCGACATGGTGGAACAGTGGGGAATCTTGAAATTTGAGCCGTTTATGGTCATTTGGATCCTTTGTGCGCTGTTGTTGGGCCTTTATCAACTCAGCATACTGAAGTGGAAGGGCAACGAGAGCAAGCCCGGAATTGGGCGGATCACCCTGGCTTTCGCCTCGCTTGCCTTTGCTGCATACGTGGGCTGGGGTTTGGTCGGTTACAAATCACTTTCCTTGCTCAGCGGCCTCGCGCCGCCCGTACATTACAGTTTCAAAAAAGTCAACGAAGCAAAAGCCCACGACGGCCCCGGTTGCCCACACGGACTGGACTGCTATCACGATTTTGACGAAGCGATGGCGGTTGCAAAACTGGAAAACAAGCCGATTTTCGTAGACTTCACGGGACACGGCTGTGTAAATTGCCGCAAAATGGAAGAAACGGTGTGGCCATTGAATGGCATCCTTGACCGCCTCCGCAATGACTATATTGTCGTCTCTTTGTATGTGGACGAGAAAGTGCGCCTCTTCCCCGACAACGATTTCGCCTATCTGCTAGACCCTAAAACGGGCGAAAAACTTCGTACCGTAGGCTCTAAATGGGCTTCATTCCAAGTCAACAACTTCGACGTGAGCGCACAGCCCTACTATGTGCTCATGCACCATGACGGCAAGACCCTGCTCAACAAACCTACCGACTACGCCAATGGGAATGACCCTAAAGCATACAAAGCATTTCTGGATTGTGGATTGGAGGCTTTTGAACGACTGAATAAAGATGGAAGTGGAGAGAGATTGGGGCTGAAGTGAGTGCGCCTAGTGCCGCATCCGCCGAATGACCTATGAATTTACGCGGTAGATTTTTTGTTCATCAAGGCGTGAGGAGGGCGCAATGCGGGACATTTTAACCGACGAAGAACGCAGATGAACGGAAAATATGGCCGTCAATTCATAGGCCATTCGGCGGATGCGGCACTAGGGATAATATCCTGTTTCACTTATCCCAGCAGCGAGTCTGAATCTCCTTTGCAAGTGCTGACTCTCGCAGCAATCTCTCGTATGAATCGCGGTTGTGGCGGGCGTTCTCCTTCGGCGTTTTTTCCTGAAAAATAAAATGGGCGAGGCTTGTCCATCCAGCGTTTTCCGCAGCGGTGAGTACGTGACAGACGTTTTTTCCAGGAGGCACTGCCGGGTTGAATTTCTGTTCTGCCTGGGTGGCAAGACGGAGATAAGTCGTTGTAGTACTGCGAGTTGGCTGGAAAAAATCAACCCGATGCACCTGCGGATCACTGGGCAGATAGATCGCATCAAACTCGTCGCCCTCGCTGAACGGGAAGCCGTTGGGCAATAGGATGGGATCCGTGTTCTTCACGGCAAAATCTCCCTGTTCCATCAGGCTGTCAACCGCCAAAAGTGTATAAGAGATTTTTTGCGAGCCGGGTTTTTCAGCCTGTACGAGGTGCAGCTTTGCCACCGTTCGTTTGCCGTCAGCCACAAGGCGTTTCATGTTTTCCTTGCTGTATTTACCTACGATACTGGTGGTTGCCATTCGTTTGGCCTCTTGTTTCTGCCCAAACCATCGAAGGCTGAAAACCGCAATGGTCAGCACCAACACGATCCCTCCAACCATCAGTGCCAAGTACTTGCGCATCTGGCCGTCTTTTACCCGTCGGACGCGGTTGCGCGGCGTGTCTGCTTTTTTATTCACCCGGAATTCATAGCCGAACACGCCATCTTTCTTTTCCAGGATAAGTTCGCAAAGTTCGTCTTCGATAAAAAACGAGTACATCTTGGTGTCTTTCACCGAAAAATCAATCTGTACCACCCGCATGTTGCAATGGACCATCACATGTCCCGTACGGTCGCCGTGGTACAGCCCCACGCGGTGGCGACCGCCAAAATCGTCGAGAAAAACCCAGTTCATTTGAGCCATGAGCATTTACGATTTACGAATGACGATTTACGATTAAGAAAATTGCTTTTAGGGCAAATTAGAGATTTAAACGAATCAGGATAATCGTAAATCGTCATTCGTAAATCGTAAATGCTACTTCCTTCCCCTAACCTTCGGCCTCCCAATACTAACGTACTGAAAACCAAGATCTTTCATTTGCTCGGTGTCGTACACATTGCGACCATCGAAAATGATTTTTTCGCTGAGCAAGGAAGACATTTGCTCAAAATCTGGCGTGCGGAATTCGTTCCACTCGGTCATAATCGCCAGACTATCAGCCCCTTCCAGCACCTCGTACATTTTGTCGCAGAGCGTGATACGATCGCCGTAAATGGATCTGACGTGTTCCATGGCTTCGGGGTCAAAAGCGCGGATTTTTGCCCCCATGGCCAGCAATTCGTCTATGATGACAAGTGCCGGCGCTTCGCGGATGTCGTCGGTGTTGGGTTTGAAAGCCAGTCCCCAGACCGCGATGGTTTTGCCCGAAAGATCGTTTTTGTAGTGTTTTTTTATCTTTTTGGTCAAAATACCTTTCTGGATTCCGTTGACCTTCATCACCGATTTCAGGATTTTGAAATCGTAAGAATACTCGGAAGCGGTTTTGGCCAAAGCCTGCACGTCTTTAGGGAAACAAGAGCCGCCGTAGCCGATTCCAGGGAACAGGAATCGCTTGCCGATGCGCGTATCAGACCCCATGCCTATGCGCACCTGGTCTACATTGGCGCCCACTTTCTCGCAGAGATTTGCAATTTCGTTCATGAACGAAATACGGGCTGCGAGATAGGAATTGGCGGCGTACTTGGTCATTTCGGCGCTGCGCTCATCCATAAAATAAATGGGATTTCCCTGGCGCACAAATGGTTCGTAAAGTTGGCGCATGGCCTTGCGGGCACGTTCGCTTTTGGTGCCTACCACCACGCGGTCGGGTTTCAAAAAGTCGTCTACCGCCACGCCTTCGCGAAGGAACTCGGGGTTGGACACCACATCGAACATTTTTTTGGACAATTTCTCGGCCATAATCGCCGCCACTTTTTCGGCAGTGCCGACAGGAACCGTGCTTTTGTCCACGATCACTTTATAGTCCGTGATGATCGCGCTTAAGTCCTTCGCCACGCCCATAATATAGGAAAGATCGGCAGAGCCGTCATCTCCGGGTGGCGTAGGTAGCGCCAGAAAAATGATGCTGGCTTTTTCCACGGCCTCGCCCAAATCGGTGGTGAAGTGGAGTCGGCCTTCCTTGGTGTTGCGCTCGAAAAGCACATCAAGGCCAGGCTCAAAAATGGGGATTTTGCCTGCTCGGAGGCTTTTTACTTTTTCTTTGTTGTTGTCAACACAAATGACATTGTTGCCAGTTTCGGCAAAACAAGTTCCAGTTACCAGCCCAACGTAGCCAGTTCCAACGACGGCGATGTTCATGTAAAATTCGGTGTAGGTTGTAACCCGGAACGCTGTTCCGGGATGTAAAACGCCCCGGAACAGCGTTCCGGGATACAAGAACCGCAAAGGTATGGCGAGCCAAGCGAAGCATGGTTGCAGAACACCATTTTTAACCCAGTGATACAAATGCCTGTTTTTTAGAATATCGTTCCGACCAAACCCCCTACTTTTGGACGAAGTTGGATTTCAAATGCAAACACCTATGGATTGCTCGGTTTCTGTTGCCATTACCCCCAAACGCGGGTTAGTTTTCCCTTTATTTTTCTTGTTGAATTTTTTGTCAATTGCCCAGAAGCCCACGGCCAATATTGTGCCGAATCCGAGTTTTGAGCGTTTTGCCAGCGCGCCCATTGGTTGGTCATATAAAGGCGCATACTTTGGAGAAGTGGTGAAATATTGGTTCAGCGCGACGACGGCCAGTCCTGATATTTATGGCCCCGATGTACATGTACCGATGGACTGGGCGGACAAAGGTTTTGGCGACCAAAAACCCAGAACGGGTAAGTGCATGGCGGGTCTCACCCTTTTTGGTTGTACCAATGGTAAGCCGCATTGCCGCGAATTTGTGGAAATTCAACTGGCTGAGCCTCTGGTAATTGGGCAGGCATACCATGTAGAATTTTGGGTTACGCACTTGGATAAATCCCTACAAATAAACAATTTGGGAGCCTATTTTAGCATAAGCGAAATTAAAAGACAGACCGATGAGGTGCTCGTGCGGGATGCACAGGTAAGCGCAAAGAACATCGTACCTGCTCCGGGTGGCAAGTGGGTGAAAGTGAGCGGCCAGTTTGTGGCCAAATACGAGGCGGAGTATGTGGTAATTGGCAATTTCCAGGATGATTTCAACACACTCTCCCAAGCACCTAAAGCGGATTGCTTTAACTACGCCTATTATTACCTTGATGATGTGTTGGTGAAAAAAATCCCTCCATACATGCCAGTGCCAGTCAAACCAGACGATCTCAGCCTGCAAAAATTAGAGCCGGGCAAAACCATCCAATTGAAAAACATCTATTTCGAATTTGACAAGGACGAGCTGATGCCACGTTCCTATGTAGAATTGAACAAACTGCTGAAAATCATGCGCGAAAACCCCAAGCTCAGCATCGAAATAGTGGGGCACACCGATGCCTTGGGAGATGATGATTACAATCTCGAGCTTTCTCGTCGCCGCGCTTTGGCCGTGGTGAATTTTTTACAGCAAAATAAAATCAGCAAAAACAGGCTGCGTTCGCATGGGGACGGAGAGGCCAAGCCAATTGCGAGCAATGAGACGGATGAAGGCAGAGCGCAGAACCGCCGGGTGGAATTTGTGGTGGTAAAAAAATGAAAAATCGTTACTTTTGTACAGCCAATACCATTTTTTATGAATACCGTCGAACAAGTAAAAGCCTCTATCAATGGACTTTCAATCTCAGATCAGAGCGATGTCCTGCTGCATATGTTGCGCTTAAAATATCGGACGACTTTGGGCCAAATCCGCAAACTGACCGCCTCTAACGACGAAACAGATGATGCCATTGAGCATCTCTCCTATGATGCGCTTTTGGAGCGATTACATTTGCTGGAAGGAATTCTGGAAGGTTTGCAAGATACCGCTCTGGCACGCGTCATGAGTCACAAGGAAATCAAACGTCAGTTTGAATCATGGCGCAAGAAGTGATTTGGACTGAACGGGCCTCAGATGATTTGCATCACATTTTTGAATACCTCTCCACCTTTTCGGATACCCGTGCAGAATCTGTGGTGGAAGACATCATTGAACGAGCATTCCAACTTGAACAATTCCCACGAATGGGTCGCATAGTACCGGAGCTAAATATTCAGGCACTCCGTGAAATCATCGTTGAACAGTATCGAGTTGTCTATGCGCTTACTTCCCAAGGAAACGTAGAGATTCTCGCTGTGCGCCATAGCGCCCGCCCACTTCCAGAACTTTGAATCGTAAATTGGAGCGCCTATGCGCGACTAAAAATTCCGCCACATCATACTCTCCACCGGCTTATCCGTGCGCTCATTGTACTTGGCGTTCTGCTTTTTGTTGTAATAATTTTCAATATCGCCTTCTACGCTGAAGTAAATGAGCTGCCCAATAGGCATCCCGGCGTACACGCGCACGGGCATCACACAGGAAATTTCGAGCGTCCAGTTATTGCAAAAACCTACATCGCCTTTGCCGGCAGTAGCGTGAATGTCAATGCCGAGGCGTCCTACGCTGCTCTTGCCTTCGAGAAAAGGCACTGAGTTGTGGGTTTCGGTATATTCCTCCGTCACACCGAGGTACAGCGTGCCGGGTTGCAGCACATAGCCATCTTCTGGAATTTCAAAAGTGTTGATGCGGTTGTGACGCTTGGCATCCAACGCATGGTCTTGATAAACAGCGAAGTAACGACCCAAATGCACATCGTAAGAATTGGTGCCCAGGCATTCAGGGCGAAAAGGTTCGATCACGATTTCGCCCGTCTCAATGGCTTCAAGTATTTTTTTGTCGGTAAGTATCATAGCGTAGTGCGAAATTCCTTTCGCCAATGCACGGTAGGTGTTAGGCGCGAAATTCTATGTGCGAAAAAGCCCGCAAAAGTAGCTGAATCTGCCTAACTTTTTGTCAAAGGCTTTGTTTCTCTTTTTGGATGTTAAACAATGGGACTTTAGACGTTGGACTTTGATCTGCCAATAGTCAAGTGTCCAACGTCTAACAGTCCAATGTCCAGTAGTCCAGCAATCCAACGTCCAGCAAAAATGAAAAAGACCTTAGTCCTAGGCGCCACGCCCAATGCTGAAAGGTATTCCTATCTCGCCACTATGCGCCTCGCGCAACATGGCCACGAGGTGGTGCCTGTCGGCATCCGTAAAGGTGAAATTGAAGGGATCAAAATTGTGGAAGGGAAACCCGAAGAAGAAGGCGTGGATACAGTAACGCTTTATCTAGGCCCCGACCGGCAGCCGGAATATTATGACTACATCCTCTCCCTCAAGCCCAAGCGCATCATATTCAACCCCGGTACTGAAAATCCTGAGCTGGTCCAGTTAGCTAAGGAACAGGGCATCGAAACGGTGGAGGGCTGCACTTTGGTGATGCTCTCCATAGGCGCGTACTAAATTTGGAGAAAATAAAACCTTTTGTGACCAGCGCTCGTATAAACGTATAAACCCAGCAAAATAAAGAATTCACTTTCGCTCGCAAAAGGCGAGTGAAAAAGTACGGTAGGAAGATTGTTTTCATTTGGTTTTTGGACCGCTCGACGTAAGGTCGAGCGGTTTTTTTATGCCTTGAAAAAAACCGCCAAATCGCGCTCCATTTCCCAGTCTTTCGCAAAAAAGAAATTGAGCCGGGCGGCAGTTTCTTCATTGACGTTCAAATCTTTGAGTGCGTCCAAGGGCGAAAAAACCCCGGAGCGGAGCGTTGGTAAAGTGCTGTTTTGGGCATTTGGTGCATAGCCAACCCAGGTTTTTTGGCCAAGTAAAACGGTGCCCCAATTATTCAGGAGCAATCTTCTCTTTCCTGAAAAAATGAGCCAGACTGGGAAGGTGACCAGTAGCCCCATACAAATACACAGATCTATCAAACGCTTGTCACGCCGATGACTGGGCTGGGCAATGTTGTAGCGAATGTCTATGGTATACAGTTCGCCCGGCTCATCCTTGCTGCTGCTGCCAATGATGCTGAGGCTTTCTTCAGGCACTATTTTGTACGAAACGGAAGGGCCGATCTGCGCCATGTTCGCCATAATTTCCTGGGAGCCAATGTCTTTGGAACAAAAAATAATCTCGTTGGCTTCGTAAATGCGTACCAGTTCTGCCAATTGCGCCATCTCTCCCAATCGCGCCCTATTCCCCTGCTCAGATGGAGAAGGTGTGGGGCTGGGACCAACCCGTCCGATGAAATTTTTCCCTTCTGCCCCTACCCGATTCAACAGCCCCAGAACCCGGGCACATTCGCTTTCGGAGCCGACCACGACTAGGTTTTTTACTTTTGATCGCCCCAGCCGGAAATTGCCAAATTCCCAAAAATGAGCCGCAAGGCGGATGCCCACCGTAGAAAAAACTGCCCATACCGCCCCCATCAGCACCAAAGCCCGCGATGGTCTGTAATCCAAATCCAATAAGCCATACACCGCCGATAAAATGAGCGTACCAAGTCCAAGACCGCGCAATAAGCGGCTCAAATTGTACTTAGCGTCATACCCACCACTGAGCCACACCGTGCCAAGCCAAATGAGAATATAGAGTGGAAAATTGAACCACAACACATTGGGTTTGAACCAGTCAGGATCATGGTAATAATAATTGGCCCAAAAGTTTTTGAGCAACACAAGTCCAAGGTAAATGGCCAAAGCATCCAACGCGGGCAACCAGGTTTTTCCCAGAAAATTGCGGAACAAAGTCAATCCAGCCCTGAACCAGATCGCCCCCTGCAACATCATCACGAATAGCCCCGCCCTCCGCCCGCTGAAATGCTTGCGGGCAAAAATGATCATGGCCTGATAAAAGGTGCGCACATAGTTCAGGCTGCCCTTTTTCGTGCTTTCTCCTTTATAATGGATGATCTTGGTATCAGGAAAATAATAGTTTTTGAAGCCCGCTTGCTGGATGCGGTACGAAAGATCAATGTCTTCACCGTACATAAAAAATGCCTCGTCGAGCAGGCCGCATTTGTCCAGGGCAGTTCTGCGGAGAAACATAAAACAGCCAGCCAATACGTCCACTTCATTGGTCTCATTTTCGGGTAAATGCCCCAGATGATACCGGTTAAAAATGGGGCTGCGCGGGAAAAGGGTGGAAAGCCCAAAGGTCTTGCAAAACGCCACCCAAGGCGTGGGGAACCCGCGTTTGCTTTCGGGCAAAAACTTGCCGCTGCCGTCCAATAGTTTGCAGCCTAGCGCACCCGCTTCCGGGTGTTCATCCATGAAAGTCAGGCATTTGCGAAATGTATCTTCCTCTACAAGCGTGTCGGGATTGAGTAGCAAAACATAGTCGCCCGTGCTTTGTCGAATGGCTTGATTGTTTGCCACCGCGAAGCCCGGATTGTCCGTATTGACGATGAGTTTGACTTCCGAAAACCGTTCGCGAACCATGCGCACGGAGTCGTCGGCAGAGTTGTTGTCTACCACCCACACTTCCCCATCAATACCCTGCAAGGCACGGCGCACTGAACCGAGGGCCTGTTCGAGGAAATGGCGGACGTTGTAATTTACAATGACGATGGAAAGGCGCATGGGGGGCAAAGTTGGTGTTTCTCAATCAAACACACCCACAACAACGCCCTGCGAAGATTTAATATTCCTAAGGTTCAACTTCCGGCTATTCAAAACGAGTGGGATTGGGCTGGTAGTGACTGTAGGAAAAAACATATCCACCCCGTTCATAAATGGGAAATTACCAAAAGTGCCCACGGGGGTTAGTTCTGTCACCCCATCGCCGTCGTCGTAGAGGAAGTAAGTAATGGCTGTTTTTGAGGCCGGAGCGTACTGCGGTGTGGAAAGTACCGAAGCCGCGGCAGTAAGCGTATCTCGGCCATTAATGATTCCTTGACTGGCTGAAAAAACATTCACAACTGTTTGATTGTCAACTTTGGGCAGGCCCGCCAGCAGTATTCCAGCCAGTGAGCTTGGGGGTGGAATGGTGCGTAAATACACCAAACTATTGAGGTGAATAATGCCTTCCCGGAAGTAATGTATGACTCGCTGGCTCGAATTTGGCGGGGTGGCCACAAATTCAAAAGTGGTGTTTGCTTTAATGTTTTCAGGACCGTATTTGCCCTCAGCATTGGTCATGAATGTAAAATCCGGGCTGCTGCCGACACGTTCACCGGTGAGGGGATTTACCTCCCAGATCTCCACTTTAGCGTTTTCGAGCGGGGTGTTTTCGCCAAAATAAGGCACTTTTCCCGCGATGCAAACCAGTGGGCCTTGTGGCTTAATGTCGAGCGTTGTGGGTGGCCCGTTGTGGAAAAACTGCCAAACGGCGGCAAAAGATTCCCGGCTGGTGGCAATCTGGTAGTGGTCTTTGCCGGGGATCATGACGTTGACAGCTCCTGTTATATCGCCTCCACTGGCAATCAAATCGTCTATGCTCCATAAGTTGAGTGTAGGTTCCATGCCAGCAGGGCCAGCAGGACCAGATTGCACTGAAGAGCCAATGTGCACATAACCATCTACTTTGGCGGCTCGGCTCGCGTCGGAAAGATAGGTGTAACAGACTCCCCCACCCGCGCTGTGGCCCATAAGGCGAACTTGCGCAGCACCCGATTCAGCCAGTACTTTGTCTATAAACTGGTCGAGCAATTGGGTTGTTGCAGCCCCTCCAAACTGGTTGAGGCTGTTCCAGTCGAAAGCATGGATTTTGTTACTGTGGTATCCGTTGGTAGTAAACAGTTGCTGAAACTTTGTCCAGGTATCGCCGGAGGCCAAAAAACCGTGCACCATCACCACAGGGTAGTCGCATGTGTCGCAGCCCACAGGAGAGGGGGCTGGGTCGTTTTCCTTTTCAAGTTCGGTATTCGTCAGAAAATCTGAATGGGTACATGCGAGTGAGCCGAAAGCGAGCAAAATGAGTAGAAATATGCGGTACATAGGCCAAAAATTTGAACGGGAAAGGTCGTAAAATGTCAGGTAGAAACCATATTGTATGCTTTACCTTTTTGTCCAAGGGCTGGTAATAAGACAAAGCCGAACCTACTCTGCATAAATGTACACGGCAATACCTTTGTCGGAAAATTGATAATTGCTCGTTAAAGCAGACAGAACTGACGTTTATTTGGCCATGAAATCCTTGCAATACACGCTCCTTGTAGCCATCCTTTTTGCCCTTTGGACAATGCCCGCCGCCGCTCAACCCGGCTGTCTCGATCCACAGGCTACCAATTACAACGCTTCCGCCACGAGCAATGACGGCTCCTGCCTTTACCCAATTACGACTTATACACCCATTTTTAAAGCCAACTTGCCCAATGATTTGCAAGAAATCAGTGGCCTTAGCAAAGTCGGCGCGCGTTGGTGGGGGCATGAGGACAGCAGCGCAGAGGAGGAATTCTATCGTATTGAACCAGAAACGGGCGATATTCTCCAAAAAATAGAACTCAATAACGCCAAAAACCGCGATTGGGAAGACATTGCTGGCGACGGCCAAAACCTATACATCGGCGACTTTGGCAACAACACCAATGACCGCCAAAACCTCGGGATTTATATAGTGCCCCTTTCCGAAATCGGCAACAGCAACTCCGAAACTGTGCAAGATTCTGAATGGTCGTTCCTGCCTTTCTCCTACATAGACCAAACGAATTACAGCAGCCAACCTGAGGACAGTTCGGTATACGACTGCGAGGCGATGATTTTTTATAATAACCGGATACACCTTTTCACTAAAAGTCGCAAGAACTACAATTCGGTTCATTACACCATTAATACTTCCACGAATGTGGCAGACAAGATTGAAACCTTTGACACACAGGGACTTATAACGGGCGCCTCCCTCTCTCCAGATGGCAAACTCATTGCGCTTATTGGCTATGATTTGCGCCCCTTTATTCCCACGGTTTTTTGCTGGTTGCTGTGGGATTGGCAGCCAGGCACCGATTTATTTTTCTCCGGCAACAAACGGCGAATAGAGCTCGGTTCGGCGCTCCAGATCGGGCAGGTGGAAAGCATCGGATTTGACACAGATCGTTCTGGTTTTATTTCCAACGAGCGCACGGTATTCAATGGCGTGACACTTGTGGATGAATCCGTGCGCAGTTTTGATTTCAGTGCGTGGGTGCCGGCTTTAACGAGTGCAAGCGAACCGGGCCGGGCAGATGAAACATTAAAATTCTTCCCAAACCCGTTTTCGCAAACCATTCATTTTCAATTTTTTGGAAATGAAAAACCTGATTTTTTGCGGGTAAAAAATCAGCTTGGGCAAACTGTTTTGAGCTTGAATGAAATACCAGAAACGCTTGAAGTGGGCTTTTTGCCAGCAGGGGTTTATACGTTTGAAACGTGGCGGGTAGGTCGGCGGACGGGGATTTTTATTGCGCAGAAGCTTGAATAACGGTCAATAAACCTGAAAGGAATAGGATGACCCGCGAAACAGCCTTGCATTATTCGAATCAAAAAGCCACGTAGTGGTCCCGAGCTATCGGGATTTATAGAAACCGACCGTGAAAATTGATCAGAACCGCGTAGCGGTGACACGGTGCCGCCGCTACGCGGCTCTGAAAATAGATATGAATTCGTTTTCTATAAATCCCGATAGCTCGGGACCACTACGTGGCTTTTTGATCCGAACAGGCTAATTTTAACCCCTGATTCGCATGATTCATGTTAATTTCACAACTTCCGAATCTCGATACACTCGCTAAACCTCGTAGGTTTTAAAACCTACGAGGTTTCAAACCCGGACTACAACTTCCGAATCTTGATATTCTTGTACCAAACAGGATCGCCGTGATCCTGTAACGCGATTTTTCCTTTTTGAGAAAGTCCAAAGTCTGCACTGAGTTTCGGGAATTTACTTCCTGCGATGAGATCGAGCCATTTTTTCGTGGGTTTGCCGCCGTCGAACATTTTGAGTTCCACCACTTTGCGGTTGTTCAGCCAGTGTTCCACTTTTCCGTTTTTAAAAATCAGACGGGCTTGATTCCATTCGCCGCCCGGTTTCACTGTCACATATTTGCATTCCACCAGGTCGTAAAGATCGCCTGCTCGGTGTTTAGGGAATTTCGCGTCGGGGTGACACGCATTGTCAAGCACCTGCATTTCTGGCCCAGTCATCCAAACGTAACCGTACTTGGTGGGGTCTTCCAGGATGTTGTAAATAACCCCGGAATTGCCGCAAGGCGCTATTTTCCAATCTATTGAAAGTTCAAAATCACCAAATTCCTCGTTGGTTACAATGTCGCCGCCATCAGCTGCCTGCCAACCTCCATTGGGATTAGGTTTGGCTTCTAAATGAATAGCATTTTCGGCGATTACCCAGGATTTGCCCAGCGTAGTTTTACCGTAATTATGCCAGTCAGTCAGATTTTTTCCATCAAACAATAGTTGCCAGCCGTCGCGTTTCTCCTTCTCTGTCAACGTGTTGTCTGCAGGCGGAGTGACAACAGGCGGTGTTCCGGCAATACCTGCATTGTCTGCCGGGATGGCATTCAGCGTGTACCAGGCTTCCGTGGTCCAGATTTCGTGGCCGAGATCCGAAACTGGCAAATTGCGCAATTTGAAGTACACAACATGTAAGGGTTTCAAGTCCGGTATTTCGAGAAATACCTTTTTACGGTCTTCAGAAACGGTGGCCGATTTCACGTTCATAATCCCTTCATCCAACTTTGGTCCGCCATAGTTGACGGTAGGCTCGTACCGCCATTGTTTCACAAGGTAGGACGAAACATCCCAGCCGTCGCCCTCGCGGAGCGGCTCGGTGAACTCGATTTCCATGCCATTGGTTTTGGCGCGCACAGCGAGCATCTCGAACACAGAGTTGCCATTGTATTTCATGCGCTGGAGGCCGTACCAGAGCTTTCCTTGCTGCCCCCAGTTGCCCGGAGCGCCGATCATACCAACGTACAAGGCTTCATCCGGGCCCCAAATAAGCCGGTGTGTCGCACCTTCCAGACCTTGCGAAAAGCGAAACACGCAGCCCTGGTAATTGTCGTTGATGTTTTCCATGAACACCCGCTGAAGGCCACCGTAGCACACGTCTCCGTGCAGTAATTGGTTTTTGTAAGGGCCATCGTTGAGGTAAGTGGGCTGCGTGGGTGAATTGCCTATATCGTCTTGCGGAAGCCACACTACTGGTTGTTGAATAGGCATCCCTGCCACGGCGATACTGTCCACCGCGTATGAATTGTAAAATGCGCCCGGTTTCACGTGGAGAATTTTTGAAGAGGGCAGCCAGTCTCCCTGGTTGTCGGCGATGAAAATTTCACCAAAAGGGCCGATGCCCACACCGTCAGGAGTGCGCAAGCCCCTGGCTACGAATTCAATGCTGCCGTCTTTGGCACTGATTTTCACCACCTTGCCGCGGTCAGGGCCTTGTGGGCGGGTACTCGCGCCGCCCGGGTTGATGGCGATGGCCAATGCCGCATAGAAATAGCCCTCTTTGTACACCAGGCCAAAGGCAAATTCATGGAAATTGGCCGAAGCACGCCAGCCTTTGGCGAAGCACTGGTATTCGTCAATCAGGTCGTCGCCGTTGGTGTCTACGAGTTTGGTGAGCTCTTGTTTTTGCAGGACAAATATCTGACCATCAACGACTTTTAAGCCCAAAGGCTCGGCAAGGCCTGCGGCGATTCGTTTTACTTTTATCTGTTTTGGGTCGCCTGAAGACACGTTTTCCAAAATGTACACTGCGCCCGAGGCGTCCCAGGTAGAGACCACCAAACGCCCATCAGGCAGGAAATCCATACCCGCCACTTTGGGTAAAAAGCCATCGGGGCGAGCCTGTGTGAGGTCGTAAGCAGGGTGAACTTCCGTAAGCGGAACACCGTCACCAGGTATTGCGCTCTCCACCTTCGACAGGGTTGTCATGCCCTCCACATTGTCGGATTTTTTGTGGTAAAAACTTTCTTCGGCAATGACTTTGAAACCGGGCGAGCCAAAACGCGCCCATTTGAGCACGATCCCTCTGCCACCGCCGCCTTGGAAATAATCAATCTTAAGCGGGTGAAAACCAGCGCGTAGGGCGATTTCGGCCTCTTTTGGCTGCATACCGTGTGGACCATCATGGATGATGATTTCTTGGCCGTCCACACTCAAACGACTACCGTCGTCGCTCGAAAGTTGAAAGACTACGTTGTCGTCCTTTTCTAAAAACAGATATCCCGAGGCCTGTAGGCCAAAATTGTCTTTGAAATCGCCAAATTCCGATCCCTCTGCCTGCATTTTTGATGCAGTAGCCACCAGCGCGGGTTTTGCGCTCAAATTGATGTCGGCCAAGGCGCGCAGTGGTTTTTCGGAAGCCCATACTTTAACCAAAAGGCCGGGCGACAGGTCCCGGTCGACCACTGATTTATCGGCCTTAAGCCATTGGTTGTCAGGGATTTCAGCGAGACTTTTCGCGGCACCACCACCTTCGCCATCATCTTCGCCCTCATCAAGCGAAAGGACATAGTTCACCATTGCTTTTGCATCTTCCGGTTGGATGTCTGGGTGGGCACTCATGGCCGCCGCGCCCCATACGCCCGTGCCACCTTTCATCACTTTTTGTGTGAGCAGTTCGAGGTTTTCTGGCGTGCTTTTGTAACGTTCTGCAATCTGTTTGTAGCCTGGACCAACGGTTTGTATCGCTGCGTTGTGGCAAGTACGGCAATCGCTTTTGGCCATCAATTTTTCGCCGGGACTGATGGGTTTGCCTTCTGATTCACCGGATTCCTGAGCATAACGTTCAGCATCGAAAGGATTGGCTGTCAGAGGTCTATTGACAAACATCGTGCGGAAACTGGTTCGTCCGCTGGATTTTAGCGTCAGTTCGCCTTCCACTTCAATGGCCTGCAAATCGTCGTCGGTTTGAATTATTTTCGCTTCGGTCTGTTTCCAAACACCATCGGTTTCGATGTTGGAAGCAGCAGCGATGGAAGCGGCATTGGTTTTCAAGGAAACGGTCGCGCCGGAAGGGGCATTTTCTACAAGGAACGTGCGCTCAAAACCGATCTGGCGTTCGCGCTCAAAGTATTCTGGCCGTTCGTTGATTCTAATGCGCTGACCATCAGCGAGCACGAGGTCGTACATGAGTTCAGCATGCCCGTCTTTCGTGTAGCGGTGCCCTTTGTAATCCGTGCGCGGGCTTTCAGTCTTGCCACCGAGCGTGACGCTCCAAGGCTGATGCTCGGCATTCTCAAACCAGGCCGCTCAGACGCTCATTGGCTGTGGGCCGTGGCGCATATTATACACCGCCCCGGTGAAATCGGTACTGCCCGACCAAATTTTATAAAGCGAACAGGAGTCGGTAGAATAGGAGGCCCACATGTGTTCATTGAGCGCGAAAGTGATCATGCGCGGCTGTTTGTCCAACACGGAGCGAAACACCCAGGGGTCATTGGGTCGGGCAATAGCGGCAGCAGAATGGTCTGATTTTGAGGCAAAAAACCACACGCCGAGCAAAACAGCGATAAGGGCAAGGAAGAGGGTACGGGTCTTCATGAATGTTGAAAAATGTAAAACCGTAAAATTTTAAACCGCAAAAGGTAAAACCAAGAGCGGATACATCAACAAAGCAAAACATTACTGCTTTGCAAAATTAAAAATTTCGTGTGGTGGGAAACCCGCCTACGCTTCTTCCTTCGTTAAAACTACGGCAGATAAAAAGGCTTCGGCGGGTAAAAAGGGCAGTGGCGAAGGTAGAATTTCTGGGATTTTAGTGGAGAGGATTTTTTGCAAATCCAGTTGTACTCAAACTCCCTTTGAACATAGCGCGGAGGGTGGTACTTTTGCGTCTCTATTGTAACCCAAAAATGATTTGCTATGAGCCAAGTTGTATTGGAATTTTCTAATCAGAATGATCTTGCTTTGTTGCTTTCATTTGCCAAGCGTTTGGAAGTGAGGGTTATCTCTGTCAAAAAAAGTCTCAAAGAGCACAACGAAAAACCTTTTCATGACGACAGATTAGCACGTATGCAGAAAGCCTCGAAAGACCCACTTTTCCTTGCAGACGTAGAGGAAGTCATGAATGATTTTTCGCATGCTGATCAAGATGAAATATGAGCAAATTTTTGAAATGGCATATTTACCGTGCCAACCTCGACCCGGTTATTGGCTCCGAACAAGGTAAGAGCCGACCAGTATTGGTCGTCAGCGAGGATACTATTAACGCCCTGCTTAATTGCGTTAATGTTATACCGATTACTTCAAGAAAACCTGGCCGTGAAATTTATCCAAATGAAACGCTTATCCCAACCGGTCAGGATAGCTTGGCCAATGAGTCCATTGCTCTTTGCCATCAAATTAGAACGCTTGACAAACAACGTCTTTCCACTGAGTATGCCGTGATTTCGGATTTGGCTATACAAGAATCAATCATGGAAGCAATTTGCTTTCAACTCGGCATCCCAATTTAAGCATTACTACCCGACACTCATGACATCCCGCGACATCCGCCGCCAATTCCTCGATTTTTTCGCTTCCAAAGGCCACAAAATCATCCCCTCTGCGCCCATGGTGGCAAAGAGCGACCCCACGCTCATGTTCATTAACTCAGGAATGGCGCCGCTGAAAGATTTTTTCCTCGGCAACCAGGCTCCGCCTTCGAAACGCATTGCCGACACCCAAAAATGTCTCCGCGTGAGTGGCAAACACAACGACCTCGAAGATGTGGGCATGGATGGCTACCACCATACCATGTTCGAAATGTTGGGCAACTGGTCCTTTGGCGATTATTTTAAAAAAGAGGCATTGGCATGGTCCTGGGAACTCTTGACGGATATTTACAAAATCCCGAAAGACCGACTTTATGTCTCCATTTTTGAAGGTAACGAAGCCGAAGGCGTGCCTTTTGACCAGGAAGCCTACGATGTTTGGCGAACCATGTTGCCCGAGGACCGTATCCTCAAATTTGGCAAAAAGGAAAATTTTTGGGAAATGGGCGACCAGGGGCCCTGCGGTCCCTGCTCCGAAATCCATGTTGACCTACGTTCCGATGCCGAACGTGCCAAAACAGATGGCCGCGACCTTGTAAATGCCGACGACCCGAATGTGATCGAGGTATGGAACAATGTGTTCATGCAGTTCAACCGCAAAGCCGACGGCTCTCTGGAAGAACTTCCCGCTAAAAGTGTGGACACGGGCATGGGTTTCGAGCGACTTTGCCGCGCGGTACAAGGCGCGCGTTCCAATTACGATACGGATTTGTGGAAGCCTCTGTTCGACTTTTTGGGCAAACTTTCCGGTCATGCCTACCAAGATGTTTATCCGGGCAGTGATTCTCCCGCGTTGAAAACGGACATCGCCATGCGTGTGGTAGCGGACCACTTGCGGGCTGTTTCGTTTGCTATCGCTGACGGACAAATGCCGGACAATGGCGGCGCGGGCTATGTGATCCGCCGCATTTTGCGCCGGGCTGTGCGCTATTATTACTCAGTACTCAACATCAAAGAACCCGTCATGTACCGCATGGCGCCGATTTTGGCGGAGGAATTCCACGACGTTTTCCCGGAACTGAAAGCGCAGATTGACTTCGTTTCCAAAGTGATTTTGGAAGAAGAAAAAGGCTTTTTACGCACCTTGGAATCTGGCTTGAAGCGCTTTGAAACCATTGAAATTCAAGGAACTACATTGGGCGGCACACAGGCTTTTGAACTTTATGACACTTTTGGGTTCCCCTACGACTTGACGGCTTTGCTGGCAAAAGAAAAAGGATGGAGCGTAGATGAATCGGGGTTCAAAGTTGCCCTCCAGGAACAAAAAGACCGCTCGCGCAAAGACGCTGTCAAGCAAGTGGGTGACTGGATGGTTTTGCGCGACGAGCAGAATGTGGACTTTGTGGGATACGATCAATTGGAAACCCGCAAATCACATGTCTCCAAATACCGTGCTGTGACTGCTAAAGGCGATGTTCAATACCAGATCGTATTGAACCGAACCCCTTTTTATCCCGAAGGTGGCGGGCAAGTGGGCGATACCGGCTGGATGATCTTTGGCTCAGAAGGCACCAGTCCGGAACGCGTTCGGGTTTTGGACACCAAAAAGGAAAACACCCTTATTTACCACATTGTAGAAAAATTGCCGGAGCAGATCAGCGACGACACCGTTCGTTGTGAAGTGGATGAGCCTAAACGCCGCCTCACCGAAGCCAACCACTCGGCCACGCACCTGCTTCATGCTGCGCTGCGCTCGGTGTTGGGCACTCACGTCCAACAGAAAGGTTCGTTCCTCAATGAGGAGACCCTTCGTTTTGACTTTCAGCATTTTCAGAAATTGAGTGATGGAGAATTGGCTGAAATAGAGCGCATTGTGAACCAAAAAATTCGCGAAAACATCGCACTCGAAGAAGCCCGCAACCTTCCTATCGAAGAAGCCCAAAAGGCTGGCGCAATGATGCTTTTTGGCGAAAAATATGGCGAGTCGGTGCGTATGATCACCTTCGACCCGAGCTATTCCCGCGAACTCTGCGGCGGCTGCCACGTACAGCGCACAGGCCAAATCGGTTATTTCAAAATCACCGCCGAAACGGCCATTGCTGCCGGGGTTCGCCGCATTGAAGCCGTGACGGCTAAAGGAGCCGAACAGTACGTTTCAAGTCTTGAAAACGAAATCGCATCCATCAAGAATGTGTTGAAAGCCAAGGACTTGACCAAAGGTATCGTGGCTTTGCAGGAAGAAAACAAGCAATTGCAAAAAGCCCTTGAGCGCATGGTTCAGGAGCAAGCCAACGGACTTCGCGAAGGCTTGCGCTCCAAATTTGCCAACCTGAACGGAGTACACTATCTGGCTGAAATCCTGCCCATCAGCGATGCCAACGCCGTGAAAAATCTGGCCGTAGAACTCGAGCGCGAAGTCGGCAATGCCGTAATAGTCTTTGGTGCCATCTCCGCCGACGGCAAGCCTTCGCTGAGCATTAAAATCAGTGACAATCTGGTGAAAGAGAAGGGATTGAATGCGGGCACGATTGTCCGTGAACTGGCGCTGAAATTCCTGAAAGGTGGCGGCGGTGGTCAGCCAGGCTTTGCTACTGCGGGAGGGACGGAAGCGGGCGGGTTGAAGGAGGCTGTCGAAGGAGTAAAGGGGTACTTGAGGTAGAAGAATTAAACCGCAAAACAGGAAAACCGGAGAACAGGAAAATGTAAAATCAAACATGTAATCCGAAGAGATCCAAAAATCTCCGCATTTCGAGATTTATCGTTTGGTTTTACATTTTCCTGTTCTCCGGTTTTGCGGTTTTGCGGTTTACCTATTTCGCGATTAACTCCCCCTCCACAAACTCCAGCGCCCTCTGCTCCGCCCAAGAAAACTTCCCCGCCTCCCTTTGCCTGAAACCCGCAATGGCCACCCCCTGAAGTCAACTCCAAATGTAAAAACGGATGTTCCCGCGCAATCTCCACGGGGAAACACTCCGGCGTAAGAATCGGGTCATTCAGCGCGCTCACCAGCAAAGTCGGGATGCGCGTACCTCCCACAAAATTCTTGGCCGAGGCCTGCTGATGAAATTCATCCGCCGAAGCGAAACCACAGATCGGCGCGCTGAAATGTTCATCAAAATCGTACCAGCGTTTTACCTGTTTCAATTTTGAAACATCCAGCCGACCGGGGAATTGCTGGGCTTTTTGGCGGATTTTCTTTTTCAAAAATGCCATGAACCGTGTTTTGTAAATCCAGTTTTCCCAACGGTCGAGCACGTCAGACCCTGCGCGGATATCGCAGGGCGCAGAAAACGCTACCGCAGCGCGGACTTGAGGTGGCAGGTTCTCTCCGCCAGTTCCCACGTATTTGAGTGTGATGTTGCCGCCCATGCTGAAGCCTACTAGTGCCACTATGTCGTAGTGCCCTGTCGCCAGCGCATGGTTCACGACCGCCGAAATATCTTCCGTGTCACCGTGATGGTACATCCGGAACATGCGGTTCATCTCACCGGAGCAAGAGCGACAGTTCCAGGCCAGTGCATCCCAGCCATTTTGTGCGAAAAGTTTGACCGTTCCGAGGCAGTAAGATGCCCCTGAATTGCTTTCCAGCCCATGTGACACTATCACGAGACGCTTACTCGACGTTGGCTTGCGCAACCAGTCCAGATCAAGGAAATCCCCATCGGGTGTTTCAATTCTTTCTCTTTGATAATCAACTCCTTTTACCCGACGGAACAGCCCTGGGAGTATGGATTGCAGGTGTCCGCCACGTTGCAAAAAGGGTGGCCCTGGGTAGGAGGATTGGGGGATGAGCGGCATATTATAGGCATTGCTGCTGTCTACATGGAACAATAAACCGCAAAATGCAAAACCGGAAAATGCAAAACCGCAAAATCAAGAGAAAATGAAACGGTGTATTTCAAATATTTGAAACTAGTCGCTTCGTCTTGATTTTAAATTTTGCGGTTCTCCGGTTTTGCATTTTGCGGTTTAAAGTATAACCAGACCGTTACAACTTGTTATCTTATCAAAAAATAAGGCTCAGCCCTGTCCGCAAATTCACCGCCGGGCTGCTTTTGACTGAGAAGGCATTGAGCAAATTGTCGGAAGCAAAATAGAGCTGCACGGGACCCGGTTTAAGAACGAGGTGGAAGCCGAGATTGGCGGCAGAGCGTTCGTTCACACTGTACATCGCACCAAGTGAAATCCATTTGAGCAATTTACAGCGCGCATTGAGGCCCACTGCAACAGAGGCTTTTTCCTCTGCGCGTTTTTGGAAATACGCGCCTAAGCCAAATGACCAACGATTGCTCAGCGCAAAAGTCCCGCCTGCGTAGCCGCGCAAGGGCAGGGTGGTTTCAAATTCCTTTGGCGTTTTTTGGAAATTGAAAATGTCGTTAAGTGTATCCAGTTTGGTTGAGAAATCAAGGCTGTCTGAACCATTTATGATGTCAGAACCAGGTAGCGTCGCGCCCGTGTATTCGTAGTCACCTTGGCTGATAAAGTAGTTGGATTTTTCGGTCCACTTGATTTTGCCGCCAATATCAAGCAAAGCAAGGTCAACAGTTATCTTCTCGGTTACTTTGAATTGCGCACCTAAATCGAACGCAAAACCCGTGTTTTTAGAAAACGCCGCTCCTTTCAATTCGCCTATGCTTAAGTCGAAACCCAAGCCCGCCGTATCAATGGCTGAGATAAGCGAAGCGGCATGAAAACCGTAATCGGTTGCGAGCGAGAGTTGGTAAATATCGTTGCTGGTGGTAATGGTAGCCTTTCGGTGCGCGTCGTCGGTGAGGAGGGCGCTTGTGCCGGTGAGGTATTTGCCACGGACACCTATGCGGAGATTTCCAAAACCTTTGGCTAACCCTACACTCCATTCGTTCCAGTCAGAAATATCGGTCTGCATGGCAATATCCACGGTTTGACCTATGTATTGAGCGTTGCCTTCCCAGATAAGCGTCGGTAAGGTCTTTGGGTAAATGATGGATCCGCTAAGCCGATTGGCGTGTCCGGCTTGAAGCCAGATTTTGCCGGGCAGGCGAATGCCGAACGACACCGTCTCTATGCGTTGTTCAAATTGAACGGTGTTACTGGGATCCAATTTATCGAGCGCCTTGGAAAAATCAATTTTTGTGCGGTCGCCGTCTTTCACAAAAATATCCTTGTATGTAATATCGCCTGAATGAGCAGCGTCCAGCCCTATACCGGGTAATCCGACAGCAATAAACTTGTTTTCAGGGAAAAACGCGGGGTTGATGGAATTGCTGTGCCACACGTCCGGGAGGGAGTGAAGCATCAGTTCTTGTTGGGCTTTGGCAGCTGTTATGGAGAACAGGATTGCCACTGTGGTGCAAAGACCTGCCTTTACAAAACTGATGTATTTCAATGAATTATCTTGAAAAAACATGAATGGGCTTGTTTGAATAAACGTAGGGCGAAATTTATTTCGCCGGGTTTCAATCATAGAAACGAGCAACATCTGTCTCTCGCTACAATCTCTTCTTTACAATAATCCCCATTTTCACTACGATTTTGTCAGTGGCCAAGAGTTTTACAAAGGTGTTGCCACCATTAGCAGTGGTGAAAGAGGTTTTTAGGAGCGCGTCTTTCGATTTGCTGATAAGGTCAAATCTTGCAGCCGACATTTTGATAAATTCCTCCGTGCGGGTGATGCCCGTGGCCACACCGTTGCCGTCAATAGGTGCGGAGCGGATAACTTCTTTTGGTCCGCCGATGAAGAGCGAGTCAATGTAGTTCATTGCATCATCTCGGAAAAAAATCTGAACCGTAGAAGAAATGGGAGCCCCGTTTTCGGTGACAAGTTTAAACTCTACCTCCTCGACATCTGCCGAATCCAGACTGCCAAATTCCCCAAAATCAAGGTTCATTGTTTGCTCCGCCCCGAAATTCTTGACGGTGCCTTCGAGCACCAGTTCTACCCGGAGTTGGAGTTTGATCGTGCTTTTGTCCGTAATAAAGCCAATGAGACTTGGGTCAAGTTGGGCGTTGCTGATGCCGTCAACTTCATAGATGAGCCGGGTGGGTTGGCTGTTGAAAATGCTGTCAATATTTGAGTTGGAAGAGTTCAGCGTGATATCGGTATATTTTGTCTGGCCCACTTCCCCCAAAAGCCATGAAGGGTACTCAAAGTCTTTATAATCAAAACTATCGTGTTCAAAAACACCATTGCTTAGGAGCGGTATTTCTTCGCCATTCTGGCCGATGAAACTGAGGAACTTGATTTGTCCACGGGTAGGGAAGCCCCAGGAGTTGCTGATACGCATGGTCACTTTGGGGTCCTTCACTTTCAAGTCACCTTTGAGCTCCGTTTGGTTGATGTCAATTTCAATGGTATCGCGGGTGAGTTTGTACCATTGGAAACCCCAGTAGCCTTCCACATAGGTGAATTTCAGGCCAATTGTAATAGCGAACACGTCAAAAAGTCCAGGATTTGGAATCTGTATCCGTACACCATCAGGTCGATATGCAAAGTATTTGAACGTCAGGGTGTTGTTGCTTGATTCCAGGTGGTAACCAGCCAGGCTGATAGCACCAGAATTCCAAGTGACATTGGGCGGAACAGTAAATGCCACCTTGAATGTCACGCCCTGAAGGCTCATTTGCGGCACTTCAAAATAGCCCGTAAGTGTGTCGGGCGTGGTATTATTTAAAACAAACCCAATGTTGCCGGAAAGGATGTCTGCTACACGAATGGTCACTCCACCGGGTGCTGAAATGGGGTTGATAACGACCGAATCAAACATGGGTATGGGCGCTGGATTTTCCAGAAACTTGAAAATGTCGCTCGCCGGTTTTTCCGCCACATCGCCCGAATAGAAGAGCGTCATGGTATTGTCGGGGTTCACAAAAATCGTATCAGTGGAGAGGGTGTCGTTCAGCAAATTGAAAAGCAGGTCTTTCAACAGCAAATCAGTAGTGAACAAAGGGAAGGCAAACTCAGCAGTGTGGTCGCCGAGCTCGACATTTTCAAAGTCAGACTTTTTGCAAGCCGACCAGAGTGCGATGCCCATGGTGATGGCAAGGGCAAGGGGGAGAGGAAATCGTTTGTGCATATCAGTTAGGGAATGGTCAAAATTGTTCAGCAATAAGGACACGAAGTTTCACAAAATGTTCTTGAAAATCAATATTTTATGCTTTGTAGTCCTTTGTGACAATGTGAAGAAAGATAATGAATGGCACAAAAATAGTCAAGAAAGCCTGTTCTTATAGTCCCGATACCCAAAGCGTCGTACAATATCCAACTTGCCGTCGGGGCGAAGAATGGCTATGCTGGGGTGTGTCACGCCATTGAACGTCGAGGTTTTCACCATTGTATAGTGAATCATGTCTTCAAACACGATTTTTTGGCCGATTTTCAACGGTTCGGCAAATGCATACTCCTCCATAAAATCGCCGCTCAGGCAACTAACCCCTCCCAAGCGAAACACGTTTTTGTCGCCTTTTTCCACTTTTTCTTTTGCGCCCCGGATTTGTGGGCGATAAGGCATCTCCAGGGTATCGGGCATGTGGGCAGTAAACGATACATCGAGAATAGCCGTTCGTACTCCCCCGTTTTTCACAATATCGAGCACGGTGGCTACCAGCACACCAGTCTCCCAAGCAAAGGCGCTGCCCGGCTCGAGAATGACCTGCAAATGCGGCCAGCGTTTTCGAAACGCTTTCAAAACCGAGATCAAATGGGGCACATCATATCCTTTGCGGGTCATCAGGTGGCCCCCGCCAAAATTGACCCAGCGCAATTGGGGCAGGAATATCCCGAATTGTTTTTCAAAGTGTTCGAGTACTTTTTCCAAATCCTGACTAGAGCTTTCGCACAGCACATGGAAGTGCAGACCCTCAATACCCTCTGGTAATTTACCCGTAAAATTTTCCACCGGCTCACCCAAACGAGACCCCGCTGAAGCAGGATTGTACAAAGCCGTGCCAACGGGCGACCAGCCGGGATTGACCCGTATGCCCGGGCTGACTTTCTCCACAAAATTCAATACCCGTTTTTGGTATTTCCGCCATTGAGCAATGGAATTGAAGGTAATATGGCTGGAATAGTCGAGGATTTTGCCAAATTCTCTGGGAATATAAGCCACGGCATAGGTGTGCGACTCGGTGTTCATTTCCTCATAGCAAAGCCGGGCCTCATGGAGTGAAGAGGCCGTAGCACCGTCTACATATTCCCGCACAATGGGGAAAGCGCTCCACATGGCAAAGCCCTTGAATGCCAGGATGATTTTCACACCCGCCTCTTGCTGTACGCGATCTATAATTTCCAGGTTCTTGCGCAAACGAGACTCTTCGAGCACGAAGCAAGGGGAAGGGATTTTTTTGATGTCCATAGTTAAGATTCTGTGTATATGCTAAAGTTCTTTGCCTATGGAACACGGATGACACGGATGGGACACGGATTTTCACGGATTTTTCCCAATCAAAAAAGAATCCGTGAAAATCCGTGTCTCATCCGTGTCATCCGTGTTCCATCATATCTTTCAAATCAACCCCCTCGATTTCAATTCCAAATATTTGTTGATGGTGTTCAGCGTCAAGTCTTGTGGCTTGGTCAGCACGGCCTGGATGCCATACTGGCGAAGCCTGGTCACCATTTCACGTTTGTCTTGTAAGAACTGCCGTGCCACCGCTTGACGATACACGTCGGCGGTGGTGTGTACGTCTTCGACAGAGCGTTTGCGGATTTCGGTATTTTCAAAAAATACCACCACCATCAGATGGGCGCGGCTTAGCCTTCGCAAAGTGGGCAAGGCGCGTTCGAGCGCGTAACTGCTCTCAAAATTGCTAAATAAAATCAGCAGCGAACGCGCGCCGATGAGCCGCCTCACCGCCTCATAAAGCAGTTCGTAATTTGATTCGCCGGGACGTTCTTTTTCGCGGTAAAGGCTTTCCAGTATTCGGTTGAGTTGTCCGGTGTCGCGCTCGGCTTTGAGCGTTGCGCCCATCACATCGGAGAAGGTGAGCAACCCGGCCTTGTCTTGTTTTTTCAGGATGATATTGCTGATTGCCAAAGCGGTGTTGATGGCGTAATCCATCAGGCTCATCCCTTCAAAAGGCATGCGCATGGCACGGCTTTTATCCACGATGCAATACACCTGCTGGCTGCGCTCGTCCTCGTATTGGTTCACCATGAGGGTGGCCCGGCGACTGCTGGCTTTCCAGTTGATGCTGCGAAAATCGTCGCCCTGCACATAGTTTTTGATCTGCTCGAACTCGTAGGAATGACCAATACGACGCATTTTTTTGATACCCGTGTCGTGTGCGATGTGGCGCATAGCCCGGAGTTCGTAGCGTTTCATTTGGATGATGCTGGGGTACACGTCCACATCCTGAGGCTGCTTGAAAATGAGGCGGCGTTCCACCAGGCCGAGTCGTGTGGAGGCAAAAACGTTGATATTCCCAAACGAATAAACCCCGCGAGTATGCGGCACAAGTTTGTTTTCGGCGATATACGGCTGACCAGTTGGCAAAGCGATTTTCACTTTAAAATCGCGGTTTTGAAACTGTACAGGAAGTTCGTCTGCAATGCTGAGGTTCAGGTAAATATTCCCTTGGTTTTCTACAATTAGCTCACAGGATTAGGATCGGAAAGGGAAAAAACTGGATTGAGTTCCCGCCTGCAACTCAGCTTTGGTTTTCGCAAAAAAAGCAACATCCAGTCTGTAATCGCCAGCGCCAAAAACCCAACAAATACCGTCTGTGCCAATGGGAACAGCCAGGCAAAGGGATACGCTATTGCGAACATCGCCGCCGATGCGCCAAAGAGCCAAAAGAAACGGTTGGTTAGGTACATGAACTGGTGATTGGTTTATGGGTGATTAGTTCACTGGTTCATGACAAACGCCAAATATTCCTTTCCTCGCTTTTCAGCAAAAAAATCAAACAAAAGCATGATCGAGCCTTGTGCAAACAAGCCTGCGCCCAGCCCCTTGGTAAAATTGACTTCTTTGTTCAGCAGGATGATGGCCAAACCAAGGACAATGAAAACGACTTCCAGCCATTTGATTCGAACAAAATTTCGGAAACAATTTCCATACGTGCGGATTCCAGTTTGCGAAATTCAGCAGGGGAGTCAGCCCGCAATTTTTCCAAATCATCTGCTTGAAAGTCACTGCGCCTGGCCACCGTAGCGCCCACCATAATTTGCACTATGCCGATCACCGCCAGCGGAATAGAAACACCCGTGTAAAATGGAGCGCCCGCACTTAGCAAAACCCCGCCACCTACGGCACAGGCCGCGATACCAATCGCCATTGCGATAAATCCGCCCAGTTTTTCTGCTTGGAAATAGGATTGAATCATACTTCTTTCAGTTAAAAGTAACAAGTTAAAAGTTTCAAGTAGCACGTGTCGAGCAGGCTTGTTACTTGAAACTTTTAACTTGTTACTTGCTACTTTATTCCACTTTTGAAAACGTAACCCTTGCATCGGGGCGAAGAAACAGAATACCTGTGGTACAAACCGTATCGCCGGCTTGAATGCCTTCCGTGATTTCTATCATGCCCGCTTGGCGAACCCCCGTTTTTACTACTACAAACTTTGCTTTCCCATCCTTGCAAAGGATCACTTTTTTGTCCCGGGCCTGCGGAATAATCGCTTGATTTGGAATGAGTAAAACCGAGACATTATTACCGAGCGCAAGGCTGACTTCGGCAAAGGCGCCGGGCAAAAGCCCCTTACTATTCGCCACAGTAGCGCGCACTTGCAGGTCGCGGGAGCCTTCTGCAATCCGTTGTTCAGTGGCTTGCACCGTTGCCTTATGCGTGGCGGCGCTGCCTTCTACCTTAAACTCCAGGGGCTGACCTATGCGAAGTTGCTGACTGTATTTTTCTGGCACCGCAAAATCGAGCTTGAGCGCTGAAGCCGAACGGAGCGTGGTAATGGCTGTGGCCGGCGTCACATAAGCCCCAGGGCTGATTCGCCGCAGACCCAGAATGCCATCGTAAGGGGCGCGCAGTTCGGTCTTGCTAATGTTGACGCGCAGCAATTCTATGTCTGCGCGAAAGGTTTGGGTTTGCAGCACAGCGAGGTCGTATTCCTGCTGGCTCACGCCCTTTACTTTGAGCAGTTCGGCGAGGCGTTGTTCCGTAATTTCCGACTGTTTGAGTTGGGTTTCAAGTTTTCGGAGTTGGGTTTTAAGGTCGTCATCAAAGATTTTCAGGAGCAAATCTCCCTTGCGCACCAGGCGTCCTTCGGGCAGATTGAGGCGCACCACACGTCCCGAAGCTTTCGGGATGTAGTTCGGTTTCTTCGGCAGGTAGTAAGTTACCGCTGGCAGTTACCCGCTCGGTGAGCACGCTCGGTTTTGCCACAAAACCCTCCACAGAAGTGACGCTGAGTGCCGCACCTTTCGCAGGAGGAGCACCGCTGGGGGTGCCGGCGTTTTTGTCGGTTTTTCCACAGGAAAAAAGAAAAAGCGCGGGCAGTAAAAACGGAATCAAAAGCTTCATTTACAAACAGTTTTGGCTTTTTAAGCGGGAATAAAGTCCAAGGTGATGGCTCATTTTCAGGCTCAAAAATAGGAAACCCGCGCACATGGAAAGGGTTTAAAAAAGAGCGGTAAATCCTTCAGTACTTTATTTGCTCTACTATCATAGAACCAGTCGCTCGTAACTTGTGACTAATAACTTGTTACTCAATACTTCACTATCCCAATCGGGAAATCCGGCACATCCACCGAGTACACCGTCGTGGGCGACTGCTCGCCGCCAGTCAGTTCCTTCACCCGCTCAGACACGTACACATCCAATGATTTGAGCGTAATTCTGTCGCTGCCCGCTGCTTTGGCCTTGCCCGTCAGACCTTCCACGAGGGCTTTGGTGAATGCCCCGTTCCCCCATCTCGCGTCTTCGAGGGCATATTGCCGGGAAGTGGCCGAGCAGAACACCACCCCGCCATTTTCTGCCGAGATCAGTTCGTTCACCACCTTGACCACATCGTGGGTCAGGTTTCGACGGTTTGGGTTGATGGCCTTCATCAGCCCCCCGGAGTGGCAGGCATCCATGAACACCACGATTTTGCCTGGCACAGAAGCCACGGTGCTTTGCAAGGAGCCGTGCTCCACGCAACTGCGCCGAAGCGCCTTGGGGTCAGCGCCGGTGGGCAGGAAGAAAAAATTCTGCGCATTGTCGTCTACACCATGCCCCGCGAAATATAGGAAAGCCACGTCGCGGCTGGTGGTCTGTTTTTGCAACCAGTCAAGGCCGTCGAGGATGTTGTCCTTTGTGGCATCGGCATCGGTGAGGATTTTGAGTTGCACGTCGCGAAAGAGCAGTCCCTTTTGCAGGGCGGCGGCGGCGGCGAAATCGCGGGCATCTTTGGCAGCGTAGTCCAGGTCTTTCACGTCAGCGTGGGCGTACTGGCTCACCCCGATGGACAGCACGTACAGTACCGGGCGGGTATCCAGGCCCGGCTGAGCTACAGGCGCAACACCGCCCGACCAGCGTACCTGCACAGTAGCCGGGTCGCTGGCTCCGAAGCGGTTTTCCGCGATGACCGACACCACGCAATTGGCGGCTGGGATGGTAATGACAGATTTTTGACCGGGCACAAAGCCGCGCTCCGTAGCCACCGGGCGGCCATCTACTTGCAGGCGCACCCCGGTCACCGGCTCGCCGTTGGGCGAATCAATGCTGTATCCCAGCGTGAGCGTAGTGCTGCTGACTTCCGTATCGGGGCCAGGGCTGAGGATGCGCACCGTCGGCGGCAGTTGGGTGGTGATGCTGCGGGTGGCTACTTCGCTGCCGCGTCCGGCGTTTTCGTTGGCTTGGCGCAGGGCCGTGACCTCGTCAAGGGTTTCGAGCACGAGGTCAATCACATCGGGACGGTAGTAAGTGTCGCGGAATTTTGGGGCCGGATAGTAGCTCGCCTCGCGGTCGGGGCCATTGTTGAGGTGCCAGCCGATCAGGTCTTCCGCGCCAGGAGCCGCATCGTAATAGCCCGAGGGTGTCCACAGCACCCAGCGCTCATTGTCAGAATGCAGGTAGAGCGTGAGCAGGGGCTTGCCATCGCGGAAGCGGTACCATCGAATGGTGCCATCACCCAGCCCTGCCGCCACCACTTGGTTGAGTTCGTCTATCTTGACGCACCAGGCCGTTCTCACCGGGGCAGACCACTGTTTGTTCCCATCAGCATCGGTACAATATATGGCCAAGTCCGTACCTAGTACAATGCCCTGCCCACCGATGGCGATGTCTGCACTTTGGCAGCGTTCATTCTGTTTCAAAAAAGAAAAGGTTTGCCGTTTAGTTTTGGGGCGGTGTTTTCATTCCAATCGCTCAGGTTCACGCCGTTACGATCAGTGCTGGCGGATGGTGCAGCAGAGCTGGTCTGCGAAAAGCGGCGACCAGGCAGGATGAAGCGCATGGCTGATTTGGCGTATGGCGTAATGCCCACTTCTTCCCCGCCTGGGCCGAGGCGAAAGTGGGATAGGTCTTCGGCAGTGTAGTAGGCATTGTTATCCGACGCCACATAGCGGCTGTGCTGCCCGGCAGCAGGACTGATGATGCCCCAGTCGGGCTGACTGCCGCCAAAAACAAAGGTGCCGTTGGGTAAGGCTTTGATGTCCATGATGGTATTGGCTCCACCGTTGTAATCGGTATAGCTGCCTTTCCCAGCCTGGTTCCAGACTCGGATTTGATGCCACCAATGGCCGTCTTTGTCCAGTCGGTTGGCACCGCCTGCCGCCAAAGAATTACCATCGGCGGAGAATACGAGCATTTCCAAATGGTTTCCCAGCGCATTTGCTCCGCCTACATCGGGTGCATACAACAGGCTTAGGCTCTTAGCCTCCAGCACTTGAATCGTCGGGCTGTCATCATACCCCACAGCAAGCATTTTTCCATTGGGCGAAAAAGCCAACGAATAAGGGTGTTTGCCGCCAGTGGTAGCGGCTTTTTTCAGCAATTTGAAATTGGTATCGTACAGGCGGATATAGCCATCGAAGCCCACCGTCGCCAAGCGGCCCGAGGCATCAAAAGCGAGGTTCTCGCTTCCTTCGCTGTAGTCCTTGTCTTCGGCGAACGGGGTGCTTGTATTGACAGGTTGACCCTCATCCGTCGCGTCAATGGAGTAGATCCGAATGCCACGCTTCCCCAAAGCCACCGCCAGATAGCGGCTATTGGGGGAAAACTTTTGCCTGTCCATCCCCCAACCGCCGCCAAACGCCCATCGGGCGAGAGCGCAGCCGCGTAGAGCATCCCCTCATTCCCTGCTCCAATGGGTGGCCTAAAAGTGCGGACCAAGCTGCCTGTAGCGATGTCCCAGAGTTTGGCGGTTTTGTCCTTGCTGGCGGTGAGCAGGGTGCGGCCCCGGCTGTCGATGCTGATGCGGTTTATCATGGCCGTGTGCATCTCGGTGTTCAGGGTGAGTATTGGCTCGATGGGCTGGGCAAGGGCGAGTAGGGGGAGGAGCAGTAGCAGTAAGCAGGCTGCGAGGGCTGGGGCTTGGGGGCGGGTGCTTACGCCAAGGCATGTCAGGCCACGGCGGGTAAAAAGGCTTCGGCGGGTAAAAAAGAGAAGGGTTTTGTACATGGTAGGTGGGTTTTAGGGTTGTGTCAAAAGTCGAAGAAGGACACATGTTGCCCTCGAACGCAAAATTTAATTTTTTGCAATGCCGAACTTCCCGAAAGTTTAAAACTTTCGGGAAGTTAAATTTCGGGAAGGCAAAACAGGATTGGGTAAAAAAATCAATCATTCACATCTTTCGACTTTGAAACATCCCCTAGTTAGCGCGCAAAAATAGGCGACATGCCCCAATCCAACGTTTCAAATTACATAAATCACTCAATCTCTTGCAAAACGTTGATTTTCACCTGAAAACCCGCTCAAGCATTTTATCAACAAAAAATATTTGGGCAATATTTCAACTGATTATCACTGAGTTAAGTGTAGTTGCCCAAAAAACTTTTCACGCACCCTTGCACAGTGTGTAGGCTCGTTTTACATTTGCGCCCTCTTTGAGGAAAGGGGCAGAAAATTCTCGTTAGAAACCTCGTAGGTTTCTAAAACCTACGAGGTTTAAACGCTCCCTTTCAAACGTTACAAATTTTTACAAAAAAATGGATACACTGAGCTATCGGACGGTTTCCGTCAGCAAAGAAAAAGCGGAGCACAAGTGGTACATCATCGACGCTGAAAACCAAATCACGGGTCGTATGTGTGCTGAAATCGCTTCCATCTTGCGCGGAAAGAACAAGCCGTCTTACACGCCCCATGCCGACACGGGCGACTATGTCATCGTGATCAATGCCGAAAAGATTCGTTTCACCGGCAAAAATGGGACCTGAAAGAATACAAACACCACTCGCACCACCCAGGTGGCCTGAAAGTGGTCGTCGCAGACGTGATGCGCACCAAGTTCCCGGAGCGCATTGTGGAAATCGCCGTGAAAGGGATGCTGCCCAAAACCAAATTGGGTCGCGCCATGTACAAGAAAATGTTTGTGTACAAAGGGGCCAATCACCCCCACGCCGCACAAAAACCAGAAGTACTTAACCTTAATCTGGGTAATGATTAATAATGGGATCAACGTGACTCCGCCTACGCATCGGCTACGGCGGGCAACACATTGACCACATTTCATCACATTTTTACCCGCCATAGCGCGAAGCGCGAAGGCGGGGACCACATTTTTACCCGCCGTAGCCTTTTTATCTGTCATAGTCTTGACAGAGGCAGAAGCGAAGGAGGGATCAACATTTACAAGATATGGAAATGATAAATGCCGTGGGCCGTCGGAAAACCGCAGTTGCCCGCGTTTATTTGATGAAAGGGGAAGGCAAGATCACGGTGAATGGCAAAGATTACCGTGAGTACTTCCCACAAATGCACGTGCAACACAACGTGACCGATCCTTTTGCAGTGGTAGGCATCGAAAATGCCTATGACCTGAAAGTGAACGTACGCGGTGGTGGCTACAAAGGCCAATCAGAAGCCGTGCGCATGGGCTTGAGCCGCGCTTTGGTGAAGCTCAATGAAGAGTTCCGCTCTCCATTGAAAGTTCGGAAATTCCTCACACGCGACAGCCGCGCCGTAGAACGTAAGAAATACGGTAAGCCAAAAGCGCGCAAGAACTTCCAGTTCTCTAAGCGCTAAACACCTCCTCATCCCCCGTTGGGATGGCTTTTCAATTGGTCTCAGCGTTTATAACTCATAACTCTAAACTTATAACTTCTCATGCAGAAGCCTACATATAAGGAACTCCTCGACGCCGGCTGCCACTTCGGCCACTTGCGCAAAAAATGGAATCCCAAGATGACTCCGTACATCTTCATGGAGCACAAGGGTGTCCACATCATTGACCTCAACCGCACCGCCGATATGCTGGAGCGTTCGGCAATGGCTATGAAAGCGATGGCCAAAAGCGGCAAGAAAATCATGTTCGTCGCTACCAAAAAACAAGCCCGCGAAATCGTGCAAAAAGCAGCCGAAAGTGTCGGTATGCCTTTCGTAACCGAACGCTGGCTGGGTGGTATGATGACCAACTTCATGACGATCCGCAAATCGGTAAAAAAAATGCAGCACATCGAGCGCATTTTGGGTGATACCACGCTCACCAGCATCACCAAAAAGAACGTCTGATGTTTGGTCGCGAGCACATCAAAATGACCAAGCACTTTGGTGGTATTGAACAACTTAACCGTCTTCCTTCAGCAGTGTTTATCGTGGACATTCACCACGAACACCTTGCACTCGCTGAGGCTAAAAAATTGAATGTCAAGACTTTTGGCATGGTGGATACCAACTCAGATCCAACTCTGGTGGATTTTGCCATCCCCAGCAACGACGACGCTTCAAAATCCATCTCGTACATCACCAACTACCTTGTCTCGGCCATCCGCGAAGGATTGGAAGAGCGCAAGTCTGCCAAGGGCGACGAGAAAGAAGGGGCTGACGCTCCGGTGGCTGCGGAAGCTTGATTTGAGGTTTGGATTTGAATTGTTTGTTAAGTTTCACATTTTTAACCGCCATATCCTTTTTACTTGCGGTAATTTGTCGCACAAAAGGGGCGAAGGCTGACACCACACTTATAAAAAATGACAAAAGTTTCTGCTGCCGATATTTCAAAACTGCGCGAACTGACTGGCGCAGGCATGATGGACTGTAAAAAAGCCCTGGAAGAATCCAACGGCGACACCGAAGCGGCCCAAGACTGGCTTCGCAAAAAAGGCATCGCCAAAGCCGCCAAACGCGAAGACCGCGAGGCCAAAGAAGGCGTGGTAATTGCCAAGACTAATGCTGACCAGACCCGCGCGGTCGTGTTGGCGCTCAACTGCGAAACGGACTTCGCTGCCCGCAACGAAGGCTTTATCGCCCTCACCAATAAATTCGTGGACATTGCCCTCGAAAACTTCCCTGCAACGCTTGAGGCACTTCTTGCCCTTCCTTTCGAAGGCTCGGTGACCATCGGCGAAAAAGTGGGCGAGCAAGTGGGTGTAATTGGCGAAAAAATCGAGATTGGCCGCTACGAGCCAATCACTGGCGCACAAATCCTGATTTACAACCACTCGAACAACAAGCGCTCGGTGGCTGTGGCACTCAACAAAAGTGATGCTGAATTCGAGCAAGCTGGCCGCGACGTGGCCATGCAGATCGCTGCAATGAGCCCTGTTTCGGTGAGCCGGGATGACGTGGATCCGAAGATTATCGAAAAAGAAATCGAGATCGGGAAAGAATTGGCGCGCAACGAAGGCAAAGCCGAAGACATGCTCGAAAAGATCGCGATGGGTCGCCTCAACAAGTTCTTCCAGGAGAGCACATTGCTCAGCCAAAAATTCGTGAAGAACAACGACCAAACAGTGGACCAATACCTTCGCTCCTTGAACAAGGATCTTACGGTTTCGGGCTTTAAGCACATTTCGCTGTAATTCTCATTCGGACACTTTGCACAAACATATGGGCGAGCCATCCTGCTTCTGGCAGTGATGGCTCGCTTTTTTGTATGGTACCTTAACTAAGTGAGCAGACAAAATAAACCGCAGAGGCACAGAGACGCGGAGCGTTTGAAAATCAACCCTTTGCGCTCCTGCCTCTGCAGTTGGCTCTTTTTGCACCTTAACTACTTGATTACCGTGAAATGATCATCTTTTTAGTTTCAAAAAGATCTGTAGCGTGTATGTTTATAAAGTAAACGCCTTCTGCCAGATTTGCTGTATTTATTTCAAAACTTTCTGTTTGGGTTGGAGTAGCGGTATAAACTATTTTCCCGCTGAGATCTGTAATGTTTACACGCACCTCTTTACCAGTCATTACAGGAAAGCTGACAACTAATACGTCGTTTGCCGGGTTTGGGTAAATTAGAATACCACTTGCAGGCACTATGTTTTCAACGCCTGAACTGATCATGTTATCCAGCTTTACAATAAATGCATCAGGACTGCTACCAGGATTATTTGAAAATGTAGTTGTTCCGTTTGTAGTTTCAAAAGATAAAGTTGGACTATAAAAGTACCCGGTTAAATACAAGTCTCCACTATTATCCAATGCCATGGTGGAATTGGCGTCTTCGCCTGTGCCCCCAAAACTTTTTGCCCAAATGAGATCACCTGAGTCAATATCTAATTTTAACAGGTAAGCATCCAGATTCCCAGCTGAAGTGAGATTATTAACAGCCGTTCCGGGATCAAAGTCAACCGTTCCAGCGAAAGTTCCGGTAGCATAAACACCTTTTTTTCCAGATTCCACGTCAAGGGCTAAATAGGACATTCTATCAATACCCGAGCCTCCAACAGATTTTGCCCACTTAAAATCTCCGGAACTATTTAGCTTAAAAATGTATGAATCCCATTCCAAAAATCCAGTGGAATTGGATGTTAAATTAAAAGTTCCGACACCTGGGTCAAAATCAACGGTACCATCAAAAGAACCGGCAATATATATATCGCCATTTGCAGGATCTAATTTCAGGTCAATGGCATACTCAAAACCTGTACCACCAACGGTCAGCACTGAAATATAATTACCGGATGCGTCCAGTTTGGAAATATAAATATCAGCTCCATCAATAGCAGTCAGGTTGTAAATACCCGATCCCGGATCAAAGTCAGCCGTTCCCTCAAAACCACCGACTGAATAAACCGTCCCGGCATCATCAATAACAATTGAAAAACTGCGCGTTGCCGAGGCACTTTTGATTGATTTTGCCCACAAAAAATTACCTGCATTGTCTAATTTCAAAATAAAACCGTTTTCAATATTGGAGCTCAGGTTAAATACGCCAGCGCCAGGATCAAAATCAACCGTTCCCTTAAACCAGCCAGTCGTATATACATCGCCTGTTGCTGGGTCTAATGATATGGAGTATCCCGAGTTTAAGTTATTGCCTGTTCCGTTTAAAGCTTTAGCCCAAATGAAATTTCCTGCATTATCCAACTTAGAAATATAAATGTCCGAACCACTTGTAGCGGATAAATTGAATGTTCCTGCCCCGGGGTCAAAATCTACCGTTCCATTAAAATTACCGATGCTATACACATTTCCCAAGGCATCCGTTTCGATTTCAAAGCCTCCTGTACCTCCGGCTCCGGCAAAAGCTTTGGCCCAGGAAAATTACCTGTGTGATCTAATTTAGAAATGTATCCATCATCTGCACCCGCACCCGACAAATTATAAGTAGGGACACCCGGATCGAAGTCAACGGTACCAGCGAAACCACCCGTAGCGTAAATATTGCCGGAGGCATCCACATGTATGCCATATCCTTTACTGAATGTTCCCGCCATTTGTTTTGCCCATTGCCAATCGGGGGCTTGCGTATTTCCAATTAAGTATTGCGCACACAGAACGAGTAAGAATCCAATCTTTTTCATAATGAATTTATTTTAGTGTTTAAAGATTCAACTTGACAAAAATATTGCGGATAGTAACCTATGCAAAATGAGGTCTGACACCGTATGCAATGATTTCTATCAGGCACAAGCCACACATACCTTGTACTTTCTTTTGAGCATTAAAGATCATTGAAGGGAGTAATTTTGGTCACCCCTTAGGACAAGGGTGTTGGTTACCTTTACAGTATAATTTGTACCTATTAAAGCATGAAAAAAATACTCGTCACCACTGATTTTTCCAGCAGTTCCAAAGCGGGTCTGCGTTTCGCATTACAGTTGGCCAGTCATGGAGGATTTGAACTGGTTTTTTTTCACTGCTTCCAGGCAATGATTCCAACCACCATTCATAGGGATCGTCTGGAAGATGCACTCCAGGAGCAAGTGAAAGAGCATCTGCAAAAATTGGAGCGATTCGTTGCCACGGTCATTAAATCCACGAAAATCAACCCGGGCAAATATCGTTGTGTAATAGTGGAAGATTTAAGCCCCGAAAAGGCCATTTTGGAGTATGCGCAGCAGAATGAGGCCAATTATATTTGTATCAGCACACGGGGCGCTGGCCAGATGCTCAAAATTATTGGCACCAATACAAGCAAGATTATTGTCAAATCGCCTGTACCTGTGCTGGTTGTTCCCCATACCTATCGCCTTCGTCCCCTCACAAAAGCATTGTACGCCTCCGACTTGGAAAACATAGATCGGGAGCTACCAATGGTCTCCGCTTTCGCCAAATCCATAGGTGCTAAGGTTGACATGGCGCACTTTTTTCACCAATCAAGCATCAAACTTGAAGCAGAAACGCTGACAGCAATGTGGCGGAAAAAATATCCAAGCCTTGATCAGGTGCTGCTCAAACCATTCGATTTGGATGCGAGCTTTGCAGAACAATTGAATAAGCTGGTTAAAAAAGTGAAACCGGGGATTACCGTGTTTTTTACCCACCCTAACCAAACTTGGTACTCCAAGCTGTTTAGTCCCAACCGTTCTGAGACATTTTCATTTGTTACAAAAGTTCCTATGCTGGTTTACCGGAAGGAGGATAAATGAGTTTCACTTGAACGGAAAAAATATCGGAATCAAAATACTCGCCAAAATCCAAAACAACAGGTTAAGCGGCGCGCCGATTCTGAAAAAGTCCTTGAAGGCATAATTACCGGCTGCATACACCATTGTATTGGTTTGATAGCCGATGGGAGTCATAAAACTGGTGGAAGCGGCAAAAGTGATTGCCATCAGAAATGGCTTTGGAGAAACGCCCATGGACATGGCCAATGCAATCACAACGGGAGCAAGCAAAACCACCGTGGCGTTGTTCGACATTGTTTCGGTGAGCAGGCTGGTGAAGAGGTAAATGAGGCTCAGCATAACCCATGGACCGATGGCGCCACCTAACACATAAATTTGGTCGGCAACTAGTTTAGCAGCCCTGTTTTTTCCAGTGCGACTCCCAAACTGAGTGAACCGGCCAACAAAACAATTACTTTCCAACTAATACTCCTGAAAGCTTCTTCGGGCGTAACCACCTTGGTGAGTACCAAAACCAAACAGCCTCCCAAAGCCGCTGTAACAATAGGCATGATCCCCAAAGAGGCTACAACTATGACTGAAATGGTTGCTAAAGATGCTATAAGCGCGTTTTTTTTAGAAAATGCAGCATGATCGGTGTGATTGATAACGAACATATCAGGAAAATTCCGCTGCAGGGCCTCAGATTTGTCTTTGTGAGAACCCAATAGCAGGCAGTCGCCAGCTTCGAGTTTCCAATCACTGATTTTTTTATGTTGCTGGGCTTTCCGACCATGTACCCCGAGAAAATAGGCGCCTCCAAATCGTGCTTCAAAGTCTATTTCTTCCAGATAAACTCCCGCGAGATCGGAATTGGGCAGCACCACAACCTCGTGCAGTACAAACTCGCCTTCGATCTGTTTTGAGGTCGGGTTGTTCGGCAGCGGTTGCACAAGCACCCGATCCCTGGATTGGAGTTTTCGGATTTTATCCAAATCGCCCTTCAATTTGAGGGTGTCATTCACCTCCAGTTCAAAATCATCGGCTGGGGAAGGGAAGTGAATCTCGCCCCGTTGTACGGCAATGATTTCAACTTTAAGATCCGTAACCAGGGGCGAATCTTTGATCTTCTTGCCAATAGAGGGCGCCCCTTCCTGCAAAACGACATTGGTCAAATATTCTCCCAGATTGTACTTTTCTGTGATGGTGTTGGGTTTTGTGTGGTCCGGTAAAAGTCTCAATCCAATAAGCAAAAGGTACAAAAAACCAGCCAACAAAAACACTAGCCCCATTCTTGTCATCTCAAACATTCCGAAGGCTCCCAGTCCGGCAGAGGCCGAGTATTCGCTTGCCAGAATATTGGTTGAAGTGCCAATTAGGGTACATACCCCACCAAACATGGATGCAAATGACAAGGGGATCAGCAATTTTTCAGGGCTAATCTGGATGGCACGAGCGCAGGACAGCACAACGGGAATAAAAAGTGCAACTACCGGGGTGTTGTTAATAAACGCCGACAAAAACGCCACCGAAAGGAGCATACTTATGATGCCAAGCCAATAGTTTTTTAGAAAAAGTTTTTCCAAAAATGCCGAGACCGGACTGAGTGCACCGCTTTTTTCGATGCCGGCACTAATCACAAACATGGCGGCTACTGTGGCCAACGCCGTATTACTGAAGCCTGCGAGGCCCTCTTGAGGACTTAGGATGCCGCTCAGCACCAAACTTGCGATGATGATCATGGCAGTCACATCAATAGCCACCAATTCAGTTATGAATAGGACGACCGCGCCGAGCAGGATACAGAGGGTAATGATAATGTCAATAGTCATGACAGGGATTTTGGAACGTAGAGAAAGTAACAGGTTTAAACCCTTATGCAATGGGATTTGAGCGGTAAATATAGTTCAGCCAATTGGCGCAGGGTGAAATTGATACGAGCCAGTAGAATCGAGATAAAATGACTCCAAGATTACAAAACTAAACACCTTGTGTAGATAGAATCCAAATTAAAATAAGACATTTGCCGCGCCAAAAATTGCCATTTAGAGCATTTTAGTAGCGAAGTCCTCCCTTTATAGATTGGCGTTCAATTAAATTCAAGGTTTTAAGTACCATGTTTACCTTCTTTCAAAACAGCCTGACTGTGTTCACGCTTGCATTGTTTTTTGTTGCTTGTAATGACAAGGACAAAGCCCCACTTGATATTCCAGGCGCTTATGATGGCACCTCATTTTCCGCTAATATAGCCACACAAGATGCCATCAGAGGCCAGTTGGAAGCCCTCGTTAACGAGGCTAAAAAAGGCCGTACCTCCGGCGTGTTGCTCGACTATACGACCCTGACCCAATTGTTCAACGCAGGCAATCCGAGTTTAAAAGCATCACAACCAGTTACTACGCCGATCGTTTGGACGGCTCGGGCAACTGGCTCGATGAAATGGCAAAAGCCAGCGGTACCTCGTACACTCCAGGCGTTCCAACCGGCAATGGTGGTGTGTTGAACGGTTACCTTTTTGATGAAAACGGCCTGGAATATGAGCAGTTGATGGAAAAAGGATTGTTCGGTGCTGCACTGTACAACCATGCAGTTTCGCTTATGAAAGGCTCGATGACTCCGGCCACTGCCGACCAATTGCTGCGTATTTTTGGCGCACACCCGGATTTCCCGAACACGCCTACAGCAGCCAATGCCGCCAATCCCGCCAAGTTTATGGCCAACTACGCCGCCCGTCGCGACAAAAACGACGGAACCGGGCTGTATTTCCAAATGAAAAACGCATTTATCAAACTACAAGCAGCCCTGAAAGCAGGCAAGGATTACAAACAAGAGCGCGACGAAGCACTCCTGGCTCTTCGTCAAACCTGGGAAAAAGTGAACGCCGGAACGATGATCAACTACTGCCACAGCGTCATCTCGGACCTGAGCGCTACCAATCCTACCGATGCCCAAAAAGCGAGTGCACTACACGCTTACAGCGAATGTGTAGGATTCATTCACGGCTGGCGCACTATTCCACAGGATTTCAAGACCATCACCGACGTTGAAATTGACGAGTTACTGGTATTGTTCAACGCTCCATACAACGGCACCCCGACTTCCTATAAATTTGCGACCGATCCGGTAAATGAACTGCCTAAATTGACGCAGGTGATCAGCAAATTGAAGGCTAAATACGGCTTCAGTGATCAGGAAGTGGAAGATTTTAGAAATAACTGGGTGGCCGTACAGGGCCGTTAAGGCTTTTTCCGTGAAATATGGAATCGTTCGAATTTTAAGCAGGCCCAGAGGCTAAATCTCGGTAGAAAAGCGGCAAGGGGGGGCGTGCCGTAGGTCGCAACGCCGCAGAGCGTCCTCGGCCGCTTTTTTCATCGAAAAACCAAAAGATTACGTCCTCTGGGACGCACCTGGTTTAACCTGATTCGCATGATTCATTTTTCACGGAATTCCAAAGCATTGCATCTCAATCTTTTATGCCAGAATAAGCATGTCGTTTAAAATCACGTTACTTATCCCTGACACTCGTCCTCGCTGTAGGCTGCGACAAAAACGGGAAAGACCCAGCAACAACTTCGACCGCGGAGCCATGCTGCGCAATTATGCCGACAACCTGATCGCACCTGCCTTTGGGGCGTCCAGTCCAAATTGGGCAGCCTGCAAGCGACCGCAGAGGCTTAACATCGTGCTTTCAACCGATGCTCTGGAAGTCCTGCAAGACGCTGGGTGAGTGCATACACTAGAGTGGCAGTATGCAAACGCCTATAATTTCGGGCCGGCGGGGGAAGATGGGTTGCGCAAAGGCCTCATCGAAGAAGTGGGCACATTTCCCCGTCAGTAAATCTAAGATCGAAGCGGTCATTGCTGCGGAGTTCGTCCAAAACGCTGGCACCGACGTGGGAAGCAGCACTTCTCAACTCTACAACGAGTTTGTTCGCAGCTACGAATCCATCAAAAATTTCAAACTTGGGTTGCCACTTGGAAAACGCATCGGACAAACGCAAGCAGAACCACAATTGGTGGAGGCATTTTACAGTGAACAAACCCTGAGCATGCTGAAAACCCATGTAAACGCCATCGAGGACATCTGGCATGGGCGTAGTAGAAACGGTCAGGACGGCATCGGTTTTCGGGAATATTTGGATAACGTGGAGGGTGGCAAAGACCTGATTGTCAGCACGGAAGCGCAGTTGACCGCTTTGAAGTCCGCACTGGCCAATGTGCCCGAATCGCCCGCGATTTCTGAACAAATTACAGGCGACAAGTCCTTTTTGGAGGCCCTTTATGTGGAATTTTCCAAAATGACCCGCTTTTTCAAAAGCGATATGTCGTCGTTGCTCGGCATTGCCATCACCTATAGCAGTGGAGACGGGGATTGATTTATGTGGTCGTGAAATCAACGTAATATGGTGATACCCGCTTTTATCGGGACTATGGCGGGTAAAATGACAGCCATGAAGAACATCAAAAACTGGCTAGAAGCGCCCGTTGGCATCGCCCCGCTAATCACCTTTCGCGTGATCGTCGGGCGATGTTGCTGTTCAGCACCCTGCGTTTTGTGTATCTGGGTTGGGTGGACGACCACTATGTATGCCCCCAATTCCACTTCAAATATTTTGGGTTCGAATGGGTGGAGCCACTTTCGGCTACGGGCATGTATATTGTACATGGATTGTTGATAATCAGTTCATTGTGTGTTGTTCTGGGTCTTTTTTACCGATTGGCGGCCCTGGCGCAATTCCTGTTGTTTACGTATATCGAACTGATTGATCTGACGTACTACCTCAACCATTATTACTTCGTTAGTATCGTCTGCGGGTTGCTGATCTTCGTTCCGGCCAACCGCGCATTTTCACTCGATGTACTGCGCAATCCCACTCTTTTTCAAAGCCAAATCCCTCGTTGGACGGTGTTCATTTTTCAACTCCAACTTGGCATCGTGTATTGCTACGCGGGTCTTTGGAAAATCAACCACGACTGGCTTCTGAACGCCTTACCCTTAAAAATCTGGGTGCCCGCCAACGACCAGTTGCCACTTGTCGGCTGGCTTTTTAAACAAGAAATCACGCCCTGGCTCTTTAGCTGGATTGGGATGATGTATGATGTGACCATTGTATTCTGGCTTTTGTGGTCGCGCACCCGGCCCTGGGCCTATCTGACGGTCGTTGTTTTCCATACACTGACTGGTTTGATGTTTCAGATTGGTGTTTTCCCGCTGGTGATGATTGGCGCGACCCTGATTTTTCTCGGAAAAATGGCATGAGCGGATTTGGGAAAGATTTTCCAGGTTTCAAAACCTGGAAAGTCTGAACAAACCGGGCCTACGGCTGACCGTAGGACGTCCAAAACGCTTTTTGCCCTCCTTTTCTACACTTGCCTTCCAACTCCTCTTCCCCTGGCGTTACCTCCTTTATCCCGGCAACCTTTTTTGGACGGAAGAAGGCTATCGTTTTTCCTGGCGAGTCATGTTGATGGAAAAAGCCGGAACAGCCACTTTTTTTGTAAAAGATTCCAAGACCGGTCGTGAAGGTGAGGTGCTGAACGGCGAATTTTTAAACGCGCACCAGGAAAAACAAATGGCAATGCAGCCCGACATGATCCTGCAATTCGCCCATTTTTTGAAACAACACTATGAAAAACAAGGCGTTTCTGACCCGGCAGTACGCGCCGAAGTATATGTGACCCTCAACGCCCGTCCCAGCCGATTGCTGATTGACCCAAACATTGACTTGACAAAACTGAGCGACGGTTGGTCGCACAAAACATGGATTACCCAAAATACATCGGAATGACATTCAGGCTCCTGACGCTGGCAGCCGGAATAATATTCCAGTCTACACTTTGCGCCCAAACCGACACTGCCCGAACCATTGAGCTCCGCGAAGCGACGATCGAGAGCGAGGCCCAAAAAACCATGGGGCTTGGCCGCCTCCGGGCGGTAGAAGGGTTATCTGCACGAAGGAAAAAAGCGAGGTAGTTACGCTTCGCGATATCACGGCCAATTTGTCAACCAACAATGCTCGTCAGGTTTTTAGCCGAGTAGCCGGGCTGAACATCTGGGAAAGCGATGGCGCTGGACTGCAACTTGGCATTGGCGGCCGCGGCCTCAGTCCGAATCGGACTAGTAATTTCAACACCCGTCAAAACGGCTACGACATCAGCGCCGACGCGCTAGGATACCCGGAAAGTTATTACACGCCGCCCACCGAATCGCTCCAGCGCATAGAAGTGGTGCGGGGGGCTGCCTCTCTGCAATACGGAACACAATTTGGCGGAATGCTCAATTTTGTGATGCATCAACCAATTGAACATCAGCGGTTTCGCTTCACGTCGCGGCAGACGGTGGGCGCCTGGGGCTTTTTAGGCTCTTATAATGCCGTGAGCGGGTCGGTGGGTCAAGTAAGTTACTACGGCTTTTACCAACACAAACGCGGCGATGGCTGGCGACCCAATTCGGGGTTTGAACTAAACAATGGTTATCTGGACGTACACTGGCGGGCCTCTGAAAGATTGGAATTCGGAATCGAGTTGACCAAAATGAGCTATCTGGCACAACAGCCTGGCGGCCTCACGGATACCCAGTTTGAGCAAGACCCCGAACAATCACTGCGCGAACGGAACTGGTTCCGCGTAGATTGGAACCTCGCCTGCTTCCACTCGGAATACAAGATTTCTGAACAGACCCGCATTGACAACCGTCTGTTTGGCCTTTCAGCTTCGCGCCAATCTTTGGGCAATCTTTCCCCTGCCAACAACCTGGATTTTGGGCAAAACCGCGACCTCATCAGTGGCACCTTCGACAATTTTGGGAATGAAACCCGCTTGTTGCACCGCTATCAAATGGGCAAGTTTGACAATGCGCTGGCCATTGGCGCTCGGGTATACCGAGGTTTTACCAGTGCCCGGCAAGGGGAGGCAAACAATGGACAAGGCCCTGATTTTCAGTTTCTTAATCCCGATAATGTTGAAAAATCGGACTTTCATTTTCCGAATTACAACTATGCTGTGTTTGCGGAAAACATTTTTGGCTGTCTCCCAAATTCAGCCTCACACCGGGCGTCCGTTTTGAAAACATCCAAACCTTTGCCGAAGGGTATTACCAACAGCGGGTGTACGATTTTGCGGGAAATTTGATCGCAGAAACCCGTGAAAATGAAGACCTGGAACGTCGGCGCTCCTTTGTGCTGTTTGGTTTGGGCGCAAGTTGGAAAGCCAATTCAACCTTAGAACTCTATGCGAATATTTCTCAAAACTATCGCGCTATCAATTTCACCGACCTGCGTATTGACAACCCAAATGGCCGGGTGGATCCCAACATTCGTGACGAACGTGGCCATACGGCCGACCTTGGATTGCGCACCCGCCGCAACACCTGGTGGTACGCCGACGTGACAGCTTTTTACCTTGGTTATTACGACCGAATCGGCCAATTGCTGAAAGCGGACCAGCCTCCCTTGTACAATGATTATCGCCTGCGCACCAACATTTCTGATGCGCGCAATATTGGCATTGAGGCGTTTGCCGAGGCAAATCTGTGGCATCTTATCGCGCCTAAAGATTCCTTGCGCCGTCTATCTCTTTTCATCAACACCTCTGTAATTGATGCCCGATATGTCAACACCGACGACGCGAGCATCCGCAACCGAAAGGTGGAATTGGTGCCGCCGCTTACTTTCCGTACCGGACTGAGCTGGGCGCAAGGGCGTTTCCGCAGCAGTTTCAATTGGGCGTTTACCGCCGAACATTTTACGGACGCTACCAATGCCCGTCGCACTGCTTCGGCAGTGAACGGCATTATTCCGGCCTACACCGTAGCGGATCTTTCCGTGGCATGGTCCTGGCGCTGGCTGCTGTTGGAGGCAAGTTGCAACAACCTTTTTGACGAGCGGTATTTCACCCGCCGCGCCGATGCTTATCCGGGGCCGGGGATTGATTCTCTTCGGATGGGAGGGGTGGTATTTGACGGTGGGCGTGAAACTATAGAACTAAGAGGGGTGGGCCACGGATGACGGATGGGACACGGATTTTATAATCTGTGAAAATCCGTGTCCCATCCTGCCATCCATGTTCCTGCCCCTATTAGTCTGGATCAGCCGAAAAAATTCACATCCCCGATTTTGATTCCCAAAAACTCATGAGACGCTCCTCCAAAATTGTAAGTGTTTGGCACCGTAATTTTATCAGGCAAGGGTGGGACAAAGGGGTTGTCTGGATTCGGGAAAACATAATCAGCTGGAATGAAACGCCACGACTTTCCATTAGGCAATTCATCAATAACACCAAGGATTAGCTTGCGAAGAATAATGATGTCGAAGGTTGTCACTTTCCCATCCTGATTAGCATCGGCTGCTATGATTTTGTGAGGCGTATCAAGCGGCTCAATTCCGAGAATGTGTTTTGAAATAAGGGTAAGATCATACGTGGTTACCCCATTTAGGGGTCATTGTTTCTGGAAGGCACAACATCATAACTGTACCCGGCTGCTGGCATGATATTGCGCCAAGTCGACCAGTATCCCGGAGTCCATGACATCCACCCATATCCCCAGCCCAAAACGCTTGTTGGAACGTGGTAATCCATAGAATCCAGGAGGCAGTTTGTGCCATACACGTGGGTGGATACGCTGTCAATTCCATCACCCTCTGCGGTGGTAAAAAAGAGTGCTGAGCCCGTATGACAGAACCCTTGGTCAAGAAAAAACAAGGTGATCTTACAGCTTGAAATGTTGCCTGTACTGTCTCTTGCCCATAATTCAACATTAGCGGTTCCATCGCCCGCAAGGAACTGGAGGCTGTCGGTAGAAGGAAAGCCCTCGCCAGTACATTCCTTCCGATAAGTCAGCTCATAATATTGGCTATCGTCATACACGGTATCAACCAATGCTTGTACTTTCAGATAGCCATAGCAATGGTCGCTTAAATCGACCGGGAGTATGTTTTTACACACTAATGCTGGCGGCACCGTATCCACTTGAGCACCAACATTTTGGTAAAAAAAGAAAAGTCCCAAAACAAGCAGGTAAGTCTTATTCATATCAGCAGGGTTTAAAAATTACCCACAAGGATACCATTCTGAACAAGGCCTTTTTGACTAAAACTGCTTTTTGCCCCGAGTGCGACAAAAATTGCAGATTTGTAACTAATTGGCCGCAAATCGTTTTTGCCACTAATTGCACGAATTTTCACGAAACCACCTTGTTTTGTTAGGCCAATGGCTTAATGCAATAATTTACTCCGCACCACTTTCCAACCCCTACCCCCCCCGACCTTATCTGCAAGGCATAAAACCCTGCCGGCAAATCATTTTGCTCAAAAGGACATTCTCGCCTACATTTAAGGTCCGGGAAGCCGACCAAACCGTTTTACCCGACACGTCGCTGAGCGAGATGAATGACGTGCCCTCAGGCGCATTTTCCAAAAACACAGACAATCGGCCCGAAAAAGGATTGGGCAAAACCTGCGCCTGCAATGGTGTGCCAGACTCATGACTCCCAAGGGTATAGCAACTTCCTTCAGTGATAAATGGGCTGAAATAGTCCGCAACTTTTTGCGAACGCAGCACCGGATTGCTGGTGTAATGGTAGGAGCCGTTGTCCCCATACCGAACGCACTCAAACAAGGCCAGGGCCGAATTGAACGCGGGGCACTGGTCAAAATCGGTAATGAACGGAGTCGGCGTTGGGTTTGCCCCGAACACGGCTGCCAATGAACCGCTTCCAAAGGTTTGGGGGAATTTGGTATGCCAGGGGGTAAAGCCAAGGTTGCAATAATTAGAAATAGTAAAAAACGGGTACCCTTGACCAAATGGCACGATCCCGTCACAGGTTTGATGATACAAATAAACGGCTGGTGTGTCGGGACCTTGTAGCCAATTGTTTGCACCTGCTTCATAAGGTACGCCACCGAAAAGGTTGAGTACACCCCGCACATTGGCATCGTGGCCATTCAGGTTCAGGGTTCCGTCTACAGGGCCAAGATCGGGGCGTTGTAAAGCCGATCCACTTGGGTTAATCGTTTGGATCACGCAGTTGAGGGTGTAGCTATTGGTCATATTTGCAGCAGGGCTGGGTGCATCCGGCAGGGCAAGGCAGGACACTGGTTTTTCTGCTTCCCGGTCGAGAAAGCCAACGGCCAAGGCTAAAAACCCACCAGCGCTTTCGCCGCCGACCAGGACTCGCTCACTGCAGGTCGAATCAACCGCAGCCCTGGCTTTAAGCCAGCGAATAGCCCCTTTACGTCTTGTTGGCCTCGATACATGGCCCGGATGAGTTCGGAAGAATCGGCGGGTAGAGCGTGGCGCCTGCCTGGGCATCAGTGTAGGATTGGGGATGACAGTGCCACTTTATGCCAGCCAAGTCGGTAGTTGACCGAAGCCACTACATATCCACGTTGGGCCATTTCCTGGGCAATAACTGCAAGTCCGCTTGCGTCGTCTTTACAACCGCCTACCCATGCGCCCCCATGTACGAGCACGAGCAAGGGCCGTTGGGAATTGTCGTCGCCCACAGGCTTGTACAGGTCGAGGATCAGGGTGGTCGGGATACCAGCATAGTTAGGCGCAGTGCCATATTCCAGGTCTTTTTCGATGCGCCAGCCATATTGTTTGGTGGTGAAGGCGAGTTGGGCGGAGAGGGTGGCCGTGATAAGCATCAGAGCCAGAATGGTGCATGTTTTTTGCATAGTTGTTTGTGTTGATAAGTAGGAAGTGTGGCACACCTCGAGGTGTGCCACACTTTCTGAGGCTTGGACGGATTTTGTGCCACAAAGATACTTTTACTTTGGGCGAGGTCGGCAAGCGCGTTTTCCACACATTATCGGGGTGTTTTACAGAAAGGGAAACATGTTTTACATTCAAAATGAAGAGATTAGAAAGCCTGATTCTACTGAATAGGCTCAGGGTCATTTTATGTCCCAAATTTATCCACATTGAGTTATCCACATTGTTGAGAAATCACTCCACAAAATTCAAACATTGAAAATCAACAATTTACGAAAGTTATCAACATTTGGTGGAAAACAATCTTTGACAAAAGACAGAAACGCCCTACTTTCGCTTCCGCTTTCCAGCAGGTTTTTTACTCCGCCTTTCCATAGTACCGTCCCTTCACTCATGTCGAGATTTCTCGCACGACCTAAAAGTCGTTCAGAGAACTGTCTTGCCTTAAAAGATTGGCTTTGCAGCCGTTCTTGTTGAGAAGGAACGCTATCGCATCATTATTTTTTTATTCAACATAGCAGTCAAACCAACTCGCAGCAATTGCAATAACCAATGGTACAACTAGCCAACGTCTCCGAACCGATCCTCGCGGAAAACCCTGATCGCTTCGTGCTTTTCCCCATCAAGTACGGTACCATCTGGGAGTGGTATAAAAATCTGTGGCCTCTTTCTGGACCGCTGAAGAAGTAGACCTGACCCAGGACATCAACGACTGGGAAAACAGCTTCACTGACAACGACCGCAAATTCATCAAACATGTGCTGGCCTTCTTCGCGGCTTCCGATGGCATCGTGAACGAAAACCTGGTGATCAATTTCATGCGCGAGGTGCAGATACCCGAAGCCCGTTGTTTTTACGGTTTTCAGGTTGCCATTGAAAACATTCACGCCGAGATGTACTCGCTGCTGATTGACACCTATATAAAAGACCCGAAGGAAAAAGACTTCCTTTTCAACGCACTTCAAAACCTGGAGTGCGTATCGAAAAAGGCCAATGGGCATTGCGCTGGATTGACAATGCACCCTCCTTTGCGCATCGGCTCATCGCGTTTCGCGGCGGTGGAAGGCATCTTTTTTAGCGGCTCTTTCTGTTCCATTTATTGGCTCAAAAAACGCGGCCTCATGCCGGGCCTTACTTTTTCCAACGAACTGATCAGCCGCGACGAGGGTATGCACTGCGATTTCGCCTGCCTGCTTTATTCGATGCTGGAAAACAAACTCGATCCAGCAGAGGTGCATTCCATCATCACCGAAGCAGTGGAGTATGAAAAGGAATTTGTGACCGATGCGCTGCCAGTTTCCCTTATCGGCATGAATGCCGAAATGATGGGGCAATATATCGAGTTCGTGGCCGACCGCCTGCTCATGTCCTTGGGCTGCGAGAAGGCCTATGGCACGGCCAATCCTTTCTCCTGGATGGACATGATTTCGATTCAAGGGAAAACCAACTTCTTTGAAAAGCGCGTGGGCGATTATGCCAAGGCCGGCGTAATGACCAAGCGCGAAGAACAGGTGTTCAGCACCGAAGCAGATTTCTAAACAATTGATTATCACACCTAAATTTTATAATAATGGGCAAATTTGTCATTACTCAACGCAAAGACGGCGAGTTCCAATTCAACCTGAAAGCCAGCAACGGCCAGGTAATTCTTACCAGTCAGGGCTATGCCGCCAAAGCCTCCTGCCTTAACGGAATCGAATCCGTTCGCACCAATTCCGCCGATGACGCGCGTTTTGATCGTCAAAGCGCAGCCAACGGAAAATTTTACTTCACGCTAAAATCCAGTAACGGTCAAGTGGTCGGCAATAGCCAGATGTACGAAAGCGAAGCTACCCGCGACAACGGGATTGAGTCGGTGAAAAACAATGCGCCGGAAGCGACCGTGGAGGATGAATCGGCAGCTTAAAAAAGATTGATAAAGGTTTATGAGGGTTGATGAAGGTTGATTGTCGAAGCAAAAATGGAACGAGTTTTAACCTATCGAGTGTAAAAAATAAACCTTCATCAACCCTTATAAACCTTCATCAACCTATTAATTATGAAACACCTAGTTCTTTCTCTTACTGCATTATTATTTACAGTTTCTACCCTACATGCACAAAGCAAGAAGGAGCTGACGGCCATGTTGGATCGTGATTTGGAATTGTATAAGCGGTACACCCTGACGCTCAATTTGGACAGTAGTTTACAGTTCATGCCGCCGAAAATGTTTGAGGTGGTACACCGTGATTCATTGAGGGAAAGCCTGGTGCAATCCATGGACAATGAATTATTGTCCATTCAAATGACCAGTTTTGATTTCGTTTCAAAAAGCAAGATCAAAATCAAGAAAGCAGGGCAGTATCACTGGGCTGTTGTGCCCTATACAGGAAGCATGCGGCTTACTTTAAAAGGGGAAGAAAGCTTTAGAGCAATTGTAATTCCGGTTTTGAAAAGCCAGTTTGGAAGCAAAAATGTGCAAATGGAAAACGACTCGACCATGTCTATCAAGTTGGTAAACAAGGAGTTCATCGCTTTCAAAGACCCGGCTTTGCCCATTTGGTCGCTGATTGAAGACAAGCGCTCCGGGAAAGGCCGCGAGGCAGAATATCAGAAAATGCTCTTTGAAACCATCTTGCCCGAAGAAGTCCTGAAGGCCGTGGATAAGAAGTAGATGTAGCATTTGTTTGAAGGGTTTGAGTTGTTTGAAGGGTTTGAATTGTCTTCACGCGTCTCAAACCCTTCAAACAACTCAAACCCCTCAAACAACTCAAACCCTTTGAATATGCGCATTCTTTACACCTTGTTTTGCTTGCTTCTTGTCACTACCGCATCCAGTCAGACCACGATTTCTGGCACCATCCAGAGCGGTGGCCTCACTCGGGAGTACATGCTCTACATTCCGGCTGCATACACTGGAAATACTGCTGTTCCGCTGGTTTTCAACCTGCATGGCTACACATCCAACAATGAGGCGCAGGCGTTCTACGGGGATTTTCGCCCCATTGCTGACACGGCCAATTTTCTGATCGTGCTGCCCAACGGTACCCTTTGACGGCCAGGGCAATCGCTTTTGGAACACTTTCCTGGGCAACTCCAATGTAGACGATGTGGGCTTTATCCGCGATTTGCTCGATACGCTTCAAGCGACCTACAATATTGACGCAAACCGGGTGTACAGCACAGGCATGAGCAACGGCGGCTTTATGAGTTACTCGCTCGCTTGTGAATTGAATGATCGCATCGCAGCCATAGCTTCCGTGACCGGAAGCATGATTCAGTCCAAACTCAATGCCTGCAATCCCGCACGACCAGTACCCGTGATGGAAATCCACGGCACTGCCGACAACACCGTGCCTTACACTGGTTCGCCGATCTCTACATTCGTTTCCATTCCTACGCTGATGGCCAAATGGGTAGATTTCAACAACTGCAACCCTACCCCGACCATCACCCAAGTACCGAACACCAACACAAGCGATGGCTGCACGGCAGAACGGCAACTCTACACTGGCGGCGATCAAGGCAGCACGGTGGAGCATTATAAAATCACAGGCGGCGGACATACCTGGCCAGGGGCGCTTTTCAATATCGGCGTGACCAATCAGGATTTTAACGCCAGCAAAGAAATCTGGAGGTTTTTCAGTCAATATCGGCTGGATCAACTTTCGGCAACAAAAACCCCGGAATCGCTTGATAACCAGTGGACGGCGTTTCCGAACCCAACGCAGGATTATCTGGTGTTGCAATCCAAGGATCAGCGCCCGGTAGACCGGATTCAAGTTTTTGACGCATTGGGGCGTTTGCAACAGACGCTTTCGCCAAGCGCGGGCGAGCAAATTAGAATTGAAACGGCGACTTGGGCGGTTGGGATGTATTGGGTGGTGATTGAGCAGGAGGGAGTGTGGCGCGGGTTATGGCGGTTAAAGCGGATGGATTCGGTAAATAGTCAAAATTTGTATTCATGGCTTGGCGACCCCCTACCCCTAAAGGGGAGTTTATTGCGACGAGTGCATAATCTATTGAAAAACAAACAATTATCCCTACTTCGAATAAACTCCCCTTTAGGGGTAGGGGGTCACCAGACGACAAATAAACCTTCTGATTTACAACAAAACCAACACCACCATGGAAGACGACAGCACCCTCTACAAAGTAGTCGTAAACCACGAAGAACAATACAGCATCTGGCCCGCCGACCGGGAAAACGCCCTGGGCTGGAACGATGCTGGCAAGCAAGGCAGCAAAGCAGAATGCCTGAGCTATATCGAAGAAGTGTGGACGGATATGCGCCCGTTGAGCTTGCGGAAGAAGATGGAGGAGGATGAGCGGAATAAGAGAGGGGATGGATGAGCTCTCCCCTGCCGTTGTTGGCGTCCTCGCCAACAACAACGACGGAGCGAAATGCCAGACTTGAAAAAACAAACTATTTGACTCAAACCCTTGATGATCAATACAATATCTTAGATTCCATTCCACTGTGGTTGTTGACGAGGACGCCAACAACGGCAAAAAAGAGGCGAATAACCATTCAGTAGGAATAAGAACAACACAAAAATGAAACCCATATACCATCACCACGTTATTTTCATCTGCATCACTTTGGCGGTGTTGCAGGTCGCTTGCAACCCAGACAAAAAGGAGCCAACAGACAATTGTGATACGTACCGACTTCGATATATCACCGATATCCGGTATGACGGCGGGCAAGCGTTCACCAATCGCTATTCTGTTGGTTATGAGGACGATGGAAAACTGATTACCCGGTATACGATTTACAATGCGGATACTTTTCCGAGCGACTATGTGAAACTGAATAGCAAGGGGCAACCGATAGAATATGGCAATGTCCCGCACCCCAGCTCGCCTACGTTGAGGAATGACTATTTCTACCAGTCTGACCAAGTAGTAGAAAGACAATATTGGAGCAGTATTTCCCCAGGGGCGACAATCATGCTGGCCCAAACTTCTTTTTTCACCTACACAAATGGCTTGCTGAGCAAAGTAGAATATTTTGAACCCAATAACCCCAACCCTGGAGCGCAAATGGAGGTGTTCTATGAAGCAGACAGCAAAGCAAGGATCTATTATTACATCGCTTTGCCTTCGCAACAGATTATACAGGCAAATCGCTTTCACTTCACCAATTTGGTGAACCCGTTTGCTGCGTTGGATATCGGGTTTGCTTGGGGAAATAACAATTTTTTAGCCGATACAATCTCCTCTAGACAGCTCGACGGAACCTATGCGCCAGACTTTTTTTGAATACGAAACAGAAGATAACCGGGTGGTGCGGGCCAAAACATTCCAAGTTGGAAGCCCGGCAGAATTGAAAAGGGATGTTGTATATGAGTATGAGTGTTATTGATGATACACCAGTGTGGTGGAATCGTCCAGTTCAACCACCGTGCTTGGTGACAACACCAAGCACGATGGGACGGTTAAAAAAATAAAATGACTGACTTCTTCGCAACACGAACCATCCTAAACACCGACCACAATCGTATCGGAGAGCGGTTTCCCCGACGTGCTTAGTGTTTTCTCTAAGTACAGTACCGAAAAGAACCAAAATTGAAAAACGCACTCCGCTGTGCTCAGTAAAAACACCAGGCACGGCGGGAAATAAACTACTTCCTCATTATGAAGTGCATCATCTTTCTAACTATCTGCCTTGGGGTTTCCACGCCCCACATGCTTTTTCGCAAGGATCTGCCCCGACATCTTGCAAGTACAAGCATCTCACTTTTTATGCAGAAAAAGTTGAAAATTTGAGGCATACAGGCACTAGGTATACTATCTATCTCGTCAAAGATTCTCTTCGGCAGCGCATAGACACGGTAGGAAAATATGGGCATGATCTTGATAAGGAGTTGTGCGTTTGCACAGACACTTCGGTTGTGTTTTATAAAATCAGTTCTTTAGAAAACCAGTCCATAAATTACTATTACTTCTATGACCACAAATGGAACCTCACTTCTCCTTCATTGCCAATAGGTGACCTTACTTATGTCGGCTTGCTACATACCGGCCAGGAATACAAGTCGTACAACCACAGGCTGATTACACCAGAAAAAGCGGTTTCCGATATGAAGATTCAAAAAGGGGTGGGGAAGCCTGGGACTTCCGTAGCTGATGGATTAAGCCTTATAGAAAATTATGAGGTAGAGTATATGTTAAGCCCTGATAAGAAAAGGTATGTTGATTCGAAGGAGACTTTAAAGAAGAATTAGGGTTCATGCCTTTGCTAGCGCGAGGCTCTGCCTCATGAACCTTATTCCAAAGGTTCAACCTTAAAAAACGCAAACCAATTCTGCCGTTGTTGGCGTCCGCGCCAACAACAACAACGGAGCGAAATGCCAGACTTCAAAAAACAAACTTTTGACTCAAACCCTTGATGATCAATACAATATCTTAGATTCCATTCCACTGTGGTTGTTGGCGAGGACGCCAACAACGGCAAAAACCACTCCCTGGCCGCCGTGCTTGGTGTTTTCACCAAGCACAGTACCGACGGGAACTAAAATTGAAAAACCCACTCCGCTGTGTGCTTGGTGACAACACCAAGCACGGCGGGAAATAACGAAAATCTTAGCCCAACTCGAATCATAACCATATCACCAAAATCGAATCAATCGAACCCTCCTTCGTCCCGAGCATTCGGGACTTCGGCGGGTAAACAATCGAAAAATCGAAACAATTAAATCATGATGCAAGTAATCAAACGCAGCGGTCAAAAAGAGGAAGTGTCGTTCGACAAGATCACGGCGCGCCTCCGCAAAATGACGTATGGTCTCGATACCAACTACGTCAACCTTATCGAAGTCTCCAAGAAGGTCATCATGGGGCTTTACGACGGCGTGACCACCGTCGAACTCGATAACCTCGCGGCTGAAACCGCCGCTACGATGGCCACCATTCACCCGGACTATGCCCTGTTTGCTGCGCGGATCGCTGTGAGCAACCTGCACAAGCAGACCGACAAGTCCTTCTCCAAGGTTATAGATGACCTCTATAACTACGTAGATCCGAAAACCGGCGATCGCGCCAACCTCATCAGCGACGAAATACACCAAATCGTGCAAAAGCACAAGGCCAAACTAGACTCGGCCATCATTTTCGACCGCGATTTTGAGTTCGATTATTTCGGCTTCAAAACGCTGGAGCGTTCGTACCTCATGCGTATGAACGGCAAGGTGGTGGAGCGCCCGCAGCACCTCTTCATGCGCGTGGCCGTCGGCATACACGGCGAAGACATTGATTCGGCCATCGAGACCTACAACCTGATGAGCGAGCGCTGGTTTATCCACGCCACGCCCACCCTGTTCAACGCCGGCTCGCCGAAGCCACAGATGTCGTCCTGCTTCCTGCTCAGCATGACCGACGACAGCATTGCGGGCATTTTCGAGACGCTTTCGCGCTGCGCCCTCATCAGCCAGAGCGCGGGCGGGATCGGCTTGAGCATCCACAACATTCGCGCCACGGGTTCGTACATCAAAGGCACGGGCGGCACCTCCAACGGGATTATCCCGATGCTGCGCGTGTTCAACGACGCTGCCCGCTACGTGGACCAGGGCGGCGGCAAACGCAAGGGCGCCTTTGCGGTGTACATCGAGCCTTGGCACGCCGATATTTTTGAGTTCCTGGAACTGAAAAAGAACCACGGCAAAGAGGAAAACCGCGCCCGCGATTTGTTCTATGCCCTGTGGATCAGCGACTTATTCATGGAGCGCGTGAAATCCGATGCCGACTGGTCGCTCTTCGACCCGAACGAGGCGCCGGGCCTGTTCGACGTGTACGGGGCAAAATTCGAGGCCATGTACCACCAATACGAAAACGAAGGACGCGCCCGCAAGGTGGTGAAAGCCCGCGATCTTTGGAACGCTGTGCTGGAAAGCCAGACGGAAACCGGCACGCCCTACATCCTATACAAAGACGCCGCCAACCGCAAGAGCAACCAGCAAAACCTGGGCACGATTCGCTCTTCCAACCTTTGCACGGAGATCATCGAGTACACTTCCAAAGACGAGGTGGCGGTGTGCAATTTGGCGTCCATTGCGCTGCCAAAATTTGTGATAAACGGCAAATTTGACTTTGATAAACTGGTGGAAATCACCAAGGTAGCCACCCGCAACCTGAACAAAGTCATTGACATAAACTACTACCCGATCCCTGAAGCGCGGAATTCCAATTTCCGCCACCGCCCCATCGGTTTGGGCGTACAGGGCCTGGCCGATGCGTTCATTTTGATGGGTATGGCGTTCGACAGCGAGGCTGCCAAGCAGTTGAACAAGGACATTTTTGAGACCATCTATTTTGCTGCCATGACCGAATCGGCCAATCTGGCTGAGAAGCACGGCGCGTACGAAACCTTCCAGGGTTCGCCGCTGAGCAAGGGGATGTTCCAGTTCGATCTGTGGGGTGTAACGCCTTCAAAACGTTGGGATTGGGATGGCCTGCGCGAGCGTGTGAAACAAGTGGGTGTGCGCAATTCGCTCCTGGTGGCACCCATGCCGACGGCCAGCACGAGCCAGATTTTGGGCAACAACGAGTGCTTCGAGCCGTATACCAGCAACCTCTACACCCGCCGCACCCTCGCGGGCGAACACATCGTGGTGAACAAACACCTCATGCGCGACCTCGTGCGCCTCGGCCTTTGGACCGAAGAAATGCGCGAAGCCATCATGGCTGCCAACGGCTCGGTACAAGGCATCGAGGACATTCCAAAAGAAGTCCGCGACGTGTACAAAACCGCCTACGAAATCAGCCAGAAAGTCATCATTGACATGAGCGCTGACCGCGGCGCGTTCATCTGCCAGAGCCAGAGCCTCAACGTGTTCATGGAAGCGCCGACGTTCGCGAAACTCTCTTCGATGCACTTCTACGCCTGGCAAAAAGGCTTGAAAACGGGCATGTACTACCTCCGCTCCAAGGCGGCGACGGATCCGATCAAGTTCACGCTCAGCAAGAAGCACCAGCAGAAGTTTGTGCAGAACGCAAAGTCAACAGAACCTATCGTGACGGCGAGCGTGGCGGCGGAGAAAGTGGTGACCGCGCCGGTGCAAATGGCGGCATTGGATATTGAAGCAGTGGCAGGCAAGATTTGTAGTATTGATAACCCGGATTGTGAAGCATGTTCGGCATAAAGTGATAAAGTGATGGAGCGATAGAGTGATTTGACTCGAGCTGGGCTTAAATCACTTCATCGCTCTATCACTTCATCACTTCATAGAAAATAACGGTCGCCGGGGGTGGTATTTAAACAGTTGGAATCTTATTTACTCGCCGTAGCTCTTTTACCTGCCATAATAGTCATGGCGGCAGGAGCGAAGGCGGGCTCCCTCTACTTGAAACGCCTTTCCCACACTATGTTTCTTCCGGCTGGCTGCTGCTGGTGACCGTTTATATTTGATGTAGAAGATTTATTTCCCAATGAGAATATTTATAACATGATATAAAGTTAGCATAAACGCAACTTACGTTAAGTGAACGACAAAGTGCGATTCTAGTTAATTATAGGAGAAGTAGTTAATTAGTTTAGTCCACTAGTATCTAATCCTTACATTTCAAAATGTCATTTTCTCCTACCTGCCATACTATGAGTAAAGAACGAATAGATCTTGATAAAGTTAAAAGGTTAGTAGTCACGGCCTTGGTCACTGATGACAAATTAATGGAAATTCTTGTGTTAAAGGGGGGAAATGCCCTTCATCTCGCTTATGAATTAGCGTTTAGGGCTTCTCTTGATCTAGATTTCTCAATGGCCAAAGATTTTCAAGATATCCAAGATATTAAAAGACGTATGGAAAAATCAGTCGCCGAAACTTTTAAAAAAGAAGGGTTACATACGTTGGATTTTTCCTTTCAATCGAAACCAAAAGTTGCCCAAGATGAAACAAAAGATTTTTGGGGAGGTTATGCGGTAAAATTTAAATTTATCGAAGCAAAAAAATTTAACGAATTGGGCGGAGAAGAAATCCAAAAGGCAAGAATGAACGCAATACCTGTAGGTAAGTCCACAAATATTGAAATCGACATCAGTAAATTTGAGTATGTGGATGATAAGATAGATATAGATGTAGATGGATATAATGTTTATGTCTACGCACCTAGATTGCTAGTCCTTGAAAAAGTCCGGGCTATATGCCAGCAAATACCGGAGTATTCACAAATAATCCCCTCTTTTTCACCCAGACCACGAGCACGCGATTTCTATGACATTTATACATTACTTAAAAAATTTGAAATCGATCTATTTTCAGAAGAGAGTAAAGAAATTTTAATGAAAGTCTTTGATGCGAAGAGAGTGCCATATGATTTACTCAAAAAAATGAGAGCCAACAAAGAAATTCATAAACAAGACTTTGCCTCTCTGGTCGATACGATTTCAGCAGAAGAAAAAGGTAAATTGAAAGATTTTGAATTTTATTTTAATTATGTGATTGATATATTTGAAGATATCTTTGATAAAAAAGATAAGCCTTAAAACCCTTTTGGATAATACAGCCGCCAATCTGAAGAATATTCTCGGTCTTCAATATTATAAGTTAAATAAAAATCATGGTTGAACTGCTTTTTTTTGAGGAGGTCTAACTGTGCACCTCTATAGTCCGCCCTCTCAAGATAAAAGCCTATGATTTGGTGGTATGGATATATAAAATCAAGTTTTTTCAGGATTGCATTCAACTTGTTGATTGAAGCTTTGTCTCTAGCATTCCGGAATGCTTTCAATACTTCTCCCACACCCCCTGAATAAGCTGGACGGACAGCACAATCAATGAGCGTTCTCTCTAAATTGGTCATGGGCAATTTCCCTTGGCGTGAATAGTCAAGAATTTCAACTCCTTCATTTTTGGTATACATCCCATTCAATAAATAGATAGTATAGTCACCATAGTTAGCGTGATTTTCTGATACCCGTTGTGGTTTAGCAAAAGCTTTATCAATATTCTCCTGTAAGATTGGTTCTCTAATAAAATGTTTTTGTGATTGCTCAATCGTCACATAAATAGACTTAGGCAGTTGCTCGGTAAGTTGATGAAAATAAAGTGCTGTGTAATGAGAAAAATAGGCGTTACGTCTTAATGCAAGCGCTAGCTCATAAGGAGAAGCCTCGCCGTATACAAATAATGTAATAGTACTTCCAGGAAAAAAGAGTTCAACCGCCTCGAGTTTTGTCTTATCAATAAGTTCTTGGATAAAGAACTCCAGGCTCATGCTTTTAGCTAGTCGCCAATTTTCTCGATTTTGTTCATAGATCAAGGAAATATCATAAGCCCTGAAAACCTTCTGAGGGTACTCATCAAAATAGGCCACAATGTCTTTCTTAGCGATAGAAAATCTTGTATTTCGAGGCATTTTCAGTATTAAATCTTATTTATGAAACAATGGTTTTACGCATGCTTTATAAAGTATATATACTTTATAAAGCGAAGGTACAACATTTTTTTGACTTTGTCAAGGTTCAGTCGTTAATGATTGAATAAAAGTGGGCCAGGAAGGTGGAGAGGAGTGGTGCTTGAGGTAGGAGATGAATAGAATTCTAAAATCCTGCAAAGTATATATACTTTGCAGGACAAAGGTACAGCATTTTTTTGACTTTGTCAAGGTTCAGTCGTTAATGATTGAATAAAAGTGGGCCAGGAAGGTGGAGAGGAGTGGTGCTTGAGGTAGGAGATGAATAGAATTCTAAAATCCTGCAAAGTATATATACTTTGCAGGACAAAGGTACAGCAGTTTTTTGATTTTGTCAAGGTTCAGTCGTTAATGATCGAATAAAAGTATGGCAGGATCCCCCCACAGCCTATGCCACCGACTCTTCACCCTGCTTGGTGCCGCATGCATACCCCAAAATCCCAAGCCCAGCGCAGCGCTTGGAATCTTTGTTTAGGCATAGGGGTGACCTGGCAAGGCAGCAATGAGTATTGTACCATCCTAGGGGAAGAGGAATTGTTCGTCTTGGTATTACCTTTGTTGCCTTAGGTACCTAATACAATGACAAAATAGCATTACACCGATGGAATCTACCTTCAAAATAATCTACTACGCCCTGTTGGTGATCAGTATCATCGTTAGCGGATTCTTACTGTTCTCGAGCCTGTTCAGTACAGCTTCAAATGATGCTCAGCGCGGGCGCATCGTACTGATTCTTGCGTCTGGCTCGGCTTTGGGTTTCTTGTACTGGGCTTACCGATTAGGGCATCAACAAGGCCAATTCGGCTTGGGTATTGGCATGGTGGTAAGTGCTATTGTTGTATTTGGTTTAGTCATGCTAGTGGGACTGTTTACGGGCAAAATACACTGGCAGTAGTCTGAGCTGTAACAAACAAAAACACAATTTCAAAACTCAACAATCAAACTAAAACGCATGAAAAGACTATTTTTCATTTTTATTCTATTGGCTGCATGCTCCACTGCTAATGCTCAAAAAATATTCAAGGCAATTCAGCGAAAAACTACGCAGAAGTTGAACGGCTTGTCAGTAAGGGGGCTAATATCAATCAATATAATTCAAAGGGTTTGTTTCCGCTTTGGATGGCTGTTGCGATGAATGATACATCAATGGCAAAATTGTTAATTCGTCTTGGTGCAAAAGTTGATCAATTCATTGATCAAGGAGATGGTAGTTTAAATAGCCTGCATATTGCCTGTCAGGAAGGTTATTTGCCTATGGTCAGGATCCTTGTTGAGGCCGGTTCTGATGTTAACGAAAAAGGGGTCGCTGGTTTTGGTCCCTTAAGAATTGCCGCAAGAAATGGTTGGATTGAAGTGGTCAAGTATTTAATAGAGAAAGGAGCCATTGTAGATGCCAAAGCAAGGGATGAAGCAACGGCGTTATCACATGCTTGTGCGAAAGGGCATGTTGAAATAGTAAAATATTTATTAGAAAAGGGGGCAAATGTCAATAATCAGGATAAAGATGGAGATACTCCTTTGACAGAGGCCGGACGGGTGGGGAATCTAGATCTGGCTAAATTACTTGTCAGGAATGGAGCTAAATTAGAAATGAAAAACAAAAAAAAGCAAACCGCCGTAGATGTTGCGAAAGAGCAAGGGCAGAATATGGTAGCGAAATACTTGATTGATTTAATGTCCATGAAATAGCGGGCATAAGGTTCTCCCTCGCCAAGTCTTCCCGCATGCCCCACCCCAAAATCCCAAGCCCAGCGCCGCGCTTGTGTCTTATGACCAAGCGCTATAAGGCGCCCTGCTAAGGCACAGAAAATCAGCACTTTAGATTAACTTTGTCGCTCGCCATAGGGGCGCTTGGTAATAAGACACTACGGTATGCACACATCTACTTGTGAATATCAGGTAATTATAGAGATCAGTTCTTTAAGCACTTCCTATCTATTTCTCAACGTGAGTTGTCATCCTGACGGGACCTGTCCGCATCAAGTGCGCCTTGGCTGAGTGCTTGCACTCGCGAGCACTCAAATGGGCAAATACTCGGGCAAAGCGCACTTGATGCGGACAGGTCCCGTCAGGATGACAACTCAGTCATATCTGGGTTATTCAAATCCGCAAATGCATCTTTGACATAAATCAAGCCGTCACATGACGATCCAATACCTTTCAGATCTTCACCTCGAATTTCGAGAAAACCTAGATTTTATTCAAAAGTATCCAATTGTTGCCGAAGGGGATGTGCTTTTGCTTGCAGGAGATATCATGCCTTTGCGGCAACTACGGGAAGAAGGCGCTTTTTTGAATCAGATTTCAGAACATTTTAAGGCTGTTTATTCCACCCTGCATGGTGTTCTATCACCCACCATAATTTTTAAGTTTAAACGGCTCTCAAGCCGCCGCGCCCGGGTCTTTCCGAGCTCCGGCATGGGGCAAGTAGTGACCCGGCGCAGGTAAAATCCCGCTGAGGACCAAGAACAACAAACAATAATTCTCACCCCCAGTAATCACTCCATTTTTACAAAACGGCCAAAACGCTCTGCGCCTTTGGAAAACCGTGCAACCAAAATATATGCGCCGGGAGCTAAATCCCCAACCGGGATATTCAAATCGCTCATTGGCCTTTGAATGCGCTTGCACAGCGTGCCGGAAAAGGAATAAATATCTACCGATTCAATAGGCTCCTCTCCAAATGCCTGAACCCTCAATAACTCCCGGGTAGGTGAAGGCCAAAGGCTCAGGTCGTACTTGATGGATGGTTCATGCACTGCGGAGACTACCACCTCTGGAGCAGTTGTGCCCCACATCCAATCGCGGCGGCTAATCGCCAAAAACTCCGGGATTCCGTCTTTTTCGAGGTCAAATACATGATTCATCTCAATATGGGGCACTAAAACAGCATCCTTTACAAAGGTGCCATCGCCGTTGTTTAGGCAAATGTATCCGGCCTTTCCCGGATATCTGTTGTAGTAAATGTCGGGTAAACTATCGCGGTTGTAATCCAACAACGCGTATTCAATGGGGTATGGGCTTACCTCAACGCTTCCGAGTATTTGAAAACCGTTTGGTGTGATTTCTACCAGGCGGAGTTCGTTCAATTCGCGCAGGACTAAGGTGTTGTTTAGCGGGCCTTCCTCTGGAGACTTACCCAAACTTCCAGGCGGCCAATAGGTAGTTTTGGTAAATTGTAAATTGCCTTGATTTTTGAAAATATATGCTGAGTTGTTCCCATTGGGGTTAGGGTATGGCTGAATAAGTATATCCAGCAAACCGTCGTTGTCGTAGTCAATAACCTTGGCAAGTTGAAGACTGAAATCAGGAATAACTACATGGCGGGTAAAATCACTCCCATTTTCGTTGGCCATCAGGATTATTTCACTGTTTGTATTGTCTCCGTAAAGAAAATCAGGATACCCGTTTCCGTCGAAGTCTGCGGTTTTTATCTCAAAGACATTCCGCAAATCATAATCCACCAACAAAGGAGGCGTGATTTCAAACTTGCCGGACAAGTCTGTTCCCCCAATATACAAGTTTCCTGCGCGATCAAAAAACACCAGCTCGTCACGCCCGTCGAGGTCAAAATCTGCGGATTCAATGGCGGTGATGGATTCGCCGTGGAAATCACTGTATAAAATACGGGAACTATTTGTTGAGTCGCTCAGACTTGCGGTGGCAATTCCTCTGTTATTCCACATTCCAAGCACTAATTCCCGGTTTCCATCCCCATCCAGATCCGCCAGGCAGGCTTTGGCATAGTTGTCGTCTAAGGCTATGCCAGTGGTAAAAACATTTTCGGAAGCGGTAACGGAAAATACCCCGTTTTGGTAATAGAAATTATACCGGATGCGCAGCGAAAAAGTGCTTGCAAAAAAATCCTGTTCAATTCCTACGGGGTATGGATGGATAGCAGTGGAATTGCCCATGGGTGTCTGCATCAAAAAATGATGGGCTTCAAATTGTCCGTTCCCAGGTTGAGCCGTAGGTGGAAGGTGTCAGACAGCGCAAAAACAATGTCGGTCAGTCCATCCCGATTGATATCCGGGTAAATCACCTTTGATACCGTCGGAATGTTTAGCGCGAAGACGGTTGGATTTCCGGAAAGTAAATTGGTATGGATTAGAACGGTATCTTTGACTGGGTATGGGGCGTACCTCAAAAAATCGCCGATACCATCTCCGTCAAAATCCCCAACATTTGTTATCGGGGCTCCTTTCTCATTATACAGAAAAGCTCCGGCTCGAATTCAAAACCACTTTTCCCCAAAGAAAGGTACAGTTCAGTGAAGGAGTTTGCCGACTTTAGCCGTAATACGTCCATCCATCCATCCCGATTGATGTCAAGCAGTGAAAGGCCCGCTGCACCAGTTGTTCCATTTGGGATTATGGGGAGCAGCAGTAATTCCCCAGTGTCTCCGTTTCGAATGTAGGTTTTCCCGTTTTTACTGAAAAAAGCATCTACAAAACCATCCTTATTGAAGTCGAGGAACTGGGTGGTCATCAATTCCGGGAAAGGAGTCGAAAACCGAACGGAAGTATCTGCAAGCTGTCCATTTATGTTTTCTGTCAGCACCGAATGGTATTCATAAACGTAGTGTATCTCTGGAATCAAATCCACATCCCCGTCATTGTCCCAGTCTCCCGCTCTAACATTGGTGAAATATACCGAATTGATAAAGGCTTGATTGGGTACCATAGTAAATTGTAGGTGTCCGCTGCTGTCATATTCCCCAATGGATATTGAAAAGGATTCAGCATTAGTCATCACCATATCTGGCACCTCATCCTGGTTGATGTCACGAAAGTTGGTACCTCCGCCGGATTCCATCAAATGTCGAAGTTGTATCTGTGCGTATAAACTGTGGCCACACAGCAAAAGCGCCAAAATAGCGGGTAATTTGTTCATTATAAATAAGTTACGGGTGTTTGTCATGGATTTTCTGCCAGATGCAGCACTAGTCTCTTTAGGAGCCAGATTAAGGTATAGCCGAATTATATATTTGTGCTTTTACGGGGTTGGCAAAGGTAATTCAAATGGGTACACATTTTGCCTCGCTTGGTCTTCCCGCTTGCATACCTCGAAATCCTAAGCCCATCGCCGCGCTTGTGAATTATGACCAAGCGCTGTAAGGTGCCGTGCTAAGGCACAGAATATCAGCGCTTTAGATTAACTTTGTCGCTTGCCGTAGTGGCGCTTGGTCAAAAGACACTAAGGTATGCACACATCTACTTGTGAAAATCAGGTAATTATAGAGATCAGTTCTTTAAGCACTTCCTATCTATTTCTCAACGTGAGTTGTCATCCTGACGGGACCTGTCCGCATCAAGTGCGCCTTGGCTGAGTGCTTGCACTCGCGAGCACTCAAATGGGCAAATACCAAGGCGCACTTGATGCGGACAGGTCCCGTCAGGATGACAACTCAGTCATATCTGGGTTATTCAAATCCGAAAATGCATCTTTGGCATAAATCAAGCCGCCACATGACGATCCAATACCTGTCAGATCTTCACCTCGAATTTCGAGAAAACCTGGGTTTTATTCAAAAGCATCCAATCGTTGCCGAAGGGGATGTGCTTTTGCTTGCAGGAGATATCATGCCTTTGCGGCAACCTGGAGAAGAAGGCGCTTTTTTGAACCAGATTTCAGAACAGTTTAAAGCTGTTTATTGGGTGCCCGGAAATCATGAATATTACAACACCCGATTAAGCAGGATTCAAAGGAGCATGAAAAACACCATTAGGGATAATGTTTTTATCGTCAACAATACCGTTGAGATACTTTCAAACATTCGCTTCATTTTTTCAACGCTTTGGACTAAAATTAGTGACCTTCATGCATTTCAGATTCAGAACCGACTCAGTGATTTTCATGCGATTGAGATAGATGGGCGCCCGCTCTCTGTGTCGCAATACAATGCTTTACATGAAGATAGTCTGGCATTCCTGAACGAAACACTACTGACACCTTTTGACGGTCCCAGCATTGTAGTCACGCACCATGTGCCTACTTATATGCATTACCCTGCCCAATACAAAGGTGATGTGCTAAATGAAGCGTTTGCCGTGGAATTGTTTGACCTAATTGCCAATCATGGACCTGAATATTGGATTTTCGGGCACCATCATTTTAACACACCAGCATTTTTCATTGGGAAAACCCAAATGCTCACCAATCAGATGGGTTATATCTCCCGGGGAGAAAACCAGGGCTTTTCATTGCAAAAAACATTCATTCTGAACCCACTATGAAACTTGTAGGGAAGTCTTGGCAAGGCAGCAGGAGTTGTCCCTCAAAAAATATCATTTTCGGCCTCGCCAGGTCTTTCCCGCTGCCCCACCCCCAAATCCCAAGCCCAGCGCCACGCATGTCTTATGACCAAGCGCTGTAAGGCGCCCTGCTAAGGCACAGAAAATCAGCACTTTAGATTAATTTTGTCACTTGCCCTTAGAGCGCTTGGTCAAAAGACACAAGCGCGGCGCTGAGCTTGGTCACTCGGGTTGCATGGTCAGGTTCTTTACAATCCAAAAATTATTGGGATTTGTAAAATGTTGGAACAGGTTTTCGCCCCTTTGCGTGAAGCGTTAAAACGCCTTTTACACGTTTATCTACCTCCTATTCACATCCTTCAAACCCATACTCAATCGTTATTTGTACGGCTTCTCCTTGACTGACTCCGACAATGATTTCACGTAACACATTGCCGTTCACATCCAACTCATAATCATGAGTATAGTGAGTATAGCTGGAACTTGCACCGAAGGAATAGACATTGTTTTCTGAAGCGCGCAGAACCAAAGAACCTTTTCCAAAAATGCCTAAAACATCATACGTTTTTGGCGTGAGCAGGTTTGAATACGTGTAAGTGGAAGTACGAACATCGCCGAAAGCAGTGGTGTTTTCTTCCCTGACCAGGTTTCCACCTGACCACTCCTTGACTGTTTCGGAGGCGTAATTACCTGCTCGCACAACCCGGGTCAGTTGGCCGCTGGCATTGTATTCAAATAATTCACTATAATCGTAACTGCCATCAATGCCGGTAGTAATCTGGCTAAGCGCACGACCGCTGGCATCCAGTTCGTAGGTAGATTTGGATTGTAGCTGACCATTGTAAAAAACCCGCTGGATAAGCTGATTGCCCGTCCACTCATAGGTATTATTCGGTCCCCAACTGCTGAGCTGGCCATTATTGTTGAAAGTGATGACATCTTCGTACTGATAATTGTCACTGTCACTCTCGTATTGCACTTTATTGGAAACGATGTGGCAAAAAGCTTCCGGGGTAGGAACTTCGTCTTTTTTGCAGGAGACGAACGCGAAGAAGAGCAGGAAATAGAGTAGTTTTTTCATGGGGAAAAGGTTTTTTGATTGATAGAACATTTTACCTTCTCTATGCTTGTTTGTTGAGTAACGTGAACAAGCGCACGAAAAAAAACGCTGGCTAGCGCTATAGGAAGCGCAGCAAAATGCGGGAGCTATTGTTAAAACATTCTGCCTCGTCAGGTCTTCCTGCATGCATACCTCACAATCCTAATCTCCCCCCCCGCTTAAAATCTTAATCCAAGCATACGGAAGACCCGACAATCCGAAACAGCCTTATCTTTACCATCCGATTCGCTATAACACAAAACTGCCTTTATGCTCCGTCTCTTAACCCTCGCTTTCGTTTGCGCCGGTTTTCTGATTTGTCCCTGCGCCCTGTTTGCCCAATGGGAAGAAGTCCCCAGTTATGAATGGCGTGAGGCCATGCAAATTGATAGCTTCCAAAACCGGATTTTCATGCTGGACGACCGCGGTATCCTGTACCGGTCCGACAACCACGGCTTGCGCTGGAAAGCCCTGCAGCCCGGAGGCTCGATGCTGGATGAAGTGGAAGCCTTTGCCGGCGCCGGTCAGGTGTTTCTGGTTTATTGCGCGTCGGGAGACATCTGGCGCAGCGAGGATCTGGGCGACAGCTGGACCTTTTTAATCAAGACGGCACCACCCTTGTCGGGCTATAAAAGTAGCCTTGTGGCAGCGGGTGGGCAGTTTTTTCTGTCCCGAGCTTCAGGTGCGCACAAGTTAGACGCCGTATCGGGTCAACTAACAACCGTGCTCAGCGTGCCCAATAGTCATATTAACCTGGCCGTTACCGGAAACGAGATTTGGGCGACCGGCGTCGGAGCATCGCCGCGCATGTCGCCCGACCTGGGACAGACCTGGATCAGTTATACCAATTTGAATCCGGTCGAACTGGGCTTTCAGGGCGATACCGTTTGGGTGCTCCAATACTATTCCAATACCCACCGGATTGTCTATTTATTAAAAAGTGATCCGACGCAACAAATCACCATTATTCCATTGCCCGCCGATGCCGTGTCCAATGCATGGAACAGGTTGTCTGTTGCCGGCGGCAAATTGTATTACAGTTACGTGGGCCGTACCGCCGTGTACGATCCTGCAAACCAAAGCTGGCAAAATGCGGTACCCTACTGGAAAAACGCGCGTGTAGGCACCATTTGGTCGGACGGCAGTTTTCATTTTGCGCTGACGACGGAGGGTCCGGCCCGGCAAAATCCGGCTACCGGCACCTGGAGCCTTTGCAATACGGGCATAGTTCACGTATCCAATAATCCTCCGCTGTTTATGAGTACGGGTCGTCATCTGTTCATGTATGACGATTTTGACACAGGCGGCAAAGGGAGTGTGTTATTGCCCGGACCCTCGCCGGTGTGGGTGACGCCGCACCGTCTGTTTGGCACGAGCATCAGCCAAACGGATAGCGGCTACTATGCCTGGGACGACTCCTCGCGCTTCTGGCGTTCCGACGCGCAGCTCCGCGAATGGACCTATCTCGGCTCGGGGCCGACGTTGTGGTCGCCCCAATTCTACGGCCAGGTATTCGGCTCCGGCGATACGCTGTATGCCTGCCGCTCCGACGCGCGCTTGTTGCGCAGTATTGACGGTGGCGTCAACTGGACCAACTATTGCGGGCTACCGAACGAAAGCAACTGGGAGCGACTGCTGCTGATCAACGGCACGCAGGTATTCTACATCGACGAGTTTCAACAAGTGAAATACCTGCACAAGGGAAGCAGCCAGGGTTTTTGGTACACGCAGGGAGAAGTGAACGGTTACAGTCGTTGGCTGGATATGTTGGGCTCGACCCTTTACACGCATTCTTCCGGAAAAATCAGCGTATCCGGTGATATGGGAGAGACCTGGACGGACTGGGATCTGGTGGATCAATCCGGCACGAAAATCCCCAATTCGTATTCAGAAGTTTGCGAAGCCGGGATATTTGTGATCGCTGCCAATAACGCTCCTCCGGGGCAGGTGTATCCGGGTTTGTTTTACGCCCCCGAAGTGGGTGATACTTTCGTGCGCTTGTCTTTCCCGCCCTTCGATACCCTGCCACTCGGTGTGGTAAATACCAACAGGATGAGCAGCATCAAATACGTTGACGGCTACCTGTATATCGGTATGGCGCATGGTAAGATCTACCGCCAGGCCTTCGCAGCCCAACAGGTATACAGCTACAGCGGCGACATGTGGCTGGACGAAAACGACAACGGCCTGCGGGAGCCCGACGAAAAACCCATGCCCAACGTGGTGGTACGGCGCGGCAAATACCATTTCGGCGTCACGGATGCCCTGGGGCGCTACACGATCCTCGACGACCTCGACCCTGACACCATCCGCGTGGCGGCGCCCTGGAAAAACTGGAAAATCACGCCGCGCTTCCATCCGCTAACGGCGCCCGCCGACAGTTTTGACTTTATCTTCCGAACGCCGAACTACCGCGATTTTTCGATCGGGCAAGCCCTGTTCCCCGTGCTGAAACCGGGTAAACCCTCGTTTGTGCAGCTGCATTGGGAAAACAAAAGCAAAGCCAACGACGCCACTATCCGCTGGGCGCCGCCGCTCGACCATGTTTCCATCATCGAATACCAGACGCCGCCGGATGCTTTTTCGGGCGACACGGCGATCTGGAACCTGCCCCAACAGCTGCCCTACAGCGAAGGGGATATTTACATCGCCATAGAAACGCATACGGATGAGCCTGCAGGCGCCCCGGTTTTTTTCTGGGCGGAAATATCGCCGATCACTCCCGACGACGCGCCGGAAGACAACGTTGATACCGCCACAACGGTGGTGTATGCGTCCTTCGATCCCAACGACAAAGCCGTGAAGCCGGACGTGTACAGCACCGCCGACCTCGCCCTTGGTCGCCCGCTGACCTACACTGTGCGGTTTCAAAATACGGGCAACTACCCGGCATCTCTGGTGTACATCCGCGACACCCTTGATGCGGGTCTGAATTTGAATACCCTGGAGGTGCTGAGCGCGAGCCATGCGTACAGTTGGCGATTCATCGGCGACCGCGTGGTGGAGTTTTTGTTCGACCCCATTGATCTGCCCGATTCGCTGCATAACGAGCCAGCCAGCCACGGGTTTATCAAGTATTCGATACGTCCCGACAGCCTGCTTCAATTGGGCGATCGGCTGCACAACACGGCCTATATTTATTTCGATTTTAACGCACCAGTGCAAACGAATACTGTAGAAACGATCATTGCTTCGCCGCCGCCCGTGGCGACACGGCAGCCGGTACCTATGCTTTTGCAACTTAGCCCCAACCCGACCGGAGGCCTCGTGTGGGTGTTCGCGCCGGAGGAACTGGCGAACCTGAGCATCCTGGACGCTACCGGACGAAGGGTCATGGACGTAAAGCTACCAGAAGTTGGATCTGCGGCGGGTCTCCGGATTGACCTGGGCCATTTACCTGCGGGCGTGTATTTCCTTCAGGGGCAGACACGGCGGGGTGGGCCGGTGATGGGCAGGGTAGTGCGGCAATAAGCCAACAGGAAGACATGGCAAAGCAGAAATCTCAAATTTTATCATCAAAATCAAAATAACAACATGTTGGAGAACAAGGATTACGCTGAATTGACCCTTGAAGAATTGTTGATAGAAGAAAAAAAGATTATAAAAAAGGAAACCCTTTCCAGGGTATTGATAGGAGTTGCAATAGGCATTCTGGTTTACGGCGTGGTGCAAAAGGGTTTTGGTTTCCTCCATATTTTTTTGCCTTCCGCTTTGATCTATTTCTTTTATAAAGATTCAGAAAAAAACAAAGAAAATCTTAGGCAAATCCGAACAGAAATTAATGCCAAGAATACAAACCCAATGTGAGTTATAATTCTGACGGGATCTGTCCCAGAGCACTCAAATGGGTAAATACTCGGGCAAAGCGCACTTGATGCGGACAGATCCCGCCAGGAAGACAACTCAGCCATAACTTAATCACTCAAATTATGAGCAAGAAACTTTGGTAATATCTTGATAATTAATTGTTTTTGTGTGCACGCTCTGCCGCCTGTACCAACAAGCACCGAACAAATCCTACCACCTCCTCTACCGCGAAGCAACCTGCCCCGCCACCAGCTTAACCTCAAAATACCCGTCCCGAATAACATTGCCCATCACAAGGTCATACGTACCCTGACCGCGCAGGTTCAGCCTGCCGGAACCGTATCCCTGACGCTGAACTTCCCTCAGCACACCATTCACACGACGTAGATAAGTGGTCTTCGTGTAAATTTCATAGTCGCAAGGGCCGGCTTTCGGCAGCGTGAAACTCAACTGCGCCGACCGTTGCCCGGCTTGATCCAGGATAAAGGTGCGCTTAACGCCATTGATCGTCACCCACACCTGCTCGCGTTTTTGCCCCACTGAAAGTTCATCGCGAATGGTCAGGGTAGCATCCACCCGTGCCGGCGGCCGCGTGGTGACGACGCTGGGCTTGGCGCCTAAACCGGATGTTTTCGGATATACTTTGGCAACGAAGGCGCGATCCGTGGGCGACAGATCATTGTTGTAGCCCACTTCGTAATCACCGACTGTCAACGAGTTAGGGATAGGGTAATGCATGATGGACGCCGGATCGTAGCGGGTATATTGCGTTCTGGTACTGTTGAGGCGCGACAATACCTGCTCGTCTACCCGATCAGACTCCCAGCCTTGCGTGCGTTGATAATAGTCGTAGAGTTTGGGTTTGTCCCAGGGAATGCCGCCCTTGGGATGCTGGTGTTCGTGCAACAGGCCTAATACATGGCCAAACTCATGCAGAATAGCGGCCCTGTAAGCGGATTCGGTCGTGCGGGGGTTGAACAAGCCAAAATTCATAGTGGGCTTGTTTTGCGGCATCCGACTGGCATCAGTCCCGACCAGCGACCAGGTACCCAGTCCGGCGGTGAAGCTTATGCGCAGGTCGGAAACGCCTTTTTCAACAAACAAAAATCGAAGGTTTGCCACTTCCGACCATTCCACGGCATATTTGCGCACCTTGGCCCGCTCGGCTTCTGTGCCACCGAGAAAGCGCACTTTCAGCACTTTGCCATTGGGCCAGTATTTGCCGATCTCCGGTTTGAAACCTACCGCTTTGGCGGTCAAGCCGGGTGGCAAGGAGGGGTCTTCGTTTTCAAAAGAATCGAGGAAAATCTCGGTACAAATAGGAGGAAAATCTTCGTTTTCCTGGGCCGCTAAAGGAGTGAGTACCACCCCGCACAGCCACGCACACAACCAGAATCGGTTCATACAAAAATTAGCAGTTGAATGAAGTCGAGGAAGGGACGTATAGGCAGCAGGAAACGAGTGATACCCGGCGGAAAGTGGCGAACGGGCTTTCGGGTTCATTCACCGGGTGACTCGAAGTCACCCGGTGAAAAGCGAAGCGACCAATGGTTTCGCAAACCACTTTCCGCCGGGTATAAGTGAAAAACTTTCGGATGAAAACCGGCTATTAACTGTCGGTGCCCGTCAAAAAGTATGTGAGGGCTGGATATTGGGCTTAAAATTTGAAGGCTTTATGGTGATTTCTTTATCACTCCTTTAGTCAATCAACAGAACAGTCCCTGCCCCCGCAACCTTACCACCGCTTACCCGCAAATAATACATCCCTTTGGGCAGACCACTCAAATCAATGGTAAAACCTTCGTTGAAAAAGATGTTCGCCTTCTCCACTTCCACCGGTCTGCCCATCGCGTCATAAACAGTGATCATTCCCTCTGACATCGACATTCCCTGGAGCGAAACAGTAACGCTACCCGTAGCGGGGTTTGGGAAGATGGAAAGGACGCTTTCCGGCGCAGGAAGATCGGATTGGCTGGAAACAACGCTGCAATCGTGCAGGTAAGCCAGGATGTTGGCCCGCAGGTTCATGGATTCTGTCAAGGGCGTCAGGAATTGACTGGCGCCGATGGTGCCGAACAGCACGATGCCTGCGCCCCAGTTTTTCTCGGCGAGGGTGGGAAGATGCAGTACGGGAGCGCCGGGGAAGGACTCATCGTCCTTCTCATGGACGATGGTTTTTAAACTGTTGCCGACAACAACGGCATTCGCGGCATAAAAGCCGTTCCATTCGCGGCCAACGGGGGTATGTGGCCCCAGGAACACCGGGTGGGAAGGACCATGAATGCCCATGTGCGAAGTTTCGTCCACCATCAGTTTAGTGTCGCCGAAGCCAAGGTTGACATCAATGGAGGCGCCCCATTCTTTGGAGGAATTGATGAACAGCTTGCCGCCGGATGCGACCCAGTTTTCGATGCGCCCGAGATGGTCGGTGATAAATTGCTGCAAGGGATCGATATGGTCGTAACTGCCGTCGAGAAAGACGAGACAGGTGTTCCTTGAAAAGATCGAATCGGCGTTTGCCGTTTCAAAATATTCCTGTTGCCACCCGCCTGCTCCGAAAACGGTATTCATCGTAACCTCATTGGTGGTAGAGGAGAACGGCGGAATGCCCAGCGGCTCCGCGCCGCCGTTTTTGTTGGAATGCAGGTACCATACGTCCGTGCCCGTGAGGGCGCTGAGTTTGCACACTGTTTTTTCCCGGGCATTGTTGCTCGCTATTTGATCGTCTCCCCAGTCGAGCCAGGTGGTGACCGTATAACAACCCGGCTGACTGAAGTCGTACGGTGTGTTGAACGTATAAGTGATTAATTCGCCGGGCGCAAGGACGCCGGGAATGGTTTCGGTAATCACGGGTCCATTATCTACCGCATAATTTACAACGATCCCATTGGCAGTCGTGCTTCCGTGGTTGCGGATGGTCATGGCCGGGTTCTCAATGCCCAGGCCGAGGCCGGACGACAGGCTAACCAAGGGCCCTAGATGCAGGTCGCGTTGCAGTCCTCCGCTGATGTCGACGCGGTAATCTTCCGTTTCCCCGTCTTGAGTAAAAGGCAGGCAGGGGTCGTTGGATAAATTCCAGGGTCCATAAGGTTCTATTACGGCCCTTATTCTTAGCCGGGTGCTTCCATCGAGTGCATCGGCAGGCACGGTGAAGGTGATGGAAATAGTCAGCGGTTGATTACCGCCCAATACACGGGTGGTCAATAATTCAGCGGCGCTGAACTCAAAGTCGCGGTTATAATCAATCCATGCGGATAGATTATGCGGGAAATAAGCTTCCCCCGTCACGCTCAGGGTATAGGTGGTACCGGCGGTCAGTGGCGTCGACAGGCTGGTAAAATCCGAGTAGCTGTAGTCTGTTTGCGGCGACAGCGTATTTGAATTGACAATATCTTTCAGGGTTACACTGGTAATGACGGGTTCTACCTGGGGAATGCGGTTGGTCGGGATGCAGTATTGACTTGAAACATGCAGGGAAAAAAGCATCAATACGATGAAGGGGAGTATTTTCCGAGTGTAAAAAAGGAGGGACATAAGAGATTGTTTAAGTAAAATAAGTGATTGCCAAAGTGCGGTCTCCTGGACAAGCATTAAGAGCCTATCCGAAAACCTCATCCGGTCTGAAAAAGAAGGAGATCAAATCTTTCTGGGAAAGAAGATGTTTTTGGGCACACCGTCAGGTGCCGATGCATAAAAGATACAGTCATGGTTATTCGCCGCTGCCTACCCTTTTCATAACAGCCTACATTTTTAGCCTCGCATGGTGTTCCCCCGCCGCGCTTGTGTGTTTTCAGCCTCCGCAGGTCCTCCAGCTCCCAGCAACCAAACAAAGCCCAACGCCGCGGTCGGTGTTGGTGCATGTAATGTGCTTTTTGGGAATCACTTTTGAGCAAATTCCTACTTTTGAGAAAAAATTGATCAGTTATGTCAGCACCCGAAACACTTTACCACCAAATTGCCACAGGACTTCCCGATGCCGTTGAGAGCAAAATGTTTGGCGCAAAGTGCCTCAAAGCACCCAACGGCAAGGCCCTCGCCATGTATTGGAAAGAATGTATGGTGTTCAAACTCACGGGCGATGCCGCAGCCGACGCGCTCAGTCTCGACGGCGCGCAGGTTTTTACCCCAATGGATGGCCGCCCGATGAACGGCTGGATTCTGGTGCCATTCGATTACGCTGAGCATTGGAAATCTATGGCGGAGGAGGCGTTGGCGTATGTTCGGGAGATTAAAAAATGACTTTGAGCGTTCACAAAAACTATTTACCCCCTAATAGCGCTTAACCCTGAAAGGCCAAACTTCTCAACACAAAATCTACTTCTTATGCAAATTTGTCGCAGCATCTCCTTGCTATTCCTGCTTTTATTGGCACAATATGTTCCAGCCCAGTTGAGCTGGACCGCCTTAAACGGACCCATTGGGCTCAAATCTCAGACGCCCAGCGTTTCGGCAAACGGCATTATTTTCCTGAACCGCAATAACGTCCATCAGTTTGATATCTCCTTTGATAACGGCGATACCTGGGAAGCCCACGACCTGACGCTCAATACTTTCCCATTCGGTTTTAAGGTACTGCAAGTGCCCAATGATCAAACATATGTATTGCTGAATGACCGTGTAAACAGATTTCGGCAAAACACCAAAGACTGGGAGCATTTGCCTGGATTTGACGAAAGCAAACAGATTTGGTTTGACAGCCAGAACCGGCTCTGGAGAACATTGGCGGATGGGCAGCTGGCCTACTCGACGAATGATGGCAATGACTTTACAACGGTATTTTCGGATGTGGCCAATAGCACCAAATTAGCCATGTACAACGATGCGCATAATCTGATGGTAATAGAGGAAGCGCCCAACAATCTGGTTTATCATTTTACTACTGCCGGGCAAAAACAACTCATATCTTTTACGGCCAACAATTTCTACATCGAATGGGTGAAATACAATCCATATTCTGGTACAGCCTATATGAAAACAAACGACTACATGGGTTACATTAAAAAATCAACGGATGGTGGCATCAGTTGGAGCGCTGTAAGTTTCCCCCCGAACTTTCCGGGCGAATACTTATCAGACCTGCTTTTTACCCAAACTGGTGAAACCTGGGCTGTGAACGGCGTAGCCGTCCTGATTTCTACCAATGAAGGCGCTGACTGGACTCCCCTGCCACCGCTCACACCCAACGACCTTTACCAAAGCGGTACCATAGCCATAACGGCCAATGGCCAAAAAGTCTATTATCATGTTACAGGATGTGGCGCACAAGGTTTTTATCGAAGTCTGGATCATGGGGCCGTTTGGACTGACATTACCTCAAAATTCCAGTATCCGGATATAACTGATATTGTTAAAACATCGGATGGCGCCTTATATGCAGAGGCTTGTAGAAAATACAATGTTGAAGTATCAAAGAACGAAGGCATTAGCTGGCAAACCCTGACTATTCCAACGGCCAGCGGTCCATTTATCCCTGTCTCCATTTGCAAATCGCCTGGCGGAACGCTTTTTGTGCCTGGGAATCAGGTGGTATATCGCTCCCAGAACAATGGCACAAGTTGGGATACGCTTGATTTCGAGATATTCCCGGTAAGCCCCTACCACAAAATGAGTGTGGGATTAGATGGAAGTGTTTATTTGTTCCATAATCAGCAAGGAGCAGGTTATTCCATGGATAACGGCGAATCCTGGACACAAATGGAGGTTTCTAATGATTTTATTCATTATCTCTATTTCGGCGATCAATTCCATCCAAACGGCAATTTCTATCGTTCAGGGCAATATTTTATCCACAAATTTATCCCAAGTATTAATTTCATGGATTATGTATTGTTACCGGGCGGATCGTATATTGAAGCGTTTGCGGTAACCGGCACCGGACGAATGCTGGTGCTGACTACGGATATTACCTTCTTTAGTCAAACCTTGTATTATTCAGATGATGAAGGACAAAGTTTTCAGGAGGCCGGGCCCTTGCCTGAATGGTCAATCCCTGCAAAACTAATCAGCGGCCCGGGTATGGTTTTGCTACGGCTTAACGGAAATTATTATCGCAGTTTGGACGATGGCATTACCTGGGAAATCTATTTTGCTACCAGTGCTTTCCCTTCAATCATAAACTGTTTGTATTTCTCACCCGACAATTATTTATATGCAGGTTTATATAGCGAGGTGATACATCGGACAGGTGAAAAGGTGGTGGCAGTGCAGGAACCTTTATCACACCAGCAAATAGAAAAATTGTATCCCAATCCGGTTACAGACCTGCTTTTCATGGAATTGTCGGCTGCCGGAATTGTACAGTATTCCATCTACGACGCTTTAGGGCGTGTCTCACACCACCAAATCGTTCAAACCGGCGCCCAGGGAAGCCTGGTGCTTGATATACAAAGCCTGGCCACGGGAGTGCATTTTATTGAAATACGCAATGAAACGGGCGGTTTAATTGGCCGAAACACTTTTTACAAGCAATAGGTATACTATTAATTTTTTTGCCTTCAACATAAGTCGGCGCGCGCAATGTCGCGCGGCCGGCTTTTTTTTTAAAATAATCGCCTGATGGGCATTAGGTATTCATGGGAAGTGGAACAAATGGATTGATATCAGCCAACTCATTTTTTATCAACCCACATTTTTTGAAAGATTATGAAAAACAAACCTTTCCTGTTCCTGCTGCCCTTGTTCACGGCCCTCCAAATCAGCGCTCAGCCAAATATTTCCAGCCAATTCTGCTATGGCGGGAGTCAAATCGAATTTGGTTCCTGGGCCGAATTCCTGCCAAATGGCTCGCGCATATTTGGCGGAGTGACCAGTTCCAACAACGGCGACGTGAACGGACTACACAACAATAGCGCGGACGCTTGGGTGGTGAAGACCAATGCCAGTGGCACGCTCGAATTCCAGCGCTGCATCGGTGGAAGCGACTTTGATTTTGCCATCGCAGGTGCCGCATCACCGGAAGGAGGCATTGTGGCGGCAGGACAGGCAAACTCAAACGACGGGGATTTTGCAGGTCAAAATAAAGGGGCCTGCGATGCTTTTGTTGCCAAAGTCGCGCCTAACGGCAACCTGGTCTGGGCAAAACTTTTGGGCGGCACTCAGTGCGATTTGTTCGAAGCAATTTGGCCGCTCAGCACGGGCGGCTATTTGGCAGGAGGTGAAACAGCCTCAAACGATGGCGACATTACCACCTTTTGGGCGGCCAATCGGATATGTTTTTGGCGCGTTTAGATGAAAATGGCAACGTGGTTTGGAAAAAACGTTTGGAGGAACTGGCGTGGATCGCTGCTTGGACCTTTGGAAAACCATTGACGGAAATTTTATTGTAGTAGGAGAGACGGAGTCCACGGACGGACATTTCCCTGCAACACATGGCTCGCGCGATGTCGTGCTGATGAAGATTGACCTGAACGGGAATATCCTCTGGGCAAAAACTTTTGGTGGGAACAGCATTGACCGTGGCATTACAGTGCGCCAAAAACCAAATGGAGAGTATGTCGTACTCGCCAGTACACAATCCACGACCGACCAAGTGAGTGGTTTTCAGGGCTTTCGCGACATTTGGGTGTTCCGCACCGATGTCAACGGGAATTTTCTTGGCCAACGCTGTCTTGGTGGTACCTCGGCAGAGGAGCCGGGAGGGCTGGAACTCGCGGCCAATGGCGACTTGTTGGTGGCGGGCAGCACTAATTCAACGGATGGAGATGTTGCCGCCGACCCGGGCAGCGCTGCGGGTAATGGCTGGCTGGTGCTTTTGGAAGCAAACCTGAACATCCGCTGGGCAGCCACCTTCGGAACGGCAAACGGGACTCAACTTTTCTATGCTGCCCCGATGCCCTCGGGGGGCGTTTTTGCTATTGGCTCCTCAGAAGGGATTGCAGGTGATGTCACTTGCAGCAAGGGTTCGCAGGACATTTGGGCATTTGAGGTTGCACCAAGTGTTGGTACAGAGGATATTGAGGAGCAAGCGGTGTTTAAACTTTTTCCTAACCCAGCATTGGCTCAACTTTCCATTACGGGCAAGCAAGAAGCATTGGAAGATCTGGATGTTTTGATTATCAATGTGTTGGGGCAGATAATGCTCAAAACAACTGGGACGCTTGAGCAAATTAATTCATTGCTCAGTCAAAAAATCGGGAGCTTCCCCAATGGACAATACGCTTTACACGTTCAAGCCAATGGGCAGAAACAAGTGCTGCCTTTTGTCAAAATTTGAGTAAAGTTTATTCAACAAAATATTAAGCCCAGCGCCGCGCTTGTGTCTTCCAAAGGTCGGGAAGACACAAGCGCGGCGCTGGGCTTTTACCTTGGATAAAAATGTAAAAAAAGAAAACCCACGCTGCGAAAACATATCCCGCAATACCTTGGCCCTCAAGTTTCTGACAAACCTTTACAAACTACTAAATTTTCCAACAACCTTGATTATTTGCGTTTATTCCGATACTTTTCATTCCTCCACCAAGGTTCTTTTACTTTCATGAAATTCCTGTCAATACTCCTGTTTGTGCTGGTCAGTTCCAATGGCATGGGTCAAAACAATAAATCTACTATGAAATCATCCAATCCCCTGCTTTGCGACGTTGAAACCGGACTTTGCGCAATACCCGGAGATTCGAAAAACACCGCCACGCAGCCGCTGATTATCGGCCCCAAACCCGTTCACATCCTCTACTTCACTGACCCAATCTGCTCCTCTTGTTGGGGCATTGAACCACAGCTTCGTCGGCTGAAACTGGAATACGGTACGCAATTTGACATTGAATACCGCATGGGCGGGCTGCTGCCTTCCTGGGAGGTATACAACAGCGGCAGCATCAGCAAACCCTCCGATGTGGCGCACCACTGGGACGAGGTGAGCCTGCATTACGAGATGCCCATTGATGGCGATGTATGGCTGGAGGATCCATTGCCTTCCTCCTATCCGCCTTCCATCGCTTTCAAAGCGGCTCAAATACAGGACGAAAAAAAGGCCATCCTGTTCCTGCGCAGGATCCGGGAAATGGTTTTTTTGGAAAAGAAAAACATCACGAAATGGGAGCATTTGGAAACTGCAGCTAAGCAAGTGGGCCTCGACACCCGGAAAATGAAAGCGGATTATGAGGGCAAAGCAAAGGAGCTGTTTCAAGAAGACATGGCCCTGGCGCGAAGCCTGAATGTGCGAAGTTTTCCGACCATGATTTTCAGCGATGCGGATCAACAAAGGCTTGTGTTAAAAGGGGTTAGACCTTACGAGCAGTTTGAGCAGACCTTGCTGGCTTTGTTTCAGGAAGCAAAGAAAAACGCCTACGATACCACGCCCCATGCACTTTTTGCGCAATATCCGACCCTTACTACCAAGGAGTTTGCCGTGTTGGCTGGCGTGTCCGGGGAGCAAGCGGAATCCAGCTTGCGGGGACTTTATGCGCAAAAAAAACTGGAGATGTTCAACACTAAAAACGGGGTGATCTGGAAGCGTAAGGATTAGAGTGTGTCTGGTGCTTTCACAAAACTCGACGACAAACAACCCTATTTTTTATGAATCGTTTTATCTTTTTACTACTTACACTCCTGCCCATTTGGGGTGTTGCCCAGACTTCATTCAAATTTGGCCGAAAAATAACGGACACATTGCCAGAAAGATTTCAACTCAACACCTTTCGCTTGAGAGAGCATATTTATAAAGGCATACCCGCCGAACTTAAAACCGGGTTGAATGAGCGGACCTGCTACCGGTTTGCAGATAATGCGGCCATTGGTTTAATCAGCACGTTCTCCAGGGGTGAAATTTATGCCGATTGGCCAGAACTGGAAGCCTACCTCAATGAGGTTTTACAAAAAGTAATGCCGCCTGAATTGGAGAAAGACAGCGTTATCCATGCTTATTTGGTGAAAGACGGCCATTTTAATGCAGCCATGACACCCTTCGGAATTATGTACGTAAATGTTGGCTTATTGGTTGAGTTGCCTTCTGAAGCGTCGTTGGCCTCTGTTTTTACGCACGAATTGGCACATTATTACTTACGTCATTCCTTAAAAAGGTTCATTAAAGAAGAAAACAAAGATTTTGAAAGGGTATTCTTCAAAAATAATCGCAGTAAGTTCTCCGTCCATAATGAATTCCAGGCCGATTCGTTGGGGATGGTTTGGATGAAACGCTCACCGTATGGGGCAAAAGGTGTTCGTGGAGATATGAAAGCTATGCTACGGCTTGCCAAAAAACAATTGTTGGGTATGGAAGATACCTGGGAACTCACGGAAACAACGCACCCTGTTCCTGAACGGAGAATGGCCCAAATGGATTCAATTATTCAAAAAAAAGGCGATGATGGCGGCGTGGATTTTTTAGTAAGCCAGCAAAAATTCATGTCATTCCGTGAAGGCGCCAAATCCGAAATTTTGCGTTGTCATTTGTTTAATCTGGATTATGATGAATGCATTGAAAAAGCCTTTAGGTTCCATATTCTAGACCCCAATAATGCCGAATACGTCTATTATATATTGGAAGGGATTCGTCGTAAATGCTATTTCAACAGTGATTTTTGGAAGAAAAAATTTATTGTTGATAATTATTTTACCGAAATAATAAAACCCAACCGGCGCTATAAAGAAAAAATAGAAACCAATGTTTTTGCACAAATACCTACCAATATTCTTGGGATGTCTGAGGAGGAAGTAAGCCAAATGCAGGCGCGTTTTTATTGGGAGGGTGAAGTCAAATTTGAAACCTATGAGCAGGCGTTTGATTTCTTTTGCCAGGTGGGAGCGCTTTTTGAAGAACCGGAATGCATTTTATCCAATGCATTGAGTGTCAATAATAATCTCGAGCTCCGCAATTCGCTTTTGAAAAAATATTTGTCCCACAAAAAAATCCAAAACCGTGCGTTTGCAAGTGCTTTGCTTGATGGCAGCATCTTAAATAGTCTGCCCAATAAAAAACTGACCATTCTGTGCGACTGGTACACTACGGTCCGACAAGGCTCGGAAGAGATATATGTTCGCAATGAAAAAATATCCAGCGAAAATCATTACAGCAATATTATGCTTCCTATTCTGCAAGAATATCCAGAGCGGATATTTTTAGATTGGGGGACTTTGCAGCGTTACCAAATCCGCGAGTATGAATTATTGAGGGAGTTGAAAGAAATCGCGTTAAAAAGGCTGATCAACAAGGGGGAAAAACCGACCATATATTCGTTGGATCCTCGATATTGGGAATTGATGTTCCAACACGGTGTCAATGAAATTGAGTTTATTGATTTTAGTTATTACGATGTACGAAAAGGTAGCACGACCCTGGATTCGTATAAAGAAATTATCGCCACGAGCATTACCGATTTAATGGCGGAGGAAAAACGCAGTCGTTTTATGGATACCCGCATAGCTACCATTCGCGCCGTCCCAAACGGAATTCTCAAATGGACTTATTACGGCCTGGAAGGTGAAGTGCCTTATAAACAAACCGGAAAAGAAGGGGTTGTGGAATATCTAAAGGAGAATCTGCAGCGCTATGACAAAGAATTAAAAAAATTAGATCGGGACTTTGGGAAGATAGATTGAAGATTCTGGGGGTGTGACCCGTGAACTCACAATTTATAATTCATTATAATGATTTCCTCTTTCCTAGATGAAAGGTCAATATCCGCACTAAACTCAATGTTTTGTATTTCACGCAATAACATTCCAGAAATATGTAGCACTTCTCGTCCATCACTGAGTTTGGTGAAGCGAAAGCCATAAGGTATGAATTCTTTAATGGGTCCCAACTTAGGTTCAGCATCCCTTAATCTTGTAATAAATTTATTTCTATCATAGTGTATTAATGCAGTATCCGCAGTCAGCATGGAGTTGACGCCTTCAAAGTTTTTAGTATTGAGCAGGTCTAGGAATTTATTGACCAGAGGCATTTTGTTAACCACCACCTCTAATTCATCTGTGGGAAAGTCATAAATAGTTTCGCTACCGTCTTTAAAAACAAGTACTATTGTAATTATATCATAGTTCTTTTTTCATCCCCCAGGTTGCGATAAATTAAATAAGCGGCATTGGAAGCGGGCAATTCAAAGACATTAGCATATTTTTCAATTACTTCGCTTCCTCTGATTTCGATTTTAAAATAATTTCTTTTTCCACTGTTTATTGAAACATTTGTTCCCTTCGCACACTTGTATTGTCCACCATATAATGCCATAATTTCCTTCATTCCTTTGTTTTCATTCTCTGTGATGCCAGGCAAATTGGACGTTGCGTTTTGTTCGCTTTTAGCGCTATTTCCGCAAGCACTAAAAGCCAAACCTGCAATAAGGACTAGTATAAAAGGACTTTTTATCATATTGACTATAGGTTGATTGTGAAATGTTATTAAGCAGACTACCAGACATGTGTCTGAATGGTTCTTAATTCCCTTATAATCTTTCTGTACATAATTCAAGGAAATGGGCAGGTCACTTTTTTTTACACCTAATCCACCAATTCCCTTACCAACTTATCCAGCGTTACCTCCGGATCCTCACAAAGCCCCGGATGTACTTTAGACGTTTGAAGGATCGTGCTGCGGGTAGCGGTGAGCCAGCGAAAACGGGAGGCATTGTCCAGTTTCGCGATCGGGGAATCAGGGGTTTTCCCGCAGCAGATTTCTTCAAAAGCTTGCAGGTGCATCTTGATTTCTTCCAGGCTTAGATTCGCATCGAGCGCCTGTAGTTTTGCCTCCGGAACATGCGCCCGCATACCCAGAAATTTCTTTTCAGGACAATACAAGATGACACCGGCATTGACGAATTCTTCGCGCTCTGGCCGGGGCACAATGCGTATCACGGCGTATTCAAACAATCGAAGATCTTGCATACAGGGCCTGTTTTACAAATATTTCGCTGGATTCAAGTCGTATCTGCAGGAATTGCGAGTAGGTGCTTCTGACGGTTTCGGCACTTTCAGGAAAGGTGGCAGTTATCCACTCCTCCGGGATCAAAGCGACGATACTGTCTATCACCTGCTTATTCAGCAGTTGCTTCATAGATTGATCTACTTCCTCAATGGCCGAAGCCTGTCGCAATAGCACATGGTCTTTGATTTGGGTAAAGGGCTTGGCGCTTTGCTCCTTCCAGTTTTCCCAGTTGTGATGAAAATACAAGGCGGCGCCATGGTCAATCAGCCAAAGTTCTTTTTGCCAAAGCAACATATTGGTATTGCGCGCTGTACGATCTACGTTCATCAAAAACGCATCCAGCCATACGATTCTGGAAGCCAGCAGTGCGTCCAGTCTGACAACGGCCGGATCGTATGTGACCGCGCCGGATAAGTAATGCATCCCCAGATTCAATCCGGTACTGAATTTGAGCAGGTCCTGGATTTCTTCATCGCCTTCCGCGCGGCCGTATGCTTCGTTCAGCTCTGCAAACACAATTTCGGGAAGTTTCAGTCCGGCAAGCCGGGCCAATTCGCCGCCGATCAATTCGGCTATCAGTGCTTTGATGCCCTGACCTGCACCCCGAAATTTCAGGACGTATAAGAAGCCGTCGTCCGCTTCCACAATGGCCGGAAGCGAACCGCCTTCCCGCAATGGGGTTACGTATCGGGTAACAATTACTGTTCTTATTTCGGGTTGCATGGGGCAAAGATGAAGTGATAAAGCGATAAAGTGATAAAGTGATTTTAGGCGGGGTAGCTTACAACAGCTAGCACAGCGGAGGCACAATCCCAAGCCTTGTCATCTTGAGAGACCCGTCCGCATCAAATGCGCGTACCACGGGTATTTGCCCTTTTGAGTGATCGGGTGTGCATGTACTCGGGCAAAGCGCATTTGATGCGGACGGGTTCCGACAGAATGACAAGCTTGAGTACTTGGGGTGGCAATTGAAATTTTTAGTCGGTCATTTTAAACCCTCGAAACCAACCTAAAAAACCGCCTCAAAAACCACACCGCCTGAATAATCAGCGCGATTAAATAGCCCATCCAAATCCCTTTCGCGTTCCATCCCAGATCCACTGCGAGCCAATAACCAAATGGCAATCCAATGACCCAAAATGCGACGAATGAAATAACGGAAGGCCACACCACATCATTGAGCGAACGCAGCATGGCCATGCTGGTTGCCTGTGCGGCGTCGGCAATTTGAAAAAGTCCGGCAAAAAACACAAGCGTTGTGGCGACGGATATCACAGCCTGGTCTTCAATATACAGTGCTACAATGCTGCCGGGAAAAAGCAAAAACGCTGCTGTGGGAAGCACCATCATCAACAAAGCAACCCCAATGGCTGAGACGCCCGCCATCCATATCCGTACCCGACTTTTGTAGGCCAGCGCTTGTCCCACACGGATCATGCCCGCTGTGGAAATGCCCATGACAGTAACGTACGTAACAGACACCAGATTGATGGTAATTTGGTGCGCAGCTTGTTCGGTTTTGCTGATTTGGCCTATAAGAATGGCGCCAGCGCCGAACGCGGCATATTCCACCATGATTTGCAAAGCCGAAGGAATGCCGTAGCGAATAAACGATTGAGTTTGTGTCCAAACTGCCTCCAAACTCGTTTTGCATGTTCGGAAATACTGCAAATCTTTTCTCCCCCAAATTACAACCATCAGCACAAGCGACATCAGCAGGTGGGCAATCCCGGTGTTCATTGCGATGGCGTTGATGCCCATTTTGGGCAAGCCAAATTTTCCAAAAATGAACACCCAATTGAGAAAAACATCCAGTATCAAACCACCGATAGACAACACCATCGTCAGTCGGACGTACGCGAAGGCATCCGCGAAATTGACCAATACTGCAAACAGGATAAGCGCGGGCAGACTGTAGATCATTATTTTCAGGTATTCCACGGCCAAAATCGTCACCTCCGGGTCTTGTTTCAAAGCATGAAAATTCTGGATGCCCAGCCACAACAGCGGGCTTGCGACCAATACAAAAATCACAATCAACCATAGCCCCGCATGTAGCAGCGTTCGCACCCGTACACCATCCCTCAATTCGTGCGCTTCCGCCACCGGGGTTGGGATCATGCGCACTGCGCCCCAAATCAGTAGCATGGACATTACAAAGAGTACGCTGGCAACAGCGTAAGCCGCCAGGGCAGTTTCGCCGAGTTGACCGATCATGACGGTACCTGTAAGACCCATTAGGACGCTGCTGAGTTCACCCAGCATCAGAGGGAGCGCCAGGCGGAACGTGCCTTTGATTTCTGGCCGAAACAGTCCGCCGCGCCAGAAGCGGAGAAATGGGTGGGTTTTGGGTGAGGCGGGCGAATTTTTCACGAGGCAAAGGACAGATTGAGAAGATGCAAATAGTACCTTGGAGAAGTTGTATTTTTAAAAAGAATGTTTACTTTTGAATAAAATTTGAACAGCATGACAACCTCACTTGGTCTTTCTGAATACGAAATCGAACGCGGAAAACCAATGCCAGATAAAAACCACGCCTTTGTCCAAGGGAATTTTCTCATCCAATTATTTCTGAAATACAGTTCAAAATTCAGGGTCTTACCTGAAGTCAACTTGGATTTGTTCATTCGGGAGCGGGTGCCAGATTTGGCGATTTACCCTCCAATGGCTTTTGTGCCAGATGAAAATGAGATTCGCATGCGAGAAGTTCCCCTTGGCGTCATCGAAATCCTGTCAGCCAGGCAAGACCTTGCAGAATTGATGATAAAATGCTGCGAATATTTTGCCGCAGGCGTCAAATCCTACTGGCTTGCGCTTCCTGCCTTGAGAACTATTTACGTTTTCTACGCACCGAATGAGTATGAAATTTATTCGGGCACAGACCTTTTGCAGGACAAAAAATTGAATATCGAACTGGATTTGGCAGAGATTTTCAAGTAGCCCTCAACCGATACACAAACGTATCGTCTTCCCCAAAGCGCCGTCTTTCCACAAACTCGAACCCCAGTCGCTCGTAAAAACGATGCGCCGCAGTATTAGAAGCCAAGGGGTCAATCATTACCGCTGTGACCGCCGGGTCGGCAAAACAGCGTTCAAGTGCCAGCCGCATAATTTCTGTGCCATAACCCTTTCCGGTGTCTGACGCCTCCCCAATCCAGATATCAATGGCCCGGAGATTGTCGGGCACATCACCCCAATAATGCGTTTCCTCTCGCGCTGGGTCAATAATTTGTACAAATCCAATTGGCCGCCCGTTCAATTCGGCGATCAATTGCTCCCGCCAGTCGGGCTCGTATAGTAATTCCGTTTCCCAATTCCAGTCGTCATTTGGGTCAGAATCAATGACATGGGGCTGCTCGTCCCAATGTTGGAGCATAGGCAAATCTGTTATGGTGGCAGGGCGGAGATTGATCTCGTAATTCATAAGCGCCTATATTTTAGATTGGTTCACCACTAGTTAGGCGAAAATTTTTTAACCCTCAGGGTAAGGTAATCCACGCGTTGGCGATAATGGTGAACACAACATAAAAATCACACCATTATGAACACATTAAAAGTAATTTTTTCGCTCCTCTTTTTGACGCTTATAGCTCAGAACTTGACAGCACAAGACAAGACAACTAAACCGTGCTACAAACCCGGTTTTCAACTTTCCTTCCGTGGAGGCTATGATTTCCCGACTTACCACAACAACACGCCTTTTATTGACTACAAAGGCGGACTCGAACTGGGTACGTCCCTGGACTATTACTGGAGGTGGTTTGGCATCGGCGCCGACTTCGACTATCTAAAAAACAAACCTAAAAACACCTACCCTACTGGCACTTTGACGGTTTTGGGAACTCCGATTGGCTCTATCAGCAATTTTAATCTGACGGAGGCGCGCATTACCCGGATATTCTATGGCCTGGGACCGAGCTTCCGATACGAACCCAGCAACAAATTTACTGCGGAGCTCATGCTCAGAGGCGGCCTCGCGTCCATCAAAGGCGGCAGAACCGAACTGCTGGGAATTCAACCACCGACGCATTTGTTAAACTTTCACGCTGGTTACGACCTGAAAACGGTCTTATCCGCCAAGGCCCAAGTGCAATTCAATTACTTCTTTAACAAGGTTTTTGGGATCCATGCAGGCGCCTACTACATGCGGCACTTCAAAGCAACTGAATTGACCGATGCCGGTTATGGTCTTTCTGCAAGCTATATACCGTTTGACAACCGGGAAGACAACAACACAATAGACCCCAAAATCCAGGAAACAAGAACGGAAGCCTGCAATTGTGACATTTCTTCTATTGGCGCTTTTGCCGGGGTAACTGTAAGACTGGTCCCCGCCAAACGGGAAAAAGCATGCAATGCCTGCGATGTATTCTCGCTTGCAGTCACGGCCAGGGATAAATTTAGCAAGCAATTGTTGCCCAATACAGATGTGGCTTTGAAAAACGCCAATGGAGAAGTTGTACAAACAGGTACCACCAACAACTTTGGCGTCGTGACTTTCAACAATATTATTCCAGACAATTATTCCATTGCAGGAATTCTGTATGACGTAAATCTTGATGGGTCAACCGCGATGAAAAGCGAATTCCAGCCAAGCACCACCTTGCAAAAGGAAATTCTTTATTCAGATACCAATTTTATCCTGAAAGGGAAAACGGTTGTTTGCAATTCTGCGACCCCGTTGCAAGACGTGTCGGTTATCCTCAAAAATACAGATCAGGCAGACATAAAAAATACCATGACCGATGCTAAGGGAGAATTTATTTTCCATGTAAAGCAACAATCCAACTACCTGATATATGGGAAGAAAGAGAATTATTTCTCTCAAATGGAAAAGATTCTTACCAGCGATTTTGACAGGAATACAACGCTGTTTATCAAACTGGAAATATGCATGGAAGAAACGGATTGTGAAAACGCCATTCCGCTGAAGAACATCCATTATGACCTGGACGAATCCTTCCTGCGTCCAGAAGCCAAAATAGAACTGAATCGCCTGGTGCAATTCATGACCGATAACCCCGGTGTAAACATTGAAGTCAGATCGCATACCGATTCAAGAGGTTCCGATAAATACAACGAAACATTGTCGCAGAAGCGAGCCGATGCAGCCGTTGACTATCTGGTATCACAAGGAATAAGCAATGATCGCCTGGCAGGCAGAGGTTATGGAGAAACCAAATTGTTGAATGAATGCGCTGATGGCGTTACTTGTTCGGAATCAAAACATCAATTGAATAGAAGGACAGAAATGAAAGTTATCTGCCCACCAAGAAGGTAAATCTCAATTTCATAAATCCTTGGAGAGTAATAGTTCACACAACGACACGACGACACAACGTTTTGGTTGTCAACAGATTCAACGTTGTGGCGTTGCGGCGTTGTGTGAAATATTCCCCTCCATTCACTTACTTTTCAAAAACTAAAAAAATGAAAAATTCCATTTCAATAACAAGCATGAATAATCCATTTTTCAATGGCTTTGGCTTGTTCATCGCCCTCATTGCACTGCTTAGCATCAATTACGCTTGCAATGATAAAAACTGTGCTTACGATCCAACCACAAATCCTGAGGGTTGTGTACTTTCCAGTAGCTTAAATCTGTCAACTGGCATTGATCCTAATGGCAACGTATTAGCTCCGGGTGCCGGGGTGGTTGATCCGTTTTGGAAACTTATAAATATACCACCGCTGTTTGCCTGTAATTCCACGCTTTTAGGAAGCATCAACGGCAGTGCTTATGTGATGAATTATGCCAACGCCGGAACATCGGGTTGGGTGAATCAACCAGGCTCCTCCACACTTGCGCCGGTGGATTTGGGCACTACCAACGGTTTTGGCTGTAACAACCCCATGAATTCCCTGGGCGGCACAGTCCCCTATGTTTTCGAGCGCTCTTTTTGTGTATTGCAAAACACGACCGTGGCCTTTACTTTTTCCTTTAAAGGGGATGATGAAATTTATTTTGAATTGGTAGACAACAGCAATGGAAACGTGCTTAGTACAACGGTAAACACCTTGTATGTTTTCCCTGCTCCTGCACAAACCTGGACGGAAGCCGCACTGCCGCTGCCCGCTGGAAGTTATAGTCTGCGAGGTTATTTGGCTAATAGAGTGAGTGTTGTTCTGGGCTTTTCTTTGGTCGGGAATCTGACAACGGTCAATGGAGATTTGGCAATTTCCAACAACGCAACAGGTTGCTGCGAAAACAATACGATCAGCGTCCTGAATATCCTTGAAGAAGGCTGTGATGGTATTTTTAACGGGGCAGATCAAGTTGGCAATGGTTGGACTTTCAATCTATTGAATGCTTCCAATAACATTGTCGCTACGGGAGTTTCCGACATCAATGGCAACGTCTTTTTCGCAGGCCTGGCCGATGGAAGCTATACGGTTCAGATCGTGCCACAAGGAGGATGGACGCCGACCATTGTCAGTATCCCTGTTACGGTTGCGAACAATGCGGTTGGAATTGTAGAATTTTTCAACTGCAAATAGGCGCCAGAGTTGATTTCACACAACGACACAACGTTATTTATTTCACAACGCCACAACGACACAACGTTTTGATTCGCAAGAGTTTAAACGTTGTGTCGTTGTGGCGTTGTGAAATATTACGTTGCGGCGTTGCGGTGTTGTGGTGTTGCGTAAAATATTACGTTGCGCCGTTGTGGCGTTGTGTGAAATACTATTCACCATATTTCAAATGCAACACCTTCGCCCGCCCTTTTTCTGAAACTGTTGCGATGAAAATGTTGTCGTACTCCGTGTCCGGCAAATTCGGATAGACATTGCTTTCCAAAAACAAATTCAACAGGCCCGGTACGGTGTTTGAATGGCCGAGTACCAGCACTGTTTTACCCCGGTAGGTGCTAAGCCAATCGTCCACAAGCGGCGACTGATTCAATGGATCGTAAATATTGACCGTCAAGGATTTATCGTCGGCGGTAGGCTGGGCGGTTTGTTTCGTTCTATTGTAATTGGAGGCAAAAACAGCGGCCAAGGGCACGTTCGCCAGAATACGGCGGAGTTCTTCTGCGCGGGCCAGTCCGTTGGCGCTGAGGTTTGGGTTAGTGCCGATGCCTGTAGTTTCGGCATGGCGCAGCACGATAAAGGTCGTGGCGGTGTCCTGGACAATATCCGTCAGTGTCAGCGTGTCGGTCACCTGAACGAAAATCGTGTCGTGATGCGCCACGAAAACAGTGTCGGTTTCAATGACGGTTTTGGTGATAATTTCCGGGTCTTTCTCACAGGAAGGGAGTGTGAAAGCAAGGACAAGCAACCCGGATAACAGGTATAAAAGAGATTTTTTCATAGAGCAGACTTTGATAGAATGGATAGGCGAAGTTCGACGGTTTTTGCAAACCAGGGGAAGGCAATAATTTTTGGCGAAATATCCGGGAGGTATATAAGGGTGCAAGTTGTTGCCGTACACTTGCGGCACCTAATAATTTTCGTCTTAATCATTGCTTTACGATGCAAAAATTGCTACTTTCCTGTGTTTTTCTCTTGTCTTGTTTGTCGCTTTCTGCGCAAACTTTTTCCAGTACCGTTAATCAGCCCATTCCCGATGATGGCACAACTGTCACGTTTGATATACCTGTCAGTAGCTTGCCAGGGGCCATTGATACCACCTTTGGCATAGAACGGATCTGTATCAACATGACGCATACCTACACCGAGGATATGAACGTGAAGTTGCAAGCACCCAATGGCAAAATTATTCTGCTCTTTGGCGGAGTGGGCGGCGGCGGCGACGATTTTACCAATACCTGTTTAGAGGGAACCGGGCCTTCGCTGTTTGCAGGTTCCCCACCATTCACAGGTACGTTTCAGTCCATGGGAGTATTGGGGAACATGAACAAAGGGCAGGACCCTAATGGCACTTGGACCCTGATCTTGTACGATACCTATGCCTTTGCAGACGCAGGTTTTTTGATTGACTGGAGCATTACTTTTGGCAATAACCCAGCAAAACCCTTTGTTTTTCCCAGCAGCAACCTGCCCATCGTCAAATTCACCACCATTAATGATCCTATCGGGGATGATCCCAAAGTCCCGGTTTTGATGCAAATCATAGACAATGGCCCGGGTGTCCGGAATGAAACGGAGCAGACCGAATACGCTTATGAAGGCTTGATTATGACGGAATGGCAAGGGTTTACCGGCCCTTTTTACCCCAAGAAAAACTATGATTTTGAGCTCGTGGATAGTTTGGGAAATCAAATGGACACGACGATTCTCGGCATGCCCAAAGAAAGCGATTGGATTTTTAAGGCAGAATATCTGGATCCCACGCTGCTCAAAAACTCGATTACCTACGAAATGGCCCGCAGAATGGGCGGATACGCTCCCAGAACCCGCCCTTGCGAAATCGTGCTGGATGGAGAATATATCGGCATGTATGTCTTGACGGAAAAAGTAAAGAGAGATGATAATCGGGTGGACATCGCCAAACTTGCCCCCAGTGATACCAGCGGGCTTGATTTGACCGGCGGCTATATCATTGAAATGAACATCAATAACGTGCCGGGCGATTGGAATTCGCCTTATCTTCCTATCAATTCGGCGACCTGTGGAGCACCTGTGGAGTTCAAACACGTTTATCCCAAAAGTGAAAACATTTTGCCGCAGCAGCGTGATTACATACGCGCTTATGTTGACACCATGGAAAACGCACTTTTAGCGCCGGGCTTTGCCGATCCTGACACGGGTTATCGGCAATACTTAGATGTAGATGCTTTTATTGACTTTTTAATTGTCAATGAATTTAGCGTCAATTACGATAGTTACGGGCGCAGCACTTATCTCGTTAAAGAAAAAGACAACGATGGCGGAAAACTAAAATGTGGCCCGCCCTGGGATTATGACCGGGCTATGCCTTTCGAGAATCCCGGGTCGGCCGAAGGTTGGGTCTGGGAGATCACCCACCCCTACTGGCCTTTCCCGTTCTGGTGGTCCCGGATGTGGCAAGACGATGCTTACCGCAAACAACTGGCTTGCCGCTGGACAATGCTGCGACAAAACACCCTGCAAACCGAGGAATTTATGGGCTTGATTGATTCCCTGACCGGTCAAATAGACGAAGCCCAGGAACGTAATTTCAGGCTCTGGAATACCCTTGGTACTACTATATACCATGAAAATATTAATAGCCTAAAATCCTATCTGGTGCAGCGACTGGAATGGATTGATGCAACTTTGGCCGTTGAGCAAGTGGGCGCCCCAACGTTTTACCTGCCGACCGATACCCTGGTGTGTGCAGGAAGCATTTTTGACGCGGAGGCAATTAATGGACACCAATTCACCTACAACTGGCAGCCCGGCCCGGATACATCCGTGATCAGCTTCCCGAATGATGGCTTGTATCATTTGCTGGTGACGGATGCTTACGGCTGTTACGCCAAAAAAGGCATGAACGTAGTCCTGACAGCACCCACCGATGCCGGGTTTACCGCCGCGCAAGTGGACAGCACTTCCACCTGGACTTTCCTTCCAAACGAACCCGACGCTGATAACTATCTCTGGGATTTTGGGGATGGCAATACCTCTATGGAGGAGAACCCGATCCATCACTATGTTGGATTGGGTGCGTATGTGGTTTCACTAACTACTTCAGATTCAGTGGGTTGCCCTGCCCAAACCCAGCAGGACACGATTCAGTTTTTATTTTCCAGCACCTTCGATCTGAGTGATTTTCAGGGACTTGCTTATCCAAATCCTTTCCGAGAGAAGATACAGATAGATTTTGCGCAGCCCTTATCGGAGGGTTTTTCCATTTCGCTGGAGAATGTATGGGGGCAAGCAGTGGCTACCAGTAAGTACCCATCCGGGACAGAACGCTGTACGATAGCGACGGAGGATCTGCCTGCGGGGGTGTATTGGTTGCGGATTAGGCAACAGGAAAAGGGTTGGGCGTTGAAGATGCTGCGGTTGTGAAATAAGGGGTAAATAGCGTGGGTTTTATTCGTCAGACGGCTTTGAGCCGTCAGACGAAGCCACTCGGTCTGACGACTCAAAGTCGTCTGACCGATACGTTCTGCTAACCACTTGACTTCCTAATTTTCGGAAGGCTTGGATGGTTTGGTAGGCGGTAAGACTATAATTCGGCTGAAGAACCCAAAACCTTGCAAAAGGTTCTTTTCTTTCAATATTGAATGGCTCGCAAAGGGTTATAAATGGGCATAGGAATACAATCGAAACGCTTCCTTCCAGTCTTCCCAACTAAATGGATTTCCATTGGATGACCAATAGAGCCAAGAAAAATTGAATAGCAAAATAGAAATCAATATCATCTTTAGTCCCGTCCGGCGGTTGCCATAGTTGGTGGAAATTTTGTTCATCCAAAGCAGCGCAAGTTCGCCTTTGTGTTTGCCTTGGGGGGGTTTTGTGTTGCTGGGGAGCCCCCCCTCCCGCCGGGGGGGGGGGGGCCGGCCCGCCCCCGGCCAAATTTTTTGTTGCCCCGGAGGCGGGTATTTAAAGAATTTTTCTCATCGTCTGGAAGGCAGAAAGGTTCTCACCTGGCATTTGGCTACCTGCAGCAAATACATCAAGCATTTTAGTGTTGGAGAATTCAAAGCGGTCAAATTGCCGTAAATGCGTTGATGAATTGCTTTTACCAAGGTCAGAATCTGTAAAGCGAATGCAGGTAGGACGAGTGAATGTTTCAAATCTTGGTAAACCTCGAAAAATAGGTCCATTTTCATTTCGTGCAAAATCTTCCCATTTTCTAAAGGTAATAAGCCGCTAAAAATACGGTTCCATAATTACAAAAATTATTCAAAGAAAGGTAATTCAATGTACATGATTTGATACTCATTGTTGTGAATTCAGGAAAACAGAATTATCAAAATCTATATAACCAAAACACTTCCTCCTAATATAAGATGTACAGGATTAAGAAGTGTAAATTGGCACTTCAAGTAACCAACAAAACTGTCCGATAATACCCATATTCGGTGTAAATCAGAGTGTTGGATGATTATCTTAGCCACCTTGCACTTATCTCTAATATCTAAAATTGTTCCTTTTGAGTTGTAAATATATAAATCCCAAATAGTTGAGTTGCTGCTTATTGTCAAGTCCCCAATTGAGGAATAGTCAGTAATCCAAAAATCCAAAATCGTAGAATTGTTTTCAATACGGATATTACCCATACTAGAATTGCCTGAAATTCTAATATTTTTACTTATGGAATTATTATAGATATAAAAACTTTTGATGGTGCAACTTTCTAAGATTATAATATCGTCACTCTTAGAGTGATCACTAATTTCAAAATGTCCTACCTTAGAGTTTGTAAAAATCCTAAATATCTTTGTTTTTGAATTTGACCGAATGCTAATATCACCAATTGATGAATTGTAAATTGAAAATTCTCCTGTTGCGGAGTTGTTTTCAATTATTAATGAGCGAAGTTTGGCATTTTCTAATTCTAAATTTGGTAAACGACAGTTTGACAGCACCAGATGTAGTAAAGGATCTTCATTTTTTTTAATTGTAATATGACCTTCTACCTCAACATTCGACAAGGTTGCTTGTCTTATTCCAAAATATGTGTCAAATACCACCCATTTCTCCCCGTCTTTAAAAGAGTATCCGAAATTCTGTTTTCCCATATTTTCACAAACACCTCTGCAGGCATCTTCTTGCGCGGTGTAACAGGCGTAATTGTGCTGGAAGTGTCCATTATGGAAATAGGTTGATGGTTTTAGATTTCTTTACCGCTGGGGCGCGGAGACACAGTTAGTATGTTCCGACTCCGCGTCTCTGCGTCTCCGCGCCTCTGCGGTAACCCCCTCACTTCTTCTTCATCTCCGCATAAAACTTATAAAAATACGGAATCGTCTCAATCCCTTTGTAGAAATTGAACAAGCCATAATGCTCGTTCGGCGAGTGGATATCGTCCGAATCAAGGCCAAAGCCCATGAGCACCGATTTGGCGTTCAACACCTGATCGAACATCGCCACAATGGGGATACTGCCACCGCCGCGCTGGGGCAGAGGCTTTTTGCCAAAGGCCATTTCCAGGGCTTTTTCGGAGGCTTTGTATTCCACTGAATTGGTCGGCACCACCACCGGGTAGCCGCCGTGGTGGGCCGTCACTTTGACTTTCACGGATTTAGGCGCAAGTCCCTCGAAGTGTTTTTGGAACATCTTTTCGATTTTCTTCGGGTCTTGATCCGGCACGAGGCGCATGGAGATTTTGGCGAAAGCCTTGCTTGGAAGCACCGTTTTTGCGCCTTCCCCGATGTAGCCGCCCCAAATGCCGTTCACGTCGAGCGTGGGACGGATGCCGGTGCGTTCAACCGTGGTATAGCCCTTTTCTCCCATGAGTTCGGATACACCGAGGTCTTTCATGTATTGTTTTTCGTCGTAGGGTGCGGCGTTCATGGCCTTGCGCTCTTTGCTGCTGACTTTTTGCACATCGTCATAAAAGCCTTTCACCGTCACGCGTTTTTTTGCGTCGTGTAAGGAGGCGATCATTTGACAAAGCACGTTCACGGGATTGGCCACTGCGCCGCCGTACACGCCAGAGTGCAGGTCTTTGTTCGGGCCGACCACTTCCACTTCCATATAACAGAGGCCGCGCAAGCCCACCGTAATGCTCGGGGTGTTGTTGTCAATGATGCTTGTGTCGGAAATCAACACCACGTCGCAGGCCAGTTTCTTCTTGTTGTCGCGGCAGAATTTTTCCAGGTTCTTGGAACCAACTTCTTCCTCACCTTCGATCATAAATTTGACGTTGCAAGGCAAATTTTGGGTTTTCGACATCATCTCAAATGCTTTGACGTGCATGAACACCTGGCCTTTGTCGTCGCAGGAACCGCGTGCGAAAATGGCGCCTTGTGGGTGGTTCTTGGTCTTTTTTACTACGGGTTCAAACGGCGGACTTTCCCAGAGTTCGAGCGGGTCGGCGGGTTGTACATCGTAGTGGCCGTACACGAGCACGGTAGGGGCTTTCGGGTCTACCATTTTTTCGCCGTACACGATGGGGTGGCCGGGCGTATCGCAGACTTCTACTTTGTCCACGCCTACGGCTTTGAGGTGTTTGGCGGTGGCTTCGGCCATACGGCGCACGTCGCCGGCGTATTTCGGGTCGGCGCTCACGGAAGGGATGCGCAATAGTTCGAGGAGTTCGTCGAGAAAGCGTTGCTTGTTCGCGTCGAGGTACTTTTTTAATTCTTTCATGTTTTGGTCAAATCTTTGAAAATATGGCCCTAATCGGGCATTTCGCTGTTCAATATTACTGTGGGCAAAAGTCTTTGTTTTTTCTGAAAACCCATCATGGATTGGTTCGATTGTGACGATTGATTCGATTAGATCGATTGGTTCGAAGCGATTGATTAGGTCAGAAGTTGCCAGAGTTCTTTCCTTTGCAAAAGCAGGAATTGTTTTTATAAACCAATCTTAATAATCGAATCAATCGTCACAATCGAATCAATCTCTAAATGGCCTCCAAGACCTTCTTCTGCATAGACGCCCACACCTGTGGAAACCCCGTTCGGCTTGTGGCGGGCGGCGGCCCGAATCTGGTCGGTGCCGACATGAGCGAAAAACGCCAGCATTTTCTGCGCGAATTCGACTGGGTCCGCCACGCCCTCATGTTTGAACCCCGCGGCCACGATATGATGAGCGGAAGTATTCTTTACCCGCCGCACGACCCAGCCAACGACGTGGCGGTGCTTTTTATCGAAACGAGTGGCTGCCTGCCCATGTGCGGCCATGGAACCATTGGAACGGTCACAATTGCCATTGAACAAGGTTTGGTAAGCCCAAAAACGCCCGGGCAACTTCGCCTCGAAACCCCGGCTGGCCTCGTACTGGTCCGTTATGAACAAATTGGCAAAAAAGTGAAATCCGTACGCCTCACCAATGTCCCGGCCTACTTGGCGACAGAAAACTTTGAAGTGGAATGCCCTGATCTCGGCTCACTCTTTGTGGACGTGGCCTATGGCGGCAATTTTTACGCCATTGTGGATGTTCAGGCGAATTTCCCCGGACTGGAGCATTTTCGCGCCGAACAGCTCATCGGCTGGGCGCGGGAGATGCGCCGACTGCTCAACGAGCAACATACCTTTGTCCACCCGGAAAATCCAACCATTCAGGGGCTGAGTCACATCCTTTGGACGGGAAAAACGTTAGACCCTGGTTCCACTGCCCGAAACGCCGTTTTTTATGGCGACAAAGCCATTGACCGCTCACCTTGCGGCACCGGCACGAGTGCAAGAATGGCGCAATGGTATGCCAAAGGCCTTTTAAAACCCGGCGATGCATTCATTCATGAAAGCATCATCGGATCAAAATTTATCGGACGTATTGAAGAAGAAACCTCCGTGGTTGGCCGCAAAGCCATGCGTCCCAGCATCGAAGGTTGGGCCATGGTAACTGGGTACAACACCATTATTGTAGATGACGACGACCCGTATGCGCACGGGTTTCAAGTCATATAATTGAGACGATTATTCGATTGGGGAGATTGATTCGATTGTTACGATTGGTTCGATTGCTACGATTGTTAAATTAAATCGAACAGTTTGAATTAGCCGCCACATCAATCGTCTCAATAGAACCAATCGTAGCAATCGAATCAATCAAAAAATCGAATTAATTCCATGACACAAGTCCAATCTTTCGAGTTCAATCCTTTTGCCGAAAACACCTACGTCGTTTGGGACGATACGGGCGAATGCGCCATTTTTGACCCCGGATGTTACACCCTGGAGGAGCGCAACACCTTGCGCCAATTTATCGAGGCTAAAAAATTGCGTCCGGTGCGGCTCATCAATACACATTGCCATTTGGACCATGTTTTTGGAAATCCATTTGTAGTGAAAACCTGGGGAATTGGCCTGGAAATCCACGAAGGTGAATGGCCGGTGCTCGAGCGTTTTGAGCAGGTATGCCAGATGTATGGCGTGCCATTCGAGGGCCATCAACCCATGCCCGTTAATTTTCTTTCTGGCGGCGAAACACTCACTTTCGGAGACACAAAACTGAAGATACTTTTCACCCCCGGTCACTCGCCCGCGAGCATTTCATTTTACTGCGAAGAGGAGAAATTTGTGCTGTCAGGCGACGTGCTTTTCTACGAAAGCATTGGTCGCACGGACCTTCCCGGCGGCAATTTTGACACCCTGATTCAGAGCATTCAAACCCAAATTTTCACCCTGCCCGACGAGACGCTGGTTTATTCTGGCCACGGCCCGGCTACTACGGTGCGGCATGAAAAGGAGTATAACCCGTTTTTGTAAACATGGATCATCCTGAATTTTGAGAGTTCTCTGATTTTGTCTGAATGCCGATTGACGAGTACATGATTGTTGATTTTTGATGTAACATGGACGATGTAATTATTGACGATGGCGGCATATCGGCCATTATCAATCCACCATTCCATCAAAAATCAACAATCATGTACTCATCATTCGTCAATCAAAACCAATTGAATCAAAATTCGGGATGACTCTTAATTCATATTATAATTCACTCCCAGCCTCCATTGCCGCCCTTGTTGTGGATTGTAAAGCAGGTCATCGGGAGTGCCGGTGGCATCAATGCCCGGCGTGTGCCGGTCAAAGACGTTGATGAGTTGGAAATAGACGAGAAAGTGGTTGCTCAGATAGAGTCGAGACATAAAATCCCAGGTGCTGAAATTTTCGAGGCGAGGGAGGTCGGGAAGCTTGTACTGATCCTTAAATATAACAGATTTGCCCAGTGTTGAACTTTGCTGGTTGACGGCAATCACGAGTTCCAATTTTTTTCCTGCTTTAAAATAATAACGGAATTGTGTGTTCCATTTGGGCTGGTTGCGCACTTCGCTGGTAGATGGCAGGCCATAGCCAAACCATTCTCTTCCTCTTGCATATTGGATAAAAAACTCCGCCCGGTTTGTCAGCAAGACAGGCTTTTTTTTGTTGAAAGTCAATTCAACAACGGCCGATTTTGAGCGGGCGATCCCTTGAAAACCCCACATGGAAAGCGCAAGACCGGGCGCATTTTTGTACCCATAAGATTGGCTGTAAAGAATACCTGGCTCATCTACAAGATAGCCAGGTCGGTAAAGCCGGTGGGCTTCTTGCCAAAACAAAATCCCTTCAAGACTGGATCCGCCGCGAGTAGTGTATCGGATGGCCGTTTCTGAAGCATATGTTTTTTCTGTTTCGAAATAGCGGCTACCAGGTGTGACCGTGAATCCTGCCAGTGGCACTATTTGATAGGTATGAAAACTGCCGTAGAGCGAGGCGTGCCGGATGCCGGTGGCCACGTTCGCCCGAACGGTCCAATTGCTGTCCAAATGATACAAGGCGTCCAAACGAGGCGCCAGGGCAATACCCTCTTCAAGACGGGCACTCAGGGAACCTCCGCCTACGATATGCAGGCGTTTGCCGCGCCAAGTCAGCTGAGAAAACCCAAACCCGTTGAGGATGCTTTGGCTTTGCTGATAAGTATTAACAGGTTGCGGGATGTCGGGTGTTAGTGTGCCATCAATCGTCACCTCAACGGGCAAAGTGTTGTACGTAATAAGCGGTACTCCAATGCCCACATTGACTTGTGCACCTGCATCAAATTGCATCCGTTTCTGTTTGCCAAGCAACACACTCATGCGTGATTCGATGCGGGCGTCCACGCCATTGGCAGTGGCGAAACGCTCCTCAGAAGCGTATGCATTGTAAATGTTCCTGAGCAGGTTTGCCCGTGCTGTATCGGAAAGCGATGGGCCTCCACGAGCCAGGTAATTGGCCGCACTAAGGCGGTCAAAGACATAGGTCGTGCTGCTGTTGTTGTCCACCTTATAGCTTTGAAAGGAAAGATTGGTATAGGTAGTACGTCGTTTTCGTTGTCGTTTAAAACCCAGCGAGAAGGTTTCGATTCGCTCGGCTAATCGGTTAGATGGATTGGCATAAGAAACAGCCAAAGGGTTGATACCCAGGGCTGTGTGATCGAATCGCAGCATACGGTGGTATGTAAAATGCAATCCACGCCAGGTGAGGTTAATGCCAAATAAACGGCTTTCGTGGGGTATTTGAGCAACGCGCGGAAAACTGTCGCCCGCTGCACCCGAGGCGGCCCTGAAATTGGGTATGCGGCGATACAAGGAGGAATCAAGCCCAAAGGGGAGGTATAGATTGGTATTGTAAAGGTTTTGGTCGTTAAAAATTGCGGTGCGTTCGCGTACGGTACTGCTGCCGTAAAGGCTGAATCGGAATATCTTTTTGTCTTTCCCGATTTTCCCGCCGAACATCAGGTCGAGGCTATTGTAACCATATCGCCCGAAGCCTAAATCCGCTTGCGTGTACACGGGCCGTTCGCTTTCCTTCAAGAAAATATTCACCACACCGGCGCAAGTTTCGTCGCCGTAGATCGCTCCGGCAGGCCCATACAGGATTTCGATCCGCTCCGCTTGCCTGATGGGCAGTTGCGCTCCAATGGGCATTCCCAATGCGAGGGTAGGTTTTATGGGAATGTCGTTGATCAACACCTTCATATACTGGTTTCCTGAAAGTCCGCGGATCATGAATGTTTCGCCTTCTACTGCATTACCCGGCTGTGACACGCGAATTCCGGGTGCGGCTTTGAGCACATCAGCCAATGTGACAAATCCATTGCGCAGAATGTCTTCCGCCGTGAAAACCACGGTGGTAAACGGTAGATTATCCACCGCTTCAAGCGAGCGCGTGGCTGAACTAGCGAGCATTTTCTTTTGGGAAAGGTCACGTGGCAAGATATCCCGCTCCGTAAGCCGCTCCGGGGCGAGCAAAAGCGTGGAGTCGTTTTGAGCAAACAGGCCCATCGGCAGGAAGGCCAGCAAAAGGAGGATTTTAGACATTGGACGGGAGTTTGGGATATTTGGAGATTTAGATATTTGGATAATGAGTGTAGAGCGCGAAAAGTAGGGCGTTTGGATGATTTAAAGGAAAAACAAGCGCAGTTAGGATAAAAACAAAAAACGTCCTTACCTTTGCCCCACAATTCTGAACGTTTTTCACGAGAGGGAACCAAATGGTTCCCTCTTTTTTATACGCTTTACCCGCCGTAGCCCTTCAGGGCGAAGGCGGGTTTGATCACATTAAATGGAACTCACCGAACGCATCGGCCAATTGTTAGAAGAAAAATACAGCAGCGACGAGATGTTCGCCGACTGCTTCACGGTTGAAATAGAACTGAAACCGGGTAATAAACTCTTCATCTACGCGGACAGCGATTCGGGCCTAAGCCTTCTAAAGTGCCAAAAACTAAGTCGTTATGTGGAGCATCAATTGGACGAGAACGGCTGGCTCGGCGAAATGTACGGCATCGAAGTGAGCAGCCCGGGTATTGAACGCCCGCTCAAATTCCCCCGGCAATACCTCAAAAATGTAGGACGAACCATGGCCATCCGATGCACTGATAAAACTGAGCATTTGGCCACCATGAAATCTGCCGATGAGAACCAAATCGTCCTCACCCAAATCGTGGTGGAACGAGATGGCAAAAAGAAGATTAAAACAGAAGTTGAAACCTTCATACCCTATGACCAAATCGAAAAAGCGGTTGTGAAATTGCCGTTCTAAACAAATCCACCCCTCCTTCGCACTTGCCATAGCCTTGGCGGCGGCGAGCAAGCTACGGCGGGTAATACATACTCAAATCAACAACACATAAGATAATGGTCAATTTAGTAGATGTATTTGCAGAATTCAAAACGGGCAAAAACATAGACCGGCCCACGATGGTGCGCGTTCTTGAAGACGTGTTCCGTACCCTCATCAAAAAGAAATACGGCACCGACGAGAACTTCGACGTGATCGTAAACACCAACACGGGTGACTTGGAAATCTGGCGCGTGCGCGAGGTTGTGCCCGATGGTGAGGTGACCAACGAACTTGCCCAGGTCAGTGAAACCGAGGCCAGTGGCATTGATGAAACCAACGCTATCGGTGATGAGTGCTACGAGCAGCTTTCCATCGAAGACTTCGGTCGCCGGGCCATCATGGCTGCCCGCCAAACCCTCGTTTCAAGGGTAATGGAACTCGAAAAAGACGAGATTTTCCGCAAATACTCCGAGCGGGTTGGTCAGGTCGTCACAGGCGAGGTGAACCAGATCATGAAAAAAGAGGTCCTGGTACTCGACGACGATACCGGCAACGAAATTATACTCCCCCGCACCGAAATGATTCGCGGCGACTATTACCGCAAAGGCGACGTAGTAAAAGGCATCATCAAGCGCGTGGAAATGCGCAACAACGTGCCTTTCATCATGCTCAGCCGCACCGACTCTGATTTCTTGGCTAAACTGCTCGAAGCCGAAGTGCCCGAAATCGAGGACGGTGTAATTGAGATCAAAAACATCGTACGCCTTCCCGGAGAACGCGCCAAAATCGCGGTAGAAAGCCACGACGAGCGCATTGACCCGGTGGGTGCTTGCGTTGGCATGAAAGGCAGCCGTATCCATGGCATCGTGCGCGAACTGCGCAACGAGAACATTGACATCGTGAACTACACGACCAATACCGCGCTCTTTATGCAGCGTAGCCTCACTCCGGCCAAAATCACGACCATCGAATTTGACCACGAAGCAAAACGCGCCGCCGTGTACCTCGACGCCGACCAGGTGAGCCTTGCAATCGGAAAAGCCGGCAGCAACATCAAACTGGCCAGCCGCCTTACAGGTTATGAAATTGATGTGTACCGCAACCAGGCCGAGTACGAAATTGATGACGTAGATCTGGAAGAATTCAGCGATGCAATCGAGCCTTGGGTCATCGAGACCTTCAAGAATATTGGTTGTGATACCGCCCGCCAGGTACTCGAACTCAGTGCTGAAGAACTCATTCGCCGCACCGATCTTGAAGAAGAAACGGTTCGCGACGTGATTCGGATTTTGACCGAAGAGTTTGAGGAAGGAGGGAAATAAGTAGCAAGTTGAAAGTTTCAAGTAGCAAGTATCAACCGTACTCCAGGGCTTGACGAACAAGAGTCAAGTTTGAAACTTGAAACTTTTAACTTGCTACTTGAACCTAATTCACTTGCCCCAACAACCATTCCTTCTCAGCCAGCGGCCTCGCTTCTTCCACAGCTTCACGGAACGCTTGTTTTTCCTTTTTATCCAAGGGATTTAATACAAGGAGTTTGCGCACAAATTGCACGAGATTCAGGTAGTTTTCACGGTGATAGCCCATCACTTTTTTCCGACGTATAAAGGCCGCGATGGCTTGCAAGTGCGATTCGAGTAAGTCGTATTCGTCGGTCTCGTAGTAGATTTTCAATTGAATGGTTTTGGCCGCAAGGGCGAGCATTGTTTCCTTGTACTCTGCCCGTTGGAGGAGTTGAAGGGCTTCGCCAAAATTCCTCTTTTGATATTCCAGCCGCGCCATATTGAATGAAAAGAGCGCCTCCCGATGGGCAGGGTCCAGATGTCTGCGGTGATTTTTGATCAAATCTTCCACCCACGCAAACTCGCGCAGCACGAGACCGTTGGTCGCCGCGTTGAGGTAAGTAAAACGGGACAACACGCCTTCTGAAAGGAAATAATTCTTGTCGAAACCGATTTTGTAAAGATCAAACTGATCGCGCAAAAAACTGTGGTCCCCTTCGTTGTAACGGCGGGTACAAAAGTTTATGGCAAGTATGTACAGGTCGCGCAATTCGCTGGGCGGGAACAATGCATCATGCGCGATAAGATCCTTTTTGAATGCCTGAAAGTATTGATTTTCATCAGGTTGCGTAAGTGCCAGATAGCAATGGTAATAAATCGAAATGGCCGGCAAGTGCAGGTGTTTTTTGGCAAAAGGCAGCATTTGATTCAAAAAACCAAAATCGCAATCGGCATTGTAGCGCGCCTGGTGGGCCAGCAAAAAACATCCCTGCCAAAGTTTACGCGACAGCACAGCCACGTCTAACTGATCTGAAAGGGCTTGCAAATTGGCCTCGCCAGCATCCGGCGTATCGAGTGCGACACGGAATTTTTCTTCCTCAAATTTGTAAAAATCGTAGTGATACTCGGCGTTGCGTTCATCGCGGCGTTCAAGGGCCTCGCTGCCGTTTTTCCAGGCAATATCCGCATGGACTGGAAGGCTTCTGGCGCGTAGCACTTTGCTCAGTCTAATCTGGTATGCGGGTTTGTCGTGAAGAAAATCGCGCACAGCCAGAAACTTTTCAGTGGTTTGAAGCAGGGCAGTCATCGCCATGCGAACCCGGTGATCGTCAAACTTTTCCTTGTCAAAAATTTGACGAAACACCTGTTCCTTGCCGGGTAAGGGTTTCCCGGCAAGAACGGTCTTGCTGAGCAGCCGCAGCAATGAAGCGGCTTCCGGCCTTGGGTTGAAAAAGGGCGTAGCAGCGAATTTTGCCAGTTCTCGGAGTTCTTCTTTTGAAAAAGTGAGGAGAAGTTGGGCGAGTTTGCTTTTTTCCATGAATCACAGGCGTCTAAACTCCGCGAAAGTTCCAAACTTTCGGGAAGTTTTCGACACAATCTCGATAATTTTTATTTACAATTTAACAATTTAATTTTTTGATAATCAATTTATTATAAAATTATTTAGGAATAAAAACTGTTACAAACTTAATAAAATGTCTTTGCACAGCCAGGCATTGCCGCGCACTTTTGCATCGTGATTATTTACTCAACTGAAAAAATCTACACTCACATGAAAAGGAACATTTACTCGAATACGCCCAAATCCATTCTAATCGCCTTTGCACTGGTCTTTTTTGCCCAGATTGGTTTAGCGCAGTTTACTGTATCGGGGTTGGTAGAAACGCCGAATGGCAATCAATCTACCGGCTTGGCCATTTTGGTGTCTGGCACTGAAAACAAAATCGTGTACACCAATTCCAACGGGGAATACAGTTTCACTTTGCAAGCCGGCGGCGCTTACAACATCCAACCTTTAAGCTGTGAAGAAAATTCACTGAATGGGGTTACAACTTATGATATGGTGTTGATTACCAGGCATTATGAAGGGGTTGAAAACTTGGATTCCCCCTATAAAATTATTGCCGCTGACTTGGACAATTCTAACAGCCTTGGGCTGCAAGACACAAGCATCATACGGAAATTGATTTTGGGAATAATCAATGAATTCCCATCGGGCAATAACCGCTTTGTATTGAAAAACTACGTTTTCCCTGACCCGTTGGATCCGTTCAGTCCAGCATTCCCAGAGTCATATTCCATTTCAAATCTTCAAAGCAATCTGACTGGAATTGATTTTATCCAGCTTAAAAAGGGAGATGTCAATAATACCGCAATTGACTATTTTGAATGTAATGGAAGTGCGTATCTCCCGGCCAAGATTTCAGGCAGGATATTCCAAGACGAAAACAGCAACTGCCTGCCCGATACCACCGAATCAGGGATGAAAGGCTGGTCAGTTTCTGCAATTGATGGGACCAATTCTGTTTTTTATGGCACTTCAAATGCCAATGGCGCGTATGAAATAAGACTGCTCCCTGGCACTTACGATGTGGTGCTGTCCAACCCTGCCGGGCTTTGGGGTGCTTGTCTCGATACAATTTACGGGGTACAAGTAAGTTTGGAAAGTACAGACAATAATTTCGGCCTTGAACCCGTGATTTATTGTTCAAATATGCAGGTAGACCTCTCCACGGCTAGTCTGCGCCGATGTTTCCCCAACTATTACAAAGTACAATATTGCAACACAGGTACTTTGACCGCCGAAAATGCACACATCGAGATTACATTCGATCCTCTTTTCGACATTTTAGGCAGCACGCTCCAATGGTCGGCAGTGAACGGCGATACCTACACTTTTGAATTGGGCGATGTGCCCGCAGGCGCCTGCGACAATTTTCGGGTTTCCTTCAACATTAATTGCGATGCCGTATTAGGACAAACGCACTGCACGGAAGCGCAAATTTTCCCGGATACCATCTGCGATCAGCAAGCGGTATGGAATGGCGCCGAACTACGCGTGAAAGGCCAATGTGTAGGAAACGAGGTGAAATTCACCATTTCCAATCAGGGCGCTGACATGCAGGTGCCATCCAATTACATCGTAGTGGAAGACATTATTGTGATGACCCCGCCCATCAGTAATCCATTCACTTTACAAGGGGGTAACCAAGAGGTGATTACTTTCCCTTCTAACGGCGCTACCTGGCGCCTTGAGGCCGAACAGCCTGTGGGCTATCCCTGGGGCACGGTTGCGAGCGCGACGGTGGAAGGCTGTGGCACCAACGCCTCGGGAGATTTTTCGATTGGATTTGTCAACCAGTTCCCACCCGACGACCAGTCTCCGGTTATTGACATTGACTGCCGGGAAAACATTGGCTCCTACGATCCAAACGACAAGCAAGGTTTCCCGGTGGGCGTGTTGGCGGAGCATTACATCCCGCTCGAACAACCCATTGAATACCTCATCCGCTTTCAAAACACGGGAACTGACACGGCCTTTTCGGTAGTGATACGCGACACATTGGATACTGATCTCGACATCGCAAGCATCCGCCCACTCGGCGGCAGCCATGACTATACGTTCCATTTGCTGGGGCAAAATGTAGCGCAGTTCGTGTTTGCCAATATTTTGTTGCCCGACAGCAACATCAACGAAGCCGCTTCGCATGGATACGTCAAATTCAGCATCGCACCCAAAAAGGGCCTGAGCAACAGCACATTGGTAGAAAATCAGGCGGCTATCTTCTTCGATTTCAACGAACCTGTGATAACCAACAAAACCTGGCATACACTGGGAGAAAAGTATCTGGATGTTTCCAATGTAGTATTTAGCCCGGGCATTGGGCTGGAGGTGTTTCCCAACCCGGCCACCGATGCCGCCACGTTCATGCTCAAAAGCGCCAGCCCTGTTCGGGGTACGCTGACGGTTTTCGACATGAGTGGTCGGGAAGTCACAACACAAGATTTTGAACACAACCAATTCATATTCAACAGTAAAGACCTCCAACCTGGGTGCTATTTTTTCAAAATAACATCGAAAGGTCAAGCGCTTGCGGCAGGAAAATTGGTGGTGACAGGAAATTAAAGCAGCGTTAAGTTTAGCCCAAACACTGACAGAGGGTCTGAAAAAGGGCGGGGGAGGAAAAAGGGGGGTGGGGGGTGGGGGGGGGGGGGGGGGGGGGGGGGGGGTGTTGTGGAAAAGGGGGGGGGGGCGGGGGGGGGGGTGGGGGGGGGGGCGGGGGGTTTTTTATTTGAAAAAACTGCCATGAATTGCTAAAAATGATTGCGCTGCTTTGTTTAAAGTATGTAATAGATAATTTTCCCCCTTTCGCTCGGTTTTTAAACGTACTTTTGCCCCCGCATTTCAAAATTAAACTTTTTTAGTCTTCTAGATAATTCACAAACAGCGGAGAAAAAGGCGAAATCCCGCGGCGCAAACGGTCAGAATCCAACTTCCCAAACCGCAGGGATGGGTTGATTTATGAGGCTGGTGATTTTTCAATCCCAGCTCAAAACTCAAAACTTATCTCTGCCCCTCTTAGCAGGTAAAATCACCGCATGGCGATTAAATTAATTAAGGTAGCAAAAGAATTCAACGTCGGTCTCCACACCATCGTAGAGACCCTGCACGGTAAAGGCTTTCCCAATTTGGAACAAAAGCCTACTACCGACATCACAGAGGAGATGCTTGTGGTGCTCAGAAAAGAGTTCCAAAAAGACCTTGATATCAAACAACAGGCCGATCAATTGGCCCGTCCAATGCTCAAAAAAGACTCCGTCGGTAGTTCCGAAGGGTCTTCTCATGGCCAGGGCCACCCATCTTCTACTCCCGCCGCGCCGCGCCCTTCCTATCTTCCTCCTCGCGAGCCTATTGCCCCTAAAAGCGACCCTGCAGGCCAGCCAAAAAAGGAAGAACAAGAATTCATTAAACGTGAGCGGCCGGCTCCCCTACGCATACTGGGGAAAATTGACCTTGATGCCCCTAGAAATGTTCCCGCGCCTCCCGTAGAAAAGGCAACTCCCAAAGAGGAGCCAAAGCGCGAAGAGCCCAAAACAGCGCTTCCAAAAAGCGAGGAACCCCGTCAGAACGAAGTCAAACGCGAGGCTCCAACACGGGAGATACTCAAACGCGAGATTCCCGCTGTAGAAACCAAACGCCCAAAAGACGCTCCTCCGAAGGAGGCAGCCCCCCCTACGCCAGCCTCAGAAACCCCTGAAGGAGAAGGCAAGCAAATCGGCGATGCCAACGAAGGCGATCTTGTTCGCTCAAGCACACCCAACTTGCGTGGTCTCAAAATATTGGGCCGCATCAACCTTGAAAAAGAAAAGCCCGCAAACACAGGCAACCGCAGCAACGATAATCGTGGCGGCGGAAACCGTGGCGGAGATAATCGTGGTGGAAACCGTGGTGGTGGTGGCCAACAACAGGGCAACCGGCCCGGCGGCAACCCTCAAGGGGGTAACAACCCCGATCGCAATCGAGACAATCGTGGAGGCGGCAACCCTCAAGGTGGCCCGCAGCAAGGAAATCGCCCGGGTGGCAATAATCAAGGCGGTGGTACCGGACAACAGCAACAGGGTCAAGGCACCGGCAGTAATGCTGATCGCCTGCGCCGCAAAAGAAAAACGGTTCCGCAGCAGCCTGTCACAGCAGCAAACCTGCAAACGAACATGGCCGCCAACCAGGGCGACAAAAAAGGCCGTGGCCGCACTGATGGAGTTAAAGAAGTTTCCCAAAAAGACATTGAGAACCAAATCCGCCAGACTATGGCCCGCATGGGCGCAGGGGCGAGCCGCAAACGGCAAAAAGTACGTCGTGACAAGCGTGATGTTCGTCGCGAACGTGCCGAAATTGCCGCTACTGCCCGAATAGAAGGCGAAAAGACATTACACGTTACAGAGTTTATCTCTGTGTCGGACCTGGCCTCCTTGATGAACCTCAAGCCTTCAGATGTCATCAAGGCTTGTATGTCGTTGGGTATTTTTGTTTCGATCAACCAGCGTCTGGATGCCGAGATCATCGAACTTGTTTCCAACGAATTTGGCCATGAGGTAGAGTTCATTTCTGCCGAAGAACAGGTCGAAGTGGAAGAAGAAGAAATGGACTCAGCCAGCGATCTCAAGCCGCGTCAACCCATTGTGACCGTCATGGGCCACGTTGACCACGGTAAGACTTCGCTGCTTGACTTTATTCGTTCCGCCAATGTAGCCGAAGGTGAGGCGGGCGGTATAACGCAGCACGTTGGGGCATACGAAGTCATTGTGCCAGGGCACGAAGATCAAAAAATCACTTTCCTGGATACTCCCGGTCACGAAGCCTTTACGGCCATGCGTGCACGTGGCGCCAAAGTGACGGACATTGCCATTATCGTGATTGCTGCCGACGACAGTATAATGCCACAAACCAAGGAGGCAATCAGCCACGCGCAAGCGGCGGGGGTGCCCATGGTTTTTGCCATCAATAAAATTGACAAAGCAGGCGCCGATCCCGAACGTATCAAGAACGAACTCGCCCAGATGAATTTCCTCGTAGAGGAATGGGGCGGAAAATACCAGAGCCAGGATATTTCGGCAAAGCAAGGCTTGAACGTGGACAAACTCCTCGAAAAAGTGCTGCTCGAAGCCGAATTGCTCGAACTAAAAGCGAACCCGGATCGTCGTGCCATCGGTACCGTTTTGGAGGCGTCTTTGGAAAAAGGCCAGGGCTATGTGTCCAAAATCCTGATTATAAACGGGACCATCAATCACGGTGACCCCATCATTGCGGGCGAATTTTCTGGCAAGGTGAAAGCCTTGTTCAACGAGCGCGGCAAAAAAATCAAGAGCGCGGGCCCTGCCCAACCTGTCATCGTACTTGGCTTACCCGGTGCGCCGCAGGCTGGTGAAAAAATCAAAGTAGCAGCCAGCGAAAGCGAAGCAAAAGAAATCGCCTCGAAGCGTGGCCAGATCATGCGCGAACAAGCCAACCGGGCCAACAAGCGTATCTCGCTCGAAGAAATTGGCCGTCGTCTCGCACTTGGCAACTTTAAAGAGCTCAAAGTCATCGTTAAAGGCGACGTGGACGGCTCTATTGAGGCACTCAGCGATTCGTTGATCAAACTTTCTATCGAGAAAGTACAGGTGTCCGTCATCCACAAGGCCGTTGGCCAGATCGTGGACTCCGACGTTATGCTTGCCTCTGCTTCCGATGCTATCATCATTGGTTTCCAGGTTCGTCCGTCTTTGACGGCTCGCAAACTGGCCGAGAAAGAGGGCGTAGAAATCAAACTCTACTCCATCATCTACGAAGCCATCGAAGAGGTGAAATCCGCCATCGAAGGCATGTTGGAACCAACGAAAGAAGAGGAGATCATGGGCCAGGTCGAAATCCGGGAAGTGTACAAAGTCTCGAAGATTGGTACCGTGGCAGGTTGTTTTGTACTGGATGGCAAAATCAGCCGAAACCACCACATCCGCATCATTCGCGATGGTATCGTGGTGTACCCGACCAATCCGAATCAGCATGCCGAACTGGGCTCGCTCAAGCGTTTCAAAGACGATGCTAAAGAGGTCAAAAACGGTATGGAATGCGGTCTGACGATCAAAAACTTCAACGACTTCAAAGTCGGCGACGTGGTGGAATCTTACGTTATCAATGAGGTGAAGGCTACGCTCAAGTAGCACGAACTTCAGTTCGTGAAAATAAAAACGGGCGGCCTCGCGTGAAGCGTGGTCGCCCGTTTTACTTGTCATGTCGCAGCGGGGGCGGGGCGGGGGGGCGGGGGGGGGGGCCGCGGGGGGGGGGGGGGGAGGGGGGGGCGGAGACCCCCCCCCACCCCCCGCGCCCCCGGGCCCCCCGGGCCCCCCCCCCCCGGGGGGGGGGCTCCGGGGGGGTCCCGCCCGGCCGGGCCCGGCCCCCCCCGGCCCTTCCCCCCGGGCGGGGGGGGAGAAGGCCCCCCCCGGTTGTTTTTCCCCCACCGCGCCGGGGGGGGCTTTCCCCCCCCCGCCCGGGGGGGGAATTTTTTTTTGGGTTTTTTCCCCGAATTTTTTTTTTTTTTTTTGCCGGGGCCCGCCCTTGGTTTTGTGTTCCGGGGGGGTGGGGGGGGGGGTGGTCGTTTTGCCGGTTTTTCCTAATCAAACGGAGAAGAAAGGGGCGGGGCCCGGGGGTGGTTGTTGTGGGGGGGGGGTTGTTTTTGGGTTGTTCTTTGGGGGGGGGGGGTGGGGGGGTTGGTTGGCAGTTTTTGTCGGGGGGGGGGGGGGGGGGGGGGGGGGGGGGGTGTGGGGGGGTTGGTTGGGGGGGGGGGTTTGGTTGGGGTTTTTTGGAGTTTGGGGTGGTTTTTGGGGGGGGGTGTGGGGGGGGGGGGGAGGAAAGGAAATAAAAAAAAAAAACCACGGGGAGGGGTTTTTTAAAAAAAGAGTGGTTTTTAAAGGTTGGCCGGGGGCGGGGGTGTGGTTGTCTCCGCTACGCTGCGACATGACAATTAAGAGGGGACAACACTCATTCACATCTCTGACAAATTAGGCCCTAGCTTGCACTGACATCTATTTCACCTATTTGAACAAAACATCCACCACCTCCTTCTTCCTCGCCCGTGCCACCGGAATACGCACATTGCCAATCAAAATCAGGACCTCCCCATCCATTTTTTGTACGCGGTTTTTTGCCACAATGAAGGACTTGTGTACCCGTAAAAAATGCTCGGCAGGTAGAGTGGCTTCCAGGTTGTTCAGGCTTTCGAGCGTCACAATTTTCTCATTTTCAACAAAAATCTTGACATATTCCTTCCAGCCTTCGATGTAGCGAATGTCGGCGATGGGGATTTTGACCCACTGCCGGTCGGCTTTTACGGTGAGGTAACCATCCGGTTTGGAAGCGGCATTGTCGGCTCGTTGGCGGAGCAGGACAAAGGCTTTTTCTACGGCATGGCTGAATCGCTCGAAGGAATATGGCTTCAGCAGATAATCCACCGCATCGAGATCGAATGCATCAATGGCGTGTTGCGGATAAGCGGTCGTAAAGATGGTGACTGGTTTGCGCGACACGGATTTCAGCAGACTCAAACCACTCAAAATGGGCATCTGAATATCGAGAAAAAGCAGGTCAATCGGCTCGCTTTGAAGCAGCTCGATGGCGCGAACGGGGCTTTTACAGGCGGCAACGACTTCGAGGCCGGGCGTGTCCGCCACGAATTTTTCGAGCAGGGCAAGGGCTAAATGCTCATCGTCAACGAGTAGGCAGCGGAAGTTGTTTGTCATAAGTCATTACACGTCATTGCGTCATTAGGTCATTGCGACATTGGAGAGGATCAATTTTGCGGAAAAAGTATCAGATTCTGCCTTGGCTTCAAATTTATGGCGACCTCGATGATTCAATTCCAGCCTTTGCCGGATATTCTCCAATCCTACACCTCCCTGTTCATCTTTTTGTTGATTGTCGGGATCAAAAGAGTTTTCCACCAAGAAGGTGAATTGTTTGGGCTCGTTGCGCAGCAAAATGCGCAGAAATCCATTGGGGTTTGTTTCCAGATCGCCGTGTTTTAGCGCATTTTCCACAAAAGGCAGCAACAGCAAAGGCTCAATCTGGCGGTTGGAGGTATCGCCTTCTATCTCCAGGGTAATGGGCAAGGGGCTTTCGGCCTTCAACTGAAACAGTTCGATGTAGGCCCGGATTTGCTCAATTTCTTTCGACAGCGGCACTTGGTCATGTTGACCGTCGTAGGTGACGTAGCGCAGCAGATCGCTGAGGCGAAGCACCATTTGGGCAGTATTGGGGTGCTGGAGCGTGGCTGCGGCGTAGATATTGTTCAGCGTGTTGAAAAGGAAATGGGGGTTTATTTGGGCTTTCAGGTAATTCAATTGCGCTTCGGCATGACGTTCTTCAAGTTCGCGGCGGTTTTCCAATAATTGGTACAATCCGCTGAAAATCATCAAAACAAAATAGATCAATGCCGTCACGAGAAACATCTTCGTACCATCTCCCACCGGTCTGTCCTGGCTGCTCAGTATGTTTCCTCCGAATATCCTCAATTCCGTCCAAACCCTCAGCGCAGCCATTCCCAACCACAGCACAATGGCCAAAATTGCCCACTGACCATATTTCTGCGCTTCAAAAAAGCGATTGGTCAGCACACGCGCATTGGTGTAAAAAAGCACCATTGGAAAAATGACGAACATTACCGTCCGCCCAAGCGCTTCCCCCGGCGGACGCATGCCCGAAAGCAGGTAGAAAGTGACCAGCGTCACCAAAGCCCAACCCGCAAAATGGGTAATTAAACGGCCCCGACCAGAGAGCATTTTTTGCAGCATTACTCTTTAACTAGACGTATAACTCTTGAACTTATAAATATTATTCCAGGGCGCACAAATTTATATAGTATTAAGCCTATCAATGCAAATATGGATCCGATCCCCGTTGGGAGCACCGCGCCAAATGTAAAAGTCATCCCAATCACAAAACCAAGCAAACATTCCGCCCTATAAATCGGAAAAAACAAGGCAATGATAAAAAGGGCATTAACCATATAACCCGACATATTAGAATAACCAAAAGTAAAAAACCCGGCAAGTAGTATTCCAAACAATAGAGCACCAACAAACCCAGCGCGTATTTCTACTAAAGACTCCGATATTTTTGGGTTTTCAACTTGATTAGAAAATAGTCGCATTTTTATACGATACAATAGAAACCATGTTAATAAAGGAAGTAATAGTCCTCCCCACCAATTTGAAATTGAAGGCAGATCCTCACGAGCCAAAATATTATGACTTGGCACCCCTCCATGATAATAGTTCCATGCCAATAGCGACCATATAGCGATTGTCACGATTCCAGTAAAATAAAGACATCTTTTAAAAAACATCTTTTTATTCATACAAGCCTGATTTTAAAAGTTGTTGATCTGAGTTGATTTTATTAAGAACAATAAGAAAGCGCATCGTTACATCATGCTATGTTACTCGTATCGCAACGACTCAATCGGTCCAACCGCGCCGCTTTCATGGCAGGATAGAATCCTGAGACTACGCCAACTACCATACACAGCGTAAATCCGAGCCCCATCCAAGCCCAGGGAATCAGGAACGAACCGCCCAGCACGAGCGTCATGATGTTACCTATCAAAATACCGAGGAAAATGCCTACTAGTCCGCCGATTTGGCAAATCGTGATGGCCTCGGTCAGAAATTGAAGCATGATGCTGCGGCGGGTAGCGCCAAGGGCTTTGGAAATGCCAATTTCGCGGGTGCGTTCTGTCACGCTTACAAGCATAATGTTCATCAGGCCGATGGCTGCTCCGAGCAGGGTCATCAGACCGATAGCGACAGCGGCAAGGCGCAGTGTCACGGTGTTTTCTTTCAGGATGGCAACAATTCCGTCGCTCGCAAAGAGTTTGAAATCATCTTCTTCACCGGGACGCAGTCCGCGAATTTGGCGAAAAAGTCCTGTGGCTTCAGATTGGGCCGCGTCCATGTCGTTCGCGCTATGGACCGCCACCATCAAAAAATAGTCCCGGTCTTCGCCTCCAAAAAGTGCTTTCACATTCACCAGAGGGGCGTATACTTTGCGGTCGCTCGACTCATTCATCGAAGAACCTTTCGTCGCCATTATGCCTATCACCCGGTAACGTTGTGCATTCACTGTAATGATTTGATCGAGCGCCTTTTCGTTTTTACCCTTAAAAAGCATCTTCACAATGTCCGACCCGATGACGGCTACCGGCGCGCCACTTTCTACTTCTATTTTTGAAAAATTGCGCCCGAGATCAATATCCACCCCTTTTACGTCCATAAAATTTTCATCGGCACCGTTGAAGGTTACATTCGGATTGGTTTTTTCTTCTCCAAATTTTACCGTTGCATTGCCTGTTCCATAACAACCAACAGCGACTTTTGCGGGAAAATCAAAACGTTCCTTGAACTCCATGGACTGCTTGTAGGTCACAGGTTCGGCCGGTTTTTGTTGCTTGCCTTTGCGGTTGCTTTTCACATCGTTCCACTTCCGCTCGATGCTGAACGAGTTGGCCCCAAGGTTTGAAAGATTGTCGCTGAGCGAATAGGCAATTGCGTCAATGGCCGTCAAGATTCCCACCAATGCCATGATGCCGAAAGCAATGATAAGCAAGGTGAGCACCGAGCGCACCATGTTGGCACGGATGTTCTTGAAGGCCATGCTGAGTATTTCTGAAAAGGGCATTGCGTTGGATTTGATATTATGATATTGGGAAATTGGGATATGAAGGAGGACAAGTGTTTGGCGTTCCAAAAGTAACGCAGCATTTGCCGCTATTTTCTGCTAATAGAGACAGGGTTTTTAAAATTCGATAAAAAGCGGACTTTGGAGGGTCTAAAAATTGTAATGGAGTAGATATTGAACCACAAAAGGCACAAAAGGGCACAAAAGTTAGGATGGAGCATTTTGTGTTCTTTTGTGCCTTTTGTGGTTCAAAAAATAAGATTTATGACGATACAACCCAAAATTTTCACCCAATTCCCAAATCTCGCTGCGGCGCAAAGCACCAGACACGGCGGTGTTAGCCCAGCTCCATATCAGTCACTTAATCTCGGCAAAAGTACCGAAGATGACCCTGCCAACGTGGCCGAAAACCGCCGCCGTTTTTGCGCTGCGCTGGGGTTTCAACCCGCGCAAATGGCCTGGTCAAAACAAGTCCATGGCGATCAAATCCGGCGCATCACTGAACCTGGAGGTGCCGAAGGCTTCGATGCATTGGTGACGAATGTTCCGGGCATTTTGCTGGCGGTTTCTGTGGCGGATTGTACGCCGATTTTGGTGTACGATGCCCGGCAACAGGCAATGGCGGCCATACACGCGGGATGGCGCGGGACAGTAGCGGAAATCGTGGCTAAAACTTTGATATTTATGCAAAAAGCCTTCGGCACGAGTGGCGAAGATTGTTTTGCATACATCGGAGCCTGCATTGACGAGTGTTCCTTCGAGGTCGGCGACGAGGTGGCAGTGGCATTCACCGAGCCGTTCAAACGTTTCGATGCTCAGCGGGGCAAGTTTTTCGTGGATTTGAAAAAAGCCAACGCTGCGCAATTGCTTGCCTTTGGGATTCCCGAAGCCCAAATTGAAATCTCGCCCTACTGCACCATGCGGCACTCCACCGACTTTTTCTCGCATCGAAAAGATAAGGGTGTGACGGGCCGGGGGTTGGGCGTCATCGGATCTTAGCCCGCAAAATGGGCGGGGATTTTCCTTCCCTTTGTCTGATTTTCAATGGTTGGCTTTTGTCGTCAGCAGACCAGCTCGGCTGAAGGTTTGTCTGTAAATTGGCGTGGCCTGCTGGTGTCGTCTCCTTTGAAGTCGAGGTTTCCTGTGCTTTTGGGCCGCTTGCGGCGCGTTTTTTCCCTCGTCGGTTTTCCGGTGTTTTCTGGGGTTTTCTCTGTGGCCGTTTCTGGCGTCCTGATTTCAAGTTTAGATGTCATGTTTTCTGTCAAAAACGGGCGTTATTTCAAACTTTGGCGAGTTGGTCAATTGCCTGGTTCTTGCTAATTTTGCGGTTCCAGGCGATGTCTGGACTAGGTTTGTTCGTAGTCGAACATATCCATCGCTATTAATGCCGATAGAGGCTCCATCGTCCACCAGCGGGGCAGTAAATCAGGGTTTGAAATTCCGCTTTCCATTTGGTATGACAGCATAAATGCTGTCTTTCCTTATATAATGACTGGTGGTGATAAACCTCTTTGCGCATTCCATGCGGCCTCCGGCTACACACGTAGTAATCGTGCCTTTTCGCCGTGTTCGCGTGGTGTGCGTGAGTTGGCTGAACCGTCCTAACCGCATCGGTATTCATTATCGCCGGCTTTTCGTCGCTGGCGGTTTTTCTTGTGACAGTATCGATTTGTTCGCCATTAGGTGAAAAACGGAGGATCGGAACCAAATAGCCGTTGTCGGTTGTGACGATTTTGCCGGAAGCTCACCGCACTGAATTGACCAAAACAACTGGTGCCTTACCTTTTTGCCGTCCGCCCGGACGATGAATTCTTTTCCATTAGCGATGTCCTCCGGAATCCCTCGGTTGGCCGCTAATTTTCCGAAGGCATTTCCTCGCTCAGATTCGCCCAGAGAGAAAAGGCGGACAAATGTGGGGTCGGACAAGAAGAGTTGGTTCGGCCGGGGGGGGGCTTTCCGGGTGGTGTGTTGTTCGTGTTGGTTGTCCTCCAGGTTTTCCGTAACATCGTATCGCCTTTGTTTCTGTTTTTGCTGTTTAGGGGACTTTTGGTTTGGGATGTTGGGGGGATTTATTTTTTTGGACATCAGCGAATGACCAATCCACCTCATAGTTTTTTAGCTAAAGTTTTTTGGGACAAAGTGGTGGTGGGTTGGTGGCTGTTTTGTATTAATAAATTACCTTGTTGCTTTCCTGGCTTGAGCCTGCTGGGCCCCGGTTGTTCTTGGATATAATTCAAATACTCCCCTCGCTCCGCCAGATAAGCCGTTGGATTCAACCCCGAAAAATCCAGGAATTCCTTGTTAAAGTGCCTGTCGTATACCACAACTGTACACCGGTCGTTCCCATTGATTTTTTGCCTTTTTTTTTTGCTCCACTGAACTTGTTGGTTTGCCCGGAGGTTTTGGGGGGCGCGCCCCCCTGTTTTTAAGGGGGAGGAAGGGGTTGTTTTGAGGCATTTTCCTTGTGTGTCGGCGCTGGTGGGCGATTGCAGGCTTTGGGTGAATGCGCCCAAGCGCGCAGCTACTACAGGATGGGGCGCTGTTCAGGGCGTAATCATTGGAACACCAAAAGCTTCTAAGCCCTGATTTTACTTCCCCCCCTGGGTCTCCCCGCCAATGTTTCCGAGGAAATCGCTGCCCCAAGTCCTGTCCATTCCACCACGGGGTCAGCGGGTTCAGTCCAAGAAATTTGAACATCAAACTGCCGCCCCGCCGAAACGCACAACCATCTGTGCTCGGATTTTGCCCCGCGTCAGTAGTGGTAAACTCCCGCCGCGGCCCACCCCCGGCGAAAATTTACAATCTCGTTTCGGCGCGTTCTTTTGGGGCCCCCCGGGCCCCCGTCTGTCCGCCCCGGCGCTTGTGGTGGTTTGGCGATATGCCGTAAAATGTGTTTCTACGGCGAGGTTAGTCTGGGAAGGTTGGTTGGTGGAAGCGGAAGGTCACAAGGATGGTAGTTTTCTCCCGTCAAAATTGGGGAAATTTTAAAAAATCACCCCCGCCCGCTTTCACCCACCATCTCTTAGATCCGGATTAAATCCCTCCGCTTTCATCAAATCCTCCAGCCCGATATGCACCCGATAACGCCAGTAATGTTTCGGATTCGCAGGGATATTGATCCGCTCATCGTGCGGATTTTTTCGGCGGAGTGTTGCGTCCATACCCAGCAGGTCTTGCAGTTGGAAAATGGCCCATAAACTCGGGGAATGGAAATGCTGTTCGAGCAGGATTTTATTCACCCAATCCTCGCAGAAGTAGGGCGCTTCACCTGAGCGTTGAAGTATTTCATTATAAAAACGCTGTGTAAGTGCGCGGTCTTCTTCCCACCAACCGCGCAAAGTGCTCATATCGTGGGTACTGGGCGTCACGACGGAGAGGTAGGGCGCGTCTTTGGGATGGAAAAACGTCGCACCCGCAGCCTTGGGCATCCGCTGGATTTCGAGGCTTAGAATGCCAAGTTCCTTCATTACATCCGGGACACATCCGGGAACCATACCAAGGTCTTCACCGCAAATAAGCATTTGGGTGGCAGCCTTCAGTGCGGGCAATTTTTCCATGGCTTCGCGCTGCCAGAAATCATCTTGCCTGCGGTAGAAATAATCAACATACAAGGTTTTTAGCGCGGCTTTCACGCCTTCTGGAAAATGCTGGAACGAAGAGGTTTTTTCTATTCCAAAACGGAACGCGTAGCCGCCGCCCGGAGATTCTAACAAGATTACATTGGAAACGAGGCTGTAAAGTCCATCGCGTACCAGACCGAGAAAATCATTCGGCGGCTGACTTTTCATCCAGGCTTTATTTCACGTTGGGTGTCAAACTCCGGCTTGAAACTGTAACGGCCATCGGGCCGTGCTACCAAAAATTGCTCTGCCACCTGTGCTGCATCCTTATCGAATACCTCGTGCAACACCGCTTCCGTGATGTAAGGGCGGCACAAGCGCTCGCGATCAAAACCAATGCCCGCCTTTCTAAACTCTTCTTCTGTGACAGGGATTGCAGGAATAAATTGTCCCAAAATCCCTTCCACAGCCTCCATCGGAATGCTCCAAATGCGGAAAAAACCGAGGATATGGTCAATCCGAAACGCGTCGAAATACAGGCTCATTTGCTCAAAACGCTGCTTCCACCAGGCAAAACCGTCGGCTTTCATTTTGGCCCAATTGTAGGTCGGGAATCCCCAATTCTGACCTTTTTCGGCAAAATCGTCGGGCGGAGCGCCTGCCTGGGCGTTCATGTCGTATAAATCCGGCGCCACCCAGGCATCGCAGGAATAGCGGTAGATGCCGATGGGGATGTCGCCTTTCAGGGAAAGACCGTGAGCGTGGGCGTAGTCGGCGGCGGCTTTTAGTTGGAGATGCAAGTGCCACTGGACGAAGAGGTGCAGGCCGATTTGATCAAAATACTTGTTCGTGGGTGTTAGGAGTTTGTCAATTTCAGCCTGTTTAAACTTTGAATGTTTGCTCCATTGACTGAAATCTGAGGTGCCATTCGTATCCCGCAACCAGCAAAAAACGGCATAGGGCGCAAGCCAGTGTTTGTTCGATTCATAGTAAGCCTGATAGTCCGCATCTTTAATCCAATCGGCTTTTTGCAGATCGTATAATTGTCGAAGAATGTCCCATTTGGTTTGCAAAACCGCCTCGTAATCAACCGTTTCTAGCGCGTTTAATGCCTTTTGTTTTTTCAAAAAAGGCTTCAATACCGCCGCGTGTTTTTTCCCTGCCACTTCTTCCACATTCACATAAATCGGGTGCAAGGCAAAGGCCGAAATGGACGCATACGGGTAAGAATCTTTCCAGGTGTATGTGGCTGTGGTGTCGTTGATGGGCAGGAGTTGGATGAGTTTAAGCCCTACGGATTTTGACCAATCTGCCAGCAAAGGCAAGTCTGTGAATTCGCCTACGCCCCAACTTTTTTTGCTGCGCAAACTGAACACCGGAATGGCAACGCCCGCACCTTTCCAGGCGGGTAATGGCAGACGGGCAAAATTGTCGTGGAGGATGGATAATTGGTGATTGGTGATTGGTGATTGGTGATTGGTGACTGGTGATTGGTGACTGGTTAAGATTGGGCGATTCCCGCCTTCTTCAAAACCCAGAAATTTGTTTGTTCGAGCATTCCAAACACCGTATTTATAACTCAGTGGAAATTCTTCTTCCGAAAGGTCGAGACGGGTTTCCCACCAGGCGCCCGTGTTTTTCAACAGGATGGGCGCCGCGGTGTCCCAATTACGCAGGGCTTTGCCGTGTCCAAGCAGGCAGATTGTCTCATCAGGTTTTAAAAGCGGGGCTTTTACCCGAAATACATGCGTGGCTTGCGAATGCTTTGTTGAGGATTTCTCAATTCTCAAAACCGCTCGCGGGCGGAATGGCTGCGTCGTGAACACATTTTCCAGCAAACCCATAGGGTTGAAGAAGTCATAAACATCTAAGGCATCAGCATTCAAATCAACCAAATTGAGTCGGCGATTTGGATCAGCTTCGGGCTTGGTGAGTCCGTCTACAGTGTGAAATTCGTAAGAGTAGGCCAGGCCATCCGGGTACTGGGCAGCATTTATGTCGAGGCTCGCGATACAAAAGTCGTCGCTCAGGTATTCAAGCGGATGCCGGACGCCATTCGGCAGACAAAGCGAAAAGGATTCGCCAAACTTGGTGGCGTAGCGCAGGTAGAAGTGGATTTTCATGGAAATGTTTGAAGCGGTAAAGTTCGTTAGGATTTTTAAAATGCGATACTACCTTTGGCGCTAAGGAAATCTGTTATGCTGTCTCATTATTATTAACCGGAAAGTAACCGCCTTCGGCAGGTAAACAGGAAACCCCCCGGCCCGCCCGCCGGGGGGGTTTCCGTATTTGCGTAAAATATCATTTCAACCTCACCTTTCACCTATGTCGCAATCCGTTACACCTAAAAAAATCTCCCTTTTAACAGCCACCTTCATCGTCTCCGGCAGCATGATCGGCTCCGGCATTTTCATCGTGAGCGCCGATATGGGCCGGGTGCTCGGCAGTCCATTTCTCTTGCTGCTGGCCTGGGCTATTACCGGGGTGATGACGCTCATCGCCGCGCTCTCGTATGGCGAACTGGCGGGGATGTTCCCCAAAAGCGGCGGACAATACCAATACCTCAAAGAATCCTACGGTGAGATGGTGGCTTTTTTGTTTGGCTGGGCCATGTTTGCCGTGATTCAGAGTGGCACGATTGCGGCGGTGGCGGTAGCTTTTGCCAAGTTCACCGGGGTGCTCGTTCCGGCTCTTGGCCCGGATAACATTCTGGCTGATTTAGGTTTTGTCAAACTTTCCGCAGCCCAATTGCTGGCCATCGCGTCCTTGTTCGTGCTGACCTATCTCAACACCCGCGGACTTCAAACAGGCGCGCTGATTCAAAATGTGCTGACCACGGCCAAAGCCCTCTCGCTGGGCTTGCTGATTATCCTCGGATTGTTCGTCTACAACAACCCCGAGGTAGTGGCACTCAACTTTGACAACTTTTTCAACAACCTGAAATCTACGGAATCTATTGGTTTACTGGCTATTAGCTCGGCAATCGGCGTGGCCATGGTTGGTTCCCTGTTCAGCAGCGACGCCTGGAACAACGTGACTTTCATCGCCGGAGAAATCGAGAACCCCAAGCGCAACGTGCCGCTCGCCCTCGGGATGGGGGTGATCGGGGTCACTATTTTATACATGTTGGCCAATGTCGCCTATCTCTGCGTTCTGCCTTTCTGGGGCGATGCTACTGGCAGCGATGTGCTCAGCAAAGGCATCCAACACGCCACGCAAGACCGTGTAGGCACGGCTGCGCTCACGGCCATGCTCGGCCTCGGCGGTGGGGTTTTAATGGCCGTCATCATCATGATTTCGACCTTTGGCTGTAACAACGGACTCGTACTTTCCGGCTCGCGGCTCTATCAGTCCATGGCCATGGACGGGCTTTTCTTTGACAAGATGAAAGACCTGAACGCCAACGGCGTACCGGCTTTCGCGCTTTGGATACAGTTCGCATGGTGTGCTGTGCTCTGTCTTTCCGGGAAATACGGCGACCTACTGGACTATGTAATGTTTGCGGTAATGTTGTTTTACATACTCACGGTGGTTGGTATTTTCATCCTCCGCAAAAAACGCCCTGAACTGGAGCGGCCCTATAAAGCCTTTGGATATCCGTATTTGCCTGCGCTGTATATCATTCTGGCAGGGCTGTTTACGGTGAATCTGTTATTCACGAAGCCGCAGTTTACAGTACCGGGTTTGGTGATTGTGGGGCTGGGGTTTCCGTTGTATTTTTGGGCTAAGGGGAGGCGGTAAGTAGGAACTACAACTAATATTTACCTCACACTGTTCAATATGCGGACAGTCAGTATGCTCATTTTATAAAAATCAGGACAATGAACGGAAGCGCAAATAAGCCTTCAGCAAGAAAAAAAACGATTTCTTGTCTTCTCAGCATCTTTAAGAAAGGATTCGCTGAATACACAGCTTGCCAAATTAGCGGCAGCCGTCATTGAAAAAAATGGAGGTATTGTTGACTTTGCAAACATGAGTGATTTTGATTGCCCTTCCTTCAATCAGGATTTGGAAACAGGTAGTTTTCATCCGCCAGGGGCAGAAGAATTCAAAAAGCGCATCTTAGCAAATGATGCTTTTATTATTGCATCTCCTGAATATAATGGCTCAATTCCTGGGTTGCTGAAAAACTCCATTGATTGGGTATCACGATTTCGTCCGCAACCATTCAATGAAAGTCATGCTTTACTCATGTCAGCGTCCCCTTCCATGGGAGGAGGCAATCATGGACTTTGGTCATTGAGGATGCCGTTGGAGAAGCTTGGCTCAAATGTATTCTCTTCTATGTTTTCATTGGCAACAGCACATAAGGCATTCACGCCGGAGGGCAATATTTCAGATGAAACTTTGGCAAAGCGATTTGAAGAAAATCTTGTGGCTTTCATGAGTCTTGTTGAAGCAGCAAGAAACTATCCTTGCATGAAAAAAGCATGGGTGGAGTTCCTAGGGGAGCAACCTGACCCTGCTACAGAGCGGGTTGAATAATAAACTCTGTTTTTCCTGCGAATGAATTATAGTATTATAAAACGGCTTACACTTCAGCCCAAAACCCTTTTTCTAATTGACGGTTTAGGTGCTTTGGTTACCGCGTTTTTCTTATTTGTAATTTTAAGGACATACAACGTGTATTTTGGAATGCCACCGAATACGTTGACATATCTTTCCCTAATAGCAATAGTTTTTTGCCTTTATTCAATAACTTGCTATTTCTTTTTAAAAGACAATTGGCGGCCATTTCTCAGAACAATCAGTATTGCAAATTTGCTTTATTGTTGTTTGACAATGGGTCTTGTAACATACTACTATTCAAGGCTTACTACCTTAGGTGTGACTTACTTTTTAGCAGAAATAATTGTAGTATTTGCATTAGTTTTTATTGAGATGAAGACTTTGGCAGCACTCGGACAAAAAACGCGAGGGCGCTAGAGTGTGTCTGAAAACGATTGTAAAATGGACAAATATTTAATTGATTTAATTGAAAGAATGTCTGACACAAGCGACCAGATTATGGAAGGTGGCTACGACAGCTCCAAAACGATTTCTTGGAAGGCATTAAGAGAGGCAGAAAAAATTGAAAATGCAGATTTCATTCCGCAACTCTTTGCATTTATAGACCATCAAAAAGACAAGAAAAAAAGAAGTCAAGCATATTTTATTCTTGGACATATTGCTAAGAATTTAAACGACACCACAGCCTTAAATTATCTAATTAACCGTGTTGACAAAGAGACAGACAAGTATGTCATTGCATCACTTCTTGACAGAATAGCAAGCATCAACAAGCCTGCTGAAACAAATTTGCAACCATTGATTAGCGCAACCAAAAATGATAATTGGTTAATCAGACATAGTGCCATTCAATCACTAAACAATTCAGTGGATACAATAGCCGAGACAGCGTTGATTGCAATTATTGACAATTCGGACGACCCTTATAACCTGATTTATGCTATTTCAACCTTAAATAGAATAGGGACGCCACGAGCAATCCCATATTTAGAGAAACAATTGAAAAGCAAGAAAACAAAAGTAAAAAACGCTGCAAAATTCGCCATTGAAGCGATTAATAAACGATACAAAAATGAAAGCACTGGTCACTAATATGACACAAACTCAATTTTAAATACATTGACAATAAATAAAAATTAAAATTTTTAAGAAATGGAAAACAAAAAGCTGTCCCCAAAACAACATGAAGAACTACTCAGCATATTAAAGGCCCGATTTGAGAGAAATATGGACCGCCACAATGGCTTTGAATGGGCTAAGGTGCAAGCAAAACTGGAATCTAACAAAGATAAACTGTGGTCGCTCAATGCAATGGAAAGTACTGAAGGTGAACCGGATGTTGTAGACTATGATAATAAGACAGGTGAATACATTTTTTATGACTGTTCGGCGGAAAGCCCAAAAGGCCGCAGGAGCATTTGCTACGACCATGAAGCGCTGGAGTCAAGAAAAGAACATAAACCGGCAGATAGCGCAGCACAGATGGCCGCTGATATGGGTATTGAAATTTTAACAGAACAACAATACCGTGCTTTACAGGAACTTGGGGATTTTGACACCAAAACATCGAGCTGGATAAAAACACCTTCCGAGATCAGAAAACTCGGTGGCGCGCTATTTTGTGATCGCCGCTATAACCAGGTTTTCGTCTACCACAATGGCGCAGAATCTTACTATGCCGCCAGAGGGTTTCGTGGCTTGCTGAGGGTGTAGATATTTCTCATTCGGCTATAGTTAACGCAATACGCCGACAATACTTTGGCAAAGTCAATTATTCAAAGAATATGAATGAACAAAATTGTTTATTAAATTTTTATCCTCCAATTTAATTTTAAAAAGATTATTTTTGTCGGCTTCGCTTCTGAAATTTATTCAATAAAACCGATTCAATGGAAGAAAATTCAAAAATCCTTAAAAGTAAATATATACCTAGTGCAGAATTTTATAGTCAAGTAATTGACAGCTTGCAGGATTATTCCATTTTTACATTAGACAATGAGTTTGTAATTAACAGCTGGAGTGCAGGCTCAACAAAAATATTTGGTTACGAAACTGATGAAGTTATAGGAAAACATTTTGAACTTATATTTACCGACGAAGATAAAACAAATGGAATTCCGAAAAATGAAATTGACACCGCTTTAAAAGAAGGCAGAGCAACAGATAACAGATGGCATATTGCCAAAGATAAGAGCCTGTTTTATGCTTATGGGTTGGTTTTCCCCCTTATTGGTTCAGATGGAGAAATGTTGGGGTACGTAAAGATTTTACGTGACTTAACCGACAGGAAAAAATCTGAAGATGCTATAAAAAAATATGTCAAAGAGTTAGAAGACCTTAACACACATAAAGAAAGTGTGCTCGCTATACTTTCACACGATTTACGAAGCCCTCTTTCTGCTATTATTGGAACAGCTAAATATCTAAAAACAAATTTCCATAAACTGGAACCTAGCGTGGTGCAGGAAATGCTCGACCTGATTTACAAATCAACCACGGATGAATTAGATATGTTGGATCACCTGGTTGAATGGGCAAGAATAAAATACGCCTCAGAGGCCTTTTCTCCTTCCAAAATCGAGTTTATACAATATGTAGAGAAGGTTTTTGAGACTTTGAATGAAACCGCTTCTATCAATGCAATTAATCTTCATCATGAAATTGAAGCAAATACAAAAGTATTTGCTGATGGAAAAATGTTGCTTTCAATCATTCAAAATATTGTTTCTAATGCTATAAAACATACCCAAGAAGGGGGAACCATAACAGTTTCTGCAAAAAAGAAAGAGAATAGAATTATTATTCAAATAAAAGATACTGGAATAGGGATGTCTGAAGAAATTCAGAAAAACCTTTTTGCACCCCAAATAAAAACACTTTCCGCAGCAAGAAAAGAAAACAAGGGAGCCGGAATAGGATTGTTGCTGGTAAAAGGCTTTTTAGAAAAAAATGATGGCGAAATATGGGTTGAAAGTATCGAGGGTGAAGGCTCTTCCTTCTATTTTACTTTGCCTATTGAAAAACCCATGAATAGAATAGATAGCTCAGACCAAATAGCGTTTGATGAAAGCGCTTAAACGCTATTTTAGCCACAGAAAAAAGCCTGGTTACACCCGCGTAATATTCGCCCCAATCGCATTCAGCCTCGTATCAATATGCTGATAACCCCGGTCAATCTGGTGGACATTGTGAATCACACTTTTCCCTTTGGCCGATAGGGCCGCAATGAGCAATGCTTGGCCAGCACGTATATCCGGAGAGGTCATTTCAATGCCCCGAAGCGGGTATTTGCGATCAAGCCCAATGACAGTAGCCCGGTGCGGATCGCAAAGGATGATCTGCGCGCCCATGTCAATCAGTTTATCGGTGAAGAAGAGTCGGCTCTCAAACATCTTCTGGTGTACCAGTACTGATCCTCGCGCCTGCGTAGCGACTACCAGCACTATGGACATCAAATCTGGGGTAAACCCGGGCCAGGGCGCATCATAAATAGTCAGGATAGAGCCATCTATAAAAGTTTGAATTTCGTAATGTTCCTGAGCGGGTATGTGCAGGTCATCGCCTTGTACATCAATCTGGATACCCAGGCGCTCAAAGGTGTGAGGGATGATACCCAAATGCTCGACGCCAGCGTTTTTAATCGTGATTTCGCTCTGCGTCATGGCGGCCAGTCCAATGAACGAACCAATTTCGATCATGTCAGGCAGGCAGCGGTGTTCCGTGCCACCTAGACTTTCTACACCTTCAATGTGCAAAAGGTTCGAGCCAAGTCCGTCTATTTTAGCGCCCATACGCTGGAGCATCCGGCAAAGTTGCTGTACATAAGGCTCGCAAGCGGCGTTGTAAATCGTGGTTTTGCCTTTGGTCAGCACAGCCGTCATGACTACGTTGGCGGTGCCCGTCACGGATATTTCGTCCATGTGGAGATAGGCGCCCTGAAGGCCGTTCTTGGGCTGTTCCACATAGTAAATGTCCTTTTCATCGTCGTATTTGAATTCCGCACCCAGTTTCTGAAAACCAAGAAAGTGGGTATCCAAACGCCGCCGACCGATTTTGTCGCCGCCGGGTTTGGGCAGGGTAGCCCGGCCAAATCGAGCGAGCAAAGGCCCGATAAGCATCACTGAACCGCGCAGTCTCCCGGCATCCTTCATAAATTCATCAGAGCGCAAATAGCCGATATCAATTGTTCCGGCACAAAAACGGTATGTGTCGGGTGCGAGCCGTTCAACGGTCACACCAAATCCACGCAGGAGTTCGATGAGTTTATTCACGTCCAGAATGTCTGGCACGTTCGAGATCGTGACCGTCTCATCTGTAAGCAGCACTGCGCTAATGATTTGCAGGGCTTCATTTTTTGCGCCCTGTGGTTGGAGTTCGCCTTTTAGCGTTTGGCCGCCGATGACTTCAAAACTGTCGAGTTGCATGAAAAGGTGTTGTGATTTAGGGAAAAAGGGAAGGCGCTCTCATAATGGTGCGCTAGATGAGGATTTTAGCGGACCTCTAAATGGGGCCAAAGACGCTTGAATTTGACAATCAGCGGGTTGTTAAGACTCCACGTCTCGATGGCTGCTGCAGTTTAAGGCAGTCCTCTTTTGAGCCATCGAAATGCGAACGAAGGTACGAAGGCGTGAAGATTTTCCGTTGGCTGCCTAGAAAACTCCAAACCCGGGGGTGGGTGAGGCTCAGCAACAAAAAGCAGCGCCCTGCATCGTCGGTTTGTTCCAGCAGCTGCTCATGGATGTACTGGAACTCCTTGGAATTGCTAAAACCTCCCGGAACGCTATTCCTGTGCACCTTAGGAACAGCGTTCCACTATACCTGCTTCGCCCACCAATTCTTCACCCTCCAGCCCAACAAATACATCACTGGCAAAATGATCAGCGTAATAAATGTAGCGAAGCTAAGGCCGAAAATGATCGTCCAGGAAAGTGGTCCCCAGAAGGCCACAGAGTCGCCACCCAGGTATATTTTCGGATCGCCATTTGCAAAAAGGGTGTAGAAATCAATATTGAAACCTACAGCCAATGGAACCAGACCAAGAATAGCTGCGGTAGCCGTGAGCAGAACCGGCGTCATACGAATACGCCCTGCTTCCACGATGGCTTCCCGAACTTCCGACCCTCGCTCGCGCAGAATATCGGTGTACTCCACCAGCAAAATGCCATTTCGCACCACAATACCCGCCAAAGCTACGATACCCACACCCGCCATGATAACCGAGAAGTCCATGTTAAAAATCGCCATGCCGAGCAATACACCAATGATACTAAAAATCACTTCTGACATGATAATCAGCGTTTTACCAATGGAATTGAACTGCACCATCAAGATAATGAGGATGATGAAAATTGAAATCAAGAGCGAATTACCGAGGAACGAAGCAGCATCCAAAAATTCTGCGTCTTCACCAGCAAAACCTACGGTTACTCCTTCAGTTGGAGGCCATGCAGCAACGGCAGCTTTCACGGCGTTTACCACATCGGTTTGGCTGGGCTGATATTCAGAGGTTATGTTTGATGAAATTGTGACGATACGCGACTGATCCAGACGACGGATGCCGCCATACGTTGTGGTGTATTTCACATCAGCCAGGGAAGCCATTGGAACGGAACGGAGTACACCGCCCATGTTCATGTCTCTGAACGTGATATTTAGATTTTCAACAGCATTAATGTTTTCACGCTGCTCAGGACGGAGCCGAACGACAACCGGGATTTCATCTTCTCCGTCTTTGAATTTGGTGGCTTCTTTGCCCAAAATAGCCGTGCGGAATTCAGAACCGATTTGTGCCGTGGAAATGCCCTCGCGGTTGGCGCGGTCGCGGTCAATTTGAATGTTGATTTCAGGTTTCGACACGATCATATCACTGCGCAATTCTTCTATGCCAGGGATATTGAGCGAGTCGAGATAGCGTTTCACCGAAGACGATACCGCGATGAGTTTTTTGAAATCGTCGCCGCGAATTTCCACCGAAATTGGTTTAGGAGAGGGTGGGCCTCCAGATTCCTGATCTACCACGATTTCCGCGCCGGGAATAACCCCCTTGGTAGCCTCCCGGATTTTATCCATGTAGTCCTTGGTACTCACTCCATTGCGGTTGCCGTATTCGACAAAAGCTACGCCAACCTTGCCTTTGTTGGAGGTGGCGGAACGGTCAAATTGGTCTTCCGAAGCGCCGAGGGCAACGTTTGAAATAACAGATTCCACAATGGGGTTATTTTCTCCAACAACCTCTACAACCTTGCGCTCCATGATGCTCGTGAGCGAGTCTGTAGTGTTTACATCGGTACCCACCGGCAGGGTCAGGTAAACATAAATGAAATTTGGGTCGGCCTTTGGGAACAGTACGATGTTGCGTTTGCCGGAAGCAAAAAAGATGACCGAAAAAATGAGCAAACCAACCACGCTGAACATCATCATAGCAGGACGGTCAAGGGCAAAATTGAGAAACCCTGCGTAACCACGCTGTGCTGCTGGCCATCCTTTTTCCTGGAACCAACGTACCGCTTTTGCCAATACAAATCGGTAGAACGCAACAAACAAGCCTATGAAAACCAGCAAGTTGCCCATGAAAAAGTTGCCGTTCGCATAGAAATAAATTGTCGACAATACAAAAAGCGCATAGCCGAAAATGGTGCGGCGGCGTTTTTTAGCAGGCGGTAATTCCGTGCCTTCCCGTTTGGCATCACCCATAAACCACACTGCAAACACAGGGTTGACGATGTATGCCACTACCAATGAAGCCGTCAGTGTAATGATCACCGTAACCGGCAGATAGTGCATGAATTTCCCAAAAATACCGCCCCAAAAAACGAGTGGGATAAAAGGCGCGAGGGTCGTGATCGTGCCCGATAGCACTGGCAGGAAAACCTCTCCGGTTGCCTTTTTTGCCGCCTGGATAATGGTCAGTTTTTTATCCTCATGGTAAATACGGTGCGTGTTTTCTACTACCACAATCGCGTCGTCTACAACAATGCCTAACGCAAGCAAAAAGGCGAACAACACGATAAAGTTGAGGGTAAAGCCAAAACTAGGCAGCAGCATGAACGCGATACACATAGATAGCGGCACCGACATGGCCACAAAAATCGCGTCGGTGGCGCCCATGAAAAACATCAAAACGAAGGTCACGAGAATAAAGCCGATAATAATCGTATTGATGAGGTCGTGCAGCGTGGTACGGGTGGCGCGGCTTTGGTCGCCAGTGATGCTGACTTCCAAATTGGCCGGAAACTCATTGGCCTTCATCTCGTCCACCACCTTTTTTATTTTGTCGGAAGCGTCAATCAGGTTTTCGCCTGTACGTTTAATTACGTTGAGCGAGATCACATTTCGTGCGTTAAGGCGACTAAAACTCTCCTGTTTTTCGTGTCCCATGCGCACATCCGCAACGTCTTTCAAATACAGCATTGCACCAGACTGGGAAGCAATGATGATGTTTTTAATTTGCTCCACATCCTTAAAATCGCCCCGGATAGAAACAGAGCGGGTCATGCCGCCAATGTCTACGTTACCCGCCGAAATGGTCATGTTTTCGAAGGCCAGCGCGTTCTCGATGTCACGGAAAGTAAGGCTGGCTGCGGCCATTTTATACTTGTCAACATCTACCTGCACTTCCTTTTCGAGCGCGCCCACTAAGTCTACTCGGGTGATTTCGCGCATTTCCTCGATGCGGTCTTGCAAAGCGTCGGCATAGTCTTTCAACTTATCGAGGCTAAAATCGCCTGCGATGTTGACGTTCATGATCGGAATTTCAGAAATGTCGAATTCCGTGATGGTGGGGTCGTCTAACAGGTCAGTCGGTAGGTCGCGGGCGGCTTTGTCCACAGCGTCTTTTACCTTTTGCTTGCAAAGCGGCACATCGAGGCTTGTGTTAAACTCCACGATAATGCTGGAGAAATCCTGTACCGAATTGGACATTACTTTTTTCACGCCACTGATGCCCTTTAACTGTTTTTCAATGGGCTTGGTGACGAGTTGCTCCATGTCGGTCGGACTGGCGCCAGGATAAATGGTAGAGACAAAGATTGTGGGCACCACCACGTCGGGGAACTGCTCCTTTGGCAGGGCGTTGTACGACATGATGCCTGCCAGGGTAATAAGCACCGTGATAATAAAAATCGAGGCGCGATTGTCAATAGACCAACTGGTGGGTTTAAATTCTTTCATGATATTGTATGGAACCTAAATTTTGACGGAAAAGGGTTATTTTTGTGAAAACTTTTCAATAATGGGAGTAATTCATGTAAGGCTTGAAGTCTTGAACGAAGAAACAATGGCTATTTTGGAGCAATTGGAACGACTAAATCTTATTCGTCTCGTAGAGCAGCAACGTACACGGCAACGGAAAAAAAGAACTGGATTGGGGTAATTTCAAAAGAAACAGGTGAAAAAATGCTCACCTATGTCGAAAATTCACGCAAGGAATGGGAACGAAATATCTCCTAGACAGCAATGCGGTCATTGAGCTGCTCAGTAACTCTTTCCCTGAAAATATATCCACACGCATTCAGGCTGTTATAGATGCCGACGACTATTTTCTTTCAGTTATCACGCGTGTTGAGGTTTTGGGCTACGATGGTGGGCAAGAAGAAATGAATCAGGCTACCGAATTCATCCAAGACTCTATTGTGATTGGATTGTAAGAAGCCATCATTCTTCGAACAATCGCCCTACGCAAACTTCTAAAAATCAAACTTCCTGATGCCATTATTGCTGCCACTGCACTTGTACACGATCTCACGCTCATGTCTCGCAACACACCTGATTTCAAAAATGTACTGGGCCTGAAAGTGATCAATCCCCATGATTTGATGTAGCCCACTCAAACCATTAGCTCGAAAGTCTAAGATTATGACCATCCTGCAACACTCGCAACTTCAAAACATCTTCAAGTATTTTGAAACACTTAAATCTGAAGAAATTGAAACGGCTTTTCTAAGTCACTGGAAGCCATTTGTACTATCATTATCCTCAGAAGAAGATCGGGCGCTGGCATTTAAGCTGTTTTATGAGTGGCAAACATCTCAAATGGATACATTCCTCGAATTTCTTAACGTGGAACAACCTCGGGCTGTAGCCGCATAAGATTTAAAAAGCAACCGCCTCCCCATTGTTCACATCCTGAAACCCCGTAGAAATCACCCAATCTCCCTTTTTCAAGCCGCTCAGGATTTCTACTTGTCCGTTGTAATTCTGTCCTTGTTTCACCACTACCTTTTTCGCAGTGGCCTGCTTCTCTCCTGTTTTTTCGGCTACCAGCACAAAATCGCCGTCCTCGGCGGTCTGGATGAGGTTGACCGGGATTGTAACAGCCTTTGCGCTCTGGTAATCCACAATTTTCATCACAGCAATTTGATTAGCACTATAACCGCCGCCCGGCAAGGCGCATTCCACTGTAAATGTGCGGGTGGTCGGGTTGATGCTTTTGCTGACATAAGTGACCCGGGTCGTGATTTCCTTGTTCAAGTCAGGGAAAAACACCTGCACCTGGTCGCCCTTCCGAACCTTAGCGGCGTAGGCTTCCGTCACTTCTCCTTTTACTTTCAAGTTGCTCAGATTCAGGATATTGCAAAGTGGAACACCCGGCGCAATGGCCTGACCTTGCTTTAGCATCACCATATCTACCGTGCCACTTTGGGGCGCATATATCTTGGTCATACCCCACTGCTCTTTGATGGTAGATATACTGCGCTCTACACTTTCTTTGGCGTTTTTGGCTTGGATGTAAGAAACTTCAGTGCCAATTTTTTGGTCCCAAAGACCTTTTTGGCGGTTAAAAATGTCGGTTGCGGTCGCAAGTTGGCCTTCAAGTTCGGCGAGGCTTTTTAGCATCACGGCATCATCCACTTCGGCAATGAGTTGACCCTTACGCACATTATCGCCATTTTTCACCAGCACACGCTTGAGTGAGCCGGGCATTTTAGCGGTGGCCATCACGCTTTCATCTGCATCTACCTTGCCTTGCAGGTCAATGTAATGTCGGAATGGCGCTGTATTAATTTCTGTGAGGCCTACGGTACGCACTTTTTTCGCAGCCGGATTATTGGCGTTCACTTGTTTTTCAAGATCGGATATTTGGACGTCCAACTTGGCCTTTTGGTCTTTCAAGGCTGCAAGTTCAGCAGCTGGGTCTTTAGTGCCGCCGCCGCAGGATGCGAGCACGAAAATCATCAGTGCGATAGATGTAAATTGGAGAAGGTGCTTATTTATCATGTTAAAAATCAATTTTTTGTGTGATGTAGGCCGGAACGCTGTTCCAGCATTAATTCACCGGAACAGCGTTCCGGCGTACTTTATCGGAACAGCGTTCCGGATTACGCTTACTGCCCCATTGCTTTTTTAATGGCCACTTTAGCGCTCAGCAAGTCAAATTGCGCCTGCAAAAGCCCTTGTTGTGCAGTATACAGCCCCGATTCAGACTGGGTGATTTCAAAACTGCTTCCCACACCTGCCTTATATTTTGTTTGTGTTGTGTCGTAGATGCGTTGGGCAAGGGCAAGATTTTTCTCCTGGTTGGCCACCCGCTCTTGGGCATTGAGGAATTGTTTGCGGGCGCCATCAAGTTCAAGGGATATCGCATTTTCCAGCATACCTCTTTGTATTTCAACTGTTTGTGCAGAAATCAGGGCGCGTTCGCGTTTCGCTTTTGTGCCACCACCATCGTAGATTGGAATGTTAACCGAAAGTCCTGCCACCGCCGAAGAAATGTAGAACCACTTGTCAAAACCATCGGAGTCTTTTGTCCCAAATCCGCCTTGGTAACTCGGCTGCCATTGCACAAAACCCGCTACGGTGGGCATCCATGGCTTTCGGTACAAATCCACCTCCAGACCACTCAGATCACGGCCTTTGAGCAGGAGCAGGTATTCAGGTCGTGCCATAAAATCGGGAGGAGAAGTCATATCTATTTCACCTACCGCGGCGAGCAATAGACCTGTGTTGTCGGAGAGGCTGATTTCGTTGGCTATAGGCATCCCCATGTTGAACTTCAGGGCGTTTACCACAATCTCACGCTGCCGGGCAAGGCTGCCGCGTTCACTGCGTAGGTTGGATAGTGAGAGTTCAAGCCGGTCCACGTCCAATTGTTCTGCAAAACCCGCCTGGTTGATTGCTTTAGTATCGGAGAACAGTTTTTCAAGGTTGCCGATGTTCTTGTCCAGAATAGAAAGGTTGTCAGAAATCAGCAAGGCCGGCAGATAAGCATCCGTGACACGGTTGCGTATTGTTTGTCGAGTCACGGCCAATTGGTTGTCCACATATTGGCGGTAGTATTTTGCAGCGCGTAAACCAATAAGGTACGAGTTGTTGAAAATCAATTGGTTGAGCGATACATTGCCCGAAACACTGTGGACGGGATTGAAGAAAACCTTGGAATCCGGATCGGATGCAAATAGATTGCCAAACACCCCGTTGAGATCGGTGACTTGATCCTGGTTAAAACTGGGCAAAGCAGAAGTCAAATCCACCGGGCCGCTGCTCCCAAAACCCAAGGCACTGCTAGGCAATCCGCCTCTTTGAATGAAACCCGAGTAGGTCGCACCCGCCGATATTTGTGGAAGACCAGTAGAAAGGTTCTCTTTCACGCGCCAGTCAGCATCTTTGACTTGAAGCTGGGCAGTTTTGATATCCGGGTGGTTTTCCAAGGCGAACTGTATGCAATCAGTGAGGCTCATAGCCTGACCGCCCTGCGCCTGAGCAAAAGTGCCGAAAGCAATCAGGGCAGCGACAAGGAGTAGTTTTTGTGCCATTTGTTTGATCATGATTATGTTGATTTGTCACGCGAAACGGGATGCCGGATTCGCGTTCAGCGAATTGATTTGTTGTTGAGTTCCGGACTAATGGAGCGTTCAGAAATTTGTATCATGCCGTAGTTTTTCTTTCAAAATGCTCATGCCTTTTTCCGAAACAACACTGTGCAAATAATTGACAATGAATTCTTTGAATAAAATATCAAAGGTGTATGGAGGTTTGGGGAAATATCGTTCGTCAAAAATGGACATTGCGCCAGCTATGTAAAATCGAGCGACTGTTTCCAGGTCAAAATCCAGCCTATAAAGCCCGTCTCGCCGCCCCCATTCGATATTTTCGCGAACCATGTTAAGGATATAGGATTGCTGAAAATCATTGATCCGCTCCCAAACATCTCGGTGGTATTTTTGCATTTCATGTACGACATTGGGCTTCATTTGACCCAGATCCGCCATGATCTGCTTGATTACGCGCACCATTTCATCTACCGCGTCTGTGGATTCGGCGTGCAATGCTTCGTCTTCTTTGCATTGATGTGTGATGTGCCGATCCATGACCTTGCTCACTAAATCATCTTTGCTTTCTACAAACGCGTAAAGGGTTTTTTTGGAAATGCCGAGCTCACGCGCCACGTCGTCCATCGTGATGCTTTTGATGCCGAGTTTGAAAAACAACTCTTCCACTCTTTTCAACCATTTTTCCTGCTGTTCTGTAAACATGGCGCAAAGGTAACCGCGGAAACGTTTTTTAGGCGAATCGTTTCCATCGTTTCCTTCTTTTTTCGACGAACGTCAAATAAAATTCCAAAAGACCCCTTAAAAGTTCCATCAAACAGAACAAAAATAAAGTTGAACCAAAAAAGCCGCTGAAGGTTTACGCCAAGCCGCTACCTTTGAACCCATGTCCGCCACACGCCGCGCCTATCTTTCTCTTGCCCTAATTTGTATTATTTGGGGTACCACCTATACAGCAATCAAGTACGCAATCCTTGATTTCCCTCCTTTTCTGTTGGTAGGAATCCGCCAAACTGCTGCGGGGCTGTTGCTCCTGTTGTTGGCTTTTGGTTCCGGAAAATTTCAGAGGCCCCAATGGCGATATGTAGGGCTTCAAGCACTCACAGGGCTTGCCACCATTACAGGCGGTAATGGCTTCATCACTTGGGGGATGCAATATGTGTCCTCGGGTTTGGCTGCCATCATCGGGTCGCTCACGCCAGTGTTGGTTGTACTCTTTTCACTGGCATGGCATGGCAAAGAGCGTATCCACCTACGCATGGTCATAGGCGTTCTTTTGGGCTTTGGGGGCCTGGCACTTATTTTTAGGGAAGGCTGGCAGGATTTCATCCGCCCCGAATATCGTTGGGGTATAGCAGGGTGTTTCGCTTCTTGTATAACCTGGTCCTTAGGCACAGTTATGGCCAAACAATGGAACTCACAAAGTGTATCGCCCCTGCTCAATGCTGGTCTGCAGATTACAGCAGGCGGTCTGGGAGGTTTCGTATTGAGCTTGTTTTTCGACCCAAACCATCACATCAATCATAGCACACAAGGTTGGATTTCAGTAGCTTATCTTACGGTAATCGGTTCCGCCTTGGCGTTCACGCTGTACATGTTTGTACTCAAGCACTTGAGCGCCACGATATCTTCGCTTTATACTTACATCAATCCCGTGGTGGCAATTTTACTCGGCTGGGCTTTATTGGGGGAATCGCTAACCCCATGGGAGCTTGTAGGCATGGCGCTCACCATCATTGGGGTTTGGATTGTAAATTCAAAACGGAGTTAAGCTAAAATTTCACAGGAATCTTTGCTTGATTTGGCCGTTATTTGCTCGGCAATTCAGTCTATAAATCTTTCTCTTCCTCGCATGAAGCGCAGCAAAATCGCCGGAATCGGCTCCTACCTCCCCGAACGAATCGTTACGAACCACGACCTCGCCCAAGTAATGGACACCACCGATGAATGGGTGCAGGAGCGCACTGGCATCCAGACACGCCGATATGGCAAGAAACACGAGGAAACCACCTCCAGTATGGGCGCAAAAGCCACCTTGGTAGCTTGCGAACGAGCCGGGATTCAGCCAGAGGATATTGATTTCATCATATTTGCCACCCTTAGCCCCGATTATTATTTTCCGGGTTGCGGTGTGTTGCTCCAGCGCGAACTTGGCATTACACACAAAGAAGTGGGCGCGCTCGACATTCGTAACCAATGCAGCGGCTTCTTGTATGCGCTCAGTATTGCCGACCAGTTTGTAAAAACCGGGATGTACAAAAATGTGCTGGTGGTGGGTGCCGAAATGCACTCCATGGGCCTCGACTTTAGCACGCGAGGGCGCAATGTCACGGTCATTTTTGGCGATGGCGCCGGAGCGGCCATCATCCAACCAACGGAGGATGAAAACCAGGGCATCCTCACCACCAAACTTCATTCTGATGGCACTTACGCCGAAAAACTTGCCTTCACAAACCCGGGCGCACATGGTGGCTACCACCAAAAAAGACTGGGCGACACCACTGATCTTGGTTACCCGCCACCGGACACTTATGGCGAGATATTTATTACCCCAAAAATGGTAGAAGATGGCCTCCTGTTTCCAAACATGGAAGGCCAGTTTGTTTTCAAACTCGCTATTCAGAAATTCCCCGAAGTCATTATGGAAGCCTTGAATGAAGTGGGGCTTGAAACCTCCGATATTTCGATGTTCATTCCACACCAGGCCAACCTACGCATCAGCCAGATGGTGCAGCGATTACTTCGCCTTCGCGACGACCAAGTGTGGAACAACATCCAAAAATATGGCAATACCACGGCTGCTTCGGTACCCATTGCGCTCTGCGAGGCATGGGAAGCTGGCAAAGTGAAGAAAGGTGATCTGGTATGCCTTGCCGCATTTGGCAGCGGCTTCACTTGGGCAAGTGCGCTGATTCGGTGGTGAGAAATGTTTAGATATTAAGAAATTGAGATATTATGCCAATATCTCAATTTCCAAATCTTAAACCGCCCAACGGTACTTTCTGTCCCATTGGGCATTTTAACACCAATTTCATCGAAAAGGGATATTAAAAACATAGAACAGGGCGTTAATGCACGGTTTTTATCAGAATGGATGGCAAATTTGTCTACCAGCCTACAAATGGCACAGGCTTTGCCGACCTTTTGTGCAAACTTTAATCAAAACAGTTACTGCTATGTTTCTTGAATCAAAAATTATTCGGGCGGTCATTTTGCTCGCAATGCCGCTCTCGGCTTTCGGGCAATCTGGTACCCCTATTTATTTAACCAATCCCTCGTTTGAAGGAGACCCCGGTGCGGGTATTGATATTCCAGGATGGTACAATTGCGGACCAGCTTAACGAGACCCCCCCAGATTTACAGCCTGGATTTTTCAAGGTAATGACCACCGCTCGCCACGGGAGTACATACCTAGGTCTGGTTGTCCGCCAAACCGGCACTTGGGAAAGTGTTGGCCAACGCCTAAGCCAGCCTTTAGAAATGAATCAATGCTATGAATTTAACATTGACCTGCGAAGGGACACTTCTTACATGAGCCCATTGGCGGGAAGCGGCCTCCCGGTAAAATTTACAACCCCAGCCCGTGTCATCATTTGGGGAGGCAACGGTTACTGCCACAAAGGTGAAGTCCTCTATCAAACCTCTGTGATCATTCATCCAAGATGGCTCACTTATACTTGTCGGCTTAGCCCAAAAAAGGGCGCTTGGTCGCACCTCATCATTGAGGCTTACTATGGCGCCCAAGACCCATTTAACCCGGCGCTCCCATTACATTCCAACGGCAATGTACTTCTAGACAACACAACACCTATCAAGCCTGTAGTTTGTGCGCCAGACAAAATGCCCACAGCCAAGAAAAAGCCGGAACTCACCAGAAAAGGAGCAGATAAGCCTTCAGCAAAACCTACAGCTACAACAGCAAAACCAACCCAAGTTGCGCCTACACCTGAGCTTAAAAACCCTAAACGCGGAAGTTCCTACCGTCTTGACGTCTATTTCAAGGCCAATGCATTCACATTTGATTTGGGAAGCAGTGAAAAAGGACTGGAAGAACTTTATACGAAACTTAAAAACAATACCGACATTAGTGTGGAAATAGGAGGCCATACCAACAACCTCATGTACCCGAACGAATCCCGAGCGCTTGAACTTTCTACCAACCGCGCCAAATCGGTCGCCGATTGGCTGATATCAAAAGGGGTATCGAAAGACCGGGTGCAGTATAAAGGGTATGGTTGGACAAAGCCTGTGGAACCTAATACCACGCCTGAGGGCCGCAAAAGAAACCAGCGGGTGGAGGTTACGATCTTGACTTTTGGGGGTTAAAAAATTAAACCGCAAAACAAGAGAACCGGAAAATATAAAACCGCAAAACCCAAAAGCGTAAAGGCTCGAAAAGATCCATTTTTGCCGTCTTCGCAATCAAAATGCACGGTTTTATATTTTCCGGTTCTCCTGTTTTACGGTTTTACGGTTGTTTTCACCCAAAGAAAAAGGCCTCTCGCGCAATGCAGGAGGCCTTTTTTAATTTCGTGAAGGACTTTGGAATCAGTTCAACTTGTCCATATCCCGGATAAGGATGGTGTTGCGGTTGAAGTGGATTAAATTTGATTTTTTCAGTTCGTTCAGGATGGCAGTTACCGTTTGGCGACTTGCGCCCACAAGATTGGCGATGTCTTGTTGAGTAAGGCCATGTTTTACCAATGTTTCAAAACCTACCTGACGCCCCCGCTCTCCTGCACTTTCTTTCAAAAACTCCACAATACGGGTTCGTACATCCTTGAGTATCAAAGATTCCCAATGCCGCTCGGCACGGCGAAGCCGCTCTCCAAGATAAAGCATCACAGCCTGTGAGAGGCTAAAATTTTGCTGCATCAAGTATTTAAAATCTTCTACCCGAATGGCGAAATAATCCACATCACGGCTCATTGCCGAAGCAAATTCTACGCGCGACTGTTCGCCTGTGAGGCCCAGTTCGCCAAAAACCGTAAATGGGTGCTGGATATTCGTGATGATTTCCCTGCCATCGTGTGAGTAGATGCCAATTTTTACCGCGCCGCCCGCAAGCAAGCAAACAAAGTCGCTCGGTTGGTCGGCCAGGTAAATAAAGGAGTGACGGGGTGCTGTACGGCGCTCGGCCATGAGTGCAAGACGTTGCAGCTCAGCCTCCGAGAGCGACGCCAACATTGGGAATTGTTGGAAAACAGCGTGTAAAGGTTGTCCGTTCATGCGCGATTGTCTTTGGTTGGAAACGATAACATACGGGAGGCACACACTTTGAAGCCAAAACTGTGCCAAGACCATGTTTCTCTGGCTTTTTACCATTTGTAGCGTACGCTTCTTTTTTTTCTGTAGAAAACACTTTGCCCGTCTTACCTTTCCCATGTTTTACATTTTGTTGCTTTAAAAAATGGTCAAACCTTACTCCCTCCTTACCGATTTTGACATTGCGCTTTTTAAGAGCGGCAAGCACTTTCGCCTGTATGAAAAAATGGGCAGTCATCTCGTGGAACATGAAGGCAAAAAAGGGGTGTGTTTTTCTGTGTGGGCGCCCAACGCCAAACGCGTGAGCGTCACGGGCGATTTCAATAAATGGAACCCCGACAGCCATATCTTGCTGCCACGCTGGGATTCTAGCGGCATCTGGGAGGGCTTTATCCCGGAAATAGGCAAGGGAACAACTTATAAATACCACATTCAAACCCATGTAGGCGTATCGCTCGACAAAGGCGACCCTTTTGCCCGTTTATGGGAAACGCCGCCCCGTACCGCCTCCGTAGTTTGGGAATTTGATTATGGATGGAAAGATGATAAATGGCTGAAAATCAGGCGCGAAAAAGCCGGAAAACCCCAGCCTTGGTCTGTCTATGAAGTCCACGCCGGTTCGTGGAAAAAGATCGGCCACGATGGCAATCGCTCGCTCAGTTTCCGCGAACTCGCCGACGAACTGGTGCCTTATGTAAAAGAAATGGGCTTTACCCACGTGGAGCTCATGCCCATCATGGAACACCCATATTTTCCCTCCTGGGGCTATCAGATTACCGGGTTTTTCGCACCTACAAGCCGATCTGGGGAGCCGGAAGACCTCATGTTTTTGATTGACAAATTCCACGAGGCGGGCATTGGAGTTATACTTGATTGGGTGCCTTCCCATTTTCCCAGCGATATTCACGGGCTTTATTTTTTCGATGGCACACACCTCTTTGAATACGCGGATATGCGCCGGGGTTTTCATCCAGATTGGAACAGTTATGTTTTTGATTATGGACGAAACGAAGTGCGCAGTTTCCTGATTTCCAATGCTTTGTTTTGGCTCGACAAATACCACATTGACGGACTTCGGGTAGATGCAGTGGCGTCCATGCTTTACCACGACTACTCTCGAAAAGAGGGCGAATGGCTGCCAAATATCCATGGCGGAAAAGAAAACCTCGAAGCCATTTCGTTCCTCAAGGAATTCAACGACGCAGCCTACAGCGCATTCCCGGGCATCGAAACCATTGCAGAAGAAAGCACGGCATTCCCGGGCGTAACCAAACCTACCTTCGACGGTGGCCTTGGATTTGGCCAAAAATGGATGATGGGTTGGATGCACGACACGCTTTCCTATTTCAAACGCCCCGCTGTTTTCCGCCGGTGGCATCAGGATGAAATCACTTTTTCGATGGTGTACGCATTCTCAGAAAGGTTTATGCTGCCCCTCAGCCACGACGAAGTAGTACACCTGAAGTCCAGCCTCTTGTATAAAATGCCTGGCGACGAGTTTCAAAAATTCGCCAATCTCCGCGCACTCTTCGGTCATCAATGGACCCATCCGGGCACCCACATCCTGTTTATGGGAGGCGAAATTGGCCAAAGCACCGAATGGAGCCACGACCTTGGTGTGCCCTGGAATTTACTTCAATACGACTTTCACAAAGGCGTACAAAATTGGGTGAAAGCGCTAAACGATATCTACCTCAACCATCCTGCCTTTTGGCGAAAGGCCTTTCATCCCGATGGGTATGAATGGATTTCAGGCGGGGATACAGAAAATTCCGTGCTGGTTTTCGTGCGCCATGGCGACGCAGCAGACCCCATGCTTCTGGTTGTTTGCCATTTCAACATCAACTATATGCCGGAGTACAAAGTGGGGGTTCCAAATGGCGGCATCTGGAAGGAATTGCTGAACAGTGATGACAAGCAGTTTGGCGGTTCCGGTATTTTAAATGGGGGTTTGAAAGCAGTAAAAAAGCCAGAACACGGTAAAGATTTTTCTATCACGTTCAAACTACCGCCCTTGTCTGTGATGATTTTTGAAGGGGAAAAGAAGAAAAAAGTAGCAAGTAAAAAGTTGAAAGTTTCAAGTAAAAAGTAGCACGTTTCAATTGCCCGAAATGTTTTGATAGGAGCACCGCGCTGCCACTTGAAACTTTTAACTTGCTACTTAAAACTTAATTTCCTTCATTCTTCGCGTTTAAATTAACACCAGCATAATAATTCAAGTCCTTGTTTTTCAACAATTTAACCCAAAAAGCAATCTGCCCGGTGTGATACGAATAATGCTCACAAACGTGCACTGCAATGGCAATGCCACTCATCTCAAAACCTTGCACAACGCGCTTGCGCAGCATTTCTTCCCGGCTTGAGGTACGGATAATTTGGGTAGCTTGCTTGACCGTGATACTGAGATTTTCAAGCAATGCTGCTTTACTGAAACCTCCTTCTGCTTCAAATTCCTCGTCGCGCACCCGATAATCAGGCAGTCCTCCTAACGAGGAAAGAATGTACTGCGTGATGTTCCCTGAAAGATGGAGCAGCAGGTTTCCAACGCTATTGGATTGTGGGTTAGGACGTTGCCAAAGTTCTGCCTCTGTCAGTTCTGCCAGTGCTTTCTCAATACGCGGGGTATTCAGCTCCATATGGTGGGCGATTTGGGCTGTTAATTCTTGAATTTCGGGCGATTTCATAGTAAAAAAAATTTCCTCAAACGTACTCCTCTTGTTGGAGTACCCAAAATACTCCGGCGATTTTCGACCTTCGCCCAATACAAACGCCACACCGTGCCTCACCAATCACCAATCACCAATTCCCAATCACCGCTCCACATCGAAGTCATCTCCGCTGGAGCTGGTTCGGGCAAAACCTATACGCTCACGCAGCGCATGGTGGCATTGTTGCAAAACGGCGTGCGTCCGGCGGGCATTATGGCCACCACGTTCACCAAAAAAGCTGCCGCCGAATTGCAAGAAAGGGTTCGTGTCCGTCTCCTGGAAGCAGGTATGTCTGAGGCCGCCAACGAACTCGGCGAAGCCCTCATCGGCACCGTACACAGTATCGGCACTCGGCTCTTGCAACGCTTCGCATTTGAAGCTGGTGTGTCGCCGCTGGTGGAAATTATAGCCGATGGCGACGAACAGCGATTGTTCAACGAATCCCTTTCCCAGGTGCTCACCGAACAGCGCATCGAGCGCATGAATTTGCTCGCTGACCGTCTTGGGTTAACTAAAAAAAGCATCGGCGATGCCTATGATTGGCGGCGCGATATTCGCAATTTGACGGACGTGGCGCGGGCCAATAATTTTGATAAAAATATACTGGAAACGAGCAAGTTGCGCTCTTGGTCAACATTTGAACGACTGCTCCCGCCCGTTCAAAATACCGATCCGGTAGTCTGGAATAATCGCCTGCTTTCAGCGATTGACCAGACCGTTGCCGCCCTCGACGCAAACGAAGCTGATACCACCAAAACCACCCGTGATGCCGCCGAGGTGCTGAAGCAATTCCAAAATCAACTTAAGTATAGGGGGGAATTGTACTGGCACGAGTGGGTGAAAATTGCTAAAACCAGTCCGGGGGCGAAAAGCCGCGATCTCATGGAAGATCTCCGGCAAATTGCCCTCAGCCACGATCAGCATCCGCAATTCAGAGACGACATTCGCGGCTATATCGAATTGGTTTTCGACATTGCCTCCGATGCCCTAAGCGAGTATGAGCAATACAAAAAAAAGCGCGGCCTGATTGACTATACCGACATGGAAACCTACGTCAGCAGCCTGCTGCGCGTGGAAACTGTGCGGGAAACCCTTCGTGAAGAACTCGACCTCCTTCTGGTAGACGAGTTCCAGGACACCTCACCCATCCAACTCGATATCTTTTTGCAAATCAGTCAATTAGCCCGGCATTCCATCTGGGTCGGCGATCCAAAGCAAAGCATCTATGGGTTCAGAGGCGCCGAACCAGCGCTCATGCAAGCCATCATACGTGCCACAGGCGGTGTGAAAGACGAGAACATCCTCAAAAAATCCTGGCGCAGCCGACCTGACATCGTGTATGCCACGAATGCCATTTTTGAACGAGCCTTTGAGGGTATGCCGAGGGAGCAAATTGTGCTCGAACCGGTGGGAATTCAATGTCCACAGCAAAGCGGCGGGTAAACTCCCAATGTCCAAGGTTCTGATAACCCTGGTCTCGCGCTTCAGCACTGGCATTTCCGCTCCGATTTAGATGAAAAAAAAGTACCGGGACAGCCGTGGTTCGACAACTGCATCGCCGATCAGGTACGGATTTTGATTGAACGCAAACCTTTGATTTTCAACAAAAAAAGAGACCAAACCCGCCTTATCCGTCCCGGCGACATCGCCATCCTGTGCCGCAGCAACCGCCAATGTCTGAGCATGGCCGATGCCCTTCACCGTGCCGGACTCAAAGCCGCCATTGCCCGAAACGGCCTGCTCGAAACGCCCGAAGCCAAACTCGCAGTAGCATGTCTGAAATACCTGCTTACGCCTTCCGATTCGCTTGCGGCTGCCGAGATTTTGTTCCTCACCGGGAGCATGAATTTGGAGGAAATTGTGGAGATCAGATTGAAATATCTGTCAGAAAATGCCGACTCGCCCATTTACGGCGGCGGCTGGGGCGACGCATTTATTTTAAATCAACTGCTTGCCCTGCGTCCCCGCACTGCCGACCTTTCTGCTTCCGAAATCCTGAATCTGGTGCTGGAAGAACTTGATCTGCGCCGTGCTGCCATTCAACTCGGCAATCCCGACCAACGCCTAGACAACCTCGATCGCCTGCGCCGTTACGCACTTGATTACGAATCTGCTTGTCAACGGCTGCACTCGGCGGCTTCGCTGGGCGGTTTTTTGCTTTGGCTCAATCAATTGGCCGACAATGAACTCGACGCCCAAGGCTCCGGCGAAACCGATGATGCGGTGAAAGTGCTCACCTACCACCGCTCCAAAGGGTTGGAATACCCGCTGACTATCTGTCATTCCTTGGAGCAAAATTTAAAGGAACAGGTCTGGGGACTCAACCTCGTGAGCGAAGTGGAAGAGCCGGATTTGGACAATATTCTGGGCAATCGCTGGTTGCGTTTTTGGGTGAATCCTTACGCCGACCAACTGCGCAACACGCCCCTCGAAGAATCGCTTTTACAAACCGAAGAATGGGCTCAAGCCAGCCGCACCGCGCTCGAAGAAGAAGCCCGTTTGCTCTACGTCGGCCTCACGCGAGCCCGCGACTACCTTGTATTTCCCAGCACCGCAAAAGGCACTGGCTGGCTCAACCGCGTGTTCAGCCACGGGGATGACAGTATCCCGACGCTTGACCCAAATTCAGATGAAACGCCGTTTTACCACGCGGGAATGCCGATTCCGATCGAAACCGAAATCGCCTACAAGCCAAAGGATTTCCCTGAAACGCTACCAGATGAATCGCCCGTGCTGTATCACGCCACACGAAGGGGCAAATCCCCGCAGATTCATCTGCCCTTGTTGATTGATACCCAACACGAGCTGCCGCCGGGCATTCAACCGACCTTGGGCGAACCTGTAACCTGGGGTAATTGGCTGGAATTCAAAGGAGAATACGCCTCGGCGATTGGCAAGGCGGTTACCACATTTTTAATCGCTGACGACCCAACACTCGATCATTCCCTGCGACTGGCGATTGCTCAAAAGCAGTTGCAAATTCGAGGCGTTGTGGAACAAGTCACAGCGGAGCAACTATTGCGACAGTCAGACGCATTTCGGGTGTTTTTGGAATCTTTTGATTGACGCAGTTCCGTGAACACTCTCTGAGTGGCCGATGGTGGCACATCATCCATAATCACTCATACATTACATCAAAAATCAACAATCATGTAATCTATTATTCGTCAATCAAAAAGAACCAACCCTGACCATTTTTCAAATCTCCCCCAACAACCCCTTAAATTCCGGCTCCAATCTGGCAAACTCTTCCGCAGCAAGCGGCTGATTTCCATACCAAACCCGCTCATATTGGCGCGTAACATCGCGAAATTGCGGCCCCAAACGGTGGCCGCGCATCTCGCGCAGGTAGTCGCGGTTGGTCTTTTCCTTTGACCACACAATGGCTTCTTTTTCAGACAACTGCTTGATTGTCTGCAAGAAATAGAGCCGCACAGCCAAAGGCCAATTAGCCGCTGCGAGGGCTTCGCGAAGGAATCGTTCCAAGTCAGTTTCGTGTATGTATTCGTCCAGATTGGCGAGGGTGATTTCGGTGCCGTCACGAGAGATTGTACGGTTGCGCGGAGCCTGCATCATCCAATAAATGCCGTAGCCAATGACCCCAAGCGCAAAAATGACGGCCAGCATTTGAAGCAAAACACCCAATCCTTGTGTCAGTCCTGTCCAATCGAAGGAAGGAGAAGGCTCGTTTGGATCGCGTTTTTTGCGTTCTATCGGTGGTTTGGGCACGTCTTTGCTGTAATCCATCCCTCCTGAAGCCTTATCCCACTTATCAGCAGGCACTTCCCGGAGCGCGAGAGGCGCAAGCGGAGGCGCGTTGTAAGGTTCCCGCACGAATTCCTCCTCTACTATTTCCTCCTCCAGGTAGGCGGTGTCGGCAGCCATTTCAATTTCTTGCAAAGTATCTTCCAGCGTCTCTTCAATTTGTGCCGAGAGCGCGAGTGGGAAAAGGAAAAGGAAAAGGATGTTTTTCATTTTTGAAAAGGTGGGTAATAGAAGTGACACTTTTTAAAAAGTGTCACTTCTGCTGGACTGAAATATCTAATGTCCAATGTACAAGATCCCAAGCTACTCTCTTGCCAATCCTCGTATTTTTCGAGTCTGACCTATCAGATCAAGTTCTTCTCGAAGGCTCGCTGCATCACCGATTTCACGGAAAGAGAAATATTGCAATCCGCCGCTCAGTACCGTGACCAGGAAGAAAAAATACATCAAAACCCCGGCAGCGCAGGTCGTGGCAATATTGCTATAAGCTGCCAACGCACCCTCCGCAGGCGGCACGAACCAGCTGAACAACTCAATTGTCATATCCCAAATAGGGGATTCTAAAAACATGAAAAACAGCAAGTTGAGTGCTCCCACCAGCAAACCCAATCCAATGGCAGGTCCCCAGCGCATCAACACCCAGGCACGGCTTAGTGCAACAAAAGGATTGAGTGTTTCGAAATAAATGACTGCCGCCCATAACGCCAGAAATGGGAACGCCGCCCAAGAAATCAGCACCCCAAAAAAGCCTGACAATGACTCCAGCCCAAAAGCAAAACCTGGCATCAACAGTAGCAGCGGAAGCCCTGCAAGCAAGGCTCGACCCGTCCCGGAAGGCGGGTGTTTATCTATGTCCATTTCCTGTTCCAAAGCGCGGAACGCTGCCACAGCCACACCTGCAAGCAGGAAAATTTGAAAAAAGTAAAGCCCCGAAGTTGCTTCATTGCCAAAAAAACCGCTCAAGCCGCCAAGGATATCCAATGGCCAAACGGAACATCCAGATAGCTGAAGGTTTCTGCTGCCGGCTTTTCAGAAAAACCAAAAGCCCATGCTGCAAAAGCCGATGTGGTAGCAAATAGCCCCAGAAGCGTGGTGCGCGGATGCCGCGAAAGCGTTGTGAAAACGTCGGAGAGAATTTCGCCGACTGTCTTTATGCTTCGAAAATCTATGGCCTGTTCGCGCGTAGGAGGCAATTCTTTGTCTATAGTTATTGATTTGAAGCCTCCAGTACGGGCCTTATGCCATGGAAGCCACACAAAATACCATAGCACAAAAAACAGGGATGTGAAAATAAATGCGGCGCGGATAAAGTCGGGCGTTTCAGTGTAACGGGTAAGAAACCCCTCAAAAAAGCCTGCTAAAATAATAATAGGCACAATGCCAATAAAGATTTTGAGGCCACGCCTCATGGTAATCTGAAAAGCCTGGGTGCGCCGATAAGTGCCCGGGAACAACAGCCCCGAACCAGCCACAAGGCCCGCAGCACCTGCTATGATGATAGCGCTGATTTCCAAAGTGCCATGAATCCAGATGGTCAGAAACGACTCCCAAAACACACCGTGTTCTATAAAAAAATATTGGAACGCACCCACCATCACGCCATTGTAAAGCATGATAAAAACTGTGCCGATGGATGCCAAGACCCCAAAAATAGCGGTGCGAAGTGCAACAAAAAGGTTGTTTGCTGTAATGCCCGCAGTGGAACCAAAAGGCCCGGAATCCTTGTACACGGCCATTGGATCACCACTTTCAATGTTCGCCAGCGTCATGTCTACATATTCATCGCTCAGAATAACGCGCGCAAAATCGGGGTTGATGATACTCGACACCACGCCGATCCCGAAGGACAGCACAAACAACGCAAACGATAATAAAAGTGCTTTACGCGATTCCCACATAATCCGTGGCAATTCATCAGTCCAGAACAGCCGCAGTCGCTCTGTAGGGAAACGCCGCCCGCGGTAGATGTTGTGGAAAACCCGTTGAGCCAATGAATTCAGAAAAACCCGGACCGAGCGGTTGGGGTAAAACGTTCGGGCATACGACAGGTCATCTGTAATCTGGATAAAGAGGTCGTTGAGTTTGTCGGGGTCGCGATGTTTTTCGCGGAGCATCTGCTCAAAGTCAGACCACTTTTCCTGGTTCTGCTCTATGAATTTTGTTTCTTTCATTTTGTGGTTTTGCCTCCGATAATTGCCAAGAAGTCCAAACTCGGCAAAAGCAAAAGTAAAGGGTTTAAACCTTTTGTTAGCCTCCAAAATTGGGGTTTTAGGGTAGCAAAACCCCAAACACATTACGAATTTAACAAAAACAAGTCGCGGGTAAACCCTTTTAACCAACTTTAACCTCCGGCAAAACCGAGTTTAATGCCACCTTAACGAAAAATACAGGAGAGAAGAACCTATTTTTGACCCAGAAAATATGCGCACCGGAAATTGCGCAAATATTCAAACATTCACACACCATGAAAAAAGTACATAATTCTCTGCTTTGGGCAATCGTCGGCCTGTTCGCATTGGCATTCTATCCTGCTGCAAATGCGCAAGATGACCTTTACTACGACCCGGCTACGGATGCTCCTACCGCTCCACCGCCAACATATAATGAGGACAACGACGGGAACAACAATGTAACCCGCACCTACAACGATGATGATGGATACTATGACGATGATGACGACTATGCGTATGAATATTCTTCGCGGATCCGCCGTTTTCAACGTCGTTCGGTCATGATGGACTATTACGATCCTTACTTTGTTGACCTCTACAACTACGACCCGTTCTTTTCGCCAGGGACCTCCATCTACGTTTACAACTACAACGATTACTGGTCTTACCGTCGCTGGCAGCGCTGGAACCGTTGGAACAGCTTCAACTCCTGGAATCCAGGCTGGGGGGTGGGTTGGAACTCGTGGGGCTGGAACAGTTGCTATTCCAACAACAGTCCTTGGTACAATCCTTGGGTGGTAAACAATTACTACTATGACCCATATTGGACTTGGAATGGCTACAACCCTTACTACCAAAACCAATATTACGGCAATGGCTGGTCGAACAATCACTATTACTATGACAACAATAACGGCAGTGGAAATGGCGGTGGTCATTCTCCCCAAACCTATACAGGTCCACGTCGAAACGGATCTAGTGTCAACCCCGGTTATGCCCGCATAGCGGATAGCAACGGTCGCTTAACCCCTTCGAAGACAAATGCCCCTGTCTTAGAAAGAACAGCAACTCGTCCAGGGCGAACTGCTGGTGATATAGAAAGTAATTCCGCAGTGGGTCGTGGTAATACGGCTGCTCCAGGTGCGCGCCGCCCAGAAGGTTCAACTACTGAACCAACAGGTCGTACTCGCACTCCGGAAACAGCCCCTGTGGGTCGTGGCGTTGAAAATACTTCGCCTCGTAACGAAGAAGGTTATAAGCCGCGTCGCACGGAAGATGCCAAACCTCAGCGCACCGAAACACCTTCCCCGCGCAATGAGGAAGGGTACAAGCCACGCCGTTCGGAAGAAACGCCTTCACGTCCACAGCGCACTGAAACGCCAACACGTCGCAACAACGACGAAGGTGGCACTTCCTCGCCTCGACGCACGGAGTCAGCGCCGTCCCGCACGGAGGAGAGCCGTCCCGCACGTCGTACGGAAGAACGCTCTAATGAGCGTCCGAGTCGCTCGAACAACAATGACAGTGGTCGGTCATCGCAAGAAAGCCGTCCTAGTCGTTCATTTGAAAGTGGCAATAGCAGCCGTTCTAACAGTGGCAGCGGCGCCCGCAGCAACGATTCAGGAGGCAGCAAGAGCTCCGGCGGCAGTAGCAGCGGCCGCAGCAGTGGTGGCAGTAGTGGCCGTGGTGGTCGCAATTAATGCTAACCGTTGAAGTTTGAAAAGAGGGCGGAAATCGGTGCAAGTCGCCTTTTTCCGCCCTTTTTCTTGCTAAAATTTGCCTTTAACCAACATCCCTTAATTTTCAAAACAATATTGAACCATGAAAAATATAACCATAGTGGCCTTGATGCTTTTATGCACAAGCCAAGCATTTTCCCAAAATGCAAGTGATGTCCTTCGGTATTCTTATTTACAACCTGGTGGAACCGCCAGATTTATCGGCTCCGGTGGCGCATTTGGTGCCCTGGGGGCAGAATTTGGTGCTATTAGTCAAAACCCGGCGGGTCTTGCCCTTTTCCGCACCAACGAGCTTACTTTGACTCCATCGCTTCATTTTGCTAAAACAAATGCCAATTTGGATGGTGGTGTGGTGTATGATGATGATAAGAGTAAATTTGGATTTGACAACATTGGGCTTGTGTTCAATACAACTCCACGTAGTAAACATTGGAAGGCATTCAATTTTGGTATTGGATACAATCGGCAAGCGGATTACAATCACAGCATCTTTTATGAAGGAAAAGCAAATGGCACTATAATGAACGGCCTTTATAATGAGGCTAAAAACGGGAACCTTGATCCATTTGGTTCAGAACTGGCCGCTAATTCTGGGGCTTTTTATCCGGATGACAATGACAACTTGACCTACGATTTTGCAGGGAATGAAAATGCGCTTGTGAGCCGTTCGCATGCAGTGACCACCTTTGGACGCATGAATGAAATGACCATTGCTTTTGCTGGCAACTACGATGAAAAATTGATGGTGGGAGCCACAATTGGAATCCCATTTGTCAACTATCGTATTGAAGGTGAATACATTGAAAGTGACCCGGACACTTTAGTAGACTTTTTTGATCAGTTGACTTATACAGAATACCTGCGCAGCTCCGGTCTTGGCGTAAATCTTAAGATAGGGGTAATTTATAAAGTGAGTCAGGCACTGCGGCTTGGCGCATCATTCCACACGCCTACCGCAATGAGCCTCACAGACGCGTACAGCAATACTTTCTCCTACGATTACACAGATGGCACCGGCTCAAATATCGGCCAAGTACAAACTTCTCCTGATGGCACCTTTGACTACAAACTCCGTACTCCTTGGCGAGCCAGTGCAAGTGCAGCGTTGGTTGTGAAAAAATACGGCTTTCTAAGTGCCGATTTTGAATGGGTAGATTATGCTGCAAATCGTTACAATTTCACTGCCGATGTTGCCAGCCAAGACAACCAGCTCTATGAGCGGGAAGTGAACAATGACATCCAGCGTAGTTATCAGCAAGCTATGAACATGCGCTTCGGTGGCGAACTAGTGCTCGACGATTTCCGATTGAGAGGCGGACTCAACCTTTTGGGCAAACCGGAGGAAGGTGCAACTGGTTTTAATACCGGGATCAGTGCGGGTGCTGGGGTTCGAGGAAAATCCTTCTATCTAGACTTTGGATGGCGCCGAAATAAAGGCACAGGCTCCGTGCAACCATACCAAAATGCCCCATTGGCAAGTACTAAAACGGTGAGCAATGACTTCCTTTTGACCCTAGGCTTCAAGTTTTAAATTGCTTTTTTCAGCATTAAAAAAACGGCTCAATGCTTTGGTTCTCAAAAAGTTGTTGACAAAAAGTACCCGTTTTGTGGTATAAAATCTTCTGGTAATTTTGTACCAGTACAGTAAAAAATATTTTGAAAAGGTTGGTGCATGAGGTAGTCAGTCTATCTTTGCATCAACCTTTTCTTTTTAATCCGCGGCATCCATGCCGAATTTTGCTCTCCCAACCGATAGTTTTTCCGATTTTAAAGTATCTACTTTTTAATCAGTGCCACCACGACGGTATGGTTACATTCTGTGGTCTGGGCTGTTGTCGCTTTGGCGACTTCGGCGACCTGCTCCATATTCTGTTACATTTATAATCTCATGGTTGCCCCTTCCGGTTAGGCTCGCGGTGAGGGGCTTTTTTCAAAAAATGCCGATTTATGGCTTCTGATATCCCGTACAAAAAGACTTAGGAAAACACCCAACCGATAAGAAATCGAATTGAACTACGGCCCTTGGCCTTTCGGTTTTCCCGTTTTAATCGGGGTTTTTCGATCATCTTCCTACCCCCCGCAAAGAGGCCCGCTTCGGTGGGTCTTTTTGTTTGTGCAAAAAAATAATCCGCCGTATCAAATGCACTCCCGAAAATTGCAGCGGGCAATGCAATAGGCCAACCATTTATGCGACTTGTTTTTCCGGACAATTTTTTGTGGGGAACTTCTACCGCGGCAGCGCAAGTAGAAACGGCGTTCGAGCACAATTGGCGTGGCCAGCGCTCGCTTGATGGATATGTTTTTGAACGAACAACGGATCACGAACAGCGCCGCCAGGAGGATGCAAAAAATATAGCCAGATTTGGTTCAATTTATCGGTGTGGAGTAGACTGGAGTCGTTTGCAACGTGAGCCATTTGCAAAGTTTGACAAGGAAGTAGTGGCAGAATATTGCCTGTTTTTTGACGATTTGCACTCGCGTGGAGTTGGCTTGATGTTCGTGTTGCACCATTTCGCGCACCCCAATTGGTTTGAGCAAAAAGGCGCCTGGACGAACGAAGACAACATCCCTTTTTTCCTGGATTTTGTACGACAGTGCATCAAGCATTTTAGCGGATATGTGAAGGTATGGAACACCTTCAACGAGCCTAATGTGTATGCTATGAATGCTTATATTCTGGGCAATTTTCCACCCAGAAAAAAAGGGCGGTATCTTTTAGCCAACAGGGTGCTCGACAATATGGGCAAAGCGCATGATATTGCTGTGACGATGCTGCGCGACAAAACAGATGCTTCAGTAGGAATTTCACTGAACACGGCATGCTTCGAAGGCCGAGGCATTTGGGGGAAATTGATAGCGGCTTTTGTACGCTGGTGGTTTATGACGCGAGCAGCCCGGCCTTTTGAGCGATGTGATTTTTGGGGATTGAGTTATTATGCCTACATGATTTTTGACCCTTTTCCAATGGATGCGATTTCGAGAAAAAAGGATTTGGAAAAACTGGGCATCCCGCATGACAAAATGTGGGGTTACCGCCCGGAAGGCTTGGCTGAAGTGCTGCGCCACTTCTCTGTAAAATATTCAAAACCAATCATCATCACGGAAAATGGCATCTGCACGGATGATGCTCAAATGCGCATCGAGGGAATAAAAGATTACCTGAAAGTTTGCCATAAGGCAATACAGGAGGGGGTAGATTTACAGGGTTATATCCACTGGAGTGCGTGGGATAATTTTGAATGGCATTTGGGTCCGACTTTTCGCTTCGGACTTGTCAGGGTGGATTTTGAAACGATGAACCGCGAGATGACATCTGCTGGTACGTTTTATGAGCAAGTAACGCGGGATAATGGACTGGAAATTTGAAACTCAGAAGTGACACTTTTTTAAAAAGTGTCACTTCTGAAAACCTGGCTTTTTATGCAAAATCAACTTCACTTTCGCTTTTTGGCGATCCTTCTGGTGTACGGGCTGCTCAAATTTTTAGGCGGTTCATTTGGCACTTTATTGCTTTATCCTGTGACCCTTCTCGTCACTTTTTTGCATGAATTTGGCCATGCTATGGGGGCTATCCTGACGGGCGGCTCGGTGGAAGGGCTTCAAATTAATTCGGACGGCAGCGGGTACACCACTACCAGAGGTGGTAGCCCTGGCATCGTTTTGATGGGCGGGTATTTGGGTAGTGCGGTGCTGGGAAATATTCTTTTCCGCATCGGAGCACGCCACCACCACCTGGCCCAAGCTACTTTGTTGGTGATGGCCGCATTTATGGGATTGGCTGGGTTGGTGTGGTTTGAATCGTTTGAGAGCACGGTGATTTTGTGGGTTTTTGCACTCTCCCTTGGGTTTATAGCGCTTCGAACCCGCGCTGATCAGGACGTTTTGATGTTCCTAGGTTTGGCAGCAGTGTTGTACATCATCCAGGATTTCAACGTAGGGCCAAGCAGTGATTTGGCGATGTACGAAAAAGTGGTAGGGCTGTTCTCTGCAAAAGTGTGGATGTATGTTTGGCTCGGATTGGCCGCGCTGCTGTTTTACTGGAATTTGAGCGGATTATTTAGAAAAAATCGGACTGCTTAGAGGGTTTTCGCCTCCTCCCAAAGCACATCCATTTCAGCCAAAGTCATGTCTTTCAAAGGTTTGGGCGCGTTACGTTCAATATGCTCGAAACGTGTTTTAAACTTTCGGTTTACGCGCTCAAGAGCGGTTTCAGGATCCACCCCAATGAATCGGGCATAATTGACGAGTGAAAAAAGCACATCGCCAAATTCCTCTTCGATGTCTGCTTGTGAAGCTTTGTTCTGAATATTTTCCTTCAATTCGCCGATTTCCTCTTCCACTTTGGCCCATACTTGTTCCGTGTTTTCCCATTCGAATCCCACCTGTTTGGTTTTTTCCTGCATACGGTAGGCTTTTACCATGGCAGGTAAACCGGCAGGCACGCCTTCCAGAATGGATTTTTTGCCCTCTTTGAGTTTGAGTTGTTCCCAATTGCGTTTCACTTCGGCTTCATCGGCCACTTTCAGGTCGCCATAGATATGTGGGTGCCGCGACACGAGTTTGTCGCAGATAGCATGGAGCGCATCGGCCACATCCCATGCACCCTGTTCCGAAGCAATGCGGGCATAGAAAACCATGTGTAGCATGATGTCGCCGATTTCTTCTTTCACCCCAATGAGATCGGCAGAAAGGATGGCATCAGCGAGTTCGTAGGTTTCTTCGATGGTGAGATTTCTGAGGCTTTCTATGGTCTGTTTTCGATCCCAGGGACATTGCTCCCGGAGCTCGTCCATGATGGTGAGCAGGCGACTAAAAGCTTCGAGTTTTTGTTGGTGGGTGTTCATGCCAAAGCGTTTGAATGGGCGAAGATAGTGGGAAGTAGGCAGTTGCAGTAGGCAGTTGCAGTAGGCAGAAGCCGCCGCTTAAACGCTGTAAATGTGTTTCAACTTGTTGATTTTAAAGTGTTTAGATTGTTTTTTGCGTATGCAAACATGAGATTTTCGGTGAAAACGCCTCAAACAAATTAAAAACCTTCATACTTTTGGATTTACGAAATCCAATTTCGTTCGGCTTTTAAACAGCACAGAAAACAATGAATCCCGCCTTATCCCCCGCCCTTTTGGAACAGGTTCGGGCAGCTTATGAGCAAATAAGTGGCCTGCCATTCCCGGTTCATGCCACGCTTTCCGATGGTACGATGTTCCTGGCCAATAAGGCTGCACGGGAGTTTTTTGGTATGTCCCAAGAATTGGACCTGGATGGTATCAAGATCCAAAGTTTTTATGAAGATTCCAGAGAGCGCGAACAAGTGCTGCGCAAGTTGCGACATAGCAGCCCCGGCGAATGGCACAACAACATCACCATTCGCCTAAAGGTTGGCAGCGAACATCGCAAAAGCCGACTGTCTACCCTGCCATTTTTTGATCCTAAAGACGGCCACCTTGCGGCGATGCTCAACATCACCAGCAGCATGACGGAGGTGGAATGGTTTGCCGAATTTGAAGACACCTTTGATGCTGGTTTCTTTGAGATGGATGAACGGTTTGCTATCACCAGCTGCAACGCAAAAACCGCAGAGATTCTAAACTATTCTGACAAAAACGCACTATCCGGTAAGCCCGTAAGCGAACTTTTTTGGGAGCCGGGACAAGTCAATACCCTTCGTGAAGAATTGCTCAGAACCCAGCATTTGCATAATAAAAGGCTGAAACTACGCAGTAAAGGCGGTGCGATGGTGATTGTAAATATGCACTGTCTTGCTGTTCCCGACGAAACGGGTCTGATCACACGTGCAAAAGGCGTAATCAGGGATGTAACCTTCGACATCATCGCCAAAGATGTACCTGTCGGCCTTTTTATGGTGACCACCAATGCAGAAGGGGAAGAGATTTTTTCGCGCGCCAACGAAGCGTTTGCGCACATTTACGGCTTTCAATCAGAAGAAGAGATCATTGGTCGCCCGATCAATGAGTTCCATGTTAGCCCCGCCGTTTATGCTGACTTTAAAAAAGCCCTGGATGAGGCAGCTGATAATGATTTGCCGCTTTTAGATTATTTTTTGGACATGAAAGATGTCCACGGCAAAAAGCACAACATCGTGACCAACGTACGCTATATGCCAGGCGAAAACCGCCGCTTGCGCGTTGGTGTGGCATACGACCTGACCGACCATGTTGGGAAGCAATTGCGCATCCTCGAAGCGGATTTTGGCGCATTATTGCACACCTATATTGCCACCGTAAATGGCCTGCGAGACACGATGGGCATGTTGATAAAGGCGCATGGCTATGATGTGATGGCAAATGACAAACAAATAGACCGCAGTATCACGGCCAATGTGCTAAGCGGACATATAAAACGACTTGGGTCGCTCGTGACCGAGCTGGAGAAAATGGGTACAGAACGAGGCGTAAACGAAGAACTTTTTGAGCGCGTCCGCAAACCCTGGCGCAGGCTTACCGAAAAGCAGATGGAGCGCGAAAAAGACAACGCCTCCTGGGCACGCCGCAACATGATTGAAATGCGAAATGCCCTCGATGCGCTCAAAAAAACAGGCCTGCCGAGGGAACTACTCAAAAGTGCCCGCACCGAAGTGGACGAAATTTTGCGCCTCACAACGGTTACGTCGCTCTCCTTGTCGTTGGACGAGCTCAATGAGCGTATCCCGGAATTTTACTATTTCCGGGATTACCTGCGGCGGAAAGAAACCGAATTGCAGGACGCAAAGCCGCAAAACATCATCTCTATATTACTCGATGCCACGCAGTTTTTGGAAGAGTTTGCTTCTATTCGGAAAGTAGCCATCCTACACCATCTCAACCCAAACGAGCAGGTTTTGGTCAATTGCAACAAGGCATCGCTCAACCGAGCTTTTTCTTGCCTGTTGCACAATGCCATCAAGTACAGCTGGAGCAAGCGCGGCGACAACCCAGCATACATTGACATCCGGGTGGACAAAAAGCCAGACAGTATAGAGATCGTCATAGAAAATTGGGGGGTGGCCATCCGCCGCCAGGAGTTGGAGAACGATTTGATATTCCAGTTCGGGCAGCGCGGCCAAATTGCCGACGACCGAGGGCGCTCCGGCACGGGAATAGGCCTTTACGATGCACACAATATCATCACCAAACATGGCGGCACGCTGCGCCTTACTTCAGAACCGACTTTTGGCAATCCCGCCGAAGTGTATTCCCATCCATTTATTACAAAAGCCTTCATCACATTACCCATTGTTAAACAACCATGATAAAATTGCTGTGGGTTGACGACAACCTCGACCAAGACCTTGCTGAAAAGCGCATGAGCCTGCTCATGGAAGATGAGATCGAATCTGATTTTGCAGGAGATGCCACAGAAGCATACTTCTTGCTCACCGACCGGGAAAAAGAATACGACGTAGTGTTGATGGATCTCCGGCACCCTGCTGGACCCGACGACATTTGGAATGAGTACGCAGAACAAGCCGATCGCAAGTTCGGGCCCGTGCTGCTCCGAATGGTCAAGGAAAATCAGGATAGCAAATTCAACCATCTCAGCAAGACCCGTTATGGCGTGTTCACTATTGAAACCAGAGAAGAAAACCCGGACCTCTTTGCACCGCCAATCAACCTGCCTGAACAAAATTATAAAATGAAAACCCACGCATACGACGAAAAGGACTTTATCAACTTTATCTACGCCCTTTACAAATCATGACCGGCATTATCCTTTTTGACTGGTTTCATCTTGGATTGAGTGGCGAATGGGTGTCCGCAGCCATTGGCATCGCCATTACTTATGCCGTGTTTATCATGGGCGTTCCTGCCCTTATCTTCCAGACATTCATCCCGGAAGCACTGCGCAATATGTACAACAAGCGGCTTATGCGCAGGTCTCATCAGATATTTACCACTCAAATCTTACTGATTGTGATCTTGCTTTGGATGATCAATCCCAAAGTCTGCGGGATAGAAGAATATGGCCCTTCCAATGATTTTTTGGCATATGTGATTTATGGAATGACCTTCCTGATTCTATTAATCGGCCATGTACACCTCATTTGGAAATTCCAAACCTCCCAGCATATCGGTAAGCAGTTGTCAAAAAAAATTGCCGAAAGCGTACTCTCCCATTTTAAAGAAAAAAAGGAAATTAAAAATGAAGACCTGGAAGACCTGGGGCTTTTGGCCGTCGAACTTCCCAATGGCTCTATCAAAAACGCCTTTCTTGACTGCATAGGTCAACTTATCGAGGATATTTTGAGCGTAGCGGACTCCAAACCCGAAGCAATAAACAAGGCCATCGGCGACATCGTAGAAAAAACAGTGGATCCCAGCGTAACCAGCAGCATTGAAAAAACAAATGCGGAGAACATGAAAAAAGCCTTGGAGGTGCTTTCGTTTGCATTCAACCAAGGCCAGCGGCGCATCGGGAATGGAGAGGACAAATCCTATTTTAAAACCATCATCAGCAGTAGCATCAAGGAAATAGGCGTATGCGCGGTCATTCGGAAAGACCTGGCCACCGTGATGAATGCCATTGAAAAACTATCTCAAATAGACGGTGTCTCGCGGGATGTGTACACCTTGGGGGATTCTGCGCTCCAACAAGGTTATATGCAAGCCTCTGTCGTTGCGTCGCGCAAACTTGGCGACCGTGTGCGAAAAGTTATTGCCGCCAGAGAGCCGGATTGGGTGGAAGACAAGCGAGTATGTGCCTGGATTGGTCTCGTGGCCCGGATTTATCAAAAAAGCGGCCATGCACATCGGTATGCTGAAACACAAATAGAAGTCGTTCTGGAGCAACCACATGTGCATCAAGACGATATTCATCTGACCTTCAAAAACGCCCAAAACTACTTCTATCGCCGTCTTGCCGACTTCTCCACTGCCGATGCTATCCTAGAACTCCAGCAAAACGCTACCGGTTTATTTTAATATGGGTTGCGAACCAGGGGAGGATCCCCTGGTTCCCTATGCCTCAGCGACTAAAGTCGGTCAACAAGGTCACTCCGCCTTTCGCTACAAAATGCAATTGCTCTCCGGAGCGAATCGCCTCGTACTCTACTCGCCAGGCATACACATCTGAAGGGGCATCAATTCCATTGATTCGGCCATCCCAGCCCGTCAGCGGCTCATTTGTTTCAAAGACCAGCTCCCCCCAGCGCGAGAAGACTTTCAGGTTAGAAAATACCACTTCACAAGGAAAAACTGGGCGGAATACATCGTTTGCTCCATCGCCGTTAGGGGTAAAAGCATTCGGAAAAACATCCTCTTTTGCCCCTATTTCTACAATTTTTGAAAGTTCGTTGTCGCAGCCATTGAACTCACCCTTGCGGGTCACCACGATGCGTCCCCCGTCTGTATGACAAATACGGCCCGGTTCCGTAGGGTCTGGCGTTGCGCCTTCTATTGTAAGCGAATAATTTACGCCAGCGATATTGTCAAGGAGGGTAATCTGGGTGCATTCGCCGGGGCAAAGCGTGCTATCCGCAATCTCAAAATCCAGCGCAATCGGTAAACAAATAGTATTCGTTACGAGGGCTGCATCTGCTACAACCAGAGAAACGTTTTGGGCAGAAAAACCAATCGTTTCGTTTGGTACAAAAGCCGTTTGCTCCGGCGTCACTGTTTCACGTTTCAAGCCAGGGGCAATTGGGCAGCAATCACCTGCAACGCCTTTCGAATCCGTTTTTGCCAGAAAAAAGTTGTTCTGGCTGCCCACGGTACTTGTGCCGACACTGACAAATCCGTCGCCATGGGATTTCACTTGCCAAAGCACATTGCCTGTGCCTTCACCCTTGTAGGTGTTTTGCCAGAGCATATCATTCAGCGCATTGATTTTGATCAAAGTTGCGGGAGTGCCGCTGGGAGAAGGCCTGCCAAGACCCAGCACAAATTGGTCGCCGGGAAGTTCTATCAAGTCCGTTACGCCAATATGCTTATTATCAATCCCATAAGTGTAGGAGGTTTTCAAATTGCCGTCGCGATCGGTTGTAAGCGTCCAGGCGCGGGCAAAGTTGTCATCAAAGCCTTGTGAATTCCCGGCAAACAAAAGCCCTCCATTTTCAAGCGGTGCGATGTGACTTAAGAGATCCGTATTACTTCCAATGGAGTAACGTTGAATAGGGGCAGGCATATCTCCAACGGAATTAAAACGCGCGTAAATACCCTGTGATTCATTGATTTCAATGTGATATCCGCTACAATGGATGAAGCCCATCTGATCCTGCCAGCATTCGCCCAATTGCTCGTAACCTGGTTCTCCAAAGATTTTGTACCATACCACATCACCGTTTTCGTTGATCTTAACGGCCATTGCGTCACGATTTGTGGACGAAATCACAAAATCGCCCGTGAGCAGGTAGCCATCCTGAAGGCGGGAGATTTTTGGCAGGCGGCTACTCGGCACAGCACGCCGACACCAGACGACGGAGCCATCCGAAGGGGTTATTTTCATCCAACTTGCTTTCGCTTCGCCGCCTGCTGTGAAGGCATCAAACACCACCAAAAGATTTCCGTCGGACGTGCGCATGATGTCCATTGCCTCTGATCGCTGTCCGGTAGAGTAGGTTTTTGACCAGAGTATTTCGCCCATTTTATTGAGCATCAACACCTGCATATTCTGCTGGCTGCTGTTTTGCAATGCGGTTGCACCAGCCAACACGATATTGCCATTGGACAAAACTTCCACCGCATTGGCACGGTCGGAGAAAAAATGGTCGTATGTTTTTATAAAAACGTCCTGCGCAGGGAGGAAAGTAGTCAGCAGGAGCAGTGGCAGTAGCAGTTTTGTATGTTTCATGGGGCAAAGGTAGCAGTCGGCTTTGCCCGAATTTTGTCATTTTTGGTCATTTCGGTAGGGCGAAATTCATTTCGCCACTAATCATTAGCGAAATGAGTTTCGCGCTACATCAAACACCTTCACCAACTCCCTCGCTACTGTCTCATTGTCAAAATGTTGCTCGCAAAACACCCTGGCCCGAGCGCCCAGCGCAGCGAGATTTTCCCCTTCAGCAAAACACCATTGAATCGCTTCCAACCATTCCGTTGGTTGTTCGGCCAAAAGGCATTCGCGGCGGTCTGTAGCTTCGATGCCCTCCATGCCCATCCGGGTGGAAAGCACCACTTTGCCAACGGCCATTCCCTCCAAAATCTTTGCCCTCATACCTCCGCCCGAAAGTAGCGGCACCACCATCACGGAATGTTGGTTCAGAAAGTCTGCCGCACTTGGCACTTCTCCATGAAAGGTGACGCGCTCCATCTCCAATTCGCGCAGCCAGCGCGGAGCAGTTCGGCCAGCAATGTGAAAAGTGAGTGCTGGGAAATTTGGCGCGAGCAAGGGTTTCCACACCTCATCGAGAAACCAGCGCAAACCCTCCTGATTCGGCATCCAATCCAGGGATCCGATAAACGACAGACTAAGCGGTCGGTAAAAACTTGCAGGATCGGGTTGATAATCACGACAATCGAGGCCAATAGGGCAAACCGTGGCGGGTTGGCGCAGGCCAAGGTTACGGAACTGTTCTACATCCCTTCTACTGATGCCTACTACCAAATCGCAGTGGTTTATCTGTTCCAATTCGTATGACTTCAGTCGTGGCGTTATGCTGCGTAAATACCACTTTTTCAAAGGGTTGGCATTGTCGGCCACGCGGTCCCAAATTTCATGTTCGACGTTATGCGTACGTAATACCGCCTTTGCAGCGGGCGCGTGTTCACGGATAATGGGCAGGTAAGGCGCAAGAAAAATAGATTCCAATTGTACGATATCGAAGGTCTTGGCCTTCAGGATTTCGGCAAGCTTTTCAGCGAAAGTGGCGCTTTCAAAACGCTCCACATGGTAAGATTTTTTGCTCAAAAAAAGGTTGCGCAGCGCGGGGAGGGGACGAATATGGTTTTCTACAAAAACCGTATGCATGGCCACGTAGTGATCAAATTCTGTTGGCAAACTGGAAACATCAAACCAGTGCTTGCTCGTATTCATCGAAAGCAGCGTCACTTCATGCCCGAGCGCGGCGTATGCTTTTGCCAGATAAGTTACGGCAATGGCACCACCATCTTTGAGCGGGTATGGGAATTTATGGCAGAGTTGGAGGATGCGCAATTTGGAACGATAAACTATGAAGGATAAACTATGGACAAACTCGACCGTGATTTACAAAAACATCTGCTTCAGGGCTGACCAGAGTTGAGTCTTTTTGGTTTTGTCAGACTCCAGCGCGGAAAGACTATCGGCAAAAAGCCAGATTGAGCCGTAAAATGGCATGGGTTGGTATGCTTGCACTTCAAAAGACAGCCCTAATTGTATGGGCGAGAGGCCAAAAACCAATACTTGTTTGGGCTGTCGTTGATTCAGGTCTGGTGCCAGGCTGCGTGGTTCATTGGCCGGGATTTCGGCGAGTAAAGCATCCTGCTCCAAATTCAAATTCGCGGCCAAGAGCACTTTGGCTAGAAATTCGCGATTAGTCTTGGCATTGGGTTCATTTAGTGCCAACACCATTACCTCGCGGGCAAAGCCTCCCACCGCTTCAGCGAGCGCAGATTTTTCAGCAGCGATGAATAGGAGTTCATTGGAGAGAACCATTGTGGTGTAGGATAATTAGATATTGGGATATTTTAACCGCCAAAGATAGACATTCCCAAAAATCTAAGAACCCGACGAACAAGCGATAGAAAGAGATTTTGACATTCGAGGTTTTGTCCAAAATACCTGTCGGCTAGCCAGTTAAGGGCGCAGTTATTGTTACCCCAAAAAGTGTCTTGCAAAATTTTGCCCCTTAGGCATGTACAGGTTCAAGTTATTCTTTCCACATTTGCCCGCCGCAGAACGCCAGGTAAGACCTTCATTTCCATCACTAAACTCTATTTTTTGTATGAAGCAATTTAACACCCTGGCGTACATCGCCATTCTTCTCTTCTTTGGCACAAGCGCTTGGGCGCAAGGTACCGTGCAAGGGAAAGTTACCGATTCTAATGGCGATGCCCTTATAGGCGTGTCCATTGGAGCTGTTGGCACTGGGAAAAGTACCTCCAGTGATACCGATGGCAAGTATTCGCTCCCGCTTCCCAATGGCGCTATCAAATCAATTTTGCTTACACCGGGTTCAAGCCCAATTTGCAATCCGTCACGGTAAACGGCAGCAACATCATGCTCGACGTTACCATGGAAACCTCTGACCTCACACTCGATGAGGTAGTGATTAGCACGGGTAGCCGCGCAACGCAGCGCACCATCACAGATTCGCCTTTACCGATTGATGTGTTTTCAGCAAAAGATTTGCAGTCAACAGGTCAAAACAGCTTCGATAAAGCATTGCAGTACCGTGTGCCATCATTCAATACCGTAAACACACCGGTAAACGACGCGACAACACTGCTCGACCCCTACGAAATCCGCAACATGGGGCCCAGCCGTACGCTCGTGCTTATCAATGGAAAGCGTAAAAATCTCAGCTCACTGCTTTATGTGCAGTTCTCACCCGGACGTGGTGAAACGGGCGTTGACCTTAGCGCTATTCCGACCGATGCAATTAAGCGCGTGGAAATCCTGCGCGACGGCGCCTCTGCACAGTATGGTTCTGATGCCATCGCAGGTGTTATGAACGTAATCTTAAAAGACCGCTACGAATATTCTACACTCAACCTGAATGCGGGGATTACAGGCGAGGGCGACGGTGAGACCTATGGCGTTTCGCTTAACAGCGGCGCCAATCTGGCCGGCAAAGGCTTTGTGAACTACACGCTGAATTTCACACAGCAGGAAAACGCGGTGCGTTCGGGAACGATTCATGCGCCGACAGAACGGGCTACTTTTGGTGATTTTGATGGCGATGGAGATCAAGACGCCGATCAAGTAGCCCTTATTGACGCTTACCTCAACGACTTTCCAACTGCTGGAAACATCAACGGCACAGGTGAAGTAAGTGCAGCGAGGTTTTTAATCAACGGCGGGATAGATTTAAATGAAAATACTCAATTGTATGCCAATGCTGCATATGTTACCAAAAAGGTACTTAGCTATGCCAACTTCCGTACACCATATTGGAGGCAAGACCGCGGTTTGCTTCACAGCCCGACCGACAACGGTGGCAAAAACTATATCACAGACGCTACATTACATTACGCCAGCGATGGGGCAGATCTATACAAAGGCTATATCGGCTATGTACCAACTTTTGAGGGCGACCTTTCAGACTACAATTTCACAGCAGGCACAAGAAATGAAACAAACGGCTGGAGAAGCGACCTCAGCTTCACGCTCGGTGGCAACAAGCAGACTTACTCAGTAGACAATACCGTGAATGCTAGTTTGGGCAAATCCAGTCCCACACGCTTCAAACCCGGCGGCTATGGTTTCAACCACACCGTTGGCAACCTGGATATTACGAAATCTATCACCGATGATTTCAACATCGGCTTTGGTGCAGAGGCTCGTTCGGAGTCTTATACGATTATCGCAGGCGATGATGCTTCTTTCTTCGAAGAAGGATCCAATTCCTTCCCAGGCATCAACTCCGCCAATGCTGGTACAAACTCTCGTTTCAACATTGGTGGTTATATAGACCTGAGCTACGATATCACGGAAGATTTCCTCCTCAATGGCACCTTCCGCACCGAGAATTATAGCGATTTTGGCAATGCCAATGTGTTCAAAGTTTCTTCCCGGTACAAGCTCCTGGACGACAAAATCGTGATTAGGGGTTCTTACTCAACAGGATTCCGCGCGCCAACACTGCATCAAATCTATGCACAATCTACGCAGGCAGCGTTTGTGGACGGCACCATCCAATTGTCGGGACTTTTCAACAATCGCAGCGCGCAGGCACGTGCACTGGGCATTCCTGGCCTAAGACCAGAAGAATCTACCAACATCTCGGTTGGTCTGGGCTTGAACCCTGTGAAGAATCTGAGTATTTCGCTTGATTACTTCAAGATTGATGTGGATGATCGTATTGTGTACAGTTCTTCGATCAGAGCAGCTGAGGGAGACTCAACCTCCACGCTGTTTAATATCCTAAAGAACGGCGGCGTGAGAACCATCCAGTTTTTCATCAATGGCATCAATACCAGCACATCCGGCCTCGACTATGTGGTTTCTTATCGTAACATCGGCTTGGGCAATGGCAAATTGCACGTCAATCTTGCGGGCAATTTCATTCTTGAAAATAAAATTGTGGGCGACCCAGTCATCCCACAACCTATCAAAGACGCAAATTCGAGTATCCTGAGTGCACAAATTCGTTCGTTGCTGACCGAAAGCCGCCCGGAGTACAAATCCATTTTGGGTTTTGAATATGCAATTGGGGATTGGGGATTTGGACTGAACAATACCTTGTTTGGCCCCACACGCTTTCAGGATTTGGACAATGGAGGTTCTATTATGAACCACATCAAAGCAGAATTCGAGCCTGCCGTGGTGACAGATCTGAGCATTGGGTACAGTTTCAACAAAAATTGGTCGCTCTCTGTGAACTGCAATAACCTCCTCGATGTGCTGCCTAAATGGGATTTGGTGGCATTGGATGCTGAAGGTTCTGCTGCTATCGCCAACCCGGATGACAAGGCTTTGCTTCGCGGTTTTCTTGGCTTCAGCGGTCGCTACGACATTCTGGGCTATAATGGATCACAGTTCAGCCAATTGGGCCGGATGTTTAATGCACAGTTGAGTATCAGGTTCTAAATTTTAGTGATTGGTTTATTGGTGATTGGTTGACTTCGCCAATTTTCTAAAAAATAGCCCCCTTCCTGCAAGTAAGCGCGAAGGGGGCTTCGCTTTGCCAACTATCTGCGATAATTGGTAAAAAGTGTCCTGTTTTTTGAGTCCTGCTTACTAACATCTTTGTTGCTCAAAATCATTACTTTTATCATCGTCGGAAACTTGTTGTCCCTATTTTGCAGGCAGTACAGGGATGTTCATGTTTGATATCTGGTTTGATTCTTGCTCAAAGACTGTTGTTTACCAATTTTGCTTCGTTTTATGAAATGTATCATTCCAAGCCTGATTCTCCTTGCCATTTCTATCACATCGGCTTACGGTCAAAATTTCAGCCTCCATTTTGATGGAGAGGATGATTATGCCATTTTCCCAGCATGTGAAGCTCAGACCTTTCCGAGTTTTACCATCGAAGGTTGGTTCAAATGCAACCCATCCAATGAGCCACAGGTAATATTTATGTCCTTTCTGGATATTCCAGAAAAAAATGCCAATGTAACCATCGAAGTTAGAGAAACGGGCTTGTTGCGATTCAATTATAGACCTATTGCTGTGGTTTTGGGTGGCGAAAACCTTTTATCTACTACCGTTGTGAACGACAATATATGGCACCATTTTGCTGCAGTTAAAGGTAATTATGACCCTAATAAAGGAGGTGAAGGTGGACTTAAGCTTTATGTTGACGGAATATTGGAGGCCGAAAAAACCGGTTTTTTTGATGATATTACTATTGCCCCAATTTTTGAAATTGGTAGAAACCGGTATGAATCCACTGCAAATTACCGGTTGTTCAAAGGCAATATTGACGACTTTAAAATCTGGCATCGTGTTAAATACGGCTTCGAAATATTTAATGACCGTACAAGTGAAAGTGGGGGTCTGGAAACGGGACTGTACAATAATTACAAGTTTGATATAGATACAGATACTGTTTACGATTGCAGTGCCTTTAAAAGACATGGTGCACGGAAAGGCGCCTCTGGAACCAATAATCTACCACAATATTCCCCTGTCATCCCATCGTTGGTTGATAAGATATGCGAATTCCAATCCGTAGGTGTACTGGATGAACTCATAAATCAGGGTATGGCTGAATTGGCCTTGATTTCTCCCAATCCGGTCTCGGAAATTTTGAACGTGGAATTGATTGAAAATAGAGAAATCCATGCTCAAATTTATGCTTCTGATGGCAGACTGATCCGCTCCATCACTTTTGCAGAAAAAGTGAATCGTATTGATGTTGCAACATTGCAGAGCGGAGCCTATTTCTTAAAACTCAGCAATCAGAACACAACCAGAACGCATCCTTTTATCAAAATTTGAGCAAATAGAATGGCGATAGAAAGCCCATTTTTTTAATCCATTACACATTTTGATAATCAACCAATTACGTCACAACAACCTTATTATTGATATTTGGTTTGATTATTGCTGACTGCGCGTTCTTCACAAAAATTGCTTCTAATTATGAAATTTATCGTTCCAAGCCTGATTCTCTTCGCCATTTCTATCACGTCGATTTACGGTCAAAATTTCAGTCTCCATTTTGATGGCGATGATGATTATGCTGTTTTCCCTGCTTGTGAAGCCCAGACTTTTCCAAGTTTTACCATCGAAGGGTGGTTCAAGTGTGAGCCCTCCAACGACCCACAGGTAATATTTATGTCCTTTTTGGACATTTCACAAAAAAATGCCAATGTAACCCTTGAGGTGCGGGAAAATGGTCTGCTCAGATTCAATTTCAGATCGGTTGCCACTGATTTAGGGGGCAATGATTATTTTTCTACTACAGTAGTTGATGACAATGTATGGCATCATTTTGCAGTGGTGAAAGAGGGCAGCGAAAAGCTTTGGCTCTATATTGATGGGTTTCCGGAGGTGATAGATTGTGGTTCATTTCCGACCATTAATGCCGTCCCCATATTTGAAGTAGGCAGAAATCGCTACGATCCTGCTGAAAATTACAGACAGCTAAACGGTCATGTTGACGATTTGAAAATCTGGAACAGAGCAAAAAATTGCCGCGACATTTTTACTGAATACAAAAGTGAAAGCGCAGGTGTGGAACTGGGATTGTACAGCAATTACAAGTTTGATACAAATTCGGATACCGTGTTCGATTGTAGTCCCTTTAAAAGACACGGACTACGGAAAGGTACTTTGGGAGCCAATAACTTACCTCAATTTTCCCCTATTATCCCATCCTTGATTGATAAAATGTGCGAGTTTCAATTCGTGGGTGTACAAGATGAATTCATAAATCAAGGGACGTATGAATTGGCCTTGATTTCACCTAACCCGGTTTCGGAAATTTTGAAGCTGGAGTTGACAGAACATAAGGATATCCGTGGCCAAATTTATACTTCGGACGGAAGGCTGGTTCGCTCAATCACTTTTACTGAAAAAATGAATAGCATTAATGTTTCGGCATTGCCAGCTGGCACTTATTTGATAAAACTTAGCAATGCTGAAATTACGGAAACAAAGCGTTTTATAAAAATTTGATTCTGGTTTATTTTTTCCTCAGAATCGTCGTCCGTGTAAAGTCAGGTGTGTACGCGACCGGGGCAAAACGGTCTTCCTCGATGCTGAACTGTGTGCTCAGGATTCCCTGAAAATGTGCGAAATAGTGCGGGCGTTCGGTGTTATCCACCACCAGCAAGCCGCCCTTTTTCAGTCGGGGAATGGCTTGTTGAATACAGGAAGGACGCGCTCGGCCATCTACTAAAACCAAGTCAAAATATTCCGCCGGGAATTGGTCAATCGTGCGGGCGTATTTTTCAAAACTCATGTTCTCTAAGTTGCGCACGCTGCTTTTGAAATCATCTGGGTTGGTATGTGAGCGCGGGCGGGATTCGCCCATGGGTTCGGGTGAGACAAAAAAACCACGCCAATTTTGGTAGCCTTTTGCTTGTACCGTTTCGGTCAGGATTTTGAACCATGATGCGTTGTCTTCTACTGTAACTACTTCCTCCACGTTTTTGCAGAAAAACAGTGTGGAGCCCCCGCCTCCAAACTCAAACGCCTTGAATTCCGGGCGAAGCTGTTTTTCTAAAAAATCAATTGCGAGAAAATTTATCCACGGCAATTCGTCGGCCACCGAGTTGCGCCCCTCCTTAAAAGAGTCGTTCCAGCGTTTTTTGTAAGACCAGATTTGCCGAAAGTGTGCCCTAGATTGAGCGTAACGAATGGACTGCCAAGCGAAGAAGAGCCAAGTTTTTTTCCAGGACATTAATTTTCAAATTTAACTGCAAAGGAACAGAAAAATGAGGGAGTCCCGATTGAGGCTGTAGAATTGCGATAGAAAGTCCGTTTCTTTTATTCAAAAACACACCTCATCTATTGGGAGGCTTGGATCAAATCCGCCATTGCCGTCGTGTTGATCAGGAAAAAAGCAATCTGGAAGATTTCCCGTTGGGAAACCCTCTTCGCCGCAAGTGTAAGCACATGCCTTGCCGATATACGTTTTGATTTGGCCGTCAATAAATTCAACCTCTACCTCATAATTGAAACTACCCTGATATATAGTACCATCTGGTTTTAAGCCATCCCAGGAATAACCGGGATCATTTGGCAAAATATTTACGCTTTGAAAAAGCTGGTCTATATTTTCGTTTGAGCACAACACAGAAACGATTTGTTTGACGGCTGGCCCTCCAAATACTATAAATATATCATTGATGCCATCCCCATCCGGGGTAAAAACATTCGGAATATAAATTTGGGCTGCGCTGGTAGAATCTATAATGTTACCATTTTGATCGTACGTGGGAAAGGCAATACGAAAAGAATCCACCGTAGCCTCTGTTCCGCAACATCCTTCGTAGGTAGATTTGTTTTTTTCCTTGCAAGAGGTGAGCATTAGGACGAGTAGAGAAACGAAGGCAAAGGGTGCGTTTTTCATGATATTCAATTAAAGTGTTTCGACGCGTTGAGTAGGCAATATTACTGTAAATTCAGTTCCCAAACCCTCCTTGCTTTCCACCTCGATACTCCCATGATGCAAGCGCACTACCCCGGCTACATAATTGAGGCCAAGCCCATGACCTTTTACGTCGTGTACATCGCCGGTGGGCACGCGGAAAAATTTTTCAAAAATCCTGCCCAGGTATTCGGTCGGGATGCCCCTGCCCTGGTCGCGTACTTGCAGCGTAAGTTGACTGTCTGAATGAGCAAGATTGACGGTGATTTGTGGTGGTAACGGACTGTATTTCAAGGCATTCTCCAGAAGATTGTACAACACGCTGACCAGATGCAGGCGGTCGCCGCGCAGCGAAAAATCTGTACCAGAAATGGAAAGGTTCACCTCGGCGCGGTATTTCTCAAACTGCAGTTTCATCGCAGCCAACACTTCTTCCACCAAGCTGCGAAGATCGAGTGTTTCCGTTTTGAGTTCTGGATCGCCCTGTTCGTATAATGACATTCGCAGCACCTTGTCCACCAAAAGTGTGAGGCGATTGAGTTCGAGTTGGGAAATAGCAAGGTATTCTCGTGTGCGGGATGGGTTTTCGAGCGCGTCAAAATTTTGCATGGCTTCGATGGCGACGCTTACAGTAGAAATGGGCGTTTTCAACTCATGGGTCATGTTGCGGATGAAATCGTTTTTGATTTCGGTAAGCCGCATTTGTTGCCGCAGACTTTGATACACAAACAAAAATGCCAGCCCGACGCAGGCAAAAAGCAGGATGGAAAACACAATCTGGGGTCCGATTTTTCGCAAAAGATATCCCTTGTAATTGCTGATTTCTGCTCCAAAACGCTCACCACTCAGCATATCTGTGTATTGGCCCGCCATGAAGGCTTCACGCTGAGCATTACTGTCAACAGGGCTAAAAAGTTGGCTAACTTTCCAGGTTACAGGTAGCGCGGCGCGTTGCATCGCTTCGTCAAAATTTTTTTCCAAGGATTTCAAAAACTTCGGATTGATCGAATCTGCAGGATTAAGATGAATACTATCTGAGGCCATCAGCATCGAAATTGAGCCCGACATCTCGGCGCCGCCGAGCGAGCGATCGCCTTTGAATACAATTTTCATTTTGGTGTTACTGGTATCCATTTTTTCTTTGAACTGGCCCGTCACAATCGAACGCTCTTCCATAAAAGTAAAAACTTTGGCCGTGTCATGCCCATGCTTTGAGGGCGGTAGTCGCAGTGAAATATTCAGCGAGGTATCGCCATCTGAGCCTTCCCACCTTTTCATAATCAACCGGTCAAACATCTGGCTTTCAATGCCATGTACGGCATTGACAAACAGCAAATTGGTTTCGCGACGCAGACTGGCAAGCTCGTCGTCCCAGGTTTTTTTCAAAAACAGCCATAGAAAAATGCCCAAAAGAGCCAGCCCTAGGGACAGTAACAAAATGGCGATATGATGGCGTTGTCGGAACATCGGCTCAAAGGTAAGCCCGGGTAAAAGCCTTCCAATATGCTTTAACCTTAATTAAGGTTGTTTCAAGGTTGCTTAACCATGAAGTGGTGGACTTTTGTGGCGTGAATTTTACCACATAGTTCACAAAGAACACATAGTTAAACCTGCTTGTAAAACTATGTGCTCTATGTGAACTATGTGGTAAATTAAAAATCTCAACTCATTTTCTATCATGAAAAAACTAAGCATCCATTTCTTTTTACCCGCCATCGTCTTGGCAACGATGACCCTTTTCCTTCCCTGTCTGGTTTTCGCGCAATCCACCGAAGGCGTGGTGACCTACACCGAAACCATCAAAATGAAAATCGAAGTGCCGGAAGGCATGAACGAAGAAGAATTCAGAAAGATGGTGCCAAGTGAGCAAAAAGCCTCTAAAATCCTGGTTTTTAATGCTCAGGAAAGCCTCTATTCTGATGCTCCAGATCAGGCTCCTGGCGGAACTGACGCTACTTTCAACTCGGACACAGAGGATGGAAATGTCCAGATGAATTTCAAAATTCAACGCCCCGAAAACTTTCAGTACCGCGACATTGCCAACGGCAAAAGGATTGAAAGCACCGAGTTTTTTGGCCGTTTTTTCCTCATCAACGAGGAGCCAAAAAGAATGAAGTGGAAAGTCAGCGCCGAGCAAAAACAGCTGGCTGGTTACCGCTGTCAAAAGGCTGTATTACAGGATACTTCGCGGCAAGTGGAGGCTTGGTTTACACCACAAATCCCGGTGAGCATTGGCCCAGGCGAGTTTGCCGACCTGCCCGGCATGATACTTGAACTGAGCATGAACAATGGCGACCGTACCGTAGTAGCAGAAAAAGTGGAATTGAAAACTTTGGACAAAAAGGCGATTGAAAAACCCACCAAGGGCAAAGCCGTGACTCGTGAAGAATTCACCAAAATTCGCGATGAAAAATTGAAGGAAATGGGTGCTTCGCCTGGCGGTGGCGGAACGATGAAGGTGATCATTCGAAATTAAAATAGAACACCGAATAGCACCGTCACCACCCATACCACCGAAATTTACATTTGTGAGACTGCCCCATTTAGCTTCGGTGGTATGGGCGGTATCGGTGCTATTCGGAGTTCAAAAAGCAAATTAAGCTATGAAACACTTCTTTTTTTTATCTGCTTTACCCACCAAAGCATTTTCACGCGCCCTAGTTTTAACAATAGTGTGGGCATTGGCGGGTCTTTTTCCCAGCCTCCTTTTCTCCCAAAACATCCACATCGAAGGCCAAGTGGCTGATTCAAGCGGCATCGGCTTGCCTGCTGCCAGCGTAGTCTTGCTCGAAAAAAAAGATTCGCTTTTTGTCCTGTTTGGACTTACAGACGAAGCCGGGCGGTTTACCCTAAAGCGCATCGAACCCGGCGAATATGTGCTTCAAATCAGTTATTTGGGATACAAAAACCATTGGCAAGCACTCGAAATCAAAGCCGGACAAGGCAATGCCAATCTGGGCAAAATAGTGCTCGAACCGTCTTCGATGCTTCTGAACGATGTCGAAATCACCGCCGACCGGGTGCCACTTTCCATGCGAAAAGACACGCTTGAATACAATGCGCTCGCGTTCAAAACCCAGCCCGGCGCCGTGGTGGAAGACCTGTTGAAAAAATTGCCCGGCATTCAGGTGCAGCCAGATGGTACTATCAAAGCGCAGGGCAAAACGGTGCAAAATGTGTTGGTAGAAGGCAAAGAGTTTTTTGGGAATGACCCAAAAATCGCCACCAAAAACCTGCCCGCCGATGCCGTGAACAAGGTGCAGGTGTTTGACAAAAAATCGGAGTCTGCCGAGTTTACAGGCATCGAAGACGGTCGCGACGAACGCACCATTAACCTGAAATTGAAAGACGGCAAAAAGCAGGGTTATTTCGGAAAAGCCAACATCGGAGCAGGCACAGAAGGGCGTTATGAAGGAAATTTCAACCTGAACCGATTCGGTAGGCGCACCCAGATGTCGGCCATCGGAATGGCAAATAACAACAATCAGCAAGGCTTTTCCTTTCAGGATTATATTAACTTCATGGGCGGCCTGGGCAATTTTATGAGCGGCGGAAGTGGCGGTGGGAGTATGCGGTTGTCCTTCAATATCGAGGATGGTGGGGTGCCGATGGGACCAATGCTGGATCGGGGTTTTACAGAAAGTTGGGCTGGCGGAGCAAATTTCAACACGGATTTTTCAAGCGTACTTCCTTGAGTGCCAATTATTTTTATAACAGAATAGAAAACGATCTGGAACGAAACGCAACCCGCGTGAACACGCTTGGCAACAGTAGTTTCGACTCGGAAGAAACCGAAGATCGCCTCAACCGCAACGCCAACCACCGGCTGAATCTCACCCTCAAGCACAAGATAGATTCCTTTCAAAACCTCACGTTTCGATCCAGATTCAACTTCAACGACGGCCTGTTTGAAAGCCTTGGCGACACCCGCACCTTCGACAGCGAAGACCTGCTTCAAAACTATGGAACGCGCGATTACTTCGCTGGAGGCCAAACTTTTAAAGCAAATGGAAGCTTGACCTACCGGCTGCGTTTCGGGCGAAAAGGTCGTGCATTGATCGCAAACGCCAGTGCCAATTTGGGCGACGAGCAACGGGACGGAACCTTGCTTTCTACCAACGAATTTTTACAGCAAAACCCACCCGCCACTACTGCTTTCAACCAGCGTCAGGCCTATTCCGACGAAGCCAATAACTACGGGGGTTCTCTGGCTTACACCGAACCTCTGGGCAAACGCCGGTATATAGAAACCCGCGTGGAACATCAGCAATACCTCAATTCCACGGATAAAAATTTCTACGACCGTATCACCACGCCCACGCCGGGCGAGGTGTTCAACCCCTTGCTTAGCAACGAATTCCGACGTGGATATCAATACGACCGGGTTGGGCTGAATTTTATGCAAAACCGAGCGAAATACAACCTCACTTTCGGTGCTGCTTTGCAACACTCACAACTGGACGGGGATGTTTTAGGGCTTGAAAATCCCATTCAGCAAACCTTTACCCGGGTGCTCCCGAGTGCGTTTTTCAATTATGATTTCAAAGTCGGCCAAAACCTCAACATTGAATACAATACCAGTCTTCGCGAGCCTTCTTTGGAGCAACTTCAACCGGCTGTGGACAACTCAGACCCGCTCAATGTTTACACTGGAAACCCGGCGCTTCGACCCGAATATGCGCATAACCTGGGGGCAAGGTTTATGAACTTTGACCAGTTCACCATGAGCAGTTTTTTTGTGTCCCTGAATACCACTTATACCCGCGACCGCATAACCAATGCAGCCTCGGTGGATACACTTTTCCGTCGCTTTATCCGCCCCATAAATGTGGAAAATGATTACGCCGTCAATGCCAGTGCCAGTTACAATACCCCCATTCGTCCGTTCAAAATCAACTTTAGCACCCGCCTCAACAACACCTACAACCGGGGTATTCTCTTCGTCAACGAACTTGAAAACACCACCGACCGCTGGCTGAATGCACTCGAAATTTCCTTCGACAACCGCCGAAAGGAATGGACAGATTGGACCATTGGGGCGGAGGTTTCGCAAAATAGCACACGCTATTCTGTGAGCACTTCGCTCAATCAATCGTTTGTGAATCAACGTTTTTTTGGTGAAATCACCGTGTTCCCCACTAAAAAATGGGCGATCGGAACAGGAATTGATTGCACTGTTTATTCCAGGGAAAATTTTGGAGAGCAGCGTACCATCCCGCTCTGGCGCGCCAGTGTGACACGTTATGTTTTGAAAAACAACAAGGGGCAAATAAAACTTTCCGCGTTCGACTTATTGAATCAAAACATCGGCATCAGCCGGAGCAGTCAATTCAACTACATTGAAGAAGAGCGTGTGCGTAATTTAGCGCGTTATTTCATGCTCAGTTTTTCCTACTCGCTCGCGGGTTTTAAGCGTGAGAAGGATGGTATTGAGATTAATCTTTAAATTTTTAGCCACTAATTGCACGAATTTTCACCAATTTTATTTCGTGTAAATTTGTGCAATTAGTGGCAAAAACATGAAAATCCTCTACGTCGAAGACGAACCATTTCTAGGCAAAATCGTCCAGGAAAGTCTCGAAAGCCGCCAATTCGAAGTGCGTTGGGTCACCGATGGCGCTGAAGTTCTGGCGGCTTTTGAGCAGTTCCGCCCGGATGTCTGCGTGCTCGACGTGATGCTCCCGCACCGCGATGGATTTTCTTTGGGCAAAGAAATTCGCGCCCTCGATCCGCAAATGCCCATCATTTTCCTGACCGCAAAAAGCCAGACAGAAGACGTCCTGCAAGGCTTCGATTCCGGCGGAAACGATTACCTCCGCAAGCCATTCAGTCAGGAAGAACTCATCGTCCGCATCAAAAATCTGGTAAATCTTACCAAAGGAACACCTCCTGCCCCGGTAGCCAACGCCGATGGAATCCGCCTGGGCCGTTTTCTGTTCCAGCCTGAACGCCAGCAACTACATCTTGAAGGACAAGCCCCACGCCAACTCTCGCACCGCGAAACCCAACTCCTCGAAATGCTGTCCTCAAAGCTTAACACCATCGTGGAACGCCGCGAAGTGCTGAAACAGGTCTGGGGTCATGATTCCATATTCAATTCGCGGAATCTGGATGTGTATGTCACCCGACTTCGGGAATACTTGAAAGAAGACCCAGGGGTGCAGATTTTGACTTTGAAAGGGGTGGGGTACCGGGTGGTTTGCAGTTAGATTTACGCGGGGGCCGGAGGAGGGGGGTGGGCGGTGGGGGCACTGTAAGGCCCAAAGGGGGTCACAGGGGGCATCCGTGGCCCAAGGGAACACGGATGCCACGGATGAGACACAGATTAACTGGATCTAAGCCATTAGTACCTCCAACAATTCCTGCGCAGCCTTGGCCACCACCGTTCCTGGGCCAAAAATTGCAGCAGCACCCGCATCCCGCAGGAACTCATAATCCTGCTGCGGAATCACCCCGCCCACTACCACGAGTATATCACCGCGACCGAGTTTCTCCAATTCGGCAATCGTCTGTGGTACCAGGGTTTTGTGACCTGCTGCCAAAGACGAGATGCCGAGGATGTGTACATCGTTCTCCACTGCCTGGCGAGCGGCTTCCGCAGGCGTTTGGAATAATGGGCCAATATCCACATCGAAACCAAGATCAGCGAAAGCGGTGGCAATGATTTTTGCGCCGCGGTCGTGGCCGTCCTGACCGAGTTTGGCGACCATAATACGTGGGCGGCGGCCTTCCTGCTCGGCGAATGCATTGGCCAATTGTTGGGCTTTTTCAAAGTCTTCCTTATTGCTCATGTTGGCAGCGTAAACGCCTGAAATAGATTTGGTGGTGGCAACGTAGCGGCCAAAAGCCTTTTCCATTGCCGAGGAGATTTCACCCAGGGTGGCACGGGCACGGGCGGCGGAAATGGCGGCTTCTAAAAGGTTTGCACTGCCTTCGGCCGCTTGGGTTACTGCGGCTAAAGCCGCCGCCACAGCCACTTGATCCCGATTTTTTTTCAAAGATTGCAGACGCTGAATCTGGCCTTCGCGTACTGCCGTGTTATCTACTTCCAGGATCTCAAATCGTTCATTATCTGTAACTTGGAAGATGTTGACACCCACAATTTTCTCCTCGCCAGAATCAATGCGGGCTTGCTTGCGGGCTGCTGCTTCTTCGATACGGAGTTTTGGCAAACCCTGTTCAATTGCCTTGGCCATGCCGCCGAGTTCTTCTACTTCCTGCATCAAAGCCCAGGCTTTTTCTACCAGTTCTGCAGTTCGTTGTTCCACAAAATAAGAACCTGCCCAAGGGTCAATGGCGCGGGTGACATCGGTTTCTTTCTGGATAAATATCTGCGTGTCGCGGGCAATTTTTGCCGAAAAATCCGTCGGCAAAGCCATTGCCTCATCGAAAGAATTGGTGTGCAAACTCTGTGTGCCGCCCAACACCGCCGACATGGCTTCTATGCAAGTACGCGCCACATTATTGAATGGATCTTGCTCCGTCAGGCTCCAGCCAGAAGTCTGGCAATGGGCGCGCAGCATCAGCGATTTATTCGATTTTGGATTGAACTGTTTCACCATTTTCGCCCATAACAATCGCCCGGCGCGGAGTTTGGCGATCTCCGTGAAATGGTTCATCCCGATGCCCCAAAAGAAAGAAAGTCGCGGCGCAAATTCATCAATGTCCAGTCCGGCGGCAATGCCCGCGCGGATGTACTCAAGTCCGTCGGCGAGGGTGTAGGCCAGTTCGATTTCGGCAGGTGCACCCGCCTCGTGCATGTGGTAGCCAGAAATGCTGATCGAGTTGAATTTCGGCATTTTCCCCGCACAAAAAGCGAAAATATCGCTGATGATGCGCATGCTCGGCCCCGGCGGGTAGATGTAGGTGTTGCGCACCATGAATTCTTTCAAAATATCGTTCTGAATCGTGCCGGATAGTTTTTCGGGCGGGACACCCTGTTCTTCCGCAGCCACGATGTAAAAAGCCATGATGGGAATAACCGCCCCATTCATGGTCATGGAAACCGACATTTCGCCCAGCGGGATTTGGTCAAAAAGGACTTTCATATCCTCCACAGAATCAATAGCCACGCCCGCTTTGCCCACATCGCCTTCTACGCGGGGATGGTCGGAATCGTAGCCCCGGTGCGTAGCCAAATCAAACGCCACGCTCAGACCTTTCTGCCCTGCGGCCAGATTGCGGCGGTAAAAAGCGTTGCTTGCCTCTGCTGTGGAAAACCCGGCGTACTGGCGGATGGTCCAGGGCTGGGTAAGGTACATCGTGGAGTAGGGACCGCCGAGGTAGGGAGGGAGGCCGGCGGTGTAACGCCTGATTTCGATTGCCGAATTACGATTTACGATTTGCGATGGGGGGCGCAGTGTCGGATCGAATTGTAGTTTGGAGAAATCTGGTGCGGGCATGGCGTTGGTTTGAAGGGCGAAATATCGGGGGATTTTACGGCTTTCGGCCCAAAAAACAGTAGCGGCTCGGGAAACCCGAGCCGCTGTTTTCTATGAATGAAACCTCGGAGGTCTTCGAAGACCTCCGAGGTTTATCAAACTATCTACTACTCCCATAAATAATCCCTCCCACAATCACATCATCCCCATCAAAAAACACGGCACTTTGACCGGGCGCAATGCCTTTTACATTGGCGTGAAAAACGACCTCAATATCATTGCCCACCGAGCGTAGAGTGCTTAAAGTGCCCCCATCGCGGTACCGAACTTTGGTCACCACCTCCAAACCTTCGGGTGGCAACTCCTTGTATTTCATCATGTTGACCTTGCCGACCATCATGCTGTTGCGGACCAGATCATCTTCGCGGCCGAGCACCACGGTGTTGGTGTCGGGGCGGATTTCGGTCACGAACATGGGTTCGCCGAGCGCAATGCCCAGGCCCTTGCGTTGGCCAACGGTGTAAAAAGGATAGCCCTCGTGTTTGCCCAAAACCTTGCCTTGGGAATCCACAAAAACGCCGCCTGCCACTTGCTCGTCCAGCCCGTCAATCCGGCGGCGAAGAAAGCCCCGGTAATCGTTGTCGGGCACAAAACAGATTTCGTAGCTCTCGGCTTTTTTGCTCAGTTCGTCCCAGCCACGGTCGGCGGCCATTTGGCGCACTTCGGGTTTGGTGAAGGGACCAAGCGGCATACGGGTGCGGTTCAGGCAATCCTGGCTCAGGCCCCACAGCACATAGCTTTGATCTTTCTGCCGGTCCTTGGCGCGGGTGATGTATTTGCGGCCATCCAGTTCGTTGATAAGTCCGTAGTGCCCCGTTGCAATGAATTCACAATCAAGCATATCCGCGCGGCGCAGGAGGCTGTTCCACTTGATGTGGGTATTGCACAAAACACATGGATTGGGTGTGCGCCCTGCCATGTATTCGTCTACAAAATTATCAATCACATAGTCGCCAAATTCCTCGCGGATGTCCACGATAAAGTGGTGAAAACCAAGTTTTACCGCTACTTGGCGTGCGTCGTTGATGCTGTCGAGCGAGCAGCAGCCTGTCTCTTTTTTCGAACCGCCGCTGGTGGCGTAATCCCAGGTTTTCATGGTCACGCCAATAACTTCCCAGCCTTCTTCATGTAGCATGACTGCGGCAACTGTACTGTCTATTCCGCCCGACATGGCGACCAATGCTTTTCCGTGCTTGCTCATTTTTTCTTGAATTGGAGGGCTTAAACAACGCTTCCCGCCAATTAGTTTGAAATGCAAAGGTCGGAAGTTTCTTGATTAAACCGGTGGAACACGGATGACGCGGATGAGACACGGATTTTATAAAATCCGTGTCTCATCCGCGTCATCCGTGTTCCATAGGTGCTTTTCCTAGACTTAGAAGTGACACTTTTTAAAAAAGTGTCACTTCTGCACCACTAACATTCTTGCTGCCCTGCTTTTTGAAGTTTCGAGCACTACTCCATAAGTGCCTACAGGCAAATTATCCAATGGAATTGTACGCGAGTGTTCTCCTGCTGGCAAACGCTCTGCACTGCTGTTCCAAACCGTTTTACCATTGATATCCAGCACTTTAATCGTGATTTTCTCCTCTTTTAACAAAGTAAAATCCATCACGCTTTGCTCGGAAGCAGGATTAGGTCGAAGGCTTTGAATTGAAATAGCCAGCTTAGGCTCCGTGGTTTTGGAGGGCACTGCCAGATCCGTCTGCCAAACGCCCAATCCGTAAGTGGCCACGCGGAGTTTATTGTCCGGAGCAATGCTGAGGTGCATGGCAAGCATGGCTTGTGGGGCATCGGCGGAGTAAATATCCCAGCTTAAGCCAGCATTGGCGGAATGCCACACGCCAAGGTCGTTGCCCACATACAGGTGGTTCGTGCTGGGATCTATCAAAATAGAGTTGGTGGGCACATCCGGCAAACCATTGTCAAGGGCTGTCCATGTAGCGCCATCGTCTTCTGATTTCCATACGTGCTGGGTATTGAACCCGGCAAATACGGCAAATACGGTGCTTTCCAAGCCGGATGCAAAAGCAATATCCATACAAAGCCGGTTGGGCAAACCTGTCACTTGTGTAACCTCAAAATTGGCGGCGTCTACCTTGTACACCCGGGCTTGATTCGTTGTACTGGGTGCTGTGCTGCAATACACCAAGTCGGGGTTTTCTGGATTGATCGCAATGGTCAAAATAACATCGCCATCGGCAATAAATCCGGTGACATCATACCAGTTCTCACCGCCATCATCGGAACGCCAGAGACCTTGAGCACCTGCATACAGGATATCAGGATTGGATGGCGAGATTTCAAAAGGCCCATTAAATGCCGCGGCCCCTGAAATTTGGTTGTTGATTCCGTACCAACTTTGTCCACCATTCGTGCTTTTGTACAAATTGAGGTATTGCGAAGAACCGTACATAATTTGGTCATTCTGTGGGTTGATCGCCGCGCATTCCCCATCACCGCCGAGTACGCGCGTCCAGGAAGGGTCGCCGTAGTAAATGGCCGTAGAATTGTCTTGCATCCCGCCTATACTCAGTTCCTCATTGGTGGTTGAGTTGCCAAGATTGGCGTAAAACTGCTGACTTTGATAGCCACCATTGCGCCCTTGCCAAGTCTCTCCGCCATCGTACGAGACAAACAGTCCACCATCAGTGACTAAATAGACTTTATTGGGGTCATTTGGCAAATAATACGCTCGGTGAATATCTGCGTGTACGTAATCTGGCGGGCCTTCGGAGCCACCGGCGGGGACGTATCCAAAATCCCAATTGTACCAGTAGGTTTTTTGCTCTACAGAATTTCCACTATTGGTTGATTTCCAGGCATCTATGCCAACCCATACAATGGTATTAGGATCGTTGGGGTGTACCGCCACATCGTGCGAATACCAGCCTTGATACTTGCTCACATCTTCAGAACTCACTTTCGTCCAGGTGTTGCCGCCATTGCTGGATTTGAATAGGCCATTTTGCGCAAACGCCTCACCCACAGAGGCATACAACACGTTGGGTTGCGTGGGGCAAATCGTTAGCAGCGTTTTTCCGGAATACGAGCCTGGTAGTCCGGCAGCAAGTTTAATAAAATTCGCACCCCCATTGACGGACCGGTAAACGCCGCTAACACTTTGGTCGTCCAAAGAGCCATGGGTCACGAAAATTCGACTGGTGTCGGAGGGATCAATTTCAATATCCACGGCCATACTTTTGTTGTGGATGGTATGCCAGCTCGAGCCAGAATCCCAGCTGCGCAGAAGTCCTTCGGTGGTGGCGGCAAGAACCGTTTCTGGGCGTAATGGATTGATTTTGATGTCTTGTACGCCGCGCAATTGGCCATAACCCCAATCGAGGCTTTTATACCAGCTGAGACCACCGTCTTCGCTTTTCAGAATCCCAATACCGTAAGTGCCTCGGGTAACCCTGATGGCGACATTGGGCGCAGAATTCTCCAAATTGTACACTTCGCCAGTGCCTGCATACATGATTTTTGGGTCGGAGGGATCAATGGCAATGGCGCTCACACCGAGCACCGGGAAACCGGTTTCCACCCGTTGCCAAGCCTCTACGCCTCGTCCGGCGGTGGTGCTTTTCCAAATGCCGCCCGATGCGCTTCCGAGCCACAAAATGTTGGTATCCAAAGGATTGACAGCAAGACAAAGTGTTCGTCCACCGATGTTTTTCGGGCCAATAGCTTCCCAGGTTGGGCTGCGCTCGTCGCGAAGCTGGGCGGCAAAGCGCATTTGGGCTATTGCTTCCGTGTATTTTTCTGTGTGGAATTTTCCGTCGGGAAAGGTGCGTGCCATGCTCCAGTATAGGAAGGCTGAACCGGCCTGGGAGGGTGAGTGTTTTTCTTTTTCAGAGGGTTTGTTTACAATGTAAATCGCCGTCATCAAGACTATGGCGATTAATGCAAACAACCCTGGTAGTATAATCTTTTTCATTTTTGGACAAAATTATTTCAGCCCAAAAATCGGGATTCGTACAGACCGCAGCGTGGTCGTATCATTGTTTTGCCCCGGAGTGGCGAAAATCAAGACCTTTGGAACTTCATTCCTCCAAAAACGCTTTGGTGCAAAAAATTTGCCATGAACATTGATCTCCTCAAAACAGAACTCTCCTTCCGAACAGCCCGCTCAGGTGGCGCTGGCGGGCAAAACGTGAATAAAGTGGAAACCAAAGCCGAAGCCTTGCTCGATGTGGCCGCTTCACAGGCACTCTCGGATGAAGAGAAAGCGCTGGTTTTTGAAAAACTCGACAACCATATCTCATCAGAAGGAATCCTGGCTGCTACCAATCAAACGGAGCGTTCTCAACTGATGAACAAGCACTTGGCCGAGGAAAAACTGATCCGATTGATCGAAAAAGCCCTGCACAAACCCAAGCGCAGGAAGATTACGCGGGTGCCAAAATCGGTCATCGCCAAACGTTTGAAAAGCAAAAAAAGGAATTCAGAGAAAAAGGCGGCGCGCAGGGAAGGCTTGAGTGATTGGGGGAACAGCGAATAGTAACAAGTTCCAAGTAAAAAGTTTAAAATTCCAAGTGGCACGGTACCGTTGTAAGCGCCTGAAACTTGAAACTTGTTACTTGAAACTTGTTACTTATTATTGCTTGACAGGCGCAGGCGCCTTCAAATACTTATCCAAGAAGCTCAAAACCCCACTATACCCTTTCATCTCATTTTCTTTTTTCACAAAACCGTGCCCCTCATCGGGAAAGACGAGGTACTCCACCGGAACGTTGTTTTTCTTGACGGCTTCTACGATTTCGTCTGACTCAATCTGGAGCACACGAGGGTCGTTGGCGCCTTGCAAGACCATAATCGGGTTTTTCACATTTTTTGCATGGAATAAAGGTGAAATCCGGTGCAGGCGGACAGAATCTGCCGTGGTTGGGTCGCCCATTTCGGCATATAGTGCCTTGCGGAACGATTCCCAATACGGTGGGATTGAATTCAGCGTGCGCAACCAGTTGGTTACCCCAAATATATTGACCCCTGTTTTGAATTCGTCGGGCGTAAAAGTCATGGCCGCCATGGTCATGTAACCTCCGTAAGAGCCGCCGATGATACCAATGCGGTCTTTATCAATGTAATCAAGCGATTGCAGGTGTTTTTTACCGTAAACGCAATCTTGTAAATCTTTCTCCCCGTGATTTTGGTCGTCCATTTTATAAAAAGACTTTCCGTAGCCGCTGCTGCCACGGTTGTTGACCATCAGCACGGCATAACCGTGGTTGACGAGGTACTGGATGAAAGAACTGTAACCCACCCGCGATTGGCCGCCAGGGCCGCCGTGTACCCACACTAATGCCGGGACTTTGTTCGTGGCCGACGCATTTAGCGGTTTGTAATAAATGGCTGGAATATCGAGGCCATCAAAGGATTTGTAACGGACCACAGAGGCTGTGGCGAGGTCTTCTGGATTGATTTCTGGAGAAGCGTTGTTGGTAAGGCGTTTGAGTTCTTTGGTTTCGAAAGTATATACATAGAGATCATTCGGCGATTTAGAAGTGCCTACGGAAAGGCGCATCATTTTCTCGCTAGGCGAAATGTTCACCGCCGCTACATCGCCATCGGGGATAGCCGGGAATGCAACTTCTTTGCCTTGTGCATCACGGATAATGAGCTTGTTTTTGCCGTCTTCGTTGATGCCAATCACCTGGTATTTTCCGTTTTCGGATTGGTAGGCGTACATTACATCCCAATTGGTTTCGAAGGCAGTTTTGCGTTCGCCGGAGGCAAGATCGTATTGTACAAGATAAGCGAATTCCTTGCCTACATCTGTAGTGTAAAAGAAGGTTTTACCGTCGGCACTAAAGCCCGAAGTGCCATAATTACCTGGTTGTGCAGGGTCAGAAATTTCTTTCAACTGCTTGGTTTTCAAGTCGTATAAAAACAATTGATTCTCGCTGGTCGTGATGGATTTGCCGAGTGCCACCCAGTCACCATAACGCGAAATAGCATCTGTGCTGTATCCATCTTTGTTTTCATAAACGAGGGTTGAAGTCCAGGTGCCGACCTCCATTTGATAAAGGTCGAAAAAGCGTTCATCCCGCTTATTTGAAGTGTAGAAAAAAGGATTTTTTGTCTTTGGCCCAATCCGAAAACCCGGCTTTCTCTTTCTCGCCAGGCGTAAGGTCTTGGCTGCTGCCGTCGGCTTTGAGGAGGTAGATGTGGTCAATTTCGTTGCCCCCTTTATCCGAGGAGTAAAGCACCTCCCCTGAGCCAGGCACATAATCAATGGCAAAAATGGATTCCGTTGTAGATTGCGTAAGCGCATTTTTAGAACCGTCGGCAATGTTGATTTCATGGAGGTTGAAAATGCCGGTTTCGTTGGTGTGGACGAGCAGTTTTTGTTCATCAAGGGAGAATACACCTGAGCCGGTGGACTTGGTTTTGTAGAATTGTTCGATCGTGTACTGCTTAATCTCCCGAGGTTTTTCCTGTTTGCAGGAGACAAAAGCAAAAAGTACAGTCAATAAGATTGTGAGTAAATTTTTCATTGCTAACGTGATTGGTTTGAATTTTGCCACAAAGTGAGAAGGTAAAAGGGCGAATCTTGCGTTTTTCGTCCTTTGACCTGATAATCAGGCTAAATAGAGCACTGTATCCCATGAATGGTTACAGTTTTGATACCCATACCGATGCAGTACGACGTAGTTTTTTTCTCTTTGTTCCGAACGGACAACCCCTATTCCTCGATTTCGCTTTCGATGGCAAAGGAACTGGCGAAAACCGTACGGGTGCTCTACGTCAATCACCCCTACTCTATCAAAGACATTTTTGCCGGACTCAAAAAAGGCGACCCCGTACTTCGCCAACGGCTTTGGCACTTGCTAACTTTCCGCAATCGCTACGAGTATCTGGATGCCATTCCTGAAAACTTTGTGGCATGACACCGCCCCCGACTTTGCCCATAAACTGGCTGCCACCGGGCAAGGTTTATGACTTTTTCCAAAGGCTCAACAATGACATCGTGCTTCGCGCTATTAATCGGGCTGCTCGCAAGTACAATTATCACAATTACCTCTTTATCAATTGCTACGACCCGTTTTATGCAGGCTGGCTTCCGGCCAAAATGGGTGCAAAAACCTGCATTTACCATTGCATCGACGACATCACTCAGAACGCTTACACTGCCAGGCACGGCGAGCATTTGGAAAACGTGGCTTGCAAAAACGCTGATCTGGTGTTCGTGACTTCTACTAATTTGAAACGGCTGAAGGAAGATGCGCTTGGGAACTTAGGAGGTAACTTGAAGTTACCTCCTAAGTTAAGTTCGGGCCGCATCGTCACCTATTTCAACGCCGCAGAAGTGTCCGTTTTTCAAAAAGTTCTGACCGAAAAATACCCCCGTCCCACTGATCTCAAGGGTCGAACCGGGCAAGTCATCGGCTTTATCGGTAATCTTGACGAACTTCGCATTGACTATCCATTGCTCAAAAAAATTGCCCTTCGTTTTCCTGAAAAAACCCTGCTTTTGGTCGGCCCGGTCAACAGCCCGGAGCCTGCTGAAATTGGTTTGGACAATTTGCCAAACGTCGTTTTTGCCGGGAGTCGCCGTCTCGAAGATTTACCGCCCTTGCTTCAACACATGGATTGCGTACTGATCCCATTCTTGTGCAATACCTTGACTTTCAGTATTTACCCACTCAAAATAAACGAATACCTCGCCGCCGGGAAACCTGTAGTGACTACCAGTTTTTCAGACGACATCCGTACTTTCGCACACTGCACTTACCTTGCTGAAAGTCATGAGGAATTTCTGCAAAAAATCGAAGCCGCACTGACCGAAAACAATCCAAATCTCATTCAAATCCGGACTCAAGTTGCAAATTCCAATACCTGGGGGGCACGAATAAAGCAACTTTGGCAGGAAATAGAAACGATAAACGATGAACAAATCTCCTGAACTCACGCCATACCAACGATTTATCGAAAATCTCATGCACCTGTTCATCATTGTTGTGCTGGCGGGCATTTGCCTGAAAGTGCTGTTTTTCTAATTGCTCGACACTACTGTATTTTTCTTACCACATAGTTCACATAGACCACATAGTAGACAAATCATTGTTTTTCAAAACTATGTGGTCTATGTGAACTATGTGGTTGCATAAAAAAACGGTGCATCACACCCTTTGCTTTCAAAAAATGGAAGACTTGTTTACGCCACGCGACAAGTCCCTCTGGGGAAAAATCAAGGGACAACTGAGCCAGCAACTTCTGTCGCAAAAGCTCAACAGCACCCTGGGTTTGGCCTTGCTTTTGCTTGCCACGCTGCCCTTGTCGTATTTATTGGCTACCCTCGAGCTGAAAGTGAGTGTGGTGGTCTTCATCGGCCTGATCGGGGTTCCATTGGTTATTTTTTGTCTGTTCAATATCACGTTCGCCATCGGGCTGATGCTGTTCGTGTCGCTGGCATTGCCCTTTGCTTTGAAATACACCGATGCGCCCATCGGGACGCTGCTGGACTTGCTAATTATGCTGAGCACGGTGGGCATTTTGCTCCGACAAATCAAGGAGCGCGATTGGGCTTTTGCCAAGTCGCCGCTCAGCTATATGATCCTTATCTGGTTGTATTTCAACGTGATGCAGGTGTTGAACCCCGAAGCGCAATCAAAATTGGCCTGGGTATACACGGTCCGCAGCGTGGCCATTCAGCAGGTTGTTTTCTTTATCGGGGCTTTCGCATTTCAGCGCAACCGGGCGGGCATCATGGCCATTCTGAAGCTGATCATTGGGATGTGTTTTGTTAGTGCGCTCTATGGTTTGAAGCAGAATTTTTTTGGCTTCAGCGCACAAGAAACCATCTGGATGATGGCCGATCAGGAGCGGTACCAACTGTACCACCAGTGGAATATGGTGCGTGTTCCGTCCTTCTGCTACGACCCTACCACCTTCGGAATTTTGATGGTGTGTTTTGCAGTTTTCTGTGGAGCGCTTGTGTTGGGGGCAACCAAAAAGTCGCATAAAATCCTGCTTAGTATCATGGGATTGATAGCCTTGTGGGCCACAGCTTACACGGGTACACGCACGGCTTTTGGACTGGTGCCTGTGGGCGCGATATTTTTTGCGGGACTGATTTTAAGCAGGCGAGTGCTGGTCATTGGGGGAATTCTGGCCGTGCTGGGGGTAGGCTTTGTTTTGAAATCCACAAGCAGCGGGGTTATTTACCGTATCCAATCGGCCTTTAAACCCTCTCAGGACGATTCTATGAACCTGCGCCTGAGCAACCAGAAAAAAATACAGCCCTACATTCAAAGTCACCCAATCGGTGGAGGCTTAGGCAGTTGCGGGGTTTGGGGCAAGCGTTTTAACCCGGAATCGGAGCTCGCCAAATTCCCGCACGACTCCAGTTTTGTGCGTATGGGGGTGGAACTGGGCTGGATCGGGCTGATTCTTTACACGCTGTTTCATTACGTCGTGTTGCGCACGGGGCTGTACTACTTCACCCGGTGTCGTGATCCGTTTATTAAATCGCTTTATGCGGGCATCACCACCTGGCTGTTCATGCTCGCAGTGGCCTGTTACTTTCAGGAGGCCATCTTGCAGTTGCCGATGAATGTGATTTACAACGTGTTTCTGGCGATGCTGGTGACCTTGAAGAATTTTGACCCGGCGTTTGAGAAGGCGTAGGAGAGGAGTGGATTTGGGCGCCTTTTATTCAAAACCAGGTCTGAATTTGGTAATACCCGCTCCTCGCCACTTTAAACAACCCGGTATTCCGGTACGGAAAACCCTCTCTAAGTTCCGGATAATCATAGGCATCAAAGTGTTCGACCAAAGCAAAAAAGGATGTAACCGAGCTTTGATCAACGGAAGGGTTCAAATACGGTTGTAAATCCGGCAACGCGACCGCCTCCATGGCATTTTTAGAACCGCTAAGATCCCAAGAAAAATCGCCCTCGAAAGAAGACGCATGAACAATGTCCACGGCTCCGCTGGTGCGTATCACTATCCTGTTACCCAGGAATTTAGCAGAGTCGATGCGCATATCCGGCACGGCAATTTGCACAGGCTCGTTCCGATCGAATATGAGATTGCAGTGAAAGGGATAAGTAACAAGCTTTACTGCGAGTTTCCAGTCAGAAGGTATCTCCGGAGGAAGATTAAAGGGCTGTAAAGGCCCCCAATCTGTATTCCTGAATACAAAGATCGCTTTTTGAAAATCGGGAGAAACTGCCGAAACCGTTATTGTAGAGGCGTATGGGTTGCCTTGAACTTCGATAGGAGTTAGATTGCTTTCCTTTTTCATATCGTCCCAATGTAAAGTAACGCTCTTCCCGGCCAGGGTGTCCGGCAAATAGTAATATCGAAATCCGGGTTCATTGTTTGCGCTTAAGCGGAGGATGTTGCCTTGTTTAACGAAAGTTTTCACTTCCACTTTTAAGGTCTTCGTTTGAGGATCCAATGCCGGTTCCAGTTTAAAAAAATTACCGATTGAGATAGAGTCATACGCAACAACCCCATTAATCGTCAATTCTATCGAAGAGCCCGAGAAGCCTACATACTCAAAAGGTTTAAAATATACAAGCGCTCCATTCTCTACTCCTACATGGGAATTAACCACGTTTCCAGAGTCAAATCCTGAAACGGCTACCAAATGCAAATCCATTAGGGGTGTGCCTTCCACTGCTAACGTTCCTGTAAATTCAGAAAGATCAGATGAAAGGTCAAATACACCGAGTTTTTTTCCACTGCCGTTTTCCGTCACAAGTAACTTGCTGGTAGTACCGGGTTTACCTTTGGCAAAGTCGGAAATCTTAATATTTACAGTGTAGATTGAGCTGGAAGGTGTTGGCTCGGAGCAGTCTTTATTACAGGACATACTCGTCCACCACAAAAGAAAAACCGGAAGCAAGACTCTTAAAGTAGGTTTCATGAATGATGTGAATATAATTTGAAAAAGCGTGATTCTACCATCGAACAAAAGTATTTCACACTGGAGGTGATCAGTCAATTTAGACCATCATTTTTATGTCTCCCATAATCTTCTCCTAACCATCGCTCCCCAGCGTACTTTTGCCCAAAATCCACTGGCCTCTCCATGTCCCATTTAAAAAGTATCCTCGCCGCCCTCCTCCTTGTCCCAATCTTCGCCCACGCCCAACAAACCGCCACCGTCTACGGCCGCGTCACTGACGCTTCCGACGGGCAACCCGTGGAACTGGTCAGCGTCTTCATCAAAGGCTCCGGCAAAGCGGTCAGTACGGATGAATCTGGAAAATTTGCCACTCAAATACCTGCCAACCAACGGGTTACGCTCTCTTTCAAACGGGTGGCCTATCAAGAAGCTTCGGCGGATATTCTGGCTTTGCAACCCGGTGCACGTTATGCTTTGGATCTAACCATGTCGCCCATAGGCGCCAATCTGGAAGTGGTGATCAGTGGGCGCAGGCTCGACGACGGGGGCATGGTGAAGGAAAAAAACATGACCGACCTGAAACTCCTGCCCAGTACCACCGGCAATTTGGAAAGCGTGTTGCCGCATATTGCGCTCGGCACTAACATGGGCACGGGCGGCGAACTGAGTTCGCAATACCAAGTGCGCGGCGGCAACTACGACGAAAACCTCGTGTACGTCAATGATTTTGAGATTTACCGCCCGCAACTCATCCGCGCCGGACAACAAGAGGGTTTGACCTTTCCGAACATTGACCTTGTACGCGATCTCTCCTTTTCTAGCGGTGGTTTTCAAGCCAAGTATGGCGACAAACTCTCCTCGGTGCTGGACATCAAATACAAACGTCCCGATAGTTTGCGGGCCAGTGCCAGCGCGAGTATGCTGGGTGCTTCTGCGCATTTGGAAGGAAGTTGGAAGCCAAACAAAACTGGTTTTAGGGCATTTCGTTACCTCGTTGGGGCGCGTTACAAAACCACCAAAAACCTGCTTGGCAGCCTCGACGTAGAAGGCGAATACGTACCCAATTTCACGGATATTCAAGCATATCTAACTTACGACCTTAGCCGAGATTGGCAAATCGGGGCGATTGGCAATTTCAACCGTTCGACCTACACATTCCAGCCGCAAAGCCTCGCACGCGCCTTTGGCCTAATTGATTACGCGCTGCAATTGCGAACTGCTTTCGAGGGGCAGGAAGTGGATGATTTTACACAGGCAATGGGCGGCGTTTCGCTTACATATTTGCCCGACCGTGACCGCAATCCATTGTATCACAAACTGTTGGCCTCCACCTGGAGCAGTCAGGAAAATGAGCGTTTCGACATTCTGGGGTATTACATTTTGGGCGAGCTGGAGGAAAACCTCGGATCCGACAACTTTGGCGAAATAACCAATATCCTGGGGCAAGGCACCCAGCATACCTGGGTGCGAAACTACCTCAGTGCCGACGTGCGCAATGTGGAATACAAAGGCGGCATTGAACTGCAAAACGACAAATCCGACATGGGCCTGATTCGCAGCCATTTCCTGCAATGGTCGGCCAAATGGCAAAACGAGCAAATTCAAGACAAAATAAACGAGTGGGAACGACTCGATTCGGCGCTTTACTCATTGCCTTATGATTCCATTGCGCTACAAGTTCGCCGAGTGCTAAAAACACGCAACTCGCTCAACAGCGACCGCTTCTCAGCATTCTTTCAAGACACCTGGACCTGGAAAAAAGATGGGCTGCGTGAGATACAGGTCATGGCCGGCGTGCGGGGACAGTACTGGACTTTAAACGAAGGTTGGTTCGTTACGCCAAGAGCGCAATTGCTTTATAAACCCCTGAATACCAAAAGGGATGTCTCGTATCGCTTGGGCGGCGGACTGTTTTTTCAACCCTCCTTTTATCGCGAAATGCGCCGATTGGATGGTACTGTGAACACCGATTTGCAGGCTCAAAAATCAGCGCACATCGTGGGCGGCTTTACCTGGGATTTTCTGTGGGGCAAACGTCGTCCGGTCAAAATGCGCCTCATCGCTGAGACCTATTACAAGAAAATGTGGGACCTCGTTTCCTTCGATCTCGACAACGTGCGCATACGTTACGCCGGGGAAAACAACTCCCAGGGTTATGCTACTGGTTTCGACATCCGCCTCAACGGCGAGTTTGTGAAAGGTGCGGAAAGTTGGGTCAATTTCTCCATGCTCCGTACCCGCGAAAGCATAAATGGGGTGCAACACCAGGCCCGCAATGTGGGCGAGCGGGAAGGACACGATGTGAAGGATGTGCCACGCCCTACTGACCGGCTTTTCACCTTTTCAACCTTTTTCCAGGATTACCTACGCGGCAACCGAAACATCCGGATGCATCTTAATTTCACGGTCGGCTCAGGCCTGCCCTTTGGTGTGCCCGACAATAATATTATCTACCGAAATCCCTACCGTTTCGCGCCGTACCATCGCGTGGACATCGGCTTTGGTTTCCAACTTTGGAAACACCAATGGCGCAACCGAAAGCCAAATCACTTCTTGCGGTTTACGCGCAATACCTGGGCAAGTCTTGAGGTGTTCAACCTGTTGAAAGTTGCGAACGAGGCGTCTAACGTTTGGATAAAAACGATTGAAAATACGCAATACGCTATTCCTAATTACTTGACAGGCAGGCGCTTGAATGTTCGGATAAGAATGGATTTTTGATTGTTTTTAGACAGGATGAACAGTAAAAATTCAAGGAGTCATACTGTTCATCCTATCTAAAAAAATACGCACAGAAATTTTGTCCTCGTCAGATTATATCTTGACGAATTGAACGGCTCCAGTATTACGCGCCCCGTTCAATACTAAAAAATAAGTCCCAACCGGGAGCTGCGTGATATCCAGATTTTGCCAGCTGTCTTTGTGCAAAAAATGGTTGTTTTTCAAGAGCACTCTTCCATGGATATCCTCCAAAATCAGACCCTCTACATCAAACCCCAGGCATCGGAATTGCAAGAAATCTGCTGCTGGGTTCGGGAAAATCTCGATTTTGAATGCCGCTTCGGGTTCGTTTGTATCACTCGTTACCTCCACACTTATTTCATCTGTGTCTGTGCAGCCGGCAGCATCCGTAACGGTTACAGAATAAGTTCCCATGAGTTGCACGGGGATGGTTGCGGTCGTAGCGCCTGTTGACCAAAGATAGCTTAAACCCGGTCCCGATGCATTTAGTACCAGCTGTTGTCCCTGGACAATGATCTGATCTGGTCCTAAATCAACGGTAGGGTTTTCCAAAGCAGTTACGTTGACGGATGCATCATTGGTACATCCAAAGCTGCTTGTAACTGTTGTAGAATAGGCGCCTTCGGAAGTAACAGTGATAGTACTGGTGGTTTCTCCATTGCTCCATACATAAGCGCTAAATCCCTGATTGGCAGACAATTGTGTAGACTGTCCTTCACAAAAATCCAACGCTCCGGTAATACTCACCACCGGGTTTGGATGGACCGTAATGTTTTGACTTGCAGTGCCTGTGCAGTGGAACGGTAAGGACCGTTAGTTGGTGAGAGCTGGGGGGCGTGGGCCCGGGGGGCCGGGGGGAACGGGGGGGGGGGGGGGGCCGGGGCCCGGCCCCGCGGGCCGTTTGACCGTAATGTTTTGACTTGCTGTACCTGTGCAGCCTTGAGCATTGGTCACCGTAACGGTATATGTTCCGGCTTGTGTGACCGTTATATTTTGAGTACTTTGGGTATTGCTCCAGAGATAACTGGCAAAACCTGCTCCGGCGTTGAGCACCGAATTTGCTCCTTCGCAAAAGCTTTGGGTACCTGAAATATTGACTACGGGTGAGGGGAGCAGGCTTATCGTCACCCCATTGCTGGCCGTACACCCCTGGCTATTGGTTACGGTTACTTGGTACAATCCGGCCACTTGCACCAGGATGCTTTCTGTGGTTTGATTTGTACTCCATTGATAGGATGAAAAGCCGGTCGGTGCAACTAAAGTCGTGTTTCCACCGGGACAAAAACTCAGGGCGCCCGAAATTTGCGGGTTGGGTACATTGAGTACACTGACCGAAATGGTAGCCGTATTAGTGCAAGTATTTGCATTGGTTATTGTAACTGTATAGGTACCGCCGTTTTGAACCGAAATATTGCGGGTGGTTTGTCCATTGCTCCATGCATAGGCGCTAAACCCGGCGCCCGCATCGAGGCTTCCGGATTGTCCCTGGCAAATTTCAGTATCTCCGCTAATAGTGGTCGTTGGTATATTGGATAACTGAACGGTGGTTGATCCCGAAGCGGTACAGCCTAGCGCATTTGAAACCGTTACCGTATAAGAACCAGCCTGTTGGATCTGTATCGAAGCTGTCGTCTGGCCATTGCTCCAAAGGTAGCTTTCATACCCGGCACCGGCAAAGAGCACCCCTGCTACCGAACCACAAAACTGGGTCTGTCCGGAAATATTCGGCGTTGCCGGTGCATTGGTTTCCGCACAGGAAAACTGAACCGGAGTACCCATGACACATTTGGTGAAATCAATCTCCGGGAAGTGGATAGCGTAGGGTGCTTCATCAAATTCAAGGGTTGCGCTGATAAAATTGGGTTTCCACCCCTGATTAAAGTCATCTTTCACAATCAGGGTCCAGATTCCATTGGGATCAATGTTGTTATAGGGACTAAAGGATTCTGCACTGTTAATCAGGCCGGTGTAGCAATTTCCGTTGCATCCATCCCAAACATTTACGCCCGTCAAATCATCCACATAACAAGCATTAAAACCGGCGGTTCCATTCGCAAAACCCGGGAAAAAATGCGTCAGATAAACCTCCGTGCCATATGGATCCCTGATTCTTATATCCAAATCGTTTAAGGTGCAATACCCTCCATAAGAGATTTGAACACAAACTCTTTTCAAATTAGCGCTTACAGGAGTCTGCCATACTTTAACCGGGATTTCTGTTTCCCCTGGTATGCCAGCGTTTACATCATTGATCACAATGTTGCCCAAAGTGGTCGTATTCAAATAATTGATGGGTGCTGGAGAATCATTTTGCGAGACGAAAGGGGTGGCAAAATAAGTCTTGTTTGGATCCAGATCAGTGCCACAGGTAAATGCTTTTGCCAATTCACTTCCAGTAGTGGATTTGAACATAAAACTGCCGAGATCGGGCGTTACGGCTGACGGGTTGATAACGACCTGATTCAGCGCAGCATCCAGGTCTGCCTGATTGGCGAAGGTTTCTGAAATCGGCGCGTCCTGAGAAAACCACCAACCCACAATTTGATTGACGCCCAGGTTCATAGCGCCAGTAGTACTTAGGTTTAATTGAATGTTTCCTTCACAATTGACTACAGAAGAAGTACTTACATCACCCGGGGTAATCACCGCCGCTGAGTTGTCCAGGAGTTCTACTGTTGCGACCGTGGTACAATCGCTTTTATCCGTTATAGTAACAGTATACGTTCCGGGCAATATGTTGGAAAGGGCAGCACTATTTTGGCCGCCACTCCAGGCATAAGCAATGGCTCCAGCGGAATATGTTGCAGTGACTTCGCCGTTATTTTCGCAGGTTGGGTCCGTTTTCTTGAAGGAAACCGTTGGGGTTTCTTCATGGATAAGCACAGTTTTGTAGGTATAGGATGTGGCAGGCGAATTGGCAATGCCGGATACCGTGACGGTGTACACAACATCCTCTTTATTGGCAAAACTAAGCGTAGATCCCGGCATTTCCCAGGTAAGGGTATTGTCGCCATAGCCCGTTTGGTACGCATGTTGAGTGATGCTGACCGATGCGCCAGTTTCATCCTTAACTTCGACTACCGCATTTGAAAAATTGGCGCCAGGAATCCCAAAAGACCAACGGGTAGGAGTAAGGGACCTGGGAAAAAATCCTTCGCAGGGATAAGCGATAAAAGCGGGCAGACTTGGAGGAGTGGCCGTTGGACCAAATACAAACAGTGCATTTGCGGCGTTTGAGCTGGTTGATCCCGTGCCAAATTTAGTTGCCCGCGAATACAAGATCCACCTGCGATGTCCGGCAGGTTCGTTTCCTCCACCTGGGTCTATCATATACAAGGATATGGCGCCTGAAGCATGAGCGCCTAAAGCCAAATTAGAGCTACCCGCTCCATTACTTCCGGCTTGTGTCCAGCACAACCAGTTGTTGGGCGGGGAATGGCTTAGGTCGCTATTGGCATTCATGATCAAGGCCGCAGACTGGCAATTGAGCTCATAGGCATTTTGGTCGAAAACCACATAGTTGGTTAATCCCGCTAATTTTCGGAAATAATTTATCCGGTTGAGGGTCTTTGTCTTGGACGAGTCTGAGGTGGTGCCTGGAGTACACGTGGCCACACTTCCGGTCCAACCCAATTGGGCTGTGGTAACTTCTGAAGTGCGGTAAACATTATTGAAATCATCAATTATGTCCTGGCGGTTACACGGGGCAAGTCTTTGTATGAAAACACCCGGAAGGTCTTTGATATTGGTCTCTTGATCAGACAACAACTGGTAGGGGGCTGTTAAGAGTTGTTGAGAACATAGATTAACGAGAAAGAGGATCAGGTTTAAACCTGTCAAAAGATACTTCTTCATAACAATTTAATTAGTAGAATTAGCAAGATACCGCTGCGCTGGAGAATGTTGATTTTCCATTGTCTTGGCAAACATAACTATCCCTCCGTTGTCGCACTACTTTTCGAAGTTTGCTGCAAGTAATTTTCTGAAAATCACTCCGAAATATACAAAATCGTGTCGAGCACAGGCTTATACGTCAGGGAAATTTCTACCCGCATACTTCCATAAACATCGTGTGGGAAATACAAGCTGTCATAGCCAAAAGCAATCAGCCAATGCCGCCCTTCTGGCACAGGTTCGATGCATCCGTGGCCATTGGCGCCTGTTTTGAAGGAGGCATCGAAATAGGAAGGGGGCTTATCGTAACCCGGGAAAGAGTCCGTGTTGTACTTCACATACACCATTGCATTCGGGATTGGCCAGGTGTGGTGCTGGGTGCGAACGCAAATTTTGGTGGGCAAAGGGACTTCGTCTGGCAATGCCGGGCGGCAGGCCATTTGGGCTAAAATAGCCAGGACTAGAATGAGCGAAATCCTTTTCATGATTGGGATTGAATTTTGTGCGGCATCCTACTCGTAAGAACAAAATTGGCCAACAAATGTGCTGAAAAAACAGTCAGGTGTTTGTCAGCATTTGACAAATGCGCAACATTTAACCTCAAAAGAAAAAACTGCCCTTGAAAGGCGGTTCTTGCTACATTTGAGCCGCCATTTTCACCACAAAATCTTGCACTAACCAACTTATGGCTACCACCACAAAAAAAGCCCCTGCCTCTGTCAAGAATTCAGCGGACAAAACGCCTTACATCGGCATCTCTGATCCTGCCGATTTGAGCACCATACCAAGCAATCGCATCGTCACACTCGACGAGTTCATCCTTCGCTCCGAAAAAGACTTTGACTACGCTACAGGCGAACTCACCGGCCTGCTCCGCGACATCGGTGTGGCCGCTAAGATCATCAACCGCGAGGTAAACAAAGCAGGTCTCGTCAACATACTCGGCGTGGCCGACGGCGGCGAAAACCAAAGTGGTGATACACAGCAAAAACTCGATGTGTACGCCAACGAACGGCTCATCGAATGCCTTCAAAACTCCGGCGAGGTTTGCGCCATTGCCTCTGAAGAAAACGACGACATCATCCACGTTCCGCCCGTGGGCTCCAAGCAAAGCCACTACATTGTGATGTTCGACCCGCTTGACGGTTCCTCCAATATTGATGTAAACATGTCAGTGGGTACCATTTTTGCCATCTACCGCCGCAAAAGCGACGCGAGTGGGCCTGCCACCAAGGAAGATTTTCTCCAGTCGGGCACCAAGCAAGTGGCTGCCGGATACGTGCTTTATGGCACCTCCACGATGCTGGTGTATACCACTGGGCGCGGCGTCAACGGCTTCACGCTCGACCCCAGCATCGGCGAGTTTTGTCTGAGCCACCGCAACATGCGCATCCCTGAAAATAGCCAGACCTACTCGGTCAATCAGGGCTACTATTCCAAATTTGACCTTGAAATGCGCCGGTACATTGACCACTGCTCTGACCAAAACTATGGTCTCCGCTACATTGGCAGCATGGTCAGCGACGTACACCGTATCCTGATTCAGGGCGGAATCTTCCTCTATCCCAGCACCCGCAAATACCCCAAAGGCAAACTACGCCTTCTATATGAGTGCAACCCATTGGCCATGCTCATCGAACAGGCCGGCGGCAAGGCCTTGAATACGCACCTGAAGCGTATCCTCGATTTGGCTCCTTCCGAACTTCACCAGCGGTGCACCATCGCAATCGGCTCTCCTGCTATGGTGGATGAGTTGAAGGCATTTATTGAAAGGTATTCGGCGTTGCCGTTGTAGAAAAGAGTTCAAACCAATAATTCATACCAAGGCAAAAACTTCACTTCTGTCTGCCCGATTTGAATGCTCTCTTGTAAGCTCCGATTGACTATCCATGCTTCTGCAGGTTCATAGGTAGCAATAAAATTGCGTAGGGAACGCTCTACTTGGGGTTTTTTCATGCGTTCAGCTTTGACTTCAATCGGTAGGATAGCCAGTCCGTTTTGTACTACAAAATCAACTTCAGCCTGGTTTTGTGTACGCCAATAACGAATGGCTTCAATCCCGTTTGAAAAGCGGTTTCGCAATATTTGAAACACCAACTGCTGAAACAGGAACCCAAAATCAGAGGAAAGGGGCGTTAGATCAAAATTGTTTAGCAAAAAATTTCGCAACCCCGAATCAACAAAATAGTTCTGAGGCGTTTTGGTTAACTCCTTTTCTTTATTGGTAAAAAACGGCAGGACTTCCTCAATTACAAAGGTTTTTTGGCAGTACCACAGATAATTTTTAACGGTTGGCACACTCAGGTTGGTCATATTTGCCAAATCCTGATAATTCATAAGACGTCCGATGCGGTTTGAGAGCAATTGGAGCAAGGTGATCAACTCCCTCGATTTTTCCAAACGAAGTAACAGTTGAAGGTCTCGTTCCACATAACTTTGGAAAATTTCAGCTAACACGCTGCGCTTTTCTAGAGTATCCGAGGCAGTCAGCACCCTTGGATACCCGCCGTACTGCAAGTATTCGATCAAAAAACGTTCTTCCGCAAAAGTGTCAGTTCTGATCTGTGCGACTGATTGCGGGAGGTTGGCAGCTAGGCGGTAAGATAAGAATTCACCAACTGAAACAGGGAAAAGCAAAAAATTGCGCTTACGACCAGCGAGCGATTCTGCAATTTTCTCTTTCAATTCCAGACTTCCTGAACCAGTTGCAATCCATTTGTGCGGCAACCGACGATCATAGATGCCCTTCAAAAACAAGCCAGCGTTTTCAATCCGCTGCACCTCGTCTATAAAAACATAGGCGCGCTTACCTGCACTTAAGGCTTCCACCCGTTCAACAAAACGCTGTTGCGAGCTGAAATGCTGTGCATCGATATCTATATCCAGATTGAAAAAAAGGCAAGTCGCACCAGCTTGCATAAGTTGATCTGCAATAGACCGCAATAGCGTCGTTTTACCTGCTTGACGGGGGCCAATAAGTAAGGTAATTTCTTCCTTGTCCAAGTGCTCGGTCAGCGGTTGCTGAATAATCCTCGAAATTTCCATATGTTTTCTATTTGAAAACAAAGATAGGTTTATCTTTTAACCCGGTGAAACAACAACTATCATTTTATTTTCACTGGACTGTGTATCTGAGCGCCCCGCTTAAGCCAGAGATTGTTTTGGAATAAGCAACGGGTGGCTTGGGCTGCTTTTGCTTCTTTTTGACAAACTGCGTTTTCCTCTGACTGGTTAATAAAAATTAACTAAATATTGCAATTGAATTATAGCGCCTTTTTCAAAAATCCTTCACATAACCTGAACTATTAATGAAAAACTGTAAAATCTTTTTCTGCTTATTGATCGCTATTTACATGTCTAAAGCACTTCCAGCACAAGTAGTCCATGCAGGGCTTTGGACGGGTTATCTCGATGGTATTGGAATTAGTTCCATGGTACAAATGGATACTTTTTTGTACATCAAAACAGCTAATGGCACTGCTTTTGTCAACACACAAACTCGACAAACCCGTTTCTTTTATGAAATGGGCAATCCTGACCTTCCAATTAATGTTGATCTAAGGGTTTCCACCGTAGATAAGCAGGGTAATCTTTGGACTTTTATCAATAGTCAACTGGTTAAGATCACCCCAGGCGGAAGCATAGCGTACGTAGGGGGCATGCCAGAATACCAAGTGTTGGTGTTGAGAGTTGACCATGCCGGCCAGATCTGGGCAGGGATGGTCACTGAGCCACTCAACAATCCGGCGACCACAAGATGTCTGGCAAAATTTACGGGTATAGCTTGGGAAAGCATTGACTTTGGACAGATCAGGATGAACATCCGAGACATACGTTTTGACAGCCTAAACCAACCGATCCTTATAGCAAATTCCGCTTTTAATACCAGTGGAATATTTCAATATAACGGAACCAATTTTGTGAAAATCCCGGACAGCCCGGCTTCCTTTCAATTATCTCTTTCTTCGGATGGTCAAATTGCAAGTTGCGGGAATAAAAGCATTAGCACCTTATTGAAGGTTTATAAAAATGGGTCCTGGATCAACTATGGGCCGGGTTTTAGTTGCCCACATTTTGATGCCAATAATGTACTATGGGTTTGTAATAGCGTTGGATCCGTTTATACATTGGAAAATGGTACTTTGATACCACAACTATCACCGCCTTCCAATTACAGAACAGGCCCTTATGACCCCTTGCTCATTTATGGATTTGAACTTGATTATCAAGGCAATATGTGGCTAGGGAAAAGAACAGGGTTGTTTTCAGCATCGGTTACGGATCTACAGGAATGGGATTTTGTCCCAACTTCTGAGCTGCTTTGCCCTGAATCTCCCAACTCAATTGCAGCTTTTCATGATACCATTTGGTTGGCAAATGATGCTGGAGTTACCAGAATTATAAATGGTTTCTGGGAAAAATTGGATTATCCGGCTAACAAAAGACCATTTCTATTCTATGATTCACTCCGCCAAGGGCTGTGGGTAGGCGCAAACGGACCACTTTTAGATTTTTATCAAGGGCCGAATCATAGCCATATAGATATTGACCCTACTGTTGATAATTCTAACTATCCTTATATTGATGCGATTACCCTTGATCAAAAAGGTAACCTTTGGATAAAAACGCCAAAAGCACTTTCAAGACTCGACTTAAGTGGCAATTGGTATTCTTTTAATTGTGGAGATGAATTCTCTACCTATTTTATTATTGGCGGCATTTATCCAAAAGGTGATTTTATGTATGTAACAGTCGGAGGCTCCTACCCCTGGCTTCCAAATGAGCCCCATAAAAACCTCTATAAAATTGATGGTGATATGGTGATCAATGTAGATATTCCTGAAGCCTTGCTTTTGGAGGTTAACAATTTCGCTCTCGTTTCTGAGCAAGATATATGGTTTACCGCTTCAGGGTCGAGCCAAATTATACATTACATGAACGGGCAAACCCAGGCATATACAGATACTGATCTGGGCGGAACTTTGGGCAGTTCGTCTATTGTTTTATATAATGATTCAACACTTTTGGTATGCTCCAACAACCAAGGGCTTGATGTATTTAAACAAGGGCAATGGTATCATCCAACGATCCCATCAAACAGAATAGCCAATAGCCACGTTAGTTGTTGGCATGTTTCCGACGATCACAAATTATATATGGGTCAATCTGCCCTTTTGGTGCTGGAAGATATCAACGCTTTGTTGGATCAATTAGGGCAACCCATTTCAGTAAATCCGGAGATAGAATTGAGTGCTCTGGCTTATCCAAATCCAACATTAAATTTCTTAAATTTGGATAAAATTATAACCGCATTTGGCCCTGATCTCTCGGCATTTTTATACAACGCTTATGGTCAACAAGTAAAAGCAATTGCCGCACCGCTCCCAAACGTACTCGATTTAAGTCAACAACCGGCAGGCATCTATTTTTTATCCATAAAATCAGCCAATCACCCTATTCCTAAAAGCCTAAAAATAATTAAAAAATAAAAGCAATTCTCATGTTTTTTTGAAGATATAAGCAGGCCGATGTTTGAACCCGGTGAAAATAAAACTAGAGTTATTTTTTCACTAGATTAATATTCGGTGCTACGCCCCGCTGGCGCAAAGGCAGTATACCCAGTTTCACACCATTCACGTCGGCTGTGCCGACATCACCCACGCTCCAGGCTAAAAATCTTCTCCATCAGCACCCACTTTTCCCCAGGCCTCGCGCCGGGCAGGGCCTGCTGGTATTTCCACATCAATGCTTCCCATTCCTGCACGTGTGGGTTGGCAGCATCCATTTCACTTTTCTGCTCAAAAGAAAAATCGTCCCCGGTTTCGAGCAGCATAAAAAGGCGGTTGGCTACGCGATATATTTCCAGGCTGATGATCCCCGAATCTTGAATGCTCTTTATGATTTCAGGCCAGACCTTTCGGTGATATGCCTCGTATTCCGCAATGAGCGCAGCATCTTCTTTTAAGTCCAGGGCAAGGCAATATCGTTTCATAAGTGATAGAGTGATGAAGTGATAGAGTGCCGAAAAAATCCGCAATAATCCGCTATCACTTTATTACTTCATAATTACTTTTCCATCCAAAATAAAAGACAACCACAAAACATACCATGGGTACGATATAGGCCAATTGTATGGAATGGAAGGCATCTGAAATACGACCCATAATCAGGGGTATGATCGCTCCGCCCACGATAGACATGATGACCAATGATGACCCCATTTTGGTGTCCTCGCCGAGATTGGCAATGCTAAGCGAAAAAATAGTGGGAAACATGATAGACATAAAAAACTCAACGCCCATCAATGCCCCGGCAGACGGCAAGCCTTTGGAAAATACCGCAAAAGCAAGCAAAACAATGTTGCAAAGGGCGTAAATGGCAAGCAATCGGGTCGGCGCAATGAATCTCATCAGGAACGTGCCGACAAATCGGCCTATCATAAATAGCAGCAGAGCGACGGACAAATAATAAGCCGCCTGTTTTTCTTCAATTTGGGCGGACTGATTCAGAAAACGAATAAAAAAACTACCCACGCCCACCTGTGCGCCCACATAGAAAAACTGCGCAATGACCCCATTTCTCAAATGTTTGTGCCGAAACAGTTTGCTCCAACTATTGCTTTGAACCGCGGCCTCCTCTTTAACATCCGGCAAATGAATCCTTGAAAAAATTACCGCAACACTTAATACCAACAATCCAATTAAGAGATAAGGCATTTTAACCGCAGCCGCTTCGTTGAGATAGAAACTATTCAGTTGTTCTGGCGAATAAGTGGCCAGTTGTTCATCGTTTAAATGGTTCCCCGATAAGATAAAAAGTCCGCCAATGAGTGGAGCTATAAAAGCCCCCAGCCCATTAAAAGATTGTGCGAAATTCAAACGTTGTGTAGCGTTTTCCGGCGGACCTAAGAATGTTATGTAGGGATTGGCGGCAGTTTCCAGAAAGGTAAGACCGCTCGCGATGACAAACAGCGCAATAAGGAACGATGGAAAAGACAATAGAACAGCCGCCGGGTAGAACAAAAATGCCCCTGATGCGAACAACAACAAGCCTATAATGATTCCGGTTTTATAGCCATATTGCTTCATGACCGCACCCGCGGGTATGGCGCATACAAAATAAGCAATAAAGAACGCGGAATCGATCCATGCGCTTTGAAAATCAGTCAGATTGCAGGCCTTCTTTAAATGCGGGATTAATATCGGGTTAAGGTTATGGGCCAGTGCCCACAAAAAAAACAGACTGGTAACCAGCGCGAATGGGAGCAGGTATTTTCTTGTTGTAAACGTATCCGGCATGCTATGGTGTTTTTAAAATATGTTTCACACAACGCCACAACGACACAACGTTTAAATTTTTGATTATCAAAGCGTTGTGTCGTCGTGGCGTTGTGTGAAATAATTCTGTATGATGCTTTAACCCCAGACATCCCGTCTTCTTATCCTGATTTGAATGGCGTTTTCAATCGGGGTGTCACTCACCAGAATCAAATACCCTCCGCCTCCTGCACCACTCAACTTCCAGCCCAGGGCTCTGGATCGGTATTATTCGATCACTTTCCAGATTTCAGCATCCACCATATTGGGGAACATGGCAATTTGAGCCTCAAAAGACGCCTTAAAGGCCGCGCCAAAGGACTCAATGTCTTTCCGGGTCATTGCTTCCCAACAACGATCCGCAGCATCGGCCAGTGCTTTTGCGTTTTCGGGGTTGATCAGCGTGTTTTCCAACACATTGTATGTGGAAACCCTTGGGCCTAGCGTCACCAAATACAAATGGGACTCGATCCAGCTTAGAACATCCTCGTCGTTTATGGTTTCGATGGAATCCGGCCAGTAGTTGCTGTTGTATTGGAGTTTATTCAGCCCCGGAAAAACAATTCCAATACTGTCCTGAGAGCCGCTTATGTGGCTTGTACCGGGGGGATTGTCGTACACAAACAGTATTTTGGCCAGTTGCTCCTTATCACCAATCGGCAATTCCGTTTTCCACAGTTCAATGGCTTTGCGCCGGGTGCTCGAAGCCATGCCGCTTCGGTCATTGAAGTCTATGGTCGGTTCGATGGAGATCGTCAGTACCGCGCCGGGGTAGTATTTTGATACATAAGGCTGATCCAGCCAACCTCCCGCGATGTCAATCCTGAAAGGGATGGTACACACGATACGCAGGCTGGTAGTAGAGCGCAGCGGCAAATCTCCGTGTGGTTTGCGGCTCAAAACTTTGTATTCAATCTTATTTTTCCTGCACAGTGATTCTTTAGCAGGGGTGTGGCCATCCTCGTTCACAACGAAAACATCCGGGGCTATTTCTTCCAGTTCTTGTTCAAAATCAATAATTCCCCAGCCCTTATTGATCCGTACCTCCCTGACGCAGGCAAGCGCATCCAGCATGTACCACCTTTCGTGTTGGTTGTTTACGGGATAGCGCCCTTTTAGGTTTTTGACATTTTCATCGTTGCCAATGCACACATACAGATCGCCGTATTGAGCAGCTTCTTTCAAAAATGCAACATGCCCACTGTGCAGCAGGTCAAAGCATCCGGTGACAAAAACTTTTTTAGTCATTGCTCCTGAAATATTGTCATGGTAGAAGCCTTCAAACCAAAAGTTCATGGCATGAATTTAATTTCTATATCCTCGATTTGAATACACTCTTTCAAACTTCGGTTGATTATCCAAGCTTCTAAAGGTTTGTAAGCAGCAATAAAATTGTGCAAAGAACGCTCCACTTGAGGTCACGTTCTATATAACTTTGGAAAATTCTGGTATAGATATTGAAACGTTGAACAGCTGTCGAGGCGAAATAAAGATAATCAGATGTAAGCCTTGTGCCCAATATTGAGTCGGCTGTGCCGACTAGCGCTATTTTTCTCCGAGGCGTTTTCATCCCGCCCAACCCTCCCGATCCAAACTCCGATAATGTATCGCCTCCGCCAAATCCTCGATCCGAATATCAGGGCTACCCGCCAGATCCGCCGCCGTCCTGGCCACTTTCAATATCCGATCATAAGCTCGCGCCGAAAGCTGCAAGCGTTCCATGGCCGTTTTTAACAGAATTAAACCTTCCGGCGTAAGCTTGCACACCTCCCGCACCATACGCCCCGGCATCTGGGCATTGCTATATACGTCTTTTAAATCTTTAAACCGTTCGGCCTGCACGGCGCGAGCGATTAGCACCCGATCTCTAATGGCAGTGCTGTCGAGTTTGGCGCGTTCAGTGTTGGTGAGTTCGTCGTAGCTCACGGGGGTTACTTCTACATGCAAGTCAATGCGGTCAAGAAGCGGTCCGGAAATTTTTGATACATAACGTTTTACCACGCCTGGGCCGCACACGCATTCTTTTTCGGGGTGATTGTAGTAACCGCAAGGGCAGGGGTTCATGGAGGCCACCAACATAAAGCCCGCTGGATATTCCACGGTAGATTTCGCACGACTGATGGTAACTCGCCGCTCTTCCATGGGTTGGCGCATCACCTCCAGGGCCGTTCGTTTGAACTCTGGCAATTCGTCCAAAAACAGTACCCCGTTGTGCGCAAGGCTGATTTCGCCGGGCATGGGATCAGGAACCGCCGCCCACAAGGGCCACATCGCTTATAGTGTGGTGCGGGGCGCGGAATGGGCGAGTGGTAATCAGTGCAGCATTATCGGGCAACACACCCGACACAGAGTGGATTTTGGTGGTTTCCAAAGCCTCGTACAAGGTAAGCGGAGGCAGGATGGTCGGCAATCGTCGCGCCAGCATGGTTTTGCCTGCACCCGGTGGTCCGATGAGGATGACGTTGTGACCACCTGCTGCTGCGAGTTCAAGTGCTCGTTTGATGTTTTCCTGTCCTTTTACGTCGGAAAAATCCACATCGTAAATGCCCGTGGCATTGGCAAATTCATCCCGCGTATTGACAATCAAAGGTTGAATGTCGGAATTGCCACCTAGCACGTCAATCGCTTCCAGCAGGTTATCCACACCGTACACTGCTACATCGTTCACGATAGCGGCCTCGCGGGCGTTTGCTTTGGGCAAAATGAAACCTTTGAAGTTTTCCTTTCGCGCTTTGATCGAAATCGGCAAAGCCCCTTTTATAGGACGCAACGAACCATCAAGCGAAAGCTCACCCATGATGATGTAATCCTCAAAACCATCCGGAGGGATCAAACAGGCAGCAGCGAGCATCCCCAGCGCAATGGGCAGGTCAAACGCAGAACCTTCTTTGCGGATGTCGGCGGGGGCGAGGTTGATGATGGTTTTAAGCCGGGGTTGTCGGTAACCGGAGTTTTTCACGGCTGCTTCGATACGAGGGAGGCTTTCCCGCACGGCGCTATCGGGTAGGCCCACGATATAAATGCCGAGTTTGTCGGTGTTTCCCAGGGCGCCGCCGCAGTTGGTTTCGACGGTAATCAATTGTGCATCAACTCCATGGACGGAGCCGGCGTAGGTTTTCACTAGCATTTGGAAGCGAGTTTAAATTACAAAATGAAAAGACTTGTTTCAGAGGGGGCTGAAACAAGTCTTTTTGGAGATTATACTTAAAGGTATAAAAAGTAAATCAATTATGCGTTCAAAATCTTCCACAAAGTATCTTTCAATTCCTGCAATTTTTGATTCGTCATTGCAGAAATGAAAATTACGGGAACATCTTTTGGCAGGGTAGCGCGCAGCATTTTCTCCAGCTCGTCGTCAATTAAATCAGCTTTGCTTATCGCGAGCAGACGGGGCTTGTCAAGCAAGTCAGGATTGTACTCTTGCAGTTCGTTGATGAGGATATTGAACTCTGCTTCGATGCTCCGATCGGTGTCAGCAGGTATCATAAACAGGAGCACACTATTCCGTTCAATATGTCGTAGAAAACGGTGTCCAAGGCCTTTGCCTTCATGCGCGCCTTCGATGATCCCCGGGATGTCGGCCATGATAAAGGTCTGTCCTTCGCGCACTTTCACAATGCCGAGTTGGGGAACCAGCGTGGTAAATGCGTAATCGCCGATTTTAGGCTTGGCAGCAGTAACAGCGCTCAACAAGGTGCTTTTACCAGCATTTGGGAATCCGACAAGCCCCACATCAGCCAACACCTTGAGTTCCAGGATAATCCAGCG
>JADJFA010000001.1:690000-817458 GCA_016708875.1 Lewinellaceae bacterium
ACCAGTAGCATACAATGGCAGGCGAGGGTCGCTGGCCAACATGTCCAGAAAGAACTGATTCATGGTCAGGTAACCTGCACGTTGTTGTTCAAATGCAAACCACTGATTCCACTCGTTGGTGGCATCGCCAAACGGAGCCATCAAGTCCGATGTATTGCCAGCCAATCCAGCAAGGTAGGCTGCATCAAGTATAGCCAAGGTAGTGGTTGCAGAGCCTGCAGCATCACGCTTGCTAAGGCGATTGGCATATCGTGCTTTCAGGACACGGGCTGCGAGACCCCAGTTTGCAGCGTCTCCACCAAAAATGATGTCGTCAGTTCCAGGAACACGTGCATTTGTTGCAGGATCGCTGCCAAGGTCTGCAATTGCAGCATCCAAGGTAGATTGGATGTCGCGAATCACAGTTTCTTGAGCATCATAAGCTGCATTAAAATTGGCTTCACCAGCCAGACCACCAAGGGCTTGCGTATTTGGGATATCACCCCACATATCAGTAGCCAATCCGAGGTTCATAGCACGCAACACGCGCCCGATACCACGATAGATTTTGTTGGCATCACCTGCCTGATCGATCAATTGCTGTGCATTGATCAAACCACCTGCATAAAGGTTCTGCCATTGGTTGTCAATAGAAGATTCCAGGATATCATAAGTCTGGAAATCACCATATTGGAACAATCTGCCAGCGGTCTGTTGAACTAACAGAGATGGAATACGGCCTAAATCGCCCGTGTAATTGCTGACCGTGCCCAGCTGAGTACCAGTCAACAATACTTCAAGGCTCACCTGAGAGGGGCTGTTGGGCGACACGTCGTAGCCCTCAACAAATTTTTTGCAGCCGGCAGTAAGCATTACTGCAAGGGCTACGGCAGTTATTGAAAATATTTTCTTCATTAGAGGAATTGCTTAGTTGAAATTAGAAATTAGTGCGCAAGCCTACGATGTAAGAACGTGCACCTGGCATGTTGAAGTAGTCGAAACCGCCGATGCTGGAACCTGCACCAGTCAAGCTCGTTTCTGGGTCTACTCCTTGATAATCAGTGCTCAACCACAGGTTGCGGCCCGTAGCGTACACTGTGATTCCCTTCAAATATTTGTTGATTTTTGGCAAGGTATAGCTCAAAGTAACCTCACGAAGACGTATCCAAGAACCATCCTGGATAGCGTTTTCCACAGCATAGGCACCAAGATCGCCTTTATAGGTGCCGAAGTATTGGAGTGATGAAACAGGGATGTCGTTTGCCGTACCATCGGCTTTAACACCTTCGATGATATACGCTTTGTCTCGGCCATCAGCAGATTCTTGCGTTTTGCCCAAACGGCTCAACCGAGCGTAAGTGCCATTCCACAAAATACCACCTTGACGAATATCAAGCAGACCACTCAGACTCAAGCCTTTGAAGCTGAGCAAGGAATTGATACCTGCGGTCCAGTCTGGGTAAGGATTGCCAAGGAATCCTTCTTCAGCAGCGCGAAGTGGCAATCCGTTTGCACCGATTACCAACTGACCAGCGTCATTACGCTGCCATTTTGTGCCAAATACAGCACCATAAGGCTGACCTACAATGGCATACGAACCGATGCCAGTGAAAGCGGCCTCGACGCTGAATTGATCTACGCCTGGTGCAAGTTTGGTCACTTCGTTTTCATTTTTAGTGAAGTTACCACCGATTGTCCAGGTAAAGTTTTTCGTACGAACTACGTCAAGGTTTGCTTCCAACTCGATCCCCTTGTTTTCCATCTCGCCTACGTTGCTGTTGAACGCTGTGAAACCAGAAGTAGCAGCGATTGGGCGTGCCACCAAAAGGTCTTTAGACTTGGACATGTAGTATGTAAATGCAAGGCGAACTCGGTTTTTCCACAAACGAGCGTCAAAACCACCCTCAATGGATTCATTGATTTCAGGGCGCAATGCGCTGTTGCCCAGTGCGTTGCTGATATTGAAGCCGTTTTGGCCCAAATATGGGAAGCTCAAACCATCTGTAAAGCCATCCGTAAACGTTGGGCGGCCAAAATAGGTGCGGGAGCTGTACGCATTGGGTTCACGACCAGCGCGTGCGAATGATGCGCGGAATTTCAAGAAATTCAGCACATCATTCCTATCCAATACTTCGGTTGCAATGAACGAAAGTGAAGCACTTGGATAGAAGAAGCTGTTCTTTGCTGTAGGACCAAAAGTAGAAGCCCAGTCATTACGACCACCCAACGTCAGGTAAAGCATGTCGCGGTAACCCAAGTCTGCAGAAAACAATACACCTGCCAACCGAACAATTTGCTCAGAGTTGTCAGCATACAGTGTGGCCGCATTATTCAGGTTGTAGAAGTTCGGGATTGCCAGGTTTTGGCCCCGTGCAAATACACTTTGGTCATAGCGGTGGTTTAGCTGTGACCCCAAAGTAAAGTCCGTGGTGAAATTGCCAAAACGTTTGTTGATTCGGGCGATAAAATCGGTGTTTACTTCTTCGTGTTTCACGTTGGATTGCCAAACCTCACCGCGTGGGTCGTTGTTGTTGTTTCCAACCGCAAAAATTTGTCTGCGCTCATCATTGTACATATCAGTACCAATGCGGAATGTTAATGTCAGCCAATCCAATGGCAGGTAATCCAGGGTCACAGCACCAGACAAACGCCCTACATTACTGTTGTTTGGGTTGCGGTAGGCAGTCCAAAGTGGATTGTCATAAGGAGCGAAGTACTGATGTTGTGATCCATCCACGTTTTCAAAGCCTGAAGCGCCAGTACCACCAGCTACATCGTGGTCTGCTGGCATACGAAGCAATGCCAACATTACCCCCGAAAGGTTGCTACCATTCTGGGCTTTAGAGTCACGGGTGTTTGTATAGGCACCATTGGCAGTAATTTTAAATTTATTGATGCCAGTGCTCGCGTTTATCCTGAAAGTGTTACGATTCAGGCTTGTGTTGGGCACGATACCTGTTTGATCGGTGTTGCTGTAGGAGAAACGGAAGGTTGTATTGTCTGTTCCGCCGCCGACAGAAAAGCTATGCATCTGCGTTTCACCCCTTTGGAAATAGGTATCCAGGTTGTCGAACGATTCTCCATCTGGAATACGTGGTCCCCAGCTATTTGGTGTTGCAGAGGAAGAAGTTCCTTCTGGCTGGCTACCGATAGTAACATTGTTGGCATCTTTGATTGCAGCTCCGCCGCCATTGCCTTGTCCGAAAGTAGTTTGAAGGTCAGGCAGTTTGTTTACCTCATCAATACCGTAGGAATAGCTATAGCTGCCGCTAAGGCCTTTCTTTCCTTTCTTGGTGGTAATCATGATAACCCCGTTGGCAGCACGTGTGCCATACAGCGCACTTGCAGAAGGGCCTTTGAGTACAGAAAGGCTTTCAATGTCGTCCGGGTTGATGTCAACACCTCGGTTTGATTCGTTGACGCCCTGCAGGTTGGCATTGAAAGGGTAGTCGTTACCTACAACTGTATTAACAGAGTTGTCGTAAGGAACGTTGTCAATCACAATCAGCGGCTGGCTGTTCAATTGGAAGGAACCATTACCACGGATCAGGATTTTGGAGGACGCACCCGGCGTACCTGCCGAACCCACGACTTGAATACCCGAAGACTTTGCGGCCAAACCTTGGATGGCATTTACCTCACCGGAATTGGTGATGGAGGCACCTGAAATTTTGGAGGTAGAATAGCCCAGAGATTTTTCTGAACGAGAAATACCCAAGGCAGTCACCACAACCTCATCAAGTTGGTTGTTGCTGACCATTACCACATCTACCACGTTGGAGGGTCCCAACGTAATCTCTTGCGTTCCATAGCCGGTGTAAGAAAACACCAATGTAGTAGCACCAGCAGGCACTTGTACGGAATAATTGCCATCAATGTCGGTCCGAGCACCGCCACCTGCGCCTTTTACTGCCACGGATGCGCCGATAAGCGCATCGCCGTCGCCTGTCACGGTACCCGTCACCGTGCGTTGGGCTTGGATAAGCCCACATGCAACGAACACGAGCGCGAACGTTGTTAATAATCGCTTCATACGAAAAATTTTGATTTGGTGAAAAAATGTGTGAATTGTTTAGTTTAAAATACCTTGGATTAAGCCGTGTTTAACGCCAAGGAGCACGAGGCTGCCATTGTGTTAAACTAAAAAAGCCACCTGTAACAGACCACCCCACAATGTGAGGAAAACCTGTTTTCAAGCGGCTTTTGAAAGTTTGGATTGGTTATCGCTTCCAATAATTCTTGTTTAGGGGCGGGAGCATATCTCGACCAAAGGTAAAACGCTTGGTCAACAAAGATCAAAAAGAATTAACGATTTTTTAAAAAACGATTTGGCTAAGATTTTGCACATAAGTTTTCAAATATAAGACAATGAATCTTTTATGCCCGATTTGCCCAATAAAGGCAATTTGGGTTTTCTAACTTATACGCCTCAGTGGAGCTGCCGCAAATACATTTTAACCGTGTTTTCCAGTCCATAATAAAGCGCGTCGGCTATAAGCGCATGACCAATGCTGACTTCCAATAATTGAGGGCAATGTTCTTTAAAAAAACGGAGGTTTTCGAGGTTAAGGTCGTGGCCGGCATTGATACCAATTCCGATCTCGTTGGCCACTTGAGCAGCTTTGGTATAAGCCCTGACAGCCTCAAAAGGGTCTTTTTTGAAATCGTGGGCAAAAGGCCCTGTATAAAACTCCACCCGGTCGGCTCCCGCAAGCTTTGCGCCTTCTACCATTTTAGCAACAGGATCAACAAAAACTGAGGTGCGAATGCTGTTTTTTTGAAGTTCCTTCACCACTTCGCGCAGTTCTGCTTGTTGCCCTACCGTATCCCATCCATGGTCGCTGGTAAGCTGAGCATCGGTATCTGGTACGAGGGTACACTGGTGAGGTGGGTTGGCCAAAACTAATTCCAAAAAACCTTTCCGGGTTTCCCTTCAATATTGAACTCTGTGGTCACCATCGCAAGGAGCGCAGGCACATCGTCGTAACGAATGTGCCGCTGGTCGGGACGCGGATGCACCGTAATGCCTTGTGCGCCAAAGGATTCGATGTCTTTAGCGGCTTGCACCAGATCGGGCAAACTCCCTCCACGCGAATTGCGCAGCAGGGCTATTTTGTTTATGTTGACGCTGAGATGGGTCATGGCAGGTGGCAGGTGGCGGTAAGCAGTTGGCAGGGGCGGGATTGCAAACCGCTTTCTACCTTGTGGCGCAAATGTAGAAGCCTATGCAAGAAAACGACCTATTGAACGAACAAGATTTTCCGCCTGCCGCACCCAGGCTCCCAGAGCCTCAGGTTCGCATGGTGCTGCTGGCCCAAATCGGGCTTATGATCTTTTGCTCTGGCATTGGCGTGTTGTTGTACCTTTTAGTATGCGCATTAGCAGGTTGGGACACCACCTTGGCGCTAAATGCGGATTCGCCTGTGGCTGAACGTTGGCAAGTACGGCTGCAACTGGGATTGGCCCATTTTTTTGGATTTTTAGTGGCCGGTAGTGTCACTGTATGGATTTTTTACCGGGGTATTACGCAAACACGCACGGGTTGGCCAGACTATTTGCAAACCCGACGCTGGCCTCGCTTGACGGAGCTCCTGCTGGGCGTTTTGTTGATGACGGTGTCCTTGCCCTTGGTCCTTTATTCGTTGAATATCAACCAACAATTGCCGCTTCCGGAATTTTTTAAAATGGCTGGCGAACAGGCCGAGGAAGCGCTCAAAGGCTTGCTCAAAATGGACAATGTGGCTGAATTGATGGCCAATCTAGTCATCATCGCGTTATTGCCGGCCTTGGGCGAGGAGTTGGTATTCAGGGGCATTGTGCAACAGCAGCTCCTGCGGCGCATCGCCAATCCATTGGTGGCCATTTTGGTTTCAGCCCTTGTATTTAGTGCTGCTCACTTTCAGTTCGAGGGGTTTATACCAAGGCTTTTGTTGGGCTTTTTGCTGGGCTGGCTTTATTGGCGAACCCGCAATTTTTGGGTGCCCGTGGTGGGCCATTTTTTCAATAACGGCATTCAGGTCGTCGGACAATATTTGTACGGCAAAGAAATGTCCACCATTGATTTAGAAAAGGAGGTGCAGGTGCCCTGGGAATTCGCCGCGATTTCAGCATTTATGGTGTTGGTTGTTATGCGGCTAATTGGTCAGACGAGTAAAAAACAAATTTGAATACAATTTTTTAGCGCAGTTATTTGATTATGAGGTCCTTCCTTGCTTGCGTTTTGCTTTTCAGCATTTGCTTTTTCATTCCCTTTACGCTCCTTTCGCAAGAAAAACCGACGCTCGGCTATTACTTGCCTGAAGCAAATTACAACCCTGCAATCCCTACCCCAGCCGCCTGGCTTGGCTATGAAGTGGGCGAATGGCATGCTACCCACGACCAGCTGATTGGCTATATGAAATCACTCGACGCGGCAAGCGAGCGCATCACGATGCAGGAATATGGCCGTTCGCACGAAAACCGCCCGCTTGTTTGTCTTACCATCACCCATCCAAGCAATCACGCCCGTTTGGAAGAAATAAAAGCCGCCCGCAATCGCCTGGTGAACCCTGCTGAAAGTGCCAGACTGGATTTGAAAGATATTCCTGCAGTCAATTACATGGGCTATTCCATTCACGGCGATGAAGCCAGCGGGAGCAATGCGGCAATGCTGGTGGCCTACCACCTCGCCGCTTCACAAACATCAGAGATTGACCAGCTTTTGCGCAATACCATTATCCTGTTTGATCCATGCTTCAACCCGGACGGAATGCAGCGTTTTTCGTCGTGGATCAATAGCCAAAAGAGTCAAAGCCCTTCAGCAGACCCCTCTGGTAATGAGTACAACGAACCCTGGCCACGCGGCCGAACCAACCACTATGGTTTTGACCTCAATCGTGATTGGCTCGTAGCGCAGCAACCTGAAAGTGTGGGGCGGGTGCGTATTTTTCAGGAATGGCACCCCAATGTGCTAACAGATCACCATGAGATGGGCAGTGGCTCCACGTTCTTTTTTCAGCCAGGGGTGCCGAGCCGAGTGAACCCGATCACGCCCGCCCGGAATCAGGAACTGACCGCCAAAATTGCCACCTACCACGCCAACCTGCTTTCGGAGAAAAAAATCCTCTTTTTTACGGGCGAGAATTTTGACGACTTCTACTATGGAAAAGGCTCGACTTATCCTGACGCGCAGGGCAGTATCGGTATTTTATTTGAACAAGCAAGCAGCCGCGGCACAGCACAGGATACTGAAAATGGCTTGTTGACATTTCCTTATTCCATTCGTAATCAGGTATATGCCTCTCTTTCGACGCTGCAAGCTGTTGGGGAAATGCGTGTGGAATTGAACGAATACCTACGCGATTTTTACAAATCCGGCCTGGAAGGAGCCCGCAAAAGCGAGATAAAGGGCTATGTTTTTTCGGATGAAGATTTACCCGCCCGGGCATTTCTTTCCTTGCTTGGCAAACACGGGATTCAGGTTCAGAATTTACAGGAAAATCTTAGCCTTAATGGACAAACTTTCCAGAAAGGTTCGGCTTTTTTTGTGCCAAATGAACAGCAGCAATACCGTCTCATCCGAGCCATTTTTGAACGCCCAACCCAATTTCAAGACAGCATATTTTACGATATTTCAGCCTGGACTTTGCCAGATGCTTTTGGCCTGCGCTGGTCTCCTGTAAAAACAAAAGATTACGATGGCAAGAAACAAGAGCAGGGTTTGAAGCTGGTGTCGTTGGATCCTCCGTTTATGATTTCGGACGAATCAGCTTACGCTTATGTCATTCCTGCTGCAGGCTATGAGTTGCCAAAAATTTTGATGGAATTGCAAAAAACTGGGATTCGAGTTCGTGTCGCAATGAAACCGTTCGATGTCGATGGCCGACATTTTGAACCAGGAGCCTTGATCGTTGCGCCGCAGACCGTCAAAAGCCGGAATTTGTTCGCGCCATTCAAAGTATTGCTATAGACGGCATTCATGTGATAGCGATCCAAAATGGTCTAACGCCGAATGGTCCTGACCTTGGAAGCAGCCATTTCCCCGTCGTTCGTGAACCCAAGGTTTTGCTCCTTACCGGCAATGGGGTAAACGCAGCTGATGCGGGCGAAATCTGGCATCTGCTGGATACCCGGTACAATTTGCCCATTACCCGCGTGGACCTGAATCGTTTTGGCTCCTTGAATCTTGCGAAGTACAACGTACTCATCCTTGCCGATGGAAATTTCGCGAGCCTTTCGACGGAAAAAGTGAAACAATTCGCACAAGATGGCGGCACTGTCATTGCTACAGGCAGCACATTAAAGTGGTTAAAAACTGCTGGATTGGCCGCGCTCGAATTCCGCAACCAAGCCAATGATGCGCCTGGTCGGCGGCCTTATGCCAATATCGCGGAAGACCGGGGAGCGCGCACCTTGCCCGGCGCAATTTTTGAGGCGGAACTGGACCTTACACATCCGCTCTGTTTTGGCTACACGCATACGCGATTGCCAATTTTCCTCTCTGATACGCTATTTGTGGAAACAGCCAAGAACCCCTACGCAACTCCCGTTGTGCTGACTAAAGAACCTCTACTGGCCGGATACATCCACCCGAAACAAAAGCCGCTGACACCCTACGCTGCTGGAGCCATCGTTTGTGGCTTGGGGCGTGGTAAGATCATCTGCTTTCCCGGAAATCCCAATTTTCGGGGTTTCTGGTACGGCACGAACAGGCTGTTCGCCAACGCGATTTTCTTTGGGAATCTAATTAGCGCGGAGGGCGCGGAGAAGAAGTGACACTTTTTAAAAAAGTGTCACTTCTCACGCCCCAAAATCTTCTGTTCAATATTGGTGGTGGAATATCCCTCTACGAATGGGAGGCTTAAAACTTGTCCGCCCTGCGCAAGCACAAATTCTGAACCCACAATTTGCTCGGGCTCCCAATCGCCGCCTTTCACAAGGATGTCAGGCTGAACAATTTTGATCAGTTCTATCGGGGTATCTCCCTCGAAAACAATCACTGCGTCTACCATTTGTAAGGCGGCAAGGAGGTAGGTGCGGGTGAGTTCGTCGTTGATGGGACGGTTTGGGCCTTTGAGCCGACGCACGGAAGCCGCGCTGTTCAAGCCCACCACTAGCCGGTCAGCCAGGTCGCGAGCCTGAGCGAGATAATGCAGGTGGCCATAATGCAAAAGGTCGAAACAACCATTGGTGAACACGATGCGTTGCCCGGCTTCGCGCCACTGCACGAGGGTGCGGCTCAGCGTTTCATTAGTGTGGATCTTTTGCTGGATTTGAGAAAAGTTTGTCATCGTAAAGGGAATTATAACGGACAGGGAATTGAGCATGTCAATCCACCGTCACATCCATTGTCAACATCACTTCATCGTTCAATTCCACAATCTCACCAGTAATCTCGTCCTGCGGGACCAACACGAGTGAATTTGCCAACACCTCATCCTTAATGTAAGTGCCGAATTGCTCCACGGCCGTTACAATGAGTGGGTGGCGTTCCATACGCACTGCAATGCGGTCAGTGACGTTGAAATCCTTGTCTTTGCGCATTTTTTGGATGATACTCACCAGATCGCGGGCCATGCCTTCAGCCAAGAGTTCATCGCTCATGTGTATATCCAGTGCCACGGTCAAATCACCATCGGATGCGACCTTCCAGCCGGGTAAATCTTCTGTAGTAATGATGAGGTCTTCTGGGGTGATGGCGTAGGTTTTGCCCATCACGCTGACTTTGAATTCGCCGGATGCTTCGAGCGCCGTGATATCCTCATTGCTGAAATTAGCGATCATAGCGGCAACCTCCTTCATGTCCTTTCCGAGTTTTGCACCGAGGGTTTTAAAATTGGCTTTCGCCCCTTTTTTCAACAACCCCGATGCATCGGTGACATACTCCAATTGCTTCACATTGATTTCCGAAAGAATCAAATCTTTTACTCCATCTACCTCGGTGATGAAGGCTTTGTCCAACACTGGAAGCAGGATTTTTTGCAGCGGCAGACGCACTCTGAGTCCTTCTTTCTTTCTGATACTCAATGCCAAAGAGCAAATCCGCTGTGCATAATCCATCCGCTTTTCCAAGGCCTTGTCCACCATGAATGGTTGTAGCGGCGTGAGGTCGCTGAGGTGTATAGAGTCATGGCGAAGCGGGGTCTTCTTTGCCTTCGCGATTTCCTTGATTGGCGCGGTCAAGTTGCGGTAAAGCCAGTCAGAAAAAAACGGCGCAACGGATGCCATAAGCTGAGTTGTTACCATCAGACATTCGTAAAGGGTCTGGTAGGCCGCTGATTTATCCTCATTGAGTTCTCCTTTCCAAAAACGGCGGCGAGAAAGGCGCACGTACCAGTTGCTCAAGTGCTCATCCACAAAATCCTCGATGGCGCGAGAGGCTTTGGTCACGTCGTAGTCGTCCATGGCAGCGCGATAATCGGCCACGAGCGAGTAGAGTTTTGAAATGATCCAACGATCAAGTTCCGTGCGTTTTTCATACGGCATCACGTTGAACTCGTCGTGCTTGAAACCATCAAGATTGGCGTACAGCGCGAAGAAATTGTAGGTGTTGTAAAGCGTGCCGAACAACTTGTTTCTGGTCTCGATAATGCCGCCTGTGTCAAATTTCAAGTTGTCCCAAGGGTTAGCATTGGAAACCATATACCAGCGCGTAGCGTCAGCCCCAAAGGTTGCTAAGGTCTCGAAAGGATCCACCACATTGCCCTTTGACTTGGACATTTTCTCCCCGTTTTTGTCCAAAACGAGCCCATTTGACACCACATTTTTGAACGCCACAGAATCGTACACCATTCCAGCAATGGCGTGCAAGGTGTAAAACCAGCCCCGCGTTTGGTCCACGCCTTCAGCAATGAATGTGGCGGGGTACGAAACCTCAAACGGCGATTTGAAAGGTTTGTCATCACCGTTTTTCAACTTTTCATAGTCAAGTCCCCACTGGGCGTAGGGCATGGAGCCGGAGTCGAACCAGACGTCAATGAGGTCCAGTTCGCGGCGCATTGGACGACCAGAGGGGGAGACCAATACTATATCGTCAATGAAAGGGCGGTGTAGATCAAACCCCACCCCTAACCCCTCCCCTGCGGGGGAGGGGGACTTGATCCAATCATTTTCTTTGGTATCTGTTGAACCTTGGGGATTGGGATTGGGGATTTTTGCCAATTCTTCCTTTCGCTTTTTAAGTATAGCACGAAGTTCATCGATGACTTTGTACTTGTGGCCAAGGATATCTTCATTCTTAAAACGCACGATTTCAAACCCAACAGCATTGAGTAATTCCGTGCGCATTTGGTCTTGTTCTATCTGAAAATCGTGTATCGTACCATCCACTTCCACCACCAACTTGTGTTCAAGGCTTACAAAATCTGCGATGAATTCCTCAATCGCGTGTTGACGACGAAACTTGACACCATCCAACTGTTTGTCCCGAAGCATTTCCCACATTGCCGCTTCGCCCACTGTTTGGCTTTTCCGCATTCCTCGAGCAAACTCCTTTAGAATCTTCCAACGCTCTGGCGAAGTAGTTTTGAACCAATCTCCACGAAATCCCTCTTCAACACGATCTTCATTGCCTTGGTTAACACCCTCGCCAGCTATATTCGAGTGCGTGTCCCCCTCCCCCGCAGGGGAGGGGTTAGGGGTGGGGTTAAACGGGTTCTTCCCCATCAACCCAGCCTTCACCGCCTTTTCTACCTCTTCACTCAACTCCATTACCGAGCCAATACATATCTCCTCTTCCCCATCCTCTGTGCGCCATATCGGTAGCGGAATGCCCCAGTAGCGCGAACGAGAGAGATTCCAGTCCTGCAAATTATCGAGCCATTGACCGAAACGGCCAGTGCCCGTGCTTTCAGGGTGCCAATTAATAGTTTTATTCAGCTCTGACAAGCGCTCCCTGGCTGCAGATGCCCGGACAAACCAGGAATCAAGCGGATAATACAAAACGGGCTTATCCGTACGCCAGCAATGCGGATACGTGTGCTTATACTTTTCAATTTTGAAGGCTTTGTTGTCCTCTTTCAAGCGCAGGGCAATGAGCAAATCAGTCGGTTTGAATTCCTTATCTTTTTGAATTTCAACAGGATAATACTCTGTCTTAACATACCTGCCGCCGAATTCCGGCACCTCGTCCACAAATTTTCCTTGTCTGTCCACAAGCGGGAAAGGCAGGTCTTGATTCTTCTCATTTGGGAGGCCGATAAACGGAATACCTGCCGCTTTGCTTGCCCGGAAGTCATCCGCGCCGAAGTATGGAGCCGTGTGTACCACGCCAGTTCCGTCCTCGGTTGTGACCCAATCACCTGAGATGACGCGGAAGGCTTTTTCCTCTAGTTCAGGAGTGGAGGCAGCCGGGGTTGGCATCAATTGTTCGTATCGAATTCCAACGAGTTTGCTGCCTTTAATTCCTTCTTTTACAAGCTGATAGGGCAATTTCTTTTCGCCCACTTTGAACGTTTCAAATGACTGATTTTCATCCTCGGTATTGAAATAGCCTGCAAGCCTGGATTTGGCTAATAATACACTGACGGGAGCACCTGTGTAAGGACTGAGGGTTTTGACTTTCACATACTCGATTTTCGGTCCGACGGTGAGCGCGACGTTGGAGGGCAGGGTCCAGGGCGTAGTCGTCCAGGCGAGGATGCGCACATCCTCATTATCGGAATCAAAGAGACTCTCCGAAACAGCGTTTCGGATTACTCGGAACATCGCCACCGCAGAGATATCGGTTACCTCTTTGTAAGTGCCTGGCAAATTCAATTCGTGCGAGCTAAGTCCCGTTCCCGCCGCCGGACTGAAGGGTTGAATGGTAAAGCCCTTGTATAGAAAGGACTGACCATCAGCCGTTTGTTTCTTGTATAGCCGCTGCAAAATGTACCACACAGTCTCAATGTAGCTGTTTTCAAACGTTATGTAAGGATTATCCAAATCAGCCCAAAAACCCATCAAGCGAGTCTTTTCTTCCCAAAGGTCTTTATAGCGCATTACGGTGCTGCGGCAGGTGGCATTGTATTCCTCCACCGACACTTTTACACCGATGTCTTCCTTGGTAATGCCGAGCTCCTTTTCCACAGCAAGTTCGATGGGCAGACCATGGGTATCCCAGCCACCTTTCCGTGCCACCCGAAATCCTTTGAGGGTATTATAGCGACAAAAAAGGTCTTTTACCGTGCGTCCCATCACGTGGTGGATGCCGGGTTTGCCGTTGGCGGAGGGTGGGCCTTCGTAAAAAACAAAGGAATTCTCCTTCGGGCGTTGCTCGACTGACTTTTCAAAAATCTTTTCGTCCTGCCAAAATTGAAGGATTTCGGCGTCTATGGCAGGGAGGTTCAGGTGTTTGAATTCGCGATACATGCTATGGTGTGGATACGTTTATTTGTGGAGATGGTGATTTGGGGCGCGAAGGTAAAAATTACAAAACCCCGGTTGGTGCACACCAGCCGGGGTTTCTGTTTTTCCAAACAGCCTTACCTCGTCAGGTGTGCAAACACTGGCGAATAATAATACCGTCGGAAATGATTGGTTGGAACATGGGGCAAAGGTAGGAAAAAGACTTACAAACCAAATAATGCCATCAGTTTTTGCTCGACTGTACTTTGCAATCCTGTTGGTAGATTACCCAAGTGTCGTCGCATCAAACTAATCGGAATAGTCACGAGGCGATGCAACCTGATGGCTGAAGATGCTTTAGGCCAGTCGAAGGAAAATCAGGAGATGAAGCCAGCAGGAGATGCGAGGGTTCGCCGCTTTTGTCCTTGGCTGGTTATGAATGCAATGACAACTGCTGGTGGTTTCCGCCGGGGGGGGGGCCCCCCCTTGCCTCGGTGGGAAGGAACAAGCACGATTTTCCACTTCATGACAAAATCGGATTACCATCTTGGATGGAGTAAATGTCTTCTTCCGGTTCGTTCAAAAAATCAAAGCTGGGTTTTGAATTGCAAGGAGCCATGACTTGTCGTCAATCTCGTCATCTTCTGGCAGCAGAATGATCACCCTGACTTTTTGGTTGCGCAGACGCAGCGGAGTCAAGAGTTTTAAATTTCCCAATTGATCAATTTGTGCGGTTGTTTCAATGGCTTGCATAGTTCGATTTTTTACAAAGGTAAAGATTTGATCGAAAAGTTTGCCGCTCAAGATCATCATTTTTCACGTCATTTCCCCGAAAAATCTACATTTGCCTCCCTCATGCAAGCACCTGATACCCAACCTTTTTGGCACATCATTGCCAATCCCGCCGCCCGAGGCGGGGCCGTAGAACGGCAGTGGCCGCAGATCGAACAACTGTTGCAGGAATTGGGCTTTGCCTACACCGTACAGTTTACCGAGCGGAGAGACCATGCGGCACATCTGGTTGAAAATGCCCTGCTCAAGGGAGGCCGCCACATCCTTGGTATTGGTGGCGACGGTTCCAACCACGAAATCGTACACGGCATTTTCAATCAGCGATTTGTGCCGCCCTCGGAGGTTTTTTATGCATTGCTGCCCTTCGGGACGGGTAACGACTGGGCACGACAATACGGCATCCCTTCCGACCCACGCTTACGCTTAAAGCGGCTCTTGGAACTAAAAACGGCACAACAAGACATCGGTTTGGTAAAATACCAGCGTGACGGGCAAACGCATTTCCGCTATTTTGTGAATGTGGCTGGTATGGCCTATGATGGCTTTATCGGCAAAAAACTGACCGAAAATCCAGCCCGAAACAAGGCGCATTACCTCCTGAAAGTGGTAAAGTACCTTACTGCATACGAGCTCAGCAAAGCGCGAATCACCTTCGATGGCCAAACGGTCGAGGACTTCTTTTATACCATCAATATTGGTTTATGTCGGTTTTCAGGTGGTGGGATGCAATTTGTTCCCCAGGCTATTCCAGACGATGGGTTATTCGCGCTAACATTTGCCCGGAAAATATCAAAGATGGAAGTAGTGTTTCAAACGCCCCGTTTTTACAACGGCAGCATTCTTCAACATCCTAAAATTGAAGGACATCAAGCCCGAAGCATACGAGTGGAGCATATTGGTGAAACCCCCACGTTACTCGAAGCGGATGGGGAATTTTTGGGCGAAACGCCGGTGGAATTTGAGATGTTGGAAAAGGCGTTAAGGGTAGTTTTGTGAGGATTTTAGCCACTAATTGCACGAATTTACACGAAAAAATTAGTGCTAATTAGTGCAATTAGTGGCTAAAACTACTTCGTCACCACAAACTTCCTCGCCCCCCAAACCTTACCCCCCGTCTGGGCATAAGCAATGTAAATACCCGCCGGAATTCCCAGTAAATCAATCCTTTCTTCATGTTTCCCAAAGCCTTTGACCTGTTTTTTGAACACGGTTCTGCCCGACAAATCAACAATGCTGATCTCTGCCATTTGGCCCGATTTCAAATGTTCCACTTTTAAAACAGTCGCCATGGAGGCCGGGTTTGGTGAAATGCTCAGCATCGGCGCCGCATAACCGTTGGGAGTGAAGGTGTTGGAGTTTTCGCCCAATTTCAAGGAATCAATCGGGAACGTAAGGAGGCTTCGTGCAAACGTGCCGGCAATGAGCGTCCGCTGATCAAGGTTTATTCCCAGACTGTAAACAGGAACCGTTGGGATGCCAGTTCCAAGCCGCTCCCAACGCTGGCCTCCATTGGTGGTGCCATAAACGCCACCATCTGTAGCGGCAAAGATGACAGAGTCCTGATGACCAGGCAGAATAACCAGATCGTTTATGGCCAAATTGGGCAAATCACCCACTATGGGCGTCCAGTTTCCACCTAGATTGTCAGATCGGTGAATGCGCGGCGTAAAGTCGTTGCTCTTGTAACCCGTATGGCTTACAAACACACGATTTGGGTCTGATGGCGAGGCTTTTATGGAGGAGACATAGCGCTCCGGAAGCCCGTCAGTAATATTCACCCATGTTTGGTTGGCAGGGTTTCCGCGCCAAATATTGGCATCCGTAGTGCCCACATAAATCAGATCTGGGTCAAGCGGGCTTTCGTGCACGCTGCTGATGGTATGGTAGCGCGAGCCAAAAATATTTCCATCCGTAAGGTCTTGGCTGATGGGCGTCCAAATGGGCAGGTGTCCGAATCCTTGGTACATTCGATAGGTTCCGGTGTACATCACATTTTCATCGTGGTTGCTGATAGCGTATTGCATATCCCAATGGCGGCGGTCGTTTTCGTCAATGCCTTGTGTTGCAGGGTCGAAATTGCCTCCATTGGTGGTTCCGTAAATGGAGCCATTTTGAAATTCGTAGTAATAAATATTTGGGTTTAATGGGTGGAAAACGGCCTGAAACCCATCGCCGCCAAAAACGGACATCCAGTTTTCCAGGTTTGCGGCATTGCCCTTGCTGGTGCCATTGTCTTGTGCACCGCCATAATAAAACGCTGGATCGTGCGGGTTGTATGCCACGCGATAGAACTGGGTGGTGGGGATATTCTCGATTTTTTGCCAGGAATTGGCATTGTCCGTGGAGCGGTAGAGGCCCCCGTCGGTAGCAAGCAGGTACGTTTGAGCGTCGGGGAAGGCGAGGTCGTGGTGGTCGGCGTGTACGCCTTGTTGGAACCCTGCGCCCAACTCCCAACTCTCCCCTCCATCTTGGGAACGCCAGCTTTCCACTCCCAAAAGCCAGATATCCAATGGATTAAAGGGATTGATTCGGATTTTGCCAAAATACTTGCTTTGAAAGCCAAAACTCAATCCCTCACATGGGTTTTCATTCCAGCTTGCACCCCCATCAAAGGATTCAAAAAGCCCGGAGAACTCCAGGTTAGTATTCACATAGGAGGCAAAAAGGTGGTTGGCATTGGTGGGGTCAATGGCAAGGCCTATTCGGCTTTGCTCCCCTTCCGGTAGACCGCCGCCGAGTTTTGTCCAGGTATTGCCACCATCAATGGTTTTCCAGATTCGGGCGTTTTCTCCACTTATGATACTCTCCTGGTTGTTACGGATTCGATCCCAAGCGGCGGCATAAAGGGTGTTGGGGTCGGTGGGCGACATCACTAAATCAATGATGCCCGCCTCATCGGAAATGAAAAGTTTTTGCTGCCAATCTGTGCCACTGTTTGTGGTTTTGTAAAGCCCCCTATCGTTGTTCCGTTCAAATGGCAAGCCCATTGAACCGACATAAAGCGTATTTGGGAATTGTGGATTGAGTGCGATTTTTGAAATAATCCGTTGATTTTCAAGACCAACATGTTGCCAGGTGCCGCCCTCATCAAGGCTGCGCCAAAGTCCGTCGCCTATTAATGGATAGCCGCTGATGTTGGGATCGCCTGTTCCCACATACACGATTCCATTATTGGGATCCACTTCAATATCACTGATTGCGAGGAAGTTCTGATCATCAAAGACTGGCTTCCAGGTCTGCCCGGCATTTACGGATTTCCATACCCCGCCGTGGGAGTAGCCGATGTAGATCACGTTTGGGTTGTTGGGATGAATCTCCACTGTATTGATACGTGCCCCGATATTAGCCGGGCCTTCGAGCTTCCAGGGGGCGGAGAAGCCTATGTTGCCATCGCGGAGTTTTGCCGCTGATGCGGATTGATGTGCATCAGCCAATGCATCTGTGTATGTATGCACGTCGGTTCGGAAATCGGGCCATTCGCGCAGCGCGAAGAACCACTCGGCAGGGCGAAGGTTGCTGCTGTCCTTCAATAGAGTCCCCTCATTTTCAGGGTTTTGCTCCAGCCCGGAGGATTTATCACTTTGAATCTTTTTTAGTAGAAAAAACAAAGCGACGAGCACGATTGCTGCAAGTATGATGAGATTTCGGGCTGGAAATGGGGCGCGGGTTTGACGTTGGAACATAACGGAGAAAAAGCGTTGGTCAAGGCTGCGAAGATAAGGTCTTTGAAAAGCAGCGAAAGCGGAAACTTAAGGCTCTGCCGATTTGAGCATGTTTACTCGGTGAGGATATCCTTTCACACCCAGAGAACACCCGTTCGGTCAGTCTTCCATAATTTACTAAAGACGGAAACTACCTTTGGAAAAACTTTATAACCGTTACCCAAACAAATAATTTGCATGAAAAATCTACTTCTATTATTCGCATTGTCCTTGATCAACCAATACCTGTCCGCACAACCTTGCCTCAATTCCCAGTCATCCATTGACATTCACGGCAACAACATTCAAGCCCGTATTCTGAATGGAGGCGACCTCTTTACCGATTTGGCAAATGGACAATTTCTGCCAAATCCTGACCCGAATTCCTTCGAAAACCCTTCTACCATATTCGCCGCTGGAATTTGGTTGGGAGGGATTGACCCCGGAGGAAATCTCAAGCTCGCGACGGTTGACTACCGTAGCAACCTTAAGTTTGACTACACCCCAGGGCCACTGGATGAAAACGGAACAACAAACGTCTTTAACTGCTCCAACTGGGATCGCCATTTTCGAGTTACAGGAGATCAAATTGCCGCTTTTCGCGCTGCACTCCCGCTTACTACCTCTGAACTAATAACTCAATTTCGTGACATTGCAGGCTGGCCTGCTTTGGGCAACCCGTTTTTTGCAGACGTTTGGGGTTATGATCTTCCTTTCTCAACACAAGGGCTTGCGTCTTTCCACGATGAAGACAACAATGGCAGCTACGATCCGCTTTCGGGAGATTATCCTGTAGTTGAGTTGCGTGGTATTCCGGCCTTTGTCCCTGCTGAAATTATCTGGAGTGTTTTTAATGACCAAAATGGTGGGGGGCCTCATTCTGCCAGTGGTGGCAAGGCGCTGCAAGCCGAAATACAGCTCACGGTATGGGCTTTTAATTGCCAAGATGAGCCTGTATTGAACAACACCATTTTCACCTCACACAAAATCATCAACCGTGCCAGCGAACCTACAGACTCCACTACTTTTGGGATCTGGGTAGATATTGATTTGGGCTGTTATTTGGATGATTATCTAGGTTGCAACCCTAGTTTAAATACTATGTACGCCTATAATCAGGATGCAGTGGACGGTCAGCCTGGCAATACTTGCCTAGGTGTGCCTACTTTCTCGGACGCCCCACCTGTACAAAGCATCACTTTTTTAAGTCATCCTTTAAGCACATTCATTGCGCCAAGTGGTTCCGGAGGCAACCCTCCCCCGGCCACCACAGACCCAACATCACCCTACGAAATCTATAATTACATGACAGGAAGCTGGCGCGATGGTACTCCATTAACTTATGGTGGGAATGGTTATGGTGGCAATACGCCTACCAGTCACTTATTCCCAAGTGATCCAGCCAATTCAAGTGGATGGAGCATGTGTACTGCAAATCTTGCTTTTGGTGACCGCCGAATGCTCGGAACCACAAATCTTGGGCAAATGTTACCCGGCCAAATTGAGTACTTTAATACCGCTTGGGCATTTCATCCCAACCCTTCCTTACCATGCGGCATTGGCACGACCTTCAGTGATGTGAATACAATAGTCAACCTTTACAACAATGATTTTGAAGGAGTTTGCGGCCCATTGAAAGCTCCCTCACTGCCCGCCGACAGCCTCCAACTTTTCCCCAACCCTACCTCTGGTTCCGCCCTTTTGCGTTATGGATCACTTCGACCAGTTTCGCTCCGGGCATTTGATGCCGCAGGTCGAATGGTGCTGGAAAAAACGAACAACTTTGAGAAGCAAGAAACTGTAATTGAAACAGCCACCTTTGCTGCTGGCATTTACGTACTCCAAATTGTAACTGAACAAGGCACCGCAACGAAGAAATTAACGGTGGTGCGATAAGGCAAAATTAATATGTGGTGGCATGGCATTGTCGTGCCACCCTTTTACTTTTGCCAAAATGCTGACACCTACTGAGTATTACACCCTGGTACGCGAAACCTTCCGTGCCCATGGCAATCCCGACACCGCTCAGGGCCAAATGGCCTATATGCGCAATCAATTTGAGTTTTTTGGCCTCAAAATGCCCCAGTGGATGGGGCTTACAAAGCGTATCCATACCGAAAACGGCATCCCAGAAGGCGAAGATTTGAAAAAACTGGTGCGGCTTTGCTTCGAAGATGAGCATCGGGAAATGCACTATTTCGGGCTGGAAACATTGCAGAAAGTCTTGAAAAAACAGCCTCCAGAATGTATCGAATTTTTGGAAGAACTGATACTCACCCGCTCCTGGTGGGATACGGTTGATTGGATCAACAAACTGGTAGGCTTACATTTTCGGCAGTACCCCGAACTGATAAAGCCGGTCACGGAGCGATGGATGGCTTCTGGAAATTTTTGGTTACAGCGTGTTTGTCTTATTTTTCAATTGACCTACAAGGACAAAACGAACGCTGTGCTGCTTTTTGATTATGCGGAAAGGGTTGCTGCCTCAAAGGAGTTTTTCCTACAAAAAGGGGCTGGTTGGGCATTGCGACAATACGCCAAAACCAATCCTGAGGCGGTCGTTGATTTTGTTGAAAAAACGAAACTTTCTCCCTTGACGCGACGGGAGGCCTTGAAGCATGTAGGGCGAACTTCAGTTCGCCAACATTAGCCCTATTCAAAGTGTTTTTGCGAACTGAAGTTCGCCACCAATACCTCTTTCAAACTGTTTAGACGAACTGAAGTTCGCCCTACAACACAACGCCCCGCTGAGCGCTAACTCGGCGGGGCGTTACTTGTTGTGTGTGGTGAAAAACTTGGTTAGGCGGTCGCTGGGGCTCTCAATGCATAAATTTTTCGGCCAGCGTAGATCGCGGCAAGTACTAACGTGTACGTGAAAGTGGCTGTCATGGTTAAGAATGTCGGTTTAGTGATTAAAAAATAATGGCTTTGGGAGCGTCTTGTAAAGACCGTATGGTAACGCGAGGTCTTACCCATGCGCTGCCACGTTTTTGAAAAAAAAATTAATAAAATTTCAACCCCCTCATTTTCAATGGTTTAAACCTAAATTTTGTGTCAAAAAAAGGGCTTTTTAGATCTTCTACGAAAAAATTCGTAGAAAAATTTGCAACTACGAAATAGTTCGTAGAATCTTTGCGTTCAAATCACCGTATCACCAATCACCAAATCACCAATCACAGATCCACCCTTCAACATGAACATTGCCAAGCCTACCGATTCCGAACTCGAAATCCTCCACATCCTTTGGGAGCAAGGCCCCAGTAACGTACGCACGGTAAATGACCTACTCAACGAGCGGCGTCGAAGCGGCCACGCATCCTCACGGCTTTCGGCCAAACCCAAAGAATCGGCTGGCTACACTACCACGCTGAAACTCATGCAGATCATGTTTGAAAAAGGTCTGGTGACACGAGTTGAGGAAGGACGCACCCACGCATACACGGCTTTCATACGCGAAAGTGACACGCAAGACCTACTGCTCCAACAGTTTGTAGACAACGCCTTCCGGGGTAGCACCGCCCGACTAGTGATGCAAGCCCTCGGCAACCACGAGGCCAGCACCGAAGAACTCGACGAGATAAAAGCACTCATCGCCAAGATCGAACAAGGGAAATAGGACTTTAGACTATTTGACTTTGGGCTTGCACGTCTATGGTCCAATGTCCAACTATCCAACGTCAAAATTTAAGCTATGATCACAATGCCCGACTCCTTCCTTCGCGCCCTAGGCTGGGCACTCGCACATTCCTTGTGGCAAGGCGCCTTGGCTGCACTGCTGCTTTTAATCGTATTGCCTCGCTTGCAATCAGCCCGGCAACGTTATTGGGCAGCTTACGGGGCTTTGATGACCGTGCTTATTGCGGCGCTTGGCACATTTATATGGAAGTTTGAACCGAGTGCATCTATGGCAAATTCTACTATTGCCTTGGAAACATCGACCCCGACCGCGTTTTTTATTGAAAATCAATTGATTGGAAACACAATTGGCGAATCCTTCTCCAACTGGCTGGAGACAAACCACGCGCTCATTGTGGCCATTTGGCTGATCGGTTTTATGTTTTTCCTGTTGCGATTGGGCGGCGGACTTTGGCAAGTGCATCGCCTGCGGACGCGTGGGCTGAACGCGCTGGAGGCCGTTTGGCAAGAAAAACTAGCAACCCTAAGAAGGCAAATGGGCATTTCACGAAGCGTCCATCTTTTTGAATCGGCGTGGGTACACACGCCGCTCACAATTGGTTGGTTAAAGCCTGCAATCCTTCTGCCCATCAGTTTTGTGAACCAACTTTCGCCCGCTGAAGTAGAAGCAGTGCTGGCACATGAGTTGGCGCACATCGCCCGGCGCGACTGGGTTTTTAATCTCCTGCAAGCCTTTGTCGAAAGCCTATTTTATTACCACCCAGCCGTGTGGTGGGTATCGCAGGTCGTTCGCCGTGAGCGTGAAAATGCTTGCGATGATGTCGCTTTGGCCGCCACCGGCAATCCGCTCGCTTTTGCCCGTGCGCTCGTGCAAGTACAGGAACTGGCCGCTTCTGTACCAGCACTTTCGCTCGCCATGAGTGGCAAACGCCGCCGCCCGCTATTGGACCGGGTGCGGCGCATCTTAAACCAAGCACCACAACAACAACATCAAGTTATGGAAAAGATCACAGCAACCGTCATATTGCTCGCACTACTGGCCCTGGTGGGCCTGCGGGCCAATTCTGTTCCGTCTATTGAGGCCGCTTTTGCCCAAATTGCGGACATCCCCACAACATTTTTTAGCGGAGAAAACAATGAAGATCAAGTAGTTGGCGACAGTTTGCCAAAACCAAAAAGTACGCGAAAAATAACGCGCGAAGACGACGATCAACGGGTGGAGGCCGAGTATAAAGACGGCAAATTGACCAGATTGAACATTGATGGAGAGGAAATCCCTTCTTCAGAATTTGAACAGCACGAAGCACTCATTGAAGAACTGGCTGAAGACGTACCACCCCCGCCACCACCTGCTCCACATTTTTTTGGGGATGGCCCGGGATCTCACGGCTGGAATGCGCCCTCCCCTCCCGGAGCGCCGAGCGCACCGGATGCTCCAAGCGCCTTTTGGTTTCAAACACCAGGATCCCCTGCGGATGCACCGACACCGCCGTTCCCTCCAATGCCAGCGTTCGGTGGTGGCATTAGTATTGTGTCGGACAAGGATGGGGAAGGAAATACCATCATCCGGCTTGACAATAATGGGAAAGACACAGAAGTAGTTGTCAAAAACGGTGAGTTATGGATTAATGGTAGAAAATTAGAAAAAGGGGAAGAATTCCTTATTCCTGGGTTTCTTTTTGGCGAAGATGGCGAGCATTTTTTCTTTGATGGGGATGAAGGTCATGGTGAAGGTCATGGTGAAGGCCATGGAGAAGGTCATGGTGAAGGGGATTTTGCCCCGAGTGGTCGGACCTCTCCTGAAGCAAGAGTAAGAATCAATGCTGAAATGCAGCGGGCTAAAGAGGAGCACAAAAAAGCCATGGAACGACACCAACGCGACATTGAACGCGAGACGGAATTAGCCCATAAAGAATTCCAAAAGGAATGGAAACAGCGGGAGAAAGAATGGGCAAAGGAGCAAAAAAATTGGGAAAAGGAACAACTCAAATGGGAGCGCGAGCAAAAAGCCTGGCAAGAAGATCACCAAAGATGGCAAGCCGAGCATCGCGTATTAGAAGCCAAACACAAAGCTGCTCAAGAATTGCTGAAAAAGGAACTGCTTAGTGACGGGCTTATCAATGACCGAAACAACTTTTCGCTGAAAATCAATGCTAAAGAGTTGAAAGTCAACAAAAAAAAGCAATCAGAAGAATTGCGGCGCAAATACGAAACGCTTATCAAGAACTCCATGGGCTTGAATCTTGACGACGACAACTGGAATTTCAATTTCAACTTTAACGACGATCAGGAATAAGTGGCAGTAGGCATTAGCAGTAGGCAGGTCACCTAAGCTCGGTAGCCCTGCCTACTGCCCACTGCCAACTGCCACTCAACTCTCCCGCTCCAGCAAATCCGCCACAACTCCTCTTAAAATCAGCTTGCGCGAATCTGGCACCCGCACCGCTTCCAAATGCTGGAAAGCCTCCTGCTGAAACCGCAATTTTTCCTGTGCAACTAAGAAAGGTATCTTGTTTCGATCGAAAATAGCTCTCACTGCCGCCACTTTTTCTGCTGCGTTTTCTGCGTCGGTTTGCATCCAATTGTGCAATGCTCGACAGTCTGAATCCGGCGCAGTTTCCAATGTCTTCAGCACGAGCAGCGTCTTCTTATTCTGCAAAATATCCCCACCCACCTGCTTTCCAAACTTGGTCGGATCGCCATAAGTATCGAGTAAATCATCCTGTATCTGAAAGGCAATGCCCGCCAGTCGTCCGAATTCGTAGAGTTGTTGCGAATCGGCGGCAGGAGCATTTCCGCACACTGCCCCCATTTCGAGCGCAGCGCCCAATAACACCGCTGTTTTTAGTTCAATCATCCGGGTGTATTCAAGAATGCTAACCTTGGCTCGTGTCTCAAAATTGATGTCAAGTTGCTGGCCCTCACACACTTCTGTGGCCACACGGTTGAAAATATTAAGCAAGCGCAACACCGTATCGGCATCGCCACAACGCGCCAAAAACCGATAGGCATAAATCAACATCACATCGCCGCTGAGGATGGCAGTGGTTGTATTCCACTTGCTATGCACGGTCGGTTCGTTTCGACGCAGGGGCGCTGCATCCATGATGTCATCATGCATCAACGAGAAATTGTGGAAAAGTTCTACCGCCCAAGCTGCCGGAAGCGCAACTCCAATGTCATCATCAAACATCTCGTGGCCCATCAGTACCAAAGCAGGGCGAAGCCGTTTTCCGCCAAGGGTCAAAATATAGTCGCAAGGCTCGTAAAGCTCTAGCGGCGAAGTCGGGAATGGGTTTTCTTTTGAAAAGGAAGCAATCAAGTCGAGCAATTTCGAGAGGTCGCGCATAGCGGAGTCTGTTGAATTCGGCGCAAACTAAGGAACGGGTGAATAATAACTTGCTATTTTCAGGTAGATTACTTTTTGCTCAGACAACTATCTTTTTGTGCGAATAGTGGGGCTCTTTAATCAAAAAGATAGGCCGTATGAGCGGAAAGGAATCAGATGAAAGTAACAAGTTATTATTCACCCGTTCCTTAGGGAGCAAAATTGGCACCCGGTAATAAAACGATCAAATAAAAAAGGCTGACCGGGGGAGTGGTCAGCCTCTCAAATTTTTTGAAGAACCAAATCGGCAAAGGATTAAAAAGATGCTACCCAGTCAACGACGAGTAGCGAGGGCGGAGAAGTAGCCAACCAATTGCGGATAAAAACGTACGAGCGCAATGGCGGCAACGGCAGTAAATAATACAAGCATAGTGTGTGTGAAGATTAAAGTGAAACGATTTAGTCATCCTTTACATAACCGAACGATTGTTCTGCGAAGGCGCACGAAGGTAGAAACCTGTTGCGGCATACCAAAAAAACACCAAGGAATTTTTTGTTAATTTTACATTGGGAAAAAGAGATACGTCTCAACGGGGTATTCTCCTTACTTTTGCAGCTGATTTCACCTGTAGTTCATCTCTAAAACAAGTCTTTGGCGCATGGTTTTCAACAACATCCTTGAGACAATTGGCAAAACCCCGCTCATCCGTCTGAATAACATCGTACTACACATCCCTGCTACCGTGTATGCCAAAATAGAAGCCTTCAACCCTGGTTTGAGTGCTAAAGATCGCATCGCCCTGCACATGATCGAACGTGCAGAACGGCTCGGCAAACTCAAGCCCGGAGGCACCGTGGTTGATGCCACCAGTGGCAACACCGGCTTCAGCCTCGCAATGGTGGCTGCCATCAAAGGCTACAAGTGCGTGCTTACTGTGACGAGCAAAATCAGTGAAGACAAACTCAACAACCTCAAAGCAATGGGCGCTGAGGTTCACCTCTGTCCGCAAGAAGCCAAGCCCCGCGACCCGGAGTCATACTACAGCAGAGCCGAACAACTGGCCAAGGAAATTCCTGGTGCCTACTATATCAATCAAAATTATAACCCCGAAAATGGCGAGGCTCACTATCTAACCACTGGTCCTGAAATCTGGGAGCAAACCGCTGGCCGCATTACACATCTTGTCGGCAGTGCGAGTACGGGAGGTACCATTTGTGGTTCAGGACGTTATCTCCGCGAACAAAACCCGGACATCAAAATCATCGGCGTAGATGCCTACGGTTCCGTACTCCAGAAATACCACGAAACAGGCGTGTACGACGAAAAGGAAATCTACCCTTATCGTATTGAGGGCACGGGAAAAAACATTATTCCGGCCAACATGGACTTTGATCTTATTGACCGTTTTGTCAAAGTGACCGACAAAGACAGCGCCCTTCGCGCCCGCGAACTCGCTCGTATGGAAGGCATGATGGTCGGTTATTCGAGCGGAGCGGCACTCCAGGCCCTCGACCAAATCCAAGACGAACTGACGGAAGACGACGTGGTGGTGCTGCTATTCTCAGACCACGGTTCAAAGTACGTCACCAAGTATTTCAACGACAAATGGATGGTTGAACAAGGTTTTTTGGAAGAAGAGGAAGTGGAGAATGCCTAAAATGCAGGAAGAAACCGCCCGATTGCGCATTCGATCTTTCACTTTGGCTGATGCCGAGGAATATTTTGACCTGGAAAGCGACCCAGAATTATTCAAATTTGAAATCACAACGCCAAAAACCCGTGAAGAATCAGATGCATCCCTAATGAATTTACTGCGATCTGATCTTTCACCTGACATTCAAAATTGGCGGGAATGGGCAATTGAATTAAAGACTGAAGGGAAGGCCATTGGCTTGATTTGCATGTCCTATCACGATCTACGGCGGCGAATGCTGGAAGTTGGATTCCGGGTAATGAAAGAATATCAGGGAATGGGATACGGATCAGAGGCTTTGCGTGGCGTTATTGAGACTATTTTCCGCAGCACCGACACGCATCGCATTTTTGCCTGCACTGATGGCCTAAATCTGGCTTCTCAACGGATGATGGAAAAAGCAGGAATGAAACGCGAAGCACACCTAAGAGAGAATGTTTTAATCGGCGAAGATTACCACGATGAAGTGATTTATGGGGTGCTGAGGAGGGAAGTCCTGATGGCTGAAAGCATTGAGCTTGGCGAAGGTTCCGCTGATTAGAGCAGGAATAGTGTTTAACAATTACCAACATGAAGAATAGAAACAAGACCTCGTAGGTTTCTAGAAACCTACGAGGTCTCCTTCAATCCATCCTTTTTCATTCATTAATCTTCTTAACTACACACCAGTGGATTTATTCGACCGCATTTTCAATCAAGCAGGCCCCTTGGGCAAATATGCCGACGTGGCTGAGGGCTATTACATGTTCCCACAATTAGAGGGCGAACTAGGCAACCGCATGACTTTTCAAGGCAAAGAAGTGGTGTGTTGGAGCATCAACAACTATCTCGGCCTCGCCAATCACCCTGAGGTCCGCAAGACCGACGCTGAAGCCGCCGCCAAATGGGGTTTAGCATACCCAATGGGCGCGCGCATGATGAGTGGAGACACCAAACTCCACCAAAAACTTGAAACCCAACTCGCTAATTATGTCGGCAAACCCGCCGGGCTACTCGTAAACTATGGCTACCAAGGCGTACTCTCCGCCATTGACGCGCTCCTTACCCGGCACGATGTAGTGGTGTATGATGCTGAAAGCCATGCCTGTATCGTAGATGCCGTACGTATGCACATGGGCAAACGCTTTGCTTTCACGCACAACGATGTAGCCAGTCTCGAAAAATGCCTCGTCCGTGCCAAACGCCTCACCGACGAAAGTGGTGGAGGTATCCTCGTCATTACTGAAGGCGTATTCGGGATGCGCGGCGACCAAGGCAAGCTCCGCGAAATCTGCACCTTGAAAGAAAAGTACGGTTTCCGGCTTTTCATTGACGACGCACACGGTTTCGGCATGCTTGGAAAAACCGGCGCGGGCGCTGCTGAGGAGCAAAACGTGACGGACGATGTGGATATTTATTTCAGCACATTCGCCAAAAGCATGGCGCTTATCGGTGGCTTTATTGCAGCACAACCAGAGGTAATTCAGTTCCTGAAGTACAATATGCGCAGCCAAATTTTCGCTAAATCATTGCCCATGCCATTGGTGGAAGGGCTTTTGAAGCGATTTGAGCTGTTGCGCGACAAACCGGAACTTCGCGAAAAGCTCTGGCACAATGTGCGCCTCCTTCAAGGCGGTCTCAAAGAACGCGGCTTCGATATCGGTGACACCAATACCTGTGTAACACCGGTTTATATGTATGGTGAAGTGGAAGAAGCGATGGCCTTGGTTAAAGATATGCGCGACAACTACGGCGTGTTCTGCTCCATGGTTGGCTATCCAGTAATTCCCAAAGGCATGTTGATACTGCGCCTCATCCCAACCTCCGAACATACAGAAGAGGATATCCAAATCACGCTCGACGCATTCTCCGCTGTACGCGAAAAAATGCAAGCAGGAGTTTACAAGGAGTTTGTACCAGAGATTCTGGTGTAATTCGCTTTAATACTGCCCGAAAGTTTGAAACTTTCGGGCAGTTCTCTGATTTGGCAAACGCGAATAACCGAAATTTGCCCCATCATGAGCGCCACTACCATCCTCGAAAATGTGATTGACGAACGAGCTGACATGGTTCAGATGAACCCTGCGGGTTTGGATCGTATACTGTCGGAGGGTTGGCGGCTGCTTGGCCGGCGAATGGTGCGTCACAATTTTTCTACATGGCACCGGAAACTCTGTCGAACGATCCCGCTTCGGGTTCGTCTATCGGCGTTTGAACTTTCAAAAAGTCAACGACAAACGCTTCGGCGTAACGCCGACTTGCGGGTAATGAGTGCTTCAGCCCGATTTGATACAGAACGTGAGCGGCTTTTCGAGCTCCACCGTGAGCGTTTTCATGAAAAACAGGCGACTACTTTAGGGTCTTTTATTCACTCCGAATACCCCAATAAGCTCCCTACTGAGGGTCGCGAACTTGCCGTGTACCTGGAGGACGAACTCATCGCTTGTTCCTTTTTTCACCTTGGCGATATGGCCGTGTCTGGCACTTACTGTGTGTTCGATCCTACCCACAGCCGCCGTAGCCTCGGCACGCTCACCATGCTTTTGGAACTACTCATTGCCAAAGAAATGGGCAAGGATTTTTACTATCACGGCTACACCCACGACACACCCTCGCAGTTTGATTACAAGATGAATGTCAAAGGTTTAGAAGCCCTGAATTGGGAAACGGGCGAGTGGTTGCCACTGAATCGGGTGCCGGTGCGGCGATGGGTGGAAATCGCTTAATTTAGGAGGTAACTTGATTAATTTAGGAGGTAACTTGAAGTTACCTCCTAAATTAATCAATCCTTTGGGAACGGAATACCTTGTTCGCGAAGTTGCTGCTGAATGGCGAAGCGCAGGTCGCTTTGCACCTGCTCAGCCTCAAATTTTTTCTCTGTCCAAAACTTTATTTCATACAATACGCACTTTTCCTGAAAGTCCATGATGCGAATCTGTGGGGGTCGCTCAGCATCCTTGTTCAAAATATTGGATTGAGTGTTAACTGCCGCTGTCAATAAGGCTAGCATCTGCCGTTCATCGGCTTCATGTGCCACACGCACTTGTACCCGAAATGCGGAGGGATTTGTGTCATGATGTGTCCAGTTCAGCACATTCTCTGTGATAAATTTGTGGTTGGGCACAATCATCGTTTGACCATCACGGGTAAGCACTTTCGACGTTCGAAGATTTATCTCTTCCACCCTGCCCACTTTGCCATCAACTTCCAGCACGTCTCCAATTTCAATAGTGCCTTCAAATAGGAGGAAAATACCCGACACTATATCACTAAATATCCCCTGCATGCCCAAACCCAGTCCCACCAACAATGCTGCCGAACCAGCCAAAAGCACCGACACATGAACACCCACAATTTCGAGCATTAACGCCACAGCCACCGTCCACACAAAATATTTTGCAAGGAGGTAAAGCGACATCCGCCGACCCTTGTCAGAAAGGTCCAATAGCCGCCCGCCACCTCGATTTATTACACGACGGATGGCTCGGAGCAGCAGCGTCGTAAGCAACCAAAGTAATATCAAGCCCATTAACATTGCCAGGGTGAACCGGTATTCACCAATGCTAAAGAGTTGATAATCAAAAATGGAGTGCATGAATATAATGTGGTCAATTTTATAAAAGTGGTCAATTATGGCACACCTCGGAGGTTTTCGAAAACCTCCGAGGTGTGGCATAATTGACCACTTTTAACTATACCGCCAACATCGGCACATAAAGTTCGCCATTGAGCACATTACGAGATACTACGATGCGCTGCACTTCTGAAGTGCCTTCGTAAATCTGCGTGATTTTCGCGTCGCGCATCAGCCGCTCCACATGGTATTCTTTGACAAAACCATAACCACCGTGGATTTGCACGGCTTCCACGGTATGACGCATGGCGACTTCTGAAGCGAACAGTTTTGCCATGGCAGCGGCCTGATCGTAGTTCAATTTCTGATCTTTCATTATTGCAGCGCGATACACAAGCAATCGGGCCGCTTCAATTTCAGTAGCCATGTCTGCTATTTTAAAAGAGATGGCCTGATGTTGGCTAATGGGTTTGCCAAAGGCTTGGCGTTCTTTAGCGTAGGCAACAGAGAGTTCGTACGCCCCGGCAGCGATGCCCAAGGCTTGCGAAGCGATGCCGATGCGCCCACCGGAAAGGGTTTTCATGGCAAATTTGAACCCGAACCCATCTTCACCAATCCGATTTTCCTTAGGCACCTTTACATCAGAATACATAATTGAAGTAGTATCAGAAGAGCGGATACCCAATTTGTCTTCTTTCGCGCCGATGGTCACACCCGGCCAGGCTGCTTCCACAATGAGGCAGTTGATTCCTTTGTGGCCTTTTTCAACATCCGTCTGGGCCATCACCAAATGAAGTTTGGACGTTGCACCATTGGTGATCCAGTTTTTTGTGCCATTCAGCAGGTAGTGGTCGCCCATGTCTATGGCGGTGGTACGTTGGCTGGTAGCATCAGAACCCGCTTCTGGCTCAGATAGGCAGAAGGAGCCAATCCATTCGCCCGAGGCGAGTTTTGGCAAGTATTTGCGTTTTTGTTCCTCGGTCCCGAACAATTCTATTCCCCAGCAAACCAGAGAGTTGTTTACGGACATGATGACAGAGCAGGAGTTGTCCACTTTTGAAATTTCCTCCATGGCAAGCACATAGGAAAGCGAATCCATACCGCCGCCGCCATATTCTGGCGACACCATCATGCCGAGAAAGCCAAGCTCACCCATCATTTTAACTTGTTCGGTAGGGTACTGGCCCTTGCTATCGCGCTCGATAACGCCAGGTTTTAGTTCGTTTTGGGCAAAATCTCTTGCCGCTTGTTGCACGGCGAGCTGCTCTTCGGTTAGCTGAAACATATTGATATGTGTGGTGGATGGTAAAAGATGTTGGGTCTAGAGTGTGTCTAGGGCGGCGAAAGTACGACTGCTAAAAAAAAGAACCCCGTTAAAGTCCAAAACTTTCAACGGGGCTCTCATTAACGGATGAAAGCGTCACTCAATAACGTGTTTTTCTGCCGCTTGCAATATCTCTTTGCTAACATCACTCCGATGGACGTAAGCAACAACGCTGCAATGTTTTGCTTCCCATGTGGCTGGCAGAGACACATTAAACGTTTTGTTGACCAGCTGACCAGCTTCAAGTGCTTCTGTAATATTATCGCCACTTGGGGCGGTTACCACATCGCGTACCATATGGCGGTGTACATAATTCTGAACGAGCGTTGAACCATCTAGTTGTTGGCTAATAATGCTGTCCTGAGTTATCAATACAGTCAGGCGATGCTCTCCTGTGATCTGTTGATCAGGCAGCAAACCAACTTTGATGCTAAGTGCTCGGGAGGAAGGATCAAAGGTGTTTTCCAAAGTAATAGCAAGACTAGGGTCTTCCTGAAGGTCTTGCGCCACTTCTCCGCCCCAACGGGAGTGTGGAGTGATAAAAATAGAGTTCTCGCCGACCAACAGTCGGCGATCAATGGATGCGGTTGGGAAGCCAAAATACTGGCCTATGTAATCTGCCAGTTCCTGTATTTCTGCTGAGCGATAATCTTCCTGATTGGTGTATGGAACAGAAAATGGACCAGCAGCATGGATGGAAACAACTACCAATCTGTCAGCGCCATATTGTTGCTGCAGGGCTACAAGTGTCTGAGTGCCAGTGGGGCAGTTTGTGCAACGCACCCCCGTTATTTCTTCCACCAGAACAGTTCGCCCGGTCACGTTGAGGTTGGGGTCTGGAATAATAATGGGCTGTTCTTTGCAGGCGGTTATGAACATCAGGGCTGCAAGGCTGAAGCAATACAGGATATTTTTCATAGCAAAAATTGAATTTAGTGCATTTGAAGAAAAGAAAGGTTAAAACGAAGAATTCACGGTAAGTCTGGCTCCATGAAAAGCAGGCTCATAGCGGCAAATCCCCCCCGCGCAATTGATGCCTTCTACTTGCTTGACGTATGCCAGCGACACCCGGTTGGATTTCCGCGAATATACGACGCCCAATGAGGGAAAATGTGCGTTGTCATACTTGGTTTTCTCTTTCGCTTTTTCGGCCGAGAGGCTTGGATCCAGTGTTCCATGCTCCAATTTGTACATGTCTGAAGCATAAAAAATCCAATGGGGGGCTAGCCCAACCTCCACCAGGCCATTCACCCAGGAACCAAATTCATCCTCCGTGGCGAGGTATTGTGCTTCCACGCGGATGGATTTTCGCGGACTAAATTTATACAAAAATTCAGCATAGGGCGTGAGGGCATTTACATAAGTGTCTTTCCCCTGATAAACAAAAATATTGTATTTCAATATCTGTAGGCCACCTATGAGTTGCCACTTGCGCTTTTGTTTGTAGGTAAATTCGGGTGTGATCTCGCGGTAAAGCTCGGTTCCATCCAAAAACTGGATGTCCGAAAAGTTGAGGCCCACAGAAAGTTTTTTGTTCAGTTTATAGCGCACGTCCAGTTGCAGTGCCTGTTCACCCAGTTCCTGTGTAGCGGGCGCAAATCGGGTGGTAAGCCTGTAGGTGTTTTGTTTTGCCATGGGAGGCAAGAAATTGATTGCCCCCTGAACGAACAAGGCATTGGGGTTTTGCCGGAATGAAAAATCCTTGGTTCGTTTTGCTTCGAGTGTTATACCGAAACCTTTTTTTGAATAGGCAAGGCTCGAATAGAAAGTATAACCTGTGCGATTTACAAGTTTCCCCAGGGTCGTATCAATTTCGTTACCATTCAAAATAGAGCGGGGGGCAGTAAGGTCATTGATTACATCTTTTGTTTTGCCAGCTGCCTCAAAATACCAGGTGAAATCACCTGCTGTCATTGTATTGAAAATGGTGGCTGCGTAGGTATTGTACTGTAAATCAATCTGTTCATCCTTAAAATAGCCTGCAACTTCAAACCGGGCACTGTTGATTGTTTCATCCGTATAGGTTCGGCCAACAATGCCTGCTCCAGGTGCGAAGGCGAAATTTTTGGTGGAATCAGGTTTAATAAAACCCTCGATAACCCCTCCTCTGAGGATGGTTCCATAGCGATCAAATTGTTGCTTTTGCCGCCCCGTAAAAGCCCGTACTTTCCAATCATCATTGATTTGATATCCCACTTGAGCGCCAAACAACGCATTATCAATCATGAGCGCGCGTTCCTCGTAAGCGCGATATATAATGCCCGACCCAATTTGGTCGTAGAGGTAGCCCCCTGATATGTCAAACTTATCAATCTTTTTGTGCACATACCAGCGCCCAATGCCAACATCAGAATACGATGCGCTGGGATTCAACAAGTTGGAGTTGTTGAACATGTCAAAACGCAGCCCTGCGTCAAAACCGTTGTGTGAATAATTGAGCGAAAGCCAGGTTTCTGCGCCAAATTTCTGGTTGTCGTATTGCGGGATTCCGGCTGTGCCCAGCACCGAATCAGCGGCAAAGAAAAAATTGCCGTTGGCTTGAAGGCTTCCTGTTATATGGGAGTTGTTTTGGGCAAAACCCGAAAAACATAGAGCGGAAAACGAAAGCGCGAGTGTAAGTCTTTTCATGCAAGAAGGAAGGATATTCGCGCAAAGGTAGTTTTCGCCGAAAATCCTTTCCCTTTTTGATTGGGTAAAATAGTCGGACGCGGACAAATCAGTTAGCAGTGGCAATTTGCAGTAGCAGTAGGCAGTAGCAGTAGGCACGACACCCAAGCTTGGCAGCCCTGCCCGCTGCTACTGCAAACTGCCACTGCTTCTCAATTCCAGCTTACATACTCGGGGATATCGGCTATGATCTCAAAACGGTTGCCTTTGTTGTACATCACCTGACTCCAGAGGTTGGAGGGTTTTGATTTGAAAAGGTAGTTGGCGTGCATGTGGGCGGTCACCCAGGAACCAATTTCCATTTCCTCTTCGAGCTGCCCGCCCGACCAGCCTGCGTAACCCACAAAGAATCGGATATTATCAGGTTCTATTAAACCACTGGTAATCAAAAACTTGAGGCTGTCAAAATCACCACCCCACCAGACGCCATCCGTAAGTTGGATGCTATCTTCCAGCAAATCGCCCACATTATGCACATAATGTAGCGTATCGGTTTGCACTGGCCCGCCATAAAACACCTCCGATTCAAACGCTGGGAAGGTGTTGATGAGGTCGTTCACCTTCATATCTGTCTTTTTATTCAGGATGAAGCCAACGCTCCCCTCTTCATGATGTTCGCAAAGTAATATTACAGCGCGGCGGAAATATGGGTCGAGCATAAATGGCTCTGCCACCAAGAGTTGCCCGCTTTTGATCATGGAATTGGTAGTCATCGCACACAAAGGATTAGTTGTGGACGAAAGTAAGTAAGAATGTTTTTTCGTCCAAATTTTTTTCGCTGAGCAAAATTACTTGGATGCTTCAACAATCTCGACACCCGCAGAAGTGCCAATTCGGTCGGCGCCAGCATCAATTAAGGCCTGGGCATCAGCCAGGTTGCGGATGCCCCCGGCCGCTTTGATTTTGATACTGGCCGGCGCAATAGCCCGAAGCGTACGTACCATATCAGGCGTTGCGGGATGGCCATGGAAACCCGTACCCGTTTTGAGCCATCCAACACGAGAAGTAGCGGCGAGATCGCAGACCCGGCGAATTTCATCATCCGTTAATAACCCACATTCTAGAATAAGCTTAAGCGTGCGGCCACGCATATTGGTAGCAAGGGCAAGTGCTTCAATATCATTGCCTACATGGTTCCAATGCGCGCATTTAATAGCAGCAATATTGATTACGGCATCAATTTCGTCCGCCCCATCCTCGGTGGCGCGTTTGATTTCTTCGCTTTTAGCCGCAATTGCGGAGTAACCCATGGGGAAGCCGACCACCGTCACTATTCTGGTTCTGGGATGAATGTCGTCCATGATTCGCCGGGCTTCGCGAGCAAAATACGGCGGGATACACACCCCTGCAAAGCCATGCTTTTTGGCTTCTTCGCAAACCCGACGTACGTCGGCTAAGCTGGTGTCGGGCTTCAGGATGGTCTGTTCTATAAAATTGGCGATTTCTGACATGGTGGCTTTCTCACTTATAGGTTAAGTGGACAAATGTAGCGTCTGTTTTGAAGACTCGGATTTGTAAATTTCATTTATGGCACTTCTACGGCATTGAGCACCCGTGTCACAATGTCTTCTGTGGTCAGCCCTTCTGCTTCTGCCTCGTAGGTAAGTCCGATGCGATGCCGCAATGCGTCGGCGCAAACGTAACGGACATCCTCGGGGACCACATAACCCCTGCGACGCAAAAAAGCAGTTGCACGGGATGCCTGCGCCAGCGCAATGCTAGCCCTTGGCGAACCGCCATATTGGATAAGCGGAGCCAGATTATTTAGTCCGAATTGGCTTGGTTGACGTGTGGCAAAAACGATATCCAGGATGTATTGCTCTATTTTTTCGTCCATATAAATGCAATGCATCAGCTCACGGGCCCGGAGTAAGGTGGCTGTGTCCAGCACTTTATTAACACGAGGCTGTTCGCCCGAAAGGTTGCGGCGCACTATGTCTCGCTCTTCCTCTTTGGTTGGGTAGCCGATTTTGACTTTCAACAAAAAACGGTCTGCTTGAGCCTCCGGAAGCGGGTAGGTGCCTTCTTGCTCAATAGGATTTTGAGTGGCGAGCACAAGGAATGGGTCGTCTAATGGAAAGGTTTCGGATCCAATGGTGACCTGCCGCTCTTGCATTGCTTCGAGCAATGCGCTTTGCACTTTTGCGGGCGCCCGGTTGATTTCATCGGCTAGCACAAAATTGGAGAACACAGGTCCTTTTCTGACGGTAAATTCCGAGCGAGCGGGGTTGTAGATCATAGTACCCAACACATCTGCTGGCAGCAGGTCTGGTGTGAACTGGATTCGGCTGAACCGGGCGTCCACCGCTTGTGCCAATGTTCTGATGGCCAGCGTTTTAGCCAATCCAGGCATCCCTTCAAGCAGGATGTGGCCTTTGGTTAAAAGCCCAATGAGTAGTTTTTCGAGCATTTGCTCTTGGCCAACAATGACTTTGGAGGTCTCGGCTTTCAGTTGTTCCACAAATCCGCTTTCAAGATGGATTTGCTGGTTGAGGGCTTGTAAATCGAAGTATTGGGCCATTATGCTGCGGATACGGGGATATGTTTACTTTGTTGATTCGAATCCAAATGCGTGTTTCAATCAAATCTGCCAAAATGTTTGGGGCAATGTCCCTAAAGAGAGGGCAAAAGTAGCAATGGTTGCCGAGCTCTAAAGGTTTCTGCTGCGAAGGTTTTACCCTTTTACTACTTTTGCTGCCCAAAATCGGCGGGTTAATATTTATAAAGAAACTGCGCTGTGTCAGTTTGAACAATCCGAAGCAAATATTTCACACATGAAAGCATACGTTTTCCCTGGTCAGGGTTCTCAGGCAGAAGGCATGGGTAAAGAACTCTACGAGAGCAATACCCAAGCAAATGAACTATATGAGCAGGCAAACGCTATACTTGGCTGGCGCCTCAGTGATGTAATGTTTGGAGGGTCAAAAGAGGACTTGACGCAGACCAATGTGACACAGCCTGCGGTGTTTCTGGAAAGTATTGTGCGAGCGAAGGTGGCTGGCTCGGCTTTTCAACCTTCTGCGGTGGCTGGACACTCCTTGGGAGAAATCACGGCACTTTGTGCGGTGGGCGCTTTGTCTTTTGAGGAGGCGCTTTTGCTCGTGGACAAACGAGCAGCCGCCATGCAAAAAGCTTGCGAATTGGTAGATAGCACCATGGCTGCCGTGCTGGGAATGGAAGATGAAGCCGTGGAAAAGGTGTGTCAGAGCATTGAAAATGAAATAGTTGTGGCGGCTAATTATAATTCTCCCGGCCAATTGGTCATTTCCGGCTCACGCAAAGGCATCGAAATGGCAGTAGAAAAACTGACGGCACTGGGCGCCAAGCGCGTACTGGTGTTGCCTGTTGGGGGCGCATTTCATTCCCCATTGATGAAGCCTGCACAAGACGAGCTGGAGCAGGCCATCATTGCGGCTAAATTTTCAAAACCCATCTGCCCGGTTTATCAAAACGTACATGCCAAGCCGGTGATTGACCCCGAAGAAATCCGCAAAAACCTGGTAGCACAACTTACTGCCCCGGTTCGTTGGACCAAAACAATAGAAAATATGATTGCCGATGGCATCACCGAGTTTGTGGAAGTTGGGGCAAGCGCAGTTTTGCGTGGTATGATCCGTAAAATCAGCAAAGAAGCTATAACGGACGGCATTTGAATGAAGTGATGGAGCGATACCCTCCTTCGCCTTAGGCTACGGCGGGTAAAAGTGATAAAGTGATGTGGGCTCACAGATTTCAATTTGCCGGCTTTTTAGTTTATAAAAAGGTGATTTTAAGCCATGTTGGGTGCAAATCACTTCATCACTTTTACCCGCCGTAGCCTAAGGCGAAGGAGGGTATCACTTCATCACTTCATATCATGTTTGACAACCTACTCGGAAATCTCCAAAAGCAGCAGGAAGAATTGCAACAAAAACTGGCTGAGACATTTGTGGAAGCGGACGCTGGCGATGGCGCAGTAATGGTAAAAGCTGGTTGCGACCTTCACATCGAAAACATCAAGATTGATGCCGCCAAATTGGATATGAATGATTTGGAGCAAGTGGAGGACCTGGTGTTGGTGGCAGTAAACGAAGCGTTGGAGGCAGCCAAGAAAAAAGCTGCGCTCGAAACCAACAAACTCCTGCAAGGTATGATGCCGCCTGGAATGGGTGACATGGGTGGAATGCTCGGACGATAAAAACGTCGCTTTATGGCTGGAAGCCATTTCAATGATGTCGAAAACACTTTCCTGAGCCTGGCTGCGTTTTCTGCAACAATCTCAACACCTCAACGATTTCAACTTTTCCAAAACTCGATTCTCGGATGCGATTCTTTTTTCTTCTCTCTCTGTTTTTCTTTTCTACCGCTTCTTTTGCCCAGTCGGACAAATTGGAAGCATATTTCTCTTTTGACAACTGTAAAGGCATTGATGATAGCGGCAATGGATCAAGTGGCGCGCTCAAAGGTGGTATTGGTTGCACCTGTGGCCTCCGGGATTCCGCCATGTATTTCTTCGACGATAATGACGCCATCAATTTGGTGGGACCATTTGCGGATGTGTTCAGCACCAGTGATTTCACGGTCAGCTTCTATTTCCGTCCTACCCCGCAAAGCAGCCTTCAGAATGCCTCACAACTCGTAATGGCAAAACAAGATTCCTGCAATTTACAAAATGCTTTTTGGGTGCGTTATAATGACAAATTTGGGCGCATTAGTGCCGGAATTAGCGAAAATGATACCTTGCTTGCCACCGTCACAGCTGATTTAGATCCAAATGCTTGCTGGCAATTCATCGCTATTACGCGTAGCAACACAACTTTTTCAATTTATGTGAATGGTATCTGGCAGGATTCGCGAACCTCCGCGGCAAGGATTGACTTAACCAATACAACCCCACTGGTCATCGGCGATCCAGTTTGTCCACTTGATCTGGAATTAAAAGCCGTTTTTGACGAATTACGCTTTCACAGCAAGGCTCTCGACGAAGAAGCCCTAAAAAAATACAACCTCCGCGCCGACCAAATTCTGACACGCGACACCCTTGTTTACCTTGGAAATACTTTTCAACCATCGGTTTCACAATACTGCGTAGGTCAATACACCTGGTCACCTCTGGCTGGTGTAGACAATCCCACGGTGGCGGAACCTTTGATTACGCCGACCGTGACGACGACTTACACGCTCACGTTCACCTATGCCGACGATTGTATCGCTCAGGATACGGTCTATGTGACGGTTATTGACCCTTCTACCTTGGACTGCAACCAGGTTTTCATACCCAATGCTTTTACCCCAAGCGAAACCCCCAACATTAATGACGAATTTGGCATCAGCAATCCTTTTGCTGTAGACGAATTTATCTCCTTCGAGATTTTCGACCGCTGGGGTGGGCGGGTGTTTGCCGCTACCACGCCGTTTGAAACCTGGGATGGAACCTCCAACGGAAAACCTACCAACCCAGGGGTTTTCCTTTATCGTTTGCGCTACAAATGCGATGGTGTGGAAAAAGTAAGGGCTGGTAGTCTGACTATGCTGCGCTGAGCAACCCTTCCATTCAGTACAAGTGCGGCACACCTTGAAGGTGTGCCACACTTTGTAAAAAGAAAGCCCAAGGCACGTTTGCCTTGGGCTTTTTCACTAAACCGTTTCTATTGTATGAAGCAATAGACTGTTAGCCAAACGTGTGCCAAAAATGAAAAAAAATCAAATTGGGAAAAATTTTAACTAAAACCGCCTGTTGAGGTCGTCACGAATTGTACTAATTTTCACGAATACTATCTAAGCAATACCCTTTCGTGAAAATTAGTGCAATTCGTGGCAACCTACCAGACATAAAAAACCCTGTCAAATATTGCTACTCAACAGGGACAAAACAAAAAACAAACACTATGAACAAACACTAAGTAAAACTCAGTTAATATCTTGTATCAGCATTAAGTGCTGGAACATTCAGGGGAGCAAATGTAACCGTATTCCATCCGCTTGTCAAGAGTAAATTTTTATTTTTTGCTCGTAAATGACTAATTTTAAAATATTCTATTGAATGTTCCCTCAAAAATACTCCGGGCAAATTTTGGCCCAAAGCCAGAAAGCTGCCTCATCTTTGCCTGATTTTTAGGCAAACTCTACCATTTTCAGGCTGAACAGCAACGTTCCAAAACATGATCATGTCCAATATTTTTTCCAGACTCCTATGGGGCATTCTGCTTTTTTCCATGGCTTGCGGGCTGACAGATGAAGAAGCCGCCCGTCGCGCTGCGGTCGCCAAACAAACCGATACCACCAAAGCTACCCCGGATGGTATGGCCATTTTTCGGCAAAAATGTGTCTTGTGTCACGGTTCCGATGGTACCCTTGGTATCAATGGCGCAAAAGACTTGAGACAAAGCATTCTCACGCTCGAAGAACGCATCAATATCATTACCAATGGCAAAAAACTCATGACGCCGTTCGGTACCATCCTTAGCCCGGAGGAAATTCAAGCCGTGGCAGAATATACCCAAACCTTCAAAAAATAAATTTTGATGCAGAAAGATGCCCTCGTTTTGGTCACTGGTGCTACGGGCTTCGTAGGCTCCTATCTGGTTCGATTGCTGTTGAAAAAAGGCTACAAAGTCCGTGCATTGCGGCGCAAATCGAGCAACCTGGCCTTGATCGAAGACGTGGCCGATAAAGTCCAATGGGCCGAAGCCGATATAACGGATTTAGGCGCACTGGAAGACGCTTTTGAAGGCGTGACCCATGTATGCCACTGTGCCGCAGTCGTTTCTTTTCACCCAAAAGACGGCGACAAAATGTTGAAAATCAACGTAGAAGGAACGAAAAACATCGTTAACCTCTGTCTTGATTTTGGCGTAAAAAAACTCGTACATGTAAGTAGCATCGCCGCGCTGGGCCGTGCCGCCAACCGTCCGCATCTGGATGAATCCTGCAAATGGGTAGAAAGCAAGGCCAATAGCCGTTACGCCCTCAGCAAGTACGGGGCCGAAATGGAAGTGCAACGAGGTGTTGCCGAAGGGCTTCCCGCCGCAATTGTAAGCCCCTCGGTCATCGTTGGTAGCCAGTACTGGGATGAGGGCATGGCAGGCTTTTTCAGAAAAATTGATGAGGGCCTGAAGTTTTGCCCAAACGGAGGCTCAGGCTTTGTAGATATCCGTGATGTGGTGCGGTTCATGGTACTTCTTCTGGAAAGTGATATTTCCGGCGAGCGATACATTTTGAACAGCGAGAACCTCTCGCACCGACAGTTTTTTGGTATGATTGCCAAGGAGTTAGGGGTTCCTCCGCCGCCCATCACGGTCGGGCCGTTTTTGGCTGAAGTGGCCTGGCGGGTGGAATGGTTGAAAGAAAAAATCCTCGGCACCACGCCGCTAGCTACCAAGGAAAGTGCCCGCGCCAGCGTGACGACCTACACCTACGGGAACGAGAAATCGCGCTCAGTATTTGGGTTTGAGTATTTGACGATGGAGCAGACGGTAAGGGATACGGCGAAGCAGTATTTGGAAGCGAAGGGGGAGGGGTATGGGGTGAGGTTTTTGAATTAGTTTTTTGTCAGGAAGTTTTGCAAAAACCGACTAAGTTGAAACGGATTGTTTTATATTTGTGCGAGCAAACACCTTGCCAATGCCCACCTCCCGCAACTCAAACTTTTTATCATCTACGCTCGCGAAGACCTGCCTGCGCTGCTGGAACTGAAATCTCACCTGCGGGCTTTCTGTTGCAAAAGAAAACCTAAAACGCCTCGGCTACCCCGAATAACCAAAAAGAATGGACACCGCCCGCCTCGAATATGAATCCTACGCCACTCTCGGTTATGTCAAGGTCATCTTTCACGATTTGACAGGCGGCTACTTGGTAATACACCCGGATCACGGGCAAAACGAATGGGAAGAAAACAAACGAATCGGGCGAATGCTAGCAGAATTGGGCGACTCAGTAGTGCTGCTGCCAAATATGGAAGGAAGGCCGTCACCCGATGCCTTGAGAAATGGAGCAGAATGGGAGTTTAAAACCATCCAAGCCTCAAACTTGAAAAATGCTGTCCAAAACGCGCTTCGAAAAGGTAAAACTCAATCAACCAATATCATCTGCTTCGTCAATATGCTTTACAACATTGAAAACATCACGCTTGGAATCTACAATGCTGTCAAGTTTGACAAAGATGGCCGGATTGCAAAGATTGGTATTTTGTTTCAGGATGGCAGATTGGTGGAAATGAGTCGTGAAGAAGTTATTAGCCGACTATTCATTGGAAGGTTTTATCAAAAAATAAAGGAGGATGGGCGTAACCCAGAGCCTCCTTCCTAGTAGTGGGCCCCCTCAGGCGCCCGCGATTCTTTCGGTTTAAAACCGTTACAAAGGTAACGCATTTTGCAGAAAAAAACAAACCATGCCAAACTTCGCCCACCTCCACTGCCACACCCAATACTCCCTCCTCGACGGAGCAGCTTCCATCCCCGGCCTGTTCAAAAAAGCCGCTGCCGATGGCATGAAAGCCCTGGCCATCACCGACCACGGCAATATGTTTGGGGTGTTCCAATTTGTGGCCGAAGCCGCCAAACATGAGGGCATAAAACCCATCGTAGGCTGCGAGTTTTATGTCGTGACGGACCGGCATCGGCGCACATTTACCAAGGAGGACAAAGACCGCCGCTTCCACCAACTCTTTCTTGCCAAAAACCCGGAAGGCTATAAAAACCTGGTAAAACTCTGCTCGCTGGGCTATATCCAGGGACTTTACGGCAAGTACCCGCGTATTGACAAGGAGCTGATTTTGCAATACCACGAAGGGCTGATTGCTACCACCTGCTGCATCGGCGCTATGGTGCCACAAGCCATTTTGAGGAAGGACGAATCGGAGGCCAAAAAAGAATTTGAATGGTGGCTAGACATCTTTGGGGAGGACTATTACATTGAGATTCAACGACATCAAATGGCCGAGCAAGACCGCGTCAACGAGGTTTTACTCCGCTGGGCCGAGGAATACAAGGTGAAAGTCATCTGTACTAACGACTCGCATTATGTGGATCAGAAGGACTCCAACGCGCATGACATCCTGCTTTGTGTCAACACCGGGGAGAAACAGGCCACGCCCGCCATTCGCGAATTCGTGGAAGAAGGCACCGTGATGAAAGGAGGGCGGTTCGCTTTTTGGAACGACCAGTTTTATTTCAAAACGCAGGCGGAGATGGGAGCCTTGTTCAAAGACGTGCCACAGTCCCTGGACAACACCATGGAAATCGTGGACAAGTGCGAGCATTTGAAACTGAAAAAGGATATTCTGCTGCCCAATTTCATAGTGCCGCAGGAATTCCAAACGCAGGACGATTACCTGCGCCACCTAACCTTCGAGGGCGCCCGAAAAAAGTACCGGGAAATCACACCCGAAGTAGAAGACCGCCTCAATTTTGAGTTGCACACGGTCAAGACCATGGGCTTCGCGGGGTACTTCCTCATTGTGGCAGACTTTATCAACCACGGCAAAGACATCGGTGTGTTCATCGGCCCAGGACGTGGATCAGCGGCGGGCAGCGCGGTGGCGTATTGTATCGGCATCACGAACATTGATCCGATTAAATACCAGTTGCTGTTCGAACGATTCCTGAATCCTGACCGCAAATCCATGCCCGATATTGACACGGACTTCGACGATGAAGGCCGACAAAAGGTCATTGATTATGTGGTAGAAAAGTATGGAAAACAGCAAGTTGCACAGATTGTGACGTACGGTACGATGGCCGCTAAGATGTCTATCAAAGACGTTTCTCGTGTGCTCGATTTGCCGCTCGACCAAGCGAATGCACTTGCCAAACTCGTCCCCGACAAGCCCGGTACTTCCCTAAAACGAGTGCTAACCGCGCCTTTCTCTGGTGAGGGTTCTCTGGCAGAAAAAGAAAACCTGGGTTCTGAAGACATCGAAAATGCAAAAAAACTACGCGAACATTTGGCCGCCGTCAACACGCCCGAAGGCATGGTTTTGAAAGAAGCCATGATTCTTGAAGGCTCCGTTAGGAATACGGGCATCCACGCGGCGGGCATCATCATCGCGCCAAAAGATTTGACGGAAATCATTCCGGTCTACACCTCTAAAGAAACCGAACTCCTCATCACGCAGTATGAAGGAAATACCATCGAGGATGCAGGAGTTATCAAAATGGACTTTTTGGGCCTCAAAACCCTCACCATTATTCGCGACGCACTTATCCTCATCGAACAAAACCACGGGGTTAAAATCAACATTGACGACATCCCGCTCGACGATAAAAAAACCTACGAACTCTATCAAAGGGGCGAAACCAACGGTACATTCCAGTTTGAAAGTGCCGGGATGCAGAAGTACCTACGCGACCTCAAACCCGACAAATTTGACGACCTTATTGCCATGAACGCGCTGTATCGTCCGGGGCCGTTGGAGTACATCCCCGACTTTATTGCCCGGAAACATGGGCGGCAGGCGGTGACGTATGATTTGGCGGATATGGAGGAATACTTGAAGGATACCTTCGGAATTTCAGTCTACCAGGAGCAGATTATGTTGCTTTCCCAAAAACTCGCGGGCTTTTCCAAGGGCGACGCCGACGTGTTGCGGAAAGCCATGGGTAAAAAGCAAAAGGCGGTGCTAGACAAGATGAAAAGCCAGTTCATCGAAGGCGGAACGGCGCGCAACCACGAGGCCAAGATCCTCGAAAAAGTCTGGACCGACTGGGAGGCCTTCGCCATGTACGCTTTTAATAAGTCGCACTCGACCTGTTACGCTTTGGTGGCCTATCAGACTGCCTATCTGAAAGCACACTACCCCTCTGAATACATGGCGGCGGTGTTGACTCACTCTCAAAGCAATATTGAAAAAATCACCTTCTTCCTCGAAGAGTGCAAACGCATGGGCTTAGCCGTGAAAAGCCCCGATGTGAACGAATCCATCGTGAATTTTTCGGTCAATAAAAAAGGCGACATCCGCTACGGGATGGGGGCCGTTAAAGGTGTGGGCGAAGCCGCTGTAGAAGTCATGATTGCAGAGCGAAAAAAAGGTGGCCCGTTCAAGGATATTTATGATTTCATGCGCCGCGTAAGCCTTCGCGTGGTGAACAAACGGGTAATGGAAAACCTCGTGTACGCCGGGGCTTTCGACAGTTTTGGCCTCTCACGAGGCGTGTTTTTTACCCCAACAGAAAAACACGAAACCTTTATCGAAAACCTCCTGAAATACGGCTCAGCACATCAGGAAGACAAGGTCTTGTCGGTCAATTCGCTCTTTGGCGACCTCTCTGACTCTGTCAGCATTCCCGAACCAAAAGTGCCCAAAGCAGAAGATTGGAACCTGATTTTCAAACTCCAAAAAGAGCGAGATGTAATCGGCATTTACCTCAGCGGTCACCCACTTGATGATTTCCGCTACGAGTGGGAAAACTTTGCCACACCACTTTCCAACGTGGATAATTTCAAAGGCCGCAAAGTCAACGTCGCGGGTTTTGTGCTCAAAGCCGAACACCGTATCAGCCAAAAGGCACGGGCTGGGGGCGTTTCACTTTGCAAGACTATACTGGTTCGCTTGAAATCACCATGTTTTCGGAGAGTTACGCCAAGTTCAAATCATTTTTTGAGGAAGGCACGACGGTGTATGTAGAGGGCGAGTACAAACAGCGCTACAACTCCGACGAAATGGAATTCCGGGTGCAAAACGTACGGCTTTTGGAAACCATCGGCGAGGAAAAAACGCAGTCCGTGACGCTCAAAATTCCGGTGGAAAAAATCTCTGCCGAGTTCATTGAGCAGATTGAAAAACTATGCACTGTTCACAAAGGCAAGCACACCTTGCGCATGGAACTCATTGATTATCAAAACAAAGAGAAGTTGCCATTTACTTCCATGGCCAAAAAAGTGACGGTGGGGAATGAGTTTATTGCGGCGATGGAGGTGTTGGGGGTGGAGTGTGGGGTGAATTGAAAGAAACCGGATGCTGTTATAAAAACTTCTATAATTTTGTTTCATGAAACGCTCCACATCTAAATTAGCTTATGTTACACCTGCGCTCCTCGTTTGGGCTCGGGAGAGCAGAGGATTTGATGTGGAAACCGCTGCAAAAAAGATTGGGGTTACAATTGAACGGTTGGGGGAGTGGGAATCTGGCCAAAATTGGCCTACCTTTTCACAGTTACAAAAATTGGCCTTGGATGTATATAAACGCCCATCAGCAGTATTTTTTAGGAAGACTTTACCGCCAGAAAACCCACTATCAATTGAATTTAGAACTTTGTTGAGTAGCAGGATAGAACAGATTTCTCCTGAGACTCGCCTAGCAATTCGTCAAGCTAAACACTTGCAAAACCTTCAGAGGGAAATCTTGGAGGCAAAACCAGCACCATTTATTCTTGGCGATTTTAAATTGGATATAAATCGACCCGTCCAAGAAACCGCACTGGAGTTTCGGTCTTTTCTAGGGTTGGAAATAGAAGAACAAAAAGCATGGAAAGACCATTCCTCTGCGTTTAAATCGTTACGTGTCAAACTTGAAGAAAGTGGCATTGGAGTATTTCAATTAGGTTTTCCGATAGAAGAGGCAAGGGGATTTGCAATATTTGGAGACCCTTCAATAATAATCCTGAATTCGCACGATTCACAATCAGGAAGGATTTTTACTTTAGTTCATGAAACCTGTCATTTACTTCTCAAAGTGAGTAGTATGCTCACCAATTTTAAAGGGGGAGTAATTAGACGTGAGTACATCCATCTAGAAAAATTTTGTAATAATTTTTCGGGGGAGTTTTTATTGCCTGAAAAACACTTCCTTCCTTTGGCTCAATCATTTAATCTTGAAAAGGATGCTTGGACAGAAAGCCAACTAACGCGGTTGGCTTCCATTTTCAAGACAAGCAAAGAGGTTGTACTTCGTCGCTTAGTACATCATGGCTTAGCAACTTCTACTTTTATGGTAGTAAAAAAAAGATTTGGGATGAGGCTTTTCGTGAAAAAAAAGAAGAGGAACAGCGAAAGAATTTAGAGTCTGGCAAGCCTATAATGGTGCAACCTGCACATAAAAGAGTGGTAAGCGAAAAAGGAATAACCTATATAAGCAAGGTATTGGGGATGCTTTCGGAAGGTTCAATGAGTCAATTGGATGCATACAGGTATTTAGGATTGAAAGCAGAACAGTTCCCAAAAATGCTTGAAAACTTACCTAATCGCCTATGAACCAAGTTGAAATTCCTTTTGAGAAACCTTATCGTTATGTGATGGATACCTCAGTGTTGATTGACATTCAACAACAGTTCAGCAGGGATGTATTTAAATCCCTTTGGAAAAACTTAGAACAAGCGGCCAAAGACGAGATAGTAATTTTTGTAAAACAGACCGAGTGGGAATTATGGCGGCATTCTGTTATTTTAGCTGAATGGGTATCCCAGTTTCCTTTGTATCAGGCTATGTCTGAAGAGCAAGCCTTCATCGGGCAACTTCAAGAGGATTATCCTGACCTAATTGACTGGAATGCAACAAATATTGAATATGCTGACCCCTATTTAATCTCTTGTGCATACCATAACAACATTACCATAGTTACTCAGGAGAAGTGGAATAAAAGCAAGGCCAAAATACCTACTGTCTCCAAGGACTTTGGCATTCCATGCATCATGCTTAATACCTTTTTTATTGACATAGGTTGGGAGTTCTAAATGATTAGCAAATAGCGTACTATATATTAAACTCAAACGAAACACAAATACATTTCAAAAATAGAATCCGCACCGCCAGTCCTACTTGGGCAATTGACTCCATTTTTATAACCCTGCAGACAATCATTATACGTGTGGAAACCTTGGACAGCTATAACAAATCTGAATTTGAGAATATTTTTTTGCCAAACTATATAAAATAGCAGCCCCATGGCAAAACCACGCACCATCTTCTTCTGCTCCAACTGCGGCGCCTCCGCCCCCAAATGGCTGGGCAAATGCCCGCAATGCAACGAGTGGAACACCTTCCAGGAAGAACTCATCCAAAAAGAAACCGTTGCAGAAGAAAAGCGAAAATCCTGGGCGCCCACTATGGGCGGCCGGGCAGAATCGCCCAAAGCCGTGCTGCTCGATCAGGTTAAAACGGGCAAAACGCCACGCCTTGCCACGCCCGATCAGGAGCTCAATCGCGTACTTGGAGGAGGCATCGTGCCCGGGTCCCTGGTGCTCATCGGCGGACAGCCGGGTATTGGGAAAAGCACTCTGCTGCTCCAAATTGCCATGAAAATCCCCGCCAAAGTGTTGTATGTCAGCGGGGAAGAAAGTGAAGAACAAATCAAGATGCGCGCCGACCGTGTGGGTGATTTTAAGAGCGAGTGCTACATCCTGACGGAGACCAACACCAACAAAATCTTACAGCAAGCACAGGAACTCATGCCGCAGATGATGATCGTGGACTCTATCCAGACCATGAGTACGCCGCACCTCGATTCTGCGCCGGGCGGCATTGCGCAAGTGCGCGAATGCACAGGCGAATTCCTGCGTTTTGCCAAAGAAACCAATGTGCCCATTTTTCTGGTCGGCCACATCAACAAGGAAGGCGACATCGCCGGGCCGAAACTCCTGGAGCACATCGTAGACTGCGTGCTTCAATTTGAAGGCGATCGCCATAATACCTATCGAATCCTTCGCACACTCAAAAACCGCTTTGGCAGTACCGACGAAATGGGGATTTACGAGATGCAGGCAGCTGGATTGCGCGAAGTGAGCAACCCTTCAGAACTATTGTTGAGTCAAAAAGATGAGGAACTTTCAGGCTGTTCCGTTGCAGCTACGATGGAAGGGATGCGGCCGATGTTGATTGAAACACAAGCACTTGTGTCGAAAGCCGTATTTGGCACCCCCCAGCGTTCCGCTACAGGCTTTGATATGCGCCGACTCTCCATGCTGCTGGCCGTGTTGGAAAAACGCTGCGGCTATTTTTTCAGCATGAATGATGTGTTCCTCAATCTGGCGGGCGGCATTCGCGTGGAGGATCCGGCTATTGACCTATCCATCGTGGTCTCGCTCATCTCGAGTTTGATGGATGTGAGCATTCAGTCCAATGTATGTTTTGCGGGCGAAGTGGGCCTTTCCGGCGAAATCCGGGCAGTGCAGTGCGTGGAGCAGCGCATTGCCGAAGCCGACCGCTTGGGTTTCAAGGAAATTTACGTTTCCAAATATGGGATGAAGGGTATTGATCCCAAGCGTTTTGGAATCAGAATCCAGACATTGGGGAAAGTGGAAGAGCTTAAGCGGGCTTTGTTTGTGTGATGAAGTGTTAAATTTTGTGCAAAATTGACAGTCAACTTATATTTTTGCACAAAATTTAACGTGAAAATCTATTTTTTCAGAGTTAGTGGCTTCATTCCAAACTAATGCTTATCACTTATAAAACAAACAAACCCGTCCTGTGATCATGCCACAAGACGGGTTTGTCATTTGCCAAAGCATTTCTCTTACGCTCTCGGCAACAACACAACCTGCTTCGTAAACACCTTCTTACCCTGCTGAATGCTCAGCACATAATTGCCCGCCTTGTTGTTGGAAAGATTGACCTGCTCGTTGAAGAACCCGCCAAACTGAGGAAGTTCCTTGTTGTACACAGTCTTGCCGGTAACATCCAGAATGCGCACGGTAGTAGGCACCGCTTCCGCCTCAAAATTGATATTTAACGGGCCAAAAGTTGGACTTGGATAGGCTTCCAAAACTTCCAATTTCAAGCTGTTGTTTATATCCCTTTCTTCAGATTTGCTGTCTTCTTCAAGCACTTCAACGGTTTCTTCGACAGCGGCATCCCCGGGGGTCTCGCACGATTTGAACTTTGCGTTGATTTCTATCATGGCGCCATCGCGCAAAACGGTCAAGCTGAAGGCATCGCCCGGTTTGTTTTTATCGCGTTCGCCGACAATTTCCTGGTGGCTGCTTACTGCCTGGCCATTGAGCGCCATGATAATATCGCCGGGCTGCACCCCGCTTTCTTTGGCAGGTGTGCCGTCTATAACTCCGTCCACCCGAGCGCCACGACCTTCAAAGGCATGACTACTGGTATATACACCAATGAAAACTTTACAAGGATCGCGTTCCACTTTGTGGGTGAAAGAATGGCGGTCTGCACTCAAAATTGTAGCCGTTTCAAGGGTTTGGCCATTGCGCAGATAAACCACTTTCACCTGATCTCCAGGTTTGTGATTATCCAATGCACCGCGTAAAGTGACGCCCCCTGTTACCGTTTTACCATCCACCTGAATCACAATATCACCTGCTTGCAAGCCTGCGGCTTCGGCGCCTTTGCCTGGCACAACACTGCTGATTACCAAGCCAGATTCATTGACATCTTTGTTTTCATATACACCCAGAATGGTCCGTTCTCCCATCTCAAGCCCTTTCAATTGCTCCTGAATGCGGGTCTGCATTTCTTCCATTCGTATTTCCATCTCCGCAAAATTGCTTTCCATTTTTTCCTGCGCTGCTTCGAGTTCTGCTTCGCTGCATTCCTTGAAACGGGCTTGGATGGTTTTTTGCACACCTTCCCGAAGGATCGTCAGGGTAAATGCATCACCCTGTTGGTGTTTGTTGCGTTCGCGCAAAAGTTCAGATTGCGTACGGACAGCTACGCCATCCAGCGTAAGAATTACGTCTCCTGCCAATACCCCGTACTGCGTAGCGGGCGTATTGTCTACTGTGTAATCCACTTTCAATCCCTCAGTCACAGTACTGGTGCCAACGCCAATAAAGACTTTGCAGGGATTCGAACGAGAGAATTCAGTGTGCTTGAAGTTGAAAGTTGGTGCCGTGGGCGCCGTCACTTGTGCCAGCATATTAGCGCTGATAAAAAGCAAGAGCACAGGCAAAAGGGAGAATTGCTTGATGGAAAGACGATACATAAGAAAAATGTTTTAGTGAAGAACTGGATGCAAAGACCACATACATTTAAAGGCGTTGCATGCGCTTCCAAATTCCTACTGCGCCACGATTGTGCCGCTCCTCAAAATTTTACCTTCAGCGGTTTTCAGCACAAATTGATACGCCCCATTCGGAAGCCTATCTTGGGAAATAAGCAACTGGGTGCCCGAAAATGTGCTTGAACGAACTTTTTTACCCAAAGTATCAAACAATTCTAAAATGAAAGACTGCGAATCAAGTCCCTGATCGCTTATCGTAAGAAGGGTTGATTCGTGAAAAGGGTTCGGCGAAAAACTCAATTCAAGTAGGCGATCAGGTTCTGGTCCAGTACCGGTTACCAATGGAATACCCACGGTGTGCAAGGTCTGGTTGGTAATCACCGGTGGATTGAAGTCAAAATAAATGCCAGCGCGGTTTCGGATGCTTGAACCGAACGCATTGCCACTTTTTTGGCTGACAGTAAACTGGGCAAAACCATGTGAGGCAGGCTCATTGATGTTTGAATCAGGCAATAATATGTGCTTAAATATTAGCATCAAAGTGCCGGAGGGGGTCATTTGTAATACACAGGGATGACTTGTTGCGCCCAAACGAACAGAGGCCGGATCTAACAAATCCGATAAGGTGTCACGAATCGAGACGTTAAAAGCCGTATCGGTGCCTGTGTTTTGAAACCTGATGAGGTATTCCAGCCCTTGCTCGCGCTCAATATATCCGTGCTCAGAAAGGCCCTCCGGGAATCCCTGTTTGTCATTGGGATCAAAAGCTCCAATGTTTCGGACACAAAATTTGTCCACAAAAGGCCCTTCATCGTCGTCATTTATAATGTTTAGCGGCGCTCCTCCAGCGGCTGTTCCGCAACCTTGTATTTGCGTGTGCGACACTGTATTATAGGGATACTGCGCGGATTGGTCTGCATAGAAATCTAGTCTTTGATACCCTGACGCAATGTTTTTCGTAAAATGTTCACCCGTAGCCAACTGAAATTGACCCATAGAAACTGTACCAAAAGGGGCGTTGAAATCAAATGCATACCAATCCAAGGGTTGTCCCATATCAGCATCTCCTGTATTGTCAATGCGCAGTTGAACGGAATCTCCCAGACAAAGGGCAGAAGTTACAAGATGTGCCCCGCTGATTGGCGGGCAGTGTTCATCCGGGTAAATATGGGCTTCCAGGCAATGAATATATCCCAGTGCCGCATTGCAGGAAGGCGTGACTTTGAGGCTCATATTTCCATGACCGCCTACAGGAATATCGCCCAGCTGGAAGGTATAGGTCTGCCCAATTTGTGCCGATACAGGCAGGGAAGCGCTGTTGAAATCAAGCAGCGAATCCAATGTGATTTCCAGGCTTGCGTTGACCGCCGGGATGGTTCCGTTATTGCTGAAGTACACAAAGACCTGGCTCTCAAAACAGCGGCGCAAGAACGGGGCACTCACATCTAGCTCCGCGTATGGGCATTCGGTAAGAATGCGAAGTCCCACATCCGCAGAGTCTACTATTCCAATGGTGTTGTTGTTTGGGATAGTCGTGCTTGAACCACAGCTCTGCCAGTAATCATTGGGCGGCACGACCGAAATTTGATAATCGCCTGCGTTTACAGGCACGAGGTATTGGCCTGCGGGATTAGAATAGCCAAAAACAGTTTGGCCGTTTTTGGTGGCTGTTACAATTCTTCCCCGCAAGAGCGAGTCTGCTGCAGAAAGCGTACAGGCGCCATCCAAATCGTGATAAGTGCTCCCTGAAAGCAATTTTACCTGGGTGGTTGGTGTTGCAGTCCGATAAATACCATCTCCTTCCAGACAGTTAAAAAGGTACTGTGGGGTGTTGAGTGAAATACCTGAAATATAATTTTCTCCACCATTAATTAATGGAAGTGGATTGAAACTATACCCACCATCCACTGATCGCAAGACCACATTGTCAAAGTTGTCCGTAGCATAAATGAAGCCTACATTGTTGACGATCAACGAATAAAGCGAAGTGCTGAAATCGATCGGTATAGAATCCCAGGTCAAGCCCCCATCCGGGGAGATAAACAAAGAGCTCGGATTCCCAGCATCAATTCCATATATCGTGCCATTGGAAGATACCACAGGAGGATCTGGCCAAAGATATCGATTGGAGATTTGTGCCCAGGTTTGGCCCTCATCCAAAGATTTATAAATGCCGTCTGAATCATGATATATCAGGCTGCCATCCGGCATTATAACCAGGTCTTCATAATTAAAAAAAGTGCTGGATGTTTGAGACCAGGACTGGCCACCGTCTGAGGAGGTTAAAAATTCGCTCCACGAGGACAAAAAGACTGTTCCAGTAATTGGAGAAACCTTAAAACCATTAAAATTTGAATTGTTCACCCCAGGTACTTGAAGTGTTGTGTGTGATTGGCCTTCATCCGTAAATTTTAGTAAATTGAACCCATCCCAGAGATACCAACTGCCGTCAGGGGCAACTTGAAGCAGAAAACCACTCCAATTAGTAACCTCTTCTGTCACCTTTTCCCAAATCAAATCCCAGGAAGATCCGCTGTCTTTGCTGTAAAAAAGGCCGTCACCTGTGAGGGCAAGTAAATGTGTCCCGTCTATGTGTTGCAGGTTGGTTACAGTAGACCTTAAAATGCCATTGGCCGAAAATTGCCAGCTAAGCCCATTATCATCCGATCGTTGAAGGCCGCCAGCACTCCGTACGCCAAAAACTTTTCCATCCGGAGTGCTGCTTAATGCGCTTAAAGGATTTCGACCAGAATCTTCAAGTATATTCCAGGTATTACCATTGTCGTCAGAATATTTTGACACATACCACTCAAAGGCAAAAAGTCGCCCCGTTGGGCCTACTGCCACCGAAATATCTCGATAGCTGTTTGGGAAAATTGCGTCAAGGCTTGTCCAGGTCGCACCATTATCTAAACTGCGCCAAATGAAATCCTCTGCCCCAATAAAAATTCCCCCAGTGGGCGAAAAAGCAACCTGGTAAGGTTTTAAGTCCAACGACTCCAGCATTACCGTCCATGTTAGCCCATTGTCTGCAGAGCGCCAAACTTTGCCCAAACTGCCGCTCGAAACATAATCTTCCCAGGTATACACATCACCAGAAATCGGGTTGTAAGCAAAGTTTTCGGCAAAGAGAATATTGTTGGCAACTACGGCCCATGTTTGGCCATTATCTATGGATCGTTTGATGCCTTGATACGTCCCGACCAATATTTCACCGCTTGGAAGGGCATAAATGGTTTTATGTGAAACGCTGCCGATTTGGGTCCAACTTTGGCCGTTATCCTCAGAACGGAATATTTTACTGCCCTCGCCTGCATACAGATTTCCATCAGCACCTACTACCAGCGGAGAAGTCCAGGTACTGGCGGGGGTAGCAGGCATTTTTTGCCAATTGACGCCACCGTCAGAAGAACGGTAAAGTTCGTTGTACGGCAATATCATCAACAGGAATCCTGATTTTCCAGGATAAACAATGCCTCCCCCTCCAAATGGCCCGCCTAACTTTTGCCAGGACTGTGCTGAGAGGGAAACGATTGTTGAGAAGAGAAAAAAGAGGAGAAGGCGTAGATTTAAGTTCATAGGTCGTTAAGTTTCTTTTGAAGATTTCACCAATAAATGCAGTAAAGAAAACTGTATTCTATTAGTACTAAAGATTCTTATAACCTATATGGCTAATTTTTGCAAATTTAGCATTGCCTCCCTTCTAAGAGCCTGTTGGGAAAATTCTTTTCAAATAAAAATCCTCGCGCTCGCGCATAACGCGCTCAGCCGTTTCGGTTTTGTCCAGGTAACCCGCCAAATGCAGCACGCCATGCACCAGCACACGACAAAGTTCATGTTCGAAACTGACGCCCAAGGTTTGTGCATTGTCTGCTACCCGTTCAGAGCTGATAAAAACATCGCCATGAACGGCATTTTCAGCATACGGGAAGGTGATGACATCGGTGTAATAATCGTGGTCAAGGAATTCCACATTCATCTCGCGGAGACGTTCGTCGGAACAAAAATGTAGTTGACTTCCACAAACGCCTTGCCCTCCGAATCAGCTACGTTCAGCAACCAATCCGTCAGCATTTGTTCGTCGGGGAGATCAAACGTAACATCTTCAAAATGAAAGGAAACGGGGGATTCCGGTTCGTCGGCAGGCAGGTCTGGGAATTGCATCTTTTTATGTAGGTATTTATCTAGGTACACGGGATAACGCGCACCGTAATAGAGGTGGTGAGTCTGCAACCTCCTTTGGTGGTCACCGTCACTTCGTAAGTCCCTTCTTCCCGTACCCGTAAGAACCGATCTTGCACACCCGTATTCCACTCAAAGCTTTCGTAATCACCCTCGGCTTTGAGAATGGTTTCGCCGCCTTTGCAGATGGTGGTAGGTCCGGAAATATTCACCCCTGCCGGCCCAGAGACGGTGATTCCTTTGGGCTTTGGCTGGGTTTGGTCGAGGGTTGTCGCCGGTGTTTCTGTTTGTGCCTGAAGCACAAAAGCGAAGGCAGAAAAGACAAAAACAACTGCGAGACGGGAAAGGATATGTTTCATATACATTGTGATAGATTTTGGCAAATAGAACACGGATCGCACGGATGAGACACGGATTTTAGGACATGACAAATAAATCTGCGTCTCATCCGTGCGATCCGTGTTCCTTCTGCCAAGTGAACGATTACAAACGATGCATATAACCCACGTTGAATAGTAGCGGACTAATGCTTGCATCTACGTTGTCGTTGTTGGATAAGTTGGAGAGGCTGTACTGATATCGCGCCTCGACTTTAATTTTACTGTTTGCGCCCAACGGAATATTTCCGCCCAGCCCAAAATCAGCTGCGAATGCGTTGCGGTTCCAATTGGGGTCTTTTATGTCAATGGAGTTTTTGCTGGAAAAATCTTTTCCACCTTCCGTTCCCGAATATTTGTTCCAGGCTTTTTCAAGCCGGCCAGCGGTACCTCCGGCCAAGATATAGACCTGCCTGAATTTCTTCACCGGAGAAAATTGAGCAAGCGCACTTCCTTCCCAGTATTGAAAATACTCTCGGGCGGTCGCCGTGCCTGTCGTCATATCCGGGAATTGAAGGAGGCTGCTTATTTTATTCGCCTTCACCTGTGTTCCAAACTCGGCCCGAAACCCGAGCATAGGGTTCATTTGCCATTCTCCAAGAACCGCAGCGCGCCAACCCATGGCTGGTTCAAAATCAATATCCCAAAAAAGAGACTTTATTTCCCAGGTCCAGAACGACATATTCGCCCCGGCAGAAAGGCCGAGATGAAATTGCGAAAAAGCAGGGGTTGACAAAAAGATAAAACCAAAGGCAAGCAAAAGATTTTTCATAAAAATAGTTGATTTAGTGTGTGTCTTGCCCTGACTGCCAAATGTCCGCATTAGTTGCTTGACCAGCAAATTGAAATGTTGACACCCATTAAAAACAACTTCCCAATAAAATTCGTTTTGCCCAAAAACAGGCCCATGCGATCGTTCACCCTCGTCATTTTCTTGCTTTGTTGTCATTTCGCGGCAATTGCTCAAAACTACACAACCACCAAAACCACTTCGGAAAAAGCGCTCGCTGCATTCAACGCAGGCATCGCCGAGGCGGATCGTGGGCAAGCCGCCATAGCACAAGGTTATTTTGAACAGGCGTTGAAAGCCGACCCAAAATTCATAGACGCCAAACTCGCCTTGGGCGATAACTACGCCGAACTCCGCGATTTTTTCAAATCCAAAAAATACTTTGAAGAAGCACTCGCTTTGGACAGCGCTTACGCGCCTGTGGCATTTTTGTTTTTGGCAAAAACGGAATGGGAACTCGACAAATACGCCGAATGCGCCGCACATGCAGCAAGTTACCTCCGCAGTAAACCGAAAAACGAACGAAATCGCCGCGCTGCCGAAAGGTTGTTGAAATCGGCGCAATTCGCTGCCGAAGCGGTGAAAAACCCTGTCGCCTTCGACCCAAAATCTGTCGGTGACTCCATCAACACCAAATGGGGCGAGTACTTCCCTTCGCTCACTGCCGACGATGAACTTTTGATTTTTACAAGACGTGATGGTGGTGACAACGAAAATTTTTACCGCAGTGAACGAAAGGACGGCGTGTGGCAAAAACCCACGCCACTCGAAGGGGTGAACACCTCCGACAATGAAGGCGCACAAGCCATTAGTCCCGATGGTACTTGGCTCGTTTTCACCGGCTGCAATCGCCAAGGAGATGGCTCTCAAGGGGCTTGCGATTTGTATTGGTCGCAACTTAAAAGCACCGGCTGGACCAAACCTGTGCCCTTTAGCGCAGTTATCAATTCGCCGGACTGGGATGCACAGCCGAGCATTGGCGCCGACAATAAAACCCTGATTTTCACCAGTAGTCGCCCGGGCACACGCGGCAGCATGGATCTTTGGCAATCTATCCGCCAGCCTAATGGCAAATGGGGTAGCCCCGAAAATCTGGGGCCTAACATCAATACCCCCGGCAAGGACCACACGCCATTTTTTCATCCTGACGGACAGACGCTCTACTTCTCATCCGACAGCCTGCCAGGTATGGGCGGAAGTGATATCTTCTTTGCCCGCCGCGACCCCGATGGCAAATGGGGCAATCCTCAAAACCTCGGCTACCCGATCAACACAAAGGGGGAGGAGGGAATGCTGGTCGTGAGCCTAGACGGACGGACAGCCTATTTTGCCAGCGACCGACCCGGAGGCAAAGGCGATCTTGACATTTACACTTTTGAACTTCCTGCCTTTGCACGCCCACAACCCGTCACCTACGCCAAAGCGAAAGTGACCAACGCCGCAACGGGCTACCCAATAACCGCTAAAGTGGAGTTTACAGACTTGAAAACAGGAAAAATATTCGTGAGCGCTAATACAAAATCAGACGGCAGCTTTCTCGTTTGCCTACCTGCCGGGAAAGATTACGCGTTGAATGTGAGCAAAGAAAAGTTTCTGTTTTTTTCCGACAATTTCAACCTCGTGGAAAGTGCCACATTCGACAAACCTTTTTTACTGAACATTGAACTCCAACCTATTGGGAGTGCTACTGGCCCTGCTACTGCCAACTCAACCCCCATCATTCTTCGCAATGTTTTTTTTGAAACAGGTTCCGCTGCGCTGCGATCCGAATCAATGGTTGAACTGGATCGCCTTGCACAATTGTTGTTGGGAAGCCCGGATTTGAAAATTCAGATCAATGGTCACACGGACAATGTGGGCGACGATGCGTTCAACCAAACCCTTTCCGAAGCCCGCGCCAAATCTGTACAAGATTATCTGCTCAGCAAAAACATCGCGACAGCACGCCTTCGCTTCAAAGGTTTTGGCGAAAGCAAACCCCTCGAATCAAACGACACCCCGGAATCCCGGGCGCGAAACAGAAGAACCGAATTTGTGGTGTGGTAAAAAAAACGGTTCTACGGCATTGAGCCATAGAACCGTTTCAAGCAATTGAATTGTTTCACAAATTATTTGTTCCGATCAAAAACCGCCGCGTCAATGCCTTTCAACTCCAGTTTATCAACAACCTGAATCGCAGCATTCTTGTTATTTGAACGATAGACGATCACAGCCTCCAACCCTTCTTTTGTTTTGGAGATTTCAGCGTTGGGGTAACCCGCTCTGATCACTTCTTCCAATCGGCGGCGTGCCCCTTCCTTATAAGTAAAAGTGCCGGCCCGAACAGCCCAGCGGCCCGTTCCAGGGCCTTTTACTGCAGAAGCGCCTTTGGTAGTGCCTGTGGTTTTAGGCTTGGTTATGGTTGAGGAAGGTTTGTTCGTGCTGGGCGAAGCAGGCTTGGTGTTGGTGGCCGTTTCGTTTTCTATACCAGTTTTGGAAACCGTTGGTTTGGTGTTCGTATTCGGCTTAGCCAACGAATCTTTGCTGGTGTAAGTGCTACCTGAAGCCGCAATGGAATCCTCAGAGGCATAACCCATATCGCGGAGGGTTTCTTCGAGTTCGGCGGCTTCTCGGGCTGCCAATTCTTTTTTCTCTTTTTGTTTTTGGCAAGCGTAGTATCCAGCGGCGAGGATAAACAAACCCAAAAGGCCATACAGGACGTAGGTGAGAACGCTATTGCTTTTCATACTGTTCTTGTCATTTAGAAGGTTAAAAGTGCTGATTTTCAGGGGCTAAGGTAATAGTTGTTGTTTGGGATATTCGATGTTTTCACGAAGCTTTCCGTTTTCTATCTTTTTTCATTTCAACTATTCCCTACTCGGCGTGTTAAGGCGGCTTATTTTTGCCGAATATTTTGGGGCAGCAACCACCAAAAGCAATGGCCCCATTACAAGATTCTACTTTTCCTCGACATGGATTTTTTTGAACTAAAGATAAAAAGCAAGACCACCGAAACCCCAGACACCGTCACCATCGAACTGGATATTCCTGACGAACTGCGCGATTTATTCACCTATAAACAAGGCCAATACCTCACAATCCGCTTTCATTTTGACGGGCGAGAATTGCGCAGGTCGTACTCAATGTCATCCAGCCCCTTGGAAAATCGCTTGGCTGTGACGGTAAAAAAAGTGTCTGGCGGCCAAGCATCCACTTTTCTGCACGACCAGGCCAAGGTGGGCGATACGCTGGAAATTGCAGCTCCTGATGGCCGTTTTTTTACGGAACTCAATCCGGATAAACGTCGCACGTACTACCTTTTTGCTGCTGGTAGTGGTATCACGCCTTTGATGTCCATCATCAAAACCACCCTCGAGGCTGAACCGATGAGCGCGATCTTTTTGCTCTATGGCAGCCGAAACGAAGAAAGCATCATTTTTCGGGATGAACTCGATCGCCTTTCTGAGCGCTACGTCGGCCAACTCCATGTAGAACATGTGATAAGCCAACCCCGAAAGGAAAGTACTGGCGGTGGCCTCTTTGGGGTGTTCAAAAAAAGCACCACGAACTGGCAAGGGAAAATTGGTCGAATCACCGGAAGGATCGCAAATGCCTTTTTGGACGATAATATGGCACACGGCCCCGAATCCGATTGCATTTACTTCGTTTGTGGCCCGGGCGACATGGCTGATTCCATAAAAGCAAGCTTACTCGGGCGAGCAATACCTGCCAAACAAATTCACAGTGAGTATTTTGTAAACGCCACCCATACGCCCGGCGATATTGCGGAAGGTGCTTCCGGCGGAAAGCGGGTAATCGTTCACCTCAAAGGCGCACGAATTGAAATGCCCGTACCAGAAGGCGCAACTATTTTGGATGCGCTTGTGAAAGCCAAATACGATCCGCCTTACTCCTGCACTGCCGGGGCTTGTTCCACTTGCATGGCAAAACTCATCAATGGGAAAGTCAAAATGGATGCCTGCTATGCACTTGACGATGAGGAAGTTAAGGCGGGATACATTCTTACCTGCCAGTCGCACCTTGAGACGGACGTGGTAGAATTGACTTACGATATGTGAGTCAATTTTGTTTGAGTGATGATTAATGAGTACATGATTGTTGATTGTTGAAGTAATGGTGGATTGGTGATGGCCGATGTCTCACCATCGTCAATAATAACATCGTACATGTCCATCAAAAATCAACAATCATGTACTCATCAATCGTCACTCAAACAAAACTACAGAATGCTTAAAATATAGGTGGGCTCCTCTTACTGTTTCCCAAGTTTATCCAACGCCGAGTCTCCTAATGCCTTCAAAACAGAAGGATTTGCAATGCCTAAATGTCTTTCCAACACGACCCCATTAGGGGCAAGAAACAAGACCGTAGGCAGTTTTTCGACTTCATAAATTTGCGCAATGGTGCGGCCTGCCCCTGAGTCGAAATCCGTTCGGAAATTTAAAAACTTAGCATTAAGGTACTGATAAACACCTTGTTGTGTAAAAACATCCTCCTCCATCACTTTACAGGGTGCGCACCAGGAGGCATAAAATTCTACAAAAACGGGCTTGTTCTTTTGCGTTGCCAGCTCAAGTACTGGCATCAATCGCTCACTATCGAACCAATTGACATTGGTATCAGTATTGGAAACCGTAGGCACCGGGGCTGACCAGGGTGCGGAGGGCTGGGCAGGTTTTTGGGCAGGCTTGGCGCTTTCACAAGCAGCCAGAAGTAGCAAAAAAACGGTTGCGAATAATGGGATACTGCGCTTTTTCATGATTATATGTACCCCGGAACGCTGTTCCGGGAAGGCCTAAATTTCCTGATTAAGATTCCCTGGAACAGCGTTCCGGGGTACATCACCGCTCCCGCCAAACAAGTTCTCCCTTGCGATTGATATACTGCCATTTCCCATCCAAAACCGTAAGCGCAAGCCCATCACGAAATGGAGAAGCAGATTGAAATGTGGGAGGAATCACAATTTGGCCATCAGGATTAATGTAGCCCCATCTTCCATCAGCGCTCACTTGGGCCAAACCATCGGAAAACACGCCTGCATCCTCGAATTTTGGCATAATGGCGAGTTTACCGGCCTTGTCAATGTAACCGTAAGCGCCATTGATTTCCACCAGCGCCAAGCCTTCACCAAAGTCGCCGGCAAGGTCGAACAAAGGTTCCACCGCAATGTTCCCATCCTGGCTTACAAACCCATATTTACCATCTCGGAAAGCCAATGCCATGCCGTCAAAAAATTCTCCGTGCGAATGTCCTTTCACAAATTCAAACTGCGGAGCCACGGTTTCTTCCCCTGCCCGATTGCACAGACCCCAACGCCCATCCCGAATTATCAGAGCAGATTGTCCTTGAAACGGACTTGCGCCATCCCATTGAGGTTCAATGCGATATGTACCCGTTTTGTCTACGAAACCCCACAGTCCGTCGCTGCTGGCCGGGGCAAGCCCATTGCTAAAATTGCCTGTCCGATCAAAAACGGGTTTAATAGAAAACTGTCCATCATGGTTTATAAACCCTGCGCCGCCCTCAAAAGTGGCAGGAGCCAGTTGCTCATAAAACTCACCAGCGTGTTCAAAAACAGGGGCGATTACCTCGTTTCCCCGCTGATCCACAAAGCCCCAAAGTTGGGCTACCTGCACCCTTGCAAGTCCTTCATTAAATGGCCCAACAGCGCGGTACAGTCGTTTGATATACAGTCTGCCCAATACATCCATTAAAGCCAAAAGGCCATTGAGACGCACCGTAGTGAACCCATTTTGAAACGCGCCCGCTTCCAGATATTGCGGCTCAATGACGAGCTCGCCCTCGGCATTGATAAAGCCGAAATAACCGTTTTGCCTGATTTTGAATAAAGTTGAGTGCATCAGGCGGCAAAAGTAGCGAATTCCGCTTCATCACCCAGCCTGTCCGGCAGCTCCGCTTTTTGTGCATGGACACAGGATCAGGGCGATTTTTTAAAAATGACCAGTAGAACCGCAGTTCATTCAAATACCTTTGCGCGAAAATTCCCTCCAACCTCGCGAGCGTTTACCCACCACCACCATTTCATGTCTGACCAAATTCAACTCAATACCATCGAAGAGGCCATTGCCGAAATCCGTGCTGGCCGCGTCATCATTGTCGTAGATGACGAAGATCGGGAGAATGAAGGCGATTTTATATGTGCAGCGGAAACGATTACCCCGGAGATTATCAATTTTATGGCAACACACGGGCGCGGTCTTATTTGCACCCCGCTTGAAGAAAAACGTGCCGACGAATTGGGGCTCGATCTCATGGTAAACAGCAATACCGCGCTTCACGAAACGGCCTTTACCGTCTCCATAGACCTAATTGAGCAGGGTTGTACCACGGGCATTTCTGCTTACGACCGAGCCACTGGAAACCGCTGGCTCACAAATCCGGCTGCCAAACCCAGTGATTATGCCCGGCCCGGCCACATTTTCCCGTTGCGCGCCAAAACCGGCGGTGTGTTGCGTCGCACAGGCCACACCGAAGCAGCTGTTGATTTGGCCCGGCTGGCAGGGCTTGCCCCGGTGGGTGTTCTGGTCGAAATCCTGAACGCTGATGGCTCCATGGCCCGCCTTCCACAGTTGTTAGAAGTGGCGAAAGTCCATGATTTAAAAATTGTTTCTATTGATGACCTTGTCGCTTACAGAATGCGTACAGAGCGACTGGTGCGCAAGGAAATGGAGTTGCCCATGAAGACCATTCACGGTGATTTTCAAGCAGTTGTCTTCACCGATATTGCAAGCAACGATACCCACCTGGTATTAAAAAAAGGTACTTGGGAGGAAGACGAACCAGTGTTGGTGCGGGTGCATTCCTGGTCTGAAACGGGGGGAATACTTGGCTCGCTCTTATCAGATTACGGCACACAAATCGCTTCGGCGCTTAAAACAATTCAGGAGGCAGACAAGGGTGCGTTTGTGTATCTTCGACAGGGTGACAAGGCGAATTTGTTGGCTAAATTGCAGCATTACAAACAATTGTCGGACGAGGGAAACACCGATCGTTTTGAACTCCATACAGCCATCGGTAAAAAGGATTTTGGTGTCGGCGCTCAGATTCTCCGCGAACTTGGCATCAGCAGAATCCGATTGCTGACCAACCACCCAAAACCTCGCACGGGTTTTATTGGTTATGGGTTGGAGATTGTGGAGAACATCAAATTGTAGGGCGAAATTCATTTCGCCTGCTTGATCCACCCGTTAATCAAGCGAAATTCATTTCGCCTGCTTGGCCGCCCTACAATCTGGCGAAATAAATTTCGACCTACCTTTGCGCCCAATATTTTTATGAAAGAAGAAACCGTCGTCACACCATATGGCTCCAACGCAGGCAAAAAAGCCGAGGTAGAGCAGATGTTCGATCGCATTGCACCGAGGTATGACCTACTCAACCGGATGCTTTCATTGGGCATTGACGTGTGGTGGCGAAAACGAGCCATCGCCTATCTGAAACCAGCAAAACCTGCTGAGATTTTGGATGTGGCCACTGGTACGGCAGACGTGGCTATTCTAATGGCCAAGATTTTGAAGCCTCAGCGTGTGGTCGGCATAGATATTGCCAACCAGATGCTCGAACTTGGACGGGGGAAAATTGCAGCGCAAGGACTGTCCGATATTATTAGTCTCGAAACGGGCGACTGCGAACAGCTGCGTTTTGCCGATGATTCTTTTGATGCAGTGAGCGTTGCGTTTGGCGTGCGAAACTTCGAAAATTTGGAAAAAGGCCTCGCCGAGATGCGCCGTGTATTGCGCCCCGGAGGTCGGCTTGTGATACTGGAATTCTCAAAACCACAAGTTTTTCCTGTAAAACAGCTCTACAATACCTACTTCAAATACGTTTTACCACTTATTGGTCGTTTGACCAGCCGCGACATGCGGGCCTACACCTACCTTTTTGAAAGTGTCCAGGCTTTCCCCGAAGGCAACCAATTCACAGAAATATTAACCAAAACCGATTTTCAAAACCCTTTATGCGAACGACTAACACTCGGAATATGCTCCATTTACACCGCCACGAAATAGTAGCAGTTGGCAATGGCCGTTGGCAGTCTGCCATGCGCTTGGCTTTTGTGTTTTGCTGCTTACTGCAACTGCAACTGCCTACTGCATTTGCCCAGTTCAATCAGGGTAAGAACCTGAATTACCTTGATTTCCAGCAAAAAAACTACTATTTCGGTATCACCCTTGGCTACAATGCGAGTGATTATCGCATTTACCACTCGAAGGACTTTATCCGCAACGACTCCTTTACTCGGGCAGAATCCGTAACAGGCCCAGGCTTCAACCTCGGCATTGTGTCGAACCTGAAGGTGGGCGAATATTTTGACATCCGTTTCTTGCCTACGCTGTCATTCACGGAGCATACTATCCGCTATTCGCCCGCTGGCCAAAATGGCCTTATTGTGAGTCGCCCTATTGAGTCTGTTTTAGTAGAATTGCCATTCCATGTGCGCTATAAATCAGCGCCTTATCATGATTTTCGCCTTTTTGTAATTGCCGGCGTAAAGTATTCCTTTGACGTTGCAAGCGACTCGCGTACACGTCAAGCCGCAGGGCTGGTGAAAATTGCCCCTACAGACTTTCAGGTAGAATACGGCGCAGGCGTTCAGTTTTTCTTCCCGTACTTCATTTTTTCTCCTGAATTTAAAGTATCACAAGGGCTAAATAACGTGCTGATTTTCAACGACCGTTTGCAACAAAGCACGGTTTTGGAGAAGGTGCTTAGCCGAACATTTACCATTTCATTGCACTTCGAGGGATAAGGTTTTTTGACGATGGTTTTGAATAAAGACGGGGCGCAGCGTGGAGATTACCCACGCTGCGCCCCGTCTTTTTGTAACTTCGTCAAAATATTTGTCGCAATGAAACAGTATGCCATTCTGTTCTTTTTTCTCTTTTCCACTTGCCTTTCTTTTTCGCAAACACCTTCTCTTAATTTCTTGCTCAAAAGCGAATTCGCTGTGACATTCCCTGGCACGCCTCAGGCAGTTGTCCCTGACGCCCAGGAAAAACCCTATTTCTACCTCGCGGCAAAAGCGGGTGGTTTGCAAGTCTATAATATTGAAAATGAATCAATTCCAGTGTTGGTTAAAACGATTTCTATTGCACAATTAGGCAATCTAGAAGTAATGAACGCCACCCAACGCGGCACACTACTTTACCTTGCGTTGGGCAATTTTTTTGGCACACAAGACCTTCAGGCTCCCGGCCTTGCCATTGTGAATGTGAGCGATCCCGCCAACCCCAGCGTATTGGATGTGTGGGATACTGGAGTCATCGTTCAAGGCAGCGGCGGTGTGACCGTTGAAGGCGATTATGCCTATCTGTGCGCTATGAAGCAGGGCATGATTATCCTCAATATTTCTAATCCAAACAGCATACAATTCATTTCAGAAATCGAACCCGACAAAGATTTCCCATTGCCCAATCCTGATGCCGTGCATGAGCCTCGCGCTCGCGGTGTGGCAATACGCAATGACGTGGCTTTCCTCTGCTACGACGCTGGAGGCCTGCGTGTCATCAACATCGCTGACAAGGCTCATCCCGTGGAAACAGGCCGCTATATCAACCCCACGCTTTTTGTGCCGGAGGAGAAACAACAAGCGTTCAACAATATTCTATTGGACGGAGACAAAGCATACGTTGCTGTGGATTATTGCGGGATGGAGGTTTTGGATATCTCAGATACTGCCAGTATTTCCTCCCTTGGCTGGTGGAATCCATGGCAATGTCAGAGTATTTCTAACCTGTGGCTCGGAAGTCCCGGCCATACCAACCACTTGGCTTTTGATGCCGCGAAGCAATTGGTTTTCCTTGCTTCCGGCCAAAGCGAACTGAGTGTAGTGGATGTTTCAAACCCAGCCTCGCCGGTGCTGGCGGGTGGCTATGGGAGCCTTGACAATGGAATCGGCACCTGGGGAATGACCCTTGACGGAGATCGGGTTTATCTGGTTTATATCACGGCTTTTATCCCGTTCGGAAGCAATTGGGCAGGGGTCAAAATTTTAGAATGGGCCGACAACACCAACACAGTTGAAGCCGATGTTTTTTTGAGCAAAAAGGTGATCCCTAATCCATTTTCAGAAAATTTCAGGTTTGAATTTGAATTGAAAATGCCTACAGAAATAAAGGCAGAACTCCTTGACGTACAAGGGCGAAAAGTGACTGAATGGCCTTTGAAATCTTATATTGAAGGGAAAAACACGCTCTCGTGGCAGGGACACATCCCAGCCGGTATATATTTTTTAAGGTGCCACTCGACGGAATCCGTGGCAGTTCAAAAACTCCTAAAATTCTGAATACCTGACCAAGTTCTGCCCCGTCATTTCATCACCTTTTTGAATTCCCATCAGTGAAAGCAAGGTCGGTGCGATATCAGCCAAGCGTCCATTGGAAAGCGATTCATTGCCCTTCAAATACGGGCTGACGAGGATGCATGGTACGGGGTTCTTCGTATGGGCAGTATTGGGCGTACCATCCTCGTTGATCATGAAATCGGAGTTGCCATGGTCTGCAATAATGATGCAGGCATAGCCTTTTTCGAGCGCAAGGGGGACGATTCGACTTAGGCATCCGTCCACCGTTTCAGCCGCTTTCATGGCTGCACTAAACACCCCGGTATGGCCTACCATATCGGTATTGGCAAAATTCAGGCAGATAAAATCTGGTGCATTTGCTTGAATATCAGCCAGGATGGCCTGGGTGATCCCCTCCGCGCTCATTTCTGGTTGCAGATCGTATGTGGCCACTTTTGCAGAAGGAATCATGATGCGTCGCTCTCCAACAAAAGCATCCTCGCGCCCACCAGAAAAGAAATACGTGACGTGGGGATATTTCTCAGTTTCGGCAATACGTACCTGCGTTTTCCCAGCGCGCTCCAACACTTCGCCCATCGTCATACGCACGTCGTCTTTCTCAAACAGCACATAGATGTTATTAAAGTCGTGGTCGTAACGAGTCATTGTTACGTAGTATAGCGGCAAGGTTTTCATCCCAAAATCCGAAATATCGTGCTGCGTGAGCACTTCTGTGATTTCCCGGCAGCGGTCGGTTCGGAAATTGAAACAAACGACGACATCGCCTGGCTGAATGGTAGATTGGTGGCCCTCCTTCGCTAAAGCTACGGCGGGTAAATTGGTGATTGGTGGATTGGTGATAGGTGATTGCTGGACCATTTTCCTCAATGGCTGCAAAAACTCATCGCTCACACCTTCTTCGTAGCTTTTGCGGATAGCTGTGGGGAAATCCTCTACTGCTTCACCGATCCCATTCACGAGCAAATCGTAGGCGAGTTTGACTCTTTCCCAACGTTTGTCGCGATCCATGGCATAGTAGCGGCCAATGACGGTAGCCAGTTCAATGCGTTTACCTTCAATATGTTGAAGCAAATCCTCGATGAATGCCGCGCCGCTTTTCGGGTCGCAATCGCGCCCGTCGGTAAAAGCGTGGATCAAGACTCGCGGACAGTCTTGTTCGGTTGCGATATCGCACAGCGCCTTTAGATGTTCTATATGTGAGTGTACCCCGCCATCGCTCACTAGGCCCATAAAATGGACCGTTTTGCCGTGTAATTTGGCATAATCGAGGGCATCCAGCAAAGTTTTGTTTTGGTGTAGTTCGCGTTCGCGCACGGCTTTATTGATGCGGGCAAGTTGTTGCCATATAATGCGCCCGGCGCCGATGTTGAGGTGCCCGACTTCGGAGTTGCCCATTTGTCCGTCGGGCAAACCCACATCCTCGCCGTGGGTGACCAGGGTACTATGCGGGTATTTTGACCAAAGGCTGTCGAAATAGGGCGTATTGGCCTGAAAGATGGCATCTGCCTCCGGTTTTTGGCCAATACCCCAGCCGTCGAGTATGAGTAGGAATGCTTTGTGCGTCATTATTTATTGTGGATGCGAAACCTGCGTGGGTCTTACGACCCCGCAGAATACTATTCTCTATTTTTTGAGTCCATCAGAATTGTCACCGGGCCATCATTCAGCAAAGATACTTTCATATCGGCTCCAAATTCGCCTGTTTGTACGGGTCGGGTGGATTCTTGTCGTAGGGTTTCCACAAATTTTTCGTATAAAGGAATGGCTGTTTCCGGTCTGGCTGAACGGATGAACGAGGGGCGGTTGCCTTTCTTTGTGCTGGCAAAAAGTGTGAACTGACTCACCACAATCATTTCGCCTTCAATGTCTTGGATAGAAAGGTTCATCAATCCGGCTTCGTCGGAGAAAATGCGGAGTGCTGCGATTTTTTTGCAGAGCCACGTAATGTCCTCTTCGATGTCGTCGTGTTCTATCCCAAGCAAAATGAGCAGGCCCATGCCTATACATGCTTTTTCAATGCCCTCAATCGTGACAGATGCTTGGGAAACTCGTTGGATGACGCTGCGCATGAGGAACGGGTTTGGATTTTTTGCTGCAAAAATATCAAGTCTTCGCACCTTTGGCCGTCCTAAAATTTTCAGCAGATACCCGTGGCTCGCAAAAACAAACTCAAAAAATTCGCCGAAGTACTCTCATTCCCAAATGTTTATGAGTGCTACAATATTCAACAACCGCAGCTTGTCGGAGCGGGCATGATTCCCGTGGACCTGAAAGGGAAATGGGCCAGGGAGCATTTCAAAAACGAAAACCCAATTACCTTGGAACTTGCTTGTGGCGGTGGCGAATACGCTGTAGGACTGGCACAGCATTTCCCTCAACGCAATTTTATAGGGGTGGATGTAAAAGGCAACCGCCTTTGGAAGGGGGCAAAAACCGCACTAGAAGCAGGACTGACAAACGTTGCGTTTTTGCGCACACGCATCGAAATCATTGACCATTTCTTTGCCCCAGGCGAAATTGCCGAAATTTGGATCACCTTCCCCGACCCTTTCCCACGGGCCAGCAAAGAAAACCGACGCCTTACATCTGCTTATTTTCAGGAAAAATACAGACAGATCCTTCATCCCGGTGGCTTGGTACATCTAAAACACGATGATCCCGATTTTTACCAATTCACACTCGATGCCATTGCCCAGGATGAGCGCAACACCTTGATTTTCAAGAATTCTGATATCTATGCGGCTCCTTTGCCCTTTCCCGAACTTAGTATCCAGACGCTCTATGAGTCCTTCCACCTTGCCGCCGGAAAAACGATCAAGTATATTCGGTTTCAGATTTCCTAAAAAAAAAAGCCTCAAAGAGAAAATTCTCTTTGAGGCTTTTTTAGTTGAAAATCAGATGCTTACTTCTTAGCGGCAAGTGAAACCTGAAGGTCAAACTCGTCGTAGATGGTCTTGTCGCCCAAACCATCGAAGAAAGAACCAGAGCCGTATTTCATATTAAACTCCGAACGGTCAATGGTGATTTTACCGGAAGCATTCACCATACCATTGGCTTCTGCCACATTGGCAAAGAATTTCACTTCTTTCGTAGTGCCTTTGATCGTAAGGTTGCCCAGGATTTTATAGTTGCCTTTCGTGTCTTGCGGAATTGCTTTTGTTATTACAAAGGAAGCCGTTGGGTAGGAAGCAGCACCCAAAAAGTCATCGCTTTTGAGGTGACCAACGAGTTTGCCGGCATATTCGCCTTCTAGATCCGTGCATGTGATGCTGTTGACATCAATATCAAAAGAACCACCTGTGAGCATACCACCGTCAGTAGTAAGTGTGCCGTTTTTGATTTTTACAGTGCCAGTATGCTTGCCAGTTACTTTATAGCCCGTCCAAACGACTACACTATTCTGTGTATCAACTTTGTAGCTTGAAGGGACTTTAGCGGCCATTACCAGCAGGGCCAAAAGGGGGAGAAAGAGTAGTTTCTTCATGTTAGAAAAAAAATTTAGGAATGATGAAAATTTTGAATTGAGGTATTGAGAACGCAAAGGCAAGAAAGATGTTCAAATTATTGGTGTTAAGACACTTAGTTTAACTACGACTTAACAGCCAATCGGAATTTTTCAAAACATAATTTTTTTTTTCGGCAAGGAATTTTACCTTTGCGCCTCTTAATTTTGACCGTATTCAAATTTCGATACAATGAAAGAGTTGGAAGCCATAAAATTCGTTCATCAGCAAATGCTGACAGCGCCGAATTTCCCAGATTTCAAAACGGGCGATACCGTTATTGTTACCTATAAGATTGTAGAAGGTGACAAAACCCGCGAGCAAGACTATCGCGGCGATGTGATTCAAATCAGTGGTCACGGACTTACCAAAACATTTACCGTTCGCAAGATTTCTCACGGTGTAGGTGTGGAGCGTATCTTTTCATATTCCAATCCAAATGTTGCAGGAGTACAAGTGGTAAAACGTGGTCGTGTACGTCGTGCCCGCCTCTTTTATTTGCGTGGATTGGTAGGCAAAAAGGCCCGTATCAAAGAATTGAAGAAAAGCGTTGCGCATTAATTTACAAAGCGCTTGATCTCTATGCCAATCGGGGCTGTCACAGTTTGTGACAGCCCCGATTGTTTTTTGAAATTTGGTGGTTCGACTTGGGGCTTACTTTTTATTGGAAAAGTTCTTTTCGTAAGATTCCCAAGGGGTCTTTTTGTGGCTATCTGACCCAAAATAATTGATAATGGCCTCCATCTTGGCTGCATCTTGATATCCGGGTACAGGTTGAATGAGTTGTTGGCTTTCATCTAAGAACACAACCGTTGGGAAAGACAGGCGGTTGTTGAGCCAAAGCGCTGCAAGTTCATGATAGCCACGGGAGCCATTTTTCTTGAATTTATAAGTTTTGTCCTTGAAAACAATGTCCTGCTCCTGCTCCGCATTGAACTTTACCGGATAGTAGTGCTCATTTAAGTATTTCGCGACTGTGGCATCCACAAAAGTGGTGGAGTCCATGTGTTTGCACCATCCACACCAATCCGTGTACAGATCCAAAAAAATCTTCCGTTTCTCCGTCTTGCTTTTTTCCAGGGCTTGTTCAAGGGTCATCCAGTTTACTTTGCCGCGCTCAGAGGATTTAAGTGGGCTTACCTTTTGTTTGGTGCCATTCGTACCGCCTTTTGCGGCAGTAGTGCTGGTTGGAGGGGCATAGGTAGCAGGACGATTCGCTTGTGCGTCAGAAGGGCGTACTGCCCTGTCTTGAGCGGGTCGTTTCACCGTTGCGTTACCATAAGTAGTAGTGGCAGCGCGGTTTTGGGAAACCTGAGGAGTTGTGTTGCGATCATTGGCCTGGGAAGAAGGGGCAGCAGGGCTTGTCTTGGCGGCCTTCGGAGCAGTTGTGCTGGGCGCAAGCGTTGTTTGCGGAGTGGTGCTACTTCCATTACGCCCCTTCGTGCCTTGGGCAAAAAGCACAGAGCAGGAGAAACTGACGATTATTAAAACTATAAGGAGTCTGCTCATTAGACGGTTGTGTATGTTTGGATCGGACGATTAGTGAACAAAAGTACCACGTCTGAAACTGAAAAACCTACAAGCGTCACCCCCCATCTGCTTACTTTAAAAGAACTTTAAGGAAAAGACAGCTCCTTCAAGAATGGGGCTGTTTCGGAAGGCTTAGTTTTAACTGTTCAATCCGGCGTTTGTCCGCAATGGTAACCGTGAGTAAAAACCCGTTCCATGCCACCTCTGTTCCGATTAAAGGAATATCTCCACGTATTTCCAACGCAAGTCCGGCGAGCGTATCTGAAGTGCCTCGTATGGCATCAAATGTCCCTGGAGCGAGGCCAGAAAGTCGGCACACATCATTCAGAAGAGTCTGGCCCTCAAACAGATAGTTGAAATCGTCTATTTTACGGTAGCGAATCTCGCTTTCCTCGTCAAACTCATCACGGATGTCGCCGGTTACTTCTTCAAGTATATCTTCCATGGTGACAATGCCTGCAATGCCGCCATATTCGTCTACAACAACTGCCATGTGCATCTTTTGGTGTTTAAATTCTTGAAGCAGTTCGCTACCGCGTTTTGCTTCTGGTACCATGAGCACATTGGTTCGAATAAGCGGTTGCCATTCAAAATTTTCATCCTTGTCCAAATGCGGTATCAGGTCTTTCACATAAAGGATACCCGTAACGTTGTCCAAATCTTCGTCGTGCACCGGCAAGCGTGAAAACTCCGACTGACGCACCACTTCTAGCAGCTCATGGAATCCTGTTCGGAAATCTACAGAAACCACCTTGGAGCGTGGCTGCATTACTTGTTTAACGGTAACGTCCCCAAACTGGACGATGCTTTTCAGCAACTCCAATTCGCGTTTTTCACTAGCCGCACTGATGCCATCGGAGCTGTTTCTATCTGACTCTTTGCCATGCCCCTGTGCTTCTGTAATTTTTTCTTTATGTGTGAAAACCTTGAAAACGGCTCTCCAAAAAAAGGCGAACCACCACAGGCGCTTCAATAATAGCGCAGCACGCCCCAACTTGTTTTTTTGAAAATCAAGTTTTTGCATGCCCCAAATAACAAGAGACAGGCCAAGCACTAAGCCAGTCCCTAATATTCCCCACACAAACTTGGGAGAAAGATTACTCCACTCCGAAAGCCCAAAAAGCCATTCATTGATTTCTCGTGATTCATATACATAAAATGCAACAATAACCCCCGAAAGAGAGATCAGGAATATTCTCGCCAGTAAGAGTGCAGCTAAATTCGGGCGGATTTCAATACTCATGGAGGAGACCCTGCGAGCAGCGAGGCTATCCTCACTACGCAATGCGTCGAGATCATGAGACGAAACACTTACCAACGCTCGCTCGACCAACAGGCAAAGAAAATATAGCAGGAAAATGAAAAATAGCCAGCCCATACGTTTGGTTGGAGGCTGTCTTTAAAGTTGATGAAGGTTTATAGGGTTTATAAAGGTTGATACTTGACCTCTAAAAACAGAAAAATCTATCATTGAGCAATATTATCAGCCCTTATCAACCCTATAAACAATCATCAACCTTCTTAGACGATCACCTCAATTTTAGAACGGCAAATCATCGCCTTCGGTAGCCGGGGGGGCATCTACAGGCATAGAACGAGCGTCTACCGCTTCTGCACCACGGTTGCTAGGCATGACCGCTGGCTCGCTGTTCGGAATACGGCTTTCGTAGCCGTTGCTACCGCCTTCACGTTTGTCAAGTAGACGGAACGTAGCCGCCACGATGTCAGTCAGGTTTTTTTCTACGCCCTCTTTATCGGTGTATTTCCGATAAGAGATTTTACCTTCTACGTACACCGTGCTTCCTTTTTTCAAAATTTTGGCGCGTTCGGCAAGATCGCGCCACACGACTACATTGTGCCATTCTGTTTGGCTCTGCCAGTTGCCATCTTTGTCTTTGTAGTTTTCATTGGTGGCAACAGAGAAACGACCCACTGGGGTGCCGTTTTCCAAAGTGCGGATGTCAGGATCTCCGCCGAGGTGCCCGACGAGGGTTACTTTGTTAATCATAAGCTTGGTAATTTTGTTTAAACGTGATTTGATTGAAAAGTTCAATTCAAAGTTAGCACAATGTTTTGTAAATAACAATCAATCACCCTTGGAAAAGCAATATTTTTTTTCAATTCTTTTCGGTCAATTCGCTTACAGCCTTCAAACAAAGGATTTTGAAAAACCACCGCAGGAACATCGTCTGCCAGATCAATTTCAAAAAAGACTGCCGTGACCGCTTGATGGGTTAATAATTGTTTAAACGGCGCCGACTCTCGAATGGTCTCAACACCAAAATCTGAGGCTTGAACCGGGCCTTCCACCTGTGGGAACTCCCATAGCCCACGCCAAATATCCTTCCCTGTACGCTTTCGCACGAAGACATGCCCTTGATGGTTGATAATCAGATAATGAAATAGCCGCTTCTTTTTGACCAATCCTTTTGATTTCAAGGGCAATTCTGCCACTTTATCCATCAAAAACGCTTGGCATTCGGATTGAAGGGGACAGACAGTACACCGCGCTTGTTGGGCCGTACAGCAAGTTGCCCCAAAATCCATTATGGCCTGATTGTGTGCAGCAGGACAACCTGGGTCGAGTAATTTTTGTGCGAGTGCAGTAAATTGTTTTTGCGCGGAAGGTGAGTCTGTAAGCGTTTCAATGCCAAAAAATCGAGCGAGCACCCGGTAAACATTTCCGTCCAGGACTGCATGGGGAAGCCCAAAGGCAAAGGAGGCAACAGCCGAGGCCGTGTAAGGCCCAACTCCTTTTAACGCGCGGATGCCTTCATAAGTAGTAGGGAACACACCATTAAGTTCATTGGCGATATGCTTGGCTGCAGCGTGAAGGTTGCGGGCACGGGAATAATAGCCCAGCCCCTCCCAAAGTTTCATTACATCATCTTCCTGAGCATCAGCAAGCTGCCGAACGCTGGGATATTTCGCTGCGAATTTTTGGTAATATGGCAAACCCTGCTCTACACGGGTCTGCTGCAAAATAATTTCAGAAAGCCAGATTTTGTAGGGGTCTCGCTCGCCTTTCCAAGGCATAGGGCGAGGATTTTGCACAGACCAGTCCAATAAATTTTTTCGAAAAAAGGCTATTAAGCGATCGTTAATAGGGGAAGTCGGCTCAGGCATACGTCGCTACGAGATCTTTTAAATCATCCAGATAGCGTCGTTTCACTGGCTCACGCAGCATTTTGTTGGTGCGTGTGTGGAAACGGTGGGAGCTTAGGAAACTGACTTGGAGACGATTCCATGATTGCTCGTCATTGATGAGGCTGTAGGCCTGAAGTTCTTCAAAAAGCGTTTCACCGATGGCAAAAAAGTCGTCACGTCCGAGATAATCGAGGTCTGCATCACAGAGGATTTCTTCCAGAAGTGTGCCGGGCGATTGAGGTATTTTTGTAGACATGATCATACCGCAGATACATTCTATATCTGCGGGCTTGTAGCCGAATTTTGGCAAAGCTTCCCGAACTAAAATACAGCCCTCTGCCTCATGCCCGGCATGTTTATTTTTGACAAAACCAGCATCGTGAAAAAGGGCAGCGGTTTTAACCAGCACCCTGTCATGTTCGCTCACACCCTCGCTATCGCAGAGCTCCGCCGACATTTTCAGGACGTCGAGCGTATGGTGTAACCCATGGTACACCAATCGGTCAGAAAGCTCGTCGCGGAGTTTGGTAAGGATAAATTTCTTGGCAGCGCGATAATCCATGTGTGGTGTGCAGTCGTCAATCGGGTTTCAAGTATGGGAGTAACGCAGCCAGTTTTAAATTGTTGGTCGGAGCGCAGCCCAAAAATGCGGGTTTTCTCAAAACTTGTGTGGTTCCCAGAAAAATATTTTCCCCGAGCAGCCAATTTTGTGCCGAATTGAAAATCAACACGATACTTTTCAACACCTTTGCGTCATAGTGCGGCTTTCGCAATCGGGGACAAAATTCCTGCTTAGGCAATTACCCTGGAAAAGCATTTCAATTCTTTTAACAATCAATCTAAGTTTCTGATTATGAACTTAATGGACATCCTTCAAGGACAAGTTTCCGATGAGATGCTCGGCCAACTCTCTGAACACATTGGTGCCGCGCCTGAACAAACAGCTCAGGCAACCAACAGTATCTTTGCCACGCTGTTGGGCGGACTAGCCAACAATGTCACCGACCAAGGCGGCCTCTCTGCCCTTGGTGCCGCGCTTGACCGTGACCATGATGGTTCCATGCTCGACGATCTCGCAGGCATGGTGGGTGGAATGTTGCAAGGTGACGGCCAGGAATCAAGGGCTACCAACGGACTCGGCATGCTCAAACACATCCTCGGCGACCGTCAGGAAGTAGCTGCTGAGCAAATTGGTCAGTCTTCTGGCCTCAGTGCAGGTCAAATAATGAAACTCCTGCCTATCCTCGCACCTATCGTAATGAGCGTATTGGGTAAGACCAAAAGTTCTGGTGGGCTTGACCTCGGTAGCCTTGCAGGTGTGCTCATGGGGAGCGCCCAACAAGCCCAACAACAAAATGGCATGGGCGATTTGCTTGGCAATATCCTTGGCTCTGTGATGGGCGGCGGACAACAACAGCAACAACCACAACAACAGGGTGGTGACTTGCTCGGCGGTTTACTGGGCGGGCTATTTGGGAAAAGGTAATTTTTTGTAAGTTAAACTATCTGATTATAAGGCGCGGGCCTCGCATGTTGCGAGGCCCGCGTTGTTTTTAAACTAGGTGTAGATTCCAAATCACCTGGCCACCACCAATTTCCGCACCGCCATTCCTTTGTCCGTCAATACTTGAAGCACATAAACCCCGGCCGGAAGTGCTTCTGTTTCAACTTCAAATGTGGAGGTCAATAGTCTTTTTTCCCACACCGTTTTCCCAAAAACATCAAATAATAGCGCCTGAAGCGGATTTGCACCAATCACGCTGACGTTCGCTAGAGAATGTGCCGGATTGGGCGATATTTCCAGTTGAACTTGCTGGACATCTAGGTCCGTTGTTTTACTCGTGAAATTGACAAGAAAACAATAGGTATCCGTACAAGTCCCTGCGAAATTGCTGATTTCCAGACATATTTGATAGATCCCGGGAGCGGGGTAGGTATGTGTTACTGTGTCGAAAACACCCGGATGCAACGGGGATCCGTCACCAAAATTCAAACTGGAAGCCTCAGCATTTAGGGACAGGTTTTTAACCAGAATTGTTGTCCCGGAGAGTATTTCCACCTCAAATTGTGCCTTGCATTCCAGATTTTCACAACAAACACCCTTGGTCAAGGATCGCACACCGCCATAATAAATAGCATTACATTCATTATCATAGGTCACCTCATCGCAGCCACACACGGGATCGTAAATCTCAAAGCAAATTGCTGTTGAATCAATCCAGGCAGGATTCAAGCACTCATTGGGGCAGAGGCCGGGCGTCCAGGCGGTAATTCCGTTGTAGTATATTGCCACACATTCATTCGGGTAAGTGATTCCGTCGCAACCGCACACCGGGGCGTACACCGCAGGGCAAAGTATCGTCGGGTCAATCACCGTGGGGTCCACGCAGAGTTGTCCAGCCACGATTATTTTTTTACAAACCGTCCCACCACATTGCGTTCCGTCGGCAAAAAGCCCAGAAACGGTCAGGCATACGTCATACTCGCCTGGGTCAAGAAAATTGAGGGTGGGAGCTTCTTCCATGGAAGTTTGGCCATTTCCAAAGTCCCAAAACCAACTGCTGATGGTACCACCAGGAAATACAGATTGATCTGTAAAACTCCAGACGGTGAGTGAACCGCCCGTATTAGCACCCTCAAAATCAACGAATAAGTTGTTGCAGATGCTGCCACAGGCTCCTGGGGTCCAAGAGGTAACGCCGCCGTGGTAGTAGGCGGCACAGGAATTGTCGTAGGTTACCCCGTCACAGCCGCACACCGGAATGTAAACCAACTGGCATGGAACGATGGTATCTATCTGCGTTGGCTCTACGCAAAGCGCTACAACATCAAATGCTCGACAAACCGTGCAAGTCTCCGGGCTGAAATCTCCCGTTGGGTAAGTGGCACAAAGCGTATGCCTGCCTGGTTCATTAAAAAGATGTACAAAATCAAGCCCCGAACCAGTGGCTACGCCTGCATCAAGTGACCAGTTTACATAAAAAAAGAAGGGCGGGTCAATGTCGCCAAAATCAAATGCTGCGTGAAGGGTAGTCCCATTCAGTTCGTAATCGAATTCATAAAGGCAATTGTCAAAACAGTCACTAGGCACAGTTAAAATTTGGCAAATTGTCTTTTCACATATCTGGCCATTGGGGCCAAGGGCTTTTACCGTAAGGCACACGATATAGTTGCCTGGAGCGGCGTATTCGTGTGTGGGATGCTGTTCGCTGGAATTATTACCATCACCGAAATCCCAAGCCCACTCGAGGATTTGCCCATTGGGAATACTGCTTTCGTCATTGAAGGCAACGGTGGTGGAATGGGTAATCAGGAATTCTAAAAACTTGACATTCAGTGTGTTGCAATCGCCTGCCGCGCATTCTCCAGCCGTCCAGGATGTGACGCCACCGAAATTGAGGGCTTCACAAGAATTGCCATAAGTCACCCCATCGCAACCGCAAACCGGGTCGAAAAGGGTGATACATATGGCATCAGGATTGATGAGCGAAGAGTCCACGCAGCCTGTTTGGGCATGGAGCGGGTTGGTTTCAGCGGTAGCGGCGAGCATGCCAAGGAGCGCAATTAATCGGAAGAGATAGTTCATGTTGTTCAATTTTGAAATATTAAAAAATCGGATTCGGGAAGCAAGACAGCGGAGTGATTCCGGCCCGTTGGGCTGTGTCTTGTTTAGGTTTCGTTAAATATACTTGAACGCTGGTTCGCTCCGCAAGTTTATCTGTCAAAAAATGCCTGCAATCATTCTACTTTTGCGGCCGCCTTACTCCTGGGGAACACGGATGACGCGGATTAGACACGGATTTTTATGTGTAAATCCGTGTCCCATCCGTGTCATCCGTGTTCCATAAAACTCAACTGTTCAATTTTCGATCAAGATATTATGGCTGAAAAAAGCAAACCCAAGCAAGCGCAAAAGCCCAAACAAAGCCCTGTCCAAAAGGAAAAGACATCTACAGAGCCGCTTACCGAGACCTTCCGTCCCGGCTTTTGGAGCGCCCATTGGATTCCCTCCATTATTTTGGTGGCTATGGCCTTTGCGCTATACTTTATTGGCATCAAGTATGGCTATGTGCTTGATGATGAGATGACTTACTGGAAAAACGAGTTTGTGCAAAAAGGCCTCTCCGGAATCCGCCAGATTTTCAGCGCCGATAGTTTCATGGGGTATTTCAAGGAACAAAAGTTCCTGCTCGAGGGAGGGCGATACCGCCCGCTTTCGCTGGCAACATTCGCTATGGAGGTAGAGTTTTTTGGCCCAAACAAACCTGTTGTTGGGCATTTTTTCAACGTGTTGCTGTATGGTCTTACAGGTGTTCTGCTGTATCGAATCTTACTAGGACTGTTCCCGATCAGAGAAGGCGGACGATGGTACTTTAGCCTTCCATTTATTGCCTCGACGCTGTACATGCTGCACCCGCTGCACGTGGAATGTGTGGCAAACATCAAAGGCCGCGACGAAATACTGGCCCTGCTCGGCGGGCTCGGCGCCTTGTATGCTACGCTCAAATATTTCGACACAAAAGGCTGGTGGTGGCTGGTGGTTTCTGCTGTTTCGCTCCTTTTGGGCATGTTCGCAAAAGAAAACGCGCTGACCTTTGTTGCTGTCATCCCGCTCACGGTTTGGTTTTTCACCAAAGTCTCTCTGAACCGGACATTAATGGCCACGCTGCCACTTCTTGCGGCTGCACTCTTTTTTATCTGGGCACGCTATGAAGCACTGGGGTATTTGCTCAACACTAGCAAAATATCCGCCACAGATATTATGAACAACCCGTTTTTTGGCATGACTGGCCAGGAAAAAATAGCGACTATTTTCCTCACATTGGGTTGGTATATCAAACTGCTTTTCGTGCCGCACCCGCTTACGATTGACTACTATCCCTACCATGTGCCAAAAGTGGGATGGTCGGATTGGCGGGCACTGGCTGGCCTTGCGCTCCATGTTGGCATGGGACTTTGGGCGCTCTGGAACATCCGGAAACGCAGCATTCCAGCCTATGCTATCTTATTTTACCTCCTGACGCTCAGCATTGTTTCCAATCTGTTTGTGTCAGTTGGCACTTTCATGAACGAGCGATTTTTGTACATGCCCTCTATCGGCTTTTGCATTTTGGCTGGCTGGTTTTTTGCCCGTAAGCTGCCCGAATGGCTCAAGGAAAAACCTGATTCGGCCTATCCATTGGGCATGATCATTTTTGCCTGTATTGCCGGGCTTCTTGCGTATCGGGTGGTGACGCGCATTCCTGATTGGCAGAGCACGTTAACGCTAAACGGCTCTGCCGTACAGGTTTCTGAGGGCAGCGCGCGTTCGCATTGTTTCTATGCCACAGGGCTTTACGAGGAAAAATATGTAAAGACGAAGAACCGCGAGGAAAAAGAAAAATTGGTGACAGAGATGGAATACCACGTGAAGCGTTCGCTGGAAATAAACCCCAATTTCGGTGCAGCCTTGATTATGAAATTCAATGTGGCTGCAGCCCGATTCGACCTTGATAAACAACTTGACAAGTTCTTCCACGTGGCAGAAGATGTGCTGGAAAAAATACCCTACAACGCTACCTTCCGCAAAAACCTCGCAGCGTATCTGAAGTATCTTGATGGTTCAAACGCCGATAAGTACATGGCTTTTTGCTACCGTGCGGGCTATGAATTTTTCTGGAAAAAGAAAAACGACCCAACCGCCGCGCTTTTCTTCCTTGAGTTTGCGCTAAATCGCCAATACGAAGATATTCGCACGCTGGAATCAATCGCAGAAATCAGCGAAGCAACAGGCAATGCGGCTCAGGCGGCAGAATTCCGGGCGCGAGCGAATGCGCAAAAATGAGTTTGGTGATTGGTTTATTGGTGATTGGTGGACTAGTCCACCAATCACCAATAAACCAATCACCAATAAACCAATCACCAATAAACCAATCACCAACACAGTGAAAGTTACCGACCATTTTCAAAAAGCAAACGGAAAAACCCTGGTTTCCTTCGAGGTGCTACCGCCCTTGAAAGGTGGTAGTATGCAAGCGATCTTCAACACGCTGGATGCGCTGATGGATTTCAAGCCGCCGTTTATTGACGTGACCTACCACCGCGAGGAGTTTATTTACAACAAACGCCCCTCTGGTTATTACGAGAAGACGGCCATTCGCAAACGCCCCGGCACGGTGGGTATTTGTGCTGCCCTTATGCACCGCTACGGTGTGGATGCGGTTCCGCACCTTATTTGTGGGGGCTTTACGGTGGAAGAAACTGAAAACGCACTCATTGACCTCAACTTCCTGGGAATCAACAATGTACTGGCCCTGCGCGGCGATGCGCGGCAGTTTGAAGACAAGTTCATCCCACAAGCAGACGGGCACAAATACGCGCTCGATCTCGTGCGCCAAATTGTGGGCATGAACACCGGGAAATACCTCGACCTCAACATTCAAAATGGAGAGCCGACCGATTTTTGTATCGGCATTGCTGGTTACCCGGAAAAACATTTTGAGGCGCCCAACATGGCCAACGACCTGCTTTTTACCAAAGAAAAGGTGGATGCGGGCGCAGGCTACATCGTGACACAAATGTTTTTTGACAACAAAAAATACTTCGATTATGTGGATGCTTGCCGCGCTGCGGGCATTGAAGTGCCTATTGTGCCCGGACTGAAACCGCTGACCAAAAAATACCAACTGAACTCTATCCCGCGCAAGTTTTTCATCAACCTGCCCGAAACATTGGTCCATGAAGTACAGAAGGCCAAAGATGATGAAGCTGTCAAGCAATTGGGCATCGAATGGTGCGCCCAGCAGTCGAAGGAGCTCAAGGCCGCCGGGGTGCCCTGCCTACATTATTATACCATGGGAGATACGGAGACGGTGAAGCAGATTGCGGGGGCAGTGGCGTGACAGTTGGCAGTAGCAGAAGGCAGGGGCAGTTGACGCCAGAGAAACTGCCCCTGCCTTCTGCTACTGCCAGCTATTCTTTCTTCTTCGCCACAATTTTCAACGTCAGTGGCACCGTATCGTCAATCATCTTGTCTTTGACCGTTCCAAGCATACCCGAACGAAAATTCACGTCCCATTGCGTGCGGTTGATGGGGAATGCCGGGGTTTCGGCGCGGAGCATATCGCCTTCTATGCTGACTTTGACCGGGATGTTTACTGGGGCTGTTTTGCCTTTCATGGTCAGACTGCCACTCAGTACCCAGTTGAAATTAGGCATTGTACTCGGCAGCACTTCGGTAAATACAAATTCGGCTTTGGGGAATTTATTGACCTCAAAAAAATCTGCATCTTTCAGGTGCGACTCCAAATCGCGGCGTTCGCCGGGGTCTTTGATGTCAGTTACGCTGATGGAATTCATGTCGAGGGTCACTTTGCCGCTTAACAACTGGCCTTGATTCACCAACATTTCTCCACTTTCCACGGTAATGGTGCCCTGGTGCCCCGTTTTTTTCATCGTTTTGGTGCCGGACCATTCTACGATGCCTTCAGTCACTTTAAATGTTGCTGCTCCCTCCGTAGGCACTGGGTCTACACGGACAGTATCAATTTTGGGTGCAGCCTGAGCCGCTTCCGTTTTAGGATCATTTTTGCAGCACAAAAGGAAAAAAATGGGAAGGCTTAGAAGCAATGTTTTTTTGAAAAGAAACGGCATAAAAAACGGTTTTTGAAAATTTTCAATAAATTTTGAAATAGGCTCAGAGTCTCGCTACAATGGTTTTATTCCCTTTTACTTGTTGGTTCATAACCACTTCCACCTTGGCGTCCAGCGGCAGGAAAAGGTCCACTCGGGAACCAAATTTGATAAAGCCCATATCACGGCCCTGCTCCACCTGTTCGCCTTCACCAATATACCATTTGATTCGCTTGGCCACAGCGCCCGCTATCTGGCGCATGAGTATTTCGCCTGCGCCAAAGTCGTACACAACGGTGGTGCGTTCATTCTCCGTGCTGCTTTTCGGGTGCCAGGCCACGAGGTATTTGCCGGGGTGATACCGGAAATAATTGACCACGCCGCTCACCGGGTTGCGATTGACGTGGACATTTAAGGGCGACATGAAAATAGAAACTTGAAGCCGTTTTTCATTGAAATATTCTGCTTCAAAAACCTCCTCAATTACACACACCCGACCGTCAGCTGGCGCATACACAAGATGGTTGTCTGCAACCAATACTTGTCGGACAGGGTTTCTAAAAAATTGAAGCACAAGGACATAGAAGGCTACTGAGAGTACCAACACCGGCCAAAATGCAATGGGCAAAAATTGCGCAACGACAATATTCAAGGCAAACAACAACAAAGCCGAGACTATCAAGATAGTGCGGCCTTCTTTGTGTATTCTAAGCAACATTTTTGTTTGAATTTTGAATTTGGGGAGCAAAGATAGAAAGAAGGCACCTCATAAATCGCGTTTTACTATTCGCCGCAGGGATTCCGAGTTACTCGTGATGTTCCTGGTAGTGAGTGTTTAATCAAAGATAAAACCGGAATCAGCGCAATCTGGGTCTCACAATCCCAGCGCTATCACCTCCCGAATATTCGGATAAACAACCACCCCACTCTCCAGCCAGGGCCCTGGCGTTACCCAGCAGATTTCTTCAATGTCTTCTTCCGTTTGGGGCACAAATTGGGTATCAGTCGTTTGCATTCGGTACCACCAGGTTTTTTTGAGGATTCGCCGGCCTTTTTCCTCGTAGGTGTGGTAGGTATGGGCGAGGAATGAACCAAGATCGATGTTTAGCAGCCCGGTTTCTTCCTGTACTTCGCGCACAGCCGCTTGTTCGGGGGTTTCGCCTTTGTCAATCTTTCCCTTTGGCAGATCCCAGGAACCCCTGCGGTAAAACACCAGCAGCTCACCCTGTGCATTTAGCACATAGCCCCCTGCCGCCTCCAGCACTTTAAAACAAGCCTGAAAATCAGCCCAAAGCACTTCAAGATCGGGATGGTAAAGCACTACGGCGCGAATATTTTTGTTTTTGTCAAGCAAATCCAGGTATTGCATCAACACCTTTTTTTTGCCTACATATAGGGCAACGTAGGTGACTTTGTCGGCTTGAAAGCCCAAGGATTGTGCTCCTTCTGGCGTTGTCAGAAAAACGGGTGTTCCGTTATGGTAGATTTTATAGTTTTGCGGCACTTTTTAAATTATTTTGGTGCAATGTAGGGCATCCAGGCAGTTCTGAGAGCCACGAATTGCACTAATTTACACTAAGAATTGGATCCATCATTAGTGTAAATTAGTGCAATTCGTGGCGAGTATTAATTTCATAACTCAATTTAGTATTTTGGAATCCGAAGTCGCTCGAAGTTTATTGGAAATCAAAGCGGTGAAACTTAGCCCTCAACAGCCCTTTACATGGGCTTCCGGGTTATTGTCTCCAATCTATTGTGACAATCGTGTTGCACTTTCGCACCCGGTTGTTCGCACGTTTTTGAAAAATTGTTTGGCCGAGAAATCCCGCGGCTTTGGTACTTTTGATGTGGTAGCGGGCGTGGCAACTGCCGGGATACCACATGGCGCCTTGTTGGCAGATGTATTGGAAAAGCCATTTGTGTATGTGCGCAGCAGTGCAAAAGACCATGGTCGGCGAAACCAAATCGAGGGCGAACTGAAATCTGGTCAGCGGGTTTTGGTGGTGGAAGACCTCATTAGCACGGGAGGAAGTTGCCTGTTGGCGGTAGATGCACTTCGGGAGGCGGGCGCAGAAGTAGCGGGGGTATTGGCAATTTTTCAATATGGTTTTTCAAAAGCGGATATCGCTTTTGCTGAAAAAGGGGTTGATTTTCAAACCCTTACGAATTACGACGCTCTAGTGGAAGAAGCTGCTCGAACAGGCTATGTTTCCGAATCCGATCTAAACACCTTGAAAAAATGGCGTGAAAACCCTGAGGCTTGGGGCGCGCTTTACGCATAATAAGATGATTACTCCCAATTCTGAATCCTTTCTTCGGGAATACCTGAACAACGCCAGCCCCACCGGTTATGAGGCGAGTGGCCAAAAACTTTGGCTTGATTACATCCGCCCTTACATAGATGACTGGAAACTAGACAATTACGGCACTGCCTATGGGATTATCAATCCCGACAAACCATACAAAGTGGTTATCGAAGGCCATGCCGACGAAATCTCCTGGTTTATCAACTATGTCACCGACGACGGTTTTATCCACATTATCCGCAACGGCGGTTCTGACTACCAAATCGCCCCATCCATGCGGGTGTGGATTCACCTTCGAAATGGCGGGCGTATCCCTGGCGTGTTCGGTTGGCCCGCCATTCATACCCGTACGGATAAGGACTCCAACATCTCGCCAACGATTGAAAACCTCACCATTGACGTAGGCGCCAAGGACAAAGACGAGGTGATTGCGATGGGCATTCACGTGGGTTGCGTGGTCACCTTTCAGGATGAATTTACCATCCTGAACGAACGGTATTACACCGGGCGGGCACTCGACAATCGCTTGGGCGGTTTTTGCGTCGCCGAAGTAGCAAGGCTTCTGAAGGAGAACAAGATAAATCTGCCCTATTCGCTTTACATCGTCAATTCTGTGCAGGAAGAAGTGGGCTTGCGCGGAGCGGAAATGGTGGCAGAGAGTATCCGACCTAACGTTGCCATTGTAACTGATGTAACGCACGACACGCACACACCCATGATCAGCACTAAAAAACATGGCGATGTGCGCTGCGGCCGTGGCCCAACAGTAACTTATGCGCCGGCAGTTCACCAAAAACTGCTCGACATCATCATTGCTACCGCCGAGGAAAAAGAAATTCCGTTCCAACGCGAAGCTGCCAGCCGCACCACGGGAACAGATACCGACGCATTCGCTTATTCTAATGGTGGCGTGCCCTCAGCGCTCATTTCACTGCCCCTGCGCTATATGCACACTACAGTTGAAATGGCCCACAAAGACGACGTAAACAACCTGATTCGTTTGATTTTTGAGACCTTGCAAAAGATTGAAGCCGGACAAGATTTCAGGTATTTTTCAAAACTGTAAGGCCCCTCAAACGCTTCAAACACATCAAACCAATCAAACACTTCAACCCTCTCACATCTCCGTGGAATACGCCGCCTGCCAAGTCTCCATCGCCCCCCTCCGCGCCCAAGCCTCCGACAAGAGCGAGATGGTGTCGCAGCTGCTTTTTGGCGAAACTGTAGAAGTACAAGAATCCAAAGAGAATTGGAAATACGTCGTCTGCGCTTGGGATGGGTACACAGGATGGGTGGATTCAAAACAACTCAAACGATTGACTCCCAAGGAGTTTGATGAATATCGGGAAAATCAGGCACTCAACCTTTCCCTTGTAGAAGGTCTGATGGCAGCCGATCATTTCATTCCGATCACCATGGGGGCAGTGCTTCCGCAATACGATGGCTTGCGCTGTCAACTAGGGGAACAGACTTTCCAATTTTCTGGCCCGGTAGTTACTCCCGGCCAGCAACGCACAGGCACGGATTGGGTGGTCAAAATCGCCCGCCGATACCTCCACGCACCCTATCTGTGGGGTGGCCGTTCCCCTTTTGGCATTGACTGCTCTGGATTGACGCAAATGGTGTTCAAAACCGCTGGTATCCGCCTCTTGCGCGATGCTTATCAACAAGTTACGCAAGGTCGCCCCATTGATTTTATGGAGGAATGTCAGGCCGGTGATCTCGCTTTTTTTGACAATGGAAAAGGTCAGATCACGCATGTCGGTATCATTTTGCCAGAATGCAATATCATCCATGCAAGCGGACAAGTACGGGTGGACAAACTCGACCACTTCGGCATTTTCAACCGCGAACTCAATCGCTACACACACCAGCTCCGCATTGTAAAACGGCTTTTACCGAATGAGCCGGATGCGCTTGTTTCCAATGAAAACGAAGGCGTTATGATGGAGGAATTGGCTGGGCAAGGGGCATTATTTGGGTAACGTGTGGATATTTAGAAGTAAAATCTATGAAAATCAAGTTTTTTTGATTGATGAATGACGATTACATGATTGTTGATTTTTGAAGTGATGGGCGATTTTTGAAATTATGATGGATGATTGGTGGGACATTGGCAATCGAAAATCTAACCTCTACCTTAAAAATCAACAATCATGTAATCGTCATTCATCAATCAAAAAAATCCTGCAATTTTTTCATTTCACTTCTAAACATTCAGGCGTCTGCCCTACCCCATGCCCGGACTCTACCTCCACATCCCATTTTGCAAGCAGGCTTGTCATTACTGCAATTTCCATTTTTCCACTACCCTGCGGCAGAAGGGAGCGATGGTTGAGGCGATTTTGAAAGAATTGGAATTGCAACAAGGTTATCTAGGCGGCGAAGAAATTCAGTCTATATATTTTGGTGGCGGCACTCCTTCCTTATTGGATGTTGGTGAATTAGAACATATTTTTAAAAAGATAAACCAGATACACAAGGTCGCCCCTGATGCCGAAATCACACTCGAGGCCAATCCCGACGACCTTACGCCCGAAAAACTCCGCGACTTAAAAAACTACACTCCTGTCAACCGCCTAAGTATTGGCATTCAGTCTTTTGCAGATGAAGATTTGCGCTGGATGAACCGAGCCCACAATTCTATCCATGCCCGCGCTTGCCTGGACGATGCGCTGACCATAGGATTTCACGATCTCACCATTGACTTAATCTACGGCTCGCCCACTACCCCGGACACCCAATGGGCCGAAAACCTTCGCATTACTTTTGAGTATGGCATTCCGCACCTTTCCTGCTACTGCCTCACAGTGGAGGATGGCACCGCGCTTGGCACTTTTGTCCGCCGAGGGCAACAGCCACCGGTGGATGAAGATCGTGCTGCACGCCAGTTCGAAATGCTTATGGAATCTGCTGCCACAAAGGGCTATGAGCATTATGAAATCTCCAATTTTGCAAAGCCGGGTCGTTATGCCCGGCACAATACCAATTATTGGCGTTCGGTGTCTTATCTTGGTGTGGGGCCTTCGGCGCACTCCTTTGATGGTATTTCCAGACAATGGAACGTGGCAAACAATGCCCAGTATATCAATCAGTTATCTGAGGGTAAAATCCCTTTTGAACGGGAAGTACTCACACCCGTGCAGCGATACAATGAGTATGTGATGACCTCCCTGCGTACCATGTGGGGCACAGACTTGGATAAAATCAGGGCTATGGGCGAGGGGTTTGCGTCGCATTTTGAAGCGGAGGCGCAATCCTTTTTGGTAACCGGGGTGATGGAAAAGGAGGGGCAAACGTTCCGACTTTCTCGTACTGGAAAACTCTTGGCCGACCGGGTGGCAATGGAGTTGTTTATGTAGGGCGAAATTTATTTCGCCATAGCTCAGGCGAAATGAATTTCGCCCTACATGCCATTATCCAAGGCGAAATAAATTTCGCCCTACCTTTGCATCATGTTACGAATCCTATTAGTCGAAGATGAAGCCCATATCCGCGAAGCGGTGAAACTCAACCTTGAACTCGAGGGCTATGAGGTGGTGGGCACGGGCAATGGCCGCAAAGCGCTCGAGCTGTTTGCAGGCCAGCATTTCGACCTGCTTTTGCTCGATGTGATGCTACCGGAAGTAGATGGTTTTGACATCACAGAAAAAGTGCGATTAAGCAACACAGAAATACCGATCCTGTTATTGACGGCCAAGGACATGAGCCAAGACCGCGTGATGGGGCTTAAAAAAGGCGCCGACGATTATCTGACAAAGCCGTTCAATCTTGAAGAACTTTTGTTGCGTGTGAGCAAACTCCTGAAAAGAAGTCAACGGCAAAAAGGCGAATCCCTCTCCTTGTTTGAATTTGGCGGCAACAAAATCAACTTTGAAACTTTTGAAGCCACCACATTCCGGGGTGAAGAAATCACACTCACCAAAAAAGAAACCATGCTGCTCAAGCTCCTTGCCGAGCGCAAGGACGAGGTGGTTAGTCGCAATCAAATCCTGCAAGCAGTATGGGGCTATGATGTTTTTCCCAGCACCCGCACGATTGACAACTTCATACTTTCGTTCCGAAAATACTTTGAAGAGGACGCCAAGACCCCGCGTTTTTTTCATTCGATTAGAGGGGTAGGTTACAAATTCACGATGTAACCCACCAATATACCAATCATACCCTCCTACGCTAGGGCTTCGGCGGGTAAAAATAAACCAATCACCATACAATGTGGTTGCTCAAGCAAATACTCATTCTCCTCATCCGTCTGTATCAGGTGACGCTTTCTCCGTTTTTGGGTGCAAATAAATGCCGATACCAGCCCACTTGCTCGCACTATGCCATTGAGGCTTTGCAGGTTTGGGGGCCGTTCAAGGGGAGTTATTTGGCAGCAAAGCGAATATTACGCTGTCACCCCTGGAGCAAACACCCGATCATGGACCCAGTGCCAAGCAAAACAGAGGAATAATTAAACTTCAGATTTGCCGTTTTTGCGCCACCATTCCACCAATCACCATTCCACCAATCACTAGTCACATTTCCACACAACGCTCTCTATGAAATTTTCCCGCTTTTTTCCCCCAGCACTCCTTTTCCTTTTTTTGATTGCTGTAATTGCCCCAGCCTGTAGCGAGAAGGTAGGCTGCCCTAAAGCCACCCACGCCAGCGATGTTTTTTCAAAAGATGGCAAGAAAAGCAAGAAAAACTGATCTCGCCATGAACATCCGTCAATATTGGCCACTGTTTTTCATGTTGTTTTTTTCCGTGGCCTTGGCCGCACCCGCTTGTAGCAAAAAAAGCGGATGCCCGGCTGAATCCAGTTTAAAAGCCAAAAAAAAGAAAAAAGGGAAGCCACAAAAAGGCTTGATGCCCAAGAGGATGCAGAAGAAGGTGGGGGGCTAGTGGTTGGGGTCTTTTATAAGAGAAAAGGCACACGTATGACACTGATTGGACACGGATTGCCCCATTTATAGGCTAAAATCCGTGTCCAATCAGTGTCATACGTGTGCCTTTTTCTTTTAGTCCAGTAAGGCCGCGAAAATTTCAAATAACTTTTTTTGTATATTTTGGACTAATAGGCCAAGTCGGCTCAATTTTAGCAGTCTCAAATTTACTCGCCATAGCTATTTGCGCACCAAAACCTTATAAGTGAGGGCGAAGGCGAGATTTTTATCCTCGTTCATCTACCCATAACAATCTCCTTTCCATGAATCGAGTTTTACTCCTTTTGCTTTCGGTCCTGACAATCAACCTTTTTGGCAAAGTTCTTACGCCTGAAATTTTGATAAAAGAAAATCCGGCCTCCTTTTCCGCTCCACAAACAACCAAAACAGTCCATTCGGGAAACCGGTTATCTCCTGATTTTCATATCCTTGCCGATACCGTTGATCCAGAAATATTTTGTCCAGTTTCCGACACCATTCAGCTGCCTCAGGGTGCCTGCGATACGGTGCTGCACTTCAGCGTTACGGCCACCGACGATCAGGGTACGGCAATCCTTATTCAACTTTCTGGCCCGACGTCCGGCAGTGTATTTACTGATGGAGTGAGCACTTGTGTGTTTTTGGCTACTGATTTGGCCGGCAATACGGCAACCTGCGCTTTTACTTTTACGGTAGAAAGTTCCGCTCCCCCTACCTTGGACTGCGCTGATCTTATCACCATAGAGCTGGATTCAAGTTGTTCCAGAACGCTCCTGTTTTTCGAGCCTTTGGAGGGACCTTATGGCTGTGCGTCCGATTATATCGTGGAAATTGACAAAACGGCCCCTTTTGGAAATGGTCCCTGGCTTCCAGCATCTTTCAACAATACTGATATTGATAAAACATATCAAGGCCGTGTAACAAATGTAGAAAGTGGAGAAAGGTGCTGGGGTAACGTAAAGATTGTGGACAAAATCGGACCCGTGTTCAATTGCCCGGAAATCACTATTTCCTGTAATGAGGATAATCTTAATCCACAGTATTTGAAAGACAGCCTCGGTATCGCAGCCGCCTTTCCACAAGTGAGCGATGCTTGCGGCCCCAACAGTACCCCTACCTTCATTGACAACAGCGTCTCTTATTCCTGCGATACACCTTATACCAAAATCGTGAGCCGAACCTGGATAACCAGCGACCAGAGCGGCAATACAGCTACTTGCATCCAACACATAAAAAAACACCGGCACACCCTTGCTGAAATACAGTTGCCGCCCGATGTGACGCTTCATTGCCCGGATGCTAATGTTACGCCTGAGGTCACAGGTTCGCCATTTGTGCTTTTTAATGGTAAAAAGTACAGCATGGAAAACAATTCCCTGTGTGAGCTTTCTGCCTTTTATGAAGATTACCCACTGGCACTCCCTTGTGGCGATGTACGCGTAAGACGGCTCTGGGAATATTTTGATTTCTGCACGGCGCTTTCTGAAGGCCCGTTTTTGCAAAACATCTACATCCTGGATGAATCTGCTCCCAGCATCGCTTGCCCGGGTTCGATTTTGATGAGCGTTAATGCCGACACTTGCTACGCTATGGTGGATTTGCCGGATGCTGTTTTGACGGATGCTTGCTCCTCATTGGCCACTTTTCAAGCGTTTTGGGAGGAAAATGGGCTGTCCAAAACCCTGATTGGTTCAATGGCTGATTTTGTTGGAAACGATTCAACAAGTTACGACACCCTGGGTGTGATGGGTTCCGTATTGATCCCGGTAGGAGTGACCACTTTTTCATACGTAACCGAGGATAGTTGCGGCAATACTGGCGATTGCAGTTTTACCCTAACGGTGGCTGATATGCAGCCCCCTGTGGCGCGTTGCGACACATTTTCGACACGCCAACTTTTAGCAAACGGAATACTTGCCATTGGAGCGGGCGAACTGGACAATGGCTCCACGGATGCTTGCACACCTATCTCGTTCAAAACCAGATTTTTAGAACCCACTCCCTGCCTGGTTGATACCCTCTGGACCGATACGCTGCTATTCTGTTGTCTGGATCAAATTGACACCCTGGATGCAGTGCTGCGTGTGTATGATATCCCCGTTCCATTGGGAAATGTATCAGCCAGTTTTGGGGCTGGACATTTTAGCGATTGTGCGATGAAAATTGCCATTACGGATATCAACCCACCCGTCTGTGTTGCGCCTCAAAACTTAGTGGTGAATTGCGAAAATTTTGACCCTACGCTCGAATCGTATGGCATGCTTGCCTCCATGTCTTGTATCGTGGATTCAATGGCCCTGGAAGTAGATTACACGCAATTCGATACCTTATGTAGCCGGGGCACCCTAACGCGCATTTTCAAGGTGTTTGATACGGCTGGAAATATGGGGAGCTGTGCGCAAGCCATCACCGTGGATTATTTGCAGGATTATTTTGTCAAATTTCCCAACGATATGATTGTAACGATGTGTGATGGAACGGGCATTTATGGGGAACCTGCATTGTTTGGCGAAAACTGTGAGGAGTTTGACATTGATTTTACGGATGAAACATTTACCGTTGTGCCGGATGCCTGTTTTAAAATCGAGCGTACTTGGAAAATCACGAATCGCTGCAAATACGATCCGCTGGCATCCTTGATTGTTGTTCCAAATCCAAACCCAAACGCGGTCACCAACCATCCCGACAACTTGCCCGGCCCAACGGTGTCGGCATGTGGCACCTCCGGGCCTTGGGCGCCAACCAATGTTAAAATCAACCCAACAGACCCAAACACAACCAACTATTGCACCTTTTTTAACCAAAATACCAACGGGTATGAGTACAAGCAAATCATTAAAATTATTGACGGCCAAAAACCCAGTGGCACTTATACCGTTCCAGAGTGCGCCAACCAAAACTGGGCCACCGCGAACAACCCCCATTTCTGGAACGAAACGTATTGGTGGGATGCCGGTCTGAGTATTCACGACCTCTGTGAAGAGCCAACGGAACTGATGATTACGGGTACAGATGCATGTTCTGGCTCAAACGTCAACATTGAATACCTGCTTTTCCTCGACCTTGACGGCGACAACATCATGGAGACGGTGGTGAACTCTACTACTTTGGGCATCGCCGGCCTTGGCTGGAACAACATCCTTTACAACAACGTAAATTCCCCCAATTACTCAATAGGTACGCCACGTCAATTCGATGAGCGGCCCGTGCCAGCCAATCAAAAAGTGGGTTTTGCTATTGAAGAAACCGTTTCTGGCAACAACAAAACCGCTCGCGTACGCTGGAATACGCAACAACAACCAGGTATATTCTTTGGTCCTGAACTGCCATACGGTACACACCGGATTAAGTGGTTCATTACAGACGGATGTGGCAATAACATAGATTATGAATATACTTTCACGGTGAGGGATTGTAAAACGCCTACGGTGGTATGCGAAAATGGCCTTTCCGCGAATATAGTGCCTTTCAATACGCTAACCCTTTGGGCGCAAGACTTTTTGCAATATGCCGAAGACAATTGTACTCCTGCTGATCAAATTCGGATAGGAATTCGGAAATGTGGCACGGGCAACGGCTTCCCAGCTGATGGAAATGGGAATCCAATAACAAACGTCAATTATACCTGCGATGATCTCGGTGCACAATGTGTGGAAATATGGGCTCTTGACAAGGCCGGTAATGCAGATTACTGTGAAACACTATTGGCAGTTCAGGATAACTTGGAGATTTGCCCCGGCTCAAGTGATTCAATTACTGGTAGAGTCATAACCGAACAAGGGATTGGAGTATCTGATGTCTCGATTGAAATTGACTGGGGCTGCACTTTTTGCCCACCCCCTCTTTTCCCCAATCTGACAGATGCCTTTGGGTATTTTGCGATAGATGACAATTTCCCGATAGCAGATCATTTTTACATATTGCCCGAAAAAGACGACAACCCACACAACGGCGTAACGACGTATGATTTGGTATTGATTTCCAAGCACATATTAAATACCGAACCCCTCGACTCGCCTTACAAAATGATCTCGGCGGATGCCAACAAGAGTGGCAGTATTACCTCCTTTGACATCGTGGAATTACGAAAACTCATCCTGGGGGTTTATGTAGAATTACCCAACAATACGAGTTGGCGATTTGTGGATTCAAGTTTTGTTTTCCCGAATCCACAAAACCCCTTCCAAACAGGATTCCCCGACACCATACCGCTTGGCAATCCTTCGCCTTATAATTTCATCGGCATGAAAATCGGCGACGTGAACAACTCCGTCGTTCCCAATGTGTTATCGCCTGCTCAGGAGCGCTTTGAAGGCACGATTTACTTTGACACGGAAGATCGAGAAGTGCAGGAGGGCGAAGTTTTTGAATTGAAATTCAGTGCCTCTGAACTGCTCGAAGGCTGCCAGTTCACGCTCGAAACGGATGGGCTGGAAATTTTGGAAATCCTGCCCGGCGAAAATATGGGCAAAGACAATTTTGCGCTGTTCCCGAAAAAATCGCTGCTCACAATGGCCTGGGAGGCGGGCGGACAAGCGCATTTCACGCTCAAACTAAAAGCGTAAAATCAGCCCAATCCCTTCTCGGAAAAAACGGCCATTACCTTCCAGTTGCCCGAAGCTAGTCCAGCGGTACTCACCGTATTGGATGGAAATGGCAAGATTCTGTGGTCAAAATCAAGCGATTGGCCTGCCGGGATGAATACCGTGGAAATTGACCTGACAGGTTTGAGTGTCGCCGGAGTTTTGTACTATAAATTGGAAACGCCCGAGAAAAGTGCGGTGCGGAAGATGGTGCGGATCTGAGGCGTTTGAAGGGTTTGAGTTGTTCGAAGGGTTTGAAGGGTTTGATGCGGCAACTCAAACCCTTCAAACAATTCAAACCCCTCAAACACCCTTAAGTCGCACTTTCAACAAAGTAGCCAAACGCCCAAATTCAGCCTCCCATTCCTTGTTGACAAATACCCACTGCCCTTTTCGGAGGCCTTTGGTAAGCAGGTAAAACACATTCTGACTGCGCCAGATAGTGGGTTTTAGACCCATTTCCTTTACAATGGAAAGCACATCGGCAAGCCAGTGTACCCTGGGCAGAGAAGATTCGTCCAAGCCGATTTTTTCAATTTCGCGGAACACGCGCTCGCCAATGGCCAGGTTTAAAGTCTCCTCATCCGGACGTTTGATGTGCCAACGTTCAATGTCGGCAGCGAGGCGACGTAGGTTGCGTATATCTATCGCGACACGGCCTTCAAAAAAATTAAGCAAATCGGCATTCAATACGTAGGAAGCGATGTTATTCCAAGTGGATGGCAGTGGGAGTTTTGCTTCCTCAATGGCGGCCATGAGCTGGTAATTATCATTAAATACGTCGCGGAAAGTAGCCTCCGCTACGGTGAGGCTTGAATCGGTGATCGTATTGATAATTTTGATTTTCTCGTCGGCAAAAAGGCTGGTCAGGGTAAACTTTTCGGGACCAAAATATTCCTGTAACGCACCAATGACCTCGCCCATATTGGCAGCCCGGAAAGCACTACTGGTACGGGTGTACATTTCCTCAAACTGCGAGCGCAGCATTTCGCCGCTGATATTGCCGATAATGTGTTGTTGACCAAGGTACAATACCGCAAAACAGAAGGTTTTCTCGGCATGGCTGAGTCTGGAACGGATGCGCAGACGCCCTGCAGCAAATTGCGGGGTGCCGGCCTCTATTTTTTCAAAAAACTCCACAGAAGCGGTGTAATTGAACAAATCCAGTTTCTCCGGGTCATCCTCAAAAAGCGAAGCGACCGCAAAATGCATGGCCACACGTTCCAGGGTAACACGCGTTGGAACCACATTTTTCAGGAAACTTTCGGCTCCATTCGGCAACACATTGCTGGGTGCTGCGGCCAAACGCCGGGTAAATTCCGGGTGCAAATCCTGTCCCGTCACATCAAGTGTGTAATCCATGGTCCGGAGCGCGTACTGCAAAATCTGGTTGGTCTCTATACCCGATATTTCGTCAAAAAACCAACCGCAACTCGTGTACATCAAAACGGCAAAACGCTGGCTCTCAAGCAGCCGAAGCACCACCACTTTTTCCAAATGGCTGAGTTCTCGGCGCGCGTGTTTTTTCAAAAACTTTTCCACGTTACCGTCGGTACGATTGAGCATTACCTCGATATAGTCGTTTCGGGCAGACCAGGGATCTCGGAGCAATCGGGCGCCTTCACGTTCAAAAATCGGCGCAAGTTGGTCACGAAGCCAATCAAGTGTATCGCGCAGCGGCTTTCGCCAGCGTTGGTTCCAATTGTTCTGGCCGGATTTACAACCGCAATCGCTGCGCCACCGCTCAACGCCGTGTTCACAGCTCCAGGAGGAATTTTCGTGGATTTGAACTTCCCAACTTGGCGGGTGCAGCTCCAGATACTGACCATAGTTGGTTAAGGTAGCAAGACCCGCATCCTCCACATAATTCAGGCAATCGGCAAGTGCCATTTCACCATAGCGATGGTGGTGCCCATAACTCTCACCATCGGTAGCAATATGCGCCAATTGGGCTTCAGCATTATTGTCAAAAATCCCCGTAATCCGCTCAGAAAAGGTCCTTCCACTGTTTAAAAGGCCATTAAAAGCGACCTCTTGTGCTATTTTGCCATGGTAAAAAAACAGCGCGATGCTCCGACCACTGGGAAGCAGACACAGATAGGGCCGGCGGGTATCTATACTTTCGGTATTAACATTATGCCAGGGGAGGTCTGAGTTAGCAGGAGCAGTGGCAGGAGGCCGTGGCAGTTGATCACTGCTGCTGCCGACAGCTCCCTCCTTCGCAGAAGCTTCGGCGGGTAAAACTGCCAACTTCCTGACTGCCTTGGCTTGGCGTGGTGCCAGGATGGTATACTTGATGCCGTGGGATGCGAGCACTTCCAGGGTTTCGGTATTCACCGCCGTTTCTGCAAGCCACATTCCTTCTGGAAAACGGCCAAAACGACGCTCAAAATCCCGGATGCCCCAGTTGACTTGCGTCACTTTATCGCGTGCGTTGCACAGGGGCATGATAAGGTGGCTGTGTACTTGCGCAACAGCTGATCCATGCCCACCAAAGAGTTCCTGACTTCGCTTATCGGCCCTGATAAGCATAGAGTAGGCGTCCGGGTCGTTCTCTTCCAACCAGGAGAGGAGCGTAGGGCCGAAATTCCAGGAAATACGGTTGTAGTTATTGCGAATTTTGACAATCCAGCCCTCGTTATCCAGTATACGAGCCGCCGCATTTGGAGCGTAGCATTCGTGGTTGATGCGTTTATTCCAATCGTGGAAAGGGTGGGCGGTTTCTTGTTGTTCTACCGTTTCAAGCCAGGCATTCTCACGGGGTGGTTGATAAAAATGACCGTGAATGCAGACGTATTTGTTCGAGCGCGACATGGGGCGAAGGTAGGAATGAAAGTAACAAGTTAAGAGTTACAAGTTTCAAGTGACTCCGCTGGGCTTGAACTTGTAACTTTAAACTTGTAACTATTTAATTTCTTGCGCCAATTTATCCAAATCCCGGATCAAAAGCCGGGAGCGATTGAAACTGAGCAGCTTTTTGTAACGAAGATCGTTGAGGGTGGTGGTTACCGTTTGGCGGCTGGTGGCGGTGAGATTGGCAATTTCCTGGTGGGTCACGGGTTTTCGGATAACCCATTCATACCCGACCCGCTGACCTTTGGAACGTGCGATATTGACCAAAAACTCTACTATGCGGCTGCGGCTGTCACGAAAAACGAGCGATTCCAGGCGCCGCTCCATTTCCAGTTGTCGCCCGCCAAACATCTTCATAAAGAACAAGTTGAGCTCCGAACGGTCGCGCATCAATCCGCGCAATTCTTCAAGCGTCACTACGCAGGTATTGGTGTCTTCGAGCGCGGTGGCAAAGTCGTGGCGGCGTTGTTCACCCAGCAAAGCGAGTTCGCCAAACACTTCCCCACGGCCTAAAATTGCTTTTGTGATTTCTTTACCCTCCTCGTTCATCACCGATATTTTAACGCTACCCTCGGTTATAAAAAATATGCGGTCGGAAAGGTCTTGTGGCACATACACGGATTCACCTTTTTTGAAATTGCAATGCGTATGGCGAGCCATTAAATCTTCGTTGCCCAACTTGGTGGGACAAAGCAGGTGGGTAACATCAATGTTCTCTAAATGCCAGAGGGACTGCGTCATGACGTAGGGCGAAATTTATTTCGCCAATATGAGAGGTTGTGGATACACGAAGTTGATTTCGCCAATATCATTGGCTGTTGGAAATGGCGAAATAAATTTCGCCCTACACATTCAGGTAATGCATTAGTGCATCATAACGCTCACGCAAAAGTTCGCTGCGATCCGTTTCACCGAAAGTTTCTTTTACTTCAAATTCATGGCGCTCCAGCGAAGCAATGGCGCGTGAAAGATCGTGACGGTCGAGTTTCAAGGTCAGCTCCACTTGTTCTGGATCTGAGCTGGAAGTGACAAAAGCACTAAGAATATTCACTTTTTCTTCTTCAAAAATGCGGGCGATGGTAGAGAGCGCGTAGTCACGGCGAGGCATTTCCAATACGAGCACTGCGCCATGTTCAGTCATAGAAGCTGTGTGGGCAAAATAGCGCAGCACATCGTTTTGTTGCACCAAACCCAGATATTGACCTTCAGCATCTACTACGGGAATGACCGTGAGTCGATGATCTCCCATGATTTTGATAATTTCAAAAACGTGTTCGTTTTCATGGACTTGAAACAGCGGCAACACCGAAAAATCATGTTCGCTGAGCGGGCTGGAAAGCTTGTGGTTGAAAATTTCCTCTTCTGAAAGAAGACCCACCAATTTGCCACCATCCACTACCGGGAGGTGTTTTACATGATAGTCGTTCAGCATGTGGAATGCTTCGCGTCCCGTTTGTTCAACGGTGAGTGCAGGAATGTCGTGGGCGATGAGGGTGCGAGCTGTCATGGATTAGTATATCTAAACGTTATTAATCGAAGCTTGTTCGACTTGAGCGAACTTTGCCCGACCCTGCAAATATGGGTGGAATAAATTGTTCTCGAAAATAATAGTGATGCAAACGCTAAAAAGTGCCAATCTACGATCACTCTTTTATCATCATGTAGCGCAAACTTCTCCCGCGCCGCTCGCTCTGGAAATTGAGCGCGCAGAGGGTTGTTGGTTGTATGGCGCCAATGGCGAACGATGGCTTGACCTCATCGCAGGTATAGGCCCAAGCGTATTGGGACATCGGCATCCACGCGTGCAAAGTGGTGTGCAACAACAACTTGATGCCTATTGGCACACGCTTGTGTATGGGGAATTTGTGCTTTCTCCGCAGGTGCGCCTTGCACAATTGCTTTCCGAAAACCTGCCCGGACTTGATTCGGTTTATTTTACAAATTCAGGTACGGAAGCCACTGAGGGGGCCATGAAACTTGCAAAACGCGCTACGGGTCGCTCGCAATTTATCGCGTGTTTATATGCCTATCATGGCAGCACCCAGGGTGCAGCCAGCCTGATGTGGCCAAAAGATTTTACGGAAGCCTTTCAACCCTTGCTGCCGGGCATTCGACATATCGGGTTCAATAAGACTTCGGACCTGGGTATAATTGACCACCAAACAGCAGCTGTCGTAGTCGAAACGGTTCAAGGGGAGGCGGGCGTAATGCTCCCGAATCCATCCTGGCTTTTGGCCCTCCGCCAACGCTGCGATGAGGTAGGCGCCTTGTTGATTTTGGATGAAATTCAGGCTGGAATGGGGCGAACCGGGCATCTTTTTGCTTTTGAAAAATATGGCATCGTGCCGGATATTTTACTGCTGGCAAAAGGCTTTGGAGGCGGAATGCCGCTTGGGGCATTTGTGGCTCGGCGAGAGCTGATGCAAACTTTATCGCACGACCCTGTGTTAGGGCATATTACCACATTTGGCGGACATCCTGTATGCGTGGCAGCGGGTCTGGCTACTTTGGAAATTTTACTGGAAGGCGATCTTTTGGCGCAAGTACCTGCAAAAGAAGCGCTTTTCAAAAGTCTCTTGGTACATCCCGCCATCCGTGAAATACGCAGCGCAGGGCTTTGGCTGGCCGTGGATTTGGGCGACGAGGCCAAAGTGAAGGCCGTAATTCAACATTGCATCAACCATGGGGTTATCACGGATTGGTTTTTGTTCAATGACCGCAGCCTGCGCATTGCTGCGCCGCTGACCATTTCTGAAGCAGAAATTCAATTTGCTTGTGAGGTGATTTTGAGCGGTTTGGATTCTTTGGGGAAAACCTGAGGTAGATTACTTTTGCCCCGACCACCCTTTGTGGGGGGAGAGGGGGGGGCCCCAAAAAAAAAAAAGGGGGGGGGGGGGGGGGAAAAAGGAAAAAAAAAAACAAGGTATTATTCACCCGTTCCTAAACATATACATTTGCAGACATTTTAAGACATGGCAAAAGAGAAGAAAAAAGCGAAGATTGAGATTCTGAACCGTAAAGCGATCTACGAATTCCAATTTGTATCGGAGTTTGATGCGGGCATTATGCTCACAGGAACAGAGGTTAAAAGTATCCGAGACGGCAACGCAAATCTGTCGGATGCGTACTGTATTTTTGACCAGGGAGAACTCTGGGTGCGCAACCTCTATGTGGCTGAATATAAATATGGTACGGATGCCAACCACCTCCCAAGACGCAACCGAAAACTCCTGCTTCGCCGCCCCGAACTTCGAAAATTGGAGCGTGGTATCAAGGAGAAAGGTTCCACTATTGTGCCGTTCAAAATCTTTTTCAGCGAGCGTGGATTTGCCAAACTGACCATCTGCCTCGCAAAGGGCAAAAAATCGTTTGACAAACGCGAGACCATAAAAGACCGCGAGAATAAGCGCGAACTCGACCGTGTCAACAAAGCTTATAAAGTGCGCTAACTCGCCACATTGCCAATCGTCCTTAATCACTTACCGCTAATCAATTAACACTCCTAAACAATGGCAACAAAAAAAGTAAACAAAGCCTCGTTCAAATTTGGAGGCGAAACCATCAACTTAAGCAAAAGTAAAACCCAGGTTGCTGTGCGCTATACCCCGGGCATGAAGCGTGCACCAAAGCGAAAAAATGCCGCTGACCAAGAACAAATTCGTGATTTTGAGGTCGTAACAGCCACGCGCGGCATTGACCAAAAACTTGACGCATTGCGGGAAAAGCCGGAGGTTTCAGTTGGTACACATATATGGATTGTTGATGGGGAGGATGATTCGCCATTTATCCCAACTGGCTACCTATATATTGAGTTTAAGCCCGGAACAGCTTACGAAAAGCAGCAAGCAGCGATGCAAGAACTCAACCTGAATGTGCGCCAAGTCGTCAGCCCGGAGGCTTATCGCGTAAGCACTACTCCAGACTCCCCCAACCCCGTGAAGTGTGCGATGCTGCTCCAAAAAAATCGCATTGTCAAAATCGCAGAGCCAGAATTTATGACAAAGCCAGTGATGGGCGATTTCTCCCCACCCACGGGCAAATTCATCAACAGCCAATGGCATCACGAAAACAATGGAGGTCAAATCCCTATCATTGATATTCCAAATGCTGTTTACGGCACACACCATTTCAAAAAAGGTGCTGACGCAAAAGTGCGCGCTGCTTGGGAAGAATTGCAGGGACTTGGTTCAAAAACCATCAAAATTGCAATAATAGATACTGGTTTTGATACAGAACACCCTTCGTTGAGAGGTGACGGTACCAAAATCCGAAATACTTTCAACGCCGCCAACCGCAGCGCTGATGTATCCCCCTGGTTTCAGGCATCCGACGGTTCCTGGGGTGTTTTCAGCCACGGCACCTCTTGTGCAGCCGTGGCAGCCGGAGCCTGGGATGGACAAGGAGTGCTCGGCGCTGCACCCAACGCCCGCATCATCCCGATTAAACTCGATATTCTTTCGGACGATGCCATCCAAAAGGCATTCGAACACGCGATCCTCAATGGGGCAGACATTATCTCTTGCAGTCTAGGATTCCCAAAGCCGGTGCCGCTTTCTACCTATGTCTCTAATTATATCAGTCGTGTGGTGCGCGAAGGCCGCAACGGGAAGGGTTTGCCTGTTTTTATCGCGGCTGGAAATGCCAATCCTGCCTCCAACAATGTGCCGCGGCAAGTCAGCGATTTCGCGGCACACCCTGATTTGATCTGTATCACAGCCTCTAATAGCCTTGACGAGTCTTCGTCTTATACTTTTTATGGCCCCACGGCCTTCCTATGCGCGCCTACCAATGGCAACGATGGCGTAGGGGTCACGACGGCTACTGTAAGCGCCAATGGTAGTACGTTGTTGCATAGTTATACAAGTCGCTTTGGCGGCACCTCTAGTGCTGCACCGCTTACGGCAGGCGTGTGCGCGTTGATGCTTTCAGCGAATCCAGACCTAACCCTGGGCGAAATCAAAGACATACTCCGCCGTTCGGCCGACAAAATCGGAAGTGGCTATGATGCCAATGGCCGCTCTTCAAAACTTGGCTATGGCCGTCTCAATGCGCAACGTGCGGTGCAAATGGCCACTGGGAACAGTGGAACAGGGGGCAGTAGCAGTGGAACAGGGGGCAGTGGCAGTGGCAGTTCGGGTACTGGTACAGGCGGCGGTCAGACGGCTACCCAGCGCGGAAAGGTGACTTCCAAATTTTTGAATGTACGTACTGGTCCTGGTACTTCCAACCCAAAAGTGGCAGAGCTGCATCAAGGAGACATCGTGAACTTACTTGAAAAAAAATCTGGGTTCTGGCGCATTGGCACAAATCAGTTTGTCAGTGCCGATTTTATTCAGGTGATCGCCTCCAATGGTGCGCCCGCAGTCGTAACGCGAAAAGGAAAGGTTACCTCAACTTTCCTCAATGTGCGTACTGGCCCCGGCACCACCAACGCCAAAGTGGGTGAATTGAAACAAGGCGCTGCCGTCAGCATTTTTGAAACCAGCAGCAATGGCTGGCATCGGATTGGGGATAAGCGATGGGTGATTGGGACGAATATTCAGGAGGTATAGTAAAGTAAAACATACCAACCATGAAGAAGATCACTTCTATTCATTCCTTGGCAATTGTCTTTTTGATCCTGATTCCCATCCTGTGTTCTGCCCAGCAAACACTCGAATTGATGAAAGACTTGTTACCAGGCACGGGATCTTCTACGCCAGAAAGTTTAACCGCTTTCAAAAACAAGGTTTATTTCTTTGCCAATACGGATGCAACTATTTATGGCCGTTCTCTTTGTGTTAGCGATGGTACACCAGATGGTACAGAGGTGATATTGCCCCTGCCGATAGCTGCTTTGGGGATTCCAGATGGCCGACCTGTTGTGATTGGAGATACGCTTTATTTTTTTACAAAAACAAGTGATTCCAAGTACACGGTGTGGGCGAGTGATGGGACAATGGCTGGCACCAACCCGTTGTTTACTACTATACCTTACGAATGGCCGAGTGGTGGTGTGGTGGTCTTTAAAGGAAAACTATGGTTTGGCTTCGGGAATAAAATCCGTTATTTGGATACGGATCAAAACGCGCTTATTGATTTCCATAATGCTGAATCGGGCGTCGAAAATCTAAGTACATCTGGTGATTACCTTTATTGGTTTTCGGTGCACCCCCTTAATCCATACGCTTCTGAAAACAAGTTCTACCGTTCTAATGGCCAGCCCGGCAATGTTCAATTCCTTGAAGTTGTTGGCAATAACGGTTTTAGCACCTCCGGCTCTAACCACGTTCAAAAAATCACCCGGTACGAAAACGGGGGTTTTCGATGGCATACCTTGGGAATTGCCAACTATAATGGTGGCACTTACTATGGCGGTGGAATGGCTGGTTTGGATAGCACCCATATTTTTATGACCTCAGGGTGGATGTGCATTTTGGGATCTGCACGGACAGACAGTGCTTTTTTTCTTTATACGGAAGATTATTATGGTTCTCAGTCCCCTCCTTATGCAAACAACTTTCAATTGTTGGCAAGTTCATCGGGCACTCCTTTTCAAAGAGTATTGGCGGATACTGCCCAAATAAAGGCGGAAACCGTACAAGCAACATCTGACCTTTTAGTTGCAACCTCCAAACAGATTTTTTTCAGGGTATGGAATCCAGACACACAGACCGAACTGGGCAGCAGCGACGGCTCTATTACAGGGACAAAATTGGTAAAAGACATAAATCCTGGCCCCTATCACAGCAATATCCACAATTTTACAGTATGTGGGGATAATGTGTTTTTTAGTGCTTTTGATGGTACAGAATATGGAATATGGTATTCTGACGGAACAGAAAGTGGCACCCAAAAAATAGCGCCCATGCCCAATGGCTACCAAAGCTATGTCAACCAATCTTTTTTGATTGTGGGAGATGCCCTTTTTCTTGCTATTTACACCAATTCATTGGGAAGGGAATTGTGGAAACTCTCCCCGCTTCCATGTTCCATGACTTCCTCAGCCACAGAGCCCCAAAAAGGCTTAAACTTCAAGATTTTTCCTAACCCCAGCCTGTCAGGCAATACGCATTTGTTATTGAATGAAAGCATTGAGCCTCCTTTTCAACTCAGGCTTTCTACAATGACTGGAAATATCCTTTGGCAAAAACAGATCAATGCTCCGACAACAGAGGTGGAAATCCCTACCAAACTTTTAGCCGCTGGGATTTACTTAGTCTCTTTGGAAAATAAAGGCGGGAGCACGACGAAGAAGTTGATGCTCATGAGATAATTCATAAAAAAGGCCTTCAAACTTGAGTTTGAAGGCCTTTTTACGTCAAATAAGAAAAACGCTACAGCCCCGTCTCAACCAAATACCGCTCAGCATCCAAAGCAGCCATACATCCCGTTCCCGCAGCAGTAACTGCCTGTCGGTAGATTTTGTCCTGCGCATCTCCAGAGGCAAAAACACCCGGAATATTGGTGAAAGAACGACCAGGCACCGCCTTGATGTACCCGCTCTCGTCAAGATCAAGCCAACCTTTGAAAATATCTGTGTTGGGCTGGTGTCCGATGGCAACAAAAAAGCCGGTTACCTCCAAGGTGCTGATTTCGCCCGTTTTGTTGTTGCGGAGTCTAACTCCCTCCACCCCATCCGTACCGAGTACTTCTTCGGGCGAGGTGTTCCAATGGACGGTGATATTGGGCGTGTTCAACACGCGTTCCTGCATTATTTTGGAAGCGCGCATTTCGTCGCGGCGCACAATCAGGTGCACTTCGGAGCAAATTTTTGCCAAATAAGTACTTTCCTCGGCGGCAGTATCGCCACCGCCGACAATGGCGACTTTTTGCTTGCGAAAGAAAAACCCATCGCAAACGGCACAGGCCGAAACACCCTTGTTCTCCAATTCATGTTCGCCGGGAATACCAAGCCATTTGGCACTTGCTCCGGTAGAAATAATGATGGTAGGCGAATGGATTTCATCGCCAGATTCGCTCCAAGCCTTGTGAATAGGGCCAGTGAAATCCACTTTTACGATTTTTTCATTGCGGATAACCGTCTCAAAGCGTTCGGCCTGCTTGCGGAAATCTTCCATCATTTCAGGTCCATTGCGCCCGTCGGGGTAGCCGGGGTAATTTTCCACGTCGTTGGTGATCATAAGTTGGCCACCTGGTTGAGGGCCTGTGTAAAGCATTGGGCTGAGACCAGCGCGAGCGGCATAAATGGCCGCAGTATAACCTGCTGGTCCAGAGCCGATGATGAGACATTTAACTTTTTCCATAATTAGCGGCAAATGTAAGAAGCCCCAACAGGAAAAATGCAAAAGGGTTTTGTGCAGACGGCTGGCTTGATATACAAATGTCCTTACGAGGACTTTTGTGTATCGGCAGTCACAAAAACCTTTCCTTTTCGCTGCCATTTCCATGTGAAATACCCCAGCACGGCGAGCAAAATCAAACTCCACAGATGGACGATACCCAGGAATAAAATGGTCAAAATCTCTCCGCCCGAGCGCAATGCTTCAGACAATCGGGCAGCCAATGGTTGTTTTGCAATTGGCACATCGGTATTGGCCACCATAGTTTGACGGATTTGCGGAAGCTGATAAATGTCCACCGTTACGGTACTAAATCTGATGGCATCCTCCAGTTTTAAGGTTTCAATGCGGGCTTGGTCGCTGGCGGCGCGACTCGCACGGGCACGATCGGCTTTTGGATGGAGTTTGTTCTCCTCGGACTGATTCAAATCGCTGCGATAGATACCTTCACGAAGTCGAACAAGCTCTTCTTCGAGCATTTGAAGCCCCACATCCGCAGCGTTCACTTGGCGCAGGTCAAGGAAATCGGACAGCCTTCCGATGGAGCGTAGTGTAGTGTCCAACATGCGATATGGCACCCGTATAACCAATTGACTGTGAATGCTATAGCGTGTGGTTTCCAACGCAGAGTCTCGACTGATGGGGGTAGTTTGGCGGAGTTCAACATCGCTGTTTAGGTTGCTTTTGATTACGAAACCGCCATTGCGAAGCGTGATGTCCTCGATGCGCAAGGTAGACTCAGCCGTGTTTTTTACCCGGAAGCGCATCTGGGCATTTCGGACGAATTTTTTGAGGGAATCAATCGCACTGGGAACTGCCGCCGCAGAAGAGAAAATGTCGCCATTGGCGGCTGCGTCTTGAAATTGCTCTGGCGCGGCAGAGGCGCTGGGCGCGCGATCCAACTTTGCCTGGTTTTCCAAGTTTTGAGGCGATGGCGCCGGCGAGCGTTCGGCAAAAGGGGCTTCGCTTTTTTGTTGGCAAGCGGAAAGGAGCAAAAGGGAGCAGAATCCGAGGATTCGGAGGGGTGGAGCGGTGGAAGAATGTGCCATAAGAAAGGTTTGAAAATGTTTTTAAAACGCCCGCTTGGGGCAAGCCCAGCAGAGATGAAAACATTTTTCAAATTGCACAAATTTTTATCGGAGCGTAGATTACCACGTCTACTCTGTATTTTAATTAACCACATAGTTCACATAGCACACATAGTTTTGAAAACCCACACGTTGAAACTATGTGTGCTATGTGAACTATGTGGTTAATTAAAATACCTGGTAGAGTTCTTACTCAATCCTTACCGCTTTCGCCCACAAAATAGTCCTCCTTATTCTTAAAAAGCAGATTGAAGGTGGTCATACTGCCATAGCAACGTGTGATGTATTGTTGGAGATTTACCTTGTCTTCATCATCCAGTTTTTTGTGGGCATTGATGCCTTGTTCCAGCACCCGCAAGCGGTCGCGCATCATCACAATTTTGTGGAAAAAAGCATCAATGGGTACTTCTTTTGGCTGAATACCATCTGCTTGCAAGATCATTTTGCCGTTTTTCCAGCGTTCGCCAAGCGGCACGATTTCGAGACTGTAACCTGCCCAAGCCTTCAAGATGCGCACAAGCGATTGCTCCGCTTCTGTGAACGACACGGCCTCTTCCGGAGCAATGCGCTCGACCACTTGCCAGCCGCTGTAATCTTTGCCGACCATTTTGAGGCCAAATTGCATAAAACAAACTTCGTATGCCGCCACATGGAGACGGACAATGGCCCCATCGCCATACGCGGGGTGTTTAACACGAGAACCGATACCGAGGAGTTCCATAATTATTGGATGTTGGACGTTAGACAATGTATTTTGAATGCTTGCTTCCAAGCCAATTGGGTAAGATGATTGGCCGCAAATGTGTGCCGCAAACTTACAGCGAATGGGCTTTTTCAAGTCTGTTTTTTGGGCTGCGGATTAGCCCGTACCTTGTGACTCGTTTTTATGCCAGCAGCAAAAAGCAGCGAATTGAGTGGCAGTTTTTAAATTTTATGCAAAACATAATCGGTCAGCAACGCACCAAAGAATTTCTAACATCCCTCGCAGCCAGCGAGCGCGTACCACACGCCCTTCTTTTCCTTTCGAAGACGGGCGGCGGCGGTCTTGCGCTTGCCACGGCATTTGCCCAACTGCTTCAGTGTGAAAAAATATCATCAATCTCCCAATCTCTCAATTTCCAAGCCTGCGGCGAATGCTCCGCATGCCGAAAAGCCTCCCAATTCACCCACCCGGACATCCACTTCTCCTTTCCAACAATAGGCACCAATGCGGTCAGCACCGATTTTTTGAAAGAATGGCGTTCCTTTTTATCTGAAACGCCCTTTGCTGATGTCAATACCTGGCTCCAACGACTTGGGGCTGACAACAAACAAGGCAACATCAACAAAGAGGAATGCAATGCCATCCTCAAAAAACTCAGCCTCAAAGCCTTTGAAGGTCGCTATAAAATCCTCCTGATGTGGCTGCCTGAGTATCTTGGCAAAGAGGGCAATCGTCTTCTAAAACTTATTGAAGAACCACCAGAGCAGACCATTTTCCTGCTTGTAGCGGAAAATCAGGACCTGATTCTGAGCACCATATTGTCTCGCTGTCAGTTGGTTAAACTCGACCCGCTCTCCGATGAGGATGTGACGGACGGATTGGTTCAGGAGCGCGGTATCAGCCTTGAACGCGCCCGTCAAATTGCATTTCTCAGCGGCGGAGATTACGGTGCCGCCCTTGCAGCAGCTGACGCCCCGGTTACGGACGATGCCCAGCTCCTGCTTGATTGGCTACGAAAATGCTGGCGTGGACATGCGGTGGAAATGGTGCGCTGGACTGAAGAATTCGCCAAACTGGGTCGAGAAAACCAAAAGCAATTCCTGCACTACGGACTGCACTTTTTGCGTGAGATGCTCTCCTTGGTCAGCACCGGAAGCCCGACCATGCGTCTTAGACCGGAGGAACTCGCTACCGCCCAAAACATGGCCAAAGTGCTTGATTTTGAAAAGATTGCGCAAATTGTCGGACTCCTAAACGACAATATTTACTACATAGAACGGAACGCCAATCCAAAGATTCTTTTCCTGGACACCTCCATTAAAATGCATCAAATCATGAAAACCAAAAACAAGCAGTGAAACATGGCATCGGATAATTTTTCATGGAAAAACCTCTCCCTTCTAATTGGGCTTACAATATTGGTTGGTATAGGCGAATACGCACTCGCCTACCAATTCAACGATGGTAAAATCACACAAAATGTCATTGGCGCGGTGTTTTTGGGCATGGCCCTTCCAAGCCTGCTCATCGGAGGGGTAATGCGGCTTTTTAAGCCAACCCTGCAACGTTATTTCGCCATAACGGCCGGTCTCTGTGTTACAATTGGGCTGTTTTTAATACTTACCTAATCCCTAAACGGCGCCAGGCTTCTTTTTAGAATTGAGAACTTTTAGATTTTCTGGTAAAACTGCCTTAAGCCGTGCTACTTTTGCTGCCAATGAATCAAGTTCATAGTACAATTGAATTTCGTTCTACAAATCCAAACCGTGCGATGAGCTATTTAATCTCGCACATTTTGTCAACATAGTCTCGTTCTAAACGAGGTCGCAAAAACCATAGTCAGTATTTGTGCGCAGCACAACCACTGACTTCCAAATAAACATGGGATGTATCGGATGCTCCTGTTCTACAGGAAAAGATAGCACAAAAGGCTGCAAATCAAATGGCGGCTGTGCCACTGGCGGATGTAACCGCCACAATACATACGACTGGATAACGGCTCAAGGAATCGCGGACCCTCGCCCTTTTGACGCCGTGGAGGTCAGTTTCAAAAATGGCTCTCGCAAAGAGTTTTTCAAAAATCTTCAACACACCCGTGCTACTACGGGAGATTGGGTGGTAGTAGAAGCCACGGGCGGTGGCTTCGATGTCGGCACAGTTACGTTAACAGGCGAACTGGTGCGATTGCAGATGAAGCGCAAGCGTGTCCGCCAGGATGCGCGCTTAGGCCAGGTGGTGCGCAAAGCGCATGAGCGCGATCTTGAGCGGCTCGATGAAGTGCGCCGTGAAGAGCGCGACATCCTCATTCATGCCCGCGCCATTGCCCGTTCCCTCGATTTGAACATGAAAATCGGCGATGTAGAATTCCAGGGCGACGGACGAAAATGCACCTTTTTTTATACAGCAGACGGCCGGGTTGACTTTCGCGAACTCATTCGCCATTACGCCCGTGACTTTAAAGTGAAAGTAGAAATGCGCCAAATCGGCGCAAGGCAAGAATCTGCCCGTATTGGAGGGATTGGGAACTGTGGTCGTGAACTGTGTTGCTCGACCTGGCTTACAGAGTTTAAAAGTGTAAACACAGCCGCCGCTCGCTATCAGAACCTTGCTATAAATCAGACCAAGCTTTCAGGTATGTGTGGTCGCTTGAAATGCTGCCTCAACTACGAGTTGGATACTTACATTGATGCGCTCGAAGATTTTCCAGATCGTGCAGAACGACTCAAAACCAACGCGGGGCTGGCGATTTTGATCAAAACGGACGTGTTCAAGCGGCTAATGTTTTATACTTATGCGGAGGATCGTGGCAAATTCTACCCCATCCATGTAGACCAGATTTGGGAAGCAATTGCCATGATAAAATCAGGGAAGTTCCCAGAAAGTTTGGACCACATCCTGTCCATGGCGCCAGTCGTTGAGACCGATGAACCGGAGGAAGCTGAACCCGATTTCGAAAATGTGCACGATGTGATTCAGCTGCCCATGGAAAAGCGTAACAAACGCAAAAAAAATCGGAATAAAAACCGTGATCGTTCGCAATCTGCGGCGGCAGCCGTTGAAAAAGCATCCCAAAACGATTCCGCCCAAGGCCGTCGCCAAGCCCCGGCACCCCGTCGTCATGACCGGCCACAATCCGGTGGTTCTCAAGGCGGTGGAAATCGCCCACCGCAAAATCGCCCTGATCGAAGGCCCAATAAGGATGGAGACAATGAGAAAAAGTCTTAATAACCTTGCTAAAAAATAAAATTAGGACCATGCGCACCTTGTTTTTTGCCGCAATTGCGGCAACGTTTTGTTTTTTTTCTTGTCAAGAGAAACCAGCGACTAAAATGACCGAGATGGATGAGGATATCTTGGAGGAAATCCTGAAGGAATCCACGATCATCCACATATCGCCAAAGGAACTTGACTCGCTACGAAGGATAGATCCAAACATTCCCGTAATTGATGTGCGACCGGAAGCAGATTTTCTTATCAGCCATATTTTTAGAGCCATGAACTGCTTTGAAAATTCCCCTGATTTTGAAAAACGCATTTTACAGCTGAGTACCCAATCACCGGTAATTATTTATGATATGAACAGCTCCTTGAGCCTCCTCGCTGCCAATAAAATGAAGCGTTTGGGCTTTATGCAAATCTACGAATTAGAAGGAGGAATGGCCCGTTGTATTAAAGAAGGTAAAATATTGGTTTCCGGGAAAAGCAATATTGATTCGAATACTATTTTGAAATAGGGCCGTCTTCGCCTTGAAGGGCTATGGCGGGTAAACGGCTGAACCCACCTTCGCCGAGGCTACGGCGGGTAAAATGGAAGAACTGATCAAGAAAGTCCGCAAAATCGAAATCAAAACCCGTCGGCTGACACGCAATCTTTTCACGGGGGGATACCATAGTGCCTTTAAAGGACGGGGTATGTCGTTTAGTGAGGTGCGGCAGTACCAGTTTGGCGACGATGTGCGCGATATTGATTGGAATGTAACAGCCCGCACGGGCGATCCACACATTAAAATTTACGAAGAGGAGCGCGAATTGACGGTTATGCTGCTCGTAGATGTGAGTGGCTCGTCGTTTTTTGGCATGAGCGGGCAGTGGAAGCAAGAACTCATCACCGAAATCTGTGCGCTACTTGCCTTTAGTGCCGATTCTAACAACGATAAGGTGGGATTACTCCTTTTTTCCGATCAACCAGAACTATACATAGCCCCAAAAAAAGGTCGGCAACACACCCTTCGCATCATTCGGGAATTGCTCAATGTGCAGCAAACTGACCGTGGTACCAATATGGCCGCCGCCATTCAATTCACACGCAACGTATTGAAAAAGAGGAGCGTGTGTTTTCTATTGTCCGATTTTTGGGCGGAGGGATACGATATTCCGTTGCGCACCCTAGCCCGACGCCACGATTGTGTTGGCATCCATTGTTGGGATGCGCGTGAACGCGACTTGCCAGACGTTGGGCTTCTCCACACCCGCGATGCTGAGTCTGGTCAAAACACCTGGCTTGACACCCATGACCCCGTACTTCGACGTGCTTACGCCCAACGTTTTGATGTAAATCGTGACAATGCCATTTTGGCCTTTCAGCGGGCTGGAGCAGATTTTCTTAGTCTCCAAACATCTGAGTCCTACGCTTCTGCATTGCTGCATTTTTTTGAAAAAAGGGCCAAAAAATGAGGAGAATTGCTTCAAAAAGGATCTCAATTTTCCGAAAGTTTTTAACTTTCGGAAAGTTCTTTTCACTCTTCTGTTTTGCGCTCCAGATTCAAGCCCAGGGAGAACTTCGAATTGACAGCAACCATGTGGAAACAGGCAATCCGTTCGTCTTTACCTTCCGCATTCCAGTTGCGCTGGGTAAACCCGACTCCTTGAATTTTGCTGTCTGGCGGGACTTCCTGCCTGTACAAAATATTGTGAATCAAACACAATGGCAAAGTGATGGCCAACATTACCATAAATCTGTCACAGCCCTTTTCTTTGACGAGGATTCAATCCAACTCCCGCCACTTCCCATTGCATTGCGCAGAGGTGATACGGTTACTACAAATGCGCTTCAAATCGTGGTTACGGCCACTCCTTCCTCGGACGATCTGAATGACATGGCTCCCATCAAAGACATTCATAGGGAGCCGACTCTTTGGACAGATTACCTCCCATGGGTATTAGCTGGATTGGGAGTATTGGCCCTGCTGGGTCTGTTGTTTTGGTTGGCAAACCGAAAATCCAAAGCCAAGATTCAAAGCCGGAGTTTGGCGATCCCTCCCCATGAACTTGCAATAAAAAAACTGAGTGTTCTTGTTCAAAAACAATTGATTATCAATGGTTTTGTAAAAGAACATTATACAGAACTTACCTTTATTCTTCGGGAATATTTGGACAAAAGGTTCGGCATCCCAGCCCTTGAATCCACCACAGAAGAGACGCTGGGACATTTGGGAATCACCAATTCATGACCCTCGCTGATCCATTCTGGCTGTTGCTTTTCCTTCCCCTTGCCTGGCTCGTCTGGCGCAAAGAAGCGGGCATTTCCCTTCGGATGACGCAACCGAACAGCCAAATGGACGATCCCAGTTTACGTACAAAAATCAGAGGCAAACTTAGCTGGTTGCGTTGGCTTTCGTTGGCCTTGCTCGTGCTTGCTATGGTTCGGCCGCAGCGCAAATGGGAGGAAGAAAAAATTAAAGCCGACGCGCTTGATATCGTCTTGAGCATGGATATTTCTCCGTCTATGCTCAGCAAAGATTTCGAACCCGACCGACTTTCGGTGGCCAAGCGCGTGGCGGCAGATTTTGTTGCAAAACGACCACACGACCGCATTGGACTCGTTGCTTTCTCTGCTGAAGCCTTTACGCAATGTCCCCTGACCACCGATCGGCGCGTGGTACAAACCTTTATCAACGAACTTGCAGTGGGTCGTCTCGAAGACGGTACGGCTGTGGGAATGGGATTGGCTACGGCCGTAAATCGCCTGAAAGACAGCCCTTCGCGCAGTAAAATAGTCGTGCTGCTCACGGACGGGGAAAACAATGCAGGCTATATCGCTCCGCTTAAGGCGGCGGAGATTGCCCAAACCCTGGGCATTCGCGTTTATTCGGTTGGGATTGGTACAGAAGGTGTGGTCATTTCGCCTGCCCAGCGAAACCCGGATGGCTCCTATTCGTTTGCGCAACGGTATATGAAATTCGACACGCAATTATTGGAAGAAATCGCGGCAGCCACGGGCGGCAAGTTTTACCGGGCCTTTTCAGAGCGCGATCTGGAGGCGATTTATGCAGAAATTGATCGATTGGAAAAGACAAAAATTGAGGTCAGCACCGTACGCCGCACCACGGATTATTTTCACTGGCTGATTGGGGCGGCAGTGTTTTTGTTGTTGATAGAAATACTGGGGACTTGGGGGTTAATGCGTTCGGTAACACCTTAATCGAGTTAAAAGTAGCAAGTTAAAAGTGACAAGTTCCAAGCAGCATCAAGGCCACTTGGAACTTGTCACTTTTAACTCGTTACTTTTAACTGATTACCCTTTCGCTAACTTCTCGCATTCTGCCAGCAAAAACTCCGCCTTAGGCCGGAAACGGATATTCGGGTCGTTTTCCGAAAAAGAGCGCTGGAGATATAGCTTCAGTTCTGGAATCGCTAAGGTGTAGCGTTTTGCATGGAATAGACAATCGGCTTTGCGCAAACGTGCCAACCAATAAATGGGTTGTACTGCCAGTGAGCGCTCCATCGTATTCTGAAAATCCTGAATAGCGCTATCCCACTCATTTTTAAGCATGTTTATTTTGCCACGACCATAAAAGGGTTCTGGATTGTGACCGTAAATGGCTATGCTCTTGCTGAAGTCGTATAGGGCGTCGTTGTAGTTTGTAAGTTTGTAATTTACATAACCCCGGCGCTCGTAAGCCAGCGCATTGTGTGCATATTTTTCGATGGAATTGGTAAGCGCCTCAGAAGCTTGCTCCATGCCTCCTTGTTGCACAAGTTCGCGCCCCCGCAAGTATTCCGATACCGAAACCTTGTCAGTCTTTGGCTCGATCAGGTGCTGGTCAAGCACTTTGCCGTTTGCCACCCACCAGGCGCCTACATTGCCAGCAAGCGCGTATTGTGCTACTTCATAAAGCAAGGCGGTAGTGCTGCGCCAGCGCTTTTGGGTGCTCATCAGCGTTTGTTGCGGCACAGTGAGCGTATAGCCTTCTTCGCTGAAAACCTGCTCGGCTGTGAACAATACATCGGCCTTGAAATAGTTCTCCACACGGGTATTCCAGTGTTTCAATACCATATCATAGGTTCTTTGCGAACCAAATTCGAGACGGCCCCTGAAGACCACCTTTAGCTGTAATGCTTGCTGTTGTATTGTCATCCTGCTGCTAATTTTAAATTTGAACGGTTTTCACTTGGCAGGGCTCAATAATGTTCACAAAAGACCACTAAGGCTCGCAGATACGCTCCGAATGAACGCAAACAATTTCCTTTTTCGACTGGACATTAAAACTTGTCTTTTCAGTCGAAAATTAGGGACGCTGCTTAGTACAACAACATTCTTATGCTGTTGTTGACTACTAAAAACAAGAAATCGTTGAATGATGCCCTTCAAATGTGGTAGCCAGGATGAATGCGATTAAAATTCCAGACTACAAAAGGGTGCTTTCCCACTAGAAAAACAAAGGTTGCATTTTCTTCTTGGCTGTGCAAGCAAATGGGTTTATTTTTTCTACAAAACTTTTTGTTTTATAGCGTTTTGGACAATTTTATTCCTTTTTGGAGATGATTCGGTGCGTGCAACAAAATATAAAGGATGTCTTGTTCTGTTACAAACATGAACCATGCGAATAAGGGTTAAAGCCCCAGAGGGCGACAACGTTTATAGTGGGGACGAAGTTGAAAAGAGCCGCGTAGCGGCGGTAACATTGGTTCTGGTCAGTTGCCGGGGCTAACGCCCTCCCAAATTTCTTCTACGATGGGCTATAAACGTTGTCGCCCCTCTGGGGCTTTTAGCCCCTTATTGGCTTGACTAATGTTGAGAAAATAGCCTAGATCAATTATTCAGCATTACGGGCATCACGAGCATTAAAATATCGCGGTCATTGCTGTTTTCTTCTACCGGTGTCAGGATGCCGGCGCGGCTGGGACTGCTAAATTCCATTTGAACTTCTTCGGAATCAAGCACTCCAAGCATTTCGGCGAGAAAGCGGGCGTTGAAAGCGATTTTCATCGGGGCGCCATTGTAGGTGCAAGGAATTTGCTCTGTAGCCTCATTGGAGAAATCAAGGTCTTGAGCGCTCACGGTCAGGCTTTTGTCCGTAAGCTCGAAAACTACCTGGTTGGTAGTTTTGTTGGCATAGATCGCAATCCTTTTGAGCGAGTTTTGGAAGTCGCTGCGGTTGGCGGTCATGTTGTTCGGGTTGTCAACGGGAATTACGGCGTTGTAGTCAGGGTAACGTGCGTCAATCAGCCGGCACACGAGTTTCATTCCCGCAAAAGCAAAGAAAGCGTTGGCTTTGTTGAATGAAATCGTTACTCCGTCACCTGCAGGGAGCGCAGTTTTGAGTAAATTGAGCGCTTTTTTGGGCACGATAAACGTGGTGCTGACCTCACCTGCAAGATGGTGGGTGCTGTACTTCACGAGTTTGTGCGCATCGGTAGCTACACAGGTCAGCTTGTCGTTTTCGATTTGAAAATACACCCCGGTCATTGCTGGGCGAAGTTCGTCGGCGGAAGTGGCAAAGACGGTATTGTTGATCGCGTCAAGCAAATATTTGCTGTTGATTTTTACGATATCTACACTGTCTGGCTCAGGAATATTGGGGAAATCCTCGCCGTTTTCGCCCGCGAGTTTGTACTTGCCGTATGAGGAAGTGATCTCAATGTTCCAGTTTTCCGGATTCACGCTAAAAGTTATGGGCTGTTGTGGAAGGGCTTTGAGCGTGTCGAGGAGTATTTTAGCGGGTACTGCCACCGAAAAGTTGTCGTCAGCCAACACCTCAATCGTGGTGGCGATGCTGGTTTCCAGGTCGGTAGCAGCGATGGTCAGTTTTTTATCTTCGATTTTGAAAAGGAAATCCTCCAAAATGGGCAGTACCGGATTGGAACCGATGGCGCCGTTGGCGATTTGGATTTGCTTGAGGAGTTCGGAAGAGGAGACGCTAAATTTCATCAAAATGCAGTATTGAGTTTGGGGAGGCTTAAGCGTGTAATGCTGTTGGGCAACTCCAATTTGTCAGCAAAAGTAGCGGTTTATAGTGTGCTATTTTTTTAAAGAAATTAACAAATTGTGGAAAAAACGAGGAAAATCGGGAGTGTTCAAGAAAGTGTGGCACACCTCGGCAACCACATTGATTGTCAACACTCGAATTATAGGTGTGCCACACTTTTCTGAACACTCCCGGAAAATCTACCTTTGCTCTCTTTTTTGAGCGCGGACTTTCAAGGAGTTTGGTTCAGCCACAGTAAACTTAAAGACGCTTTTCCCAAATAACCCCAGAATTAAACTCAACCACTCAAAAATGCTCAACCGCAAATCTGCCCCAGATATTTACGAAGTGCGCCACCTCACGCTTCCGCACCCAACGCTGAGGATACTCGACAACGGCATCCCAGTGTATGTACTTGACTATCCAGGACAGGAAATTGTGAAGGTAGAGGCGGTGTTCCGCGCCGGGAGGGCAGAGGAAGAAAAACGACTTGCTTCCCGTGCTACTGCCAGACTTTTGCGGGATGGTACCTTGAAAAAATCGGGGGCGGAGATCGCAGAACATCTTGATTTCTATGGCGCCTCGCTCACGGTACCCAGCAATTTGGACACCTCGAGTTTCATCCTTTTTTCATTAAAAAAATATGCCCACGAGGTAATTCCGACTTTTGCAGAAATGCTCCAGTCGCCGTCGTTTCCAGAAGATGAGCTGGAAAACTTTCGCCGCACCAACATTCAGGAACTGATGGTGGAACTTGAAAAAGGGGAGACCGTGGCGTATCGCAAAGTGACGGAATTGATCTTTGGGGAACAACATCCTTACGGTTACAACTCCATGCCGGAGGACTACGAGGCGATTCAACGGGCTGATTTACAGCATTTTTTCAACACCTGGTACACTCCCGACAATTGTATTCTTTTTGCCAGTGGACGCATTGACGAGGAGATTTTAACGATGTTGAATCAGCATTTCGGCAAACAGAAAACGGCACACCCCAGCAAACCGGGACGAACACAACACTTCGTGCCTTCAAACCTGAAAACCAAGCCCTCTTCAATCCGTATTTCGCTCCCAAACTCACTTCAATCTGCCATTAAAATAGGGCGCAAACTTTTTGACCGAAACCATCCTGATTTCAATGGATTGGTGGTGTTGAATACTGTGCTGGGCGGTTATTTCGGTTCGCGATTGATGACCAATATTCGCGAAAAAAAAGGCTTCACCTACAACATCTACTCTACTGTTGATGCTTATTTGAGCGACGGCTGCCTCTATATTGCCACAGAAGTCAGCCCAGAAAAATCAGCCAGTGCCGTACGCGCTATTTTCAGAGAAATGAAAAAACTGCGCGAAAATCCGGTGCCGGAAGAAGAGCTCAGTATGGTGCGAAACTACATCCTTGGGATGTTACTCAACGGCTTGGATGGGCCGATTAATAGTTCAGATATGGTGCGCAACCTGATTGTAGAAAACCAATCACCCGAAAAGTTTGAGGCCCTTGTGCAGACCATTCGCTGTATTACTGCTGAAGACCTACAAGCTTTGGCACAGCAGTATTTGCAACCGAATGATTTTTGGGTGGTTACAGTGGGGTAATTCATTCTTTTTCAAAATTCTAACTTTTTTTTTGGAAAGAAAATTCGCGAAATCCTGCGTAGTTTTGCGCACTTTTTTGTCCAAATCCGATTCGATTCACAAATTCAAATAGCCCAATACTTTGTTCAATCTCTTTAAATTCTTCAAACAAGAACTCGCCGTTGACCTTGGCACCGCCAATACGCTCATCATGGTAGACGACCAGGTGGTAGTAGATGAGCCTTCCATCGTGGCTATGGATCGTGCAACCAAACAAACTATTGCAGTAGGCCACCGCGCCATGCAAATGCACGAAAAAACACACGAAAATATCAAGACTGTGCGCCCGCTCAAAGACGGGGTGATCGCCGACTTTCAGGCCGCAGAGGCCATGATACAGGGAATGATTAAAATGGTGGGTCGTCGCAGAAACATGTTCAGTCACTTAAAAATGGTCATTTGTATTCCCAGCGGCATCACTGAAGTAGAAAAACGCGCTGTATTCGATTCTGCCGATCACGTTGACAGTAAGGAAACTTATCTCATACACGAGCCAATGGCCGCCGCACTTGGTATCGGCCTCAATATTGAGGAGCCTATTGGAAACATGATAATTGACATCGGTGGCGGCACTACGGAAATTGCTGTTATCGCGCTTTCGGGCATTGTGTGCGACCAAAGTATCCGCATCGCAGGCGACGAACTGACGAACGACATCATGAACTACATGAAGCGCGAGCACAACATTCTCATCGGCGAGCGCACCGCTGAGCAGATAAAAATCCATGTTGGTTCTGCATTGCACGAACTAGAGAATCCGCCACCAGATTATGCCGTTAATGGCCGTGATTTGATGACAGGCATCCCGAAGCAAATCAAAATTGGCTACCAGGAAGTGGCCTACGCGCTTGATAAAAGCATTAGCAAAATCGAAGACGCTGTACTCCGGGCGCTCGAACTCACTCCGCCCGAATTGGCTTCCGACATTTACAAAACCGGACTTTACCTTACTGGCGGTGGGGCGCTCCTGCGCGGATTGGACAAACGACTGGAATCCAAAACCAAGCTGGACGTTCATGTGGCCGACGACCCGCTTCGTGCCGTAGTGCGTGGAACCGGTATGGCATTGCGAAACACCCACCAGTATTCATTTTTGATTGACCGCAAAAGCGTCTAAAAGTGAACGGGGTGAATGGAGAGAACTATCTGGCAAAGATCCCAACTTCTCTCCCTTTCTCACCTTTCACCATCACCATGGCTTCTTCAACTCCTGCTTCGAAATGGCGGCTTTGTCACCTTTCTGTTGGTAGAGATTGGATGCTTTGCAATCATGGTGAATTTCGAGACGCGGCACAAGGAGATATGGGCCAATACGACGGGGATTTTTGGTGGCCGCGCGCTTGAAAAGCGCCAAATGGCTTCCGACTACTTCAGTCTTTATGAAACAGCCGACAGCCTCGCACACATTGTAGATAGCCTGCAAGCCCGCCTCTCGAATGCCCGACAGGTACAGGTTTCCATCCGCGACACCTTCTTTCTGGTTAATTATGATTCTTTGGCGAAAACGGACTCGGTCCGCCGCAAAACCATTCGCCCGCAGTACGAATTTATTACCGCGAAATCCATTAAAAATTCCATTGCCGGAACGAACAATTGGTTGATAATCAACAGGGGAAGTAAGGACGGCATCCAAGCAGACATGGCTGTGGTCAGTCCTGAAGGCATCGTGGGCATTGTACGCCATGTGGGTACAAATTTCTCCCTGGTGATGTCGGTATTGCACCTGCAATCCAAAATATCGGTGGCTTTGCCAAATCAGAAAAACGCATTCGGTTCGCTCACCTGGGAGGGTGGAAATCCAAATGAGATGACCCTGCGTTACATCCCGCAACACTTTGTTGTCCAGGACCAGGAACCCGTGGTGACGAGCGGTTATTCCCTGATGTTCCCTCAGGGTCATCCCGTTGGCAAAGTCAAAGGCAGCCCAAAACCGGATCCCGAAAATCCCTATTTTTTGGAAATTACAGTAATCCTCAGTCAAGACATGGCTACCGTGCGTGATGTAGCGGTGGTAAAGAATCTCTTTAAAGCCGAACTTGACAGCCTACAACTCAAAATCAGCAACAATGAACGGTAGCAACATCACGCCTAATATCATACGGTTTATTGGTTTGGTGGCGGTACAGGTGCTGCTGCTCAACCAAATGACAAATACAGTAGGCGAGTATTTCAATGTGTTGCTCTACCCGCTTTTTATTCTTTTTTTGCCATTACACCTTCCTACCCCCTATCTGGTATTATTGGGATTTGCAATAGGGATTTCTGTGGACGCATCTATTGCCACTTGGGGGGTACATGCGAGCGCAGGGGCATTTAGCGGGTTTATGCGAAGCATTGCTTTCTGGCCTTTTGCGCCCAAAGGTGGGTTCTCTGCCAAAGATCCAATTTTCGCCCCGGCCCATGTAGGTTGGCAAACATTCCTGCAAGGAACGGCCCTTTTCATGGCATTCCATATTTTATGGTTTTTTACGTTTAGTTATTTTGCTCCGGTTTTTGGTTGGGATATTTTGAAAAAAACGGTGGCGTCATGGGGTTTCACCATGATATTTGTACCACTTTACGTTGCAATGTTCAACCCGAAAAAATAACTGTTACTCGCATGAAAAACGGCCTTGACCGCCAACGCAATATTCAGATCGTTTTTTTGGCTTGCTCCATTGTTTTGGTGCTACAGGCAGCTAACCTGCAGCTGTTGAATCGTTCTTATGCCGAATTGGCGGACGCCACGGCCATTGAAGAACTGACGGTGTACCCTCCCCGTGGCATTATCTACGACCGAAATCAAGAACGCATCGTCAACAACGAGGCCACTTTCGATTTGATGTTGACCTATAACCAGATGGATTTGAAGAAGATGGACGTGGCAAAGTTTTGCAGCATTTTGGATATCAAAGAGGAGGATTTCAAGCGGAATTTGGACAAGGATTGGCGTAGCGGGAAATTCTCTAAATCAGTCCCCTTTGTTTTTTTAAAAAAAATATCCCCCGAAAAAAATGCCCGGCTCCTGGAAAGCCAGTATGAATTCCCAGGATTTTTTGTGCAAGCCCGAAGCATTCGTGGCTATCCTTTCAGTGCCGGTGCGCATGTATTGGGCTACATCAACGAGGTGGATCCGCGCGATATAGAGCGAAACAAGGGCAAATACGAAACAGGCGACTACATCGGCGCTGCGGGCCTTGAATATGGTTATGAAGACTATTTGAGGGGCAAAAAAGGCATTACCAATTTGCTTCGCGACAACCTGGGCCGCATCGTCGGAAAATACAAACATGGTGAACGCGACTCGGCAGCGGTAGCAGGCAAAGATTTGGTTTCGAGCATTGACATTAGGCTGCAAGCGTATGGCGAAAAACTGATGGCCAATAAAACCGGTAGCGTTGTTGCCATAGACCCCAAAACTGGACAGATACTGGCCATGATCAGTGCCCCGACCTATGATCCCAATCTGCTGGTAATGACCAATGAACGCGGGCAGGAATTCAGTCGGCTACTCACAGACCCTCTTCGATATTTTTTCGATCGCACCGTAATGGCTAAGTATCCGCCAGGCTCCATTTTTAAAACGGTGGTTTCACTTATAGGCTTGCAGGAGGGCGTAATCAATACAGACGGGGGTTCAACTGCTCAGGGGGCTATTTTTATGCAGGCAGACTCTACAAATGCCACCATAGTGGTCACTTGAACGGCGTGGTGGATGCCCTTGCGCATTCCTGTAATACGTATTACATGAACAAGTACCGCGATGAAATAGACAAATTTGGCTACAATAATCCACAGGCAGGGCTTGATGAGTTCAATAAATACATGGTCCAATTTGGCTTTGGCTCAAAACTTGGCATTGATTATCCCAACGAGAGCCCCGGCGGTTTCCCTACTTCGGCTTATTATGACAAGTTGTATCCCAAAATCCAGGGAGGTTGGCATTCTCCAACTATTATGTCTTGCGGCATCGGACAAGGTGAGTTGCAACTAACCACCCTGCAAATGGCAAACCTTGCAGCATGCATCGCCAATCGGGGCTATTGGTATCCGCCGCATTTGATCAAAGAGTTTAAAGACGGCACTCCCATCCCTGACCGGTTCTATGAAAAACATGTAGTGGATGTTGATCGGCGGCATTTTGAAACTGTAGTGGAAGGCATGGATCAGTGTGTGGTGCGCGGCACCGCCCGTGTCGCACAAGTGCCTGGTGTGGCTGTTTGTGGTAAGACAGGCACCAGTCAAAACCCTCACGGAGATGACCACTCGGTGTTTTTTGCCTTCGCACCAAAGGAAAATCCGAAAATTGCCATTGCTGTATATGTGGAAAATGCGGGTTGGGGAGCTTCTTATGCCGCACCAATAGCTGGCTTGATGATCGAGAAAATGCTCAATGACACCATTTCCACCGCACGCCTGTACCTAGAAGAGCGTATGATAAATGCTGATCTTACCTCTAAAATATTGGCGAGCCGGGCTCAAGAAAAAATACAGGCAAAACTACCCAAACCCAAACCAGACTCGCTCCCGGACCCGGCAAAAATACCCACTGAAATACCGGATGCTGTGGCCCCTAAGGATTCAAAGCCGCAAACCGCGAGACCACAAAATAACCGGAAGTAGTAAAACAAATCCCCCTCAAACCGCTGTGTTTGAGGGGGATTTTGAATTCAGAAGGCTTTGATACAGACCATTTTATTTCAATTTCACTTTCGCTGCCACAGATGCTTTCTGTTTCATCTGTTCTTCGTCAAAAGGTTTTAGGTTGATGGTCAATGTGTGCCCGTTGTCGCTGATTTCACCAAGTTTGTTGTCTGACTTTTTTACCACACGGTCAGGGAAGTGGTAAATCTGCTTGTAGCTCATGTCGGCCAAGAACATTTTGACCATATCCATACTTCCTTCTTCGCCCTCTTCTTCACCGCTATTATCCATCATCGCTTTTTGCATTTCTTTTCCTAGGTCGCCCGTACCGAGGCGTTCGAAGCTCTTGCCTTTGAAGCGGAACACTTCTTCCACCTTGGTTTCGTACTTGTCTTTGTTGATGATTTTGAGGGCACGGTTGAGTGAAGCCATGTCGGCAAAATCAAAAGAATAGCCAAAACTTAAGGTGCTGGTGTCTTTGATTTCTACCACGTTGGTAATGCCTTCTACACCCTGGATCGTCGAGGCTACGCTGCTCATTTGATCACCGAGGCCACCCATAGGGTCTTCCACTGGGGGAGCATCTGAAGGAGGGGTGTAATCGCCCTCGCCTTGAATGGAAGTGGAGTCAGCGCCCATGTTCATTGCGGTGCTGTCTCCGCCCATGTTTTTGACCATGTCCATCATGCCTTTCATTTCGCTCATGTCGAGCGTCATTTTATAGGTGCCTGAGCCATTATTGCGGAAAGTGGCTTCCTCAATAATATGTAGGCAACCGGTCAGCGCAGTCACACTTAGGGTGAGCACTGCGAGAAATAGGCTTTTCAAATTTTTCATTGAATGTGAGATAGTGAGAGTGGAAGGTTAAAACGGATTGGTATCCGCCAAAATTTTGGGAGAAGATTGAAAGTTTTTATTACGACAGCCAATCTTTGTGTTTTGATGTTGCCCTTTGATGCTTTGATAGCACGAGCAGGCAAGTCTGATTATTCAATTTCCTAATTTCTCCTGCAAAATCTAACAAATTCTTCCGGGGGAAAAAGGGGGGTTTTTCCCCCCAAAAGGGGAAAATTGTTGGTTTTCACCTTTTTCCGAGCGTACAGTTAGGTATAAACACCTTTTTGGAGGTACTCGCCTTTTCGAGTATCAATTTCTCGATTTCAAACGTCTTTTTGGGTCTTTTTGAAGCGCGTCGAGGTATTTTTTCAAAACGTCTTCTTTGAAGTCAAGTGTAAAGTTCCACTTGTTCAGGCCTTTAGAACAGTCAATCTGCCCGCTGTTCAACACCAATCCGCTCTCCTTGTGCTTCAGCACCCACGATGCTTTACCCGCCGTTTTGACAAAAAACCAAATGTGATATTCTGGGTCTTTTGGCTCTTTGTATGGTTGCTTTTTGCCCCAGTTTTTTGAAAACTTTTTCTTTTTTAAGTCAAAAACCTGAATATCTGCAAGCAATGTCTCGAGCGTCAATTTCTGAATGTTGACTATGTCAGCCTTGAACATAGACCGTCCATGGGTGCCAATGACCAATTCGTTCGCTTTGGCCTGGATAGCAAGGTCGTGAACGGGCACATCAGGAAAGTCGGTGCTAAGTGTCTGAAAGGATTTGCCGCCATCCAGCGACACATATACATTGTGGTCCGTGCCCACATAAAGGACGTTGGCGTTAGAAGGATCTTCAATCACCACATTGATCGGCTCGAATGGCAGCTCGAGGCCAAGCCGTTCCCAATGTTGACCATAATCTTGCGAAACGTATAGATATGGCGTGAAATCATCCCAGCGATAACCATTCAGCGAAGCATACACGCGCCCGCGCTCATGGGCAGAAGCTTGCACCCGGCTCACCCACAGATCTTGGATCAAACTATCAGAAATCTTCGTCCAGGTTTCGCCGCCATCGCGGGTAACATGGATCAAGCCATCATCAGAGCCAGCATAGAGTAAGCCAAATTTCAAAGGGCTTTCACAAATACTCGTGAGCGTTCCATAAGGTACATTTCCCGGCTTTCCGCCCAAAGTAAGGTCGCCCGAAATGACTTCCCAGTCGTTGCCTTTGTTGAAGGATCGGTAAACCTTGTTTGCGCCAAAATAGAGCACGTCTTGCTGATGGCGACTGAGCCAAATGGGGCTTTGCCAGTTAAAGCGAAGGGGCCTTTCGCCTAAATCGTGTTTGGGCGTAATAGGTTTTGTATCGCCCGTTAATTTGTTGATCCTGAAATAATTGCCAAATTGAAAGCCCGTGTAAACGGTATTGTTATCGCGGTTATCTACCTGTATCTGCATCCCGTCGCCACCCATAAGTTCCTTATATGGGTATTGCCCTGTCTGATGCCAACTGGTAGATGCTTCGTAGTCGCTTGAGCCAACCCAAACGCCGTTGTCCTGTGCACCGCCGTAAACGTTGTACGGTTCGGCCTCGTCGGTCGTGATTGCATAGAACTGACCGACCGCAGGGGAATTGCACTTTGCCCAAGAATCGCCATTGTCCCAGGAAATATTAAGCCCACCATCGTTGCCATTTACAAGATGGCCGGGGCGCTTGGGATTGAGCCAAAGTGCATGGTGATCTACGTGGACGTTGTCGCCATTTATATTTTTCCAGGATTTGCCGCCGTCGTCGGAGCGAATGATAAAAAAGCCGATCATGTAAACCTTGTCGGCATTCTCTGGCATACAGCGAACATTGGAAAAATAATAGCCATAAGTGAAGTGCATTTGTTCAATGGCATCCTCATGGGTGCGCTTCCAGGTCGCGCCACCGTCGTCGGAACGGTAGAGTTCAGCGCCGATGAAATCAGTTTCAAACAAGCGGCTATTTGCATCTTCGAGATATTCAACGAGTGCAATGGGTTTGAGTTTGTCTTTCTCCACCAAACCCTTGATTTTCTTGGTATTGTATTTTTCCGGGAAATCATTTTGCTTCAAATAATCCCCCATTTTCTCGTCGGAAAGTTTCAAAAAGTCCTCTTTTGAAATGCTGCGCAACTGGTCTTTGGTCAAAACATCTTCCTTGGGCTTATCTTTTTTTGGCTTGGAATTTTGATTGTCCAGGCAGGCATACAGCACTGTTTGGCCATTCTTTTTGCCAGCGGAAAGCCCGATGCGGCCAATTTTTTCGCCCGTTGGAAAACCGCTCGCCGGAGTGCTGGATTTGGCCCAGGTACTGCCGCCATCGGTGCTTTTCCAGATGCCGGAACCTTCTCCCGCCCCATCGAAATCCCAGGCGCGGCGACTGCGTTCCCAAGAAGCAGCAAACAAAGTGTTAGGGTTGTTCGGATCGAGTGTTAGGTCAATACCACCACTATTTTCGTTGACAAACAGGGTTTTTTGCCAAGTTTTCCCCCCGTCGGTGGTTTTATAAATACCCCGCTCGGCATTGGGGGAATAGAGGTGACCCAAAACAGCTACCCAAAGCGTGTTTGGGTAAGTGGGGTGAAGTATAATGCGGGCGATGTGATGACTTTCGGGAAGTCCACGCCATTCCCAATTTCTGCCGTTGTCGACGCTGCGGTAAAGGCCCGTGCCAGCGTAGGAAGAGCGGCTGCTGTTTGCCTCGCCTGTGCCGACCCAAATGACCTCATTGTTCCAATCCACGGCAATGTCGCCGATGGTCATGCTGGCTTCGTGGTCGAAAATCGGGTCGAATTTTGTGCCGTTGCTGGTGCTGTGCCAGAGACCACCTGAAGCGTATGCGACATACATTTCAGTAGGGTCGGCGGGGTTTACATCCAGATCCGTGATCCGGCAGGAAAAAACCGATGGACCGATGTTGACCGGGCTGACCGAGGAGAGCAACGAATTGTTTTTCAGCAGTTTGCGCTGCTCAAAACCTTTCAGGCGAGCGTCGGCTGGGGTGGCCGTCGTCTGCGCGTTTACAATGAAAGATGAACTAAAAACTAAAAGGACAAGGCTTAGGTATTTCCGCATGGTGATGAAATATTTTGCGGAAGGTACGGCGAGCGTTGGAATTGGATAAATTGGAAAGGTTTTGAGTATTCTGTAACCTGTATCAAGTGAAAAAAGCCTTTATTTTTTACTCCTTTATAAATTGATACCCCCCTTTCGTAGCGCCCCATACCTGTTTTCCTGTTGCATCAAATCCTTGATCCCATGATTCAAGAAATCCCTTTTTTAAGGTAATTTTTGTGGTAGCATATTTGGCGCCACGTAATTCAGACGGACATTTATCACCGTCTGTACCGCCTTGATATATTCCATTGCGTTGGTACATTGTTACTGTACACCCGTCTTTTAATTCAATCAATTCAGGACTTAGTGCCTGTCTTTTTCTTGAGTCATTTTGTAGACTCCTGAATTTTTCCTGTTGCTTAATGGTATATATATCGCTTGTAAAAGTCTCTTTGGAGGGATGGCTTAATTTGTATACCCTTTGACGATATGGTTTGTCTTTTTTAGATGCCAAAGCTTGTTCAACATAAAGCCAAATTGCATCATTTTTATCTTCCCAAATCCTGGACATAGAAAGACTGATGTGGAGATAGTTGCTATCTATTTCAGATTGTTTTTTACTGGAAAAATCGCCCATTAAAAGGGAGGCAAATCTTTGTAAATCCTTATCATCAATTGGTTTAACAGCATTCTTCGTTGTAGTACATCCAATTGATAAGGCCGTGAATAGTACTACAATTGCATTCCTGATTGTGTTTGCTTGCATGGTGGTATTATTTATGGTTGTTTAGAATATAAGGTCACAAGACCAAGGCATTCTCAACTTGTTTTTGGCTCCATCTGGTGAAAGGTAGCAAACGAACTCACCCATGCCACAAGCACCAAAGCAAGCAACTCAACAATTGTCCGCATGATATGAAAATCCCACCACTCATCTCGCAACAAGGTCCAATGCTCAGGATAAGAATCGGCTTTCCATGTTAGTATTTCCTGTTGAATTGGAAGATTCCCAAACCTTGAAATAAAAATACAAGACCCAAGAAATGCTGCTGCCAAAAGCAGAAG
>JADJFA010000002.1 GCA_016708875.1 Lewinellaceae bacterium
AAATCAAAATCGCCTTTCATCCTTTAGATGAACGATTCGAGGTGCAAAACCCAGCCATTTTGAAAGACCTGGCTGGTTGCCCGACATTTCAGAGTACTTCACAACCCGGAACCAATTCCTTCCATGTGATCAATGAGTACATTGCTAAAAACCCCGAAGCGGAGCAACAGAAAATCATTGACACCATAGGAAACTTGTTCAATCTGGCAAAAAAACAGATAGGCCTGATCGAGTTGGCCCCAGAATTGGATATCGAAACGGTTACAGAAATATTTATACGTATCAATTCTCAGGGTGTGGTGCTGAGTCAGGCAGATTTTGCCATGTCCAAAATTGCAGCAAACGAATCTTATGGGGGACAGCATTTGCGAAAGGCAATAGACTACTTCTGTCACCTAGCGGTCGCACCCGAATTTTATCAACACATCCAAGACAACGACCCGGAATTTGCAGCGACAGATTATTTCCCAAAAATGGCCTGGCTTCGCGATGAAACGGATGAGTTGTACGATCCAACTTACAATGATATGTTGCGTGTAAGTTTTGGCACTGAGTTCAACCGCGCCAAATTGGGTGATTTAGTGAGCCTCCTTTCCGGCCGTAATTTTGAAACCCGAACCTTTGAAGAAAGTATCGCCGCAGACTCCTTCGCGCAATTGAAAACAGGCGTTCTCAAATTTATGAATGAAACCCATTTCAAGCGGTTTCTCATGATCCTGAAAAGTGCCGGGTTTGTCATTCCGGAAATGATCCGCTCTAAAAATGCGCTCAACTTTGCATATATGCTTTATCTCAAGTTGCGTGATAAAAGGAGAGACCGCTGCTACTATTGAGTCGTATGTAAAACGTTGGTTCAGTGCTGTCCCTCTTGACTCAACGTTCCACGGGATCCTTTGAATCTCAATTCGATTATGATATTAAACAGATTGCAGAACACCCATTCGGCGAATATCTTGCTGATACCGAAGCAGCAGTCTTATCCGATGGTTTTTGGGAGGTAGCTTTACCGCAACAACTAACGACTTCCTCTGTAAGCAGCCCCTTCTTTTATGTATTTTGGCCAGTCAGATAGCAGCCGGTGAAAAAGTTTTGTCGCGGGATATAAAGTATCCGTGAATTGGTAGAACACCGCGGAGATGTCCACCATATTTTTCCCAAAGAGTTTCTGAAAAAACAAGGTTTACAGCGTGGCGATTATAATCAGATTGCCAATTTTGTCTTTATGCAATCTGAGATTAATATTCAGATCGGCAACAAAGCACCCGCCTCATATTTTGCTGAAGTGCTCCAGCAATGTCAAACTGGTGAATCGAGATATGGATCTATCACTGATCAAAAGCAGTTAGCAACTTATGGACTCACATTGTATTCGAATCTATGTCTGATTATAATGTGGAGGACTATGCTACATTCTGAGAGAAAGACTGCAACTGATGGCCAAGAAAACTAGGCAGTATTACGCTCATCTCTAAATCAATCGTTTTCTTTATGACTTATCGCCTGATTTTGAACTGTCCTCTACCCATTGCCCGCCCATGACCATTCTCCAAATCGAAGCCCTCGTTCAGCAAATTGCCGAAAATCCCCGTAGCAACCAGCAACAGACCTGCTGTACGAACTGCTCGCAGCTTATAACACACCCAAAGCGACCATCGCCAGGCTTAAAACGGGTGGCCTCAACCTTTCCAAAACCGATGGCGAGATTGCCTGGAAGAAGAAACTCTTTTTCAAAACCGCTTGGCCGGGGGAAGACCTAACAGCCCTGTTTAATGCGCTGAAACCCTCCCCAATTGTAAGAAAGTATGATCCTCGGTTTATCATTGTCACAAATAGCGATGCGCTGCTGGCTTTCGATACCAAAACCACGGATTCCTCCATGCACCCGTTGCGGACTTGCCTCAATGTTTTGATTTTTTCCTGCCCTTGGCCGGGATGGAAAAAGCCCTGTACCAATCGGAAAACCCCGCAGATGTGCGGGCTGCCGAAAAAATGGGCAAACTCTACGACCAGATCACCAAAGACAACCCGCAAGGCAGTCCGGAAGCCACACATGACCTAAACGTCTTCCTTTCGCGGTTACTTTTCTGCTTTTTTGCTGAAGACACGGGTATATTTGTTGAGCAAGGCCAGTTCACGCTGGCCGAAAAGCCACACTCCAGCCTGATGGCGTTGATCTTGCCGCCTATCTCGACCGCTTGTTTGGAAGTGCTGAATACCGCCGAAAAAAGACCGCGTTAATCTGCCAATTACCTCGCATTTCTTACGTGAATGGCGGTTGTTCGTGGTTTCATGCCGCCCCTGGTTTTCGCGGCGCAGCAAACAATTGCTTGATGTGGCGGGCTTACCGGGCAGCCATCAATCCCGATATTTTTGGTTCGATGATTCAGGCTGTGGTGGATCCAGAACAGCGCGGTGGCCTCGGTATGCACTATACTAGTGTACCGAACATTATGAAGGTGATCCGGCCGCTGTTCCTCGACGAATTGCTCGATGAATTCCAGGCCGCTAAAGGCGACAAAAAACGCCTCCGAAAACTCCACCACCGCATTTGTCAAATCCGCGTATTCGACCCAGCCTGCGGCTCTGGCAATTTCCTTATCATTGCCTACAAAGAACTGCGGCTTCTCGAAATGCTGATTTTCAAGGAGTTGGGTGAGTTTTTGTTTTCTGAGATCAGCCTGGATCATTTTTACAGCATCGAAATATTGTTTTGCCCCCAACGAAGTGCGATCCTCTCCTCTGGCTGGCTGAACACCAGATGAACCAGGCCTTTCTCGCAGAATTTGGCCGTACCAAACCCGCCCTGCCACCGCTTGCTTCCCGCAAACATTAGTTTGAAATGCTACGCATGGATTGGAAAATGGTGTGCCCTATGCCGGAGGATGGCGGGGAGGTGTTTGGGTTGGGGAATCCACCATATGTCCGTTTTAATATGCAATCTCCAAAACAGAACGAGGATATACAGCTTTATTACCAGATTTGGTTAATTTGAAATTTTTGGATTATATCGTTTTGTTGGTTTGTGAAGGCTTCCCAATACATAGGAACCAATAGCCAATTTGCTTTTGTTACAACCAACTCCGTATGTCAGGGTACTCAGGTTCCATTGATTTGGCCACAGATTTTCGCTAGAGGCTTAGAAATTAGTTTTGCATACCCTGAATTTACATGGTCAAACAATGCAAAAAATAATGCGGGAGTCATTTGCTCCATTATAGGTGTAAGAACTCGGAGCACAAAACCTAAATACCTCTATTCTGAGTCTTCGCGTCTAGAAGTAAAAAACATCAATGCCTACTTGGTGAATGGTGGAGATATCATTGTTGAAAAAAGGCAAACACCATTATCTCAACTGTCCTCAATGGCAACAGGAAATATTCCATATGATGGAGGGAATTTAATTCTGTCTCCAGAGGAGGCAACAAATTTGCTCAATGAATATCCACAGTCAAAGGCTTTTATTAAAAATTATCTGGATAAAAAGAATTTATTAATGATCTAACTCGCTACTGTCTATGGATAGAAGATAAAGATATTGAGTTAGCTTTATCGATTCCTCCTATAATGAAAAGAATGGAATTGGTTAGAGAGTCAAGAAAAAAAGGAGGAAAAATAGCGAAAAATTATGCAAATGTCCCACATCGGTTTTATATGGTTAATCGGGCAAATAAGAACCAAATTGTAATCCCGAGAGTTTCATCAATAAGGCGTAAGTATATTCCAACTGGTTTTTTAGATAGCGAAATAATTATTTCAGATTCCGCCCAGGCTATTTATGATCCCGAAACTTTTGTTTTTGGAGTCCTAAATTCAACTATGCACATGACATGGGTTAGGGCACTGGCTGGAAGATTGAAAAGCGATTATAGATATTCGGCAGTTATTTGTTACAACACCTTCCCTATGCCGCCACTCTCCCATGCTCAAAAAGCGAACCTCGAAAAGCATGTTTACCAAGTGTTGGCCGAGCGAGAGCAGCATTCCGAAAAGACCCTGGCGGAGTTATACGACCCCGAAAAAATGCCCGAAGGCTTGCGCAGGGCGCACCATGAACTGGACCTGGCGGTGGAGCAGTGCTACCCGCCAAACCTTTTGAAAGTGATGAGGAGCGTCTGGAGTATCTGTTCAAACTGTGTGAGAAGATGCTGGCAGAGGAACGGGCGCGGGGGACTTTGTTTGAAGGAGCCGGGAAACGAAAGAAAAAGTAAGGATTTGCCTATTTTGTTGCTTAGTTCACCCACCAACCATGCGGTCATTTGAAAATTTATCCGCCACACTGGTGCTGAAAATCTTGGACAAAGGAGGCTCGACTTACCCTTGGTTGGTTGAATTGCTGGACGACCAGCAAAACCCGGCAACCTTCGTGGTTAAAATGTTCACTCCGAGACAGATTCAGCAGCAACATCGCAAACAGAGGTTTATGGCAACTTGCTGGCGGCGGCATCATTTACCTGTGCCGGAGGGCCGTGTTGGTGCGGTTTACGCCAGAATTTGTCGCAAGCCCTTGACGTTCATGCCAAAAGCAGGCGCGAACAGTGTCATAGAGGTTGCGGTTTGCCACCCGGCATCACGAAGACTACATCATCTTTGGCGATCAACTGCCCAATTCCAAAATTCAAGACTATGATATGCCCTCGGTGTACGCGTTTGATAACCTGATTCGCAATATGGACCGAGGTGGGGAACGGAATAAACCCAACCTGATTGTTCGTGATGAGGATTACTTGTTGATAGATCATGAACTTAGCTTCCCTTTGCAGATGATCCTGATCACCCAAATACGACTTTGATTCCGGCTTTTTTACGCGGCGAATGGGTGTACAACCACGAGAAACATTTGTTTTATCCATACTTGAAGAAAAAGAGACCGGATAAAAAGAAAGTGATGTTCGATTCTTTATGGAGTCCTTGTCTCGACTCGACCCTTATATTTTGGAAGAGCCAAGGTTTTTAAGTGAAAATGGGCAACTTTGCCAGACATTGATTTGATTACCGAATACCTTTGCGCCGTTCAAGCTAATCCGGAAATATTCCTCGGCATACTCCAACGCCAACTCACATGAGCACTTTGTATCAATACTCCCTGCTGCAATACCATAACCTCCGCCGTGAGGAATGGCTGACGCTGGGCGTACACGTGCTATTCCGGAACAAAAGCAAATCCGCTTTCTCTGTCCCGAAAAATCCGCCGACTTCGGGATGCTTTCCCGGATGCTCCAGACAAACTACTTGTCAGTTGGCTCAAAGGTTTTGAATGGCAAGCCGAAAACCTGAACAAAAAGCCGGAGATATTTGCCAATCACCACCTTGAACATCAAAGTCAACAACTCATCTCGGAGTATTTTGCCGCCTGACAGCAGTGCGCTCATTCTCGAGGTGTCAAATCTGCAGTGCTTTATACGGAGGATATAGAAGTTGTCTGCCGCAATCTCAGCGAATTGTTTTTTCGGTTTACGACCAGGATGGAGAGGATTATGGCCAGAAAGACAATTTATGGTTGGCTGCGCAATATCGGAAATACCTTCGGGAACGCAATCCCGAGGTGCTCCGGCTCCATAGAGTGCAGGAAGATTATGTCACGGAATACCGCGAACGCAAATACAAGTTTGAATTTGCATGGCAAAACCATACATTCAACTTAGTAAAAGCAGTGAGTCTTGATCTCAAACGTCCAGACACCATTCAGCGCAAAGGCGAGCAATATTTCAGGGCAATTTTCCCTGCTTCGTGACTATGCAGAGCAAAAACAGGCTCGTTTTGACCTGCTGCTCGCGCGACCTTCCAACCGCCAGCTGTTCCGCGCTTATGACCGTGCGATCGAGGATATTCGCAGCGCGGGCAACGTCGAAATCATTGAGGATGATGGCCTTTCTGCATACGCAGAGCGCACCATCACTGAATTGGTTTTCCATGAAAACTGAATTTAGGCCAGCCGTCCTTTTTATTTTGCTATCGTTTCCCTCCTAATATACACATTCCATACTGGCTTTAAATCAAGCTGATCAAACCCTAAATTATGCCTGATCTTATACACGTTCATTATGCCCAAACGGGCAAAAGCGCCTCTACTGATGCGTTTGGGATGCGCGAAATGCAGGCCCGTGCATTTGCTGCTCGAACTGCCCACTATTTGTTGTTGAAAGCGCCGCCGGCTTCTGGCAAGTCACGGGCTTTGATGTTTTTGGCGTTAGACAAATTAGAGCGGCAAGGATTACGGAAAGTCATTGTGGCGGTTCCTGAACGTTCCATTGGCGGTTCATTTGCTCCAACTCGATTGACAGAGCAGGGCTTTTTTGCCGATTGGCTGCCTTCGGATGCCTACAATCTTTGTACGCCTGGTATGGATGGAAGCAGTAGCAAGGTGCAGGCATTCAAAAATTTCATGTCGGGACCTGAACGGATTTTGATCTGCACCCACGCCACACTGCGTTTTGCGTATGAAGAATTATCCGACACAGATTTTGACGGCACACTGTTGGCCATAGATGAATTTCATCACGTCAGCGCAAGCGAGGAGAATAAATTGGGAGAGTTGCTTCGAGGTATCATGGCGCATTCCACAGCACATATCGTGGCCATGACGAGGTCCTACTTTCGAGGCGACACGGTGGCGGTACTTCACCCCTGACGATGAAGCGCGGTTCACGAAGGTGACATACAACTACTACGAACAACTCAATGGTTATGAACATCTTAAGTCGCTCGGTATCGGCTATCATTTCTATCAAGGCAGATACACATCGGCGATTTCTGAGATTTTAGACACGGATAAAAAGACGATTCTACACATTCCGAATGTCAATTCCGGCGAGTCTCTGAAGGACAAATACCGAGAGGTCGACATTATCCTTGATGGTATTGGCGAAGTAGTCGGAACCGACCCGGAGACGGGCGTGATTTCTGTAAAACGTCCTTCCGATGGCAAGGTCTTGCGCGTTGCAGATCTGGTGAATGACGACCCAAGAACTCGGGATCGAATCGTCGGTTATCTCCGCGACATGAAAACGGCAGATGACATGGATTTGATTATCGCTCTCGGCATGGCGAAAGAAGGTTTTGATTGGCCGTTTTGTGAGCATGCCTTGACAGTAGGTTATCGCGGGTCATTGACCGAAATCATTCAAATCATCGGGCGGGCAACCCGGGATAGCCCCAACAAAACACATGCGCAATTCACCAACCTCATTGCTCAACCTGATGCCTCGGATGATGCAGTGAAACTTTCAGTGAATAACATGTTGAAAGCAATTACGGCCTCCCTGCTTATGGAGCAAGTGCTTGCCCCGACTTTTCAATTCAAAACCAAACTCTCCGATGAAGATCGCGCAGAAGCGGGAGAGATAAAAATCCGGGGTTTTAAAACGCCAAGTTCACAGCGCGTGAAGGATATTGTGGAATCCGACCTCAATGACTTGAAAGCCACCATTTTGCAAGACAGCGCCATGCTCAGGGCCATGCCCGGCAATGTGGATGCGGAGGTCATCAATCGGGTGCTGATTCCGAAAATCATCCAGACCAAATACCCTGAACTCTCGGATACAGAGGTGGAAGAAGTGCGGCAGCATGTGGTGGTAGATTCCGTTGTCCGAAGTAGCGAAATCATAGAACGGGGTGACCAACGGTTTATCCGCATGGCGGACCAATTTGTGAACATTGACGATTTACATATTGACCTGATTGACTCCATAAATCCATTTCAAAAGGCATTCGAAATCCTGTCTAAATCAGTCACCACCAAGGTTTTAAAGGTAATTCAAGAGGCGATTGAATCTACACGAATCAAGATAGATTTTGAAGAGGCAAAAATCTTGTGGCCGAAAATCAAATTATTCACCCAGCAACACGAACGCGAACCCAGCCTTAACTCCTCTGATCCTCTCGAACGCCGAATGGCAGAATGTGTGGTTTGGCTTAAGGAAGAAAAACGGAAACAAGCGGCTCAAAACCCTAACTGAACGCATGGATTACAAGGATAAAAAGCAGGCCGTTTTAGAAGCCATATTTGCCGACGATCCAATGGATTTGCTTCAGGTGAGACCCGCGACCACGCCTGCGCGAACCATGGACGACCGGCTTGTGGCAGCGTTTCAGGAAATCGTGGCATTTTGGGAAAAGCACCATCGTTTGCCTTCAGCCGAGGGCGGAATTCAAGAACACCAATTCTTGTCGCGGCTCAGAAATTTACAATCTGACCCGCGTAAGGTCAATTTGCTGCAAGATTTGGATGTTCATGGATTACTCAAGATGGATCTGCCGCCTATTGAAAATACAATCGCCAACGAAAAGGAAATAGGTTCCTTGGACGATATTTTTGCAGATGATTCATTCAGTTTCTTTGATGATGATACAGCAGCCGAATTGTTTGATTTGAAGCATGTCGGTCAGACTTCAGACCGTGCAGAAACTGATTTCGTCGCTCAGCGCAAGCCTTGCAAAGACTTTGAGCAGTATGAAGCCGTTTTCAAATCTGTGCAAAAAGACTTAGCTGGAGGAAAAAGGAAGTTGCTGCAATTCAAAGAAGACAACCTTCGGGAAGGTAAGTTTTATGTCCACAATGGCATTTTGCTTTTACTAGAACAAGCAGCCATTGAGGAAAAAGAGGAGGACTATAAAAGCGGTGGCCGCACCCGGAAAGACGGACGAACTCGCGTGATTTTCGAGAATGGAACAGAGTCAAATATGTTGTACAGATCGCTTTATAAAGCCCTGTTGGCCAATGGCAAAGCTGTTTCCGACCATGACTACGAGATAGCTGAGGTGCTGGCAAAAAACTTTAATTTGGTAACTGAAGCTGACGAAGAATCAGGCTACATCTACATCTTGCGATCAAAAAGTCAGAATCCTGAAATCAAAGCCCTTAAAAATTTGTATAAAATCGGCTACTCAACAACGCCCGTAATGGAGCGCATCAAAAATGCGGCGAAGGAGCCAACTTATTTAATGGCGGAAGTGGAATTGGTTAGTGAATTTAAGTGCTACAACCTTAATGCCCAACGATTTGAGCAGTTGTTGCACAATTTTTTGCGGAGGTCTGCTTGAACATTGATATTTTCGACCACAAAAGAGAACGACGTATGCCAAGGGAGTGGTTCGTAGCGCCTTTGCCTGTTATTCAAAGAGTGATTGAGATGATTGTTTCTGGAGAGATTGTCGGTTTTCGATATAATGCGATGAGGGAAGAAATTGAGGTTAGGTAGTTGATCAGAATAGCTGGTTATAAACCCTAAACGGAGCATCAAAATACTGCTAATAATAGTTTTTTATGGAACCTTTAAAAGTAAACGCAAAAATTGAAAGCATTCGAGAGAATATTAGGAAAGGAAAAATTAAAGAATCTCTCGATGAACTAAATCAAATTATTACTGAGGTTCAAGACACTGGGCTTGAAAATGATTTCTTATACCTTTCTGCTAGTTTTCACTCAAAAGAGAGGGAAATCAACTTGAACTTGACGAACAACAAGGAAGAGTGGAACAAAATAATTTATGCAATAATCCAATTAATGTATGCGGTTAAAGAAGCAACCTTAAAAGGGGAAATTTTAGTTGCAACAACATCATTAAAAGCAGTGGTAAGGCCTATAGGTTATTGTATTAGAACTGGCAAAAATACTTCAATATTTCAAAACCTCTTTCACCTGCAGCCTATGAAACTTGGATACTTTTTGAAGATGTATACTATCCTGAAAAATTTTGTCATTTTACAGGCGAGCAATCAAATGGAGAAACCTGTTTTATTACTCCGATATTAAAGAAAAATTGGAAAAAAGCAAGGGAAGTGCATGGGTTTTGATTTTTTTGAAAAAATATTTGTCCTATCTTGTGTTCCAGTCTTTTGCTCCAGCACGAATCTTAGCCGCTGCTCCTGTAATTTTGCTTTTGCAAATAGTATTTAATTCGAGGGTATTGTACACATTTTAGAAATATAATACACTGAAATGATGAATAGCACGATTGACAAGATAAAAAGTATGACATGGCTCGCATTCAAACAGGACTTAACGGCAACTGAGCATACTTCTCTTGGTGATGCCATACAGGTGAGTCCAATTTTCATTTTTCTTGAGCTCAATGGAGTATGGTACAATAACGGGTTTCCAAATCCTGCTTATTTTGTTGAAATGTATGATTCATCAGGGTTAAGGCTGGATTGCATAAGCATGGGAGGCTGGTTTTTATCAAATCTGAGCATTTCAGGACATTACCCCAGAACGCAAGTAAATTTTTCTGTGACGGATCCGTTGGGGCACACTGGATCAAGGTCTTTCGGCAACTTTCGCGATGGGTTAAGGAGTGCACTTGTTTATTTGAGAGCGGCTTCTTCATTCTCAAGTATGGCTGACTACAAGCAAAACGATCCCAATGAGGCTTTTGACGAGCTCATGAAAGGAAAAGAAACACAAATACAGGTACTCGAAAAAGAAAATCGGGCATTAATACATGAAATCGAGCAAAATAAGACTCAGATAGATTTACTTTCCAGTCAAATTACAAAACTAAACATTCAAATAACGGCTATAAAATCTGCCCTTTCGCCAAATACTGATATTTTGAGGAGCCACTGATATAACTAGTAAACTAGGTTAAACCTTCCGCCCTGCTTGTTCTTCCATTCCAAGCCTCTTGCCTCGCATCTGTCTATCCCACTACTTAAAACTCAACCCAGGCCGAAGGCCCCCCCCACGGCATAATCCTGTAATGCCAATATTGGGCATCAAAGACATCTTCGCAAAATATTGTTACGAAAAAAATGGCCAACCGCACTTTTTACAAAGTCCCGTCCTACATTTGCCAACAATCAACTTCACATAGATAAAGCGATCAAAAAAGAAATATTATGAAATACGCTGCATTTACTCCTGTAATCCTTGCATCACGCAAATCATCCATTAAATACCTTACCCTTCTAAAGGCGGTCTCCGGGTATTGATTCTGGGGATGGGCGTTGGCTGCTCGCCGGTGACTAAAAACGTGTTAGAAGAACAAGAAAACAGCGATATCCATGTTGCGTTTGCCGGAGGTGGATGGAGAGCACATACGGGTCATGCTGCCTGGGTTATGTCATTACTACAGTCAAATGAAACAAATGGCTGCACACTTTCTGGCGCTTCAGGCAATCCAGATTGCTTAAAAGCAGCATTTACCCATGTCAAAACCATTTCGGGCAATTCCGGTGGAAGCTGGTTCAGCACGATGTTGATGTATGACCCTGATTTCGTCAATGAAATTACAAGCAAAAATGCCGTTAAGGATTGGGGATCTACCGACTCGGGCAATCCTAATCAGGGATGGTTAGGAAAACAGCAAAACTATTTTGCGTCATTCAGCTCTAACTGCGGTTCCAGGCATGGAGCAGACTATTTGGAATGTATTCTCGAGAATTACTTCAGTCCCAGCGCAATTTTACCTACGCCCAACTGGAGCCAGTTTGTCCAGGGTTTGGTCTACAAAGGATATAACTGGCAAGCATATCGCAATTTGAATTCGAATACACATCTACCCTGGGCCAAGGACAAAACTTTGTTGATGGCCGGAACATGGCTAACGAATGCCGTTGTGCTCAATGATAACAATGATGAAATATACTATCAGGTTTGTCCCTCACCAAATGCTGTCAAAACGGATGGAGATGATGGATCATGGTGCCTTGATCGCCCAAATGGCCAAAAAATATCAACACCCGATGTCTTACCTGTCACTTTTACAAGCCTGGCAGAATATGATACTACGCTGATTGCACCCTCTTTTATTGGCACCCAGGCTACTTTGTTCAATCTTGGGTATTCAGGGGCCTATGCTTTTTCTACCACGCCCACTAAAAGCAATACCCTGCAATCCGGAAATAACAAAACCGACCATGTTCCTGTCATGTGGGCTTCTGCCGCATCCAGCGCAGCAGCAGGATACGCTGCCAGTTATACAGTTACACAACCCAATCTTCCTGCCAAATGTAATTTAACACAATGGGATTGTGTATATCATTTGAGAAATTTGGCACTGGGCTTCAAGGTGCCGAATGGTACCAACCAAGTCGCTTTTGTACCGGATGACACCCTTGATAACATAAGTCTGGATGATCTGAGCACGGATAGAGTGATAAGAGTAGCCGATGGTGGAGCGCTTGATAATTCAGGTATCACACAGCTTATCCAATACTTACAAATAAATAAGAAAGACACCAACTTCGTTATTGTAGCCTTTGATGATATTCAGATCAATGATGCCAGCGACAGAACCAAATATCCAAGTTCAGATATATCCTATATGTTTGTTGGCGCGCCGGATTCCGGAGTATGTGTACAAAATGTATGCGTACAAGTACCTGAACTCACTGTTGTAGCACTCGATCCGACTTCATCAACACCATTTACCAAACATACCTGGACGGTGGTTGGACCAAATGGTCAACCAACCAGTGATTCTTTGCATTACTATACTTACAAGGTGCAAACGGTCGCAAACCCACAGATCAATATAAATGGGGGGAGTAAAGGAACGCTACACATTTTTGCATCAGAATTTGGCTGTGCAGATACTGCACCTGAAAACAACAATGACTTTCCTTGCTATAACGACATGCTGGAGAACTTTGGCCCAACCTTGAAGAAGACGCCCAATAACGGGACATCCACCAAAACCGGCTTTACCTTATTGCATGAGGCGTTTGGGCTTTAAGTGAGGGGTTATGGGCAAAGTGCTGACCAACCGTGATCTCAGCAAGCAGATTATCTCCTTTATGATCTCGGACCACTATCCGCTTTGGGCGGAGTTTAAGGTGACGAAGAAGTAGGACAAGGAATGCGTTTTGCCGGTAAAACCGGCGAGAATAGTCGGCACAGGGCTTGGTGACTTTGCGCCAGCGGGTCTGAGGCATGTTGGACGAGGAGTTTCGTAGTCTAGAGGCACCACCAAATCACTGAAACCCACTAACTTTGTCACATGGCCAGAGACCTATTTCACCAAGATGTAAAGGAAGCCTTGATAAAGGAGGGCTGGACGGTTACTGACGACCCATTGACTTTCAAAATAGGCAAGATGCAGGTTCAAATGGACCTTGGTGCTGAAAGGCTCATTGCGGCAGAAAAAGGCTCGGAACGAATTGCTATTGAGATCTAGACTTTCGGCAACTTATCGTTTATCACCGCGCTTTATGAAGCTGTTGGCAAGTACATCATTTATCGAAATGTGTTGAAGAGGTTACAACCGGATAGGATGTTATTTCTAGCGCTTCCAGAAACTATCTTTGAGCGATTCTTTGAAGAGTCTTTCATTCAAGAAACTGTTCAAGAAGAAAGAATCAATCTCATTTTGTACAATCAATCTGACAAACTAATCACACGATGGATAAGATAAAAAAGTACGAAAAAGCTATCCTGGATATCCTTCAGGAGTATGTGCGGATCAAATACGCCAATATCGTGGGCGGCAATCAATTGATCGCCGACAAAGAACAACACCGATACCAGATTGTAACACTAGGCTGGGAAGGCGACCGATATGTTCACGACTGCCCCTTGCATTTTGATATCATTGATGGCAAAATCTGGGTACAACAAAATATGACCGAATGGGAGGTCGGCGAAATGCTCGAAGCGCAGGGCGTACCCAAAACGGATATTGTGGCCGGCTTTTTGCCTCCTGAATTGAGGGAATACCTGGAATATTCTTCATAAATTCTGGTTCGTAGTCTCCACCCGGCGGGTGTTCCAAACCTCACCCTATACCCGCTCAGCCCCAAAATCGATCCAAACCGCCTAGCATGTGATCTTCTCATAACTGTTGAAATAGGAATCGGCATGAAGCGTAAAATAGTGAATCTGAACAAAAGGCAAATCCTGGACATCCTTGCTCAGCACCGTGAAGTGCTGAAAGAAATGGGCGTGGAACGAATTGCCCTGTTTGGCTCGTATGCTCGTGAAACTGCCAATCCAGAAAGCGATGTGGATTTACTTGTTGAACTTAAAGAGCCCAAATACTTAATGCTCCTCCAAATAGATGACTATCTCACAGAACTGCTCGGCCACAAGGTTGACCTGATACGTAAAGGCCCTCACCTAACCCCGCGCTTTCTGAATGCTCTTGAAAAAGACCTTGCTTATGTCTGACATCCTTCGAAGTCGGCTTGAAACCATGCATAGATCCTAAGCCCATCATTCGGTTTCGGGATTTTATTTCCCACCATTATGACGAAGCGGACTTTGAAGTCCTTTTTGAGATCTGCACAAGCCACCTGCCATTGCTGAAGGAGAAAATAGAGAAGTATACGGCTTCCTGATTTCGCCTCCCGTGGTATAACCTCAATCCTTCCCATATTGCCTGGTTCGATACTTCAGTGGCGAAACTGAGTATGGAATTCATACAGGGCGGCAACTTCGATTTTCTGGGTAAGGTGCTGACCAACCGTGATCTCAGCAAGCAGATTATCTCCTTTATGATCTCGGATCACAATCCGCTTTGGGCGGAGTTTAAGGTGAGGAGGAAGTGATCTGATAAACGAAGTGACGCCTCCCCTGCCTCGTATAAGTCACCTCCTTTGCCGTGTCGAGGCGATCCTCGTGGTCGCCCGCATAATGGTCGGTATTACCCGGTTCAACCTATACGATATTTTGACTGCGGCGTTATCGCTGTGCAAACTTGAGATTACATTTATATTATCGCGTATCGCGATACGCGATATTTTAGCGTCTGAATATCAGGAAATAGATACGTACATTTGCGTATCGCGAATTCTAATAATTCATGAACAATAAATCAATTCCAACACTGCGGCCACAAGATCTGGTGGTCTTGTTAAAACTGCTCATTGAGGAGGATAGGGCATGGAATCAAATCTCCCTGGCTAAGTCTCTCTTTATAAGCCAATCCGAAATAAGTGCGTCCTTGAAAAGGTCTGCCTATGCCCGTTTGTTACAAAAAAAAGGAAAAGAAGTAGCAAGGCAGCCATTCATGGATCTATTGCAATATGGCATCCCATTCATGTTCCCGCAGCAACCGGGGGCGATTGTTCGTGGGATTCCAACGGCTCATAGTGCGGAGCCACTGGTACAGCACATTAGCAGCAGTGATAACTACGTCTGGCCTTACGCCAAAGGACATTTGCGGGGACACTGCATAATGCCGTTCTACGCATCTGTGATTCAAGCGGTTGAGTTGGACCCTCAGTTGTACGAATATCTTGCACTGATTGATGCGATTCGCGTAGGGCGAGCCAGAGAGAAAAACTTGGCATTGGAATTATTGAAAACGAAAATATGCTAAAGAATACAATCATCAATAGAATGGCAACCATTAAGATTGCCAAGGCTTTAGGCGAACTTAATCGCGAAGTTGTTTTCGTGGGCGGCGCAATGGTCAGCCTTTACATAGATGATCCGTCAGCAGAAGATATAAGGCCAACTAAAGATATTGACCTGACTTTCCAAATAATTACGGTCAACCAACTGGAAAAATTACGCCAAGCACTTACGGAAAAAGGATTTCATGAACACGTTGATCCAATGTCATCTGTCGATTTGCCTATGAAGAATTACTGGTGGATGTGATGTCAACACAAACCATAGGCTGGGCCCCAAGCAATCGTTGGTTCGGGCCAGGATTCAATGAAGCAAGGACCTTCCCTTTGGAAGACGTTGATGTACAAATTCTTACGCTACCGTATTTTTTAGCGTCAAAAATGGATGCCTTTTTTGATCGGGGTATGCAAGATTTATACGCCAGCCATGATTTGGAAGATATCGTGTACCTATTCAACTATACTTCTGGGATTGTGGAACAGATTCTAAACGCAGATAATGCTGAAGTAAAAAATTACCTTGTTGAAAGCGTAAAGAAAATTTTAGAAGACGAACGAATCAGGAATGCCATGCCCGGTCATCTGTATTTTGACGGTGTAGATGAGCGAATAGAAATAATCATTGGTAAAATGAATACAATTGTAACTGGTTATAATGAACTCAACAGCGTTTAGGCCACCACGAGGCATGATCCTTTAGATGCTTGCGAGAATGCATTTTGCCGGCAAAACCGGCGCGAAAAAACGCGATATTGCGCCCCAAGTACAGAATTGGCCATCTCCGTAATGCATCCGGAAGAATTTATCGTGGTTACGTTCTAACAAAAGATGCAGCAATCTTAAGTAACAAGTTATTATTTACCCATGTAAGCGATTTTAAAAGATAGACTTAAAACCGATCAAACGCTACTTCTTCCATATCGCCTACAACGGGCTCAACTATCACGGCTGGCAGCGGCAGCCCAATGTATTGACCGTACAGGAAGTCATAGAGGACGTTTTAAAAAAAGTCCTAAAAACGCCCAGCTCGGTTAATGGCTGCGGGCGCACGGACGCGGGCGTACACGCCAGCCAGTATTTTTTTCATGCAGATATAGTAGAAAGGGCTTTGGACGAACTACTGTTCAATCTCAACCATACCCTTCCGCCGGATATCACCGTTTTTGACATTATTCCGGTCCATGATCGGGCAAATGCTCGTTTTGATGCGATCCAGCGCAGCTATGATTATTTCATACACTTGCGAAAGGATCCGTTTTTGCAAGCAAGCAGTGCCTTGTATTCGGATATGCAGCTGGATCTGGAGCGTATGAAAGCGGCGGTAGGTTTGCTGCCGCAATACGAAGATTATTACGCTTTTTGCAAGTCGCCAGCAAAATATGAACATACCATCTGCCGGGTCAGTTCCGCCCATTTGTGGGTAGACAAAAGCGGTGAACGCCTTCGGTTTCAAATCAGCGCCAACCGATTTTTGACCAGCATGATCCGAATTATTGTTGGTCGCCTTCTGGAGATCGGCACCGGAAGGATGAGCCTGGAGGCTTTTGAAGGCCACCTGCGCGACAAAAAGACGCCACGTATTATCACCGGGGCGCATCCTCAAGGGCTTTATTTGTCGAAAGTGGTGTATCCTTACCTGGAGTTGCCGCAAGGCACGGTGTTTGGAGGAGTGGAGGCAGGGGATTGGGCTTGAGCGTATTCCCTTTGGCTCACCCCATAACAATCAATCTTTTTCCGCCCTGCATGGTGTTTCTAACATTTAGACTTAGCCCTGCATCTTTTGCACGAAAACCGATGTCCAGCCGCCACGCTTGGTGTTGTCACCTACGGTATGCACACAAAATCAATTGATTGTCAAGTACTTGTCAGCATCTTTTCTTATTCATTTGAGTGCCCAGCTTTTGTCATCTTGACGAGACCTGTCCAATCAAGACGCGTATCCCGAGTATATGCACTTTTGAGTGCCCACGTGGAAGCACTCAGCCAAAGCGTACTTGATTCGGACAGGCTCGTCAAGATGACAGCTTGGGATTTGTGCTCGGGTCAGTCAAACCAACTCCTCAGGCTCGAATATCCCAACACTTCAAAACCATCCCGCATCGGATAGTTTTCAGTAACCGGCGCCACGATTACATTCCGGCGTGTCCGAAGGTCTGCTGCGGCAATGTGCATACTTTTGGTGAGGGCAGGCGACGCACTGTATTTGATCTCTATCAAAATGCCTGCTTTGACAATAACCAAATCAGCCGCTGTGTCATCCTGGGCTCGGTAAAAGCACATCTCACAAATCGGCACACATTGTTTACTTCCCTGCAAATCAAAATATTAATTTTTGATTTGCAGGGAAGTATTGTAGTAAATGATGCATGCTTACACTTACAGGCACTCTAAAGGGCAAATACTTCATGTTCGCCCCTACCCGTGTTCGCCCGCCTTCAGAATCGGTGATTCAAGCCAATGATTGCAATTGTTACTTTTCTCAGATATTTGCCTTTGTAGCGTTATTTTGACCACTTAAAATACAAGCATTCAAAACAATGAAGATAGGATATCAAGGCAACGAAAACAGTTTCAATCATTTAGCAGCAAAAGATTTTGCTTCAAAACTCAACTTGAGTTCCTATGAGCTGATACCGCTTGGCAATTCTCAGCATGTCGTCAAAGCATTATTAGCTAAAGAAATTAGCTATGGTGTAGTTGCCATTCAAAACAGCATAGCTGGAATAGTCAGAGAATCCTATGAAGCCTTAAAAACTGAGTCATTCGAGTTTTGCGGTACAAGCATCCTCCAAATAAACCATTGTTTATTTACAAAAAAAGACGTTTCTAAAGAGGATATTAAGCACATTGCTTCCCATGAAATGGCCTTGAAACAATGTCAGATTTACATAAAAAGCAATTTCCCCAATTTAAATGAAATAGCAGTGGGGATACCGCTATGGCCGCAACACAACTTGCAATAAACAAACTTGAGGCCAATACAGCGGTAATTTGTTCTAAAGAAGCGGGCCTGGGCAATGGGCTTCAATTAGTAGCAGAAAACATACAGGATACGACTGAAAACTATACTGAGTTCAGGTTATTCAAAGTCCGGGAATATGACGACAAAATCAGTATTTTCAACAGGATTCTTACATTATTCTATGGCGACGAAAACAAAGAAATAATATTCAAATTTCTGATTTCAGTGCTAATTTTTTCTCTTTTTCTGCTCTACGGATATTTTTATAAATACATGAATCCGGTTGGCGCCGCCTGGACATTTGGCGGGGCAATTACCACATTGTTTTTGGTCATTTCTAATAAAAAAATAAGGAATCGGTTCTATTTTAATTTCATCAAAGGATACTGGACCTATCAGGTTGTTATGGATGATAATCAACCAAGTCCGGAGAAAAACTATCAAATCCCGAGAGTTGTCGAAATATATGAGGAAAAAGGGGAACTCAAGTTCAGCATATACATTGCAGATAAACCGAGTAGGGAATTTGCAAAAAGTACAAAAATTCTACATTCTACTTTTGGTCTGGAAACCGGGGACATTGTTTATTGGTATGAAGTATCGGATATTAATACTGCCAGATTCAATTTTAAAGGCATTGTATATATGTATTGGCAGAATAAAAAGAAATGGCGAAAAATCACCCAATTAACGGCCAGATATTTGGGTGAAGTGACCAAGGAACAAGGATTCGTTAATTACCATCGCATCTCCAAGACAGAGTTCGACACCATTAGAAACAGTAAATACTTGAGTTTTTAGCACGAACTAATGTACAAACAGTCCTTTTCTGGCAGCCTTCAGATTGGGTTAGAGGCTTGGCCTTCTGGACTTTATACCCTGCGAGCCGTTTCGGGTAAACGGATTTTTTCAGGGAAAGTCGTGAAGCAATAAGGGGAAGCGGAACGTTCACTGCAGTTCTATAATCTTCGCAAACAAGGCCGCTTCATCTCCAGTCCGGAAACCCTTATGTTGATACGCCAACTTGCCATTTTTATCAAAAATAAATACCTGTGGCAAGCCATTCAAGCCGCCGGGCATAACTGTGCGGTATAGGTGATTCTTGTCCCAAAAAACCGGAAAAGGGAATTGTTTTTCCTTTACAATGCCGGCTATTCTGCGGAAGTTTTTCGGAAAGTCGGTGGAAATGGCGTATAGGTTGAAATCGGCCTGTTTTTTCCAGTCTGCGTAATGGGCAGTATAGGTAGCCAGTTCGTGGTGGCATGGAATACAGGTCGTGAGCCAGAAGGCTATGACCGTAGGTTTTCTATTATTTTCTTTTTTAGGGATCGCCATTATCTTTTTAGAATTCGACAGCTGGGTGCTGTCAATATTCAACAATGGAATATTAAAAGGGAAGAGGGTATCGGAACGATAATTTCCCTGAGAAAGATTGTTGTTTTGGGAAAAAAGTGGCCAGGCGAAAAATAGAAGCCCGGCAATAGCTGCGAAATATTTCATGTCACTATGTTTTGAACCACAAAAGGCACAAAAGAACACAAAAGTAGTACGATACGGCCTTTTGTGTCCTTTTGTGCCTTTTGTGGTTCAATTTGGCACAAAACGCTGTTTTCCCTAATTCTTGCCGTTCGCCAGAATAAGATCCGCATCATTCAGGAATTTCACCTCTTCTTTCCCGATTTCCGAGCCTGAAGGATAGCCCAGCGACCCCAGTGCATTTAGATTGAGGTTTTGGGTAGCAGGGTCTTCCGAGATGGTAAAAATCCAGATGGTTGGATAGCCTCTCACTTGGAAAGCCTGTTGGAGGCCCTGATTTTGCTGTACAAGTTCAGCGGGCAGTTTTTTGCGGCGTGGGAAGTCCAATTCAAGCAATATTACATTCTTGTTGGCCCAGGTAATAAAGGCCGCTTTATCAAAAACGTTGGCCTCCAATTTGTGGCACCAGCCGCACCAATCGCTGCCAGTAAAAAAACCAAAAATGGGCTTTTTAGTAGCGTCGGAAAGCTCCCGGGCTTTGGCTAGGTCGGTGTGCCAGGTTAGCTCGCCGGCTTTGGCCGGGGCCGGTTGAGACGTACAAGCATACTGGATGGCCAATAAAAACAGGGAAAGAAAAATTACTGACTTCATTCAAATTGATTTTAATTACAAATTCCGACGAAGGTATAGGGGCTTGTGAAATGTGGCGGAGAATTAACAAAGCGTTCCCAAAATCTTGCAAAAATGAGGTGACACCTCCTCCTTTGTCGGAGATGTCACCTCATTTCCCCTGGGTTTACAACAAAAACCACGGAACCATCTCAAAGGCCAGGTTGGTGCCATCTTTGAACACATACTCCAGATAGACCAATCCGAATTTATGGTTGACCCTGTACTCAATGTGATCTACCATTGGATCATCTGATGCAATTTGCTGTTCCACCTTGACCGTTTTAATCAAAAAGAAAACGAAAGGCCAATCGTCCTGCCCGGTTTTTTCCGTGATCGTCCGGGTAAGTGTTTCGCCATTCTTGTTGACGACAGTATATGTCGTACCAACCGGATCGTTGTATTTAACCATGATCCAAGGCTTGCCGTCTGTAAAATAGTCCTGATAGCCCTCTGAGGTGATTTTTACTTTGAACTCAAAATTGAGTTTCATATCCGGAGTAAGGGTGACATACTTACTTGCCTCGTAGTAATCGCCGTGTTCGTTCATGACCTCCAATGCTTTGGCCTGAAGTTCAGGAGAAAGCGTAAGCAGATCCACGCTGCCAGTGTAGGTTACATCCCCATCGTTGTTGGCCTTGATCTTGATCTCTGTAGACAGCGCATTGGCTCCGTCCAATTCTGCATAAACCCCTGATACACTGTCAACGGCAGTTAGCGGGATATTGGTTTCTCCCCCTAATCCTGTTGCAGCGGGATCATCCTTTTTGCAGGAAACAAGGGCTACAACGACAAGAAATGCTGAAATTTTTAAAAATCCATTAATCATAGCATGTGAAGTTTGGAAGTTGTGAAATACGGGAATGCCAAACCTGCGAACAGGATGACAATCTCAATCCTGTTCACAAAAGTATACTGGAAATTATCTGGGAAATGATGCCTGTTATCACCTTGAGGGGTGATTTGCGGCAGTGATGCTTAAACTTTGGGTTCTCGTCGCCTCAAGGCCCCCCCCCCTTTAGAGGAATAATAGGGTTGGAATGGGTGTATTTGATTTGGTATGCGTTGAGAAAATCCTGCAAAGAATAATGTTCCAGCAAGAAAAACAAATCATAAAAATCTTTTTGTCTGTTTCCACTGTGGGCGATCGCGTTGTTTTCACTTCTAACAGCTCTCTTACAGAGCGGTCTTACCAAGGGGTGGGGGGTCAGGAATCTCTTTGACTTTGACAAAGCTTTGGAGCGGGGGGGTCCATTTGTTGGTTATCAAATGGCTGTAAGAAATAGACATGATTTAGGGCAAGCGCGGTCCCGCCAACAAGGAAAAAACGGTCAAAAAGCTCCGGGTCTTGTGAGCGTGAAAAAGGCTTCTTTTTATCCCAAGTTATCTCTTGCCATTCATAAGGATTGCGTTAACTCGTTCAAAACGCTAAACAGAAAAGCAAACTTCCACTCTTCGGAGATGGAGGAGATTCAAGCATAATTCATGCAAAGATAAGCAGATAACATGGCATGTGCAATAGATCCTGGCTGCTGCACAGCATCAAATTTCCCCTGCCAAATACACTCAAAACTGAATCCCCACCACCAAAAACACCGAGCAAAGCACCAGCAGCATCACAAGCAAGGGGGGTGATAAATTTCAGCCATACTTTCAGGCTTACATTCACCAGAGCCAGCGAGGGAAGTATCAGACCCGTGGGTGCTACAAAGGACATGATACACATGCCATACAAATAGGAATTTACAATTTCTCTGCCAGGTATGTTGACGATCACCGCCAATGCGCCAATGATGGGCATCGTCAGTACGGCCATCCCCGAACTTGATTGTATAAACAGCGAAAAGAACAGATAAAACACCAACAGCGAGAGAATAAAGAGTGCAGGCGGAACCCCTTGCATCATATTGGCGGCATAATACAGGATCGAATCGCTGACATTTCCCTCGGTTAAAATGATGGTTACGCCCCTGGCCACGCCCACGATAAAAGCGACGCTTAACAGACTCTCCGCCCCTTTTATGAACTCCTGCGTAAATACCCTTTCGTTCATGCGGGTGATCACAGCAATGAGTATGGAGGAGCTAAGGAATAGCGCCGACATTTCCAGGGTCCACCATTTTAAAAACACGACCCCGCCAATCATGACAAGGAAGGTTGCCAGATAGATCAGCAGCAACAATTTGGTTTGCAATTCCAATTTGGGCGTCGTGGCCGCCTGGCTGATATTGACTTCATACGGCGGCTTGACTTCGCCATCTATTTTGAATACCAATGAGTTGGAAGGGTCTTTTTTGACTTTTGCAGCATAACGCAGGATGTACCAAATCAGCAACCCGGTAACGATGCCCCAAAGCAACAAACGTTCCGTCAATCCGTCCATCCAATTGATGCCTGCCGCATTGGAGGCAATGATGACCGAAAAAGGATTGGAGAAAGAAGCAATGCAGCCAATCGAAGTACCGCCAAAAATGATGGCCAGAGGCACCAACAAATCGTAACCCGCTGCTAAAAAAAGCGGGACGAGTATGGGGTAAAAAACGAGCGCTTCTTCGGCCATGCCATACGAAGCGGCAAAAAAGGAAAGGATAGAAGTCAGTATGCCGATCAACATAGGTTCCCGTCCCCTCATGGTGTGAGAAAGCCAGGTGATGCCTTTTACCATCGCACCAGTTTCGTTAAATACGTACATAAATCCACCAATGATCAGTATAAACAGGATAATATCTATACTCTCCATAATCCCTTTGATGGGCGCATTCAATACGTCTATAAATCCCTGCTGGTTCTTTTCCAGCTTTTGATAGGTGCCCGGAATGGATACGGGTTTGCGAATATCGCCGTCTATAAATTTTTGTATCGGGATGCCAATGCCCAAACTCTCCAATGTACCTTGTGTAAATGGAAGCCGCGTTTCACCCGATGGCGCAGTCACTACAAATGATTTGTCCTCGCTGACAGACAGCCTGTTATACTGTCCCGCAGGCAACAACCAGGTGCTGACCGCTGCAATTATGATGACCAGCATCAAGATGCTGATGGGGCTGGGAAAGGAACTTTTGTTGGACATTGAATAGATTGCTTACCTGGATGTTGAAAAAATTGAGGCCTTTTAGGACATTCAATGGCGGCAAAGAAACTACAAAACTGGAGCTCTGCTATCCAAACTTCAAATCTATCGACATTTGACCCAACCCTGGCTTTTATAAATGAGATGATCTAAAACCGTACACAGGGTTTCCTATACGCCATTCGCCGACAATTCCTCATTTTGCTCTGCGCTTTGCTTGAGTCGAAGATTGCTCCTTCCAATTATCTGGTACTTTCGTCCTGACAATTTCTGGGTGCGCCTTACCCTCTCCCAAACTCCGAAATACCCAGATTTTCATCCAACACAAACACCGGTCTACTATGCTATCAATTCAACCCAACTCCCGCCTGTTTTTTATCATATTCATTTTTGGATGCAGTTTAACCCTATTCGGACAGTCATATCACCCTTTTCCCAACAAAGGCACCTGGTATTTTGGACGGTATGGCGATATGGGCCAACCCTTACCTGGCTATGACATATTTACTACTTTGGGTGATACAACATTGGCTGGGCATACCTACAAAAAGTTATTCCTCAATTCCACCTACTACGGCGCACTACGAGACAGCGTTAAACAGGTGTATTATCGGGCCGTGGAGGATACGCTGGAGCACCTGTTGTATGATTTCAATAAAATAACGGGTGATACTATTATTGCTCCCTATCCAATGGAGGGAAATGGATCTAGCTGTGATACCATTTTAATAAACTATGAAGACACCCTCCTTACCGCAGATGGCCCGCGCCGAAGGTTGAATTTGTTCCGCTGCAATTATACTGATTGGATAGAAGGGATAGGAAATACCTGGTGGCTTACAAGCCCCGCTTACCTGGGCTCGGTGTCTGGAGGCACTTTTCTTACTTGCTCCTTTGATTCTTCGCAGCTGGTGTATGCACCGGAGGGCCACCCATGTGCCTCCAGCACGAACGAGGGCGTAAATGCTTCCGATATCATGCTTTTCCCAAACCCAACCAGCGGGCCTTTAACGGTGGCAACTCCTTACAACCAGTTGCTGTCTATTCGCATCTTTGATATCGCCGGGAAAGAAATGCTTCATTTCCCGGCGGTTTCTACGAACCTCGACATTTCGAGTCTTCCCGATGGGGTTTATTGGTTGTTGATTCAAACAAAATTTCAGAAAAAGGTATTTAAGGTTGTAAAACTTTCGAATAAATGACCGGAGCAGTCAAGGCCGTTAGCAAAAGCCCTGAACACACCATGAGCAAACCAAATCTGGACAGTATTAATCTACTGGCGGGTTTAGGCGTCGAGGGAGATGCCCACATGGGCGTTACCGTCAAACACCGTTCCCGGGTGAAGCAGGACCCTACCCAACCGAATTTAAGGCAAGTGCATTTGATTCATGCAGAATTGCACGAAGAACTCCAGGCGGCAGGATTTTCTCTAGAACCGGGACAAATGGGTGAAAACATCACCACTTCTGGTATAAACCTGCTCGATTTGCCCAGAAACACCCAGTTGCTTATTGGGGAAAGTGCCATAATTGAGGTGACCGGATTGAGGAATCCCTGCGTCCAACTCGATGGAATACAGGAGGGACTCATGAAAGCAGTGCTGGGCCGAGATGAAAACAACAACCTGATCCGAAAAGCGGGCATTATGGGTATTGTTTTGCAAGGCGGGATCGTCAGACCCGGAGATACGATTCGGGTACGGTTTCCAGAACCACCTTTTTATCCGCTGGAAAAGGTTTAAGCGCTTTGAAACAAAAGGCTTTGCGCGTTCTGGAGGAGTGGTAGTTTTGCCGATGATGGCGCACATCCATTTTAACGCAATTCCGACATGACACCACGCTTACGCCTTTTGGTATTCCTCCTCAGCCTTTGCTCGACCGTTTTTGCTCAAAAAACGGCCTATATTCCCCTCTATTTGCAAAACCTCAATGATGTAAATGGCGCTCAGTTTACCTGGAGCAAAACCCGTCAGTCTGCCAATTTCACGCTTATCTGGGGCAATACGGTTGGCACCAATCCTGCCAACTACCCGGACCCTGATTTGGCCTTCAACCCGGTGGCCATTCTGGATACCATGGAGTATATCTATGCCGCTTTCAAAGGGCTTGGCTTTCTGGACGATGCCGCAGGCACCAATCTCAGTCAATACAAGATTCCTATTGTGGTGTATAACACCTGGGGACCGAATGGGGCACAGGGCTGGGCCAATGGAGGCGATGCAGACGGCGTGATTGGTGCGTTTTGGGTGCATCCCAATGCTTTGGACGATGGTGGTGTGGCAGCCCATGAGTTGGCCCACAGTCTTCAGGCGCAGTGCAATATAGATTACCGGGCTGCCCACGGTCTCGGTTACGTTTGGCTCAATGCCGGCATCTTCTGGGAAACCCACGCCAATTTTATGCGCAACCTCTTGTATCCCCAGGCGGTTTCGGCCTGGGGAATGGACGTGTACCACACTGAAACTTGGGGCGATTGGAAAAACACTTACGAAAATTACGAACTGCTGCTCGCCATCATGGAATCGGAAGGCATTGACATGGTCAACCGGCTGTGGCGCGAATCTTTCAGTGGAGAATACCCGCTACAAGCCTACAAACGTCTCGCCGGATACGATCAAACGCGGTTCAACGACAGCCTTTTCCTGTACGCGCGCCGTATGGCGACCTTCGATTTCAACTACAACAACATCGGCAAGTTTTTCCGGCAATACCGAACTGGTGATCTGTCTAATTACCTCCCTTCCATTCAGGCAACATACAGCATTTTGAAAAAAGTACCCGGCGCAGAAAACCGGTACGAAATCCCTATTGAAGTTGCTCCTGAGGAATTCGCGTACAATGTTATTCCCTTGTATCCCGAAAACGACAGTTGTGCGATCATCATAAAATTCAAAGGTCATACGGAAACAAATACGCATACCGGGTGGCGCTACGGATTTGTAGCAGCGAATGCCAATGGCATCGTAACTCGTTATAGTCCAACGTATTCGGACAATACCGGAGAAATCAATTTTCGTCTGGAAGGCAACGAAACCAAGTTGTTTCTGGTGGTCATGGGCGCACCATTTGATCAAATAACCACCAATACCACCAACGATACCTGGCATGGTTACCCAAAGCATTTCAGGTTTCCTTACGAGTTGAATATCAGCGGGGCAAAGCCAGAAGGTTTCCAAGCGCCCGCCAATTTCCGGTCGCAACTCAAATTCAACGGCCATTTACACACCAATGGTGGCGGTTGGGTTCAAAACTCCGCTAACGTGGCTGCTTCTGTGTACGTCGCCCCTTCCGCCATGGTTTTGGGCAATGCAAACATTACCGGGCAGGTACGCATAGAAAACACGGCCCTGGTTAGAAATGCCACAATCAGCGGGCAAGTGCAGATTCTTGACAATGCTTTTGTAGATCGCGGCAATTACAGCGGAAATGCGGTGATACAAGGCCAGGGCTTTGCGGAGAATGTTACCATGAGCAATAACGCATTGATCGGAATGCGCGCCAAAGTGACCAATTACAATCTCTCAAGCACAGTGGAAGTAGGTGGAGACGTAATCGTGTACAACGAAAATGGCAGTTGCGACAATGGCGTGCATTATCGCCTGACCAATTACTACGACAACAAGCTGCTGGAATGTGATGGCCGCACGGCCGATCATCCTGTGAATAAGGACGTCAACAACACTTATGCTTTGTTCTCCAATGAAGCAATGGCTGCCCAATGTCAATGTGCTTCGCAAATGGTTGTGGATTCAATTGCAGTCTCCGGCGTTTCCTGCAACCCCGGGGCCAATGGAGGCGTCCAGTTTTACATCACCAATAGTTGTGGACCATTTTTATACGCCTGGAGCAAAGGCAATGAGTCTGGTACAAACTTGAGCGGGCTTACTTCAGGCAATTACACTTTCAGCATTACGGATGCGCTGGGTCGGGAGATTGTTTATCCAGTGGAAATTCCAAGCGCCCCTGTTTTAGCGGCTACCCTTTCTGCGACTGCGTATGATTGCACAAATGGTTTGGGAGGGCTTGTCGGTGTAGCAGTGGCAGGTGGCAGTGCCCCTTATTATTATGTCTGGGACAACGGCGCCACAGATGCTTCTGTGGCTGATTTGACACCGGGTTTATATGCCGTAACGGCTACAGATGCACAGGGGTGCACATTTTCCGATTCGGTACAAGTGGAACTTACTGGAGAACTAAATACCTCCCTAAACGTCACGCCCATAAGCTGTCATGACGATGTTGACGGCGCGGCTGTACTCACTGCCCTCAACGGCGCGGCGCCCTTTGCCTGGCTTTGGCAGGGAGGCGAGACAGATAGCGTACTAACAAATCTTGGCGCTGGGGACTATGCCATTTCCATTTTTGATGCTTTTGGCTGTATGAATCAACAGCAATTCTCCCTGATTGCACCAGAAGCATTGGACCTAACATTGGAAGGCCCTTCCTACCATTGTCCGTTGCAACAAGGTAATGTAAGTGCATCAGTAACAGGCGGAGTATCGCCTTATCAATATAATTGGAGCAATAACTTGTCGGATGCTGTAATTACCATTATTGGTAGTGGAACTTTTACCCTAACCGTAACAGACAACCACGGCTGTACAATTACGAACGTGGTGGAAATTGCTCAAGGAGCACCGCTTGACCTGACGCTCAGCACCACGCCGATTTATTGTTTTGATAGTGCGGATGGAACTGCCTCCGTACAGGCCCTGAATGGCATACCGCCAATGCAATGGAATTGGTCAAACGGCCAATCGGATAGCTTGATAACCAATCTTGTAGATGGCAGCTACGCAGTTACAGTCACAGACGCAAACAGTTGTACCAATGTCTTGTATTTTAACATGTCGGCGCCACCTCCCATTAATATTCAGGCGTTTTCGCAACCGGTTCAATGTTATGGTGATTCTAATGGAATGGTTACTTTGTTTGTCGGTGGTGGCATTGCGGGATATTTCTACCTCTGGAGCAATCAAGAAACTACCAACCCCCTCACCAATCTCTCCGCAGGTACCTATTCGGTTACTATGACAGATATGAATGGATGCACTGCTACGGAACAGGTATTGGTCGAAAGCCCAGCAGCGGTAGGCATCCTCGCGGAGGTTCAACAAGCCAGTTCTTCAATCTCTTCTGACGGCGTCATCCTCGTTACGGATGTTTCAGGCGGCGTATCGCCCTATACTTTTCTTTGGAGCAATGGAGCCACTACCCAATCCCTGGAAAATATTCTGCCCGGCGATTATACTTTGAGCATTACAGATGCAGCCGGTTGTGTTTGGATTTTCAGCTACACGGTCAGCTTTGAAACTGCTGTTGGAGACTTAGCAGAGCCAGTTTTTAAGGCAGTCCTTGCGCCCAATCCTTCTGTTGGTGCATGTAATTTATGGTTGGAGGTACAACAGGCCCAGGAATTAGAAATCAGTATTTCTGACACTTATGGACGGGTTTTGTACAAGGAACTTGATTTTTTTCAAGTTGGAAAGGGTGTGTATCGTTTGCCAGAGGATTTTGCGTCGGGCGTATATTGGGTTCGAGTGACGGACCAATTGGGGAATAGCAGTGTGCTTTGTTGGATAAAATTAGAGGAGTGAACGGGGTAAGAAAATTAGGGTGTTTGCGATAGATGGTTGTATCAGATGCCGCAAAGGCAATTTTCAATTTTCAACCAAAATATTGAACAACAATGGAAAATCACCAAATTCTTGACCAGCTAGGGGAAGCCCCTGTGAGAACGCCCGAACAAGAAAAAGAAGTTTACAGTCTCCGATTCAATGCCAGCGTGTCATTAAGCAGAATTCGGAATGCTCAATACGCACTGCTTGCCCTTGGGCTTTTTACCATCATCGCTGGACTGGTAAGTTCCAAGGATCATACCCTCGAATTTTCAATTGTACTTGGTGTATATTACTGGTGTTGTGGGCTTATTACTTTGAAATTTCCGGTAGTAGGCATTTCTATGGCGCTTGCAGTATTTACAATCCTTGTCGTACTGAGCATGGCAGAAAATATCCTAAATTTATTTAGTGGTATTTTTATCAAAGTAGGGGCCTATTATTTTCTGATCCATGGTTTTGGAGGGGGACAGGAATTGAAAAAGACTTTAAAAGATGCTTTTGATCTTGGAATTTCCGAGCAAGAATTAAGGGAGCCAATATGAATTGAAGCGTTATGCGAATCAGGGGTCAAAAATCCCACACCACCACCCGCCAATCCTCCCCCGCCATTGCATCGGAAAAAGTATGCAGTGTCTCAAAACCCACCCGCTCATGCGCCCGGATGGAGCGAACGTTGCGTTCGGCAATTTCTGTGATGACAAAATCATACTCGCCCTGACACACTTCTTTCATCTTCAGGTACATACCATCAAAAACGCCCATACCCCGATATCCCTCGGCCACGCAGATTTGACCCATTGCAAACCAACGGGGATTCTCACACAAAGGGATGCCGTGCCAGGAAAGCGTGTCGAGCAAATCAAACATCGGTTGCAGGATCGGAATGTCCGCCGCGAAACTGCGCGGCATCACCAGTGCGTAGCCCACCACACGCTCGCCGTCCTTGGCGATGATACTCGGCGCGACCTCGTTCATGCGTTGCAAAACGAGGGGGTCGTGTTTTACGGTTACAAATCCTTGTTCCTGCGCCACAGCGGGCGAAACATTAGAAACATGATTTTTAGCCTGTAAATCAAGTATTTGGGTTACTTCTTCAGAAGTAGCGACAGAAGAAAAAATGATTTCCATGGCGCAAATTTTGGAAACAATTTCTGACTTTTAGAAAAGGCACTACTTTCGGCCTCCGAAAAGTGATTAGTGGACTGGTGATTGGTGGATTGGTGATTGGTGGACTGGGCAACTGACGATTAAAATGTCAATGGCTACATCATCAATCCACCAATCACCAGTCCACCAATCACTAATTAACCAATCACCAATCACCATTCAACTAATCACCACATCTGCCCATGACACTTGGCATACTGAAAGAAAGCGACGGCGAACAACGCGTGTCCGTCACCCCAGATTCCATCTCCGCCCTGACTAAATTGGGTTTTGATAAAATCCTTGTAGAGCGCGGCGCGGGCGCAACGGCCTTCTTTGACGACGCCAGTTACGAGGCGCAAGGCGCACAAATCGCTGACACAGATGCAGTTCTGAAAAACGCAAATGTGCTCGCCAGAATCCATCCACTCTCTACTGCCGCCCTTTCCAAAATGTCCGCCGGACAAATCGTGGTCGGGCAATTCAACCCACTGGGCAATCGCGAGGCCGTGGAAAACCTGCTTAAAGGCAATATCACCGGGTTCAGTCTCGACATGGCTCCACGGAGTACACGTGCTCAAGCCCTCGACGTGCTTTCCTCCATGGCGACGGTAGGTGGCTACAAAGCCGTGCTGACCGCTGCTGCACATTTGCCTACATTCTTTCCAATGTTTATGACTGCAGCGGGCACGATCAAGCCGGCCAAAGTCCTCATCTTGGGTGCTGGCGTGGCAGGTCTACAGGCCATTGCTACGGCCAAACGCCTCGGCTCTGTGGTAGAAGCATTCGATGTGCGGGCCGCAGCCAAAGAAGAGGTGCTTAGCCTTGGCGCAAAATTCGTGGAAGTAGAAGGCGCCGTGGACGACAAATCTGCTGGCGGCTACGCAGTGGAGCAAAGTGATGAATTCAAGCAACGTCAGGCACAACTCATTCATGAAAAAGCAGTTGCAGCCGATGTAATCATTTGTACCGCGCAGATTCCCGGTCGCAAAGCCCCAGTGCTTATCCGCAAAGAAACCGTGGCGGGCATGAAACCCGGCGCAGTGATCGTGGACATGGCGGCCTCTACCGGCGGCAACTGCGAACTAACAGAAAACGGCAAAACAACCCACCCACACGGCGTAACGCTCATTGGCGACTCAAACCTCGCGGGATCTGTGTCCAAAGATGCAAGCGTGATGTTTGGCAAAAACATTGTCAACTTCCTCAAACTCATCATGATCAAGAATGAGTTGACGCTCAATTGGGAGGATGATATTGTGGCGGCTACTTGTGTGGCACATGAGGGGAAAGTAGTGAGCGAGCGGGTGAAATCTGTAATGGGGAATTAGGAAATTGGGATATTAAAATACTGTTGATGAAGACGCCAAACAATGGCATAAAAGATATTTTTTGCCACTAATTACACTAATTTCCACTAATGATGATTCGTGAAAATTCGTGCAATTAGTGGCAGATTAAGCATAATCATGGAACAAACTGCCCAACATCTTCTCGAAACCCTTGAAAAAGCCCTGCCCCTGCTCCATCAATTTTCAGAAGCAGAAGCATCGGCAAAACCGCGCCCCGAAAAATGGTCGAAGAAGGAAATTCTAGGCCACTTGATTGACTCGGCGAGTAATAACCAGCACAAATTTGTGCGCACAATGCAAGCCGAAGGGCACGTGGATTTTGTGGGTTACGCCCAGAATTTTTGGGTCGAAGCACAAGGGTATAATAAAGGGAATTGGTTGGAAATCATTGCTTTGTGGGAACATTTCAATCGCCACCTGGCACACGTCATAAGAAACACCCCACCTGAAAAACTGGAAAACACGATTTCGATTGAGGGTTCAGATTCTTTCACACTTCGTTTCATCATGACCGATTATGTGGAGCATTTGAAACACCATTTGAAGCAAATTCTGCCTGAAGGTGGATTTGTGAGTTCTTTTGAAAATCTTTACAACGCCTGAACGGAGCACTCGTTAGCCCCAAGTCAAGGTTTCTACAAACCTCGTAGGTTTTAAAACCTACGAGGTTAAAAGGACAGCATAGGAAAATTTGAAACGCATGCAAGTTAACTTTCAATAGTCTACAGTCAATATGGCAAGTTTTTTTCTTGAAAATCAAAACCTTATCTACATCGTCATCCTAAGCATTTTGCTGGGAATCGAGGTAATCTCCAATGTGCCGGCCATCCTGCACACCCCGCTTATGTCGGGCGCAAACGCCATTCACGGGGTCGTAATTATCGGAGCCATCATCGTCATGGGCCATGCCCAATCGGATGATTATCTCGCCCTCATTCTTGGATTTTTGGCCGTTTTACTCGGCACGCTCAACGTGGTCGGTGGCTTTGTGGTCACCAACCGAATGCTCCAAATGTTCAAAAAAAAGAAAGGTTGATGAGGGTTTATGAGGTTTATTAAGGTTGATATAAGGTTTATGGAAGTCAATGACGATCCCATCAACCCTTATCAACCCTTATCAATCCTTATCAACTTTCATCAACCCTTACCAACCTATAGAAAAATGTCCACCTTTCTCTTAGAACTCTCCTACCTCATTGGGTCTATCACGTTTATAATAGGTCTCAAACAATTGAGCGGCCCTGATACTGCCCGTCAAGGCAACCTGTTGGCCGCCGCAGGAATGGGCATCGCTATTTTAGCGACCGTCCTTTTTCATCAAAAAGATGGCCAACCCATTGGCAATATCCCTTGGATATTGGGTGCAATGGGTGTCGGCACCGTCATCGGCTGGATGATGGCCATGAAGGTCAAAATGACCGCCATGCCACAGATGGTGTCCTTTTTCAACGGCATGGGCGGCGCTTGTGCAGCCATTATTTCACTGGTCGAATACCACTCTCACCCGGAAGGCTCGGCGGGCTATTTGCTCATCGTGTTCCTGGGTCTGATCATTGGTAGCGTTTCATTCAGCGGCAGTATTGTTGCGTATGGCAAGTTGGATGAAAAGATCAAAGACATCTCTTCCAAGACGCTTACGTATTTCAACCTTTTGCTCTTGGTAGGCATCATTGGTGTGCTGGCCTTGGCGGTGGTACAACCTGAAATGCTCGGCCATTCCGTTCTATGGATATTGCTGCTGCTGTCCATTCTTTATGGTATCCTGTTCGTGATGCCCATCGGCGGTGCTGATATGCCTGTGGTAATTTCCTTGCTCAACTCACTCACGGGTATGGCGGCTGCTTTTGGAGGCTTTTTGTACAACAACCCCATCATGCTCACGGGTGGTATTTTGGTTGGTTCGGCGGGTACAATCCTTACCGTTTTGATGTGCAAAGCCATGAACCGATCGCTACTCAACGTCATCATCGGCTCTTTTGGTGGTGGTGGTGCAGGTGGCGCGAAAGGTGCTGCGGGCGATCAAACAGTAAAAGAAATCAGCCTCACCGATACAGCCATTTTGTGCGCTTATGCGGGGAAGGTGATGATCGTACCAGGTTATGGCCTCGCTGTAGCGCAAGCGCAGCACATTTGCCATGAGTTGGAGAAAAAATTAGAAGAAAAGGGCGTGGAAGTTAGTTTTGCCATCCACCCCGTAGCGGGCCGTATGCCAGGTCACATGAACGTCCTGCTTGCCGAGGCCGACGTGCCATACCCGAAACTCGTAGAAATGGAAGACGCCAACCCTACCATGAACTCCACGGATGTGGTCATCATCGTAGGCGCCAATGACGTGGTGAATCCCGCCGCCGAAAACGACCCAAGCAGCCCGATATACGGAATGCCCGTGCTGAAAGTGTGGGAAGCCAAAAATGTGATCGTGCTTAAACGCTCCATGCGCGCCGGTTACGCAGGCATCGAAAACGAACTATTCTTCCACCCGAAAACCAAGATGCTTTTTGGCGATGCCAAGGATACATTGCAGAAGTTGGTGGGGGAATTGAAGGATCTTTGAGGCTTAAATTCTGTAAAATAGCAAAAGTGCAGACCCTCGTGAAGCGGGTCTGCACTTTTTTTGCCCGGCAAAACCTATTTCCGCTTATTCCCAAAATTCAACCCAACAGAAATCCCCATTCTCATTTTCAGCGCGATACTTTCCAGTTTCTTTCTATTATCGAAAAAGTCGTCGCCCGTAAAGGTGTAGCCATCAGAAGGGTCTAACTCTTTGAACGAAAGTTGATTGTAAGAAGCCCCAATGCCAAACCAAAAATCAACACCAAAGGGTCTGCCGAGTGCTTGCAGACCGTTGTTCCACATCAATTCATATTGTTTTTCCACCGGTGTAATATCGAGTGTTCGGATATCGCTGCCATCTTCAGAGGTAGCAGTCACCGACAATAGGTTTTCAAAAGTTTTGTCAGCATAGCCAAAGTATAATCCCGTGTAAGTGGGCGTATTACCCTTTTTGCTAAAGACTTTGAAGGTATAAAAATACCGATTGCCATCCCATTTTGTCCGACTGGAATTATAGTCCTTGCGCAGTTTCACTAGGGAAAAACCGAACGAGTGCGCCACTCTTTTGCCCCGCAAATCGAGGTGTCCACCGAAGTCCATTTTTTCCACCGAAGTAATGAGTGGGATGATATCCAGGCCTAGGTACACATTAAAATTCCGGTTGGCACGTCGAGCCTGTTTGCGACGTTCTGCCTCTGCTTTGCGGGCAGTCTCCTCTCGGGCTTGTACACAAGTGATGGCGCGTTTCTCCAGGCCTTGCCCCTTACTGGCCAATCCAATAGCCTGATAATCGCCAGCGTATTGCTTAAATTTTTCACATTCGTTGATGGATATTTTAGCCACCAAAGCTGTAAGTGCCGCGTCACCCATGGTCTGAGCATTAAGCCTTGTTGCTGGATCCCCGCCTATAAAACTTGAACGGGATAGTTGCAGCGCAGCGTTGTGAAAATCTTCCGAACCAACGTACTTGTTTTTGTAACAATAGGCAAACAACTTCAACGCATATTCCTTCGCGTCGCTATATTTTGCAGCGATAGGGGCGGCGGTGGCGCAACGGGCTTGATGGGTTGCAGAGTTGTCCGTTTCTGATGCATTGACAAGTATTACAGAGCCTCTTTTAACCGTGGGATATTTATTTTCGTTGATTACTTTTTTTTCTTCTTCATCCTGACTTTCATAGAGTTGTATTGACTTTAAGGCATAATCCTGACGCTCTGTTTCACTCAGCAATGCCGGGTTTTTGACACCCACGTCTAGTATCTTATTGACAGCAATATACCTTAAATAACTTGAAACTGCAGGATGGTCTAACGCAAATTTGGCAAATCGCAGTGCATCAGGGTATTTGCCTAAATTATAACAAATTTCCCCGGCCCCAGTAAAGTATTCTGCTTGTGTCAATGAAAAATTATCCCATTTGATGGAATATTTTTTATCAAAATAATCATACGACATGGGAAAATCAATGGAAGAATAGCGGGTAATATCGGCCTCAAACTGTTTGTTTAGTTCATAAGCCTCTGCATTCTGGCCTTTCATACCGAGTATGAAAAAGTAGGAATATAAAAAGTTCGTTTTAAAGTATCGTGCTACTTTGAGTTGGTCGGCATTGCCTTCCTGGATTACTTTGTCAAGGAGTGCTACGCCCTGATCCATCCGCGATTTTACAATTTTTACATGTTCGTCGGTTAATGTCTTAGGCTGAAGTACGTCTGCATATTCCCGATTGGCATTGTAGATTTCTACCGCCTTTTCAAGGTTCTCTTTGGGTGTTTGTGCCCAAGTCGGCGAAACCGAAAAGATGAAAAAGGAGATAAAAGTGATGATTCGTTTCATAATAGCAAAGTTTTTACGTGGCCGAAAGCAAAATGTCTGCCAAATGTCAAGTTTGCCTTAGAAGCTAAAAGATTCAGTCATTTTTTACCTTCGCACAGCACTTTTTAACAACCAGTTTCAACATGCAACAAAACAAAACCACCCGCCGCAACTTCCTCAAAACCAGCACTGTACTCACAGGCGGGGCCATGCTCTCCGGCCTTCCGCTCGCGCAGGCCGCCCAGAGCCTTGTGGACGATACCATCAAAATCGCCCTTATCGGCTGCGGTGGTCGTGGTACGGGTGCTGCGGTGCAAGCCCTGCTCGCCAACCAAAATGTGAAACTGGTGGCCATGGCGGATGTATTTCGCAGCAAGGTGGACAAAGCTTATAAAAATATCACTGCAGAAGATTTGCAAGATGTGGCCGGAGTAGAAGGCTCCGTGAAAAGCCGCGTGGATGTGCCGGAGGAGCGCAAGTTTGCAGGTTTTGATGCGTATAAAAAAGCAATTGCCTTGGCGGATGTGGTCATTTTAGCCACCCCACCTGGCTTCCGTCCTGCGCATTTTGAAGAGTCTGTAAAGCAAGGCAAACATGTTTTTATGGAAAAACCTGTGGCTGTAGATGGCCCTGGCATTCGCCGGGTATTGGCTGCAGCGACAGAAGCCAAACGCAGAAAACTCAATGTCGTGGTCGGATTTCAGCGACATTATCAAGAGATCTATCGCCAATGGATTGATAAAATCCAGAACGGGGCCATCGGCGAAATCATCACTTCGCGGGTCTACTGGAACATGGGCGCGCTCTGGATTCACCCCCGTCAGGAAAACCAAACGGAAATGGAATATCAGATGGATAACTGGTACTATTTCAATTGGTTATGTGGGGATCATATCGTGGAACAGCACGTCCACAATCTCGATGTGGGCAACTGGGCGAAGCAAGCCTACCCTATTCGCGCACACGGCTCGGGCGGTCGTCAAGTCCGCATTGGGAAAGAAACCGGGGAGATTTTTGATCACCACAACGTAGAATTTGAGTACGCCGATGGCTCGCGGATGTTCAGCCAGTGTCGCCAAATACCCGGCACCAAAGACAGCGTGACAGAAGGATTCCATGGTACCAAAGGCACAGCGCCCATGCCGGGCAAAATCCTTACCAGTAAGGGTAAAACGCTGCTGGATTATGATGCAAAAAAGGACCCCAACCCATACCAGGTAGAACACGATGAACTATTTGCAGCCATTGCTAAGGGCGAATACAAATACGCCGACGCAGAAAATGCTGCCAAAAGCACCTTGACGGCAATCATGGGCCGCTTGGCTACCTACTCCGGCCAAGTGGTTGAATGGGATGCCGCGCTTAATTCACAAACGGTGCTGATGCCCGAAATGATGGATTGGAACGCTTCACCGAGGGTACTTCCTGGGCCAGATGGAATTTATCCTTGTGCAGTTCCGGGCGTTTTTAAGGTAATCTAAACCGCATAGTGGCGACCTTGGTGTAGATTTCATTAAGAACCGCGTAGCGGTTTCATTTGAAAATCAAAGACTCATTGCATCGTGGTTTCCTCAACTTTTTGGACATATTTACTGCTCATATTCAGCCAGTTAACTAATTTGGGTTCTGGCCAGATCATCCCGTTTGAGTGGAACGCCAATCCCAGGAGTAGTCTTTCTAACGGAACCTGTCCACGCCAGGTGTGCGTACCCCGAGCATTTACCTCTCCCGGCACTTCATTGGCAAGCACTCGGGCTGAGCGCAGCTGGCGTGGACAGGTTCCGTCAGAAAGACAAATCAACGCACTCACCCTGTTTCAACCCGACACCCTCCGTCGTTTCGAGTTTACCCATCCTCAAATGGGTACGGTGTTCCGATTGGTGATGTATGCTGAGTCCGAGTCACAAGCGCAAACCGCTGCGGCACAGGCATTTGCCGCCGTGGATGCTATGAACGCAAGCATGAGCGATTACCTTCCAGAAAGTGAACTAAACAGACTTTGCCTCACGGCTGGAAGTGGAAAATCTGTTCCGGTTTCCGATGATCTATGGCAAATTTTAAAACTGTCCAATAAGTTTTCCCGGAAGAGCAACGGGGCCTTCGATGTTACTGTGGGGCCGCTTACCCGGCTTTGGCGCAGGGCGCGGAATTTGAAAGAATTGCCTGATTCCACAAGGGTTGAAGAGGCCCGACAATTGCTTGGTTTTCAAGATATTGTTTTCAAAAAAGGAAAAAAAATTGAACTCAAAAAAGCCGGAATGCGACTCGATTTGGGCGGCATTGCACAAGGCTACGCGGCAGATCGTTGTTTGGAAATTTTACGACAAAATCGAATTCCCCGGGCACTGGCTGATGCAGGGGGGGATATTGCGTTGGGGGATGCTCCACCAAGCGAATCCGGTTGGGCGATTGAGATTCCGTCCAATAGTGTCGGGGTGACTCGAAGTCACCCCGACACTATGAAACAAACCCTTCGCCTGTCAAACTGCGGCATCACCACCTCTGGCGCAACTTTCCGATATTTGGAGGCCAATGGCAAGCGTTATTCCCATATCGTTGACCCGCGCACAGGCTGGGCACTGACACACCCTGTGCTTGTAACCGTTCAGGCGCCTGATGCAACTACCGCCGACGCATGGGCTACAGCCATTAGCGTAATGGGCGCGTCAGACTGGAAAAAGTTGAAGCCAAAACACCGAACGCTTAAAGTTCAGCTAATCGAAATACCAATCACAAATCACTAATTACCAATCACCAATTACCAATCACCATCCCTCCCCTTTTTCGGGGAGACAAAAACCCTCGTTTTGGTGGATTGTAGGTAGGAAGCGGTTGCAGGCACTTTTGTGCCATCATTTCGCAACCACTTACTAAAAACATCCAGCATGCGATTACTTTCTTACTTTCTGCTTTTGGGGTGCCTCACCCTCTTTTCTTCAGAACTTTTTGCCATCACTTTTGTCGGTGGCTTTGAAAACAACATTTGGGGAGACTTGCGCAACTGGTCACCCCAACAAGTGCCCGGTGGCGGCGACGAAGCAGTTGTGCCTATTGGAAAACTTGTCAACGTCAATGGCAACATCACCGTAGGTGCCCTTATTTTGGGTGGCACATTGGGCAACAACGCTGACCCTGATTCCAAACTTACCATCAATACCAATTTCAGCTGGACTGACGGCACGGTTGCTTGTCCTGTCTATCTCTCACAAGGTTGTGCAAGCCTTTGGCAAGGTAGTTTGGGTCTTGGCGCCAATCTTTTCAATCATGGAGAAATAACGGTGAGCGCCAACGTCTCGGTTAATTATTCTGTACTAAAGAATGAAAGCGATGGTGTTATTAACCTTTCTGGTGGAGCCAAAATGGAGGTCTACAACAACCCGGCGATACTAGACAACTATGGCATTTTGAATCGTACTGGCGCAGGAGGGGGCACCTTTACAATTATACTTGGGCACACCAACTATCTCGGGTCTCAAACGAACATTGAAGAAGGCGAACTCTTTTCTGCTAGCCTCGACAACTACGCACCCATCACCATTTCGGGCGGCGCGACTTTCCGTACCAACGACATGCGGATTTACAACGGAACCTCTATTACCGGGGGCGGCACGTTTGTTTCCAACAATAACGGGATTTACATGAATAACACGGATCTCGTAACCATTGATGTTTCGGAAACCGAACTCAACAGCCAGGGTGTAAAACAATCCGGCCCCGTGACTTTTACCCAACATCTGAATTGGAAAGCAGGTACGATGTTCGCACAAGTCACCTTTGCAATGAGCTGTGTGGTAGACATTAATCCCGGCGGCGGGAAGGGTATTACCAATACCACCACAAATAATGGAACGATAAACGTGAACGACTCTTTTGGTTTTGACACGGGCCGCCTCGACAACAACGGCACAATGAACCTCAACGGTGCCTATACAAACGGGATTTATCACGCTTCAGAAGGCATTCACAACTATGGTACAATTCAGAAACCTTTAGGTGCATTCGGTACATACAACATGGCAGTTCCCCTCTACAATGAATCCAGCGGCCACCTTCTAGTTCAGGAAGATGAGCTGTTTGTGAACTCCAATCTTTTCAACTCCGGCGAAATAATCGTAAACGCCGACGCCACCTTGCGCACCCATACAACGGAATCCCGTAACGGCGGCACTTTCAGTGGCCCCGGCACTTTTATCCTACAAAACAGCGGCTTGAATGCCGTCAACACCAGCCCAATTTCCCTCGATTTCGCAGAAATAGTCCTGAACGCAAACATTGGCAACACGGGATCCGTCACCATTACTGGTCATGTAAATTGGACGCAGGGCGACCTGTCGGCTCCGGTCACTTTTGCTTCTGGCAGTGTGATAGACATGAATCCTGGCGGCAACCACGGGATCTCCGGGACGACAACAAACAATGGAACCTTCAACCTCAACACAAGTTTCACCCTGAGTGCCGGGCATATTGACAATAATGGCCTTATGCTGCTAAACGGCGCCCACACTATTGGTATTTACTTCGGCACCCCCGGCATTTTCAACCATGGCACGGTTAAGAAAACAACGGGCAATTCAGGCGTTTTCAACATGGGCGTTCCACTTACCAATTATGCTGACGGTCAGGTAGTTGTAGAGGAAGGTGAACTGCACATCAGCTCAGTATTTACCAATTCAGGCAGCCTTAGTGTTGCAGTGAATACTATTTTCAAAGCAAACAAAACAGTAGTTGAAAACAGTGCTTCCTTTACAGGAGCTGGCACTCTAATTTAATGTAAACTTTGGTGGCGGCACGGTGAACAACAACGGCACGCTCAACCTTGCTTCCGGCCTCAATTTTGGCAGCGGCACTTTGAACAATACTGGCACAATGACGAATAACGCGGGCGGCAATGTGACGACTGGTTATTTTGTGAACAACACTGGTACCATCGCCGTGAATGGCGGGACTTTTACCTTCTATTACGGCCTCTCCAACGCTGGCACCATTGACGTGGCCTCAGGCGCTAATGCCCGTCTGGAAAATTATAATCAGGATAATTCTTTTGGAGACGGATCTGTCCTGAGCGGCGCGGGCAGTTTCACATTGGAAGCCAATTGCACCATAAACGGAGTGGTAAATGTTGACATCGAGACCTTTATCTTAAACTCCCTTTATTACGGGTTCTACGGCACGGGAATTATGACGTTCAACCATAATTTTGATTGGCAGGCCGGAAGTGTGAACAATACAATCGTTATTTCCACTGGCAATTCGCTTAACCTGACAGGCCTTGGCTCCAAAATCCTCAATGGGACGCTCACGAACCACGGGACGGTGAACTGTGATTCAGATTTTTACACAGGCTACGATGCCGTTGTGAACAATAACAGCAGCTTCAACCTGACGGGCGATAACATTTTTGGAGCTGGTTATGGTTTTGCCGGACAGTTCAACAACGCGGGAGTTTTGAACAAATCTTCGGCAGGCACACTCGTCTTCGGGATGTTTTTGAATAACCTATCAAGCGGCACTGGGTCCATACTAAATGGAGTCATGGAAGTTGGCAAACTCGACAACGCGGGTAGTCTTGTCGTGTCAGAAAACGCTACTTTGACCATTAAATCTGGCAGCAATCTTTCGGGTGGAACGGTTAGCGGAATCGGTACACTCCGTATTCAAGACAATGGTTGGCATCTGAGCAGTACCTTGGTTATCAATGGTTTGAATCTCGAAATTGCTGGAAACCTCACGGGTGATGCAGGGGCTAGCCTCGAAATAGAAAGCATGGCAAGCTGGTTTGGAGGCGATTTGGTCGTACCCTGCAACGTGGCAGCAAATGGCGTCCTCCATATTCCCGATGGCGGATACCCATCACTTTCTGCTCCTTTGACCAATGAAGGCACTGTCAATTGCGACGTTGCGCTGTCTTCAAACGCCAATATTTCAAATACAGGAACACTTAACCTCGGTGGCAATTACAGCGGCTTTTTTGGTTCTGATTCTGACACGCTACACAATACGGGCATCATCAATGCCAACTCGATCTACTACAACTACCTGTATTTGAATGTGGTAAACGACGGGACGATTGATATATTAACAGGTGTGGCGTATTTCAATTATGGCCTGGAACATAACCAGACCATCTCCATTGCTCAAGATGCAGAAATGTTTTTGTACGGCACTTGTGTTTTCAGCATCGGTTCAAGTGTAACAGGTACGGGCAGCATTACTTCGGATGGAACATTCACCCTGGAGGAAAATTTTTCGTTCTCTGGAGAAATGTTCCAAATTGGTGATGGAGCATTAATTGGCCCTGGTGAATTAACAGTGCATTCGGCCATGACCTGGCAGTACGGCGACATCGAAACAGATGTGGACATTGAATCTGGGGCTACCTTAATTATAGGTTATGACAACGGCGGTGGCGGTGGCAACAATTCCAGATCGCTGAATCTGTCTAATTCCGGTTTTACCCTGTACAACACCATCACCAACGATGGAACAACCACCCAAAACACCTACTATTATATGGACGGTGGCGCATTCGTGAACAACGGCACAATTGACATGGATAATGCCGGAATTTACGACGACAACGGAGGCGGTGGAACGTTCAGCAACAATGGGTTATGGAATGTTGAGAACAATTTTTCTACGGATATTAATGCGACCAATGACGGTACACTTGCAGGGTCGGCCGACTTAAATTTCAGCATTGAATTATTCAATAATGGTATCTTAGTCCCGGGCAATTCAATCGGTCAAATGAGTTTTAGCCCGAATTATACCAACGGCTCAGAACTCCAAATTGAAATCGAGCACAACGATGGTCCTGGCTACGGACACGATTTTGTAACATCTGATGGAAATATCCAACTGTATGGCAACCTGGTAGTGACCGAAACAGGCAGCCCTTACAACGCCCAATATGTAATCATGCAATGCAACGCTGGCCCGGGATGCCTGACCGGTACGTTTGCAAGTATTTCAATGCCGAGCGATTACACCATTGAATACACGGGCGAGCAGGTTATTTTGACCAAAGGAACACCAGCAACCATCAGTCCGGCAGATACGATGGTTTGCTATAACAGCCCTGTGACTTTGACAGCCTCGACGGGTGAATCTTATGCATGGAGTACTGGCGAAACGACTCAATCCATCGAAGTGATTGCCTACTATGACAACACCTATTCCGTATTGGTCACCGATGCCAATGGTGGAATATCAGCTGCTACGGCGAATGTGAATCTCTTTAGCACACCATACGTTTATGTAGACCCCTACTATTCCGTTATTTGCGAAAACGAATCCGTGACGCTGACAGCTTATTCCTACAATAACGAGACCTATGAATGGAGCACGGGCGAAAGCACCCAATCCATCAGTGTTTCTCCTGTCGGATATAGCATCTATACGGTCACTGCAACAGACGCCAATGGCTGCACTGCCTATTCTGATGCTTACGTGGATATTAGCGGTCAGGCAGCGGTACCGAATATTACAGGAGTTCCAAGCACCATTTGTCAAACAGATGTGCCTATTGATTTGCCCACAGTGCAGGATGGTTATTATGGTGAATGGGCCGGGCCGGGTATTTTGTACAATGTGTTTGACCCGGCAGGACTTTCTGGCAATCAAAGCTTGACTTTTACACCATATACAGGTCAGTGTGCTGCGCCAGCAACCTGGATAATAAATGTGGAGGGGGCTTCCACCTACTATCAGGATTCCGACGGTGATGGATTTGGGAATATTTCGATTCCGGAAACTTCGTGTACCCAACCCTCAGGCTACGTTTTGGATAATACCGATTGCGATGATTCAGATGCGGCGATTAATCCCAACGCCACAGAAATTTGCAATGATTTGGATGATAACTGCGATGGCCAGATTGACGAAGGCGTTCAGTCCACATTCTACGCAGACGCGGATGGCGATGGCTATGGCAATGCCGCCGTTTCGCAAATGGCTTGTTCCGCGCCCTTAGGTTTTGTCAATGACAATACCGACTGCAATGACAATAATGCCCAAATCCACCCAGGCGCTGCAGAAGCCTGCAATGGCTTTGATGACGACTGCGATGGCCTCCTGGACGAAGGCGTTATGAACACCTATTACGCTGACGCTGACGGGGATGGGTACGGGAATGCAGCCCTGTCGCAAGATGCTTGCTCGGCCCCGAATGGATATGTTTTGGACAATACCGATTGCGACGACACGAAGCCCGGTGTAAATCCAGGCGCCCCAGAAATTTGCAACGGTATGGACGACGATTGTGACGGCCTGGAAGACGAGGGTGTGCAATCCACTTTTTATGCAGATGCTGATTGGGACGGTTTTGGCGACGCGAACGTGACCATGCTATCCTGTGGGCCAGACGAAGGTTTTGTGGCCAACAATACCGACTGCGACGACACGAATCCTAACATTCACGATGGCGCACCGGAAATTTGCAACGGCCTTGACGACGACTGCGATGGCCTGGTAGATGAAGACGTGCTGTCTACCTTCTATGCAGACAATGATGGCGATGGCTATGGCGCTTTGAACATCACCACGCTAGCCTGCTCAGCCCCGCCAGGGTACGTCAATGACTCCAATGACTGCAATGACAGCAATGACCAAATCCACCCCGGCGCGCCGGAAACCTGCAATGGATTGGACGATGATTGTGATGGGCTGGTGGACGAAGGCGACATTTGTGATGGAGACGGCGACGGCTACACCATTGCTGAAGGCGACTGCGACGACACCAATCCCAATATCTACCCTGGTGCAATTGAAATCTGCAACTATCTGGACGACGACTGCGATGGCTTAGTGGACGAAAATATAGGAACTACCTGGTACGCCGACGCAGATGGCGATGGCTATGGAGATGCAACTGTATCGCAAATTGCTTGCAGCCAACCAGAAGGGTATGTCAATAATACCAATGACTGTAATGACGCCAATAACCAAATTCACCCAGGCGCAACGGAAATTTGCAACGGCCTCGACGACAACTGTGACGGACAAGTGGATGAGACTACACTCAACCTCAACCTTTCTGCTGGAAACATACTTTGCAATGGAGGCAGCACAACCATTACAGCCTCTGGCACAGGTGGAGCGCCTCCCTATTTGTACAGTTTCAATGGCGGCTCGTTTGGCACTTCCAACAATTTCAGCGCCACGGCAGGAAGCCACGGCGTTACGATCAAAGATGCCAACAATTGCCTGGGTACCAATACCATAGACATTGATGAACCTGATGTTATAAGGATTGATCCAATCGAGATCACCCACGTGGCTTGTAGCGGCGGCAACACGGGAGCAGTCAATATCACCGTGTCGGGCGGAACAGGTACTTACACTTATCGTTGGTCCAACAACCGCACAACCCAAGACCTGGTAAATGTGTCGGGCAATACCTACAGCGTCACAGTTGCCGACGCAAATGCTTGTACCGCAAGCGCTTCTGCAACAGTAAACCCTCGCTTGGCATTGACCTTGACAAAAACCAATGTCATCTGCAATGGCGGTTCAGACGGAACGGCCAGCGCAACAGCCACTGCTGGAACACCTGATTACAACTATGAATGGAGCAATGGCGAGACGACGGAGACCATTACAGGCCTTTCTGCCGGAACTTATACCTGCACCGTTATGGACGCCTTGGGATGTACCCGCAGCAAGTCCATTCACGTCGGTCAACCCTCTACCATCGGCATAACCGGGATAGTGACAAAAGTCGCTTGTCACGGTGCCGCAAGTTGCTCGATCGCCATCACCATCAACAACGGCGTTGCGCCTTTCACATACAACTGGAGCGATGGCGCAAGCACTGAAGACCGAAGTGGTCTTGAAGCAGGGTCATACACCCTTTCTGTTACGGACGCCAACGGATGCACCCGCGAAAAGAGCTTCAACGTGACCCAGCCTACCGCACTAACATTGAACCTGAGTGTGGACAATGTGAACTGCCACGGTGCAGCAGACGGAGCAATTTTGGCCAGTGTCACAGGCGGGGTCAAGTTTTCAAATTCAAATCTTTGCAAAGCCGAACGCTACTGTTTTGAATGGAGCCGCGGCGATACGGCACGTATCACTTCGGGGCTTGAAACCGGGATTTACACTGTTTCGGTTACGGATGCCAATGGTTGCAGCATTGTAGGGTCGGCTACTGTCACTGAACCAAGTTTGCTGGAAATCACCGAAGTTTTGGTGGAATCCTTGCCCAACGGAAAATACAAGTTGACTGTGACGGCAGAAGGCGGAACGCCAACGTACAAATACCGGCGAATCCCAGGCGGAAGTTACCAGAACTCCAATGTGTTCAACAACGTGCCATCGGGTACTTATGAAATTGTGGTGCGCGACCTTAATTTATGCACCGATACAACCACGGTGGACCTGGGCAATGCTGGCAGGCCCGGAAACCCTGACGAGCGTCAGGATACCGGCGACGTACTGATACTGGATGCTACCAACCCTATATTGGCCTATCCAAACCCTGCTTCCGAACGTTTCCATTTGCTTGTGGAAAAAGAATACACACAAGCCAATGTGCTGATCTTCAATGCTCAAGGGCAATTGATGGATGAACGGAATTTTGAAGCAAACGCCGATCTTGGAAGCTATGAAGTGAATACCTGGAAGAGCGGGTTATACTTGATAGTGGTCCATTTAGATGGCGAACGCTTTGTGCAAAAAGTGATGGTTGCAGGCAGGTAGCGCGAAATTCATTTCGCAAACTGCCAGGAGAAATTCATTTCACAAGGATGTTTTTATGTTCAACAAGGGCTGTTCTGGGCGACCAGGATGGCCCTTGTTCGTTTTCTCGCCAATCCTTCTATTAACTTTTAATTTTGGCGAGATATTTGTGATTGTTTTAAAAAAAATCTTGGCAGTTTAAAATCCTACTTACCTTGTCCCGATTTTCGTTATTTTAATCCGTTTCTCATGAAAATGTGTCTGTAGGTATTGCCCTTTTGGGCAGGAACAAGACCCTACCCGCTCCACTTTTTCAGCAAAGTTTTCCAATCCGATTTGTTTTCATCTCACCACTCTGGTGTTGAGATGGAATTGTGTTTTATCCCTTACAAACCATGTTTGGAATACATGCCTGTGTTTTGTTTTTGCTGAATCTTTATATTTAATTTTTCTCATGAAAAGAAATTGTCTACACCTTCCACACACTTCTTGTTTTTTTGTGATGGTCGCAATTTTAAGTTGTGCCTTCCTCAGTTTCTCCTCTACCACACTTTCAGCTCAAGCCACTGCCTCAGTGGCTGCACCCATTTCGGTTGAGGACCTTCCTCATGAGCCGCAATGGAAATCGTCTGTGGAATATTCAGCCGTTTTAGCTAGTGAGCGTGCAAATGCTGCGCAATCTCTTGCGGCCCCTACTACAAAAGAACTGGAGTTTGCCTTGTACACGGGGTACGACCGAATGCTTGGCTATATGGAAGCCGACATGGCCGCAGGGGTTCCTATCGAGAAAATTGCCGTGAACAACTTCATCAAGGTGAACCAGGAAGCAATTTCTGACCCTGCATTGGTCAATATGCAAGCAGCTGAATTCAATGCTTTATTTGAGGCATTGCTGGTGATGCTGCACCAATAATTCCGTAGCAGAAGTCTTTTTTTCAATGCAAAAGCATTGGATAATCCAATTTTTCATCCTCGTAATTAATTGTCATGAATAAAATTTCTACCTTCTTTAAATTGGGAGCAATGGCGCTGGTATGCCTTACCCAATCGGTTAATATCATAGCACAAACCACCTTGATCAGCCCTACTGGTGATGGTGGTTTTGAAAATGGCGGCACTTTCGCTGCCAATGGATGGACAGAAGTCAATGGCGCCACAAATAACTGGTTTTTGGGCGCAGTCTCCACACCTTCAGCAGGTGCCAATGCTGCCTACGTTTCAAACGATGTGGCTGGTGCAACCTATACTTATACCGTTACAACGGCCAACACGGTACACTTTTACCGGGACGTAACTTTTCCTGCAGGCGAGCCCAATATTGTGTTGACCTTCAAGTGGAAAGCTGGAGGAGAATCCAGTTGGGATTATGTTACGGTATATTCAATGCCTACTTCCAACACACCCGTAGTGAACAGCCCTGCAGGCGCTTTTCAAAGCTGGTTGAATATACCAGTGGCTTATCCGGGCGCAGTCGTACACTGCACACCTCCGAACTTAAACCTTCAGAGCGGCGCTTATCAAACCCAGACTATTTGCTTGCCCGCAGGTTATGCGGGTACTACTCGGCGACTGGTGTTTATGTGGTCTAATGATGGATCTGGTGGCGCACAGCCTCCGGCATCTGTAGATGAAATATCATTGGTTTCGAGCCTCCCTCCTTCCGGACCAGCAAACTCACCAACGGCCTTGAGCTTAAACCCAATTTCTGTTTCTCAAATTGACGGGTCTTTTACTGCTGCTATAGGAGCGCCTGACGGGTATCTAACGGTTCGTTACCCAACTGGAGCAATGCCTAGTAATCCTGTAAACGGCACTACCTACTTGCCGGGTGCTGCATTAGGACTTGGCACAGTAGTATCCTCCAGCGCTTTAACGACATTTAGTGCAACGGGACTTACCCCAAGCACTACCTATGATTTTTATGTTTATTCCTATAATAGCGCCCCTTGTGCATCAGGACCGCTATACAAGACCACAGCTCCGCTGTTCGGAACAGCCGCAACACTTGCCTGCCCATCGCTGGCTGCAGGCACCTATACTGTAGGACCCACTGGAACCTTTGCTTCGCTGACAGCCGTAACCGCAGCACTTGCAAACGGCACTGCAGGGCCAGTCATTTTTGAACTGCAGCCGACATACCTTAGCACTGTAGAGACATTCCCGATAACCTTTTTAGGTTCGCCTTGTCCATATATTGGGGGAGTCACAATCCGGCCACAAGCTGGTGCTGTAGCGCTTTCTATTACTGACGCTAATGCAACAGGCACAATTAATATTAACGGCGCCAGCAACATAACCTTTGACGGGCGTGCTGGTGGAGTCGGCCTTTCGCAATTGACGATTGAAAACACATCTTTGACTGGGTATGCCTTTCAATTCATCAACAGTGCGCGGTTTAATACGCTCAAATTTTGCACGTTTAGAGGAGTTAATACAGGTACCGCCAGCGGTGTAATTGTGTTCTCAACTGCTACTGGTTTGCCAATGGGCAACAGCAACAACACCATTGACAACTGCGACATTCGCGATGGTGCCACCACACCCACAAACTTGGTGTATGCAACTGGTACGACCACGAGCTACAATTCCCAAAACAACAACAACACCATTTCAAATTCTTTGCTGCACGATTGGTTCAATGCCTCTTCAACTACGGCAGGTGCGGCCATAAATGTGGTGACCGGATGTTCAGACTGGACGATCACAAACAATAGTTTTTACCAGTCGGTACCCAGAACATTCACCATGACCTCCGCGACAGACCAGGGCGCCATATTTATCAACTCCACGGTCTTTGGCTTCAACTTTACCATTACCAACAACTTTGTCGGCGGTTCAGCCGCGCTTTGTGCCAGTACCCCATGGACCTATACGGGCGGTGCAACTGGTACGCCTACTCCGCGATTGATCAGGATTTCTACCTCAATAGGTTCGCCTTTTAATACCATCAGTAACAATACGATCAGGAACATCGCGATTACCAGTTCAAGTACCTCCACAGCGCATAGCCTTATCTCCCACCTGAACGGGAACATTAATATCAACAACAATACGATTGGTTCACAAAGTGCGCTGAACGATATCACGTTCACATTGGCTTCCACCTCCACGGCGCCTTTCTTTTTGCCCATTTCTGCAGGAACCGGGGCTTCGGTGAGCATGATCAACATCACCAACAACAACATCGGCGGCATCAATGTAAACAGCACGTCTACAGGCGCCGTTAGTTTCAGGGTTATTTATGCACAGCCGCCTGCACTGAGTAAGGTCACTGTAAGTGGAAATACTATTGGGGGTACTGTAGCGAACAGTATCAGGCAGCAAACTGGTGGTGCTACCTCTGGCAACGGCATCTTGGCAGGTATCATGATCTTGAACCCGACCATTGGTGATGTTGTCACGAACAATCTCATCCGCAATTTGACCCAGGACAACACGCTCGCTGGTGGTGTCCTCTGGCATAAATGTCCAGGCAAGCGGAGGTCAACACACAATTACGGGGAATACTATCTCCGATTTCACCACCAATGGCACAAACATTGCGATAAACAATGCAGCGTCTGTGGTGGGCATCACCATGACTGGCAGCGCTATTGGCGGAAGCAACATCAGCAACAATACGGTCTACAATCTGACCAATACGAATACCACGGTGGCCGGTTTTATTCAAGGAATGTATTTTGGAACGGGCCTTGTGCCGCAACAAAATACCATCATCTCCAGAAACTTCGTCCACAGCATCAACCTGGCATCTGTAACAGGTAGCATGGCAGGCATAAACATCCCGAATACAGGTAATGCGCGGATATTCAACAATATGGTAAGGCTTAGTGTAGATGCGAGTGGTGCTTCGATTACCACCTCGGCCCAGATAACCGGTATCTTGAAAGCCTCTACTGGCGCAGTAAGTATTTTTGCCAACACTGTTTATATCGGTGGTACAGGTGTAGCGAGCAACGCCGTGAACACTTTCGCATTCAGGAGAACCGCCTCGCCGCTCCTCGGGAATGATACCATCATGAACAATATCTTCTACAATGCTCGTTCGAACACCAGCGGTACAGGCAAGCACTACGCTACAGCCTTAAACGCAGGTACTGTCCTGGCAGAAGATTTCAACGATCTTTTGTAGATGGTACAGGCGGTGTGCTGGGCTTATTCATTGCTGCCGATCAGGCGACACCTGGGTTCGGCAGACGGCAGCGAATCAGGATTGGAACTCCGTTTCAGGCGATCCCAAATTGATTAACCCGAACGGCACCTCTGCAACCGTTGACCTACACATCCAGGCCGCTTCGGCTACAGTGGTGGAACAAGGTGGATACAACTTCCCGCCCAATGCTCAGGATTTTGATTTGCAAACCCGTGCCAGCTTGACCCCTGTTGACCTTGGCGCTGATGCAGGCAACTTCCTGCTCCTCGACAAAACACCTCCTGCAATCTATTACAATACGTTGAACTACACCTGTAATACTGGGAATAGAACCATAACAGGCGTAAATATCACCGATGCAACGGGCGTTCCTTTGGCTGGCGCCTTTGTTCCAAGGATTTATTACCGGAAAAACGCAGGCGCTTATTTCTCTCAGCCCGGCACGAATACAGGTGGAACCGCCTTCAATTCAACTTGGGACTTTACCATTGTAGCAGCGGATATGGGTGGACTTGTAGGAGGGGATATTGTCTCCTATTACATCATTGCACAAGACAACGCAGCGCCAATAAACATTGGTTCAAACGCACCCGGGCGGTGGCCACTGATGTAAACTCGGTTACGATACACCCCATTACCCCTGGCACTTATACCATTAATGCCACTCTTTGAGCGGCACCTATACTGTTGGTGTAGGCGGAGCTTATACCACCTTGACGGCTGCCGTAACGGCATACAACACGGCTTGTATCACAGGCCCTGTTTTGTTCTCGTTGACGGATGCTAACTACCCAGGCGAAACTTTCCCGATCTCCATTAACGCCAATCCTTACGCCAGCTCAGTCAATACATTGACTATCAAGCCTGCACCAGGTGTTACTGCTTCTATTACCGGAACGACTACAGTTGCTCCACAAGGAATAATTGTTTTGAATGGGGCCGACTGGGTGACGATTGACGGAAGCAATGGGGCAGTTTCAAATTCAGTTTGCCCTCCTGTTGCTGCAAGCCGTGACCTAACCATCACCAACCTTAGTACTAGCACGGTGAGCGCGGTCATCTGGTTGCAAACGATTGTTGCCGGCTTTAATGGCACTACGAACAATACCATCAAGAATGTCAATTTGGTGGGCAATTCAAATACAACAACACTTTTTGGTATAGGCATGGGCTCCTCGGCGGGCATCAGCACAACCAGCCTTGGTACTGGCAACAACAACAACAGTTTTGTCAACAACAATATTAGCAAGACAACGTACGGGATTTACACCCAGGGGGCAAACTTGTCGATAAAAATACTGGCAACGTCATCAATCAAAACCTCATCAATACAGTCGCGCCAAACCATGTAAGGCTTGGCGGCATCTTTACGGGGTTTGAGGATGGCATTCAAATACGCGGTAACAATATTTCAGAACTTGCCTCTACATCTGATATGTTTGGCATCGCGCTCGGAATGACGGCGATTAATACCGGTACATTTACCGGGAATGAAGTGACGAACGCCATGGTGGCCAACAACAAAATTGGAACGGTTATCAACACAGGCACTTTTGCAGCAGCCGGCATTACGATCGCCAATGCGCTGAGTGGCACGAACACGATTGAAAATAACATGATCAGCGGCGTTTTCGCCAATGGTACCGCTGGTGACTTTTCAGTAGGCATTTTTGCCGGCGGAGGTCCTGGCTCTACTACCAGGATCTATTATAACTCTGTATCGCTCAGCCGGTCAGACCTATTGACGGGTACCTCACCGAACTATGCTTTGGCAATTGGTGGGGTGCAGCCCAACATAGATGTACGCAACAATATTCTTTCTTCTACCGGGAATAACGGGACAGGCAGGAATATTGCGATTGGTTTGGCATACACAGGCACTACCGGGAATTACCAAAACTTGATCTCTGATTATAACGATCTTTATGTGAGTGGTACTAACTCAGCAGTTGGTGTAACGGGTTCCTTAGCCACAAATACTGGTATTTTCAGGACAACATTGACAGACTGGCAAACAGAAACCGGTCGCGACGGGAACTCTTACAACGTTCTGCCGAACTTTGTTTCAAGCTCCAATCTTGACTTGCTTTCTGGCTCCAACCATTGCTTAGACGGCGGCGCAACCCCCTTGTCAATTACAACGGATATCTATTGCGATCCGCGCAACGCTACTACGCCTGATATTGGTGCGGATGAATTTACAAACCCGCTTTTGACGATAACCATTGCAGAAACTTCTGGTTTGGTTAATAATGATGGCATTACTTGTGCTGGAGACCCCGCTACCCTCACAGCTACTGGCGGCGGCACATACCTCTGGAGCACCTCAGCAACCACGGCTGCAATTGTGGTTTCGCCCTTGACAACAACCACCTACACGGTTACTGTGACCAATGGTGTTTGCACGGACGTAATGACCACTACCATCACGGTCATCCAAGCACTCGCTGAGCACCTATACTTACCCAACCAACCAACTTGTACTGCCCGATGGTGCAATTGATTTGACAGTTACACCCACAGGCACTTATACTACGATTGGGCAGATGTGCTGGAACCAACAATACGGAAGACCGGGCAGGTTTAATGGTAGGGGTTTACGTCGTAACCGTAACCAATACGACCACAGGCTGTACCAATTCCGTCTCTATTTCGCTCACCGGCCCAGGTGGTTGTGATGTTTGTCCGACCATTTCGAACGTGAGTGTAACCGTCAGTCCAACTTGTGTGGATAGAACATTCACCCTCCAATCCACGGGTTTGGGGAATATGGGTGTCACATACGGCATTATTTTCAAATCCTACCCTGCTCCGGTGCCCGATCCTTATACGGGCGGAACGGTTTTGGCTACGGTGTTGAATGGAAGCTTGACCAGCGGAGGCACGGTTGCAACTGCTACAGCATCTATCGCGGGTTCAGGCACTTATAATATCTACGCCATTCTCACTCCATCACCGACCGACCCGACTTGTAGACCGAATGCGACTACAACGCTGGTTGTCAACGCCCTGCCTACACCCGGCACAATGGTAACAGAGACTTCAGGCTTAGCGATCAACGATGGCATTATCTGTATAGGTGCATCAGCGACGATCACGGGCACTGGTGGCACTTCATACGCTTGGAACACCGGGGAAATGACACCTTCTATTGTAGTCAGCCCATTAATCACTACTACCTATACCGTTACGGTGACCAATGCCAACACTTGTACGGCTACTACGTCTCGCACCATCACCGTAAACTCGCTCCCAGCCTTATTCACAGTAACGGGTGGCGGCGAGCGCTGCACAACCGACAATGTGGGCCTTCCAGTTGGACTAAGCGGCTCACAAACGGGAGTCAACTATCAGTTATTCCTAAACGGTGTTGCAGTTTGCGCGCCAGTGCCCGGTACAGGTGCTGCGATTTCCTTTGGCCTGCAACTAGCTGCAGGCAACTACACTGTAGTTGGAACCAGTACTACGACCGGGTGCTCCATCACAATGACTGGCTCAGTTGCTGTTGCTACCTTCAATTGCTCCGTAACGATCTCCGATCCTTGCGTCTGCTTGAACAACGCGACGAACCTTTTCAATGGACAGTTCAGCGAGATCATCAAAGTGAACGCGCCGGGCACACAAACCTGGACAGTCTCTGCGATTAACGGTCTTTACCGGGATCCAAACGTAGCACCACCCACTGCGCCTTTGCCAATTGCATTAGGTACACCGCTGACCAACTTGGGTGCAGCCATGAACATGTTTGAACTCAGGGGAAGACACGTTGATGCATTGGGCTACACAGTTACAGTGACCAACGGTGCTGGCACCAGCCTTTCGATCGGCAATTCCTGCCAATACCCCAACCCTGCTATTACCTCTGACTTGAGCGGTGTTTATTGCCTTTTCTCCAACCCAGTCAACTTGACGGGTACACCTGGCGATGCCAACATTGTTAGCCAGGGATTCACCATCAACGGTGCCCCTGCCACACAGTTCAACCCCAATCAGGGACCTGGCCAATACCACATCGTTTACACCGTTAACGGCGGCGTGCCAAAGGCTTTTGGCCCCAATGACCCTGGTTGCATTCAGTCTGTCAGCACCTATGTTAACGTCATTGCTACCCCCACCAACCTCAGTTGTAATGACCAGGTGTATGTGGCACTTGGCGATGACTGCACCGAAGCGTTGAACCCTGATGGGGTGCTGGAAGGAGCCTATGGCTGCTTTGACGATTATATTCTGAAATAGACAAAACCGTTCCACTTGGTGATGGTCCTTGGCAGCCCGGCGTCTTTGTTACCGCAGACATCGGCCAAACCTATCCAACTCGTGTAACACATCTAGTTTCAGGGAACAAGTGCTGGGGCTTGGTCACCGTGGAAGACAAACTTGCACCAGTTCTATCGTGCCAAAACTTTGATATTCCATGTAATACCCCCAATGTTACACCACAATACCTCCAAAATACACTTGGAATTGGAATCGCATTCCCTGGTTTCATAGACTGCCAGTCCGTAACCTTGAGCTGGATAGACAACGAAACGAATCAAAACTGCGCTTCGGGTTTGACCAAAATCATCACCCGCAAATGGACAGCCACCGACGAGAGCGGCAATACTTCAACTTGCGAACAGCTCATTGGCCTGATTCGTCCAGCATTGAGCGATGTCATCCTTCCGCCCGATTATGATGGTTTTGATGCCCAAGTGTTCAGCTGCGAGGACAACATTCCTATTGTGAATGGTCACCCGCTCCCCACTCCAGAATGGATTGAGGATCAAGGATTGCAAGGTTTCCCACACGTCTTTGGCCAGCCCAGCGGCTGCACCATCAACTGGGAATGGCACGATTTCCCCATCGAAGTCTGTGATGGTACCATCAAATATCGTCGCGAGTGGTCTGTTGTGGACTGGTGCATTGGTGACGGATTTGCTTATAACCAAATTATCAAGGTACTGGATGAAACGGGGCCTGCTTTTGACTGTCCGGACAACCTTACGGTGTCTACCGATGCCTTTCCCTGCTCTGGCACCGTCAATCTCCGACGTGATCGTGGAAGATAATTGCTCTCATATCAGCAACCTCAGTGGCATGATCGTGGTTCGGGAACAGTTTACTGGTCAAGTGATCAATATGGTGCCCATTAACGGTACGCTTGAAGACTTCCCCGGCAACAACTGGTGGAACCGCGACACGTTGGCCAACTTCGGCTGGACACCTTGCCTGCCCGTCGGAACCCATACCGTGACCTATCTTGTCGAAGATGACTGCGCCAACACCTCAGTGTGCAATTTTGCACTGACGATCAGCGACTTAGTGCCACCGGTGGCTGCATGCGACGAGACGACGACTGTGGCGATTGGGCAGAATGATCCCTTTGATTGCTATGATGGATCAGACGCCTGTGATTTTGCCGGTGTGACCTGGGTGAAAGCCACAACATTTGATGACGGCTCGTATGACAACTGCAACGGAGTGAAATTCACCATCCGCCGCATGGCCCCCTACTCAAGTTGTATCAACAGCCTTAACGACGACGACCCTTGTTATTTGGATGCATCTGGGGATTTTGTAGTCAGCGAATTTGACATTGCAACGCTAGAGTATGACTCCATTAAATTCTACTGCTGCGAGGTGGGCACAACCCAAACAGTCATTCTGCGGGCCTACCAAGTTGACGCTAATGGCCTCATAATGTTAGGCCCTGACGGCTCTCCGATCTTCAACGAGTGCATGATCCAGGTGGAAGTACAGGACAAGTTGAAACCGGCTTGCCTGCCTCCTGCCAACGTAACGGTGAACTGCGAGAATTTCGACCCAAGCCTCTGGGCTTACGGCAAGCCTGTCGTGGAGGACAACTGCTGCCTCGATACCTCGCTGGTGTACCAGGGTCAGTGTGGTCTGACACACACGGTGAACTACTCACTGTTCGACACAGTATGTAACCGCGGTACAATCACGCGCACGTTCCGTGCATGGGACTGCCATGGCTTCAGTACCCAATGTACACAACGCGTCTTCGTGACCTACGAGCAGGACTATTTTGTGAAGTTTCCGAACGATGCAATCGTGACAATTTGCGACGAGTCTGGCATCTACCAGGAGCCAACTTTCTTCGGCGAAGACTGCGAACTCTTGGGAGTTTCCTTTGAGGACGAGATATTTACAGTGGTGTCCGATGCCTGCTTCAAGATCGAGCGGACCTGGACGATCATCAACTGGTGCACGTTCAACCCGAACCTTGATTGTATCTACGTTCCGAACCCGAACCCGAACGCGGTCACGAACCACCCGACGAACCTTCCTGGCCCGACCGTGTCTGAATGCGGCACTTTGGCCCCATGGGCGCCGACGACTGTTCGAATCAACCCGGGCGACCCGACAACGACGAACTTCTGCACATTCTGGGATGCTGATGCCAACTGCTACAAGTACAAGCAGATCATCAAGATCATCGACGGCGTGAAGCCTACGGGTACCTATGTGACCCCGACTTGCGACAACCAGAACTGGCTGACACCAAACAACGACCTGCTGTGGAACGAAGCCTACTGGTGGGACAATGGCATCCTGACGCACGACTTGTGCGAGGAGCCAACTGACCTTTGCATCACTGGCACAGACGCTTGCTCTGGCGCGAACATCAACATCGAATACCTGTTGTTCCTCGACCTGGATGGCGACGGTGTGATGGAAACGGTGGTCAATTCCGTGAACACGGGCATCGCTGGCCTCGGCTGGAACAACGTGCTGTACGGCAACATCAATACGCCAAACTTCTCGGGCGGCACGCCGCGTGAGTTTGACGAGCGAAATGTTCCGAACAACCAGAAGTGGGGCTTCTCGATCCAGGAGACAGTGGTTGGCAACAACAAGACTGCCTGCGTTCGTTGGAACACCCAGCAGCAACAGAACACCCACGTGATCCCTGAGTTGCCACACGGCACACACAAGATCAAGTGGTTCATCACGGACGGTTGCGGCAACAATGCTGAGTACGAGTACACCTTCACGGTGCGCGATTGCAAGCCTCCTACGGTGGTTTGCATTAACGGCCTGAGCGCGAACATCATGCCTACTGGTATGATCACCTTGTGGGCGTCTGACTTCCTCCAGTACACGGAAGACAATTGCACTCCTGCTGGCCAGATCAAGATCGGTATCCGCAAGTGCGGCACCGGCACAGGCTTCCCAGTGGACAACCAAGGCAACCCGATCACTTCGGTGCAGTTCACTTGTGACGAACTCGGCACACGCTGCGTAGAACTTTGGGCGATTGACGCACAAGGCAACGCAGACTACTGCGAGACCTATCTGATCGTACAAGACAACCTGGGTAGTTGCCCAAGTCCCGACCACATCAACGTGGCCGGCGCACTGAAGACAGAGTTGGCAGACGGAGTTGAGGAAGCCACTGTTCAGATTTCTGGAACGAGCAGCTTCACCCCACCGTACAGCTACTTCGACCTTTCAGACAATGGAGGTGGATACTATGTGATTAATAACGTTCCATTGGCCGCCACGTTCGTGATTGCTCCTGAGAAAGACGACAACCCGCTCAATGGTGTGACCACCTATGACCTGGTGTTGATCTCTAAGCACATTCTGGGCATTGAGCCGATGAATTCCCCCTACAAGATGATCGCTGCTGACGCTAACAAGTCAGGCTCAATCACGACCTTCGACATCGTGGAGATTCGCAAGTTGATCCTCGGTATCTACACGGACCTTCCAAACAACACCTCTTGGCGCTTTGTGGACAAGGCGTTCTCGTTCCCGAACGTGAACAACCCATTCCAGACTGCATTCCCAGAGACGATCTCGATTGCTGACGCAATGACGAGCCAGTTGGACGAAGACTTCACCGGCGTGAAGATTGGTGATGTGAACAACACAGCAGTGGCCAACGCCACCATGCAGGCTGAAGAGCGTACTGCTGGCACAGCAATCTTCGATGTTGAAGACCGCACGGTGAAAGCAGGCGAAGTGTTTGAAGTATCGTTCAAATCTGCACAGGCCCTCAAAGGCTTCCAGTTCACCGCGACGCTCAATGGCCTGAAGGCTATGGACATCGTGAACGCAGAGAACGTTTCTGAAGGCAACTTCAACCTGGCTCCTGAGAATGCTATGGCAGTATCTATTGACGGTGCACAAGCGTTCACAGTGCGTTTCCGCGCTGAGAAAGCTGGCAAGTTGAGCGAAATGCTTGGCGTATCTGGCTCGATCACCCGCGCTGAGGCATATCCCGCCTCTGCCGAGGCTACGGCGGGCAAGCAGGTCCGCTTGGGTGTTGCTTTCCGTTTCGACGGCAAGACGATCTCTGGTGTTGGTTTTGAATTGTACCAGAACCAACCAAACCCATTCGTCAACCGCACGTTCATCGGCTTCTTCCTTCCAGAAGCAGCTGAGGCAACGTTGTCTATCTTTGACGAGACGGGCCGCGTAGTGTACCAGCAGAAAGGCCAGTTTGCTAAAGGTGAGAACAGCATCGCACTTGACCGCGCGCTGATCAACACCACAGGTATGCTGTACTACAAGTTGGAGACTTCTACCGACTCTGCAACGAAGAAGATGATCCAAGCGAAGTAGGGCACGGGGCTTGTCCCCGCCTATTAGGCGCGGGAGTCACAGGACCCACGCACAGCGATAATACATACGAGCGGTGGCACGACTTATAAGCGTGTCACCGCTTGTTTTTTCACGTGTTTTGATCACTTTGTTTTTGCTTTGCCGCAAACAAAGTATTCTTGCGGTCGGAAACAACTTAACCTTTTCTCATGGCATATATCAATAGATTTAAAAGCTGGCTAAGCGAACCGATTAACGGTTTTGTCATAGGCCTGTTTCGGGTCTTTTATGGCCTATTTATGGCCTATGAGATAGCAAATTATTTGTTCACTGGCATGGTGAATGCCTTTTTTGTGTCACCCAAACTCAACTTCCCTTACGAGGGCTTAGAATGGCTAAAACCTTTGCCTGCGCCTATCCTGACTGGGATACTGTATATAATGCTGGCTTGTGCCTTCCTTATCATGTTTGGGGTTATTATGAAATGGGCTGCAAGGCTGTTTGCCGTATGCTATCTCTATATCTTTTTATTGGATAAATGTCTCTATAACAACCACATATACCTTTTTATACTATTGGCAATCCTCCTAAGTTTTACCAATGCCGATCAGTTTTTGTCCTTGCGCAAACGCAAGCTACCGGGCATCACCGTGCCCAGATGGCAGCAATTTATCCTGGCAGCACAAGTAATGTGCGTGTATTTTTTTGCCAGCCTTATTAAAATGCGTGGGGATTGGTGGACACTAAAACAACCAGTCAGAACGATTGCAGAGTCAATCCCTGCTGACCGGTTTTTAGCCGCCTTCTATAAATCCGAAGTGGGGATCAATACGATGGTATACCTCGGATTCGGCCTCGATTTTTTTGCACCACTGTTGTTATGGTACAAGCCGTTTCGAAAATGGGCGATCATTCCATTTGCACTTTTTCATTATTCAAATTCCAGGATTTTTGGAGATATCGGGATATTCCCATTCATTATGATGGCTGCCCTCATCTTGTACTTTGAAATGGAGGAGATACCTCTGTTGCGCAAGTGGTTTCCAAAATTAACACCAAAGAATACTGTATTGGCAACACCAGTGATTGGTAAGATTACACTAACATTCCTGTTAGCCTATTTTACATTTCAACTGCTATTCCCGTTACGCGGTTTATTCCTGCCGAATGACTTGGACTATACCACCATTGGAAACCGTTTTTCTTGGCGGGTTAAGGCGGATTCGCGGGTGCCTTCTGAGTTCGTTTTTATCCTGAAAGACCCCGTAAGTGGGAAAGAAGGGGAAATCAATTACCGCACTATGGTCAATAATGTTCAAATTCAGGCCATGTTGTATGATCCCAGGATGATTAGAACTTTTGCCCAATGGGTACACCAACAAGGCATAAAAAACGGGATACCAGATGTACTGGTATTTGCCAAAATAAAATTCAGTTTTAATGGAAGGCCTCCGCAGTATTTCGTAAAGCCCGATGTGGATATGTCCAAGGTTCCTTTCAGCCCTTTTGAAAAACTGGACTGGGTGGTGCCTGTTGAAAAATAGCAAGTGATTTCTACCTTGATATTGAAATTTCTCAAACGCTAGGTACTGTTTCTATATCTTAATTGAAACTTTAAAGAAAATAAAGGTAAAACCCTTGTTAATTTTTCCCAAAATCAACTCGTCAAGCTAAAGTTTGGTCAAGTGTCTGTTTACTTTCAAAAAACATACACTATATTCCAAATCGTTCTTACTTTCGCACAATCTTTTGTATATTAATCCATAATCTCCTGAAAAAGTGCTTGCAGGTCTTGACCTAACTTAGGTCTAAGAGACAAACACACCTCTTCCCTTTTTCATTTTAATTCTTCCATTCCGATTTACTTTCATCACGCCAATGTAGTGGCTGATGAGGGCAATTTGTGTTTGAATTAAATCTCCAAAAATTATTGTAACGGTTTTCGTAAGTTTGAAAATCAATTTATTATCCGTGCAGGACTATGCTCAATATTAACTTTTCTCTCATGAAAAATGTAAACATTCTCCAGGGGCGTTCCACTTCCTGGCTTAAAGCCCTTTCGGTACACCCTATTAAAAGCAACAAACTGGCCGCAACATTAATGCTGTGTTGCCTGCCTATGATGGCGCATGCATCGCCTGATTTCAGTATCTTTTACGATGGCTCAAGCATCCAGTTGAGCGATCAAATAGGAGGTAATGATGTGATTACGGTCACCGAAGTCGCAGGGAATATTCAGTTCGATGTCCCTGGGCGTACGTATGCCATCAATGGCGGACTAACATTCAATTTCCCGGTCAGTATTCCTTTAGCTGGAGCAACTTCCCTGGTCGTATTCGGTGGGGAAGGGAATGACGTGATCAATATAGGCGCCTTTGCTACGGCGCTGCCCGACTTCAACATTGGCGGTGGAGCGGGAGATGATTTTGTCCAGTTTGGCGGCAGTATCACATTTTTGACTGATGCCTCTCTGGATGTCAACCTTCAGGACGATGATAATATCATTGGCACAGATAGAATTGTCATAGCCTCTGGAACAGATCTCAAACTCTCGGGTACCGGCAGCGCAGTGTTCAAAGCAAGTCAAAACTTTACAATATTTTCCGGCGGCAGTGTCGTAACCGAGGACGGCGACCTCACCGTAGAAGCCAACCTACAGGCTGTTCCATCCGTGGGCAATTTCAAAGGGGTGGAGTTAAGCAATGGTCTCCTCGGTGTGAGCGGAGAGGGTTATCTGACCGTAAAAGGAAAGGGTGGCAACAATGCCGCTGGCTTCCAGCATGGCGTATCGGTCAGCAGTACTTCTACTATAAGTGGTGGTGGCCTGCATTCCATTTACATCCAAGGCTGGGGGGGCTCAAGTAGCGGAATCCGAAACTATGGCGTTTTCGTGGAAAATGCCTCTGTAATCGCTGGCATCGGCGGCGTTACCATGATCGGAAACGGCAATGGAACGGGCGCTTCAACCACTTCCCACGGAGTATTGGTCACCAATAACAGTTGGGTTCTAACCAACGGGGCCGCGGATGTGACCGTAACAGGTACTGGTTGCACTACTTGTAATGGAATAAACAACACTGGCGTGGTAATCGCAACCGCCAATGCGCAGATCAGTTCTTTTGGAAGTGGAAATGTTACGGTCACCGGTTTTGGGGGTGGTACAGCTGCTTCTGGTTCGAATATGGGTGTCAGCTTGACGGTAGGTGGGCTAATTCAGTCCCTCAATGCTGGGAATATTAAAGTTACCGGAACTGCCGGGCTTGGTTCTGGAGGTAATTTACGAGGCGTGAACATAGAGTCTGGTGCTTCGATTGCTGGCTTTGGCAATGGCTCTGTCACTGTAAAAGGTACTGGTAGAGAGAGCGTTGGAAACTTTAATCTTGGGGTAGGGAATTTGGGAACAATTTCTACCACCAATGGAGATGTGTCCGTCACCGGATTCGCCGGAGGCACAGGCGTTTCGAATAATAACTATGGCGTTTTGGTACAAAATGTCGGTGTAGTGCCTGCTGTGATCAGCGCGAACGGGAACGGAAAGGTCAGGGTTGTGGGCAACGGTGCTTACGATGCAGCTGGGCTGTCCAACATCGGGTACTCGTAAATGGCAATCTGGCAATCATTGATTCTGATAACGGAAATGTAGAAGTCATCGGCACTGGTGGTGGATCGGGCGCTTCGGGTTTAAACGCAGGAGTAGCGCTTGTGTCCCAAGGAAGGATAATTGCGGGCGGCACCGGAACTGTTTCTATCCAAGGTTTAGGAGGTAAAGGAACCTCCAATGGGAATATGGGCGTAACGTTGGAGTCAAGTTCTTTGGTCAGCTCAGGCGGCGGCGATGTTTCCGTAATTGGTTTGGGCACTGGCACAGGCGTTTCAGGACTAAATTATGGAGTTCAAGTTGTCAATTCTATTCTACAAGCTGGTTCAGGAGGCAACGTTTCGGTGCGGGGCAATGCAGGAAACGCTGTCACAGGCAATGATAACTTTGGCGTCTTTGTAAACACAGGCGGTCAAATATTAGCCTTCAATGGCAATCTGGATATTATCGGTCAAGGTGGTGGCAAAGCCCCCGCTTCAGGCGGTGTTGGCGTAATGGTTCGGTTCACTGGCCGAGTGGTTGCTACCGGCAGTGGTGCGATTACCATAAAAGGAACAGGTGGAACCGGAGTAGGCCCCTCTAATATCGGTGTAAGCCTCCAAAACACCAGCCTTATTTCCTCAGACAATGGCAAAATCACGATCACAGGCATTGAAGGCACCAGCTCGCTTTCCAATGGGATCAAAATGAGCGAAACGGCCCTGATAACCTCGGATGCCAACATCGAACTGATCGCAAACAGCATTTTGATCGGTACTACAGCTTCCATTGTCAACAATGCAAACAACACAGTTACGCTCCGTCAATGGACAAATGGCGTAGCCATCAACTTAGGGCCTTCGCCCGACCCGATTGGCGGCCCACTAAATCTTTCGGATGCTGAACTAGACCGTGTTACCACGGGCAAATTGGTTATCGGCAACAATCTCAGCGGTAGCATCACGGTGACTGATCCAATAACGAGGCCATCTCAAACCGATGTTACTTTGATTACCGCAGGTTCTATCAACTTGAACGCTTCCTCCCTGAACACAGCGGGTGGCTTGCTGACGTTCCAGGCCACACAAGGAGTCAATCCAACGGTTGCAGGAATAGATGTTGAGGTCGGAACAGTTGGCTTTGCACCTGGCACAGGGCTTAATATTCATATTACCGGAACTATACCAGACGTAGGATACCCCCAATTGAATGTAGTGGGTTCGGTCAACCTGACTGGCTCCAAACTTACGCTTACTGGCTCCTTTATTCAGCCACAGTGCATCCCGGTAATGATCATTAAAAACGATGGCGCTGATCCGGTAATTGGAAATTTCAATGGCTTGCCTGAAGGCTTCGTTTTTGTCAATTATTTGGGCAGCGGCAAAAACGTTTCTATCAGCTATGTAGGTGGTGATGGGAACGATGTCGTCCTGATAGAACGGGTTATTCCAATTGTTGCATGCCCTGCAAATATTGTTAAACCCAATGATTTTGGCTTCTGTGGGCGGGTAATTTCATTCCTCGGCACGCCACTGGTGACAGAGAATTGTTCTTATAATTTTGTTGATGATGCGCCAGCAGATGACGTGTTCGATATTGGTGTAACCACCGTTACCTATGTAATTACGGACGTCAACGGTAATTCGGCATCCTGCACCCAAACTGTGACGATCAGCGATACAGAATTCCCCACCTTTGTTTGTCCTGCAAATATTGAGGTGCTCAATCAGGAAAACGAGGATTGTGGTGCCGTAGTTGATTTTGTGATAAGCGCCTCTGACAATTGCCCCGGCGTTCTGCTGGAACAGAACTATTTCTCGGGCGATGTCTTTGGTATGGGCTTTAATTATGTGGTAGCAACCGCTACCGACGCCAGTGGAAACGTCTCAGAATGCAACTTCCGGATATCGGTCAATCCGCGTCCGGAAATTTGCAACGGCCTTGACGACGACTGTGATGGCTATACCGACGAATTGCAGGATTGGGAAATCCAGACTAAATTGTTTGCATCCGACCCTGCTAACGCCAACCAATATGGACAAAGTGTTGACATGAAAGGTGACTGGGGTATTGTCGGATCGAACCAAAATGTTGCCGGGGAACAAAGAGGTACTGCCTATATTTTACACCGCGACGCCGCCTCTGGAACATGGGGACAGGCAACCCAATTGTTCCCAGACAATTCCTCTTTAGGGGATGTGTTCTTTGGTGAAAAAGTAGCCATTGGCAATGGTTTCTGTGCCGTATCTGCCCGCTTGGATGACGAAAACGGAGTGGACGCAGGCGCGGTGTATATCTTCAAATACAATGGCCCCAATCCGGGCGACTGGACCTTCTACCAAAAGATACTTGGCACAACAGCTGGCGAGCAAATTGGAAGCAGCCTTGATTATTTCAATGAATTGTTGCTTGTGGGTGCTACGCAAAATGCCGATGTTGCTGCGGAAGCAGGCGCAGCCTATCTCTTCGCGCAAGTTCCTATCGGAACAGGCAACTGGAATCTGGTGAAAAAACTTGCAGCACCAGACAGCGACTTAGGCGATCATTTCGGTTACGACGTGGCTGTAAGTGGGAATCATGCGGTAGTAACTGCCAAAGACGACGACGAGCAAGGTATTGACGCAGGGGCTGCTTATGTCTTTGGGAAAGACCAGGGTGGCGCTGACAACTGGGGTTTGATTAAAAAACTCCTGGCGTCCGATGGAGAAGCTAACGACAACTTTGGGGTAAGTGTTGATTTAGATGGCGCTTGGGCAGTAATAGGTGCACATAGAGACGACGATAAAGGCCCCGAAAGCGGCTCCGCATACATTTTCTACCAAAATGATGGAGGAATCAACAACTGGGGCAGACATACCAAACTGACCGATTACAACGGAGCCAAAGGCGAACAATTTGGTTATGATGTTTCTATTGATGGCGATTACATTGCCGTTGGTGCTCGATGGGAACGGGTTTTCCAATCCCGTGCAGGGGCAATTTTCGTGTATCATAAAGTGGATAATGGCTGGGGTGAATTTGCAAGGCTAACAGACCCGGCAAATTTATACAACGACCAGCTGGGGAGTAGTGTCGTAATAGACAACTTCTCCATTATGGCAGGCATCCCTGGTGAGGATCTCCCGCAGCTTATTAAAGACTGTGGAGCTGTGCTGGTATTTAATGGTGTTTGTGGAGATCAGCGGCCAAGCCAAAGGCGCAGCGAGCCGGAATCAATGGAAGTAAAAGATCTTTCCTTCCAATGCTTCCCGGTTCCATTCGACCAAACCCTTACGATTCAATTGGAATCTCCAACGGCTGAAATAGTACAAGTTCGCGTGTTTGACTTAATGGGCAGGGAGATTGCGCTGCTTTATAATGAGTTGTTGGAAGGAAGCCGGAGCATCCAATGGAATGCTTCATCTATGCCTTCAGGAAATTATTTTATCAGAGTTTCCACGGCATCTAAAACAGTGACCAAGAGTGTGGTTCACACTAGATAACTAGTTAAAACACATGCATGTAAGTATTCTTCATGCATGACACAAGAACATACTTGACCTGAAAGGCGGTTGACATCAAATAATAATTTGCTGTCAACCGCCCATTTTTGTCAAAATGACCTGTATTGATAGGGAAAACCTTCAATATAACATCGTAAGTTTGTGCTTTCTTTTAATCCATTTTTGACTCTCGTTTGCATGAAAAGTCCACCTATGCACCAACAGCCGGCCCTCGGATGGGCTGGCCTCTCTTTGCGCTGGCATTAATGCCTTGGGCGCAGGTGTTTCTTTTTCAAACTTCATTTTTGCATAATGCCTTTTGGCTGCAAAACCTGCTTTTGGCACGGTTTTTTGCACCAAAACAACCTGTTTTGAATTTGCCATTGCTCATATTCTAATATTGCACATGAAAAGTAACTCTACCTATTCGCTTTCTCGTACCATCAAATTCTTGCCCTTTCCTAAGGGAATTACGATACTGTTGGTATTCTTTCTCTTCCAATGTTGGACACTTTCTGCCCAGGTCTTAATCAGCCCTACTGGTGCAGGTGGTTTTCAAAACGGCACTTCCTTCGCAAGCAACGGCTGGACTGTTGTCAATGGAAGCGTTACCAATCAGTGGTTTGTAGGTACAGCAGCAACCGGATTTACGGACCGTTCCGCATATATTTCTAACAATGCCGGTGTAAACAACACTTACACCAACAGTCCAGATGCCGCAATCTCGGTAGTGCATTTTTATAGGGATATAGTTTTCCCGGCAGGGGTGCCTGAATTTACGCTTTCATTCAACTGGAAAGCGGATGGTGAAGTAAGCTCTTTCGATGCTATCGTCGTAAGCTTGGCGCCTACTTTCTACACGCCAGTTGCAACCAATATTTCATTAGCTACGGGTGTGCTGGCCCCTCCGGCCAATAACTTAGGAGGAATCGCAGCCCCACAACTATGGAATAGTGCAGGTGTTACTACGGCGAATTACACCATTAAGAGTGCTGATATTGGCAACTGCCTTTCGGATGTAACGTTGCGGCTAATATTTACCTGGAAAAACGATGGTTCTTTAGGGGATAACCCTCCTGGCGCTATTGATGCCATTTCTTTGTCTGGCAATCCGATGACAATCAACCATCCTGCAGACCGCTGCACTGATGGAGCAGATATAACGTACAATGCGACACCAATACCTGGCGCTGGAGAAACAGGCAATTTTTCATCCACGCCAACTTCCATGGCACTGGTTAACAGTGGCCCTGGCACTGCCACTTGGGATGTTTCGAACGCCGCACCCAGCCCAATGTCTGGCTATTATGTTACCTATAGTCTTACTGACCAATCTGGTTGTGTTTTCCGAATTAGGGATACTGTCCATATATACAAAGCGCCTGTAGCGCAATTGAAGGACGTAATATTTGATTGTGTCGAGCCGGGTCAAAAAATACCCCTCGAACAAATGTTCGATGAAAACATAAGTAACACTCGGGGCGGGCAATGGAGCGGTCTGCCTCTGAGCATTTTGCCCGCAGGCGACAGCGTCATAACCGTGCCCAATTCCGGAGGTTGTTGGGATGTGACTTATTCCATGGTACCCAATCCGAATGGTTGCACGGGTAATTATTCCAGCACAAGAAAACTGCTTATTGTACTAAGACCCGATGCTGATTTTACGATTAATGGAAATGGCGGCAACATTACTTCATGTACGCCCAATACTTTTGTTGCGAATATCGTAAGAACGAGTTCGGGCTCCAATGCTACCTTGACCTTGAATGGAGTTCCCCAAGCATTCGGAATGGTAAATCTCCCGGCTCCTGCTCCCGGCCAATCCATAACTTATGAATTCTGCCTTAAAGAGACCAATAACACGCCAAATGCATGTGGGCCCTTGCCTGGTATCGACTACATGAACTGTGCAGATTCTATCTGTAAGAAAGTCGTGTTGTTCAATGACGGGCTTTGCGGGACAGGCATGGCAGCATTTGACAGTGAATGTCCTCCAGGCTCTAGCTCAGTCGAGGTTTGTACGATTGACTTCAGCCCATACATCAAAATAGGCTGTTCTTTTATCTCGATCACAATACCCATCAAAATCGTTGATGCGAGGATAAGATCTGAAAAGGATTTGATCTTTTGTGATGAAGAAGAATTTACAGTCTATACCGACGCTCATGGTGGCCTAAGCGACATCCCAGGCTTCAATGTTGTGTTGGGAACGCTGGATGGGGCTTCCACCATTTGCGACATTGCAACTTGGTGTCTGGATTATGGTTTGGGATCCTGGTGCCTCTTTGGATGGCTAAACCCTTTGAATTGGTGTGAAAAAACCCTAGCCCAAGTTATAAGCGATGCGATCGCAGCCTACCTAGGTTCCGACGGAACCGGAGGCACGGTCGTTGCTGATACGGATGGAGACGGCGCATTCGATTATGTCGCCAGAGACTATGACACGTTCCCGGATGCAAATGAAGTGCAATCGGATATACCGAATAATGTTACCGTACCTGGCGGCTCTATAACGGTTCGCCACGTTACGGGTTGGCCGTATAAAACAACGGCTGTTTGTGGAGAAGCTACTGGACAGGAGCTGAATCTACTGGATCTATTGGCCCCATTATTTGACCTTATACCGGTGGCCGGGCCTATAATAAATGGGGTGATCGCTGGTTTAGGATGCGATATCCCGCTGGTATTTACCGATGCTAATGATGTAGTCGTGGATGTGGTGAATGCCTCTCCCCCAACTTTTTTAAACTGCCCGCCAAACGGGTATGTATTTACAGAGGATTATAGTTGCCAAACTGCAGCCAATTGGTCCATTCCAATTGCTGAAGATGCATGTTATGGTGGCAGCCTTTCTTATATGGGCAGAACCTCCGGAACGGATGATGCCGACTTTCTCGGAACCCCTCTCCCTCCTGTGGCGATGGTAACGACCTCCGGTGTTTATCAGACAGGTGGCCCGATTCCTGGTTCAGTGCTATCCTCATCCCCTGGCACTTACACGGTAACTTATACTGCTTACAACTGCAACGCCAACACTTCTACTTGCTCATTCCCTGTACTGGTTACAGCAGGTCAACCTACATTAGCCTGTCCAAGCGATATGGTCGTCTATACAGAGGTTGACTCCTGCCATGCCGTAGTAACGGGGCTTTCCCCGACCTCAGGTGTGGGTTGTGCGACCATTATCAACTTTGAAGTTGACTATCCTGCAGTGCCCGGATTTGCAGATTTTTCTACGAATACTCCGTACAGTGTTGCCAACAGAGGTACCCACAATGACGTGAGCGGAACCAGTTTCCCACTGGGGACCACAACTGTAACTTATACCATGTTGGTAGATTTGAATGGTGATGGTGATGCATCTGATCCAGGCGAAAATACGGAAGAGTGCAGCTTTACCGTCACCGTCGTTGACAACCAAAAGCCTGACGCAAAGTGTATTGATCAGGAAGTAAAATTGGACGTAAATGGTGATGCCACTGTGTATGCTACTGCCGTGGGTGGAAGCCCTTATATGGATGGAGGCTCTACTGACAACTGTGATCCCAACCCAACGATTCAGATTCGAAAAATAGGAGGCGTGTTTGCCTCTTCTCTTGATTACGATTGTACTGAAGTAGGCAATAATTTCATCAACCTTCAAGTAACCGATGCTGCGGGAAATCAATCTGGCTGTATCGCGCGGTTGAAAGTGATTGATTATCTGGACGGCATTAACATTACGATGGATCCACCAGAAATTTGTCTGGATGCAAACAACCCGTCACAATTAGATTTCTCAAACTATCTGACCATCACACTTGCTAATGGCTTTGAGATCAACCATTCGCAAGTACCAGCCTTTTTGGGTGGATCACAAGGCTACTTTGGTATTACAGCCTTTTCACATCCTGGCACCGGCACACCCGGCTCAATCACCCTGGATGGCGTTTACACCCCAGGAACCGGCACCGGTTTTGTAACGATTTCCTATATTCTTTTACCGGGCAACAATCCACCTCCAGGGGGTAATCATTCCAATGTAGGTTGCTTTAAAGTGGAGCACGTCATCTTTGAACTTCGCCAACCCCTTGTGATGGCTTCTCCTGAATGCGAATGTATTAGTGAAGATGAGCGCGTGGTGGAGCTCGGTACCGTATTTGGAGGTTTGGAGCCTTACACCATTCAATTTACAGGTGGAAGACTTGATGTTTTTGGCGATGGTACGGTGATTGATTCCAATGGCCAATACACTTATGATGTTGCACATGGTCACGACATCACTGATTTCCAACAATACCTGGGCAAATTGCTCATCGTGTACACCCAGCCAGTTTGGTCGTTCACCATCGTAGATGCACGTGGTTGTGAAATCTTCCGCTCCGGCTCCTGCGACAACGACGATCTGACCGAGGGTCCAATGATTACCTGCCCTCCTTCCAATCATACCCTCACGACAGAGGAATATCTTTGTGAAAGCCAGTACACTTGGTTGCACCCATTGCCAACCGACAATTGTGCTGTTGTGCTATATGATGTCCGCATTGAAAATCCGGACGGTACCATTGATGGGCCGCATACATTGAATGCCCTCTTAAATCGAAGACCTCCTGCGCCACTGGATGATTTCTTTGTTTCAACCTATGAGTTCCAATTGGGCCTTTCGGTGGTTACTTATTACGCTGAAGATGCACAGGGCAACTTTATCAGTTGCTCCATGTATATCACGGTTTCGGACGATGACCCACCGCATTTCATCAACTGCCCATCTCCACCAGTGGTGCAGAATGCTGAGTCTGGACACTGTGATGCCTACGTTGACTTTGCTTTGCCACTGGCTAATGACAACTGTGACGTGCCGATTATACCGACTCAGATAGACAATACTGGCTTGAGCTCTGGCAGCCGTTTCCCAGTTGGCACGACTATCATGTATTGGGAGGCTATAGACCTTTCTAATAATCGAGATACCTGTCAAATAAAGGTAATTGTCAATGACTATTGGCAAGACCCAATCTTGACTTGTCCGGCGAATGTGACCCAAAACAACGACCCTTGGCTTTGTGGCGCAGTGGTGAACAACATTGCTCCAACCGTTGCAGGCCCGTGTAAGAATAACTACGGCGTTACTTACACTATTTACGGCGATGCAGCCCTCACCCAGGTCAAAGACTGCGGTGTGTCGAATGCCAGCGGTGAGTTCTTCGAGGAAGGTGATTCATGGGTGAAATACACCGTTCAAAATCAGCCGCTGTTGCTCATTACAGAAGTATCTCAATCAGGAGCAGTTGACCGCATTGAAATCTCCAACCTTGGTCCTGCCGATATCGATATCTCTTGTCTGGAGATTAAGCGTCTTTCGGTGGATCCTGCTGCCAATCAAACCCTAGGGCCTGTAACACTGTTGCCCTCTTTGGCAGGAAGTATTTTGCCAGTGGGTGGAACACGAGTATTTGACTTTACTTTTAATGGTTCAGGCAATATGCCAGCATGCTACACCATTTCTTACATGGGCGCCATCTTCGATGAGGTGTCCACGAACGGATATGCCGGATGCAATGGTTTCACTGGTTTGTTGAACGGTGGAGATGTAATTCGCAAATGCGAAGATGATACCGATACAGCCGCTGATTGGGTTCTGGCACAGCCATGCTACCCACTTACATTGGGCGCTATCAACCCAGATCTGGAAGTTATGGCTGATAATGGCACGCAGACTTCACTCCAATCCATAGTGCCGAATGTAGTTTCTTGTGTGTTTAAGGTCACAATTAAGGATGTAGAAGTTCCTTTCTGCGGCAGATTGACCAACAACACGGTGTATAACGGCCCAGCAATTCCGAACATCACTGCTGCAAACTGTAACCGTTCTACCATCACCATTCCGGCAGGCCCTTGCATTATTGGGGATATTGTGTTCAACCGCACTGGGACGGCTACACCACAGAATTCTACTATGACCTTGATCAGCCCTAAAGGCATCAAGTATGTGATTTCAGAGATTCCAGACGATTCAATTTCTACCTTCTTTGCCCAAAAAGCAGAAGGGATTTGGACGCTTGATATTGTGCCCAATCCGGGTCAGAACCCGACCATTACAGGCTGGTCCCTGACCATAAACTGCATAGCGCCATTTAACATTCCAAATCAGATTTTGGCCAATGATCCCGGCGAATGTGGCGCAGACTTTACCTGGATACACCCTTATTTTGTTGACAATTGCTTCGATGGTACGATTTCAGTGACTTATACCAGTAATAATGCTGCTTGTGTGCCAACAGGCGGGCCATTGCTTGGAACGTTTGTAAAAGGCGGTTATTCCAGCACCCAGTTCTTCTGCGTAGGCACCACTTTAGTCACCTATACTTTGACGGATGCTTCAGGCAATACTGCTACCTGCGGCTTCTCAGTAACCGTCAACGATGTGGAAAAGCCGACCCTGGTTTGTCCACCAACTATATTTGTCAATCTGAGCGGCGGGGAGTGCGGCGCTTTTGTGAACTATGCACCAGCCTTCGCGGGCGACAACTGTGCAGTGACGGATACAATAATGACACCGCCTTCTGGAAGTTGGTTTGATATCGGAAACCACCTGGTTACGATAATAATAACCGATGCTGCTGGTAACACGAAGAGCTGCACATTCACGGTGAGCGTTATCGAGTATGTGCCAACGGATTTCAACTTGATATGCAATGACTTGAGTCACGTTTCGATGGATCAAACCTGCGTATTCGTACTGAACGCCGATGGAGCGCTTGAAGGCGATAATTACCACTGCTACGATGACTATATCATCACGGTGAAAAACCAGGCGAACCAAATCGTGCCAAACTCATTTGGTTCAGCAGACATCGGCAAAACCTTTACAGTTACGGTACTGGACCCAGAAACTGGAAACTCTTGCTGGTCGCTGTTGAAGATTGAGGACAAACTTGTTCCCCAGTTGACTTGCCCGCAGAACATCACGATTGCCTGCAGTGAATCCACTGACATATCGAACACGGGCAATGTTTTGATCGCGGATTGCAGCGCTACTACTACTGTTGTGGACGATGAGTTCGCAGATTTCGGCCAGTGTAATAACCCACGCGGCCAAATCCTGCGGACGTGGATTGTGACGGACGCTTGGGGCAACCAATCGTCTTGTTTTCAAATCATCACTATTACGACCTTTGACCTCAACGCGGTGGTCTTCCCACCAGATTTGACGGTTGATTGTGAGACTGCTTACCTCAACAATAACGCAACTTCGCCCGATGTTACTGGCAGGCCCAGCATTAATGGCTTCCCAATTGGAGTGGGAGGTCTTTGCACAGCCTCCATCAGCTTCACGGACGAACGATTTGATATTTGCCCGGGTAGTTATGAGATTTTGAGAACCTGGAAAGTCCGTAATACCTGTTTCCCAGTGGCTCCTGACAATCCCATTTCACACGTACAGGTTATTACCGTTTCGGATCTTAACGGTCCACAATTCGATTGCCCAGCAGCAGTAACGGTTTCGACCAACCCATTCCAGTGCTGTGCAACGGCTGCACTTCCGAGCATGATCCTCTCCGAAGGTTGTTCGGGCATCATTGATCTTGAAGCTAAAGTGACCGGCTTTGACCCGAACAACGGCAATATCATCACGTTCACCGTGCCTGGTTACTTGTCTGACTTTGCTGGCAACAACTGGTGGAATCCGGATACACTTGCGGTATTCGATTACACCCAGTGTATGCCCTTAGGCACCTATAGTGTCCGGTACAAAGCCTCCGACCTTTGCGGCAATACTTCTTACTGCAACTTTGAATTGACGGTGGCTGATCTGGTTCCACCAGCAGTTTCTTGTGACCAAGTTACTCAGGTGGCCCTTACCGCTAGCGGTATGGCAGAAATCAACGCTACCACCTTCGATGATGGTTCGACCGACAACTGTTGCCTGGCCAACTTGGAGGTGCGCCGAATGGACTCAAATGACTGTGAGGATACATCATTCGGACCAACAGTTAAATTCTGCTGTTCTGACATTGGAGATACGATTATGGTTGTGTTCCGCGCTTGGGACTGCCACGATAACTACAACGATTGCATGGTGTCCGTGCTTGTGGAGGACAAGATCAAGCCGACATGCAGCGCACCCGCCCAAGTGGCGGTGAATTGCGAGAACTTCGACCCAAGCCTCTGGGCTTACGGTTTTGCAACAGCCGACGACAACTGCTGCCTTGAAACTATCACCCACACCGCGAACTATTCCCTGTTCGATACGGTCTGCAACCGAGGCACAATCACCCGGACCTTCCGCAGTTTCGACTGCGCGAACAACTCCGCCCAGTGCACGCAGCGCGTTATCGTGACCTATCTACAGGACTACTTCGTTAAGTTCCCGAACGACGCGATCGTGACGGAGTGCGACGCGACGGGTATTTATCAGGAGCCAATCTTCTTCGGCGAAGACTGTGAACTGCTGGGCGTTTCCTTTGCTGATGAAATCTTCACGGTAGTTCCCGACGCTTGCTTCAAGATCGAGCGGACCTGGAGCATCATCAACTGGTGCACGTTCAACCCGAACCTTGACTTTATATACGTTCCGAACCCGAACCCGAACCCGGTGACCAACCACCCGACGAACCTTCCCGGTCCGACCGTGTCTGAATGTGGCACTTTGGCTCCATGGGCGCCGACGGTGGTGCGAATCAATCCAACGGATCCGACGACGACGCCTTTCTGCTCGTTCTGGGACGCAAACGCAAACGGCTATCGCTACAAGCAGATCATCAAGATCATAGACGGCGTGAAGCCTACGGGCACCTATGTTGTGCCTGAGTGCTCGAACCAGAACTGGCTGACGCCGAACAACGACCTGCTGTGGAACGAGATGTACTGGTGGGACAACGGCATCCAGACGCACGACCTGTGCGAGGAGCCAACTGACCTTTGCATCACTGGCACAGACGCTTGCTCTGGCGCAAACATCAACATCGAGTACCTGTTGTTCCTTGACCTGGATGGCGACGGTGTGATGGAAACGGTGGTCAATTCTGTAAACACTGGCATCGCTGGCTTGGGCTGGAACAACGTGCTGTACGGCAACCTGAACACTCCGAACTTCGCCGGCGGTACGCCGCGCGAGTTTGACGAGCGCCTTGTTCCGAACAACCAGAAATGGGGTTTCTCGATTCAGGAGACGGTAGTTGGCAACAACAAGACTGCCTGTGTGCGCTGGAACACCCAGCAGGCGCAGAACACCCACGTGATTCCTGAGCTGCCACACGGCACGCACAAGATCAAGTGGTTCATCACGGACGGTTGCGGCAACAACGCTGAGTACGAGTACACCTTCACGGTGCGCGATTGCAAGCCTCCTACGGTAGTTTGCATCAACGGACTGAGCGTGAACATCATGCCGACGGCGATGATCCAGTTGTGGGCATCTGACTTCCTCCAATACACGGAAGACAACTGCACCCCTGCTGGCCAAATCAAGATTGGCATCCGCAAGTGCGGCACCGGAACTGGATTCCCGTTTGACAACCAGGGCAATCCGATCACGGGAGTTACGTTCGACTGCACAGAACTCGGCACTCGCTGCGTGGAACTTTGGGCGATAGACGAACAGGGCAACGCCGATTACTGCGAGACCTACCTGATCGTGCAGGACAACCTGGGAAGCTGCCCAAGTGCCGACCACATCAACGTGGCAGGAGCGCTAAAGACGGAGGTGGCAGATGGCGTGGAAGAAGCGATCGTGAGCATCAACGGTACAAGCAGCTTCACCCCACCCTATTCCTACTTCGACTTGACAGATGCAGACGGTTTGTATGCGGTGGTCAACAGCGTTCCTTTGGACGCCACTCTTTCGATCGCCCCAGAGAAGGACGACAACCCGCTCAACGGTGTAACCACCTACGACCTGGTGCTGATCTCGAAGCACATCCTTGGCATTGAGCCACTGGACTCGCCGTACAAAATGATCGCGGCAGACGCTAACAAGTCTGGTTCGATCACAACGTTTGACATCGTGGAGATTCGTAAGTTGATCCTCGGTATCTACACGGACCTTCCAAACAACACCTCTTGGCGCTTTGTGGACAAGGCGTTCTCGTTCCCGAACGTGAACAACCCATTCCAGACTGCATTCCCAGAAACAGTATCGGTGGCTGACGCGATGACGAGCCAATGGGGCAAAGACTTCGCGGGCATGAAGATTGGTGACGTAAACAATACTGCATTAGCCAACGCCACCATGCAGGCCGAAGAGCGGACTGCTGGCACGGCGATCTTCGACCTCGAAGACCGCAATGTGAAAGCAGGCGAAGTGTTTGAAGTATCGTTCAAATCTGCACAGGCCCTCAAAGGCTTCCAGTTCACCGCAACGCTCAATGGCCTGAAGGCTATGGACATCGTGAACGCAGAGAACGTATCTGAAGGCAACTTCAACCTGGCTCCTGAGGGTGCTATGGCAGTGTCAATCGACGGTGCACAAGCGTTCACAGTGCGTTTCCGCGCTGAGAAAGCTGGCAAGTTGAGCGAAATGCTTGGCGTATCTGGCTCGATCACCCGCGCTGAGGCATACGGTGACGCAGGCCGCTTAGGTGTGGCGTTCCGTTTCGACGGCAAAACGATTTCCGGCGTTGGTTTTGAACTTTACCAGAACCAGCCTAACCCGTTTGTGAATAAGACTTTCGTTGGTTTCTTCCTGCCTGAAGCCGCAGAGGCCACGCTTTCGATCTTTGACGAGACGGGCCGGGTGGTGTACCAGCAGAAAGGTCAGTTTGCAAAGGGCGAAAACAGTATCTCGCTTGATCGCGCACTGATTAATACTACAGGATTGCTTTTCTATAAACTGGAAACAGCAACAGACAGCGCAACAAAAAAGATGATACAGGCGAAGTAGGGCGCGGGGCTTGTCCCCAGTTGCCCTTCAACCAACCACAGCCCCGACCCTTTTTCAAGGTGTCGGGGCTGTTTTTTTGCAAGCAAATCTAACCGCCGGAATATTCTAAAACTTTTACACGCCGTACATTGCCTCCTTCATTAGATTAAACTTTCCCACCCATGCAAAGAAGAAATTTCATTCAAAAAAGCCTTTTAGCCAGTGCAGCTATAGCAGTCACACCAAAGGATATTTTTTCAAACGAAGTCCATAAAAATCAAAACATGGAGGCCTACAAATTCAAACTGAAATACGCGCCCCACGAGGGTATGTTCCGTCATTCCGCTGGAGAAAACATACTGGATCAATTGCGCTTCATGGCAGATCAAGGGTTTACCGCTTTTGAAGACAATGGAATGAGTGGTCGCGAACCTGCATTGCAAGAAAAAATGGGTGCCTTGATGTCCGATCTCGGCATTGCCATGGGCGTTTTGTGGCTCATAAAATTTATTGGTCAGAACCAAATCTCGCCAGCGGAAAAATTGATAAACGCGAAGAATTTTTGAATGACATTCGCAATGCCGTGGAAGTAGCCAAACGCTGCAAAGCAAAATGGATGACTGTGGTTCCAGGCCATCTCGATCTCCGGATAAACAAGGACTATCAAACTGCACACGTGGTGGAATCGCTCAAACGCGCTGCCGAAATACTCGAGCCCCATGGATTAATCATGGTATTAGAGCCTCTAAATTTCCGAAATCATCCTGGTTTGTTCTTAACCGACATATCTCAGGCATATCTGATTTGCAAGGCTGTAAATAGCCCTTCCTGCAAAATCCTGTACGACATTTACCATTCCCAAATCCAACACGGCAACCTGATTCCTAACATAGATGCAGCCTGGGATGAGACCGCCTATTTTCAGATTGGCGATAACCCTGGGCGAAATGAACCGACCACCGGGGAAATTAATTACCAGAACATCTTTCGGCACATTTATGCCAAAGGATACACAGGAATTTTAGGCATGGAACATGGAAATTCCAAGCCTGATAAGGAGGGGGAATTGGCGGTAATAAACGCCTATAAAAAGGTAGATGGATTTTAAGGAATCAGTCCTTCGCCTCCCTGCGCTTCATCTCATCGCGGATTTTAGCGGCCATTTCGTATTCCTCATTGTCGAGCGCTTCTTGCAAACGCCCTCTGAGCGCGTCAATCGGCCAGGTCTCCATGGCATTTTCGTCGAGGTGTTATGTAGCAGGCACCGCCGTAAAACCACCACCTTCTTGCTCTTCGAGGATCACTCCGGCCGCTTCGAGAATAAAATCGTAGGTAAAAATTGGTAGGTCGTGTGTGAGGGGCCGGTTGGGAACCATGCGCTCCAGGGCGACAGCAATCGCCTGGGCCTCAAAACTACCAATAACGATGGGCAGTCGCCGTTTTCCACGGCGTTCGCCAAGCACCACAGCATAATTATGCGATTGGGTCATGCTGTGCGAGAGGGCCACTATTTCAAGTTCGATGCGTCTCATACGTGTAGGGCGAAATTTATTTCGCCTTATTTGTTTTCGTTGTTTCAGGAATCGCGAAATTTATTTCGCTGGGTTTGTTTTAAGTGGATAAACGGCTAAATAAATTTCGCCCTACCCTGCTTTGAATTTCTTAAACGCCTCATCCAGTCGTGGGACAATTTCAAACAAATCGCCCACTACGCCATAATCTGCGGCCTTAAAGAACGGGGCTTCTGCATCTTTGTTTATGACCACGATGACTTTCGAGTTATTCACTCCGGCCAAATGCTGAATGGCGCCGCTGATTCCGATCGCAATGTACAAATTCGGGCGGATCGCAATGCCTGTTTGTCCCACGTGTTCGTGGTGAGGCCTCCAATGTGCATCCGCCACAGGACGTGAGCAAGCCGTAGTGGCTCCCAAGGTCGCAGCCAAGGATTCCACCATGCCCCAGTTTTCAGGGCCTTTCATGCCGCGTCCTGCAGATACAACGATCTCTGCCTCCGGCAGCGGCACGGTGCCTTCCTGGGTTTTCACAGATTTTACACGAACCCTGCCTTTGGCCGAAGCAACAGAAACTGTTTCGACTGTGACTGCACTTCCCAAATTTTCGGGTTTAACTGCGTTGCCCATAAGCGAGAGTACCTTTACCTCGCTCGATATTTCGTATTCGGCAATGGCTTTGCCTGAAAATACCGATTTTTTTACCCGAAGTGCTGCTCCACTTGTTGTTGGCAAACTGTTCACCCCAGACACAAGTCCGGCGTTCAGTCGAACAGCCACCCGACCAGCAACCGATTTTCCAGTGGAGGTATGACTAAGGACGACGACGTTTGCATTATTGCTTTTCGCTATTTCCGAAATAGCAGAAGCGTAAGATTGGCTGTCAAACGTATCAAAAGATGCGTCAGGGATGCTGAGCACTTTTGTTGCCCCATAACGCCCCAATTCACCCGCATCTTTCGTAGTGCCTAGCGTGAGCGCAATACAGGATGTGCCAAGCAAGTCGGCTACCTTTTTGCCATACGTAACGGCCTCGTAAGATGATTTTTTAAACTGTCCGCGTGGGGATTCTGCAAAAACCAAAACCATGGGTATGTGGTGATAAAGTGATGGAGTGATAAAGTGATCTATATAATTTTCGCTTCTTCATGTAGCAGCCGCACCAATTCGTCCATTTGGTCGGGCTGTATAAGTTTCACGCCAGCTTTCGCGGGCGGGAGACTGAATTGAACAGCTTTTGCCGAGTCCTCAAATGCAACGGCAGGCACTTCCTTGAGCGGTTTGCTGCGCGCAGTCATGATGCCGCGCATATTTGGAATCCGTTGTTCGGCCATTCCTTTAGCGGCACTCAGCACGAAAGGCAAATCTACTTCAAGCACCTCTACCCCACCCTCGATGTCGCGTTCGAGCGTCGCTGTTGAGCCGTTTAGGTCGAGTTTGGAAGCATACGAAACATACGGGAGATCGAGGTGTTCTGCTACCATTGCACCAACTTCAGAGCCGTTATGGTCAATGGTTTCTTTACCAAAGAAAATAATGTCGAAATTTTCAGCGCGGGCATATTCGGCAATTTGTTTTGCCACAAAGCCTGCTCCATTAGGTTCGCAATCAATGCGCACAGCCTCATCAGCGCCGATGGCAAGGGCTTTCCGGATGGTGGTCTCGTTGGCTGCTGGGCCTACATTAAGCGCTACAACAGTACCTCCAAGCGCTTCGCGAAGTTCGCAAGCACGCACAAGCGCATACCATTCGTCGTAAGGGTTCATAATGAACTGAACACCCGCAGCGTTGAACTCCGTGCCATTGGCATTAAATGAGATTTTCGAGGTGGTGTCAGGTGTTTGGGAAATACAGACCAATAATTTCATTGTAAAAATAGCCGCTACTTTTGTGGGCGCGCAAAGGTAGGGAGCAAGAGACTAAAGTTAGAGATTCCTCCATCTTTGTGTCAGTTAATTTTCAAAGCAATGGCAATAACTCGCTTACAATACCTCAATAAACTCCTCGAAGCAACTCCAAAGGATTCCTTCGTACTTTTTGCCCTCGCCAAAGAACATGAAAGTGCGGGTGACGATATGCAATCCCTTTCGTTTTACCTTCGTTTGAAGGGAAACGATCCCGCTTACATTGGTATGTATTACCATCTTGGCAAACTTTATGAGCGCCTAGAGGATTTTCAAAACGCCATTTTAACTTACAAACAAGGCATCGAAATCAGCCGCAATGCACGCGACCTCCATGCAATGAGTGAGCTACAGAGCGCACTTTTAAATTTAGAAGACCCGGAATGAAGAATAAAGTATCAAGTAACAAGAATCAAGGGGCAAGTGTCAAGTTTCAAGTTTTAAGTTTTAAGAGGCAAGTGTCATGTGCCAAGTTTCAACTTGCAACTTGCAACTTGACACTTTTTGCTCTTTTCGTCGCAGCCCTGATGCTTCTTTCTGCCAAAGAAACAGGTTGTCGAAGAAGCCCAAATTTCGCCGAACCCCGTCCTGCCACTGAAGGGCGCAGCCAGGAATTTTTGAAGAAAAAACTCCGAAACAATGAGCATCCCAATCTGAATTTTGTGACTGCTCAGGCTAAGGTCTTTATGGAAGGCGACGGACAGTCGATGGGTGCAACTGCGAATATTATCTGGGTACGGGACAGTGTTATATGGTTGAATATCAAGAAATTCGGCCTTGAGGCAGCTAGAATTTTGGTAACGCGTGACTCGGTTTTTGTGCTCAACCGATTGGAGAAAACCTATTCTGCACGGGCACTCGAATCTTTGCAACGGCAGTACAGTCTGCCAGCTGGTTTCGATCTGGTGCAGAGCCTGCTATTGGCCTCGCCCTGGTTTTTTCTGACATAAAACTGGATGCTGACATCAAGGACGGGTTGCATCGGCTTTCAGGGACTAATGGCCGTTTTGCTGCCGATTATCGAATGGAGGAGCCGGCTTTTTGGCTTCGACAAGAACTCTTTTTGCAGCCGCGAGACGCACGGAATTTGTCGGTTCAGTTTGAAAATTACAAAAAAACCGAGTTGGCAGGGTGGTTTCCCTATCTTCGCACCATAGAGGCATACAGTCCTGAGTCTGGCGACCTTCGCCTTTCTATCGAGCTCAACGATGTCGAATTCAATGTTCCCAAAAGTTTTCGCTTTGAGATTCCAAAACATTATAAACCTGCGGAGTAGACCAAATTCCACCATGCACTCGAGGATTTCTTTTGGAAGAAATTGGAGTCGAAAAGTTGCCACCACATTTGGCATACTGCTCGTCATTGCACTTCTATTCCCCATTTCCGCTTTCTCCCAATCAAAAAAAGAACTCGAAGAAAAGCGCAAAAAAATCATCCGTGACATTCAGTCCACCCAGCGGATGATCAAAAAAACGGCCAAAACCAAGGAAGCCGCTTACGACCGCTACCTTGCATTGCAAAGCCAGATTGAAAGCCGGGAGGCACTTGTACAGACTCTGCAAGCAGAAATTGAGGCTGTCGAAGATGGCATAGTCCGCAATCAAATGGTGATTACCTCGCTTGGCGCCGATGTAGCAAAAATGCGCGAAGAATATGGACGTACTGTTCGTAGTGCATTCAGACGCAAGACCTTGAGCAACCCAATCTTATACCTGCTTTCGGCTGAAAATCTCAATCAAGCCTTTCGTCGCTGGCTGTTTTTGCGTAAATACGACGAACGGCGGCGCGAACAGGCAGAGTCCATCCGATTTACGCAGGAGATGTTGTCAAAGAAGACCTCCAACCTTGAAGAAACACGCTTGGACAAAGAAAATCTGCTCATTTCTATTCAAGGGCAGAAAGCGACACTGACTGGCGAGCTCACAGAAAAGGATGAAATGTTGAAAGATTTGGGCAAAGACGAGGCCCGACTAAAATCCGATTTAGAGAAAAAGAAAGCTGACCACGAAGCACTGAACAATGCGATAGAAGGGGTAATTCAGGAGGAAGTGCGAAAACGAATGGAGGAAGCACGAAGCAAGCCAAAACCAGTGCCTTCCAAAACCGAAACCCCTGAAAAAGAACCGCTTAAGACATCCACCTCTCCCTCTTCCAAGCCCCTTGCAACCGAAGTAAAGCCGCGAGCGGAAGAAGATAATGTATCGTTCAACTTCCGAAAGAGTAAAGGCCGTCTGCCCTGGCCTGTGGAAAGCGGATTTATTTCACGAGGGTATGGTAAGCAAAAGCACCCTACGTTGAAGAACATTGAAATCACAAACAACGGTGTGGACATCCGTACTGATGAAGGTGCCACCGTACGCTGTGTGGCCGATGGAAAAATAGCTGGAATCCAATTTGTGCCCGGGCATGACTACACAGTAATTGTCCAGCATGGCGATTTTTACACCGTTTACACAAATCTGGCTTCCACAAACCTCTCAAAAGGCGACGAAGTGAAAGCCAGGCAAAACATTGGTCAGGTAAGCACGAACAACATTACCGGAACCTCTGAGCTGCACTTTGAACTGTGGCAGCAAAAGGAACGATTAAACCCGGCTCTTTGGATAAAAAAATAAGCAAATGTGGTCAATGTATCCCAAAGCAATTTCCTCCTTGATCTGTATTGTGCTAATAATGATGCCATTGCTGGCTACAGCACAAAAAACGTCTTCAACGAAATCTCCTCCCCAAACCGCTGTTGATTCTATGATGATGGGAAGCAGTGGCTTCGTTTTCAGACAATCAAGCATCAGTGAGGACACTTCCAAAGCCACCCTAAGGGTTCGTGTGGTGGAAAAAGGCGGAGATGCTGAGCCGATTCAGGGCGCTACAGTGTTGTTGCGCCGAGACAAAGACAAGATGCTTGGTAGGGTAACCAAACCCGATGGTCGCTGCCTGTTTGTTTCTGTACCTGAAAGCTACACCATACGGGTACAAATGACCGGGCTAAAAACGTTTGAAAAACCTGGATTCATGCTCGAAGCTGGCAAAGTGTACGATATGGAAATCTTGATGGCAAAAAATTGACATGAAAAAAGCCATTCCGACAGTTCGGAATGGCTTTTTTTGTGAAGAAATTTTGAAATTCAAGGCAATTACTCTTCTTGTTCGTAGTAGCCTTTTGCCCTGTATTTTAATTTTTCTACAGGCTTTAGTTTTTTCTTTTTGTGGTCTTGGTCTTGCAGACGGAAGTCACGATCGTCGGTACGACGGGGGTCTTTTTTGTTGTTCTTTTCCCAATGTCTCATGGCAAAAGTGAAGGAAGGTTTTTGAGTTCTCTTCTTCTATCTATAGAAAGTTTTTGCAGAGAACGCAGGTGAAAAAATAGGTGTTTGAATTTCGGCAAACAGCAGGTTTTGAAGGTGTTGACCGCCGAATCGTTTTACAAAAATAGTCCCTCTCTCCAAAATAGCAAGCGGCTTAGTGTTAAAATTTTTGAAGAAGCCTATTACATTTGGCTCTGCAGAGAATCACGAGTTCGGAAAATGATGGTTTGGTAAACCCTCTTAAAATATTTTTTCGATGAGTATTCTCCGCAAATAGTTAATAATCAACCAATTCACTCCTAGAACTCAACCACAAACTTTCCTTACTTAGCATGAAAAAAATTCTTTCCATCCTTCTTTTGTTGCTGGCAATTTGTTTGCCGACGTTTTCTCAGAACACATTGCCCGTGTATTTTGCGCACGGGACAGAGAATTTTCCCGAAAATTTCGCCAACACCCGACAAACCCCCAACGTATCCGCCAACGAATTGGTGAACGGCCTTTACACCCGTTATATCCAGCCAGAAAAAATCATGAACGCGCAAGAGCGATCTGCTTTTGAGGCTACTGGAGCGCGGGTCATCGGCTACGTCCAGTTTGGGGCGTATTTGGTCTTGTTGCCACAAAATTTTGATTTTCAAAAAATTGAAGCGTTTTCGCCGCGCAGCATTGTGCCCGTAAAGCCCGAATGGAAAATGGCAGAAAGCCTACGCGAACAACCTTTTGGTGAATGGGCTGTGCGCGGAGATTCCATTGACGTGAACGCCCAAATTTACCCATCGCTCCGTATTGCTGAAGGTGCTGCATTGTGCCGCACACAGGGTCTTGAAGTGCTGAAAGAGGGCACCCAAAACGGCTTTGTGCAATTACGCATTCACAAAGACAAAATAAGCGAAGTGGCTGCGATGCCATTTATTCAATACCTTGAACTGGTGCCACCACCCGGCCAAAAAGAAGACACTCGTGGCCGCTCTCTCCACCGTGCCAATTTGGTAGCGAGCGATGGCCCATTGGGTAAAAAGTACGACGGGGCTGGCGTTGGTGTGCTGGTTCGCGACGATGGCCAACTCGGCCCACACATTGATATGCAAGGTCGCCTGTACAATTATGCATTAGGAGCGCCAACCGATGGAACGCACGGCGATGGCGTCGTTGGCATAGTAGGTGGTGCTGGTAACCTTGATCCAACCAAAAAAGGCATGGCCGCAGGAGCAGATTTGTATTCTGTAGATTATGTCAATGACTTTCAGGACCTCACCATGCCGCTACACTTCGATGAAGGGGTGACATTGACCAACTCATCGTATTCTGACGGCTGTAATGTGGGCTACACTCTGGCAACCCAAACCGTTGACCAGCAGATTTTTCAAAACCCAACCTTGATGCACGTCTTTTCTGCTGGCAATTCAAACAGCCAAAATTGCGGCTATGGTGCGGGCACTCAGTGGGGAAACATTACAGGAGGCCATAAAATGGCAAAAAACGCAATCGCAACGGCGAACCTCGTGGCAGATGCTACTTTGTCGGCCAGCTCGAGCCGCGGCCCTGCATACGATGGCCGCTTAAAACCAGATATTGCTGCCAACGGTGAAAATCAGGAATCGCTCAACCCAAACAACGGTTATCAGGTTTTTGGTGGAACTTCTGGTGCTGCACCTGGCATCGCAGGATGTCTTGCTCAACTCACCCATGCGTTCAGGACCATCAATGGAGTGGATGACGCCCCTGGAGCACTATTAAAGGCGACCATTTTGAATACTGCCAACGATTTGGGCAATGTTGGCCCTGATTTCAAATTTGGCTGGGGACATGTGAACGCCTGGCGGGCATTGCGGCTTTTAGAACAAAACCAATGGCTTGAGGGAGATGCCGATCAGAGCGGCGATGTGACCCATACCATCCAAATACCAACGGGTGTAGTGGAGGCTAAAATAATGGTCTATTGGGCAGAACCACCTTCAGCCCAAAACAACGCCAAGGCTTTGCTCAATGACCTTGACCTAACGGTGGTTGATGGCAGCGGCACACTAAGCCTGCCTTGGAAACTCAATCCTACACCAAACGCTACCCTACTTGACACACCCGCCGGGAAAGGCCGTGATTCCTTGAACAACGTAGAACAAGTGCTGATCACAAATCCTGTAGCAGGTACTTATACCGTCCACATTAAAGGGACCGAGGTACCCCTGGGGCCGCAGCATTACTACCTTGTTTGGGAGTTTGTCAAAGACGAAATAAAAGTCACTTACCCTTCCGGTGGCGAGGGATTTGTCCCTGGTGAAGTGGAACGTCTGCACTGGGATGCATTTGGTACTACAGGCATTTTCTCCTTGCGCTACTCTACCGATGGCGGCAATACTTTTACGGGCATCACCAATGTAAGTGGAGACCGCCGAATGTACGACTGGACGGTACCAAACACGGTTAGTGGTAAAGTGCACTTGTTAGTGGTACGAGGCTCAAAACGCGACACTTCGGACTTCGCCGCCAGCATTGTTCCAGTACCTCAAAATCTTCAGGTTGTTAAAGTTTGCCCAGACTCCATCACGCTAAAATGGACAGAAATAAATGATACACTTAGCTACGATGGCTATCTTTTGGGAAACAAGTATATGGAAATCAAAGGGACCTCAGATACAAACCTAATCTCCTTTCCAATACAAAATGCCGGTGCTGAGCAATGGGTTTCGGTCCGCGCCAGTCACCTTGATGGCACGGCTGGAAGGCGTGCGATCGCGATAAACTGGCCTGGTCAACTTTTAAATTGTCCACAACCCTACGATATAGCCGTTCGCGGAATGCTTTCTCCGGGTGGCAATGCCATTATTACCTGTGGAGCGTCGGAGGTGGATATTTCTATCCGTATTAAGAATGAAGGATTAAATATTTCCACAGGAGCAACTGCATTTTATCAGGTTAATAATGATCCGGCAGTGTCTGAACCCTTACCAGACATTGCTGCTGGGGGCTCCCTTGATTTTACTTTCCAAACACCTCTGGCGCTCGGGACAAGCGGAAATATTGACCTCAAATCCTGGGTTGTGTTCCCTGGTGACGTTGCCACTTTTAATGACACATTTTCGCTGGCTTTCCCTGTTGTCTCCGATGTGGTCAATCAATTTTTTACTGAAAATTTTGAAGCAGCACCAGGCTACCCGATTGGTTGGGCTTCTGTCAATCCAGATGCTGCACTTGGTTGGGAGACAACTGATAACTTGTTCGTGCCTGTTGTAGGCCCCGACGATGTGATCGGACGATCATTCCACCTCAACTTCTTCGAGTATGGCCCAGACGCAATTGGGCAAGAGGACTTCCTCTATATGATTCCAATTGATTTGGCAGGCTTGGACAATCCAGGGCTTACATTTGAAGTGGCCCATGCCAGGTATGATAATGTTTATGTAGACGGATTGCGTGTGGAAGTTTTTACCAACTGCGATTTGAGCGGAACACCTGTAACAGTATGGGAGAAGAGCGACCCAGAACTTGCTACAGTGCCAAATCAAACCACGTATTACTATGCCGGAAGCGGGGATGATTGGCGCTTGGAAACGGTGGATCTCAATTCTTTTGCAGGACAAAAAATCATCATCCGCTTTGTGTCCATTGATGGCTATGGCAATAGCCTTTATATTGACGATATAGGTATTACAGAATTTGAAACCCCTGTTCCTCCCGTGGCAGAATTTATGGCCCCCGACACTATCTGTCGCTTGGATACCTTGGCTTTTCAAGCTACCCCTTCGACAAATGATGCAGTCTACCAGTGGACTTTTGGCACCGGCGCACTGCCTGGTACGGCTACTGGTATTGGGCCACACAATGTCGTTTACCCCGCAATTGGCAACAAAACGGTACGCTTGATTGTAAGCAATAGCCTTGGTGCTGACACTATGATCCAAGTCCTAAACGTGCGTCAACTCGCTATTGCAAACTTCACGGCTGTCCAAAACCTGCTAACTGCCACTTTCACCAATACCAGCACAAATGCCATTTCCTACCTCTGGGATTTTGGAGACGGTATGACAAGTACCGAGGCAAATCCAGTACACACTTATGCCGCAACGGGCACGTATGTGGTTACACTTTCGGCTACCAATGCCTGTCGCACCCATGACAAGACCCTGAACGTAGGCGTAACCGGGGTGAACGAACTTGCTGAACGTATCGGAATCACCATTTTGCCCAACCCTACTGAAGGCGACTTTGCCGTAGAGTTGGACAGCCGAATCGCGGGCAATGTGCAACTTACTCTGTTCGACGCCGCTGGTCGAAAAGTATCTGCGCAAGAAACAAACGTAAAACAAGGTATTACCCGGGTTGCGTTTGAAAACCTGAACTTGCCCAAAGGCTTGTACCAACTGAACGTGCAGGCAGATGGGAAGCAAGCCACTTTTAATGTTGCAGTGCAATAGCAAGCATTTTTCCTAGTTTTTTCCGACATGAGCCACCACTTCGTTGGGGTGGCTCATGTTTTTTGATGCCTGTTACAACTGGTGCTTAAATCCTGTGTAGAGCCTTACATTTGCCCTGAACCCAGAGGCTTTGGCAATTCAAAAGACCTGAACTATGAGCAAAATCATTTATCGTGATCCCCACGTCACGATTTTTCAGAGCGCACTCTTCCAAACCAACTCTACAGTGGTTTGTACGGAAGATGTAGTGCTGGTGTTTGACCCGGCTTGGTTGCCTGATGAGGTAGAGGCCATCCGCCAATATGTGGAAAGCATTCGCGGCGATAAGCACGTTTTCCTGTTTTTTACGCACTCTGATTTCGACCATATCATTGGCTATGGAGCGTTCAAAGCCGACAAGGTTTTTATGTCGAAAGCAATGGCTGAAAACCCTGACCAGGCAATTTGTGTGGAGAAATGTCTCGAGTTCGATGAGCAATATTATATAAAGCGCCCCTACCCTATTGTTTACCCAAAAGGGGATTTCCTGGTGTTCCGTGATGGGGTGCAATACCGCTACGGAAATACCAAAATGTCGTTTTATCTGACGCCAGGGCATACTGCAGATAGCATGATGGTCATTGTGTGGCAGCTCGGCCTCTGCATCGCAGGCGATTATTTATGCAACTGCGAGTTCCCCTTCATTTACCACAGCAGCGTGGACTACGAACAAACTTTGGAGAAACTCCCACGTATCCACGACCGAAACTGGTTTACACGCATGGTGCCCGGCCACGGCGATCCAGCATTGAATATCAACGATTGGTTACAACGCCGCACTGAGGCACAGGCTTACTTGTTCGCACTTCGGGAAAGTATCGCTACAAAAGTGCCTTTTGATGAAGAATCGCTGTGGTCAAGATACCATTTTCCGCGCTTGCAGCGCAAGTACCACCTGGACAATATTGCCCTAATGACCCGCGAATATGAGCAGGGCTTGTGGGCCTGGGATCCTGATTTTGAATTGACTTCTCCCATGCTGCAGGAGACGTACATTTCCGACACTCCAATTATTGACAGCGATGACGAGGGCTGAAACACGGGAATGGCTGGAAGCCCAAATCCTCGCCGAACACAGCAAGGCGCAGACCATGCGCATCGTCCGTTGGGTTGGCCATGATGCAGAGCGTTTGGAAATTCTCATGGAAATTTTCTTGAACAACCCGGCTTCCAAGCCTTTGCCACAAGGAAGGGGTTATAAGTACATTTTTACCCAAAGAAGTTCATGGGCTGTGCGTTATGTGGGAGAAAAATCTCCCGAGATCATAGCGCCATGGTTGCCAATTTTGGTGGCTAATTTGCGCCAGCCAAATCTGCACGACGCGATAAAGCGAAATACACTCAATGTTTTTGAACCCCTCGATTTTCCAGCCGAATTGGACGACGATTTGGCCGACCTGTGCTTTACCTATCTCGCCGACCCTAAAGAACCCATTGCAATTCGATGTGCTTCCATGACGGTTTTGGAAAAAATCTGTAATCGAGTTCCAGAGTTAAAAAGTGAACTGCGTTTGCTTTTGGAAGAGCATTTAGAACATGGTACGGCCGGTTTCAAAAGCAGGGCGAAGAAGGTTTTGAGAAATTTAGGTGGTTAGTGCCCAATTCATACGCTATTTACCGGATGCGGCACTTAACTGACATTTTGTGCAAAACACAGGTGACATTCTGGCACTTTTCCCAAAAAGAAGGCTTACTTTTGCGGGCGCAAAAGCGCAGCGATCTCCATGCTTTACGACGCAAATCCGACCCTTGAAGGGGTAAAAACAATAGATGAAGCCATGCAAGGCAGTGTGTTTTTTAATGAACACGCGGTACTAAGCAATACCCCTGGGCTGAAGCATTTTTACATCGAGAGTTATGGTTGTGCTATGAATTTCTCGGATTCGGAAATCGTAGCCAGCATTCTGGGTGACATTGGTTACGCTCCCACCCGCAACATGGAGGAAAGTGACCTTATACTCGTAAACACCTGTTCAATCCGTGAAAAAAGCCGAGGAAACCGTGCGTAAACGCCTGAAAGTGTTTGCTTTGATGAAGCGTGCACGTCCCGGAATAAAAGTAGGTGTGCTCGGTTGCATGGCCGAGCGCCTCAAAAAACAATGGCTCGAAGAGGAAAAATTGGTTGATCTCGTGGTGGGTCCTGATGCCTATCGCGACCTGCCCAATCTTATCGGTGGCGCAGAAGACGGCGGACGTATGGTGAACGTGTTGCTCAGCCGGGAAGAAACCTACGCCGATATTAGTCCGGTACGTCTTGATTCAAACGGTGTTACGGCTTTTATCTCCATTATGCGCGGCTGCGACAATATGTGCTCGTTTTGTGTGGTTCCGTTTACCCGTGGTCGTGAGCGTTCGCGGGAGCCGTTCAGCATTGTGGCGGAAGCACGGGATTTATTTGAAAAAGGCTACCGTGAGGTCACGTTGTTGGGGCAAAACGTGGATTCCTACAAATGGGAAAATCCCGAAACCAACGAACGCGCCGACTTTGCTGACCTGCTGGCCATGACCGCCGGCGTTCATCCCGACCTGCGGGTACGGTTCAGCACCAGTCACCCGAAGGACATGACAGACAAGGTGTTGCACACCATGGCTGCCCACGACAATATCTGCAAATACATTCACTTGCCAGTGCAATCCGGCAATTCGCGTGTGCTGGAAATGATGAACCGCACCTATGATCACGACTGGTACATGGAGCGTGTAGAAAGTATCCGACGCATTTTGCCAGACGCCGCCATTTCTAGCGACATCATCACGGGCTTTTGCTCGGAAACGGAGGACGCGCACCAAGACACGCTTTCGATGATCGAATGGGCGGGTTATTCCATGTCGTACATGTTTTCATACTCCGAGCGTCCGGGCACACTTGCTGCAAGAAAATACGCCGACGACATTCCGGAAGAAGTGAAAAAACGCCGACTCAGTGAGGTCATCGCGCTGCAAAGGGCGGTGGGTTCTCGATACAATCAGGGCGAAATTGGCAAGACGTTTCGGGTGTTGATTGAGCGCGATTCAAGTAAATCTGACCAGGAGTTTTGTGGCCGGAATTCGCAGAATAGCATGTGTGTTTTTCCCAAAAAAGAGGGTTTGAAACCGGGGGACTATGTAATGGTGAAGATTAAGGAGGTGACGAGCGCGACGTTGTTGGGGGAGGTGGTTTGAATTTAACACCTACATGATCATGTCTATACATCGCAAACACCTTTATTTTCCTCTGCTGATTGGTCTATTTGGGCTGGTCATTGTGGCCTACATCTACTTCCCGTCCGCCCTTCTGGGTTGGATTTCTTTTTTAGGTTTTTGGCTAGTTGCAAGTTGGTTTTGTTCGGACGCGATACGCAGTGTTTTTCAAAGGGTTAAACTTGCTTAACCGCCAGCAATTCGAAGCCGCCGAGGTTGAATTTTTGACATTTTTGGAACAACTGAAAAAGAGTCCAAGTGTAAAAAATCAGGCGAGATTTTGGTACTACGGCGCATTCACAGCCGACATAGAAGCCATGACGATGAATAACCTCGGCGTGATAAAAATGGCACAGGAGCAGCCAGGATCGGCTTCTGCTTATTTACAACGAGCCCTACAGATAGACCAACGTTATGCAAAGCCTCACTACAACCTTGCAGTAATGGCAGGAGTCGCTGGAGATGAAGATTTGGCACGTCAGCATTTTCAGAAAGCCCTTGATTTGGGCTATGGTGGGGATACTTTTGATCAATTTTTGCAAAAGATAGTAGTAGAGTATGCGAAAACTTACCGGGAGAAATAGCATAAACAAATGACCGATATCCTCATCCTGAAAGTGGGTATAATACCTGAGTACGAAATAGCATAAATGGCCAATCATCACCTCCAATCCATAAAAGCCCGTTTCGGCATCGTAGGCGCAGCGCCTTCATTGGACGCTGCCCTTGAAACGGCTACCCGTGTGGCTCCCACCGATCTTTCTGTACTCATCACGGGCGAGAGCGGCGTGGGCAAGGAAGTCTTTTCGAAGATCATCCATGCACTGTCGGCGCGCAAGCACAATGACTTTATTGCCGTCAACTGCGGCGCTATTCCGGAAGGCACCATCAATTCCGAACTTTTCGGGCACGAAAAAGGCTCCTTCACAGGGGCCGTAGGTGAGCGCAAAGGGTATTTTGAAACGGTGAATGGCGGCACGATTTTCTTGGACGAGATCGCCGAGATGCCCAACGACACCCAGGCATATCTGCTACGGGTGCTCGAATCTGGTGAATTTATCCGTGTTGGTGCGAGCAAGTCCATGAAGACAGATGTCCGAGTCATTGCTGCCACCAATGTCAATCTGGAAGAAGCCGTCCGCAAGGGGAAGTTCCGCGAAGACTTGTTTTATCGCCTGAATACCGTGCCCATTCGAGTGCCTTCACTTAAAGAACGCCCCGAAGACATTACCCTGCTTTTTCGCCGTTTTGCGGGCGATTTTGCTGAAAAATACCGGATGCAGCCCGTACGCCTCGACGAACGCGCCGAGCTGGTGCTTGAAAACTACCGCTGGCCTGGAAACATCCGCGAGCTCAAAAACGTGGCAGAGCAACTTTCCGTCCTTTCTGAAGAACGATCTATTACTGCGGAAGCCTTGCAGCACACCATGCCCCAACTATTTTAGCCGCCACCTGCCCGTGCCATCGAACGGCAACGGGTTTGCAGGAAAAAATGGCGGCGAATTCCAGGAGCGGGAATTGCTTTACAAAGTTTTGTTCGACATGAAAAACGACTTGAACGAACTCAAGTCTATGTTTTTCAAACTCGTGGAAAGCAACAACCTGCGGATGCCGGAATTGGGAAATTTGAGACAATTATCCTCGAATTATCCTCAAAATACTGAATCAATTTTGAAGACAACGGGTATGCTCACGAAAGCGCACAACGCTTTCACCCCTTTGAAAATGAACGGGTTAAGCCAATTATTATTGATCCAAGCAACACTTCCAACAATTTCGACGACAGCGAAGAAGAGGACGCGCCGCTCACGATGGATGAGATCGAAAAGACGCCATCAAGAAAACCCTCGAAAACTATGCCTCCAATGAACTCATCATTGGCTTTCACTATGGCGAAAAGCAGTACGTGAAAGACACAGCCATCCTGGCTGCCGATGGTTTTTTTACGTTTGAGGCCGACACCCTTTTCCCGGCTGGCGTGTATCTATTGGTGCTAAAACCCGACAACAATTTTATCCAAATCCTGCTGGACGACAAAACCAACAGTTCACAGTGACTACGGACGCGAAGGATTCGGTGAATAAAATGAAAGTGAAAGGCTCACAGGACAACGAGATTTTTTACGAATATTTAGGCTACTTGAACAAACAGCGCCCAATTGCCGACACGCTCCGCGCTCAATTGAGCCGGGTTAAAGGGAATGTGGCCGATTCCGTTCGTATTGCAGAAAAAATCCACGACATTGACAAAGCGGTAAAGAAAACCCAGCAAGATCTCCTTACAAAATACCCCAATTTCATGGCAGCAAAAATTGTGAAGGCTGCTCTTGAACCGGAGGTTCCCGATTATAAAGGTGATGAAAAGGAGGTGGCGAAAAAGAAGTTTAACTGGATACGCGAGCACTTTTTTGACAACATTGACATTGCCGATCCAGCCATGCTTCGCAGTCCCGTTTTGCACAACAAGGTGGACTATTTCATCACAAAACTTACGCCACAACACCCTGATACTGTTAATGCAGCACTTGATTACCTGTTCAAAAAAATGCAGGGCAAGTACAATGGCGAAAACTACAAGTACTACCTTATCCATTTTCTGAACCACTACGCCAAATCGAATATCGTTGGCTTCGACGCCTGCTATGTACACATCGCCAATGAATATTATTGCAAGGGGCAAGCCGCCTGGACCAAAAAAGAAGACCTCGAAAAAATCTGCGACAATGCCCGGCGTTTGGCGCCCATCCTGATCGGTAGAATCGCACCCAATATCACCGTAATGGACCGCAACAACCAGCCCCATGCCTTGTGGGACGTAGATGCAGACTACACGGTGCTGTTTTTCTGGGCAACAGATTGTGGCCATTGTAAAAAGGCGGCTCCGCACATGGTTGAGTTTGCCAAAAAATTCAAAGATCGTGGCGTGAAAGTCTTTGCAGTGTGTACAGGGGTTGTCACCAGCAAAGAAGAATCAAACACCCCTGAAAAGGTACACGACAGCCGCTGGAAAGGCCTCGAGGAAAAGGAATTTAGCGACGATCTGTTTTTCAACGTTTATGACCCGTATATCCGCAGCAAGTACAAACAGATATACGACGTACAAACCACCCCGCAGATTTTCATCCTCAACCGAAACCATGAAATCTTGATGAAGCGCATAGGGGCCGAACAACTCGGCGAGGTAATGGAACAGGTGATGAAATTTCAGGAAGATAAGAAGAAAGGGAAATAACAGTTGCAGTTTACCCGCCGTAGCTTCAGCGAAGGAGGGTGGCAGGTTTACATGACGTAACTCTTTGAGATGTTTTTTCAAAAATTATTTGGAAAACAAGGTCATCTTTTCATACTTTTGCGCCTCGAATTTTGAATTACAAATTTTCAGCAAAATAGCGTCATGAAAAAAGATATTCATCCAGCCAGTTACCGCGCAGTTGTGTTCAAAGACATCTCGACAGACGAGGCTTTCCTCGGCAAGTCTTGCGTGAACTCCAAAGACACTGTAACCTGGGAGGACGGCAAAGAATACCCACTCGTCAAAATGGAGATTTCGTCCTATAGCCACCCGTTTTTTACGGGTCAAATGAAACTTGTGGACACCGCTGGCCGTATTGACAAGTTTAACAAGCGCTTCTCGAAGTTCTCAAAGTAATTTTTGCTTTCGAGCAGTGTTACAAAGTCCCAATAGGCATTCGTGCGTGTTGGGACTTTTTCATTTTGTTGTTTCCTAAACCTATGCCGAAAGCCGTAAGTTTGCCCGATTCTCTTACTTTGGGACTGATATGAACATTATCCTCTTTGACACAGACGCGCGCAACCATTTACTTCCACTCACGGCCACCCGTCCGATGGGTGAATTGCGAATAGGAATCTCCTTACGCTTCGGGAAAAATGGGAGCGCCGTTTACGTGGTGCAGCTTCTTACATCACGCAAGAATATCTACAGGAAAAATATCCGATTCGTATTGAGGATGAGAACCTTATCATCAATGGTGGGGTACTGGCGACTCCTGCACTTTGTAAGCGGATAAACGAACTTGGACTCAACGAGGCTTTGCTGGCTGATGGTGAACTCATCGCTGCGAGGCTCAACGAGGCCCAATTTGAGTCGCTCATTGAGGAAGAGGAAGTGAATGAGTTGCAGGGCCAGGGATGGACGAAAGCATTCCATTGGTGCAAATCTCTCAACTCTGGCAACTTGTCCGGCTAAACGAACAAGCACTTGTCGAAGATTTTGCGCTGCTCACAACCGGGAAAAACTCAAAACCAGTTTCAGACACCAACCGAATCATCGGCCCACCCGAAAACCTCTACCTTGAAGAGGGGTGAAAATGGAATATTGCACACTAAATCTAACAGGCGGCCTATTTATATCGGCGCAAACACGGAGGTGATGGAAGGCTCGATGTTGCGCGGCCCCATAGCAATTGGTTCAGATTCAATCATAAAAATGGGGGCCAAAATTTATGGCCCAAGCACCTTTGGACCCGGTTGCCGGATCGGAGGCGAGGTAGCGCGCTCGATTTTTTTCGCAAATTCAAACAAAGCACACGACGGTTATCTGGGCGATTCGGTGTTGGGTGAATGGTGCAACCTGGGTGCGGATTCAAACAATTCAAACCTCAAAAACAACTATTCCGAAGTAAAACTTTGGAGCTACGAATCGGAGCGTTTTGAAAAAACGGGGCAGCAGTTTGTTGGTCTCATCATGGGCGACCATTCCAAATGCGCTATCAACACCATGTTCAATACAGGTACAGTGGTTGGCATTTTTGCGAATATCTACGGTGCCGGTTTTCCCCGCAATTTCGTTCCCGATTTTTCCTGGGGCGGCCCTGATGGTTACCGAACCTACAAATTTACGGAGGCCTGTGAAACCCTCCATTGTGTTATGGCAAGTCGAGGACAAGGTGAGGACATTTTAAATTTGAATTCTTGAAAAAGGAAGGAGTTACTTAAAAGGATCAAAGTTACTCGACATGAGAAGACTTGGCCCTTTGGGAGACCAATAGAGGAAGCCAGGAGAAATAACGAATAAAATGACTAAATACGACCAGCGCGGTGTTTCCGCCTCCAAAGAAGAAGTCCATGCAGCCATCCAACATTTGGATAAAGGCCTGTATCCCAATGCTTTTTGCAAGATTTTGCCTGATTTGGCTGCCGGTAGTCCAAAACACTGCAACCTCCTGCATGCTGACACAGCAGGCACGAAAACTAGCCTCGCTTACGTCTATTGGCGTGAAACGAGCGATTTATCTGTTTGGCCCGGTGTAGCGCAAGATGCCATTGTGATGAACCTCGACGACATGGCTTGTGTAGGTTGTACCAACGACATCATACTCAGCAGCACCATTGGGCGCAACAAAGGGCTAATTCCAGCTGAAGTAATAGCAGCCGTTATTCGCGGCACCTCTGATTTTGTGGATAAAATGCGCGATCAAGGCGTTCAACTTCATCTTGCTGGCGGAGAAACTGCTGATGTGGGCGATATTGTGCGCACGATTGACGTGGGATTTACGGCCTTTGCACGGATGAAACGCAGTGATGTGCTCGTACCCACCATTCGGTCTGGCGATGTCATTGTAGGGCTTGCATCCTTTGGCCAGGCGAGCTACGAAACTGAGTACAACGGCGGCATGGGAAGCAACGGCCTCACTGCCGCGCGGCATGATGTGTTGTCAAAAATTTATGCCGAAAAATATCCCGAAAGTTTTGACCCGCGTTTGCCCAATGAAGTGGTTTACACGGGCAATCGAATGCTGACGGATAAAATTGCTGTTGGTAATCAAATGATTAGCGTTGGGAAAACTCATCCTTTCGCCAACGCGAGCTACCTGCCAGTCTTGCAGGAAATACTCCAATCGCACCGAAAAAATCCACGGCCTCATCCACGTCACGGGGGGCGGGCAGACGAAAGTCCTGAAATTTGTGAAGGATGTACACATCGTAAAAGACAATCTGTTCGAGTTGCCGCCGCTATTCAAACTAATTCAGGAAAGCAGTAAGACGCCTTGGCGTGAGATGTATCAAGTGTTCAACATGGGGCACCGGATGGAGATTTACCTCCCCGCCCGACATGCTGACACAGTGATGGCAATTGCGGAAAATATGGCATTGAAGCCCGCGTTATTGGGCGCGTCCGCGGGCCGAAGGTGAAAAAGTGACCGTTAAAAGCCCCTTCGGGAAATTTGAATACAATTGAAATTTTACATTATGAGAAAGATATTCACCTCGCACTACTTGGCATCGTTTTTAACGCATGCCAGACAGACCCTATCAAATCTCACCAGGAGAAACTCATTGCTCTCGACAAAGCCAAGGGAGGCACCGCTGTCACCGACAAATCCAAGGCCGCGGAATTCATCAAAACCTCTGAAGAACTCGCTGTTCTGGTCGAAAAATCTAACCCGGATCAATATGTTGATGTACTGCTAAAAGCAGCTGGTCTTGCCAAAACGGTTGAAAACCCACAGAAAGCCATCGAAATTTACACCAAAATTGCAACTGGCCTGCCACAGCATAAAAAAGCGCCCACGGCACTCTTTATGATCGGTTTTGTGCAGGAAAATGACCTTGCCGATCTTGAAAAAGCAAAGGCAACTTATGAGTCTTTCCTTCAAAAATACCCGAACGATCCTGACTTTGCAGACGATGCGCAAAATGCGCTCAAGTTGTTGGGCAAATCACCGGATGAAATTATTAAAGAGTTTGAGAAACAGGGGGATGGCCAATGATTTCCAGTGCTGTGCGGATTGAGTTCGTATTTGTGTAGCGCAATCTTGATCATCGTTGCTTTGATAATTGCCAGAAAAGAGCTGAAAGATGGAATTCTTGATTTGCTTCCAGAGCGCTTGAAAGGCTAATAAACGACTTTCAAAACATTTTCTGTTAGAAACATAGCCCAAAAACAAACAAAAAATCAAGAGTAGGGTACATTTGTCCAACAAATTCTTCCAACATGGACGACACCTTACTTTTATTGCTCGGGGGCATAGTGCTTATTGTCCTCGTATTCATGGCATTGCCAACAATCGGGTAACAGCGCACAAACTTTTGATAAAGAACAATTTGTGCCCCGCGAACTCCATGCAGCCATCCTTGACGAGACCGAACGCTTGCGCTCCGAACTGACTTCCAAAGAACGAGAAATCCGCGACGCCCACGCCCAACTGGCCGCCCGTGAGCAGCAAGTGTATCATTGGAAGAAAATTTCAGGAACCAAAAGCAGAGGTAGAACAGTTGCAAGTCAAGTTCAAAACAGAATTTGAAAACATTGCGAACCGATTGCTGGAAGAAAAATCAGTGCGATTCACCGCCCAAAACGCGCAGCAATTACAAACCGTGCTTCAGTCCACTCCGCGAAAAAATCAAGGAGTTTGAAGAAAATGTGGACCGCAAGTTTTTGGAAGAAACCCGCGAAAAGTCCAGCCTCAAGAAAGAACCTGGAGCAACTTACCCAACTAAACCAACAACTCAGCCAAGATGCGCACAATCTAACCTCCGCACTCAAAGGCCAGAGTAAAATGCAAGGTGATTGGGGCGAGATGCAACTGGAAACCTTGCTAGAAAAATCCGGGCTTCAAAAGGCATTCACTTTCTCTCCCAGGCCACTTTTCGAGATGAGGATGGCGCCGCCAAACGACCAGATTTTGTCATTCAACTTCCTGAAAACAAACAACTTATTGTAGATTCCAAAGTATCGCTCACGGCTTTTGAGCGATACTTCAATGCGGCTGACCCAACAGAGCGCGACCAGCATTTGAAGGCGCACGTTACGAGTCTCCGTAGTCATGTGGACAACCTAAGTCGCACCAACTACCAGACACTTTATTCCATCAATACACCGATTATATGCTGTTGTTTGTGCCGCTTGAAGGGGCACTTACTGCGGCCTCACAAGCCGATCCGCGCCTTTTCACAGATGCATTGGAGCGGAACATTGTCATCGTGACCACCAGTAGCCTGCTCGCTACGCTGCGTACAGTAGCGCATCTGGAAACAAGAAAAACAAACGAAATCGGTGCTCGAAATAGCCCGGCAGAGCGGCTTGCTCTATGACAAATTTGTGGCGTTTGTAGACGACTTGCGCACCGTTGGCGCACGCCTTGATAATGCGCGCTCCGCCTACGACGATGCCATGCACAAACTTACAAACGCGGGTCGCCCAGGGGACACGCTGATTGGTAAAGCTGAGAAAATCAAGGAATTAGGGGGCACGAACGACCAAGTCGCTGCCGTTAGAATTACTACCTGAGGAAGAGTGACGTTGGATTTTGGAAATTAGACATTGGACTTTTGACTTGCACGCTCTAAAATCCAATGTCTAATGTCCTACAGTCCAACGTCCAGAAGTCAAAAGTGCGGACAGTTACACTTAGGTTTGAACAGGCTGCAAGCTCTCCAACACAATCATGCCGACGGTAAGGAGAAAGAATGCGATGCGCCACCAGTTGATATTGAATTTTTTCATAGCCATGGAATTGAAATATTTAATGGGCGAATGTAGCCGAAAGGTTTTGAATGAAACTAATTTTTAACAGACCATACAACGTTTGATGCCAAATGTTCAACAAACCATTCTGGTCGCACCGCTCAATTGGGGCTTGGGACATGCCGCTCGCTGTGTGCCCCTAATAAAGGCTTTGGAGCACTTAGGCGCAAAAGTTATTTTGGCCTCCGATGGCGCTGCCTTGAATTTGCTGAAAGCAGAATTTCCACATTTGCCTGCATTTCAACTCCCCTCATACCGCATTCGTTATCAAACAAATAGCATGGTCTGGAACATTGCCCGACAAATGCCGCGCATCACCTACGCCATCCGGGCTGAACAATGGGCAACAGAACGACTGGTGCGCGAACATGGTATCACTGGCATCATTTCAGACAATCGTTATGGGTGTTTCAGCGGAGGAACACAAAACGTCATATTGACTCACCAGATACATTTACGTGTTTCAAACGCTGCCTTACAATGGGCTGCTAATCAAGTGCTGCGACTTGCACTTCGCAAAGTTTGATTCCATCTGGGTGCCCGATTCAGCGAACGAACCAAATCTTTCCGGGGGAACTTTCGCACCCGCCCCTCAAAGGGTTTCGATATCAAATATTTAGGCTTGCTTTCACGGTTTTCAGGGGTTCAGCCTCACCTGGCCTCTGGGAACACAACGGCTGTCCAACCAATGTCAAACGTCGCTGTAGTGCTGTCAGGCCCAGAACCACAACGAACATATCTGGAGCAAATTCTGCTGGAGCAAGCGCTTGCATTGCCCCACAAATTTGTGTTTGTCAAAGGCAAAACCGGTTCCAAAGAGCACCACATTGTTTCCGAAAACGTAGAGGTCGTATCTTATTTGACCACTTCAGATTTGCAGCAATTGCTTCTGTCGAGCCAGATAGTTGTTTGCCGCGCCGGATACAGCAGCATCATGGATTTGGCTGCTTTGGGCAGAAAAAAAGCTATTTTAGTACCCACGCCAGGGCAGACCGAACAGGAATATTTAGGCGAAATGTTTACCAAGCAAGGTATCTTTCTTTGTCAAAAACAGGAAGAGGTTGACCTCGAAAAAGGGCTTAAAGCAGTAGAAGAAACTACGGGGCTATTTTTTCCGCAAATGGATTCATTTGAGACGATTCTATCAGAATGGTTGCGCAATTTGCCTGAAAAACATGGCGTCCATCAGTCCAGGTCCAACATCCTTCAGTCCAACGTTCTGCATTCATTTCCCGGTCGCATTCATAGCTTTTCTAATCCGAGTGTGACAAATGTTTTTATCACCTCCTCTGCTTTTTCGAGAATACGAGGTAGTTCAGCTTTTTCGTCCTCCGTCCATTTCCCAAGTACATAATTGACTTGTTTTCCCTTAGAAAAACTGCTGCCGATGCCAATTCGGAGCCGCGGGTAGGCATCCGTGGCCAACATTTCCTGGATACTTTTCAAGCCGTTGTGCCCGCCATCTGAACCTTTGGCACGAAGGCGTTGCTTGCCAAAATCAAGATTCAGATCGTCTAGCACGGTTAGGCTATTTTCGATTAGAATTTTCTCTTTTTGCAACCAGTACCGGATGGCTTTGCCGCTCAGGTTCATGTAGGTATTTGGTTTCAAAAGTATTAGCGTACGACCCTTAAATTTCACTTCCGCAAGGTCGCCATGGTGGTTGCCGCGCCACTCGCCGCCCTGATTTTTGCATAAAAAATCAAGCACTTCGAACCCGATATTGTGCCGGGTACCGTCGTATTCATATCCAATGTTGCCAAGTCCTGTAATGAGGTATTTCATAAATCCAACTTCAACGATAAACTATCTACCAGGTTCAAGGTTGTTCTGGCCGCAAAAGTAATAGGACTTGTTGGCTTCAAAGGCAACCTTTCCCCTTCAAAGTACACCTATTGTTCCAATGAAAAGCATCGTTTATAGTTCATCGTTCATCGTTTTCTTACTGTTGGGACTCTCCTGCCACAAAGACAACGACCTCGCACCAGGTTTCGACATGGTGTTCCAACGCGAATTCAGCATCCCGGCGGAATCGGTATTTTGATGTACACCATTTCCAGTTAAAACATTCCTTCCAATTGGCAGCAATATCTGGATCAACACGGGAAGACGGAGGCTGATATTTCTGGCGTAATTACTTCTCAAGCAAGTTTAGGCGGTATTTTTGGTGATGCTGATCTCGGCGTTATCGACAGAATTTATATTCGGGTCTATGACGAATCCAATCAAAACGACTATGTGGAAATTGCTTACCGAGAACCAACGCCCTTGACCCGGGCAACGTCTTGCCACTTATTCCTTCGCTGGCGGACTCTAAACGGTTTTTCACCAACCCGCGATTTTCCGTTGATGTAATCGTCTATCTTCGCCGGGTCACGCAAGAACAGAGCGATGTCCGACTCGATTTGACAATGCGGGCTACTTTCTAATTGGGGAAATTCAGTTGGAAGATACGCCCAATGCGGAAGTGTTCCTGATCCGTTTTGTCAAAATTCATCCGGCTTTCATCGATAAATCGACACGACGCTGAAAGCGTTGTGAAGTTACGCCCTCAAACGCATTCAGAGCAACGCATGAAACAACTTTCCCTTTTACCCGCCTTAGCCTTTTCTCCTTTTGATTTTACTAAACAAAATAGTGTGGCGATGGCTGGGTTTCTATTTTCCTTACTCTTCTCTATTTCTCTTAATGCCCAAAAAACCACCGTCAAAGGACGTGTGCTCGACAAATCCAAGGAGCCACTTATTGGGGCAAATATTTTTCTTCAGGACACTTATGATGGCGCTACCTCCGATGCCGAGGGCAATTTTCAGTTCGACACCGAAGAGACTGGAACACAGGTTTTGCTGGTAAAATATTTGGGCTACGACTCTGTTTCTCAACAAGTTAACTTGCAAGGAGGCGTGTTTGATTTCAATCCGGTGTTGCGCGAAAGTTTCAACGAACTAAAAATTGTGGTCATCAGCGCGGGGTCTTTTGAAGCCAGCGATCCATTTCTGTTCAAGGGTACCGTATTCAGCACGGGCGGTTATTCTGCCCAGTACGGACAAGGGATGTCCTCCGCGCTGATTTTAGATACCCAGGATATGCCCGATCGCTCCGCTGGAACCCTTGCAGTATCCTGCGTAGGGCTAGGTTTTGGGCAACAAAAATTATGGAAAGACAAAGGCCGGGCTATTGGCGGGAGTGTTAATTACACCAATCTGGGCCCTTATTTTTCTTTGGCGAAACAATCCCTGGTTTTCACCCATAAACCAGGATACGTTGGAAAAGAGGGCTTTTCCGGCAAAAACAGGGCAAAGTGGCCTCTTGAAGTTTTACAGGTACTACAATGCTGGTCGCGTCGGCTTTAACTCGCCAGCACCCAATGGCAAGATTTTCGGTTTTGATGCCAAAATGCCAATACCTACACCAATCTCAGCTGGACGAAATTCGCGGGCGATCATTTGGAAGATAAGCCTTCGGGCTCTTCCTATTCTCCTGACCGCAACGATATTTCGTCCACTTATAATGTAGCTTTTGGACCCAGACACTTTAATATTCAAAATTCGCTGACGCAGATTCGGGGGAGTAGCGACTCGATTTTTGGCCGACTTACCGCTCCGTTTTGGGGGGGAGTACCAGTATGCTACCGATGACTATGAGAATCAATATTTAAAGCGGGGAATTCGAGACCATTACGGCGCTATCTTCACTGAGTCAGATATTTATGTCACCACAAAGTTGGTAGCGCGCGTCGGATTGCGTGGCGAACAATCAAGCCTTTTGCGTCAGGCAAGGCTTTCCCCTCGTGTATCGCTTGCCTACAAATTGGCAGATGCGTCGCAGGTTTCGTTCGCTTGGGGGCATTTTTATCAAAAGGGCGACAGTTTATTGTACTGGCAACGCGAGTTTGAGGTGCAATACCCGGCTTTCAGCGTGCGGAGCATTTCATACTCAACTATCGGTATATCAAAGACGAGCGCACCATCCGTGTAGAGGGTTTTACAAAAATTACAAAATCTGGTGACCACACGTGAGGCCCTCGCCAATGATGGAAGGCTACGCGCAGGGACTTGAACTTTTTATCGCGACAAAAAAAACGCTAAAGGGGTAGATTACTGGCTTTCTTACTCCTGGCTGGATACCAAGCGGCAATTCCAATGGTATCCTTTAGAAGCGCAACCTACTTTTGCAGCAAACCATGTAGCTACCCTGGTGGCGAAAAAGTTTTTCCCGAAAATAAGGACCAGCCTTGGCATGGCTTACAATTACGCAACGGGGCGGCCATATTTCAATCCAAACCGGACAGAAACCGAGTTTTTGGTTGACAGAACCCCAGCATACAACAACTTGAGTATCAACGCTAGTTACCTTACCACGGTACGCAAGGCATTTGCAGTTTTTGTACTTGGAGTAACCAATGTGCTCAATCAAGAACAAATTTTTGGTTACCGATATTCGCCCGATAAAACCATGCGCACGGCTATTACTCCTGCTGCCAAACAGTTTTTTTCGTCGGAGCGTTTTTCAGTTGGGGTACGGATAGAAGGCAGGAGGTATTTGGACAACCAGAATTAAACACTCAATACAATATACAACAAAGAAAAAAGCACTTGCAATTTTCACGCTCTTTCTAGTTGCCATTTCCATGCAGGAACAAACCACCGACGAAAAGTTTGTGAAAGCCATGGAAAAAGCCCTTTCAGGATTAGACACCTTAAAGACCGCCGAACAATGGCTGGCAGCCTCGAATAATTTTGAGCGCATTGCCCAAAAAGAAACCAAAGAATGGCTAGCTCACTATTATGTGGCATTTGCCAAACCATGGCATTCAATATGAGCCAGGATAAAAACATGTACGAACTCTTTGCCAAACGAGCCGATGATTTCGCGACAAAGGCTGACGCACTAAACCCCGATAATTCTGAAATTTATGTGCTAAAATCCATGATTTCCGGGCTTTTATCCGCATAAATCCCATGGTAAACGGACAGAAATATGGCCCCGTAGCCTCGATGCAACTTGAAAAAGCCAAGCGCCTGGATTCAGAAAATCCCCGCCTATATGCAGGAAGGTGCAACACTCCTCTTCACTCCACCGCAATGGGGCGGCGATAAAGTCAAGGCCAAAGTGACGCTTGAAACTGCTGCTGCCAAGTACGAAGCATTCAAACCAGCCTCCAGCATTCATCCAAATTGGGGTAAAACAGCGAACGAGATGTTTATAGAAATGGCAAATAAGTGACCCTGAACTTTCATCCCATTGCCTACTTTTGCAGCCAAATCTGCTGAATTTCTAATACACATTAATATGAATGTCTTGACCGCACCTGCTCCGGCCCCTTCAACTGCAAACTCCGACTCCTTCCCAATAAACGGCACCGACCACCTTGAATTTTACGTCGGCAACGCCAAACAAAGCGCCATGTATTACCAGGCCGCGCTTGGTTTTGAAATAGTGGCTTATGCTGGCCCTGAAACTGGTGTGGGATCGGGTGAGTTATGTTTTGCAGCAGGACAAAATCAGAATCGTGCTCACAGCTTCACTGTTGCCAGGTACCGAGATTGCTGAACACGTGGCCGAACACGGAGACGGGGTGAAAGTGTTGGCGCTTTGGGTAGACGATGCGGAACAGGCTTTTTACACCGCGCTTTCTCGTGGCGCAGAAGCAGCCGCCTTTAAAACCTTGCGAAACGACGATGGAGAGGTCGTTCTCGCCGCAATTAAAACCTACGGAGACACCATCCACACCCTAGTGGAACGGAAAAATTACAAGGGCATTTTTCGGAATACACGGCGCTCATGTCGGAAGTGGTGAGCAATGGCAATGGTTATATTAAATTTCCAATCAACGAGCCAGCCAAGGGATTGAAAAAAAGTCAAATTGAGGAATACCTCGACTTTTATCGCGCAGCCGGTGTTCAGCACATCGCTGTGGCCACCGACAATATTCTGCAAACAGTGGCGCAAATGCGCGCCAACGGGGTTGATTTTCTATACGTTCCGGAGGTTTATTACGAGGATGCTCGACCGCGTAGGGAAAATCGAGGGAAAGCATCGAGGATTTGAAAGCCCTGAATATCCTGGTTGACCAGGACGAAGATGGCTATCTGCTTCAGATTTTCACCAAGCCAATTCAGGATCGCCCAACAGTTTTCTTCGAAATCATTCAACGACGAGGTGCAAAATCCTTTGGTAAGGAGAATTTCAAAGCACTTTTTGAGGCTATTGAACGAGAACAGGAATTGCGTGGGACGTTGTAAATTATTTGATATTGGGATATTGAGATATTTTATTCAATATCTCAATATCCTAATATCCATCAATATCGGGCTTTACCTAGCCTTCCAAATCACCTCTTCCGCACCAAGTTCTTTCCCCAAAACGCGCCAACACGAAGAAGTAATCTGAAAGTCGGTTGAGGTATTGCAAAGCCAAATCCTCTACGGGTTCGCCTGATTGAAGAAGTGCGACCGTAAGCCGTTCTGCACGACGGCAAACGGTGCGGCACAAATGGCAAACAGACACAGTGGGGTGCCCTCCCGGAAGGATAAAATTCTTGAGCGGGGCAATTCCTGGTCCATTTCATCCATTTCATCCTCTAACAATTTCACATCGGCGAGCAACAGGTCGGGCGTGGGCGGATGCTTGGTCGGGTCGGAAGCGAGATGTGCACCCAATGTAAAGAGTCTGTGCTGCGTATGTGCCAGAATTTCTTGAACATGGTGATTTTCAAGTGAATCGCGTAATAGGCCGATGAACGAATTGAGTTCATCCACCGTGCCATAAGCATCTACCCTCAGATCACTTTTGGGTACTCGGCTACCGCCAAACAATGCAGTTTCGCCCTTATCGCCTGTTTTGGTGTAGATTCGGAAAGCCATTTGTGCAGTGATGAAGCCGTTACAACTTATTGCTTGCCTGAAGTTGGGACTATTTCCGAAGCATTGGAGTTTGCAGGTGCTTTAATGTTCACCTTGTCCTTCGTTTGAGCGCCATCGCTGTTAACAGACATTACTATTTCTCCATGTAACGCCTTCCAGCAAAGTGGGGCCCATTCCTGTAATGGTTTGCGCAGTTCCTCCTTCTTCGTGCGGCCTTGTGCCAGTACAAAACGTTGGAGCAGCACTTTTTTAAGTTTGGGTTTTAGCGTTGAAATGACTGTACCAACATTCATGTCCGAAGCATAAGGGATGAGTTCAATGCAAGTGGTGGCGTGTTCAAGCGATTCGGTGCCATCTACAGTGCCACTAAATTCAAGGAAATCCTTAATTGCTTTTTTATCACCAGTTTTGGCATGTTTCAAATTTTCCATGTATTTAAAATTGGCCCACTCGGCGGTCTTGAGCACGGCATCAGAAACTTCGATGTCCATCTTTTTAGCTGCTTGGGCATGGGACAAAGATGGAAAAAGCAAAATAGAAACAAAGACAAGGAGGAAAGCACTTCTCATGGGAAAAAGATTTAGGTTAAAAAATAATGGACAAAGATACTGCGACCTGCCTGGCAATTGAGATTTGGCAATGGTTAAACAATGTCAAACGGCAAAACTTCAAACATTCGTCCGATTTAAAACCAAACATCTTTCTGAAATCAATTTTTCTTGCGAAGGCTTTGTCTATTTTTGCGCCGCTTTTAAAGCAATCTCTACCTACATTTAACACTTATCACTTACCACTTAATTCATGGGACGCGCGTTTGAATTCCGCAAAGAAAGAAAATTTAAGCGTTGGGCCGGCATGGCCAAAACCTTCACCCGTATTGGACGAGAAATAGCCTTGGCTGTAAAGACTGGAGGGCCAAACCCCGAGTACAATTCTCGCCTCCGGGGAGCAATCCAGAACGCTAAAACGGCGAATATGCCTAAGTCGAACGTCGAAAGCGCCATCAAGAAGGCGTCTGGCAAGGAAGCAGAAAACTTCCAGGAAATAATTTACGAGGGCAAAGGCCCAAGCGGCATAGCCATACTAGTGGAAACTGCCACAGACAACCCTACCCGCACCGTCGCCAATGTGCGGATGTATTTCGACCGCTGTGGGGGCGCTTTGGGCACCTCAGGCAGCGTCAGCTTCCTTTTCGACCACAAGGGTGTATTTAAAGCGAAGGCTGAAGGCCATGATTGGGACGAACTTGAGTTGGAATTGATTGACTCAGGCCTGGAAGAACTCAAGCGCGAAGAAGATGAAATCGTGTTACTCAGTGCTTATACTGACTTTGGCACGCTTCAAAAAGCATTGGAAGACCGCAATATTGAAACCACAAGCGCCGCCTTGGAGTACATACCCAACACAACCAAAAAACTGGATGACGCTGAAGTAGAAGCTTTGGTAAAACTTCTTGATCGGCTGGAAGAAGATGACGACGTGCTCAATGTGTACCACACGATGGACATGTCGGAGTGATAAAAGATCACCAATCTTTTTTCAAGCGAGAGGGTCGGTTTGCTGGCGCCAATTCCCGGTATGCCCCGGCATTTTTCTGTTCTTCTGAAAGCACTGCCTCGTTGAGCAATCGTCTGGCAGCATCTGGTGGAAGGTTTGATGGTGGAATCTCTTTTTGTCGTGAAGGAGCTGCTTGATCCAGGTAGTTTCTGCGCGCTTGGGGAGGAGGCGGGGGTGGCGGCGGCGGAGGTGGTGGTGTCTCAGGAGGAGGCTCTTGAAGTTTTCGCTTTGCGATTTGCAGGTTTTTTTGTGCATCAGGGCGCTTAGGAATCAGCCTCAAACTGCGCTCATACGCGTCAATCGCCGCTCGATAGTCGCCTTTTAGCATACAGGCATTTCCGAGATTATAAAGGGCGTCGGCTTTTTCGCTAGGTGAAAGGGCCTTTTCGGCTGCTTCGCGAAAAAACTGGGCGGCTTCAGTGTGCTCAGATTGGAGGTAAGCGGCATTGCCAGCATTATAAAGTGCGGTGCTGCTCTTTGATTTTTGGTAGGCTTTTTGGGCTTTTTCGTATTCGCCCCGATCATAGTGACGCTCGCCTTGGCGGAGGGTGTAATGCTCGGATTGAGCTGCGATTTGCCCAAAGTACAGGAGCGCGAGGAGCGAGGTTTTGTATTTTTTGAAAAACATTTTATGCGAATTAGGAACCAACTTTCCGAAAGTTTATCCCGATTTATCGGGACGGGAAAGTTTTGAGTCCGACTTATTGCTTCTCGACACGGGCGGAATACATTCTGCCGTCGGCAAAAATTTTGAGGAAAAGAATGCCCGACGGGAGGCTCGAAAGGTCCACGCTGCCGCCCGGCCACTCGAACGAACGGAGACCTCGCCCTAGCAGGTCAAAAACCTCCACCCGCTCTGCTTCCACGCCGTCGAGCTGTACGAGGCCGGTCGTCGGGTTAGGGAAAATACGGATATCGGTCTGCCCGATTTCGGTCACGGCGCTGACAGGGCAGGGCGTTATTTCGGTCGGGATGTTTTTGTCGGCATTCGTGCCATCGCCCAATTCACCGTTGTAATTACGTCCCCAAGCCCAGAGGCTGCCGTCGGTTTTTATCGCGAGGGTATGGTAAGTGCCAGCGGTCACGTTTTGCCAATTGGTAGCCGTTCCGATTTGGACGGGGCTGTTTTTGGCGGCAAAAGTGCCATCACCCAATTCACCGTATTCATTATTTCCCCAAGCCCTGAGGCTGCCGTCGGTTTTTATCGCAAGAGAATGTGAGTAGCTAGCCGCGACGCTTTTCCAATTGGTAGCCGTTCCGATTTGGACGGGGCTGTTTTTGGGGGCATAGGTGCCATCGCCCAATTCACCGTAGTCATTCCATCCCCAAGCCCAGCGGCTGCCATCGGTTTTTATCGCAAGGGTATGGAACCCGCCAGCCGCAACGCTTTTCCAATTGGTGGCCGTGCCGATTTGGACGGGGCTGTTTTTGGGGGCATAGGTGCCATCGCCCAATTCACCCCAGATATTCAGTCCCCAAGCCCAGAGGCTGTCATCGGTTTTATCGCAAGGGTATGGTTAAAGCCAGCCGCGACGCTTTTCCAATTGGTGGCCGTTCCGATTTGGACGGGGCTGTTTTTGTTGGCATACGTGCCATCGCCCAATTCACCGCTGTCATTAATTCCCCAAGCCCAGAGGCTGCCGTCGGTTTTTATCGCAAGGGTATGGAACCCGCCAGCCGCAACGCTTTGCCAGCATTGGGCCTGTGCGCCGTAGGCAAGGAGCGCAGCGAAAAGGAGGAGTGTGCAGATTTTTTTCATGATAACTGTTTTTTGAAAAATGAAGAAATGGGCCTGATCTCTTTATTTGCATCCCCACAAATCTAATAGGTTTTCCAAGGTTTTGAAGTCGGCGTATTCGTCAGACGACTCAAAGTCGTCAGACGAAGGAAGTGCTGGCGTTACTTTTTCTTCCATTGCATCACCTGTTCTGCAATCAATAGAAATAGCGCGGCCAATAATAACCACGGGAAATAATATATTTTTCTGCTCGTGGCATTTGCCGTCACCGCACTTTTTTGGAGCCGGCTCACCGCGTTTTTAATGGTTTCGATGGCCCGGTTTGAATCTCGAAGATTTAGCACCACTCCCCCACCCGATTCGGCCAGCGATTGCATAAGTGTTTCGTTCGCAGAGCTCCGAACTGGTTTTCCTACTCCATCTCTCCGGAAGCCACCTTGCCCTATGGGTATATTCGCTCCGCCTGCTGAACCTACACCCACTGGAAAAATCAATACCCCCGCCTCATAGGCTTCGCGTACCCTTTGCAAAACTTTTTCTTCATGGTTTTCGCCATCGCTGATGAGGACAATGGCGCGGCCTGCTTCTGAATTGGTTTCGAGTAATCGTTTGCAAGATTCAATTGCTGCCCCTATATCGGTGCCCTGATCTGTAATAAAGTCTGGATGTGCGTTTCTGGTAAACATCAACAAAGCCTCATAATCAGTTGACAACGGCATCTGCGGCAATGCCTCTCCCGCAAAAAACACCAATCCAAGACGCTCACCATCAAGTGCCGGGGTCAAGCGCTGGATGAAGCTTTTGGCTTGCTCCAGCCTACTTGGCTTCACATCAGTGGCCAGCATACTGTTCGATATGTCCAGCGCAATGACCACATCAGCACTGTTTTGGGTTTTGCTTTCTTCTTTTTCAATCCGCACTGGACTGGCAAGGGCTAAAATCACCAACACCAAGCCACCCACAAACATTAAATTTTTTCCCCAAAACCGATTTGCTGAAAACCCTTGCAACAAGCGCTCCTCCAGTGCCGGCGAACCCAAACGCCGCAAAGTGCGCTGCCGCCAACGCCAATATGCCCATAGCAAAAGTGCCTGCAAGGGGACGATGGCCAGCAGATAAAGCAGATCAGGACTTTCGAAGAATAATGTTGACAATGTGGTCAATGTTATCCCGCCGTCGCGCTGCGCGCTATGGCGGGTAAAAATGTGGTCAATGTTATCTCGCCTTCGCGCTGAGCGCTATGGCGAGTAAAAATGTGGCACGCTTCGAACCCTTCAAACAACTCAAACCCCTCAAACAACTCAAACCCTTCAAACACCTCAAACCGTAATCACACGCAATGGCCCCCAACGCAGCGCCATTTCAAGTAATAACAAGCAAAAAACAGTATTTAAAAACCAAAAAAACAGTTCCGAAGTACGACGTACCGAAGTTGTTACCACCTTAGTTTTTTCCAAATTTTCAATCTCGCCGTAAATTTCTTCCAAATCCGAAACAGAACGTGCTCGGTAAAATTTCCCATCCGTTATCGAGGCCATTTCTTCCAAAAGCCGCGTGTCAAAAGTCATCTGGCGCGTTGCAAAAGCAAAACTTCCGTTCGCGTTTTGATAACTTGGAGACTGTACGAGTCCGTCGGTTCCTATCCCAATAGTATAGACGCGCACTCCCAGGGCTTTGGCTGCTGTCGCTGCGGTTAGCGGCCCTAAATCGCCCGCATTATTTTCACCATCGGTGAGAAGTAACACGATTTTACTTTTCGAATCGCTTTTATCCAAATGTCGCACCGCAGTGGCCAGACCCATTCCAATAGCGGTTCCATCGGGCAAACGACCCACTTGCAGGTTGTTGATGAAAGCTTGCAAGATGCGGCGATCATTTGTCAAGGGACATTGCGTGAACGCGCCTCCGGAAAACACCACCAGGCCAAGTTGGTCATAAGGCCTTCGACTGACGAAGCTTGCCGCCACTTCCTTGGCCACTGTCAGGCGATCCGGGCGAAAATCTTTGGAAAGCATACTGGGAGAAATGTCCATCACCAGCATTATATCTATCGACTCGGCCACAATTTCCTCTTCATGCCACAACAATTGGGGCCGCGCCATTGCAATGATTATCAGTGCCACAACCAACCAGCGTATGAATTGAATCCAGTTTCGCGCATAGACGACCCAGGTTTTTATGCCCTTCATTGCCGTTAGCCGCGAAACTTGCAAAGTGACATGCCGCCGCTTGGCAGCCCGCCGGTACTGATAGATCAGCAAAGGCAGGAGCAACAATAGAAAAAGCCAAAGCGGTTGGGCGAATGCCATTAGGTGGTGATTGGTGTAATGGTGATTGGGTGTAATGGTGATTGGTGGATTGTTTACCCGCCGAAGCCAAAAGCGACGGAGGGGTGATTTGTGGTGCCTGGTCTTGGGAGTTTTCGGTTGTATACGATAAAAATTGGGGCAAATCACAATGGTTCGTACTTTCCGGAAGCAGGTTTTTTAAGAATTGGTTTTGGTGATGAAGGCTTTTTTGATTCCTGCATTTTGGCTTGACCTGGCGCGACCAATTCCCGCGCTTTTACCAGAACAGCCTCATGTGTAGCCTCTGGCGGTTCGGATTGAGCATATTTTACCAAATCTGTTCTTTGTAAAAGTTCGTTCAAGTCAGGCCGCAAATCAGGAGGAAAATCTGTGTTTGTCAACATTTTCTGAATCTCGGCGGTAGTTGATTCCAATGCAGCAATGCCAAAACGGGTTTCCAGATATGCTCGCAAGATCAGGCTGAGCTCGGCATAGTGTTCTTTTGCTTGACCGTTTTTCCAAAGTTGCTTTTGCTGGAGTTGGGAGAGCTGATGCAAAGCCAATTCACTTGCTGAAACAGGAGGCGCAACAGGAGCAGTTTGAAGCACAACAGGCTGTGACTTGCGCTCATCTTTCCGAATCCACCCGTATAACAACAAGAGCAGCGCCAATCCTCCAGCCGCCCAGAGCCAATAGTCCATCCATGATGCAGGTTCTCGGCGAATGTCCCGGATTTTTGCCATATCGGTGATCTCTCTTCCGCCGCGCGTAGGGAAAACATTGAGCGTCAATTTGTTGGTTTCCAATGGTTTGCCTACACCAAGTCGAACGTAGAGTGGAGGCAAATCCAACATAGCACTGTCGAAAGCAATCAGCGTAAATCGCCGCATCCATTGTGCCCCGCTGCGCCTCCAGGTAGAACGCCCAATAATGTTGGAAGCGGGAAAAACGTCTGCCCAAGGACTGAAATCCACGTCTTTAGGTTCAACATTCAGGCCTGTAACAATTACGAGAAGCGATGTGGTATCACCCGTTTCGATGCGCTCTGGTTTTAAAGATGCGAAGGCCTTTGGCTGGGCGGATAAGTGAAAAGTTGCAAGTAGGCAAGTGGCAAGTAACAGCCCAACAGGTGACATCTCCGAGGCACGAGGAGGTGTCACCTCAAACCCCTCAGTCGAAAAAAAACACAAATGCTTACCCATGCGCTACAATTTTGGAGCGTTTGGAAAAAAACTGCAACAACGCATTCGTATAGGGTTGATGTGTTCCGACACTTAAAAAGTCGGCCCCAGCGCGTCGAAACAGGCTTTGGGTTGCAGCCGTATGGGCCTGAAAAGAGTACCAATACTGCCGCCTTAGTTCAAAACTTGTAGTATCCACCCAGATTTGTTCGCCCGTTTCGGCATCAGCCACGCGGAGCACGCCCACATCCGGCAAATCGCGCTCCAACGGGTCCCAACAGTGGATGCCAATGCAGTCATGTTGTTTTGCAAGCACACGCAAAGCCTCCTCATAATTTTCATCCAAAAAATCGGACAAAACGAAACAGACGCAACGTTTTTTCACCCCAGTATGAATATAGCGCAGGGCTTTCCCCAGGTCGGTTTTCTTCCCAACAGGTTGAATATTAAGTACTTCCCGGATAATCCGTAGAATATGTTGGCGACCTTTTTTGGGAGGAATGTACAATTCGATATGGTCTGAAAAAAGCATCACTCCCACCTTATCATTGTTGGCAATGGCCGAAAAAGCGAGCACCGCACATAGTTCGGTCAGGTATTCAGCCTTAAACTGGGCGTGACTGCCAAACACCGCCGAGCCGCTCACATCCACTACAAGCATAACCGTGTTTTCCCGCTCTTCTTCAAACACTTTGATGAACGGTTCGCCGGTCCGCGCTGTTACGTTCCAGTCAATGGCCCGCACATCGTCGCCTTCCTGATACACCCTCACGTCACTGAACGACATCCCCTTGCCCTTGAACGCGCTTTGATAGCCGCCCGTAAACAGGTGACTGCTCAAGCCCTTGGTCTTGATTTCTATGCGGCGTACTTTTTTGAGCAATTCGTTAGTATCCATCTTTCTTAAAATACGGGTTTGGTTAGAACACCGAAAAAACTGACACCGCCGATACCACCGATTTTTTTTCGATCAGTTCCTATACCCGAAATTCGAGCACCCAGAGAAACCTTTCGGTGGTGTCGGCGAGCACGGTTTTTTCGGTGTTAAAAAACAAACTCGGCGGTATCGGAGGTATCGGCAAAATCGGTGTTCAAATCACGGAATAACAATCGTGCTCAAAACCTTTGCAATGATTTCCTCCTGGCCAATATTCTCCGCCTCCGCCTCGAACGTAAGTCCAACACGATGGCGCAAAACATCGGGGCAAATGGCCCGAACGTCATCGGGTGTTACAAAACCCCGGCGGTTGAGAAATGCCATGGCACGCGAGGCTTTTGCCAAAGCTAAGGTGGCACGTGGGGAGGCGCCATAACTGATAAGCGGAGCAACTTCTCCCAGACCGTATTCGGTTGGTTGGCGGGTAGCAAATACAATTTGCAGGATATACTGCTCTATCTTTTCATCCAGATAAATTTTCTGGACAGCCTCACGAGCTTGAAGTAAGGTCTTGACGGACAGTATTTTATGTACTGCTGGTTCTTCGTCGTTGAGGTTGCGACGCATGATCATACGCTCCTCCTCAAACGTTGGATAACCAATTTTCACTTTTAGCAAAAAACGGTCAGCCTGCGCTTCAGGAAGTGGGTAGGTGCCTTCTTGTTCAATCGGGTTTTGAGTAGCGAGCACGAGAAAAGGCTCTTCGAGTTTGAAGGTTTGTTTCCCAATGGTGATTTGTCGCTCCTGCATGGCTTCCAATAAAGCGCTTTGCACTTTAGCGGGCGCCCGGTTAATCTCGTCGGCCAGCACGAAATTGGCAAAAATGGGGCCTTTGCGCACCGTGAATTCAGAGGTAGCGGGGCTGTAAATCGTTGTGCCCACCACATCGGCAGGTAAGAGGTCGGGAGTGAACTGGATACGACTGAAATGTGCATCTACAGCCTGAGCCAGGGTCTTTATGGCCAGGGTTTTGGCCAATCCAGGCATCCCTTCAAGCAGGATATGACCCTTGGTGAGCAGTCCAATGAGTAGACGATCCAGCATTTGCTCCTGACCCACAATTACATTGGCCGTTGCTGCTTTTAATTTTTCGAGGAACGCGCTTTCGGTTTTGATAAAATCATTGAGCGCGTCCATGTTGGCGGGTTTCTGCATTGAATTGATTGATATGGTTCGTCGTAAAAACGGGAAACGATGCCATTTCCAAATGATTATAGAAATAGCCCAAAGCAGGTTGTGAAAGAACAATTTTGGTGGTAAACCCTGATATCAGTATTGCATTACAAAATCCGCATAAATTTTCTAGAAATGCTGCCAAACAATCCTATGCGTCACAGTGGCCCGCCCGTTTTCAGAAATTCTGGCAAAATAGATACCATTGAGAAGTTCAGGCACCAATTTATTGTAACCCTTGACCAAATTTTTGCTAAACACAGGTCGCCCGTTGAGGTCAAACAATTCCAGTTGTCCGTCCGCATCCTTCAAATTTATTGAAAGCCATTCGAATGCGGGGTTTGGATAAATCTGTGGCGGATTATAAAAAGACAGGTTTGCCGTAGAAACTGCAATTTTCCAAGCCTCATACAAACGCTGAAGCGAGTCAATGGGTTCCATACCAGTGGGCAACGAAGGCACATTGAGGTCAAGCCAGAAATTATCGCCGGAATCGCCCGGTTTAGCCACGCGGACAAAAGCAGATAGTGAAGACGTGCCGTTTTGCAGACAACGACTATCCGCACCCGGCACGTTCGCACCTTGCAGACAAGCCATCAATCGGTCGGAAAGCGGGCCTGTGGCAGCCAAAAAGCGGGCTTCCATGCTGTCCAGTATTTCGGGACCAAGCAGGATGTTTCCCTGAATGGAATAGTTTACACCCGTTTTGTGGCCTTTCCAATCAAGACAATTGCTCCCTGTAAGCGCAGCAGAACGTGGATGGCCTTGAGGATCAAAATCAACCACACCATACTGACGGTTTACCCAGGCAAACGGCCCTTGTACATCGTTGGATTTCAGCCAGTTGACAATTTCTGTAGGCGAAAGCCCCTCTTCCATGCGCAGCCGGGCATTGGCTTGATTTGTTGCATGCCAGTACGATTGGGTATGGATCGCACCGCGCCCGGGCAAAATATCGCTTATGATGATAGCGCCTCCTGCAATCTGGCTACCGTCTAGGCAACTCGCGCCAGCACTTCCGATTTCGCCTGTGATGGTGTCCACGGCTACAATGGAGAAGGTGTCTTGCGATACGGCTTTGGTACTGAGGAATAACAGGACAATGAATGCATAAAAGTTTTTCATACTCATTTAGACAAAAGTTGAAGAGTAAAAATAGAAACAAAGTTCGATTCACCTATTTGATATTCCAAAGCAAATAGGGTTTTTTTTCACGAGTTCATTTGGATGGCTACTATCCAATGTCTAAGCGTCATCGGATAGTAGGCCATCACACCAAATGAACCACTACGCCCCCCTTTAAAGATTCAACAAAAACCCAATTGTAAAATTAGCATCCCAGTCGAACACATATTGCTTGCAGCCTGTGCCTTCTGCAACAGCCGCGTAGATATTAAGGCCAGCTTCCTTGCTTAGCGCCATCGGCCTTATAATCGGCAGGGGCTTTCAATACTGTATAGCGCTCTTTCCCATTGCGGGTTTGCTTGGCAAGTTCATAGGGCACACCACCGATGATAAAGCAAGTGCTGCGCAAGTTGGAAGGAATTTGACCGGCCTTGCCTTTTACCTCTTGAAATACTGCTCCTGCGTTTAGATTGTTTTGGTAATATTTGGCGCCTGGGGCCTCTAAAGCACCATTTGGCAGCCAGGAGATTTTTGTGTTACCAGAGCCGATATCCACCACAAAACTGCGGTTTTGGAAAGTCGGCGGAAGGGCTGAGCGCAGGGCAAGTTTTGCTTCTTGCTCAGGTGTTACCACGTTTACCACATATCCCATGGTTTGCAGTGCAGCATTGATCTTGGGCATGATGGCTTCCTTTTGTGCGCCACTGCTCACCACGAAATGGATATCGCGCGCGCCTACACCGAAGCCGACCATGTCAGATATGTACCGACGAAGGCCGCTTTTCACATCCTCGTCTGTGGCGAGGCCTTCCTTGACGAGACTCACGCCAAATTCTGCCTTTTCAAGTTTCCAGTTTTTTTTGCTGTCTATCTTGACAATGAATGAGTTAAATCCTGTTGCACCCAATTCCACTACGCCTTTGAGTTTGCCGCCTACCGGAGCTGGTGCAGTGTAATTAAAGGGATCTGGGGTAAATGAAGTAGAAGATTTTCCCCAAGAAGTGGAAGTGCTGCCGCTATTGTCGCCAGAAGTGTTGGGAGCGTTCGATGTAGTAGGTTGTTCCGTTTGATCTGATCCGCCTGTGCCGGGAATGTTGCAGCCGGGAAGGAATTTTTTTACTGCAAAAAATACTGCTACTACAATGAGCAGGGTAATGAGCAGTCGCGAAAAGGTGGTTAGTCGTGCCATAGTTTGTTATTGTTTATGTTGATTTGTTGTAAATAGTTTATCACTTCAACCCAAAGGGACAAAAAATTGGTAGTCTTATGAACGATCTTTATTCGAGCACCGTTCCTTAGGTACGAAAATGCAATTGTTTTTCCGATCAGAAGGAACAGATAATTTTGCAAACCCTATTCTTTTACAAATCCCCCCCCAATAATCTCTACGCCTGATTTCCATTGAGCAAAATACATTCCCTTCGGCCAATCTGCGATACGAACAGCGACTGTTTTCCCAAGCGTTTTTAGACCAATAACATAACGACCAACCGCCGAATAAATGTCCAAATGTCCAGCAGTCTCGTCTGCTTTTTCAAAAACAATGACATCACTTGCAGGATTGGGGCTTATTTGGATGGTTTTATTTAGAAACAATGCATTTGTTCCAAGGTACACATTTTCAATATACATTTGGCAAAATTCGGTCATCACGGGCGGATTGTAATCGAAGTAAATGGCCGCGCGGTTGTTGATGATGTTGCCCAAAAGCAAATCGCCCCGAGCACGGATAGAAAATTGCACAAAACCATGGCTTGCGGGTTCGTTGCTGATGCTATCGGGCAGGAAAATAGGGTTGAACCTAAACTCCAAAACGCGTCCATTGATGATTTGCCACCTGAAATCGTGGCTTGCAGCCAAGACTTTCAGGGTGGAAATATCCATATCAGTGGGCAGTGTATCCAAAATGGTGACAAAATTGGCGGGGTAATTGCCCGTGTTCTGAAAACGGATGGTATAGGTCAAATCCGTTTCTGTCAGTTGCGCTGGCGGTACGGTATCGGGTGATACCCGTTTGTCGTTGGGGTCATAAGCACCAAACAATGGCTCAAAAAAGGTAAAAACATTGTCCGCCACATTGGCGTCATTACTTTTGTTGGCTGTGAATAGGAGGCTTACTGTTTCCCACCAATTGGCGGTTGCATTGGTTTTGAAGTGGATATTTAGGTCTTTTTGACTAAATATATCAATGATCAGGTTGTTCCAAATCAAGGTATCGCCCATCACATGGCTCGGCAGAGGCACAGCCCCTAAATATTGAATAGGCGAAGCGTCGTCAAAATCCGGCAGCACCAATTGCACGCTGTCGAGTGCTTTAGTTCCTTCATTGCGCAGCGAAACGAATACTTCGGTCTCAAAACCTGGGCGAAAAATTTGCGTATTGACCGCTGTAACGCTCACATCGGTGATATTTGGCGTAATTTGTATTGCAAAATCATTGTTGTTGAAATGGGTTTCAACGGCGGCTATGACGCTTGGTACTACCACACAATATTGGATCGGTTTGACGACCAGGATGCTATCGTTTATTAGTTCAGCTCTGATTTCGTAATTGCCTAGGCTATCCGTCACGACCTGCCAATCGCGGTTGCTGACTGTTAATATTACATTTGGAACGCCTATCTCACCATTATCGCGGGTACCGTTGTTGTTTTGGTCGTGATAGACCGCGCCTTTGTATATTTCAAAAGGGATTTCGGTCAAATTTCTGGCCCAAAGCCCCTCGGGGGTTGATACCCAAATTTTCCCAAAGGCCACCGCTAGGCTCACAATATCGCCTGTAAAGGTGTCCCGGTCCAATTCTATCCACAGCTCGCCGTCATTGGCGCTTGCCCATATTTTCTCAGCATCGGTGATAAAAAGCAGGTTTTCGCTACAAGTCCAAGGGGAATTGTAAAACGAATTGCCATTGGGTACTTGTACCGATTGCCAATTGTGGCCAAAATCGTGGCTGGCATATATTTTCACATCCGGGTATTGGGGATGCGTACTCATCAAGTAGACATTTGACTGCGAAACGGTCAAGCGTTGCAATGCTTCCGCATCGTCTTCCAAGAAACCAAGCCCAGTATTTTGCCAAGTTTCCGCTAAATCGTGGGAGCTTTGCAGGGTAAGTTTGTTGATATCGGGGTCGTTCCTGAGGGCATAGATCAAATCTCCTTGAATCTGTTGGGGCGGAAAATGCGATTGCTGCAAGGCGTGGGTCGTATTCGTCCAACTCTGTCCGTCCGAGGAATATTGAACCTCGCCGCCCGAAGTCGTGGTTATCAAAAAATCGCTCACTTTATTGATGTGCGGCACCCAAGGCACCAATTGTTGCCAGTTTTTCAGGTCTGCACTTTTCCATAATCCGGCATAGTAAAAGGCAGCGTAATATAACCCATCTTTTTTAACGATGCTATTGATGACATTTTCATTGGCAGCAACAATGGGGGCTATCCAGGTTTTGCCCGTATCTTGTGAAAGATATCCCACTGTACTATACAACAAATCGCCTTGTTGATATAATTCGAATACACCTTTATGGAGTCCGGTCATATTGACCGACCAATTGGATTCGGCAGGCTTGCGGGATAGGATGCCATAGTAATCAGTTGCCATTAAAAACGTGCCGTTGGAACTGACCAAAAAATCCCTCAAACATACGCCGTCTTTTAGCCTGAATTTTTGAACCCCGTTGGTCAACGTAGCGTTCAATTCCCATAGGGTGATTTCACTACAACTGTTGTAATTGTCAACACTGAGCAACCAAGGCACGTCGTTCACAAAATAAAAATTGACCGGAAAGCCAGGGTAAAAATTGTTGTCATTGGGAATGATCGTCCATGATTGGCCAAAATTGAGGGAGTAAATAAAATTGTGCTGCGTCCGTGAAAACAAAGTGTCGCCCCTGACCGAAAGCATGGTCACTTTTTCATTATAGACCTTTTCAATTTGGCTGCCACCGTTTCCATAGCGATAAAGTCCCCAATCTGTTGCTAAAAATGCTTTATCACCAATAGACTTCATGGAATATGTATAACGTAAGTCGGTGGAAACGTAGGCGAACGTGTCAATCGGTGTCAGTAGGCCCGTGTTTACATTCAATACTTGTACAGTATTATTATCAATGCTTCCAGTTAAAAAATAGAAAAAACTGTCTACTTTTTCAAGGTGCCTAGGCCAATTCATAACTATCGTGGCGAGGGTGTCCCAAGTTTGGCCCGAATCCGAGGAGTGCATGACGGCCCGCTGGCCTGCAGTAAGATGCTGGGAGACAGCATACAATTGATTGCTGGCTGATTGGCAGATGTCCAAGCGCTCAGTCGTATTGCTGCGCTGCCAATGAACACCATTGTCGAAAGAATGAGCAATGCCATAATCATCCGCTACCACGATTTTGCCGTTGACTTCAAATAATTGGGTGGGACTGGTGTTGAATGCAATCGGCATTTCTGTCCATTGTGCCTTTATGGAGAATGAAATACAGCATATTATTAAAGAGCAAAAGCAAAAATGTCTCCTGTTCATATAGTGCAATTTTCTATTTGCCAAAGTATTGGTTCTGGTTTTTAGGCTATAAAACCAGGGGTGGGTCTTGAGTGGTTTTGAACACCAACCCACGCGAAAGTGTTGACCCCCAATCGAGTCAATAAGACTTAATCACAAAAATAAAAGCATTTGACTTTCCTTCAACTCTTGGATCCAGCTACCTCCACCTCCTTTCGTTCAATAGCTGGAACATTTTTCGCCACCATGTGCATCGTGTTTCGGATGCGCTCCTCAAACAAAATGATCTTCCCTTTTTTCAAATTTGCAATTGTTTCCTCCGTGTAATGCCGGATGGTGATGAGTTCCAGCCCCTGCTCGGTTTTGACTTTGAACTCATCAGACACGTCTTTGCTAAATTTTTCAATCCGATCCGGCACATTGGTCACGCAGATGGTGAATGAAACAGCTGTGTTCTGCATCATGTTCACGAAGATACGCAGGTCTGCGGCTTTTGCAAAAAGTCGCGCCATGTGATGTTCAGCCACAAATGAATAATCCAGTGTGCTGATGTGCAATAGGGCCTGGTTTTTCTCCACCACTACGATGGGTGGGTAATTTTCTTCCGTGTCGCTGCTGATTTCTGTACCCGGGGCTGTAGGATCAAGAAAGGATTTGACGAAAAACGGTATATTCTTGTTTTGCAGTGGTTTGATGGTTTTTGGGTGAATTACTTGTGCCCCGTAATAAGTCATTTCAATAGCCTCCCTATAACTTAATCTATCGAGTTTGATGGTGTTGTCAAACATACGCGGGTCGGCGTTCAGCACCCCTGGCACATCCTTCCAAATGGTCATAGCTGTTGCGTCCAGGCAATGCGAGAAAATAGCCGCAGAGTAGTCAGAACCTTCCCGGCCAAGGGTGGTCGTAAAGTTTTCAGAAGTGCTGCCAATGAAACCCTGCGTGAGCACGAAACCGCCTTTATCAAGCATGGGCTTCGTTATTTTTAAGGCATTGGCTTTGGTTTTATCCCAATTTACCCAGCCTTCGCGGTAGGTATTGTCGGTAGACACCACATCCCGAGCGTCCAGCCATTGGGTTTTGAGGCCAATTTTGTTCAGGTACGCCGTCACGATTTTGGAAGACACCAACTCGCCCATACACACGATTTGATCGTACATGTAATCGTAATTTTCGGAGGGTTTTTCCTCAAGCACCCAGTCCCCTTCCACGAAAGTATCGTTCACAGTCGTGAACACTTCGTCGTTGGCTTCAAAAAGTTCGCGCATTATTGCGTAGTGCTGTTCCTTAAATGCATCGTAGAGCGTTTGTGCTTCGCCCGTCTGTTTGGCATGAGCCGCCACAACCGCTTCGAGCGCGTTTGTGGTTTTTCCCATCGCAGACACAACGATGATAAGTGACTGATCTTGATATTGTTGTAAAATGGACGCTACGTTTTTCACGCCTGCTGCATCTTTGATGCTTGCGCCGCCAAATTTGAAAACCTGCATTTCTTAATAGATAATTGGACTGATTTACCCGCCGTAGCTTAAGCAAAGGAGGGTGACAATGGACTTTGGATCGGATTTGTCCAAAATCGGCGGGCAAAGGTAGAAACTCAGAAGAATGTAGTTTGAACTTAGGGCAAGGAACTATCAGCGAACATTACATTTCGCGACTTATTCCACCGGAGGGAAAACAATCTCTGCATTCGCAGGTGGGGGTGCTAAGGGCATTTTGCGCGGGTATTCCGTTTGATATTCCTTAGCGGGCCTTGCATGCAAATGAAGGGAATAAATTGCCTGGGAATTCTTTTCAAAACTCCCTACCGAGAGCATGATAATCAATATAATCACCGCCCAGCCCGACCAATCTGAAGGGCGGAATGGTTTCGGGGGATTGAATTCGAACTGATCCGGGTCTTCACCAAGGTAAGGGTGACAATATCTGGATGCTGGCACTATTGATTTGGCATCTAATTCCGGATAGTATTTGAAATACCTGGCCTCGTTCAATTTTGCTTGCAACGATTTTGCCTGAGCGACAATCTGCTCCGTTGCCAACAGGTAGCCTTCCTCAGGTTGCGGAAATCTGCTCAACTCAATACCATTCACCAAAGGCTTGAATTGTGCAAGCCTGGAGGTATCTTTCCATCGGGAAGGTGTGAGTAAAATGGGCATCACCAAAGGCGCAAGATCGCCCCAACTACATTCAATACGTCGTGTCGATGAAAGCACAATATCTGACTCTACTTGTTTGTCTGCCAGTGACTTGTAACTCGTCAGAAAAATGTAAATATGGGCATTTTCTCGCCTAAGTTTGGTTTTCTCGTTATACAACTCCAAAAGATCAAATGGCTTCCATCCGAAGAAGGTCTTCATGATGAAATTGATAGGCTCCCAGAAAAAAATGGAGAGAATTTGCCAGGATGGCGGCAATTCCGCAGGCTTTTTGGGTGGGTCATAATGCCAAAGATTCACTTCATCTCTCATGGGATACATCCACTCCAAAAGCCGGTCTGCCGCAGCTTTGTCTGCCGGTGCATGTGAAATAAAAATGTTGACTTTGATGGGAGTCATGTGCGAGAATGCGAAAGGCTGAGAGAGCGTGAGAAATCTGGAGGGATAAATCCGAGATGCTAATCGTCGAAACGCATTGCAAAAGAAAAGGAAATCCGCCGCATTTCCAAAATCTATTGAGCAAGAGGTTCTTGAAAGCATTGGTTTTTCCAATGAAAGCCTGCGTTCGTCGCTTTTTGCGGCAGCCAAATCAAGTTGCCGCTTCTTCGCCCCGAAATTTTCAAGAATATTCGTGTGAACGCCCTACGTTTGCCTAACAGTCCAACGTCCAACGTCTAACGTCCAAAAGTCTAAAATCCGAAATTTATGATTACCACCCAATCGCTTTTTGCCACAGAAGGTATTGACCCGCGTAGCCTGGAATTCATTGCACAAGCCATTGAAAAAAACAACCTCCCGGGCTTTGATTATTTTGAATTCAAACGTGCCGTGACACAACTCGGCGCCATGAAACTCGACGAAGCCACCGCCTATAAAAGTGCCTTCACCACCGCCGCCACGCTGGGCATTACTAAGGAAAAACTCATCGAAACGGCAGGCTACTACCGCAATGTGGTAGAAAAAGAAAAAGAGGCATTTGCCAAAGCGCTCGACAACCAGACCGCCACAAAAGTCGCTGCGCGCCAACAGGAAGTCAGCCGCTTGCGAGATCAAATCGAGCGCCACAAAATTGAAATTGCCCGTTTGCAGGACGAAATTGGTGGCTACCTCAACCAGGCCGATGCCGCCGAAGCCTCTGTAAAATCAGAAAGCGAAAAACTGGAAAAGTCGAAAACGGCGTTTGAGAAAGCACACCAGTCGGTGCTGACGACGATTGATAAAGATGTGGAGGGAATGCATAAGTATTTGTGAGAAAAGGGTTTAACTTTGCTAAAAACCGCTCACCATGGGACTCGTTTATACCGAAATAGAACTTATCAACGGCGATGACTTGGGCATGGCCCGTCGCAATTTGATGGACCCGGATGATGTCAAGCGGATGAAGATCACCGCACTGGTTGATACTGGATCTTATATGCTTTGCATCAACGAAGAAATCCAAGAACAACTGCAATTCCCAATTGTAGAAAAACGCAAAGCAGAAACCGCAGACGGAAGGATCTTATAATTCGACGTTGCCGATAATGTGCAAGTCCGCTTTAAAAACCGTGCTACCACTTGCCGAGCCATGATTTTGCCCGGGGATAGCGAACCCTTATTGGGTGCAATTCCGTTGGAGGATATGGATGTGCTAGTGCATCCACAAAGACAGGAGTTAATCGTCAATCCAGATCATCCCTATTTTGCGCAAATGAAGTTGAAGTAAATTTGACACTATTTATCTTCAGCCTAAAACCCCGGTGGTTTCCGAAAACCACCGGGGTTTTTCATTGAAAAGCGTTAGCGCGCGTGAATTGTGCAAAGAATTTTTTCAATAATTTTCCCCAACGCCCTACTTTGGCGGCCATAAAAAATTAGTTGCCGTGAAGCCTACCGACATAAAAGACCCCGAGTACTTCCACAAAGTGGTGGATTGCCAATATGCCTGTCCCGCACATACGCCTGTGCCAGAGTATATTCGACTCATCGCCGCCGAGCGATACACTGAAGCGTACATGATCAATTGGGAATCCAATGTGTTCCCTGGTGTCCTGGGCCGCACCTGCGACCGACCTTGCGAACCCGCTTGCCGTCGTGGCCGGGTGGAGGAAGAACCTGTTGCCATTTGCCGACTCAAGCGCGTGGCTGCCGATTTTAAAGGCGACGTAAAAGCGCTGATGCCACAAGGCCCGTTCCCTAAAAACGGCAAAAAAATCGCACTCATTGGTGGTGGCCCGGCCGCTCTCACCGTGGCACGTGACCTCGCTCCGTTGGGTTACGAAATCCATTTGTTTGATGAACAGCCCGCTGGCGGTGGCATGATGCGCAGCCAGATTACTTCGTTCCGTTTGCCAGAAAGTGTACTGGATGAGGAAGTTGGATATATTTTGGACTTGGGTATTCATACCCAATTCCACCATTATGTTTCCAGCATGAAAGAGATGTTGGGAAAAGGCTACGATGCCATTTTTGTCGGCACAGGCGCTCCACGCGGACGCGATCTGAACGACCTGCCAGGAAGAAAAGAGGCAGGTGCAAACATCCAGATTGGCATCGAATTCCTTGCCAGCGTTGCCTTTGAGCATACCAGTAAGATTGGCAAAAAAGTTATCGTTCTTGGCGGTGGCAACACGGCCATGGACTGTTGCCGGACTTCCTTGCGGCTTGGTGGAGATGAAATAAAAGTGGTAGTGCGTAGCCCAAAAACAGACATGAAAGCCTCTCCCTGGGAAATTGAAGATGCCGAACACGAAGGCATTCCAATTTATGAAAATCACGTCCCGAAAGAGTTTGTGATTGAAAATGGCAAATTGATCGGAATGAAGTTTGAAATAGTAAAAGCGGTGTACGATGAAAAAGGCAAACGAAGCCTTGTTCCTACAGGCGAACCAGAAGTCTTCATCGAAGCCAACGATGTGCTGATCGCTGTAGGCCAAGAAAACGCTTTCCCCTGGGTGGAGCGTGATTTGGGAATCGAGTTTGACAAATGGGAAGTACCCGTTTTGGACAAAAAGACCTTCCAATCCACTGTTCCCAACGTCTTTTTGGGGGCGACGCAGCCATGGGGCCAAAGAACGTCATAACGGCGGTGGCACAAGGTCATACGGCAGCTGTTTCAATTGACCTTTTTTGCTCCGAAAAAGACTTACACGACCGCCCTTCGCCGCTCACAAACCTCATTCACCAAAAAATGGGCATCCACGAATGGATGTACGACAGTGCAGTTGCGCCCGATTTACGATTTAAAGTGCCCCATGCTGAAAAGGCCAAATCCTTGAAAGACAGGCTCATGGAGGTTGAACTCGGTTTTGATGTCGAAACAGCGTTCAAAGAAGCAGAGCGCTGCCTAAACTGCGACGTGCAAACCGTTTTTGCTACCGACCGCTGCATTGAGTGCGATGCCTGCGTGGACATTTGTCCTACTGCGTGTATCACCTTCACCGAAAATGGAAAAGAAGATGAACTCCGCACTCGCCTCACCGCTTCGGCCAACGAGCTCAACCAGGACCTCTACGTTTCCGACGAGTTGAAAACAAAACGTGTAATGGTCAAAGACGAAAATGTCTGCCTGCACTGCGGCCTTTGCGCCGAACGCTGCCCTACTGCGGCTTGGGACATGCAGAAGTATCTTTACAATACGGCGAAAGCAGGGGGAAAGGTTTATGCGTGACTCTAAGGTTTTTTTGATTGATGAGTGATGAATACATGATTGTTGATTTTTGATGGAGATGGCCGATGTTGTTATTGACGATGGTGGGACCTCGGCCATTATCAATCCAACATTACATCAAAAATCAACAATCATGTAATCGTCACTCATCAATCAAAAAAATTGTCCCCCCCCAAAAATTGGCACCATCGGATTCATTCCCTACCCCATCTGTTTTTGGCTCCTTTTCATCGAAAAGCAAGGTTTGTAACAGGGCTAAATCATTGTTTCGCACAGCAAAAAAATTAAGCTATGCTGCGAAACACCTTGCAATCCTTCGGTCTTGCCATCCAAAATATTCGGGCAAACCTCTTTCACACTTTTCTTTCTGTATTGGGCATCATCATCGGCGTTGCGGCTCTGGTCGCTACCTTTTCGCTGATAGATGGTTTGGAAAAATTTGCCCGAGAGCAGATTGCTACCCAAACCAGCGTCAATGCAATCGTGGTAGAAACCCAAACCGACAAGTTTATCAACAATCTATCGGTTCGGAAAGACACCTTTCAAGTCATTGATTATGAACGTTATGCTCGTTTTCGAGCCAACGCTCCCCTCGTCACGCGAGCCAGTCTACACAACAGTTTTAATAGGGAAATAAAGGTAATAGGTAGGGATTCGGCCATAGGAGCCATGATTCAGTGTATTGCAGAAAGGCCTCCCAACGACACCATTCTTACACATGGACAATTATTTTCGGCAACTTCATTCATCGGCCGGGAACCAGTAGCTGTGATTAATACCCAACTGGCAAAACTCATTGCCGGGCAGGAAGACTTAAATACTGCGCTGGGACAAAGTTTCTCTGCACTTGGTCACACGTTGCGCATCATAGGCGTTGTAAAGGATAAGAAAAAAGAGTCCCCGCCCATGGCCTTTATTCCCATCTCCCTGCTTTCAAATCAAGATTTGCACCGCTCTCCGCCGTCCTTGCTTTTTGAAGTTGCCAAAACGGAAGAAGTGACCGTGCTCAAAACTCAAATTGAGACTTGGCTCAAACAAGAATATGGGGAACAAAGCAAGGATTTTGCCATCCACAGCCAGGATTTTTGGATTGACCAAACAGCCAAAGGGTTTCTCATATTCAGAATTATCATGGGTTTAATCATCGGCCTATCTGTGCTGGTCGGGGGCGTGGGTGTGATGAACGTGCTGCTCATCTCAGTCAACGAACGTACTGCCGAAATCGGGCTTCGCAAAGCCGTGGGCGCCAAAAAAGGCGACATTCGACGGCTGTTTCTTGCCGAATCTATCACAGTTTCTGCTTTCGGGAGCCTGGTAGGTTTGTTGCTCGGCGCAGGTTTTGCAATGGCAGCCATCCCGATTATTCGCTTTTTCGCGGATGTGCCGTTCAGTGCGGTGCTGACCTGGAACACGTTTTTTATTATCGCCAGCGTCGCTATTATCATCGGAATTATTTTTGGCACTTATCCAGCAATAAAGGCAGCAAGGCTTGATCCAGTGGAGGCATTAAGAAGGGAGTAAGTCCAATGCACGAAAAGTTAAAAGGTTAATCGTTTGAAAATAAGATTTTCCTTCTTTCGTCTTTCCCTTTTACCCGCCATAGCCTTTTCAAATTCCGTAGTCTTGACGAAGGAAGGGGCGAAGGCGGGACCCGCACAACAAAAATATCTTCGATGGTTCCTCGCCCCTTCCGGGTAATCTTTCTTTTTTGCATTCTCCCTTCCCTTGCCGTTCAAGCGCAAGATTTGAGGGTGGACAAGGCGTTTTTTCAAAAGAAAAAATTGGAGTTCAACGGTTGGCTACGCCAAAATCAAATCGGGCATATTTTGAAAGCGGATAGTGTGGCCGTAATGAACCAAAAAGTCACGCTTTTCCTGCGTCCTACCTACACTGGAAAACGAACCTGCGACTCGTTGCAATGCGCATGGCAGGGTTTGGAACGCGACAACCGTTTAGTAAACGGTCAACATTTTCACGAACGACTATTGCACAAATGGGCATTTCTCGCCGAAATCCACGAAGATCAGGCAGAAGTCATGGTACGATGCCACGAGCCGGCACATTTCCAGGCAAAAATATACAGCCGAAATGGGCGCATCCCTGTGGAAGAGCGCAATATCCGTTCTGGCGCAGTACTCGAAGTAAATCTCCCAACTACCATGCAAGGGCTTAACTCGGGTGACAATACCACGTTACTTCGTGGTAAAAACCTGACGCAGGTATGTACCAAAGCACGCCATTGGCTCGTTAGCAGCTACAAAGACAAAGGAACACCAGTGCTCTGGCGGGCTAAACTGGATACTTCCTACACGGCCTACGACGAATTTGTACTGGAAGTGACGCACCTGAATTACGAGATTTGCCCTGACGGTTTTTTTGAGTATCACCGCATTTATGTGAAAGGGCTGCAAAAGGGTGACGATGTTGAACTTTCGTGGGAATTTCAAGGAAAATATGGCTCTGGCATTATTTTCCCTCCCCGAAAAAACGACTATAAAGACATGGAACTCCGATATAAATCAGAGCTAGAAGTGTACCAAAAACGATTGTTTAAAAAAATGTTGGATTACCTTCGCCAAGGATGACTACTACCAACTCAACGACCATGGCCACTATGGCTAGCGACGCAACAACCAACTCCAGCACTCCGACTTTTGAAGTCGCGCCTCTTTCGCCTCGAACCCGTATCGCAAGGCTGATATTGATCTATCACTTTGTGCTTATCGGCGCCTCTTGCGTGTTTTACATTCTGAGAGGCTTTGATTTCGAGGAGTTTACCTCCCTAATGGGCGTACTCGCTCCAGTAACCGCCCTTTACGGTGGAGCAGTATTCCGTTTCTTGGGGCGAAGCATCACAGAACCAAATCTCAATGGGCAAAATGCCACGCCAATAAACGGTCTCGTGAAATGGCTCGTAAATGGCCATTTCGTCATTGTGCTTTTGCTCATCACGGTCAAAGCGCTGGCGCCTAACATCTTGAACTTCCAGGACATGACTATGTTCCTGACTTTAGTTGAGTCTGCCTTGGGTATTTACATGGGTAATATCATTCTCGCGCTTTTTGAGGGAAAGACCAGTGATAAGTAACAAGTTTCAAGTTAAAAGTTAAAAGTGGCAAGTCAAGACCCAGAAAATGCACCACTTGTAACTTTAAACATGAAACTTGCTACTAGTAACTTGCTACTTTTGCCGCATGGACTACAGATATGCGCGCCAAAGCACCGGTTGGTTTTATTTATTCTTTACCCCATTTATCCATGTGGTGTATCGGCTTTTGTTCCGCAAGATTTACTTGCACAATCGCCAGATTGTGAAGCCCAATACACCGATCTTGCTCGCCGCAAATCACCCCACCGCATTTATTGACCCCATTTTTTTTACCTCCTTTTTTGATCCGCCGGTGTATAACATGACACGTGGCGACGTGTTTCGCAATCCAATTTTTCGAAAGTTTTTGATGAGCTGTAATATGTTCCCGGTCTTCCGACAACGGGATGGTTATCAGGGCCGTGATCGGAATGACGAGGTGTTTGAATTTTGCCAACAAAAACTTTTGAGTGGTGTGACGGTGAACATCTTTGTCGAAGGCGAGCACCATTTGGACAAACGTGTACTGTCGCCTCAAAAAGGCATCGCCCGAATTGCGTTTGGTACTTACGAACGGCATCGGTTAGATGACTTGCAGATTGTACCAGTTGGCTGCAATTACGTAAACGGAGATTGTACCCGCGACGAGGCTAAAATCATTGTCGGAACTCCCCTGTTTGTCAAAGACTATTGGCCAGCATACGAGCAAAACCCTGCTGCGGCCATCAACCAGTTGTGTCAGGATATACATAAATCCTTAAAATTAATCTGTTATCAAATCGAAGACCGCGCCGATGATGCCCTTGCGGAACAACTGCTCAGTTTGTGGCGAAATGACCACCCGGCCGGACACCTGCCGATAGTGGAGTACCAAGCCCCTCGATTCTGGGGAGAAAAAGCCTTGCTCGACCGGCTCAACGAAATGGCTTTGACCGAAAAGCAGCGCCTCCGGGATTGCAGTACGGAATATTTCTTCGCGCTGGATAAGGCTGGTTTGACGGATGAAGGACTGAAACACCCGGAATACGCAAGTAGGGGCTGGCTTTTATTCCTAATTTTTGCGTCACCAATCGCTATTTTGGGTTTTTCAATCGGCTGGCCGGTGCGATGGTTGGTGTATCGTATAGCACATAAGGTTGTGAAAAAGAGGGAGTTTTACACAAGTGTATTGATGGGCATGGGTGTAGTTGTGGGAGGTTTATATTTTGCCGGAATATTGATTACGGGTTTACTGACAGACATGACTTGGTTGGTGACTCTGTCCTTGTTGATGCCTCTATTGGCCTGGGTGTCAGTCTTTTGGAAAGAAACACTGGTGCGTTGGAATGAAGCCCGAAAAGCCAATGCTCATATGCTCCGCGAGCAGCTGCTAACCCTGCGCAAGGATGTGTGGAACTTAATCACGAAGTAGTACATTTCGTGCTACATTTGCCAGACACCATACTCTCTTTTTTCTAACGAACCTTATTTCTTTATGCTTGATCAACCCATGCGCAGTTCGCCACCCAAAACCTGGCTGGCAGAATCCATACTCGTCACATTGTTTTGCTGCCTACCGTTTGGCATAGTCGGGATCGTCCACGCAGCCAAAGTCGAATCCGCCTTCAATTCTGGCGACCACGACGGTGCAGATCGCGCCTCAACCGAGGCCAAAAAATGGACCATGATAGGTTTCTGGATTGGCATCGTCGGCATTTCGCTGTATTTGATGTTCCTCGTTGGCATGTTTTTCTTTGCCGCCAAAAATGGAGCACTTGACCCAGAGAATTTTTAATTGCACAGGGGCACTTCTGGTGGCAGGCTTGCTTGGGGTTTATTTTTTTCTCGACCCGGAGCACCATTTCTTCCCGAAGTGCCCTTTTTTATGGCTAACCAGCTGGAAATGCCCAGGTTGTGGTGCACAACGCGCTGTGCATCAATTGCTTCACGGAAATGTGTTGGAAGCCATTCGCGTCAATTTCCTTTTTGTAACTGCATTCCCCTACGTGATATTCGGCCTTGTTCTGGAATATACTGCATGGGGGCGACGCCAAATTCCTATCCGCCGTACCTGGTATGGATATCGGGCTGCGTTGGTGGCATTGTTTGCTGTAATAGCTTTTGGGATTGCAAGAAATGTGTGGGGATTTTAATCTTCCTCCAAAATCAAAAAGCCCGCATCAAAAGGCGCAAAATGCTCCTTCAACGCCTCCATAAAACCATCCCCATACTTCAATAAGTACGGTAAAAAATTGTCGTGGCGTTCCTGCAAACCACCCGCTGGGAATAATTTTTCCTTTAAAGCCCGAAGCTGATTGAGCGTCGTTTCGTGTTTTTGTTTTTCGGAGCGCATAAGCCGCCCTTGCCATTGCTCCAAGCCTGCCGCGACTTTCACAGATTCGGCCAGCACAGCTTTCTCCAACGTGGGGTCGACGGTCATGGCTTTTGCGGCCACTTGTTCGAAAATCTTCTTCAACTCGTTGATTTCCATTTCTAAACTCAGTTCCCCTGCTGCGTTTTTTTCTACAAAACTGCGCACCAACGCATCTGTTTCGCCAAAAAACTGTGCAGGGGTAAACCCAAATTTTGTCAACTTTTTCCCAGCATCCCGATCGAGCCAAAGGGCCGAATGCCGACGCACGAGCATTGGGAATTGAAGTCCAAAATGACGAAAAAGCGATTTCCTTTCCAGCCAATAAGCCAACTCCCCTCCCCCACCCACATAGGCAAGGTTTGGAAGAATAGTTTCTTGAAAAAGTGGACGCAGCACCACATTCGGGCTGAACCGTTCAGGATAGTTTTCCACTTCCACGAGGATTTCCTCCTGAGAAAAAACGAGGTTCGTATTCAGCACTTTGTACACCCCATCTTCCCGAACGATGCGTTCCCTTGAACCAGGCATCAAATAAAAAGGTTGATTTCGCGCGGAACAGCCTGGGCCTTAAACCCTAATTTCGTTAATTGTTCAATCGTTTCGTTTACAATACGGAATGCCGGCTGCTCGATAAGTTCAGCCTTCATGATGGGGACAAAATGTCGCTTAAGCAAGGCATCATTCATATTCAACACAACGAGTCCATATTGCCCAAAGAATTCGTGGAGCATCGCTTGTGTAGCCTCTGCGAAAGTTTTTTGTCTTTGGTAGCATTTTTCAACCCGCTCAAAAAGTGCTCGAGCAGCATCGCTTTCCCCCAAAATAGTGCGGAGTTCATCAAGTGCATTGGCAAGGCTCGCCGTACTCATGCTCCCAACTGCTCCAGTTTCATCTGGATTCCAAACAATCTGCTTTCCAAACAAATTAGCCTTGTTGACTTCTTCGATATCATGGTCTTCACTGCCCAATACAAAAACCGGGATAATGCGCTTACTTCCGCCAGTACTAGCCTCTACTGCTTCGGCCAAGTTAATGGTTGTCAAGGTTTTGTAAATGAAATAGAGTGGTCCTAAAAACAGACTCGGCTGGTGTGCCGTGACAATGGCGAATGCATTTTCTTGCCCCAATGCCTCGATGTTTTGGCTGACTTTTTCGTGGAGGGCTAAGTTTTTATATTGACGGGAAAGGACCTCTACTAGATCAGCACGAGGATAAATAGTGCTTTCTTTGTCCGACAAGATTCGCTCAAAAGTGGCAAGTGCCGGTGGGTAGGTATAAAAGGCTTCGAGTCGCTTGTCGCTAGTCGCATAGGCAACATCAGATTTGGAAAGTTGAGGGACTTGAGAAAATGGCAGAATGGATTTTCGCATAAGAAAGAGGTCGTCCGACCAAGCCAGGTAGTAGCAAGCAAAGGAAATAGTAATTTCCAGTTTTTAGACTAGAAATTGGAACGAAGGCAAGTTAACAAGGAACTGCAGCGGAGGTTTTTGATTTGGCAAATTTGTCGGTATGAACCCGTCGGAGATACCTTTGCACCAGTCACCAGTCCATCAATCACCCCTCCTTCGCTTTTGGCTTCGGCGGGTAAACAGTCCACCAATCACCATCACGTGAATCTCCCCTTTTTCATTGCCCGCCGTATCGCCTTTTCAGGTGGGAAGAACTTTTCCAGGCTTATCATTCGCATTGCTGTTGTAGCGGTAGCACTGAGTGTAGGCGTGATGATTGCTTCCTCGGCACTCATAGCAGGATTCAAGAGCGAGATTAGTCGCAAGATTTTTGAATTTTGGGGGCATATCCATATTTCTGATACGGCTTATTCCCTCTCATTCGAGCCACAACCTATTGATATTAAACAGGATTTTTATCCTTCCCTGGATACGGTTAGAAGCATTTCTCCTACGACCTTGGGACAAATGGAATGGCAAGGCAAAGGGCCCCGCGGTGGAATCCGTCATATTCAGGTTTTTGCCCACAAACCCGGCATTATTCGAACAAAAACGGCCTTGGAAGGCATCCTCCTAAAAGGCATCGGAAAGGATTTTGACTGGGGGAATTTGGAACCCTATTTGCTTGAAGGGAAGCCAATTACACTAACGGATACGGCTATTTCTCGCGAAATCATCATCAGCCGCCAAACGGCTGACCGTCTGCAAGTGGGCGTGGGCGACAAGTTCATCGTGCATTTTGTGAAAGAGCGCGACCAAACGCGCCGGATGTTCCAAATCTGCGGGATATACAAAACGGGATTGGAGGAATACGACCGAAAATTTGCATTGTGCGACATCCGGCAGGTGCAAAACCTACTTGGTTGGCAAGAAAATCAAGTAGCGGGATTTGAAATCTGGCTCGACGACTTGAGCGATCTCGAACTTTACAACGAGTACATTTACCAGGAAGTGCTGCCTGAAGACCTGCTTTCGGTGAGCATCCGCGACAAGTTTCCTTCTATTTTTGAGTGGCTCGAATTGCAGGATTACAATGAAATTGTAATCCTTGTGCTGATGCTCGCGGTAGCCATCATCAACATGATTACCGCATTGCTGGTACTTGTACTCGAACGCAGCACTATGATCGGCATCCTAAAAGCGCTCGGCGCAGAAAACCACCGCATTCGCTCCGTTTTCTTGTATCATGCTGCGGTCATCACGCTCAACGGTATGTTTTGGGGCAATTTGATCGGTCTCGGTTTTTGCTGGCTTCAGGACCGTTTTCACCTGATAAAGCTCAATGAAGCGGACTATTACCTTTCCTATGCACCGGTACGCATTGAGTGGATCACGGTGTTGGGCATCAATCTGGGCACGCTTTTGATTACCCTGGTTTTCCTGTTGTTGCCTTCGTTGGTGGTGTCGGGGATTGCTCCGGTTAGGGCGATTAGGTTTAAGTAGGGCGAACTTTAGTTCGCCAAGACAAAAAAGTTGAATTAAGTGAGGGGTTGACTCGAAATCAGCCCCTCACTTAACAATCTAAAACGTCACCGGCATCGTCTTTTCCTCTGCCCCACGTTTTACTTTCACATTGGTTGTATCGCCCTTTTTGAACATTGAAAGCCCTTTCATGTAGTCCTGAATGTTCTTGACAGCAATGTCTCCAAGCCCAACAATGATGTCGCCTTTAAGTACCCCTGCTTTAGATGCAGGCTTGCCGTCAGTGACGCCGTCTACGTGTACGCCTTCGCCTTCCCAAGTATAGTCGGGCATAATGCCGAGAGTTACTTTAAAACTCACGTTGGTTCCTTCCTTGGATTTTGTTTCCTGGAATTTCAGCTTGGGCTGTTTATCAAGCGTTTGAATAATCTCTGCAATCGTTGAAACAATCTGCATGACCCCAGGGAAATTCACTTTCTCCACATCATCGGTCGGTTTGTGGTAGTCCGAGTGCTGACCTGTGAAAAAGAAAAGCACAGGAATATTTTTCAAATAAAACGAGGTGTGGTCGCTTGGCCCTACCCCTGCGCTGTCAAGTTTGATGCCCAGATCAGATTTCAGACTTTTCAAGGTAGGGACAAAATCCGGGGCCGTGCCCACGCCACCAACGACCACTTTTTTCTCTTCATTCAGGCGACCAATCATATCCATATTGATCATGAAACTGACTTTCGTAAGGTCAATTGTTGGGGTCTCCGTGTATTTTTTAGAACCGTAAAGCCCGAGTTCTTCCCCTGAAAAGCATAGGAAAAGGAAGTTGTGCTGCTCTTTTACGCCATTTTTGGCCAAGAAACGGGCAAGTTCGATGACCCCTGCGGTACCACTCGCGTTATCGTCCGCACCATTGTGGATTTTTCCAGCAGGATTTGCATCCAGTGAGTTGTGATCATTGCCGAGACCAAGGTGGTCATAGTGCGCCCCAATAACAATGGTATATTCTGCACCATTATCCAAGTAAGCCGCGACGTTTTGAGCGGTCACGGATGGAGCATTTGCATCCACTCCACCGTGTGGGTCGCTGGACTTTTTAAAACTGAATTTGTGGTAAAAAGTGCCATCATTGCCCTTCGGGCTAAGACCAATTTTGCGAAATTCTTTGGAAATGTATTTGGCAGCCATCCGCTCACCAGGTGTGCCTGTACCTCGACCCTGGAGTTTGTCAGAAGCGAGATAAGAAACGTGCTTGTGCAGTTTTTTTTCTGAAATAGAGGACTGCTGGGAAAAAACGGGAGATAACGCGAGCAGAGATGCCACGATGGTAAGGACGAAATACTTCATGTAGTGGAAATTTTTAGGCTGCAAAAGTAATATATCAGCATGAGCCTAAAGACCATGTTTTGGTCAAAATACAAAGTGCATCGAAAAATCAGGGAAGGCTGATACCAGGGGCTTCTGCTTGCTCCAAATCTGGATACCAGCAAAGGCGGTCGAGCATTTCTGGAGTTCCGGAAAAAACGTTGAGATCTACTTTTTTACAAATTCCCTCGATGCAGCCTTCGTTTGAAAATTGCCAGAATTCCCAGTTTTTTCCAGTGGTTAAAAACGGCTTTTCTTCCGAATAACGCGCTATCCACAGTGGATAATGATCCAAATGACCTGAGAGATACCGCTCATAAAAATGCTGGTTGGAATAGATGATTGGCTTCACACCTAATTGGCGTTCAACTACTTCCAGCCATATTTTTGCCTCTTGTAGCATTATTTCGGGAGCGATATCATCCAAAATCTCAATGTCCAATACCGGAGCAAGATCGCCTGGCATCATTTCCACCTGACTGAGAAAATGGGCAGCCTGTTCGTCACCGCAACCATACGCGCGAAAAAAATGGTAGGCCCCACGCCGGATTCCAAGCCTTTTGAGCTCATCCCAATTGTAGCAAAATAGGCTGTCCACAAAATCGCCTCCTTCCGTAGCTTTCACAAAGGCAAAATCAATCGGCTCTTTGGTCGCAACCGAATCCCAGGCTATCAGCTTTTGATGGTGTGAAACGTCTACCCCGCGCAAAATAACGGATTTAGGCAAGGATACATGCTCCGCCTGCTCGCCCGTATTGGGCGCGATTGCAAACAAAAGAAAGGCGTAGAGTATGCGTAACATGTAAGTTTTGTCGGGGCGAAGGAACAACCTACTAACGGAATCAAAATCCTTCAATTGCACAATTAGCCCCTTGACGACAAATTTCTGATAGCCATAATTCGTGCCAAAACGGGAGAGAGTGAGCGCGCGTGAGATGCGAGAGCATTTACCGTTGGACATTTTAGATAAACAAAGCCCTCCGTGCATCAAACGTGCGCGGAGGGCTTATAAATTATCGAAGGTTCAAGGTCTACCGATTCATAGAAGCCAAAAACTCTTCGTTGCTGCTGCTGTGTAACATTTGTTTTTTCACAAACTCCATCGCTTCTTCCGGCTTCATATCAGCCAGGTGATTGCGTAGGATGAACATCCTTTGCAGGGTGTCTTTGTCCAAAAGCAGGTCTTCGCGGCGTGTGCTCGATTTAGTAAGGTCAACGCTCGGGTAGAGGCGGCGATTGGCAAGGTTGCGGTCGAGTTGCAGTTCCATGTTGCCTGTGCCTTTGAATTCCTCAAAAATGACCTGATCCATTTTTGAACCTGTGTCAATGAGCGCCGTAGCAAGTATGGTCAGCGAGCCACCATCTTCAATAGCACGTGCGGCGCCAAAGAATTTTTTAGGTCGTTGTAAGGCCGTGGCTTCCACACCACCGGAAAGGACTTTGCCGCTCGCTGGCGCCACAGTATTGTAAGCCCGTGCCATCCGAGTGATAGAATCAAGCAGGATCACAACGTGGTGACCACATTCGACCATACGTTTGGCTTTTTCCAGCACGATATTAGCCAAGCGCACATGGTTCTCAGCCAACTCATCAAAAGTGGAAGCCACTACTTCTGCTTTCACATTTCGACGCATATCCGTTACTTCTTCCGGGCGTTCGTCAATGAGCAATACAATGACGTAACATTCGGGGTGATTTTTTGTGATGGCGTTCGCTATGTCTTTGAGCAAAAACGTTTTACCCGTCTTTGGCTGGGCTACTATTAGACCCCGTTGACCTTTACCGATAGGTGTAAATAGGTCAATGACACGGTTGCCAAAGTCACGCCCGGTCGGGCTAGTAAGCAGCGTAAACTTAGACGTCGGGAACAATGGCGTGAGGTAATCAAACGGCACACGGTCGCGCACATCTTTAGGATCAAGGCCATTAATCTTGGCAACTTTCAGAAGCGCAAAATATTTCTCGCCTTCTTTTGGCGGACGGATTGCGCCTCGCACGGTATCGCCCGTTTTCAGGCCAAAAAGTTTGATTTGCGATGGTGAGACATATATATCGTCCGGGCTGGTTTGGTAATTGTAATCAGGAGAGCGGAGGAATCCATACCCGTCAGGCATCATCTCCAAAGTACCCAAGCCTTCCACGATTCCATCCAGTTCAACATCGAAACGCTCACGATGTACCGTGGGGGGCATCACTTCTACCGGCTCAGAGGGAGCTACAGGCGTCGTTTGTACCGGGCTGACTTCAGGTTGGCCAGCAAGCGGTGCGAATGGGCGGTGCATAGGCATGACCTCATCCTCTTCATCGTTCCCGTTTACGGGCGCAACATATTCTTCTTCAAGGTTTTGCAACTTGGCGGCATCAGAGTCGAAAAGCCCTGGCTGGCCGGGTCGTTGTTGCGGGCGGTCGCGACGGCGATCTTCCCATTCGCGTTGCCTACGATCTCGGCGGTCTTCCCAACGGTCGCGATTGCGGCCTTGGCCTTCCGGACGTTGCTGGGGCTGGTCTCGACGATTTGCTGAAGCGTCATTACCAGGAACCGGGCGATTTTGATCACGATTACCTTCCTGCGCGGGGCGGTTTTGGTCGCGATTACCCTCTTGTGCAGGGCGATTTTGGTCGCGGTTTGGGCGTTCATTTCGATCGTCGCGGCGTTGGGGGGGGGCTGGTTCCCGGTTGCCTTCTGGAGTCGGACGGTTTTGATCACGTTCCCGTTTTTCCACGGGAAGTGGGCGGTTTGGTTCGCGATCTTGGCGGGCTTCGGGCTTGACAGGCTGGTCACGGCGCGCTGGAACTGGCTTGGCAGTTTTTTCTGGTTTTTCAGCGGCTGGCTGCTCGGAAACGGGTGCTTGTTCCAGCTCGTCATCGTCCGCTGGTTTTACTTTTCGGGTGCGGCGGCCGGTTTGAGGGTTTGGCTCTTCTACAATGGGCACTACCCGATTGGTGGCGGTTTTTTCCGCAAGAGCCTGCTCATCCAGAATTTTATAAATTAAATCCTGTTTGGAGAATTTGGCGATGCCCTTTACGCCAAGTTTTTGGGCGATTTCTTTGAGCTCAGTCACCAGCTTGTCGTTAAGCTGCAAAATGTCGTACATGAGTGGGGATGAAAATAAGTTAAAATTGTGTGTTGGCGCGGCTCGATACCGGAGCATTGGCGTTCGAGGGATTCGCGCACGGTGGTGGGAAGGTTATTGAATGATCATCGTGTCTATACACTGTCCAACAAAAGTTGTACAAAGCGAGACACAGTGTTTAAAATGAGAAATTTGACAAAAACTATTTGCAAAAAACATCTTGCCGAGAAGGGCAGGAGAACGGTTTGATCGGGAATAGGCGCGGATGAAAAATTATCGGGAGGGTGTTTGAAAAAACCTCCAGCCTCAAATATCAGGCTATGTGTAAATTACCTTAAACAGTAAGGGAAACAAGGATGGTCGGTGGCCATTAAGGCAATCCTATGTGCTCAAATCAAGTAATGAACAGTGCAAAGATAAGCCTGTTTTTAAATTCGCTCTATCTTGCAGCGATTTTTTCGGCTTGTGCTCAAAATTTACAAATACAGGCCGTAATTTGACCATTAGAACCGCCATTTTCGTTAAATGTTGCAACCCAACATTATTAATTTTCAAAAGACACCAGCAATCTATGCTCCAACTCAAAGTAATACGCGACGAAAAAAAACGAATCCTTGCAGGCCTCCGCAAAAGAAACTGGACGGCGGCTCAACTCAAAGTTATTGACCAGATTCTGAAAACCGATGATGCCCGGAGGGCCACTCAAAAAAGACCTCGACGACACGCTTGGCGAAGGAAACCGGCTCGCCAAACAAATTGGCGCGTTGATGGGGCAAGGTAAAAAAGAGGAAGCAGAAGCACTTAAAGTCCAGGTCGCAATGCTCAAAACCAAGAGCAAAGACCTCGAAGAACGCATGGACATCCTAAAAAATCAATTGGATGAAATGCTCTACACCGTGCCCAACTGCCCCCATAAAACTGTCCCGAAAGGCAAAACTCCAGAGGACAATAAAATAGCCAAAGACTGGACAAAGCCCTTCCCTACCCTACCCGAAGATGCAATCCCTCACTGGGAATTGGCCAAAAAATACAACCTATTCGACCTCGAACTAGGCGTGAAACTAACTGGCGCAGGATTCCCGGTTTATCGCGGAAAAGGGGCAAGGCTCCAACGCGCCCTGATTCAATTCTTTCTGGACGAAGCAGTAAAAGCTGGATACGAAGAAATAGAGCCGCCATTGCTCGTGAACGAGGACTCTGCTCGCGGAACGGGCCAGTTGCCCGACAAGGAAGCGCAGATGTACCACTGCACAATAGATAATCTCTATCTAATACCTACCGCGGAAGTCCCTGTGACCAATATCCTGCGCGACGAAATTCTCTCTCTCAAGGATTTCCCTGTAAAGATGACTGCCTACACACCCTGTTTTCGTCGCGAAGCGGGTTCTTATGGCGCCCACGTGCGCGGTTTGAACCGTGTACACCAGTTCGACAAAGTAGAAATCGTGCGTGCAGAGCTTCCTGACCAATCCTATAAGGCCTTACAAGGCATGGTTCGCCATGTAGAAAGCATCATGCGCAAACTTGAACTGCCTTACCGAATATTGTTGCTTTGTGGCGGCGACATGGGCTTTGCTTCTGCCAAAACCTATGATTTTGAGGTATGGTCAGCAGCACAGAAACGCTGGCTGGAAGTCAGTTCTGTGTCTTGTTTTGAGGCATTTCAGAGCAACCGTCTCAAACTCCGTTATCGCGACGAAAATGGCAAAACCGAATTGGCGCACACGCTGAATGGCTCTGCTATGGCCCTTGCCCGTATCGTAGCGGCTTTGCTGGAAAATAACCAAACGCCTGAGGGTATTCGTTTGCCGAAAGTGCTGTGGAAGTATGCGGGGTTTAAGGTGATTGATTGATGCTCAGCGCATGGATAAAAATGTTTCACACAACGCCACTACGACACAACGTTTGATCTTTTGATTATCAAAACGTTGTGTCGTAGTGGCGTTGTGAAACATTTTGTCGGGGTACTTATACTATCTCACCACCAGTTTTTTCACCCTCAGTTGCCCGGCTGTTTGCAATTTTACAAAATAGGTTCCGCTTGCAAGTTTACCTGCATCCAGGAAATAGTTGGTATTTCCAGAAGGGATTTCTCCTTTGAATATCTCTTGCACAAATTGACCTAAACTATTGAAAACTACAATACTACCGAAACTTTTGCTGGAGCTTTGCACCGGTACTACGGTGATTGCGGAGGCGGGATTTGGGTAAATCTCCTTCAGTTCAGCCAATGGATTCAGCGTGTTTGAACTTTGCGTTACACAAAATTTCCACCAACCATCAGGAGCGGTGATCGGACGTGTAATTGTTTTTCCATTGGCCGCAACAGCCTCAATGTAATAATAAACAATACTGCCCGCAGTCTGGGTAGGTATATTTCCAAACCAGTCGCCGTTTGGTACAATGCCCTGCCACATATCGCTGCTTTGCCAAGGCGTGGATAGGTCTGTGGTATAAAACAATTTTGCGCCGGAAACGCCGCTTCGGTGCTGTATGGTAGCATAAATCGGATACCCACCAGAGGTTGCGCTATTGTCCTGACAATGAAGGGCTTGGTGTACAATACGGAGGGGATCACTTACGCCCACCTCCTTGGTAATACAATGTATAGCCCCAAGGCTTGGGATGATGCTATTGCAATTTATTCCTACCACATTATAACCTGGCATCGCTTCTTCCCAAACTCGTTGTGCTGTTGTATCGAACTGGGTTTCATAAAATGGAACGATGATGGATTTATTGACAAAAACAGCATTGGCGTAGGTGCGGTAATCACCTGTTGTATTTGGGTATTGGCCGCTTTCAGGTGGCATCGGGATACGCACGATTTTGTATGGCGTACCGAATGAAGTCTGAAAATTACTCAAAACGTACTGGATATTGGCCTCAATTTGAGGTCCATCGGCCACGCCTGCCGGATATTCTCCCACAATTAGTGTCTCCTCATCCAGCAATTTCATGTGCATATCTATGTGGTGAATCACATCATACGGCAAGGGATTCATCTTGATATACCTGTCAATACCCATAAAATCTGAAAGGATTCCGTCAATCTGTGATTCGGTTTTTACGCTCACATTGTATGGGTTGCCAAATTCATTTTCGTCCAAAATGAGTGAAGAGGCAAATGCCGTACCCATCCCGTCCGACATGAAATTGCCGCCAGTATTTACCAAATCTGTCGGAGCGGCACTGGTGCTGTAAAGTGGAACATTGAAAAACGGGGCAATGGTAGTGGCAATCGTGTCGTCTTTTGTCCGCGTTGGTCGGTTGTAAATCCAATCTACGAAATAAAGCGAATCCACATCGTTGGCGTACACGCAATTCGGACCGTAATCACGCACCCAGATGGAATTGTTGGGCGCAACAAGGAAAGTTACATTAGTGGAAAAATCCACTCCACTGGAAGTGAGCTTTGTCTTCGCCTGCGTGACAACCGTTTGATTCTCACAACAAATCACAACCATGCACTCCTCTCGGGCAGCCCGTACGATTTCTGCAAGAATGGTCGTTTGGCCATTCCAGGTGATGATAAGTGCCTGTAGCTCTTCCCACTCTGCCATGGTGCGCACCGGAGTACTTGGAGGGGTGGTGATGCCGATGGGCAGAAACGGTGGCGACGCAATCTGCCGTTCCAAATCGGTAGCAAAACGTGGAAGATCAATGGTTTGTGAAAACAAGCCACCTGCAAAAAACATGGCGGCCAAGAAGGTGAGGGTAGATTTTGTGCGCATAGACAAAAATGATTGATGAAAGACACTTCAAAGGAAATCCATTTTTGCCAAACCCATGACGAAGAAGTCAATAATGGCAGTTTTTTATAAAAAAAAGCGGCGCCGCATTACGCGTGCCGCTCGAACAAAACCCATTCTATCGTATGAAGCAAAATTGTTGTGGGGGATTTGAGATATTTGGATATTCAGATATTTCTACAATATCTCAATATTTCAATTTCCCAATATCTTAATTACATCCCCGCCGGCAATGACTGCAAATCGCGGAAAAGAATTTTTTTCCGGTTGAAATACAACACATTGGAGCGTTTTAGTTGGTTTAGGACTGCCGTTACCATTTGGCGACTTGTGCCTGTGAGGTCGGCAATATCCTGGTGTGTCATGTTGTGTTTTACCAAGGTTTCAAGTCCTACTTTTCTGCCTTGTTCGTGGCCCATTTGGTGCAAGTATTCTACTATGCGGCTGCGCGAATCTTTCAAAACCACGTTTTCCAACTGGCTCTCGGTGTAGCGCAAACGCTCCCCGAGGAAATGCAACAATGATTGTGCGAAGGCAAAATTGCTTTTCATCACCGCCAGCACTGCGTTGGAGTCGAGTTCGAGAATTTCGAGCTGGTCGTCCATTGCGTAAGCAAAATCGCGGCGCGTATTGTCGCCTGTCAAGCATGATTCGCCAAAAAGGCCGCCGGGGCGGACCACATATTTAATGATGTCTTTCTTTTCGGCGTGAACAGCCACCTTCACAATTCCCTTGAGCATGAAATAGACTTTGTTTGCCAATTGCCCAGGTTTGTAAAGCACCGAATGTTTGCCGTAGGTTTGCACGATTGCACCGCGTTGGATGAGTGCGCGCTCTTCGGGGGAAAGCACCGCAAATAGCGGGCTTGATTCTAGTACGGGGAGTGAATTTCTCGTGTCCATGTTCAGATTTTAGCAGAATGTGTTTAGTCGTTTTTCTGACATTAGGACAGCAGCCCCTATCATTGCCCCTATTTTAAGGCCTAAGAATTATTTTTTGGCAACGTGTTTGCAAAAGAGCATTTTCAAATTATTCAGCAATTCAAAGAATCATATTTTTCAAAAACACACTTTTGATTATAATAATTTTTTAATCATTAATTAATATACCTCAATTTAGAATAAAAATTTTTTAGTTAAAAAACGTGGAAACACCCGAACAGCAACTGCTTTCCGCCCTAAGATTCGGCAACGAGGGGGCACTCCGGCAAATCTTTGACCGGCACTATCCGCTATTGCTATCGGACATCTTCCGACTGATCCCCGACGAAAGCACCTGCCAGGACCTCGCCCAGGAACTTTTTGTGGACCTATGGAACAAGCGCGAAAGCCTTGATATTCATACCTCATTGCGCGCTTATCTGCGTCGTGCCGCCGTCAACAAGTCGCTCAACTATATAAAGGCCAATCGACGCAACCTTTTCGAGGACGCCGATGATCTTGGCCACTTGCCCGATACTTCAGCATCTGACACGAAAAAGCGGGAAGCACAGGAAACTTTAGAAGATGCGCTTCATGTAGCAATTAGCGCCTTACCTGAAAAGTGCAGAGTCGTATTCAATCTCAGCCGTTTCGAGCAACTATCACACCGCGAGATTGCCGAAAAGCTGGGCATATCCGTCAAAACCATTGAAAACCAAATCACCAAAGCCATGAAGATGCTCCGCGAGGCCTTGACAAATCATACCGAATTGTCGTCAGTTGTCATTTTATGGCTAAAATGCCTGTGGGGGGCATAGGGGATGCGGGATATAGGATTGTCTTAAATGCAGAAAAGCAAAGTGAAAATTAGACCAACCAGTAATGAAAGAAAGCGAATACATACTCCTGCTCAGCAAACGATTCTCCGGGGACATAAGCCCCTCAGAATCCACCATGCTCGACGAATGGCTGCGCCAATCGCCTGAAAATGAGCAGATTGCCACTTCTTACCAACGGATATGGGAAAAGTCTGAAGCTTATGGCAAAACCTTTTCTCCCGACCTCGACACTGATTTCCTAAAGGTACAGGCGCGCATTCGCAAGATAGACGCACCAATTATGCGCGTCACGCTGGGTCAAAAGCTCATGCGGGCAGCCGCTGTGTTGGCCCTGCTTTTGACCTCCGTTTGGGGCTGGCAGCAATTCTCCAGCACTTCGGCTGCTGAAATGATTGTTTCATCAGAAAACGCAGACAATAAAAACTTCAGCCTTCCTGATGGCACACGGATATGGTTGCGAAAAGGAAGCCAAATAACATATCCGAAAAAATGGGCCGGAAAAGAGCGCCGTGTGAAACTCCAGGGCGAAGGATACTTTGACGTTACGCATGATCCCGCTCGCCCCTTTAAAGTAGAACTTGAACAAGGAGGCTCGGTAGAAGTGCTTGGTACTCAATTCAATGTACGTCAAACAGCCAACCAAACTACTGTGCTGGTCCGTTCTGGCAAAGTCCGCTTTTCACCCACAGCCCAAACCGAAGGCCCTGTGATGACGGCAAATCAAAAAGCCGTATTTGATCATTCGGAATCAAAAGTTCGCTTGTCAAATCTGAATTCGCTCAACGAACTCTCCTGGCAAACGGGCGGACTTGAGTTTGTAAATACACCGCTAAGTCATGTGGTAAGCGACCTGGAAAGATATTATGGCGTGAAAATCGCTTTGCGCAATCCCGCTATGTCGGGTTGCCCGCACAGTGCCCCGCTCACAAGCCAACCCATCGAAAAAGTTTTGGAAACACTCGCGCTGACGCACCAACTCAAGGTAAAAAAAATGGGGGAACGCGTTTATGAACTGAGCGGCGGACAATGTCGTTGAAAATTAGGATGAAATAATGTTGTAGTATGCAAAGCGGCCCGCCGGAAGTTTCCTGGCGGGCCGCTTTCAATTGTTGCGACACCTTAATACTGAACATTTTTCTTTGGCTCCCTCCCGAGCCCCCCAGCCTTGTCATTCTGGCGGAACCCGTCCGCCAGAATGACAAGGCTGGGATTTGTGCTTAAGGCTTGTGCCCCTACCCTATCATCATCTCCCACAAATCTTCGTAGGGGATAATTTCTACCGCAAAAGTCTGCCCGGCCACCTGAGGCTGTTCTCTTGCCAAAACCTCCAGCTCTTTTTTGATTTTCTTTTCTGCGCTGGCGGATTTGTAGTCGCGTTTGGCAAAGGCTATCAGCATATTCAAGAATGCCGCACTGCGGCGGTTCATATCATTGTCCAGATAGCGCTTGCGGTATTTTTCCAGAGATTCCGGGGAAATATCGGCAGTATCAAAAGTGCCTTTCACCAGATGGTACACAACCGGCAGGAAAATCAGGGGGATGTTCATGCCCTGTTTGTCTTTGGCGAGCACCTCTATTTCATTGGAGAGCCTGGCATACCGGAAAGTACCCACGACATTTTCAACTTTGGCAAGCTCAATTTTGCCAAGTGCGGCGAGCAAGTGGAGATAACCGCCATAGAGTTGCCAATTATCACGGACGGCACCACCGAGCGATTCGAATTTTGGATGTTGGGAGGCTTTTTCAAATATGTTTAGTGCTTCTTCATACCGACAGGCGAAAAGGCAGTAATGTAGATGGAGTTCATGAGTGCGAAACCAGTTGAAAGAACCCTCCTCTGATAGCGAGAGGGCGTAAGTGGCTATGGAATCGCCTTCGCTGTTGGTAAAAATTCGAAGTTGGGTGAGGCATGCAAGTTGTTGGTTTGAAGTTGCTACCAATATGCTACGATTAGTGTTAGGTCTGTTTTTTAACAAACTAAGGCTGTCAACACATATTTCTAATGCCGACTTGCAATCATTGATAGACAAAAACTTAATGATCCCTATTTGAGCGGTATGAAAATAGTATTGACACGTATCAGCCTTTGTGCCAAGGGATTAAGTTCATCATAGTACGCAGTTGCATATTTATGGATTTCTTCATTTGGAGATCGCTAACAATGTAATAGTTAATTAAACTTTCAAAATGCTCTAATGCACGCATTTCCAGGCGACGCTTTTCTTCATATTCCCGATGAATTTTGGCATATCGTTCATGCATAACAGCAGAGCCTACACGTGAATATTCTCTTCGTAACCGAGACGCTACCTCTGCTGTTAACTCAACAAACTCGTATTTAATAGTTTGTTCAAGCAAGTGTTCCAAAATGTCTATACCCGCCTTAGTTGCCTCACGAAGTAGAATAAGCAGATGCGAAATCTCGATAGCAATTATAATATGCTTTCGTCCGCTCATTAAACATGGGTTGGTTAACATCTACAAAAAAGGCCGTATTAAGCAAGTTACGCTCCAATCTGCCCTTCATACGAAGATATGCTTGAGATTTCGGGCTTTCGTTTTTGCCATACAAGAATTTCGCAGCCTCTTCGTCAGACTGCACCTTGTCTTTGGCTATTGCATCATATAAGGCTTCCACCATGCTGCCCTCCTCTCCAGGATTGCCCAACACTTCTATGTTTTTCACCTTGTTTCGGGTGATGGTTTTGACCAAATCTTTCAGCGCATCAAATTCCATGTTGGGAAATGTAAAAATGAATATATGAGAGAATCCTTGAATCTCCCTGTATTGAAATCGGCTTTTTTGTCCTTTTTTGGCCCTATTAGCGCAGCTTACCTTTGTTGCAACAATTGACCAACACAAAAGTAGCATCATTTTGCAAAAGCAATAATCATATACGAACGCGAGAGCATCCGAGGGGATAGCAATCGCGGGACTGCCCAAGGTTGTAGTGTTCATTGACCTATCCACAGCAGTGCTGTGGGGCTTGGTGTATTTCCATGCCCCAAATCTGCCTGTATTGAAATGGGGGTTTCTGTCCTTTTTTGGGATGGGAGACAGCGTGATCTTTGTGCCAGATTTCTTCTGATTCACAAAAAAATGTCTCTCTTATGAACTTGGTACTCTTCCTCCTTAGCTTTCTTTTTGCTTCTTACGCCCCAACTACCCAACCTACAGATGATGGCATCAACTCCAACACAACCTCTAAATATAAGCCAGGAAAAGGCAAGGGAGGAAGAATAACGATGGCGATTACATTATTTGCGCATTCATCATAACAACACCATAAGGTTTGGTGTTTTAAATATTTTACTTAACATCACCATTCAACCAAAAAAAATAAAACCCGGGCCTCCGCCACTGATAATCCGCTTCGCACCTACGTTAAGAACTTGATTTTCAATCGAATAATCCGCATTTTAAACCTTGTTTTCCGATTTTCTATCTACCGTATCGGAAATATAATTTGGTTACATCCACGCTGGCCTCCCTTCCTTTTGAGGAAGGCCAGCGTACTTTAATCGCAAGTAAAAACGACAGAAACAATCTTCCTTCTTTTAATACTCCCGGGCGTTTTTGCCCAACGGACTTATTCCGTATTTAATCTTTCTGCCGTGTATTAAAACACGCTTTGTTGCACTTCATTTAAGTAATCCTTTCACGAACCGGAGCGTTTGCCTTGCGCTCCGGTTTTTTTATTCCCCTCTCCTTGACGGCCGTTCACCCGGACATTCCAACTATTCATCCAAACTTTTGTCCTTCCTGCCAGCAAAGGCAAACCTTCGGGCGCGAATTTGCGCCTCACAGCGTTTTCCACTACTCACAACATTTATCAACTTAACCAAGCACAGGAACGAAGTATGAAACGACTTTTCTACCCGCCATAGCTTTAGCGGCGGCGGGGCTTTTCGCCCCCCTTACTACCTTTTCGCAAGACCTGCCCACCTACGATCCCAATTCCATTGACGTACCGTACAAGAAATTCGTACTGCCTAACGGGCTTCGGCTCGTGGTACATGAAGACCACAAAGCCCCCATTGTGGCGGTAAATTTGTGGTATCACGTAGGATCAAAGAACGAAAAGTCCGGCAAATCAGGTTTTGCGCACCTGTTTGAACACCTCATGTTCAACGGCTCGGAGCACTACAACACCGACTATTTCCAGGCCCTGGAAGCCATCGGTGGTACCGACTTGAATGGAACTACCAACGACGACCGCACCAATTATTTTCAAAATGTGCCTGTTGGAGCGCTTGACCAGGTGCTTTGGCTTGAAAGCGACCGTATGGGCCACTTGCTTGGCGCCATTGACCAAGGCAAACTCGACGAGCAACGCGGCGTGGTACAAAATGAAAAGCGCCAGGGTGAAAACCAACCTTATGCCAAAGGCTGGGACATTCTCCAAAAAGAAGCATATCCGCCCCACCACCCATACGGACACACCGTGATTGGCGAAATGGAAGACCTCAACGCCGCCAGTTTGGAAGATGTACACGAATGGTTCAAAACATATTACGGCGCAGCCAATGCCGTTTTGGTAGTAGCGGGCGACATCACACCGGATGCTGCCTACGAAAAGGTATTGAAATATTTTGGCAACATCCCAGCTGGCCCAACCATTGCCCGCCCGGAAGTCAACATCGCCAAGCGCACAGGCAGCAAACGCGTTCATTATCAAGACCGTGTGACAGAATCTCGCATCGTGATTTCCTGGAATACACCCGAATGGGGCAACAAAGAAAACGCTGCCCTTGACTTGGCGTCCAGCATTTTGTCTTCCGGCAAAACCAGCCGCCTCTTCAAAAAGCTGGTGTATGAAAAGCAAATCTGTAGCTCAGCCAATGCATTCAATGGCCCATCGGAAATCGGGGGCGGCTTCGGCATTACTGCCAATGTAAAAAAAGGCAAATCCGTAGAAGAGGTTGAAGCCGCTATGCGCGAAATACTGACCGAATTTATCAAAAATGGCCCTTCGGAAGAAGAATTGAAGCGAGTTAAGGCCTCCTATTTTGCTGGTTTTATCAAAGGTCTGGAACGTATCGGAGGCTTTGGCGGCAAGAGCGACCTTTTGGCTGAAAACGAAGTGTACGCCAACAGCCCGGATTTTTACAAGACTTACAACAACTGGATCAATCAGGTCAGCACAAAAGACGTGCAGATGGTTTGCCAGAAATGGTTGACCGATGGAGAGATAACCATGATCTGCGACCCATTTCCGGAATATTCTGTGACTGGTACAGAGGCAGATCGTTCCAAGCCACCGGTTGTTTCTGAAAATGTGGCTGCAAAATTCCCGAATTTACAACGTGCTACCCTGAAAAATGGAATGAAAGTAGTACTGGCACGCCGCACGGAAAGCCCAACCGTTTCGGCAAATATCATGTTTGACGCTGGATATTGCGCCGATAAATTCGGTGGCAAACTTGGCCTTGCCAAACTTGGCATGGACATGCTCGACGAAGGCACCAAATCGCTCAACTCCTTGCAAATCAACGAGCGGCTACAATTGCTCGGGGCAAGCATCAATACATTTAGCGATCTGGACAACTCCTATGTCAATCTAAATACACTCAAGCAAAGCCTGGATCAAAGCCTGGATTTGTTGGCCGATGTGATTCAAAATCCATCTTTCCCGGATGCAGACTTCAAACGCCTGCAATCGCAGCAAATCAGCGGTATCCAAAACGAAAAGAAGAATCCACAAAGCATGGTTATGCGCGTCATGCCCACGCTGCTTTATGGAGAAGGACACCCTTACGCCATGCCTATGACTGGCTCTGGCGAGGAAGAATCCGTGAATGGGATTACACTCGACGATATCAGGGGCTTTTATAGCAAATGGATTCGCCCGAACAATGCCACCATAGTGGTCACGGGCGACATTACCATAGAGGAATTGACTGCCAAACTGGAGCAACGCTTCAATACCTGGCAGAAGGGAGCATTAACCAATAAAGTTATTCCAGAAGTAAAAACGGCGAATTCTTCCAACAAAATTTTCTTGATTGACCGCCCTGAAAGTCAACAAAGTATGATCGTGGCTGGCTACCTGACTAAGCCTTATGGTCAAATGGACGAAACGGCAATCGAACAAATGAACAATGTGTTGGGCGGTGATTTTACGAGCCGTATTAACATGAACATTCGCGAAGACAAGCGCTGGAGTTATGGCGCCCGTTCTATGATTCAAAACACTGGTGGCCAACGCCCATTCATCGTATTCGCGCCGGTTCAGACCGACAAAACAAAGGAAAGCATTCAGGAAGTCATTAAAGAGGTCAATCAATTTGTGGGCGACAAACAAATGACGCAGGTTGAATTTGACAAGACCAAGCAGAACACTGTGCTCGGCATGAGTGGTATGTGGGAAACCAATGCTGCGGTAAACGGGAGCGTGCGAGATGTGGTGAAGTACAAAGCTGCCCGACGACTACTGGCAAAAATATGGCGCCAAGGTTCAGGGACTTACGCTCAAAGATGTACAAGCGACCGCTAAAAGCATTGTGCAGCCAAACAATCTCGGTTGGTTCCTGGCAGGAGATGCTTCCAAAACATTGCCCGGTTTGAAAGAACTTGGCATGGAGGTGATTCAGATTGATGCCAATGGGAAGGTGGTTTCTACAAAGCCGAAGCCGTAGTGGTGATTGGTTGATTGGTAATTGGTTAATCGGTAAAGCCGGGTGCTGTGAATAGCGGCACCCGGTTTTTGCATTTCCTTGTTATCTTTGTAATAAAATTTCTAGCGCATGACTACCGCCGCAGTCCAAAAAGCCCCTCAAACCACAACAGAAAAGGTTACCAAAGCACCTGCTCCTAAAAAGCAGCCGCGCCTTATCAAGTGGTCAGAGTTTGAAAGATACCTCAGCCGCGAGGACGGCTACAAGTACGAGTGGATCAATGGCCTGGTCGAAAAAACCGAATATACGATGAACCCAACGCAACTTTACATCCAGCGCAATCTCACCGCATTGTTTCGCACCTTCCTTAATGCAGGAAATGTACATGGAGAATTGCTTGCGGAGCCCGACCTTTTCTTTTTTCCAGAAGTACATCGCCGTCCTGATCTGGTATGGTTGACCAATCCCCAAATTGACCGTCTGGCTCAGGATGGCGCTATCGAAATCCCAGCCTTCGTAATTGAAGTCATCTCCACCCGCGACGCTGCTCAGAAAATCGTAGACAAGATGCGCCATTATCGTACAGCAGGAGTGCAAGTAGTGTGGCTCATTTATCCAATTCAAAAGGAGGTGCATGTCTACAGCAGTCAGAACCTGGAAAGTATGACCGTGTGTATGGGGGAAAAAATCTGTTCTGCTGCCCCAATTTTGCCTGCTTTTGCCTTTCCTGTGAGCGATATTTTCAAAAAAGCCACCGAAGAGGGCAAATAATCTTCGGATGAAAAAACTGCTCGAAATCAACAACTTATCTATCGAGTTTAACTCTGACCGCGGCACCACACGAGCCGTGGATACCATCAGTTTATCGCTCGATAAAGGCGAGACCCTCGGTATTGTTGGCGAATCCGGTTCCGGAAAATCCGTCACCGCCCTCTCCATTATGCGGCTTCTGCCCAGTCCGCCTGCCAAAATTGTCTCTGGAGAAATACTTTTTCATCAGCCCGAAACCCTGAATCTCCTATCCCTTCCGGAAAAAGGAATCGAACGCATCCGCGGCGCCGAAATCGCCATGATTTTCCAGGAACCAATGACCTCCTTGAACCCCGTGTTTCGTTGCGGGCATCAGGTGACCGAGGCGATTCAACTGCATCAAAAAACAAGCTTTGCTGAGGCCAAAGCGTTGACGCTGAAACTTTTCGAGCGGGTTAAACTCCCAGATCCGACGCGAATCTTCAACGCTTACCCGCATCAAATCAGCGGCGGGCAAAAACAGCGTGTCATGATAGCAATGGCCATGTCATGCAATCCCAGTCTGCTCATAGCCGACGAACCGACGACTGCGCTGGATGTGACCGTGCAAAAAACCATCCTCGATTTGATGCGAGAATTGAAAGAAGAATCGGGGCTTTCTATGTTGTTCATCAGCCATGATTTAGGGGTAATTTCTGAAATTTGCGACCGTGTGGTGGTTATGTTTCAAGGAAAAATTGTGGAAGAGGGTTCTGTAGAAAAAATTCTCCGGCAGCCAGAACACCCCTACACAAGAGGGCTTGTGGCTTGTCGCCCTTCTTTAAAACGCAAACTTTGGAGAATGCCCACTGTGCCTGATTTTTTGGAGAACGCGCAATTTGAATCTCGGGTAGTAACGCCCGCCGAAACGCAAAACCGCCAAAAAAAAGCTGCAAACCCAGGAGCCCATTTTACAGGTTAAAAACCTCACCGTACGCTACCCTTCTAAAAAAAACTGGCTCGGTCGCCCCACTGAATGGCTTCATGCGGTGAACGATGTGAGTTTTGATATTTTCCCTGGCGAGACGTTTGGTTTGGCGGGTGAATCTGGCTGTGGAAAGACCACCTTAGGTCGGACAATAGCCCGACTGACCGAAGCCCATGCTGGAGAAATATGGTATAAAGGCGTTGATTTACAAAAACTTAGCGAGGAAGCCTTCCTTCCTTACCGCCGCGAAATTCAAGTCGTATTTCAAGACCCGTACTCTTCGTTGAATCCTCGCATGGGCATCGGCGAAGCAATCGTGGAGCCCATGCAAGTCCACAAATTTCATGAGAATGACCGCGCCCGCCGCGAAAAAGCCATTGAATTGTTGGAAACCGTGGGCTTGCAAGCCGATCATTTTCAGCGATATCCGCACGAATTCTCCGGCGGCCAACGCCAGCGCATTTGTGTGGCACGGGCATTGGCCTTGCAGCCACGCTTCCTCATTTGCGACGAGATGGTTTCGGCCCTCGATGTTTCGGTACAGGCGACTGTGCTGAATCTATTGATGGATTTGCAGGAAAAATTCGGTCTGACTTACCTCTTCATCTCTCACGATCTGAGCGTAATCAAACAGATGTGCGACCGCCTCTTAATTATGAACCAAGGCCAAACGGAGGCCTTGGGATACCCTGAGGACATTTACAAAAACCCGGAGCGGGAGTATGTGAAGCGGTTGATGGAGGCGATACCAGGGGAATGAAGTAGGTGCAAATTTGCAATTGGATTGCAAATTTGCACCTATAATTCAATTTTACTCCATGCCAAAGTCTTTCCCCTTGACGAATTGTTCAGACTTACCACTCCTTCCACCACTCGTATGGAAAAGTCGCAAAAACTGTAGTTGTTAAAGGCATAAACTACCTCGTATTTTTGTCTTAGTAATGGATAGTGTGGTTAGCATCTCAGTTTCTGCACGTGCTGAGTTGCCTTTAAAGCCCTTACTGTCTTTACCAGATCATCAACAATCATTGATAAATCATCATAATTTTTACACATGAACAAGTACGACGTGAAGCGGCAATTTTTCTTGCTCTCTTTTGCTTTTTTGTGCAGCCCACTATTTGGGCAAAACCCTGCTGTGCCGAGTACGGATAGCACTTTCAATGGCACAGGACAGCTGCTAATAGACCAATACCCACACCTATCGCCTTACAAAATTGAATTCCAGCCAGATGGTAAAATGCTGGTCATCGGTGAAGGAAGTATTATCAGTGGTGCCTCGAATCTTACCGGTTGTGTATTCCGGGTTAATGTTGATGGCACCATAGATACAAGTTTTGGGGAAAATGGAGTGGCATGGATTGCGGGCGCGCAGGGCAATGTTACTGGGATTAAGTTGGTCGCAAATAATAAAATTTTAATTCAATATGAAAAGTGGCCCGGAACTTACCTCGCCAAACTTAATCCGAATGGAATTTTGGATACGTCCTTTGTGATTTCGGAGGTCTTTAATGTCGGAAATATAGAATCTACTGATATGCTCGTCCAAGCGGATGGTAAAATTCTTTCATTAGCCCATATTAATTCAACTCCTTTTCCTTGGACGGTATTGGTACGCAGGTCGCATCCCGATGGCACCCCCGACCTGAGTTATGGCAATCAGGGGACGGTGTTTCTGGACAATATTGTTTTTAGTTTCGGCTATCCTAACGGTGTGCTTGATGGAAATGGGAAACTTTTGCTAACCGGCTATGACGGTAATCAGTATTCAGGCTTCACCGCGATAAGGATCAATACTGATGGCACTCTGGATGCTTCTTTTGGTGACGATGGCCTTTTTTTCATCACGCTAGGCAACACCCAAAGCACAGCCTATGCTGAGAGCATAGCTGTAAACCAGATGGTACTATTTATATCGTAGGTTCTGCCCCATATCCGGGGACCAATAATGCAGTGGTTACGATTATGTCTTTGAACTCAGATGGCACACCGAACAATAGCTTTGGAGTCAATGGATTGAACCATATACCGCTTTCAGGAGTATTTTCTGCCGCTAAACAAATTATAGTGCAGTCAGATGGCAAAATCCTACTTGCTGGTCGAATTAAACCCAATACTACTACTGATAATTTTTTGCTGATTCGTTTGAATACCAACGGGGTGTTCGATGCCAGTTTTGGCGATGGCGGCAAACTAGTGTTGACACCCTACAGTAGCCAGTACAAAATCAGAATATTCAACGATGCACAACTCACATCCAACGGAAAACTAGTCTGCGCGGGCTGGCTTCATACCACTTCAAACTATTTTGATCAATCACCTACCGCTACATTACTTTACCGATACCTGCTTGACCCTTCTGTCAAGTCCGAAGAACCAAGCCTGATTTTTCAGGAAGCGAAGGTTTCGCCGATGCCAATATCGTATCAATCTAACCTAAGTATAGAATACAACCTGACAAAAGAAGAAAACGTGAGCATTATGCTTTATGATTATATTGGAAAAGAGATCAAAACCTTGCGCCCTGCGGCTTGGAGGCCAGCTGGAAAACAATATGAAGAGATTAATTGGCCACAAGGATTGCCTTCGGGGCTTTATTATATTGTACTTGACAATGGATTTCAGTCAAAACCTCTCAAAGTAATGAAGATATAGCGGAGTGTGCATACAGTCGCACTTCCTCGTTTGCGACGAGATGGTATCGGCCCTTGACGTCTCGGTTCAGGCTACTGTTTTGAATCTATTGATGGTTTTGCAGGAAAAATTTGGCCTCACATACCTCTTCATTTCGCACGACCTGAGCGTGATCAAACAGATGTGCGACCGGCTGCTAATTATGAACCAAGGCCAAACGGAGGCCTTGGGATACCCTGAGGACATTTACAAAAACCCGGAGCGGGAGTAGGTGAAGCGTTTGATTGAAGCGATACCGGGGGAATGAGTCGCCAAACTATTGTGCTTGAAGTTGTGTTGTACTGATTAAAGATTTTGCTTTAATCGGCACTTATTTCATACAAACACACGCTTCTTCAGTGAAACCGACTTTTCGTATTTTCCGCCACACGTTGTTTTTTGGCTTGCTGACCCTATTGACCCAAATTGGGGGGCTGATTTGGCTTTTAAGCCTTTACTTAAATCATATGGTTCAAAAACGACGTCGGATTTGGGGACTTCGTTGGGGGATTTTCATTATTCTCTATACCCTGACGACGATTTTTATAGTTCCACCTATTGCAAAGTACTACTTTGACCGGGTGCCATTGCCCGTTTTTTCCAACCCGCATTTAGAGCCTGAAAACCGGGTATATAGTTTCTTTAACCGTACGTACGTCAAGCCGGGGCTTCTCCAAGCTCTTGAAGAGGTGGCCGAGCAAATACAGGAAAAATATCCCGGTGCCGCCATCTGGTTCATGGATGCAAATTTCCCCTTCATTGATGGATATCCACTCCACCCGCACCTGACGCACGATATCGGGAAATCCATTGACATTACTTTTTATTGGAAAAACGCGAAAACGGGTGTTCCAATCCGGAAAAAATCCTTCGCCGCATGGTTATGGACTTTGGGCGGAAGCGAAGCCTGGCGAGTTCGATTATTCAAATCATTGTAAGTCGCAAGGCTATTGGTACATCGGGTATGATGGAACCTTCGCCAGTTGGGGTTGCAATAAAAATAGATACGCCTTTGATGAAGCGAGAACCGGCGAATTAATGCGCTTAATCGCAGCGCATCCCGGTTTTGGGAGAATCCTGATTCAACCGCATCTTAAAGAACGCTTTGGTTTGCAGCAGTATAAGAATATCGTTCCACAGGATTGCTTTTCGGCGAGGCATGATGACCATGTGCATGTGCAGTTGAAGTGATTCTCACCTCCCAAACCCAATCCCCCGCCTTACAAACAAGTTCAACTTGTCCTTGTCAAACGTAAACGTTGCCACATCGTCCAGTTTCAGCGTATGCAATTCCGGCTCTTCCGTAATGCGGGCAGCAGAAGCGCGGAGGTTCTGATTCTTGATGGCTTCCATCACCACCTGACGAACAGTCCGGGCATTGCCAAAGTATTTGTCGCGGAACTGGTGCAGGAAAGTCATGTACTTCCCAAGGTGTTCGCGGGCTTCTTCCTCCACCTGGTATTTTTCCTGTCGGAACATGTACAGCGCGATTTCCAGCAATTCTTCTGGCGAGTAATCTTCAAAGCGCAGCACTTTGTCGAAACGACTGGCAAGACCAGGGTTGGCTTTCAAGAAGTTATCCATGTTTTCCGGGTAACCGGCTACAAAAACAAAGAATTCACCACGCCGATCTTCCATACGTTTGAGCAGGGTCTGAATGGCTTCGTCGCCAAAATCCCCTTGGGTGCCGCGAGAAGCCGCAGCGCTGAGCGCGTAGGCTTCGTCAATAAACAACACCCCACCAATGGATTCTTCGATGCGTTCGGCGGTTTTGATCGCTGTTTGGCCCACGAAACCTGCTACCAAGCCCTGACGGTCGGTCTCAACGGTATGTCCACGTTCGAGTACGCCGAGGGCTTTATAAATTTTGGTCAGGATCCGCGCCACGGTGGTTTTGCCCGTGCCGGGATTGCCAACGAACACCGTGTGCAGGTAAAAACGCCCCAACACATCGCGTCCGCTTTCGCGGTAAAAACGCACGAGGTCCACCAGTTCGCGGATGTCGCGTTTAATGGCCTGCATACCAATGAGACTGTCCAGTTCATGGAGCGTGGCGGCAAGGAGTTTCTCGTCCACTGGGATATTGGGCAATGCTTTTTTGCGGAAGACTTGCACTTTTTCCACGTCCTCGCGAAGTACTACAGTGAGGGCTTCGGGACTGAGGTTGCGCACATTGGGCATGGCCATGAGACGCAGGCCAAGTTGAATTTTGGCTTTGTCCACCAAATCATGCACGAAACGTGCGTTTCCAAAAGCACGGTCGCGGGAGCGGAATGCCTCTGTAATTATCTCATCCACAAGGTCTTTGGCTTCTTTGGCGAGGGTAACTTCTTTCTCTTTGGAGGCGTATTCGGCAATCTGGGCAAGTTCCTGCGGGAGGTAGTCGGCAAACTCGAAACTGAGCTTGAAGCGACTGCGAAGACCGGGATTGGAGTCAAGGAAAGTTTTCATCTCCTTGGGGTAGCCCGCCACGATAATGGCGAGGTCGCCTGGGCCGTTGGAAAGTTCGCGTACCAAAATTTCAACCGCCTCGCGGCCAAAATCCTTGCTGTCCTCCGGGCTGCGAGCGAGCGCGTATGCTTCATCAATGAACAGGACACCGCCACGCGCCATCTCGATCGCATCCTTGACTTTCGGAGCCGTTTGGCCAATGTATTCGCCTACCAAATCAGAGCGGTCCACCTCGTGCACGTGCCCCTTGGATAGCAGCCCCATCTTTTTGTAGAGGCGGCCCATCATTTTGGCCACGGTGGTTTTGCCGGTGCCAGGGTTGCCACTGAAGACGGAATGCACGTTGATGCCGTCTTTTTCCGCAAATCCTTTTTCTTTCCTAAGTTGCAGGAACTGAATGTATTGTGCGTGTTCGCGGACTTTCACTTTCACCTCTGCTAGTCCGATGAGTGCGTCGAGTTTTACCAAAACCTCTTCAAAAGTCTCTACGTCTTCCGGCTCAGGCTCGAGGAAAACTTGCAATCCTTTTTCGGGGAGGTAGACCGGGTGTGTACCGTAATCCCAATCCTCCGCCACGTCGAAGGGCATGACGGCCAGGGTTTGATCCATGAACACAACCTCAGCGGTGTAGCGGTCACGACGCCAGGACCCTTTCACGTTGGAGCCCCAACCGGCGGTGATTTTCACCCCATCGTCGCCTTTTTGGACCCCGTGCAAACGCACCACTTGACCCTTCAATTCGCGGGCATTGTTGTAGAATTTGATGAACACCTCACACTGCCAGGCTTTACTGAGCAAGACGTTTTTGAGCATCAACTCTGCATAAACGTAGCGGGTTTCTTCGTCGTGAAAACGCTTGAGGTAGTTGCGCTCGAATTCGGGAGTGTCGTCGTAGGGGCCCTCGTACATTTTGAGGGAGCTGATTTTACAATAGGGATTGTCGCCCCGTGAAATGGGCCGACCAGCATCCTCGACGTAGAAGTTTTTGGACCCTACCTTTTCGCCTTCAATCCAAGCCTCCCAAACATAGGCGCCTTTTTTCCAAAATACACCTTCCTGCTTATTGCCCCAACCTTCCCGGATATAACCAACGGGGTCGAATTTGCTGACTTTGCGCTGAAAAGGCAGGATGCAGAGTTCCTTTCGCTGTTTTTTAACGGTGTAACAACGGAGTTCGACATTCACTTCCCAATCATCCAGGTCGAACTGTTTGTTGTGAAACGAGAGTTCGGCGTACATATAGGTCGTCTCCAAGCGGTCGAACACCTGGCGGTATTTTTTCTTATTGTCGGCCAGCCATTCGGTGGACGAGTAGATTTTAAGCTCTTTGAACTTCCAGTTTTTGTGTTCGGGAGCATCGTTCTGCGCAATCTGCGGGTTGGTTTCAAAATCCATAGCGAGGCAAATATGCGAAGTTCGTTTGAAAGAAAAGCCTGTTGTTAGCAAATTTACTGAAATGAGACCAGCACTTGGGTCAAATTCCAGGGCACACTTAACGCTCCCATACTTTTGGAATTCAAGGAACCCTTAAATTTGACAAGGTAAGCGTAGATTTGCGCCTTATTCTAAGACAAACATGAGTTCCAACCACACAATGCTCTCCGAGCGCGTCCAGAACCTCGCCGAATCTGAAACCCTCAAAATGGCCCGAATGGGTCGAGAACTAAAGGCACTGGGCCACGATGTCATCAGCCTGAGCCTTGGAGAACCTGATTTCGACACGCCCGATCACATCAAAGAGGCCGCATATCAGGCACTCAAAGACGGCTATACCAAATATACCCCGGTGGCTGGCCTGCCCGAACTGACCAAGGCCATCAGCGAAAAATTCAAGCGCGACAATAATCTGGATTACCGCCCGGAACAAATTGTAGTCAGCAATGGGGCCAAGCAGAGCATTTACAATCTTTGCCAGGCACTGCTTAATCCCGGCGACGAAGTGGTGCTGTTCTCGCCTTATTGGGTGTCTTATATTGAAATCGTGAAACTTTCTGGCGGTGTGCCCGTGTGTGTTTACGCAGGTGTGGAACGCGATTTCAAGCCCACGCCCCAACAATTGGCTGACGCAATTACACCCCGCACCAAGTTCGTGCTGTTTTCTTCGCCTTGCAACCCAACAGGTACCGTTTTCACCCGAGAAGAACTGGAGGCTTATGCCAATGTGCTCGCCCCGCACGACCATGTATTGGTGGTGAGCGACGAGATTTACGAATACATCAATTTTACCCATGAGCACGTCAGCATCGGCTCGTTCCCGCAGGTAAAAGACCGCACCGTAACCGTGAACGGTTTTGCAAAAGGTTTTGCCATGACGGGCTGGCGGCTGGGCTACATAGGCGCACCAAAATACGTGGCTGATGCTTGCGCCAAGATTCAGGGACAGGTGACAAGTGGCGCAGCCTCTTTCAGCCAAAAGGCTGGCGCTGTGGCACTTATGTCTGACCTGGGTCCAACGGAGGCGATGCGCGAAGCCTTCCGGGAGCGGCGCGATATCATTCTTTCGATGATAGAAGAAATACCTGGAATCCGCGCCAACCATCCCGACGGGGCTTTTTACATTTTCCCCGATGTGAGCAGTTATTTTGGCAAAACAGACGGCCACACGGTTATAAAAGATGCCGACGATTTTTGCGATTACGTGATGACCAGTGCCTACGTAGGGCTGGTATCCGGCGCGGCATTTGGCGACCCGAATTGTTTTCGACTGAGTTATGCCGCTTCGGAAGATCAATTAAGAGAGGCGATAAGGAGAATGAAAGAGGTGCTGGGTAGGCTAAAATAACAGACCGACCGAATGAATTGCGTCTGCTTACTCACAAGGCAAGCAAGCAGACGCTTTATGGATGTGGATTAAAAATTCGCCCGAAGCGATAAAATAAAATTTCTTCCCGGCGCCACAATCCCCGAGCTAAATGGCCGGTAGCGCTGATCGCTCAGGTTTTCTATTCCCGCACTGACGCTCAAGTGATCCGTAAACCGGTACATCGCATTGAAATTCAGCGAGTACCAACCCGGAGAATAGGGATTTCCGTCAGGGTCAAATGCGTAAATTTCAGGTTTCCCTTTCTCTTCTGTTGGCATATCTGCAAACGTCTTTTCGCCACTATATTCCGCAGAAAACTGCAAACTGAGGTTTTCCGCAGCATAGGTCAGCCTTGAAATGCCAAACCAGGGCGCAGCATGACGCGACGGACTGGTGGTTCCATTATCCAGTTCTTCCTTTCCATTTTGGTAGTTGAAATCAGTTGAAAAACCGAAACCTTTTCCAAATTTTGCTTCTATGCCGGCTTGAATGCCGTACACGGTTGCCACAGCTGCGTTTTGAATGGCCTGCACCTGACTCAAACTGCCGTCATAATCAATACTATCCTGCCCATTTAAAGTGAAATCGCGGCGAACCATGGCGTTTTGAAGATTGGTGTAATATCCGGTGAGGTCAATTTTCAAAAATCCGCCAAACACCTTGGCAATTCCAACATCTCCGCTAAAGGCATATTCTGCCTTCAAATCAGGGTTGGGAATTACCACAGCCCCCGGCTCAGAATCGAACACCTTGCCTATATCGTCCACGTTTGGGGAGCGAAAAGCGGTAGCGCCATTTGCTGAAATCACCCATTCTTTTGTGGGTCGGAAAACAAAGCCAAGGCTTCCGGTCAATGCGCCGTTGTTCAGGCTGGCTTCCACAAAAGGAAATTTGTAGAACGTCGTGTCAAACGTAGCATCCAGGCTGAATTGACTATAACGCATCCCTGCCTGCACCGTGAATTTGTCAGAAACCAAAAACTGGTCTGAAAGATATGCGCCAAAAGAAGCCCATGTTGACTTGGGATAACGAGCAGGCCCATTTGCAGTCACCCCGGTTGAAATATCCTCGTCAATCCCCGTGGAATTGACATCGTTGTGCACAAATTCAGCACCGTAAAACAATCTGTTTTTGCTACCGATGGACTTATTGAAGTCAAGGTTTACAGAATTAGCAATGACTTCTTCTATTCTGATATGGCGTTCATTATCATTGATATTCCTGTCAATCCGGCTTTCTTCAAAGAACTGGCGGGCGGCACGTAGCGTCGCCTGATCGTACAACCCATTGGATCCGTTGTGCGAGATGTTCAGGTTGTTCATGTTCCACTTTTGGGGTCCGTAAGCCCATTCACCGTAACGGGGCTGGCCGTTGCTTCGGTAACGGATGTGCCGGTCGTAGCGGGAATATTCAGAAGATTCAGAATGATGGAATCCGTATTGAAAATCCCATTTTTCATTGGGCGTGTACCGCAGTTTTTGCATCATGTTGATTTGGGAATACCCTGAAGGTCGCTGAATGCGCGGATCATCATTGCCCACCACCACATCAGCATCGCCCTGTCGCTGCACATAAAATGGACGCAGGTATTCCTTCGGGCCATCGCTGCCCATTTTCAAATCGCCAAAATTGTTGGAACTGATGCTGCTGACCATGGCCCATTTTTTCCAACCGACATTGATGTCAAAATGCCCTGTTTTCTCCTGATTAGCAGAGGAATAGCGTGTCACGGCCTTTCCAGTAATCAGTGTGGAATTATTGAGCGACAATTGGGGGGTAAGGGTTTGGAAACTCATCACCCCGCCAATGGCATCGCTGCCATAAATAACAGAACTTGGACCGAAGCCGACTTCCGCTTTTTCGGTAGCAAAAGGATCGAGTGAGATAACATTTTGAATGTTTCCGCCCCGAAAAATTGCAGTGTTCATACGCACTCCATCAATGGTGTAAATCAGACGATTGGTGGCAAAACCGCGAATCATCGGGCTACCTCCACCCTGTTGGCTTTTTTGCATAAAGACATAGCCGGAATTGGCCAACATATCGGCCGCTGTCTGTGGGTTTTGCAGCGCAATATCTTTGGGCGAAATGGAAATAACCTTGGTTGGGATGTCCTTTGCAGCCTGATTCCAGCGCGTGGCGGAAACAATCACTTCGTCAAAATTGAGGGTGGATTCAAGGAGCAAAAACTCAAATTTGGTGGTCTCGAGTGCCGCGTAACTTGTTTGGGCGGTTTCATATCCCAAGGCGCGTATTTCAATGATCTCCGCGCCTTTGAAAACGGAGATATCCGCCTGGCCTTTTGCATTGGTTGTGGTTAATTCTCTGGGGCTTGCAGAAACAATGGAGGCCGCTTCTACGGGCTGGCCACTTTGCTGGTCTTTTATGTTGACTACCTGAGCAAATGCAATCTTAGTTGCGCCCAGGAATAGGCAGCACAGTATTATTCTTTTCATTGCGATGTTATAAGTTAAACCATTTTGTGGAAAATAGGAGCATCTCGCCATGTGCATGGCAAGCAATGAACCTGATACTTTGAATGGAATTAACCTATCTCTGGAGGCGGCGAGGGAGGTGGGCTTAAGATTGGTTTGAGCGAGAAAAGGGCGCCAGGGATTTCTTGTTTTGCTTCAATTAAAAGCACGATAATTGGCCAGTTTGTCCCTTCAAAACTGTAGAGCGATTTGAAAAAATGTGCCAAGCGTTCCTTGGTTTTCTGGTTGCCGGGGTTCTTTTCAAAATTACTGGCGGTCAGTTTTTTTATCTCTCGGTTAAGCTCCGTTTCTTCTCTATCCCACCAACAATGGAAGAAAATCGTATCGCCATTGGTCTCCGTTCTGACAACATCGTACATCTGGCCTTGATACTCAAATTCTCGTGCGTGCTCCCAACGAAGCTTGGTTTGGGATTCCGAAACGGTAAATCTCAGCAAAACCAGTGCATCATCGCCCAAACCGGCAATGAGTTGCCTTTTCACCTGTTTTCTGACCAGCGTTTTTTGATAGTGCAACCAGCCGTAACTGACGAGCACAGGGGCTGTCAGGCAGGTTAAAAGCAGGATACAGAGGAATTTGCGGCGCACAAGATTGGTTTGAACGGGCGAAGTTACAAGCGGTATTTCAAAGTCAATTGCTTTCCGACCAGAATATGGAACGCCGCACCAAAGAACAAAACAGTCCCTTTTAAGGATATGTCCTACCTTGTTGAAATCCTGGTTTTATGCCACGATTTTCTACCATGATTCCTTTTGGAAACCATTTTCAATAGCCTGATTGACAGTTATTTAGCGGATAAAGTTGGCATTGCCAATAACTTCCTGGATGTGCCTTTGGCCGCTCTGTTGAAAGAAAACCTTCACGGCCTTTATTCAGGCAACCAACTCCTGGCCGCAGGTATCGGAAATGAAGCGCTGCTCACGCATGACAAACTGATCAGAAGCGATAAGATTTACTGGCTTGATCCTGAGCACAATGACCCATCAGAGGACAGGTTCTTCAAACTGATGGACAATTTCGTCCAGTACCTTAACCGAACCTGTTACACGGGAATTACCGGCTATGAATTCCATTATGCGCTGTACGAAACGGGTAGTTTTTACAAAAAACACCTGGACCAATTCCGCAGCAATAAAGGCCGTGCTTTTTCAATCATTATGTACTTGAATGCAGACTGGCAGGCAAAAGATGGCGGAGAATTGTGCATCTTCCATGAAGATCACATTCAAACGATTGCGCCACAGAATGGCACCTGCGTATTTTTTAAAAGCAGTGAATTGGAACACGAGGTATTAACCACGCATGCGCCTCGGATGAGCATAACGGGCTGGCTTAAAACGGGTTAGACGGGCAGTACTGCATTCCAATTGAGCATTGGATTTTTTATTTTATCAATGCTGATTTTGAATAAGTTTAAGGGTGAACGCTTTCACCGCATCTACCTTGTTTAAATATTCATCAATGTTTTGCGTGACATAGTGATCAGGCAATATACCCACTTCATCTGGCAGGGAGGTAGCCGTGGATTCATGTGTATTGTTCGCCACATAATATTCCAGTTTCGTTTTCGAGAGCCTGCAAATTTTCTGTCCTGCCGAGCAAAATTGATTGGACCCAAGGTCTTCTCCTACAATGGTCCCCAGGTTGAATACTTTAACCAGCGACATAAAATGCCCCGTGGTAGAATTCCCAAGTCCATCTATCATAAAATAGCATTTCCCTTTAAAACGGTTTTTAAAAGGCGTGATGACTTCTTCGCCATCAATTTTTGCCAGTTTGCCCTCAAACTGAGCATTTGAATAATAGACAAAAGGTTTGTCTACCAAATACCGCAACAAATGAATACTGGATTGCTGAGAACCGCCTCCATTAATACGAACGTCTATGACGAGGTTTTTTATGCCTTTTTGATTTATTACTGTAAAACTGCTGTCTATGAAATTTTTAAACACGTCCAGATTGTTCCATGGGTAATAATTGAAGGAGGAAATGGTCAGAATGGCCGTTTTATCCTCTTTAAGTACTTCAAGACATAAATTGTCCTTACAACGCTGTATAGATACGTCTCTAAATGGGTCTTTTAGCGTTTCGGCTTGGTTTAATACGATGGGCGCTTCCACACCTTTGAGCACTATTTCATAGGTGTTTGGAAAACCAAGTGTATAGGGAATTATGCTGGAAGACCACCAATTGAAAAAGTGTTTTTTGGTGGTTTTTATATAGCCTTGCGCTGGAATATGCTTGTAGACGTCATTGACAATTTTGGAAACTGCAACTCCATTTATGCTCAATATTTCGTCTTTAATCTTCACTTTCGCCGCATTGTTAAATGGTTCAAGCACAAACAATTGATCGTTTACCCAACGGGTTTGCAGTGGGAATTTTAATGCAGGCGGCAACATTTCATGCTCAGGATAAAAACTCCCCATGCCGGTGTGCGAACAATGTACATTGGCGATTATCTCGCTGCAATGCCACACGAATTCGCTGTACGTTGTAAGGTCCGTAACCAGGGCTTTTTTCTCTTCAATAGCTTTCCAAAATGCTTCTTTGGAGATAAATTTGAGTGCATTGGGATGAACTTTGAGCAGGGTGTTGCCCAATTGATCTAAATCTGCCTTGTATGCTTCAACGGAAAACACCTTTGCAAACTTATCGGCAGGTTTTTCAGGCACTTTTTCGGGGTGTTTGATGCGTTCAATCTGGTCTTCCGCGTTAAAATTATCGGGATTGAGTGCCAGTGACTTTTCATAATTTGCCAGAGCCAGTTCCATGTCCCCATTTTTCATATATGCCTCCCCGAGACTGTCGTAAGGATTGGAATTACCTGAAAATTCTGCTACGATCAGCTTGAAAATTGCCAGGGCCTCCACCATTTTATTATCCCACAAGAAGGAATAGCCATACATGGTAAGTTCATCCTCGTTCTTAAAATTATAGGCGTCAGGGCTCTCCTTTTTTATCTTGTAGTAGAGGGCGACCCTTTCCTCTACAGGCAGATGGTCAAATTCTTTCAGTTTTTGCACAATGGACAACTGCCCGGTTTTGACAACACTTTCTTTTGATTTTTCCGAAGAAGTGTGGGCGGGCTTATTAAGTCCACAGGCGAGGAAACAGCAGCAACTTAAAACGATCAAACAGCGTGTATTTACGTTCATCATAAGGAAACCTTTTATTTTTGATCAAAGGTGCAGCAAGCTTGTTTCGACGAGGCCTGAATGCATGTAAATTATTGTAAAGCAGATGTAAAAACTGCCAGATGATGCCATGATAGGTGTTCCACTTCCATCAGTATTTGCTTGTTGGCTCAAGTCAGCAACAAGCAACCATCGAAACAACAGCCGAACCGTACCTTTGCCTGCTTTGTTACCTTGTTCAAAATCCATACTACCTGCGTCATGCATTACCCGCTTTTCAAACAATTCGCCGTGCTTTTTGTAGTGGCATTTTTTTCCCAAGCACTTGCCGCGCAGCACTCGGTCGCACGCGAATGGAATGAGGCACTGTTGCAAAGCATGCGAGAAGACCTGGCCCGCCCCCATGTTCAGGCCCGCAATATTTTTCATTTTTCCGTAGCCATGTATGATGCCTGGGCTGCTTATGACAATGAAGCCAGCCCCTATTTGCTTGGCAAAAACGTAAACGGTTTTACTTGCCCATGCAATAACTTTCCGAAGCCCGCAGATGTAGAAGCGGCACGTAAAGAAGCCATGAGTTATGCTGCCTACCGCTTTTTGATGGCCCGGTTTGCGAATTCCCCTCAAAGCACCCTCACAGTGAGCCGATTCCGGGATGTTATGAAGAAACTTGGCTATGATCCGCGCAATTATTCCTCTGATTATACTACTGGCTCACCAGCAGCGCTTGGGGTTTATATCGCCCAATGTGTCCTGCAAATGGGGGGACAGGATGGCGCCCACGAAGGAAACAACTATCAGGATACTACTTACCGACCCAATAACCCGCCCTTGGCGGTAGTTGCTGCCGGCCCAGACGAAGGTGTTGATCCCAACCACTGGCAAGCCCTCCAATTGAAAACTCCTATTGATCTGGATGGTTACCCCGTATTGGAATGCAATTGCCTGGGCCGCTCCTATTCCACGCTGATAGACTCTGTAGACGAAAACGGCCGCCGCAGGTTCACAGGCACTCAAAGCTTTCAAGGCTCCCATTGGGGAAAAGTAAAACCCTTTGGCCTGAAAAGGCAAAACCGGAAAATACATCGCCGCGACGGGCATGAATACATACTCTATCATGACCCAGGAAAGGACTTTTTCCCACGCCTGGACACGCTCGGAGGCGGCGGCACGTCAAAGGACTATATGTGGAATTATGCGCTGGTGGCCAACTGGTCTGCGTTGTTGAATCCCGACGATACCACCCGCTGGGATGTTTCCCCAAGGAGCATGGGAAATGTGCAACGCTACCCCCGAAACCTGTCGGAATTGTCTGAATTTTATGATCTTCACACTGGTCGAAACCCTGGCATTGGGCATACGGTTAACCCCCACTCCGGACAAGCATACACTTCCAAAATGACGCCGCGCGGAGATTATATCCGTGCCGCAGTACAATATTGGGCGGAAGGCCCAAACGAAGAAACTCCGCCCGGGCATTGGCTGGCGTTGTTGAACTACGTCAACGACCAGCCGCAGTTGGTTAAAAAATTCAATGGTAAAGACCGTCTGATGAATGATCTCGAGTGGGATGTCAAAAGCTGTTTTACTCTCGGCGCCGCTCTGCACGATGCAGCCATAGCAGCCTGGGGCATAAAGGGTATGTATGACAGCGCACGACCCATCACAGCCCTGCGCTATATGGCTACCCGTGGTCAAAGCACCAATCCCGAACTGCCTTCCTATCATCCGGCAGGCATTCCGCTGATGCCCGGACGAATTGAGTTGGTACAAAAGGGTGATCCCCTGGCCGGCCCCAAAAATGTAAATATTGGCAAAATCAAGTTTTACGCCTGGAAAGGCCCCTTCGCAGTGACCGACGCGAAAACCCAAACTGCTGGTGTAGGATGGGTGTTGGGGGAAAACTGGTTTCCTTACCAGCCTAAAACTTTCATTTCTCCGCCATTTGCCGGGTTTGTTTCGGGACACGCCGTCTTTTCCCACTCGGCAGCAGAGGCACTCAGTTTACTGACAGGCGATGTCTATTTCCCGGGCGGCATGGGTGAGTTTACAGTAAAAGCCGACAGCCAATTTCTGCGCATTGAGAAGGGGCCCAACACGGATGTTTCCTTGCAATGGGCCACTTATCGAGACGCCGCCGATCAGGCAAGTCTATCACGTATCTGGGCTGGCGCCAACACACCTTTCGACGATATACCCGGACGGCTAATTGGCGACGAAGTCGGAATAGGAGCGTTTCAGTTGGCCAAAACCTATTTTTACAAAGATCGCGACCGCGACGGGTTCTTTAGTTATGAGGACTGTGACGACAACAATCCCACAGTTTATCCCGGCTCCGTGGAAAAATGCGATGGGAAAGACAATGATTGTAATGGGAAGGTTGACGATGTAATGCCGCCATGCAAAGGCTAGTTGGCACTACCGAGAAATATTTACGATATCAAACTATATCTGAATTGTCTTCCTGTCGGGACCTGTCCACATCAAGTGCGCTTTGGCCGAGTGCTTGCACTGAAAGGAAATCCCAAATGGGCAAGCACTCGGCCAAAGCGCACTTGATGCGGACAGGTCCCGACAGGAAGACAATTCAAGTTTGGTAATGGCTGAATGAACAAAAAAAGCATGGGCCACCCCGAATCCGGAATAGCCCATGCTAATAATATAGATAAAATTACCACGCAAGAAGCGCAGCGAAAATCCACTTAGCGCTCCAACACAAACTTAGTCGCTACCTTTTCCCCACCCTCTGGGTGTACTACAAGGTAGTAAAGTCCATTGGCTAGCGTGCCATCAAGATTTATTTCAAGCCATTCATTTCCAGCCTCATATCGGCGATTTAAGACCAATTGGCCCTGTGCGTTCAGCACCTGAACTTGTGCCGAGTGACCCAGCCATTCGCTAAGATCTACATACAGGACCCCATCTGTTGGGTTTGGCCGAATGGAGAATGTTGAACGCTCCGCATCCATCTCCTCACGCTCAAATCCTTCTTCCAACTTCGATCCGGCCCAAGGCTGCACAGGGCAGTAGAACGTATTGAGATAGGCTTCGAACGACTGGCCGTTTTTAAGCTTGGCGTTCATGTGGATGTAGTTATTCGGAAAGGACTGTTGTGGCAGTCGTTGCTCCAACACGTCCGCCTGACCGTTGTTGATTCCTGTGCCCACTGAACGATACCGGGTAGAATAGAACGGAGAGGCATTCGGATTGCGCACCAAATATTGATTTCCCGTGTTGGGCGCGGTGTAGATACTACCATTTACAGGCGTCACCCCAACAACGCCAGGTGGCAATTCGATCATCGCATAATCCAATTCGGAAGCACAGAAGTTGGTTACACGAATGCGGAACCTTGGCTGATCAATGGAATCCAAACGGATATCAAGCAACTCGTACTTCATGCAACCAATATTCTTGATATCACAAGGTGCTGCGGACTGCAATACCGTAACATTGAAGCAGCAAGAAGTCTGGTTTCCACAAGTATTGCTGGCTTGATAACATACCTGGTTTAGCCCCAATCCAAAAGCACCTCCGCTTGGCTGTCCTTGCAGGAGACTCACGGTTGGAGCGGCGCCCGGACAATTGGTAGCCGTAGTGGGCGCATTGTAGTTCACTGGAACGGTAGTAGCGGCAACTGGAAGTTGTACCGTCACGTTGGCTGGGCATTGGATGCTAAGCGTTGTGACAGTTGCTGTGAAGCAACACGACTTGCTGTTACCACATGTATTAGTGGCTTCGTAACAAATGGTGTTCACGCCTGCTGCGAAATTCCCGCCAGATGCGAGTCCTTGTGTCAACTGAATCGCAGGAGTTCCATCGGGGCAGTTGGTAGTAACCGTTGGTTGAGCATAGTTTACTGGAACCGTGGCGGCATTGTTTGGAAGTGCGACCGTCAAATTGGGAGGACAAACCAGGTCAAGTGTGCTTACCAAGACCGTGAAACAACAATTGTCTACGTTGTTACAGGTATTGTTGGCTTCAAAGCAGACAGTAGTAAGCCCAGGTGGGAAGTTTCCTCCCGACGCAAGCCCTTGGGTCAAAGTGATCGTTGGCGGCGCTCCGGGGCAGTCAGTAGTGGCCGTAGGCTGGGCATAGTTCACTGGCACGTTGCTGGCATTGTTGGGCAGCGCAACTGTCAGATTAGCAGGACATTGGAGGTCTAGCGTGGTTGGTATGAGTTCTAAGATATAGGTATTCAAAGAATCGCAACCACCTGTAGTGGATGGAACTGTAAGCACTACCGTACCGGACTGTGTGTACGTTTGGCCTCCAAGGGTTACGGATTGGTTGGAATAGAACTGAATCACGCGGGTAACCATTGGTGTAGGAAGCACGGTAACATCAAAACTGCCTTGCGTAGCGCATCCGTCCTGATTTACAGCAGCAACGGAGTAGCTTGTGCTTGCCGTAGGCTGGATCGTAACGGTACCGCAATCGGTACAACTTAGCCCACCAGCTGGTGTCCAGGTATACTGCACAAAGCCAGGTACACTTACGGTGGTGGATTCGCCAGGGCACAGACTTAAATCCGGTAATTGAAGCTCAGGAATTTGGCTGAGCGTAATCTGCACGGCATCGTTAAGCACATTACCGCAGGCATCTGTCGCCGCAAGTTCGTAAAGACCCGTAGTAGTAGCACTGAATGTCTGGCCGGTAGAGCCGTCCTGCCATTGGTACGATACAAAACCGGTTCCGGCATCAAGTACGATGGTGCTGTCATCACATACAAGAATATCTGGACCAAGATCAAGCGATGCAGGCTCATACAACTCCACCTTAATAAACGCGGTATCGCCGCAATCCAGCCCTTCATTGAGCACCAGAATGCCATTGTAAACGCCAAAATCAGGGAAATTGACTGTAATATCGAAATCCGTGCTATTTGTAAGAATGGTGCCATTCAAGTCAAAAATCCACTCAAAAGTCTGAATATTGGCCAATGGCAAACTCTCATTATTGATGGTAACGGTGGTCGTGCCATCGCACTTTCTGATGACATATTGCGAGGGGCCAGCCAGTTCGTCGTAATCAACCAAAGCGGTAACCTGTGGTGCACAAGGTGTAACGTTGAACTGAAAATCGCGGCGCGTAACGGACAACAATTGCCCATTCCGATATTCTTCAACACAAACGCCCACAACAAATTGTCCGTTCATCTGCGGTGTGCCGCTTATTACCCCGGTGGCCGGATTAATCTGGACAACTGGATCGCCAGCCATCGGTGCACCTGCCGTATAGAGTGGAGTTGTAAAAGCAGCAAGGTCGAAAGGTGGAGGACAGGGCGGGCTGGGGAGTGGCGAATTACAACCACCGCCAATATTGCCGCCGCCTAAGTAAGGTGCACAAAAGCTGTACACCAGCAGATCGCCGTCCGCATCTGTAACCGAGTAGTCTACCTCTAGTGGGTAGTTGTTGCAAATGAGCACCGGAGGGAAGTTGTTAAATACGGGGCTATTATTACACAATGTTTGTGCTAAAGGGGTGATTTCTACAGAGTACGTTGTCCCCGATCCGCCTGGGTCTATGATATTCGCAATTGCGTTGGTACGGCAGCAGCGTTGATAGACTATAAAATAACTTTGGTTGCTCACTGGCAACACGCTCTCCCAAGTGTAGACGCCTTCCTGCACGCAAATTTCGGGGAGGTTGCCAATACAATCAGGTTCGTTTACTGTAATGTCCTGGAATGAAGCCAGCGAGATCTGGAAGTCATCAAAAAGCGTGTTGGACTGTTCGGTGCCTCGGTAAATGGCGATGTTGGCTGGATCATCGAAGGACACTTGGCCGTTGATACAATCCACATAAACCTTCATCGTGAAGCGATAAAGTTTTCCGTTGCCGGAGTTGCCAAGGCATTCATAAGTCATGCCACCGCCCACTATATGGGTGGCAAACAATTCGCCGGCAGCTAAAAAAAGCAAGGCGAAAATTAGGGTCTTCTTGATTGCAAACATGCTGAAAAGTAGTTGAGTGATAGTTTTGATTTTAATTCATGAAGGGGGGAACAAATTAATAAGAGCCTGACTTCTGGATGAAGTCAGGCTCGAAAGTAGAAGATGTGTTTTACCAGAGCGGAGCAAATGCGGCTTTTGATAAATAGAAGACAATTTAAGCCACTTTAGACCCGTTCCCAGAGCACCCACTTAACTTCTATTCCTGTTTGCATGGATAAGAAGTAAATCCCTGGAGGAAAATCGCTCGTATCAATTTCCAATTGCTGTTGGTCTTCCAAATTCGAAATATTTCGGGTAGAAATGCATTGCCCGGATGGCGTAACGATTCGCAAAGTAGCCTGAGCCATTGCTTTGCCAGAATATGTCAGCAGCAAATGATCCATGCCAGGGTTGGGCGCAACAGAAAATCGGAAGGATTCCGAAGTATTGCTTGAATAGGCTTCACTACGTTCTCCAATTTCGGGGTCTGCTACATTGAAACCTTCCACACAAGGCACGGTTTGCCCAGAGCATAAGGCGGAGGCGGAGGTCAAGTCCACAGGGCTTGGGTAAGTATTTGTCCAACAGTAGTACAATCTGAGTGTTTGGGTAATGCCGTCGCTGGCCCTAACATGCCAGTCCAAAGAACTGTCGTCCACATAGTGCATGATTGCGAAAAAAGTCGAAGGATTTAAGGCAACTCCATTGAGCATACACAAAGGGATATGGAGTCCATTTGTAGGCAATTCGGTCAAGGCTATTATTTGGTTGGTCACTACCTGAGCGAGCACAATTTCATAAAAATAGTCCCCTGTAGGGTTACAAACTGCCATATTATGTGAGATGCGCTGAAAGGATACAATGTTCGGACAAGCGTTTGAAAAAACGGTAATTGCCACGGAATGCGTAAATTCAAACTCGGTACAAGCGCTTCGTTTGGCAGCACGCCTGTAATAAGTGGTCACCGTAAGGCTTGGTGGATTGTAATTCAGCGCTGTGGCGCCAGGGATATCCACGAAAAGGAGGTTGTCCGTAGATTGCTGCCATTGATATTCCAGGTTACCACCGCTGCCGCCACTGGCCTCCATGCCATTGGCGATTTGATCAGGATCAAACGGGCTGTTACCACTACTGTTTACTGGCCCGACAATGCTCCCCGGGTCGGTGATATCAATGCATACTGTACAGGGAATTAAACGAATAAAGGCTGGACTCCGCCTGATGGCAGTAAGAACGGTGAGGCCGCACTCCATCATGTTAGCCGCTGTGAAGGATTGCCCTGGGAATGTGCTTTCTGCAAATGTTTGGGCCAGCGTCGTATCAACTTTATAATTTTCAGGCAAGGAGCCTTGCCAGTTTACTACCTTATTAAGGGAAATATCTTCGTTGATATTGGCATCGTTTGTCTGTTGTGGCGACCAAAACACAAGGTAAGGTTCCGTGCTATCGGGCTTTGCGATCAGGAACACGTACGCATCGGCATCTTCCACCAGGGCTTTGTAAAAGACATGGTCACCAAAGCGGGACTTCAAGTCCAGCATTCCATACCAAGCAGGTTTGGCAGTCGCGCCGTGTGCTTCAATAGGAGAAGCCCAGGCACTGTTGGCGGGGTGCGTACCCAACCTCCAAAAACCCGAGCTGTTGTACAAGCCATTGTAATATTGGTCGCTCGGCCTTGCTACGTCAAATGCATTGTAAAAAAACACTTTTTCGAAGTGGTACCGGCTGTGCATCAATAATCCCCGCAAAAGGTAGGCCGCGTGGGTCTTCTCCCCACCCCGGTTTCAGGATTACTGTCGTATCCGTACTCACTAGACCATAATTGCGTGGTGTTCAAGACGCCATTTGCACTGTTTTTATTTGCATCCAGCCAGGCAGCCAGGTTCCGAATTTGCCAGCCTTCCGAGTTGGGGTCTTCTGGGTATGTCCATTGGGTTGTTCCTGGCTTAAAACTGTAAGGGTGACAATCCACAGCATCCAAATCTTTCAAAAAATCACAATCTGCAACTTCTAAATAGTCTCCAATAAAATCATGGCGTTCGAGTGCTCCACCGCAATTTGAAAAATCGCGCAGGATTGAATTGCAATTGTTGTCGCGGTAGGCTTGAAAAGCGCCCGCGACCAATTTCATTTTCCATCCACCGGCAGATTTTTCGCCGTATTTGTTGATAAACGCACTTCTGGCTCCTAGTAAAAGGCTGTGATAGTCGGCTTTCACAGGATAATCCCAAAGTTCGTTTCCTACCTGGAAGTTTGAAACAAGAATCTGCGTACCCGATCCGTTGGCGGGCGCAAATTCGTCAATGAACTTTTTGGTGTAGTTCTCAAAAGAGCCCATTATGCCCGCAGGCCCAGCGTCCGACCAATCGCTTTCCTTGTAGATTTTCTCTTTCCATGTTTGAGGCGTGTATTGCAGGAGTTCCGTTGCGCCTGTGATACTGCCAAATCCATGCGTTTGGCGGTAGAGCGTGTACAAACCTTTGTTGTAGCCAGTGTGGGCGGGGGTTCCTTCCGGGTTGGTATCTTTTGGCTTAATGTTCTGCTCCTATAACTCTGCAAGGAATTGTCAAAATCTTCATCCATGGTATGAAAATTCCTCAATTGAGTGGTAAGCTGGGTAATTTGGTTGCTGTCTTCATTTTGATAAGACCGAAATACGAGTCCACCATCATTTACACCAATCATAGAGCCAAATGAAAACGGGCTTGGGGTGTTGAGTTTTTGGTTGAGCAACAATATCTCATTGGCGCTCAGGTTTTTACCAGCATTTTTATTGGCAAGGCAAGGCCCCGTTTGTTGACCCGTTGTAAATGAAGTCGGGGCTGAAAAACCGCTGGTTCCACCATTGCAAACAGCCTGAATTTGGACCTGATAGTGGGTCGAGGGCGCCAAGGGTGGGTCTAATAGATAATTGGAGGGTATGATATTGCTGCCCGAGTTGATCCAATTACCAGTCATACCTGTTCTGTAATCCAGGTTGTACCCTGTTACGCCCATCGCGGCAGGCAATTCCACGAAGGCGCTGGTGTTATTAGCGGTTACCACAGGAGCGGCGGGAGTTGCACAAGGGTCTCCAACTGTAACGGTGTGTCTTTGATAATCTCCTGCTGTGGCGCTGCAATTGCGCTTTATTTCCACTTGATACACTCCGGACGATAATCCTGTAATTATAAATGCAGGGCTTTGAATTGTTAAAGCCCCAGCGGGAATCAGCCAATCGCCCGAATCACCGAGCCGATATCGGATGGTGTGGCTTCCTGTACTAGCCCACTGGAGGCTGATGTCGGAGGCTCCGGAACTGACTACTACCCCTGATGGTGGGTTGTTGCACAATCCCGAGCTGTTGATGGTTGCGCCACTAATAGCGGTGCTCCAGTCTGAAGTCGAACTGCCACATTTAGAGCGAATTTGGAGGGCGTAGGTCATGTTTTTACGAAGCCCCCTCAACGTTAAAGGTGCTGGCCCACAATCATCTACGATGGTTTTGTCACCGGAGGCATCGTTCTCCCAATATCGAATCTGGTATTGGGTTGCTCCAGCTACTGGTTGCCATTTGAGCACCAGGGCTGTGGAAGTTTGTGGTGGAACCAACCAGATGGTGGGTGGAGGATCGCACTGAGCAAAAGCGAGATGGGATCCGAGCAGCAGCATAGATATACCTATCCATGGCTGGAAAAGTTGCTTAAGATTCAAAACGAAGGAAGAATTAAAGTGTGATTAAAAAGAGTCAAGAGATGCGCCAAACGCTTTCTCTGCTGGGACAAATATAGAAAATATTTTTTTTATGCTAAATTGTAGTAAAAATGGGGGGGGGGGATTCTTTCAATTGAGGCATGACCATCCTTACCTTTTTTGATTCATTTTAATACTCTTTAATTCTTTGGCCTACTGGCTCCCCTGACCTTTGTACCATCAAAGAACAACAGGCGCAGCCGAAAACCTGAAACAGAGTAGGCATTCAAAATCAACAACAAACAAAGTCATGAAAAAACTGAGCAAAGGCCAAACGGCCAGCATCAACGGAGGCGGACTCAACCCTTGAACTAATTCCCACGCAAACAACAGGCGCAGCCGAAAACCTGAAACAGAGTAGGCATTCAAAATCAACAACAAACAAAGTCATGAAAAAACTGAGCAAAGGCCAAACGGCCAGCATCAACGGAGGCGGAGTCACTTTGAACTAATTCCCTCGCATAACAACAGGCGCAGCCGAAAACCTGAAACAGAGTAGGCAATCACCATGCCTCCCGGCAGGCAGGCATTCAACAATAAACGAAGTCATGAAAAAATTGAGCAAAGGCCAAACAGCAAGCATCAACGGCGGCGGATTCACCGTGAACTAATTCTTTCGCAAAACAACAGGGGATGCCGAAAACCTGGAAAGAGAGGCGGTCACCACCCCCGGCAGGCAGGCATTCAACAACAAACAAAGTCATGAAAAATTGAGCAAAGGCCAAACGGCCAGCATCAACGGAGGCAGTATTAAATGGAATTAACAATTCCCAAACAATACCCAGGCGCCGCCGAAAACCTGAAAAAGAGTAGGCATTCATAATCAACAATAAACGAAGTCATGAAAAAACTGAGCAAAGGCCAAACGGCCAGCATCAACGGCGGTGGGATCTCCTTGAACTAATTCCATCACAAAACAACAGGCGCAGCCGAAAACCTAAATCAGAGTAGGCATTCATAATCAACAATAAACGAAGTCATGAAAAAATTGAGCAAAGGCCAAACAGCCAGCATCAACGGCGGAGGGTTCACCGTGAACTAATTTCCTTGCAAAACAACAGGCGCAGCCGAAAACCTGAAACAGAGTAGGCAGTCACCCTTAATAGCAAAAAAGTCATGAAAAAATTGAGCAAAGGCCAAACGGCCACGATCAATGGCGGTGGATGGACCTTAAACTAAGAGCATCCACCTAACCAACAACAGGCGCAGCCAAAAACCTGAAACAGAGTAGGCATTCACCATGCCTCCCGGCAGGCAGGCATTCAACAACAAACGAAGTCATGAAAAAACTGAGCAAAGGCCAAACGGCCAGCATCAATGGCGGTGGGGTCACTCTCCAATAAAACCGCTCGATTTTTAACAGGCGCAGCCGAAAACCTGGATCAGAGTAGGCAGTCACCATGCCTCCCGGCAGGCAGGCATTCAACAACAAACGAAGTCATGAAAAAACTGAGCAAAGGCCAAACGGCCAACATCAATGGCGGAGGGATCAGTCTTCAATAATCTACCGAACCATAAACAGGCGCAGCCGAAAACCTGAAACAAAGTAGGCAGTCACCATGCCTCCCGGCAGGCAGGCATTCAACAACAAACGAAGTCATGAAAAAACTGAGCAAATGCCAAACAGCCAGTATTAATGGAGGTGGAATTCAACTTCAATAATATGTGCCGGACGGACGCTTAGTCTCGCCGGCACTTTTTGTAATCATTATTGAGGCTTTTTAATACTTATTTACCTTTTGGCTTCCCATTGCCCAAGACATTTGTATTATCAAACACAGGCGCAGCCGAAAACCTGGAACAGAGTAGGCAGTCACCAACTTTAATAAACAAAGTCATGAAAAAACTGAGCAAAGGCCAAACGGCCACGGTCAATGGCGGAGGAATTAAACTTCAATAAACCTACTAACAACAAACAGGCGCAGCCTAAAACCTGGAATAGAAACCGCCTAAAACTTCCCGAAAGTTTTAAAACTTTCGGGAAGTTTGCTTAAATTGAAATCAGAAGCATCTACAATTATGCACAGTTTTTACGGCATTTTAAACACCCACGACAACACAAGCGAATTCAACTTCGACACGCTCAGGGCCAAATTTCCGACAGCATTCGGGACCGCCCCAGTGTTCAAAGACGCTTCGCTTCAGATCATGGGCGACGTTCGCCGTTCGACCATGCCCAATGGTTCGATTTTGTACTGCTGCGGTGAGTTATACAGCGCCCACTCCGCTGCAGACCTGCAAAAACAATTGGAACAATTGCACCATCGGGTGGAACAAGTCGGCCTCCAGACAGCAGCAACTGAACTCAATGGCCGGTTTTTACTGTGTTATTTAGATGCTGGACGCCAGAAATTCCAGATCCTGACCGACCACATGGGCATCCAACAGGTGTTTTACCATCAGGGACAGGGCTTTCTGCTTTTCGGTTCCGAAATTAAATTCTTGCTGCAACATCCCCTTTGCCCAAAAACAATTGATTGGAAAAACGCGCTCCGGCGCTCCATCCCCTTTGTGGTGCTCGACGGCGAAAAGAACTACCACGCCTGGTTCAAAGACATTTTCCTGTTGGAGGAAGCGACTAAGCTGAGTATTGACCTAAAATCAGGGGCTTCTCAAAAACATACTTATTGGAATCCATACCTAGGCAGCAGCTCCGCAGGCGACGAGCGCCGTGCCCAACAGGTTATGGACGAGTACATAGAATTGCTCGAAGACGCGCTGCGGATTCGCATTCAGGACCAGGACACAGCATTTTCCTTCCTGAGTGGCGGACTGGATTCCTCCATACTCTGTGCTATGGCAGCCCGCATAAAACCATTGGAAACTTTTTCCATCATTACCCAGACAACCCTGCTGGAAGAAACCACCGAACTCTGCGACCGCCTGGCGAAAGACCTGCATTTTGGCAACACGCAATTCGTAGTGCCCTACCACCGGCTCGCCATAGATTCAGAATTATGGAAAAAACGGGTATGGCGTGCCGAATCGCCTTTTGCACACACCGATTCCATGACCAAAACCCTCCTGCACGATGCTATTCGAAGACTTCATCCCAATATACCATACACCCTGACAGGCACTGGCAGCGACCAACTCAACGGTGGTTTGGCACGCTGGATCGTAGAAGATTCAGAGACCCGAGAGGAGAGCTGGAAAAACATGATCGGGAAAGTAAAAGAAGCTGAATTGTGGCACCATTTGCCTGAGCGAATCCATGCTTTATGGGGCGCGCGCAATTTTCTGCAAAGGGATTTTGTCGCCTCTATTTCCGGTCAGACAATGGAGGAAAACCCGATGCACTATTATATCAAAAGCAATGTCCACATCAACCAGTTTGTATTGCTTTGGGACGAAAACCGAGCGGCATATTCCCACCGGCACAGCGCGCGGTATCCTTTTCTGGACCATCGGTTTTTACCCTTTATGTACAATATCCCGGAGAGATTGCACGGGGAGCTTTTCTACGACAAACAAATCCTGCGCGTACCAGCTGCGCGTTACCTGCCCGATTACATCCTGAACAAACCCAAAGCCCCGGCCAACACTTGGATGTACGACCGCCGATTAGATATCTATAAATCGCTCATTAATCCGCGCAAACTCGACTTGCTGGAAGAAGCACTTGGGCCTTTGAACGAACCTCATCCTGTCATTGATAAAAAGGCCCTGGTTGCAGAGCTCGGTAGGCTAGAGCAAGAACCTGACCACAAGACTTGGCAATACCTGCTCAACGTGATCAACCTCGGACTTCTCGAAAAACTGCACACACAGGACGAGGCCAGCATGAGCTACGAGAATGAAATTCAGACAGTTATGGAGACGGTGAAGGAGATGAACCCCGCCACAAGCAATCGGTTACGGAAAAATCTGGACATCGTGCCAGAGCACGAACTGTTGCGCCGTCCCATTCAATTTGCAGAAGGTTGCAGTCTTGTTCAAGAACACCCAAGCGGCAAGGTGTTTTTGAATAAAAATGAAGTCCTTGTTTATGAAATTGACGATGAAAACCCTTCCTGGAAAAAATTCCTATTTGCAATTGACAACAAACAATCCACGGCACAATTGATGGAGGGGTTGGGACTTGATTTTGAACAAATCCAGGATTATTTCTACCTATGCCTTAAAGAAGCAATCTTAAAAATTGATTCGATTATTTGATTGATTCGATTATTCGATTGGCTAGACATAGCGCTCCGCCCCATATTGGAACCAATCGAATAATCGAGCTATCACCCAATCGAATAATCGAATCAATCACCCAATCGAATTAATTGAGCGATGCGTAAATCCTTCCCTTTCATACAGCAGACCGGCATGATGGAGTGCGGGCCGACCTGTCTGGCCATGATTTTCAAGTACTACGGGTATTACAATATCCAATCGCTGTTGGCAAAACTCACCGAAGCCAACACCGCAGGAGTAAACCTGTACAGCATGGCCGAGGTAGCCGAACAGTTTGGTTTTCAGGCAGATGCGTATGAGATGGAGTACGAAAACTTTGCGGAAATCAAAATGCCCTGCATCGCCCATTACAGCGGCATTCATTTTATTGTGGTGTACCGCGTTACGGAGGATACCGTTTGGATCGCCGATCCGGCTTACGGAAAAGACAAAATCAGCAAGACAGAATTTTTGAAAAAATGGAACGGGATTGTTCTGGCCATTGAGCCTACACCCGCCATTTTTAAAAACAAAGACCTCGAAGAAACGGTCAAGGAATACCGCAGCCATCGCAAGTCCTTATACGCAAGGTTTTATAAACCTGTGTTTGAATCGCTCCGCACGGTGATCTGGCAAATTTTGCTTGCCTCCGCGGTATTGCAAGCACTTGGATTGGCCATCCCGTTTTTCACCCAGACCATTGTGGACAATGTACTGGTGAACCAGAACAAAAAAATGCTCATGGTGATCCTCATGGGTATGTTCGCCGTTTTTGCCACGCAGGTAATCCTGCTGTACGTCCGAAACATACTCCTTGTACACGCTCGAGTCCATTTTGAACTGGATTTTTTCAGCCGGTTTTTCAAGCACTTTATTTCCCTTACCCAGAAATATTACGACAACAACAAGCGCGAGGATTTCATGGCGCGTTTTCAGGAAAACATCACTATTCGGCAACTGGTAAATCCGAGTGTAATCGAGAGCGTCGTTGACCTGCTTTTTGTTCTGTTCTATGTACCTATCTTGTTGATTTATAACTTAAAATTGGGTCTCGTTGCCTTGGGTTTTGTTCTGATTTATAGTTTGGTTACCATCTATTACACGCCCAAAATTCGTGCACTTGCCTACAAGGTTTTTTACCGCAACCTCGAAACCTTAGGGGACTTTTTGGACACCCTGCTTGGGATGCAAAGTGTGAAACTGCTCGCCATCGAAAACTTCAAATTTTGGCAGTGGAAAAACAAATACAAACGCACCCTCAATGTGGTCATGGAAGCCGAGCAGCAAAGTGCTATGCTGCATTCTGTGCAACGCAGTATTTACTACGTCAGTCAGGTAGGGATTTTTTGGATCGGGGCCTATATGACCTTCAACAATGAAATTACCATTGGCCAATACCTCGCTATAACGGCCATATTCATCATTGTACTCAATGCACTGAACAACCTGTCCATGATCTGGTACAACCTTACCGAGTTGTCCGTCAGTATCACGCGCCTCAACGACGTTTTGGTGCAGGAAGAGGAAAACAGTTCCGTACTTGATTTGGCCAATGACTTCCAGACTTTCCCCTTGAATGTCAGCAACTTAAATTTCAAATACAACAAAAGCCAGGAAAAACATGTGCTCAAGGACCTGAACTTCAGCATCCGCGAAGGCGAACATATCGGCATCGTGGGCCGCAACGGTTCTGGCAAAAGCACCCTTGTCAAGATGCTGGTCAATTTTTATACAGAGTACGAGGGCAATATCGTTTTTGGCAACACCGATATGCGCCGAATCAACCCCACAGCCTTGCGCAAAAAGGTGTTTCTTTTCCCTCAAGACATTTATGTGTTCAACGGCACAATCAAGGAAAACATCCTTTACGCCAATCTCAATGCAGACATTGAAGATGTGATACGAGCCGCCAAACTGGCTGATTTACACGATTTTGTGGCTGGTCAATATCTTGGATACAATTACAAGATCGGCGATTATGGTGCAAACCTTTCGGGGGGCCAACAACTCAAACTCGCTTTCGCGCGATTGTTCCTGAGCGACCCGGACCTGATTATTCTGGACGAAGCCAGCAGCATGTTGGATGTTGAATCGGAACAAAAAATCATGGCCAACATCAAATCCCATTTCAAAGGCAAAACCATTATCAGCATCGCGCACCGAATGCAGACCCTCAAAAACGCCGACCGAATCTGGGTGGTGGACGAGGGTCAGATTGCAGAGGAAGGAACCCACGAGGCCCTTATGCAGCGCGAAGACGGGCTGTATTTCAGTTTCATGCGAACCTATCTGAACTACTAAGCAACGCCATGAAAGAGACCGACGAACTAGAACCGCAACAATACCGCCGACTGTACTGGGAGTCGGATGTGCCCGTGCGCGACCTGCGGGTGCGGCTCATGCGCAAGCTGTTGTATGCCGCTGTTGCCGTGTTCCTATTGATGTGTGTGACAGCCTATTATGTCAAATTTCCCGATCAGATCGAGTTGCCCTTTGTGCTGAAAAACGATGTGCGCGAGGAGGTTTACAAATTCCCCTTTCCCGTTTATTTGGTGGAGCAATACGTACAAACTGGCAACACTGTAAAGCCTGGCGATCGGCTTCTTAGACTCACTTCGCCAGAGATCGTGGCCATGTTGAACGATTACAATGAGGCCATAAAAGATTCGGCAAACCTTAGTGGTGCGCGGCACACTTCTACACTTCGGCAACTGGATATGGTTCGTGCAAATTTGCGGCAGAACCTTGCGAGCATAGAGGCGAATTCGCGGCAATTGGAACTCAGTAAACAAACTTGGGCCGCCCACGAACAGGAACTTCAATTCAAATTGAAGGATGCCACCGAAAAATCAGAAGCCTACAAAAGTCTATACGAAAGCAAGACTGTGGCTAGATTTGACATGACAGAGAAGGAAAACCAGCAAAAACAGGCTGAAAATGCCCTACAGCAGGAAAAACTGCGCTACGACCGGGAAAATCTGCGCCTGCAATCTGCCATCAACCAGTTGCAGATTGAAAACCAGATTGCCCAAAGCCAATTGGCGAAATTGAGGCCGATTTTCAAGGCGATTCTGCTGAATCACTGAGTAAATTAGAACTCGCCCGTCGCCGTATTGCCAATACTTTTGGCATGTGCGACATCACAGAAGGCGCTATCGTAGTCAAAAGCCCCATAGAAGGCAAGGTGTCTTTTTTGTTTGAGGGCGAAAAAGAGATCAACAGCGGCGCCACGGTGCTTAAAATCAACAGCGCGAACGAGGCCACCTACGCTTTTTTGAAATGTCCGCCAGCCATTGTAGGGAAACTTCAAGCACAACAGGTTTGCCACTTAAAAGTACTTTCCTTCCCATTTTACGAATACGGCAGTGTGCCGGGTCATATCCGTCAAATCAGTCTCACGCCCGATGAGAACGGTCAATATAACGTCTACGTCGCTTTGGGCGATCCCGGGCGGCTAAAAGGGCTTCTTCAGCCCGGAATGGATGGTACTGCGGTGGTGATTATTGAAGAAAAGACCCTGCTCCAGTATTTTTTCAGGAACCTGAAAAAAGGATACCATCGGGTGGCTGGGGGCGATATTTTGTGATCTCCCCGCCAACCTTTTTTCATGCTTTTTAATACTTTTTTACCCATTGGCCGGTAGTCGGCCCTGACCTTTGTATCATCAAAAAACACAGGGGCAGCCGAAAACCTGAGACAGAGTAGGCAATCATCTTCAAAATAAAAAGTCATGAAAAAACTGAGCAAAGGACAAGCATCTACCATCAATGGCAGTGGCGGAAGGCCAAGTCCAGGGGGGTGGTTACCAAATTAACAAACACCTAGGTATCCAACAACCAGGGACAGCCGAAAACCTGGAATAGAGTAGGCAATCAAGATCAAAATAAATAAGTCATGAAAAAGCTAAGCAAAGGCCAGGCATCCATCATTATTGGTAGCTCGGGAGGGGGGTGGTTATCCAACTGACGCTCTACAACCCCAACAAACAGGCGCAGCCGAAAACCTGAAACAGAGTAGGCAATCACCATTAAAAAAAAATTCATGAAAAAGCTAAGCAAAGGCCAAGCATCTACCATCAATGGCAGCGGACCAGGATTAGTGGTTCAATAACTGAATATCCAAAAACCAAACAGGCGCAGCCGAAAACCTGGAATAGAGTAGGCAATCAATTCACATTCAAAGGCATTAAACAATGAAAAAGTTGACTAAAAATCAGACCGCTACAATTCTTGCGGGAGGACCAATACTTCAATAGAATTGGATCACACCGAATCATTTCACAATCAAAATCAACATGTAATGAAAAAGTTGACCAAAAATCAGACCGCTACAATTCTTGCTGGTGGGCCAATAATCCAATGAGTACTAATGAATCACACCAAATCCTTTCACAAACAAAATCAACAAGCAATGAAAAAATTGACAAAAAATCAGACCGCTACAATTCTTGCGGGTGGGCCAATAGTCCAATGAATTTAATTGGATCACACCGAATCATTTCATAATTAAAATTACAAACAATGATAAAACTAAGCAAAGGCCAAGCATCCACTATCAATGGCGGCGGATTCCGGTGGAATTAAGCGCCAAATAAAAATCCAAACAGGGTAAGCCAAAAACCTGAAACAGAATAGGCACTCACCATTAATTTTGAATAGTCGTGAAAAATCTAACTAAAGGCCAAACGGCCACTATCAACGGCGGAGGAATTCGTTGGAATTAAACGCCAATTAAAACCCTAAAAAATGGGATGTCGAAAACCTAAAACAGAATAGGCAATCTGTTTACATTCAAATGCATAAGCAATGAAAAAATTGACTAAAAATCAGACCGCCACAATTCTTGCGGGTGGGCCAGTACTCCAGTGATCACCCCGCCTCAAATACCATTTCCCCCTGCCCCAATTTCCTGAAATCCACCGGAGTAACCGCCGAAACGCCCTGCTCGGGCATGTACACCCCATAAATCGTGTCAACTGCCGTCATCGTCGCTTTGTTGTGGGTCACCACGATGAATTGCGATTCCTTGGAGAACTGACGGATGATGCGGTTGAATTTGTCAATATTCGCATCGTCCAGCGGGGCATCCACCTCGTCGAAGATGCAGAAGGGCGCAGGTTTAAGCAGGTAAAGCGCAAAAAGCAGGGCTATGGCCGTGAGGGTTTTTTCTCCCCCGGATAGTTGCGCGATGGTTTGTGGTCGCTTGCCTTTGGGCTTGGCAATGATGACGATATCCGAATCCAGGGGATTGTCCGGGTTGCTCAATAGCAAATCAGCAGAATCATCCTCCGTGAAAAGTGTTCTGAATACATTGATGAAATTCTCCCGTACCTGGGCGAATGATTCGAGGAAGCGTGCAGTAGCCGTTTCCTCGATTTCTTTCATGGTTTGCACCAGATTTTCCTTGGCCGTCAGGATATCATCCCGCTGCCCGGCAATGGTGTCGTGGCGCTCTTTTATCTCATTGTACGCCTCGATGGCCATGGGGTTTATTTCGCCGTAATTGTCTAACCGGCGTTTGAGATTATTCACGTCGCGTTCGAGCGTATCTCGTTGATATTCAGGGTTTGGTTCCTGATTAATCACATCGTTCACACCAATGCCAAACTCCGCCCGCAGCCGCTCGCCGATGGCAGTAATCTCAAATTTTACATCGTTGAACTTTTCTTTCAGCCGGTTCACCAATACCTGCAAGTCTTGTTGCTTGCGGAAATTGTCGCGTTGTTTGTTCTCCAGTTCATGGATTTCGTTGCGGGCTTTAAAATAGGCCTGTTCTACCCCACTGAGTGCCGCTTCCTTTTCTTTTTTCTCTGTGTAGGCGGTAGTCAATTCCAGCGTAATGCGTTGGATATCAGCCTCTATAAGGCCAACTTCGTCGTTGTTTCGCGCAAGATTGGTCTGTGCTGTGGCCAGGGTTTGGCGCAGATCATTTCGGCGGTTTTCGCGGAAAGTAAGTTCCTGTCGAAGTGTGTTCACCTTGTTTTGCTGCCGGATGAACTCTATGTTTTTTTGGTTGTAATCGGCACTGGCGTGGCTGAGTTGTTCTGCTACATCGCGGAAGGAGCCATCAGCACTGGTAAGGCGTTCGCGGAGCGCCTCGGCAGCAGCGGTTTTGCTGGTCAATACCGTTTCGATCAGTGCGTTGCTTTCCGTCAGATTTTTTATGCGCTGATTGGCATCACCCGCCTGTTCATCAAAATTGGCTACAAAGGCCGCAATGTTGTCCAATTTTGCCTGCATCCCGGCCTTTTCCTGACTAAGGCGGTTATGTACTTCGCGCTCCCGTTGCAACATGGCCGATTGGTCGGCATTTCGCAAAGCGGAGATGTGGGTGCGCAGGGTGCTGAGTTGCGTATTGAGTTGGTTTTCAGTGCTTTCTAATTTTTTGATCTCCGTTTCAAGGATTTCGAGGTTCTTCTTGCGGCCAATTTTTTTGCCTTCAAAAAGCCCAACCGAACCACCCGACATGGAGAATTTGCGCTTAACGAAAGTGCCCGATTTTGAGAGAATCGTCAATTCGGAATTGGAATTCGCAGATGTTACCGCTTCTTCGGAAATGACCACATTTTCCAACAAAAACTCCATCAAAGGGCGATACTGTGCTTCGACTTCCACCACATCAACTGCTCGAATTCCACCGGGCAAAAGCGAGAGCGGAGCCTGATAGTCCCGAAAAGCATCCAACATGAAAAAATTTGCGCGGCCTTTTTGGCTCTGCCCCAGCAACTCGATGGCTTTCATAGCCTCAGCGGCATTGGGCACCACGTAATAGTTGAGGTAATTTTCGAGGTAATTTTCGATCACAATCCTGTACTCCTCGCGGACATAAAGCATATCAGACAGCAAGGGGCAACGCCTGGCCCATTCCTTGTCCTGACTCAAAAATTTGATGCTTTCCGGAAATCCTTCGAGCGATTCGACCATGCTTTTGGTCAATTTGTGCTCGTTTCTCCGGGCATCGAGTGAGCGGTTGTGATCGGCAAGTTTTTTGGCCAGCGCGTCCTGTTGTTGCTCTCCAGCAGCTAAGTCTGCCCTTGCGCTTGGTCTCTGTTGCATCTAAGTCACTGATTTTCTTAGCCTGCGCGGATTCGGTTTTTGTTTGTTCTGCCAGATTTTTCTCCAGCATTTTCATCTCTTCGCGGCGTGTAGCAATGTCTCCAAGGGTGCGTTCCACATCCCGGCGGAGATTTTCAATCTGGTTGGCCTGAATGGCTTTTGTCTTTTCCAACTCGACAATTTCCCGCTCAAATGCTTGTTGCTCCTTTACAAACTCGTCCAAATTGCCCTTCATCAGATTGTGGTCGGAGCGGACTTTTTCGAGACCTTTTTGGGCTTCTGCAAGTGCTTTTTCAAAGTCGCCTTCCAGGTTTCGCTCGTAATTGAGGTCGGTTTGATACCCTTCAATTTCTGAATCAAGGGCCAAAAGTGTATGGGTGTTGCTGGCAATTTGGTCGCCGAGGCGTTGCAGGTCGTTGTTGACAAAAGAGCGCTTTTGCTCCAACATTGCTTTTTCGTTCTCCTTGCCCCGAATGCGCCCTGTTAGTTGGTTAACATGCTGTTGTTGCTCGCTGAGGCTAGTTTCCTTGTCAGTGTGGCTTTTGCGTTTTGCCTCCGTATCTGCTTCGAGCATTCGGGTCATGGCCTCGGTGCCGCGATAATTGTCTTCCTCTCGCTTGATTTGGCCTTCTAGTTCCTTGTAGGTTTTTTGTGACTGGCGAGGTTATTGACCGCCAGTTCGACGCTGATGGTTTTGTATTCGGCCTTTAGTTCGTAGTATTTTTGGGCGCGATCGGCTTGTTTTTCGAGTTTTTTGAGTTGGTCGGTGATTTCAAAGAGGAGGTCCTCTACCCTATCAAGGTCTGCGGCGGTTGCCTCAAGTTTTTGCTGTGTTTCGTGTTTGCGGGCCTTGTATTTGCTTACTCCGGCGGCTTGCTCGAACATTTTTCGGCGGGCTTGTTCACGGTCGGAAAGCATGTCTTCCACCATATTGAGCGCAATGATGGCGTAACTATCCGGCCCAATGCCCGTATCCAGGAAAAGCGAAGTAATGTCTTTAAGTCGGCAGGAGACACCATTGAGGCGGTATTCGCTCTCGCCGCTTCGGTACAGAATGCGGCTGATGGCGACGCTGGTGTAATCCGTGGGGAGTACGTTTTTGGTATTGTCAAACGTAAGCGTCACCTGGGCCATCTGGCCTTCCTTGCGCTTTTTGGTGCCGTTGAATATGATCGACGCCATTTTATCCAGGCGCAACTGGCTGCTTTTCTGCTCGCCCAGCACCCAGCGGATAGCGTCCACCACATTGCTTTTACCCGAGCCGTTTGGACCCACCACGCCCGTCACATCAGCGTTGAAGTGGAGCACGGTTTCATTGGCGAAGGATTTGAATCCTTTGATTTCTAATGATTTGAGCCGCATATCAGTACCCCGGAACTCCGTTCCGGGTGCAGGTTAGGAAACCGGAACAGCGTTCCGGAGTACAAAAAAGTGGGCGAAAATACAAGTTGGGAAAGTAACTCGGGAGCGAAGTTTTCCACAAGGTTTTGGGGATTAATTGGATTCACAGACTCAGGACAAATATTTTCCTACAATAGGCATACGCCTCCCCATTCCAAACGCCTTGGTGCTAACCCGGATGACCGGCGCAGCCTGCTCGCGCTTGAATTCATTGATGTTCACCATTCTAAGCACACGCTTTACTAGAGCCTCTTCAAAACCCATGGCGATCAATTCGCTTGGTCCTTTTCGGCACTCAATATATTGGAAAAGCAAGGGGTCGAGCACTTCGTAGGGTGGTAGGCTGTCGGTGTCTTTTTGGCCAGGGCGGAGTTCGGCAGAAGGCGGTTTGGTGATGGTGTTTTGAGGGACGACTTCTCCGTCTTTGTTCAAGTATTTTACCAGCTCGTAAATCTCCGTTTTGTACACATCGCCCAGCACTGCGATGCCGCCGCACATGTCGCCATAAAGCGTACCGTAGCCGACCGACATTTCGCTTTTGTTGGTGGTATTCAATAAGATATGACCGAATTTGTTGCTCATCGCCATGAGTAATGTGCCGCGCACCCGGGCTTGGATGTTCTCCTCAGTGACGTTGAACGGTTGTCCTGCAAACTGCTGGGCAAGTGCCGCTTCAAAGGCATCATACATAGGTTTGATAGCCACAATGTCATATTGAATGCCGAGGGTTTCTGCCAATTGCCGCGCATCATCTACGGAGTGGCCACTGCTGAATTGACTTGGCATGAGCAGTACGCGCACGTTTTCAGGACCAAGTGCTTTGGCTGCGAGCACGGCTGTCACCGCAGAGTCAATGCCGCCCGAAAGACCAAGGATTGCCTTTTTGAAACCCAATTTTTGGAAATAATCGCGGATGCCCACTACGAGCGCATCGTGGATGAGTTGGATTTTGTTTTTGGGCTGCTCGCCCGCCGTAGCCTTGGCGAAGGAGGGTTTATCCCCTACTGCGCCGCTCTTTTGGGCAAATGAAAAACCTACAACGTCCTCTAAATCATACGTTTTCAAGCATTCCTCAAAATATGGCATCTCGTCAAATACCGAACCATCGGGCGACAATACAAGGCTGCCGCCATCAAAAATCACATCCGTTTGTCCGCCAACCTGATTGGCATAAAACATAGGGATTTTATACCGTTCCACATTGACCTTGGCAATTTGTATGCGGGTTTCCGCATGGGCATAATCGAAGGGGGAAGCCGAAAGGTTGAGGATAAAATCCGGCTTTTCATGCATCATTTCATCCAGCGGACAGATGGTGTAGAGCGGGTTTTCATTGCCAACATTCCAGATGTCTTCGCAAATAGAGAGCGCGATGCGCTTGCCTTTAAATTCAATGGTTTTGAACTCTGTTGCCGGCTCAAAATAACGATACTCATCAAAGATATCGTAGGTAGGCAGCAACGCTTTGTGTTGAATACCAATGGTTTCGCCATTGTAAAGGAAGTAAGCTGAATTGTACAGGTCTTTACCCGCTGCAACGGGGTTGCGCGTAGGCGAACCGACCACAATGCCAATGCCATGGCTTATTTTTCGGAGTTCATCCACCGAATGTTGGCACCGCAGAATGAAGTCATCGAACTCAAAAAAATCCCGGGCTGGATAACCACATACGGCCAGTTCAGGGAAACAAATAAGATCAGCCTGCTGGCTTTTGGCCGTTTCCACGGCGGCAACCATTTTGGCGAGGTTTCCCTCGAAGTTGCCAATGTGAAGATTAAGTTGGGAGATGGTTATGCGCATTAATTCGGTCTTAGAAGATGTTTGAATTATTTTCTCTGAGTTTGCAGGTGGAACACGGATTGGACACGGATTTAATTTTTAAGACATAAATCCGTGTCCAATCCGTGTCATCCGTGTTCCACCTGCCTCATCCTTCCACAAAATACATATCAATCTCCCCCTTGTTCTTCGCAAAAATTTTGCCCCGATAATGACAAGGAAAAACGTCTTTTACTACCTCAAAAGCGTCCCCGGAGATGTTGATTCGCCCGCCTTCGCCTGCTTGTTCTACCCGTGCTGCGATGTTCACGGTGTCGCCCCAGATGTCGAAGGCGAATTTTTTGGAACCAACCACACCTGCTACCACTGGCCCGCGGTGAATACCAATGCGGGCATCAAAACGAGGCAACCCTTCTTTTTCCCGGCCTGCATTCCATTCAAAAAGCCAGGCCTGCATGTCCTTGGCCGCAGACACCATGTCGTGGAGTTGTGCTCCTCCCCCATTTGGCAGACCACCAGCGCACATATAGGCATCGCCGATGGTTTTGATTTTTTCCAGATCGTATTGAGCGATAATGTCATCAAATTTCTGAAAACAGGTGTCGAGTTCCGACACGAGTTGTTGCGGGGTGAGTTGCTCCGCAATTTTGCTAAAGCCCACAAAATCAGCGAACAACACGCTCACATCCTCAAAATATCGCGCAGTAGTACGGCCTTTCTTCTTGAGTTCATCAGCCACCAAAGAAGGGAGAATATTAAGCAAAAGGTTCTCGGAGCGCACTTGTTCTTCCCGGATGGTTATGTTTTTTTCCTGCAATACCCGCGTATTCATGCGCGCCCTTACGAAACTGAAAGTAGCGCCTGCAGCAAGCAACAACAAGACGCCCATGATGGCATAGTTGAACTTTCGATTGCTCTCTGCCTCCCGAAGGGCAAGGTTGGCATTGGAAATCGCCAGGGAATCCATGCCCCTGCTGAAAAACACCGAGTCGAGCAGCACCCGTTGCTGCATCACCAGCATAGCCGTTTTCATCTGCTCCTCGGTCATTTTATCCAGCTCGGCTTTTTGAGCAGCAAGTTGGGCTTGAAGTGCCTGGCTTTCTTCGAGAAGCTTTGATTCGTTGCTGCGGAATTTGTTCTGGTTTTCAGCGAGTTGTTTTTGGGTTGTAGACAGTTCTGCTTGTATCTCTTGGCGGCTACCGGGGGAGGAAATCCCACCACCAGCCCGGATTCGCGCAATTTGTTCATCCAACTCCTTCAATTCACGGTCGCGCCCAGCGCGCTGGGCGAGGGTTCGGAGATGATCGAGATTGTCCAGCATCAAAGTGTTGTTGCCACTTCTGCTGTCACGAAGTACTTTGTTGCTTTGTTCAAACTGGTCTGCAGCTTTACGTTTGCCGCTGAACATCATGGCTTTACCTTCTCGGTTAAGAGCATTGGCGCGGAGTTCAGGCAACTTGAGCTTAGCAGCCAAATCGCCTGCATCATCCGCGTTTTGAATCGCTTTGGGGTATTCCCCTGCGTAGAGACTGGCATCGGCGAGCGCAATAAGTAATTCAACGCGCTTGGCACCCTCTGCACCGCGCAGTTGCTCTTCCAATTGGCGGACTTTTTCTGCCTGCGCAAAAATATGGGTACTGCTGCCCCAAATAAGCAAGCTCAAGATGAGCACTTTTAAATATTGAAATGACACAGCTTGTATGTTTTTAAATATCCTCGCGAAGGTACAATCTCAGGTTGTAAAACAAGACATTTGGCAGCCTGCTGTCATTCTGCGGGATATGGCATGGTTTTTTTGCTACTTGGCTTAACACAATCCTACATTATGAAACATCTTCTCATCTCCGGTTTTGCTTTTTTTCTATTCTTGGGTACTGTTGCTTCCCAAGGGCTTATTTTTCAAGATACCGTTTTTACCGACCCGGTCTCGCTCAGCAATGAATCTGAGTTCGTTACCTTTCAAAATTGCCGCTTTGAAAATATTGTGGGCGATGCGCTCACCCTTAACAAATGTGGTGCCGTTATTTCTGATTGCAGCTTTGAAAACATCGCCGGTTCTGGCATTGTGCTCGACAGCAGTGAGATATATTTGATAAACGATACCCTGCAAAATATCATCGGCGATGGGGTGTATGCTGGGTTTAGCACTGTGGTAGTTCAGGGATGCCAGATCTCGAATATAGAGGAAACAGCACTGTATTTTGTTTTTTGCGACCTGGCAGAGGTAAATGGTTGCAATATTGAAGATGTAGGGGATGGGGTTTACTGTTTAGGCCCCCTTTTCGGCCAACTCTCCATCCTTAATTCCAATATTTTACGCGTAAACGGCGTACCTGGAATAGCAAATACAGGCAGCGCAATTTGGGCTGATGAAACTGGGCTTGTTGAGATAGAAAATTGCACCATAGACAGTTGTCAGTCTTATGGAATTCTTTTACATGGAATTGGATATCTTACTGGTTCACCTGACCCTGTAATATTACAGGGCAACACGATCAGCCGAACCAACTCTCCAGGAATTGTAGGAGTAAATTGTCCCAACGCAATCATTCGGGCCAACGATGTAAGTTACCCAGGCTCATTCGGCGGTATTTGCAATTGTATCGAGTGGTATAGTGGTCCAGATGCGCGAATAGAAAATAACCTCCTCCATCACGCATTGGACACCACAAACCAACACGGGAATGGAATTTTGGTCACGAATTCTGCAACAATATCACGGAATAAAATACACGACTGCACAGGAAACGGTATCCGATATTCAGTCCAGGATTCGGTTGGTGAGGTGCCTGTTCTAATTTTCAACAATGTCATCCATGATGTGGGACACCACCCCATTTTCTATGAAGGAGATGGCTTCAGTTCTATGAATGCCCCGAGCGAGGTAATTATCCGCAACAATACGCTGCATGCTACACCCTCTGGCAATCCTCAACAGGATGCCCCTATTGGAGTTTGTTGTGATGATACACCCATAGAAGCACAAGGGAATATCCTAATCTATGATGGTGTGGCCGACACTGCAACGTACCTCTTTGCAGGTTTGGGCACTTCACTTTCCGAAAACCTGAACTTGAAGGTCTCCGGTGATATTGATTTTGTGGACTACGCAGGGCGCGATTTCCACCTGGCGTCGTTCACTTCTGCTGCCCATAACTTCCTTCCCCTAGGCTTTGGCTTGCCAAACGACGACTTTGATGGCAACCCCCGGATCGGTCAGCACGACGCCGGGGCCTTTGAGTTAATCAGCACGGACACCATTTGTGGCTGCGCTAATTGCCCTTTAGCAATCCCGGATCTGGCATTTGGAGATTACATTTACAGTGTTGGAGACATTGCCAATGCCAATCTCGCCAGTCCGACGCAAGGCGTTTGTGCGGTAAGGGTTCAATTTGAGCATGAATATATTGGCGACCTGAATATGGAGTTGATTTCGCCTGCAGGTCAATCGGTGCAATTGGTAGGCCCGACCGGATTTTTTGGCGCAACCAATTTTACCACTTGGGATGTAGGTTTTGTTGCCTGCAATGAAACTGCCACACCCGATCCCGGTTTTTCCCCTACCTGGAACAGCATGCAGGTTTGGGGTAACGGAGCTAATTACACGGGAATTTATTATCCGGTAAATGGATGCCTCGAAGATTTTAACGTAGGAAGTGTTATCGGTGATTGGACCCTTCGGGTTTATGACACGCAGGTATCTGATACGGGGCTTGTGCATAAGTTTGAGATGATTTTTTGCGAAATGACCGGAATTTCATGTCAGCCTTGCAGCAATCCTCCTCAAGCAACATTCACGGCGAATCTTGTTGGCGATTGGTCAGTGTCCGTACAAAACCAAACCGCTGGTAGTATCAATCAATATCAAATAGATTTTGGAGATGGTTTTTCTGCGTCGGGGCATACTATTCCGACATTCCATACTTACACTGATATTGGCGTCTTCCAAATCCAGCTCATTGCCATCAATGAATGCGGAGCGGACACCTTTACACAATCTGTGTTGATTCAAGGAGCCTTGCCAATTGCTTTTGTAATTGCGGAACCAACCATCGGTTGTGCGCCACTTAAGGTACAACTGGGTGCAAGCTTTTCAGAGAATGTAGAACAATGGCATTGGATCTGCCCTGGCGGCACACCATCTGAATCTTTTGAAGTGGAACCTCAAATCACCTATTCAGACCCTGGAATTTATCCAATAACCGTGGTTGTCAGCAATGTTGTCGGGTCAGATACCCTTGCCAACCTGCTTTCTGTTGAAGTCCTGCCGAACCTTATTAATCCGTCCTTCAGTATCCAGGTGATCGGCGACAGTATCGTTTGTACGAACACCACCCAAAATGCCCTGGCTTTTTGGAAACTTAACAGCACAGACTCTCTTGGAATAGACACCAGCCCACAAGTATTCGAAGTGGATTCTTCCGGCATTTACACCGTTGTATTGACGGTCGTCAATGATTGCGAAATTATTAAGGTGCTACAGAACGTATCGGTGATTATTTCCGGCGATAAAAGTTTGGAAGCAGCAGGCTGGGAATTTGCACTTTCACCCAATCCGAATGATGGAGCGTTTAATTTGGGTGTTGTTTCGCCGGAGAATGCGGAGGCGCGAATGTCAGTGTTAAATGCACTGGGCCAGGAGGTATACGCTGAAACTGTTCAAGCGATAGAAGGCAGGAATATGTTTTCGATTAGTTTGGGTGAATTGCCGTCGGGATTGTATTCCTTGCATTTTGGGGCCGAAAAAGGGAGTGTGGTTTTGCGGTTTGTGGTGCGGTAACGTGTCAAATGGAACACGGATGACGCGGATTAGACACGGATTTATCACATAAATCCGTGTCCAATCCGCGTCATCCGTGTTCCATCAATCCTAGTGCGCCAACATCGCCTCCTCAAATTCCCGCTTTTCCTCTCCCAGCGGTGCATAGCGCACTTTAAGGCCATACCCCCCGCCAGCATTGTAATAAACGATTCGGATAGAGTGCCAGCCTTTTTGAAGATGGGCGATGCCCGTTTTTCGGTCATACCATGCAGCCCATCATTATTTACCACCATTTCGCCATCAATAGAAAGCAAGGAGCCATCATCTGATTCTGTCCAGAACCGATAGCCACCTGTTGTTGGAATATCCAGGTATCCTTTCCACACCATGCCGCATTTGTTATCAGCGCAATAGGGGTCTGGCTCGATGATGCCCACGTCGTCGGCTTTTTCCAAATAGCCACGGATCACTTTATCTGCGGTGTACTCTTCGCCTTCCACAGTACGGAGTTCGGCGCGGAGGCCTGCAGCAGGTTCACGGAGCAGGTTCTGCGCAGGAAGTTGTTTGTACAATTTCACCTGAGCAGAGTCTGAAATGCTCGACAAAAGACCAGCTTTGAAGGCTTTGGCACGGACGGTGCATGCGACAGGCGGCGTGAAAGGCGCCGTGTAACTTAGCGAAGTTTCAGAAGGTTCTTTTCCGTCGGTAGTATAGCGGATGGTAGCGCCTAGGGTTTTCGTGGCAATTTTCACCAAAGGCTTTACGGTTTTCGGATCGTAATTGACTTCTATATTTGGTTTGGAAACAAATTCGCCAAAACCAATGATCTTCACCGCAAAAGCGTGTGCCGATTTGATCTTGTTCGGGTTGTATTCAGGCAAAGTAATGACCAAGTTTCCACCGATATTTTCCGCCTTCAATTTCTCTTTGGTAGCCAAAAACGTGACTTCTGCACCTGTAAGCGGTAACTGCAGACCCTTCAAGACCAATTTTCGGTCGTTTGGATAGCGAGGAAAAATCGCATAAACCGATTTGGTTTTGGGATTGGAGGTAAAAAAAATCTCCTTTACCGCAAATCCTGCGTCGGGGTCAACCGTTTGTTTCAAAAGTGGGTCCACCACAGTCTTGGATGCCTCTGGGCCAGGTTTCCAATCCCGGCGACCCGCACTCCATTGTACCGGCACTCGCCAACGACGGGTGTTGTAGATCGCCTCTCCGTTGACGCTCAACCATTTGCCAATATCCGCTAACCTTTCTTGCATTATGGGCGGGATTTTTCCATGCGCATCCGGGCCAATATCTAGTAGGAAATTGCCTCCGCGTGAAACCTTATCCACCAGGTGCAGCACCAGGGATTGAGCAGAATTGTAATCCCATGCATCTTCAGCTCTATTGTAGCCGTACGAGGCGCCCATACCCCGGCTTTCTTCCCAAGCGTGATTTTCGAATTCCAAATCTGGCTGGTATTCAGGAGTGTAGACACCGCCATGTTTGAATCGGGTGTCGCTGCCCCAACGATCGTTTGTAACTACATTGTCTCGCACACTACTTTCTGAATACAACCAACTTAGAAATTGGGGCGATTGCCAAACATCGGAAGTAGCCTCCCATTCGCCATCAGCCCAGACAACCCAAGGTTCATATCGTTGTACCACTTCATAAAGTTGAGGCATAGCGTGTTCCGAGGCATATTGTGCGTGGTCATATTGCCAAATCGGGTTAAACCACTCATATAGAGAGAAATAGAGGCCAGGCTTGACCTTTGTTTTGTTTAGTGCGGTGAACAGTTCTCCGAGCAAATCGCGTCCAGGCCCTCGCACTTCGGAGTTCCAGGGCATATCCCAAGCAGTATTGGCCTGTTCGTTCGGCCAAAGGCAAAATCCGTCGTGGTGCTTGGAGGTAAGCACTGCATACTTTGCACCAGCGCGCTCAAAAAGCCGGGCCCATTCGTCGGGATTGTAAAGTTCTGCATGGAAGTCGTCTGCGAGGTCGTAATAAGTGCGTGACCCGTAGTTAACCTCATGAAAAGCCCTCACTTTGCCCTTGTGAGCATTGGTTTCCAGAGAATGCAGATACCATTCGGCGTAGTTGCCTTTGGTTGTAAAGGCCGGAACGGAATACACTCCCCAGTGTATAAAAATACCAAATTTGGCATCAAGCCACCAATCTGGTGTAGGACGAGAATCAAGCGATTCCCAATCTGGGGTGTACGTTGTTTGAGCGGAGAGATTTAAGGACAGAAATACGAAGAGGAAGAGAATGAATGACCGCATAAGTTTGTTTGAAATGGTTTTGTGAACAATACTTGCGGGCGCAAAGTATTTAATTTTGCAATACGCTGCACACGTTGTAGACTTATTAGGCGTGATTAGCCAACTGCTCTATGTACCTGTCCTCGATGCCTTTCAAAGTGAGCCACAAAAAAATCGAGCATTTGAAGCCAACTGAGTCGCCCGGCCCGGGGGTGTTTGTAGGCGGCTTTGTCAACAAGTTCAGCAGGCATTTTTTCAAAAAACTCCTGCCATTCGCCCCGGATTTTTTGCCAACGGGCGCTGACTGCTATTAATGTATCAGAGTCAGGTATTAGTTCGTTCCCAGCCGATTTTGGGGCTTTGAATTTGATAGGGATTCGAAGTGTTACATTTAGCAGCAAACTGCGCCACCAGGAGCCTGGCCCCGCTTTTTCAAGTTGTGGGTTGAAACTCAATTTTTTACGGATGTACGCCAATGAATTTTCTTCCACCAAAATCAAATGGTGCATGGTCTGAATGGCCGACCAGCCACCATCGGCAGGCTTTTGGTTGAGCCGTTCATCATTGAACGCGACGAACTCGTTCAAAGTGACTGCACTTGCGCCGTAAAGCGGGTGTTCGCTGCAAGGATTTTTTCTTTCATGTACGAAAAATGTTATTCGCGTGAAGGTAGGATGTTCGCGAAATCTAAGCACCCAAAACTCTTTTGCTACCTTTGCCCTTATGCAGACATTTAATACTAAAAAATACATCAACGTTTTTCTTTGCCTTGGCAGCAACATAGGAAACCGAGGCTCCAACCTTCACGATGCTGTTGGCTTGATTGAAAAAAACATAGGCAAAATTGCCAAAAAGAGCCACGTTTACGAGACGCAACCCTGGGGAGAGCCCAACCAGGAGCCGTTCTACAATCAAGTGTTGATGGTAAACACTTCTCTTGACCCACGCGATATTCTGGACAAAATCAGCCGAATTGAGCGAGAACTTGGTCGCGAGAAAAAAGAAAAGTGGGGGCCTCGCGTCATTGATATTGACATTCTCTTTTACGGCAAGCGTTTGATACGCGACAAGGGCCTAGAAATCCCGCACCCCGATCTTCACAAACGGGCCTTTGTGCTGGTGCCCATGATGGAAATAGCCCCTGAATTTGAACATCCGGTGCTAAATAAGCAGATTGACGACCTTTACATGGAATGCGGGGACGACCTTGATGTCGTTATGCTGAACTATTGATTAATTGCAAAAAGCACCCGTGAAAAACGATCCGCAGCTAAAGGCCAACTACAATTTTATTGCCATAGAAGGCAATATCGGGGCAGGCAAAACGACGCTTTGCCACCAATTGGCCGAACGTTTTGGTTGTGCGCTGGTGCTGGAACAGTTTACCGACAACCCTTTTTTGCCACCGTTTTACGAACAGCCCGAGCGTTATGCTTTCCCGGTTGAGTTGTTTTTTATGACCGAGCGGCACAAGCAATTGCTAGAGCATTTTTCCCAACCGGACCTGTTTAGGTCCTTTACCGTAGCGGATTATTTTTTTGTAAAAACGCTGCTTTTTGCAAAAAACAACCTCAGCGAAGCGGAGTTTCGACTCTTCCAGCGACTTTTTTCGGTACTAAATGCTACTTTCCCGAAACCGGATTTACTGCTTTACCTACACCGCCCAGTAGAAGTGTTGTTGAAACAAATCAAAGGTCGTGGCAGGAATATCGAACAGAATATTTCTCCTGATTATCTGATGGAAATTCAGGACGCTTATTTTGATTATTTGAAAACTGAAACCGAAACGCCTGTGCTAATCCTTGAACTTGGAGATGTTGATTTTCAGCACGATATGAACGCTTTTGAGGCGATTGCTCAAATAATGTCAGCGGAACACAATCCCGGAATGAGGTTCTTGAAAATGTAAAGTGTTGTTTTGCAAACACTTCAGGCCTTACTGGCAAAACCTGCTGCTTTCTCCTCTGCGCCCAACATAAAGCACCAAAATGCTCCGCACATGAAGAGGTGGGCGATGTCGAAATAGCAAAACCAAACCCCCAGCGAAATTTTCAAAATGTGAACACTGACAGCGAACAAAAGGAGCAAAATGCCGAATAGAATATAGCGTGCCCGTGGGTGCTTTATTTTTATAAACATCCAGATTTCCAGGGGAGCAATAATGCACAAAAAGCCAAAGGCTGAATGGATTTCCACTCCCGGAAACCAGAGCGTGGCGGTTACAAACCACAGTGCCACAGTGAGTTCAATTATGTTCAGCCAAGTGAGCGCCCTACCCCACCCTGATCCTAAATATGGCCTTGCCCGAACAATTGCGGCCTGCTCTAGTGCCGAAACGGCCACCATACCTAGTACCCAACCAGGTGTTTTGAAAACAAACGGAAGACGATACAGGAAAAAGTGTCCAACCAAACCCCCAATCAAGGTAGAAATCCCCATCAGCAGGAAAAAGATACGCGAAAGTCGCACCACATCGTTGCGATCGGCTGCTTTACCCAGACGATTCCATGCAATAAAACATACCAATGCGACCAAAATAGAGGTCAGGGCAATCACAGGTTCTCCAAGCCGCAACCCGCCGATTATTATGTCAGGCTGATAATTTCCAGTAGGTAAAACTTCCATGGGCGCGAAGGTAGTGAGGTGATTGGTTAACTGGTGACCCTCCTTCGCTAAAGCTACGGCGGGTAAATTGGTTTCTTGAGACCGAGGAATGGAGATATTTCGGCCAAAGCCAAGTTTTGTACCAATTTATTTTTATTTCAAAACAAAATATTTGAATTTTGCAATCTTAAATCATCAAATCCACCAATTTACCCGCCGTAGCTTTAGCGAAGGAGGGTCACCAGTCCACCACCCACCTTGTCAAAAACACTCGCAAACGAACCCGCGGCCAACGAAGAAAAAGTCGTTGAAAAAGCCCTGAGGCCTAAACTCCTCGAAGAGTTTAGTGGCCAACGCAAGATCGTGGACAATCTTCAGGTCTTCATTCAGGCCGCCAAACAGCGGGGCGATGCACTTGACCACGTGCTACTCCATGGCCCACCGGGACTTGGGAAAACGACCTTGTCGCATATCATCACCAACGAAATCGGGGCAAGCCTCAAACTGACCTCCGGCCCAGTACTCGAAAAACCCGGCGACCTAGCAGGCCTGCTCACCAACCTTGAGCCGGGCGATGTGCTGTTCATTGACGAGATCCACCGCCTAAATACCGTTGTGGAGGAGTACCTCTATTCGGCCATGGAGGATTACCGCATTGATATTATGATTGACTCCGGCCCTAACGCCCGGAGTATCCAAATCACGCTCAACCCATTTACGCTCATTGGCGCCACCACCCGCATGGGCTTGCTTACATCGCCGCTGCGTGCCAGGTTTGGCATTACCTGCCACCTTGATTATTACGATGTGCCAACACTCGAACGAATCCTCCATCGGTCTGCTGCCATCCTAGAAATCCCCATTGCTGATGAGGGGCACACGAAATTGCCCGCCGAAGTCGTGGCACACCCCGTATCGCAAACGCCCTGCTACGCCGTATTCGAGATTTTGCCCAGATCAAGGGCGATGGCTCTGTAAATGTTGAAATTGCGCGCTACGGCCTTGCCGCGCTTGATGTAGATGAATCAGGTTTGGACGACATGGACATTCGCATCCTGACTACCATTATTCACAAATTCAAAGGTGGCCCGGTTGGTCTCACTACCATCGCTACAGCCGTGGGCGAAGAAGCCGGTACCATTGAAGAGGTGCATGAGCCATTTCTTATTATGGAAGGTTTCATACAGCGTACACCGCGTGGAAGAACGGCAACGGAGAAAGCTTACAAACATATTGGAGCGGTGCCGCCGAGGAAGGAGGGGACGTTGTTTTAGGAAATCTTTCTCTTCCGCCCAACACGGGAAACTCCGCAGGAAGCTACGCCACGGTCGTTTTGCCTTCACGGACCACCGGTGGAAACGTCGCAAAGCCAGGTTTTGGAGGGCCACGACAAAATCATGGTGCGCGCTAACAGGCGAGGTCGCTTCGGCGCATCAAAGACATCCACCGCACCATTATTTTTGAGGAAGACCCTGAAAATCAAAAATTGGTTGGAAATTGGAAAACAGAGCCGAACCACATCATCAATTCTAGGCTCGAACGCTTTGTTCTCCCCCCACGAAGGCCTGAGCCTTTACCAATGCCATTGGTTAAATGCCGAATTGAAAAGAAATCGCGGAGCAAAATGCTCTAGCGGCCTTGTTGGCTTTCACCTTGGGGGGGAGCGCGGTTGTTCTCAGGGTGGGGTGACTCGATGAATCGGCGGCCTACCGTTCCTTCACAGACTTGCGCCAACAGGCTTTGATTTACTAAGGTCGCGACAGAAGAACGATTGTTTTCGACAATGCCTTTGCTGGGAACTCGAAATCGGCCCTCCCGACTTCTCTGCTTACCAGAAATTTGATTTCTACAAGAAGAAGAGGCCCGCCGGGCCGGGGAGAAACCATGATTGTGTGCCCCTGCTCCATGGGGACACTCGCCCGTATCGCCACTGGTATCAGCAACGATCTCGTCACCCGCGCTGCCGATGTTGTACTTAAAGAGCGGCGCCGCCTAATATTGGTTACCCGCGACACACCACTGAGCCTCATCCACATCAACAACATGAAAACCGTGACCGAAGCGGGCGGTATCATTAGCCCTGCCTGTCCATCCTTTTACTCCAATCCAGTGGGGACTGAAGCCATTGCAGCGACCGTGGTAGACCGTGTGCTTGACTTGTCTGGCTTCAATGTGTCAACTTATCGTTGGGGCGAGGGCGAATAGCAGCCTGGCGAAAACCCCACAGAAAGTAGATCGTCGGAAAAAATTTCATCAAAAAAAATATATTTTTTTAGAAAAAGAAGCCAGCCTCCCCGCCGGGACGCCTGGAAAGGCCTGTATTATGGCAAAAACGAGGTTTTAAAGTAATTATGTAACTAATATCTAAAGTTTTGTAATGGTCCAGCTCCTAAAAGGCCAAACCTTTATTAAGTGAAAATAGCACTTCACCTATTTCTATAAATCTTTGATTTTCAATACCAAAAGTAAGTTTTTTCAAATACGACTTTCTTATTAGGAAAAAGTCACAGCTCTTGGGCTTAATTACTAAAAACAAGTTAACGGAAGGTAACAAAAAACCATTAAAATCTTGTTAAGCCCAAAGTTTTTTCAAGACTGGCACAGCATTCGCAAGTCTAGAACCCATCTGAACATTTGTAATCAACTTCTCAAAACTCAAAAACTGATTATATCATGCGTACCACAATCTATCTCACAACCCTCCTGCTCGGCATTCCGATCTTCTTGTCGGCGCAGATCTCCATGAAAAACGTGAAAGCACCTGAGACCATCACCGTTTCGGGCAAAGTATATGACCAGGTATCTGGTGCTCCACTTAATCAAGCCCTGGTCACGGTCTTCGACGATATGATGATCGCCTCGCTTGCACAAACGGAAACCGATGCTGATGGCTCCTACTCCATGACGGTGCCAAAAGTACCGCGTTACCAAGTTTTGGCAGAAAAGCCCACCTATTTCAACCAAGAAGTAGTGGTCACCCACCTGGAAGGTGGGTTGAATGCTGATTTGGGCATGGGTAGAAAACCCGGTTATGTGTTTGATATCACGATTTTTGACAAGGCTTTCGAGCACAACCCAATCAATACACTGCGTGATTGTAAAATAGAAATATACAACAACACCACGCAACAGCAAGAATTGACCATTGAGCGGCTGCCTAAATCGGCCTTCAACTTTTCATTCGCTGAAGGAAACCACTACACTTTGTTGGTGCGCAAGCCTGGCTACCTCAACCGCCGGGTGGAGGTGTATGTAAATGTGAATGGCTGTATCCTTTGTGTCGATGGCATGGGTATCAAAGAACCGGATGTGGTACAAATTATGACCCACGAAAACGAGATTGGCCATTTTCTTGGCACGGTAGACCTCGATTCGATTCAGGTTGGGAAGCGTTTTCAGCTGAACAACATCTATTACGACTTCGACAAATGGGCCATCCGCCCAGAAGCGGCCAACACGCTTGACAAGTTGGCTGTGTTCTTGAAAGACAACCCTGGTATTACCGTAGAACTCGGTTCACATACGGACGCTCGTGGCGGCGACGATTACAACCTTTCGCTGTCTGACAAACGTGCAAAATCAGCCGTTGACTACCTCGTGACTTCACAAAGCATTGATTTTGACAAAATTACATTTAAGGGTTACGGCGAAACACAATTGGTTAACCGTTGTGATGACGGACTCACATGTTCTGAAAACGAGCACCAGATGAACCGTCGTACCGAGATTAAAATTACTGGGATCCTCGACGAAGACCCGCTCTGGCGCAAGTCCCTGAAGGAAATAATCGAGGACAAAAACCTTTACAAAAAAATCATTGAACAGGAAAAGCGTCAAAAAGCACTGACCAATCAATCTAAATAACTTGCAAGAAGTGACACTTTTTAAAAAAGTGTCACTTCTCATACTCAAAATCTTAATCCATAATCGCTCACATCATGAACTCTCTCTCAATTTTCAGCAAATCTTTTGCAATCCCGGCGGCCTTTGTACTGGCTGCCAATATCAACGTTCAAGCACAGAACCCCGTGGAATCCACCCACGTTGACGAAAAGTATGCTTATACAACGGTAGTGTATAAAAACACCGCCGCTACAGATAAGGACGTACTTTCTTCCCTCGAAAATGACTTTAGCATTGGCGATGTTGTGCGCGTCACACTCGCTCCGCCGTCAGCGCCCATTGCAGCATCAGAACCAGTATATGCCGACAAAAACAAGGGGGAAGACGCCTGGATGCCAGGCTCCGAAAAGTCTGCTCCAAACCTGACTGCTTCAGCGAATTTGAATGCAGCACCCAAAACTGAAATCAACACAATAGCGACTTCGCCAAAACCTACAAAAATTGCAGATAGAACCGCTACGCCCAAGCCTGTAATTGTAGCAAAACCCGTCGTTGTAACAGACGCCGAGCAGGACAAAGCCGTTGCAGATCTGCCAGTTCAGGGCCAGAAGACGGAGGCTAGTGCTGTGCCAACGACTTCAAGTACTGGTACAAATCTAAAATCCTCCACTACAGGTAAATCGGCAAAAGCGCACAAATCTTCCAAGAAGTCGGACAAAAAAAGCACGCAAAAAAGAAGTTGAAAAACCGCAAGCATGGAAAACAGCGATATGCTTGCCCTAAATTTTAAGGTGAATAAGGCGAAATAAATTTCGCCCAACACGGGCCTCACGATCATGATCGTGAGGCCCGTTGATTTTTACCACGAATGCTGCTTCATTTTTTCATTGCAGCCACGATCGCCGCAAAATCCTCGGCTTTTAGCGATGCCCCGCCGATGAGCCCCCCATCAACATCGGGTTGAGAAAAAAGGTCGGCAGCATTTTGGGCGTTGCAAGAACCTCCGTAGAGAATTGGCGTTGCGTCAGCCACTATTTTACCATATTTTTTTGCCACAAGCACCCTGATAGCATGGTGCATCTCCTGCGCTTGAAGGCTGGTGGCCGTCCGCCCGGTACCAATGGCCCAAATAGGCTCATAAGCGATGACCACCTTCTTGAAATCCTCTTCTTTTAGGTGAAAAAGGCTGGCTTTCAATTGTTTAGCCACATAACCAACGTGGGTGTCTACCTCCCGGATATGAAGTGGTTCGCCGCAGCAAAAGATAGGTCGCATTCCCCGTGCCAGCGTCACATTCACTTTGGCAGCCAATACCTCGTTTTTTTCTTTGAAATATTGACGCCGCTCCGAATGGCCTATGATGACAAATTCACAGCCAACGGAAGCGAGCATATCTGCTGAAACTTCTCCAGTATATGCCCCTTTTTCTTCTTGATGGCAGTTTTGTGCTGCAAGGTGGAAGTGTTTGCGCACTTTGAGCATTTTGCCCAGTTCACGCAGATAAGGATACGGCGGTGCAATGACTACCAAACCACTTGGTTTTTCTACTTTTTCCAGAATGGCCCTGGTAAGTTCAAGACCTTCTTCAAGTATCTTGTTCATTTTCCAGTTCCCTGCTACTATTTGCTGGCGCATATTTTGGAGGTAATAAGGTGATCGTTAAGGAATTCAATCGTACGCAAAGAAGCTTTTGGCAATGGCCACAGCCTCCTCAAAACGGTCATTATCGTAAGCAATAACCACCAACAGGTTGGTACTGCTTTTCTTGTCCATAAGTGCCATTACAACGGCATACATGTCATCTCTAGTCCCCTTGATGTAATACCCTGTAAAGTCGTTGATGTTAATCTCATCGGCTTCGTCTAAGGACTCGTATTCCATTGCTGTTGCCATAGCCAGGACAGCGTCCTCCAGGTTTTCCTTTGAAATTTCCTCATCCTGAATTGGCGAGATGCTCAGAATAAGGTGCTCATTTTCAGCAGTATATACCTCTTTATTGTTGGTGCTGACCTTGAAGTCAGAAGGTACCGTAAAGCCTATCCCATGTGTATCCCAACGCATTTCGGTTTGAGCCACAAGATTAGTCGAAACAAGGAATAGCCCGAATAGGCCAGCTGATAGCCCAAGATTTGACCAGTAATTTTTCATTCAAAATGTGTTTTGGCAAAAATTGAGTGCGAAGGTATGAATGCCCGCGTTCTAAAAAAGCGAGCCGCTTCCCAATTAATCGGGAAGCGGCTCGAAACTTTATCATAAAACGAATTTCACAGAAACTTACCTGCCGACAGTCACTTTCACAAACATCGCCTGGCCATCCGCCTGTACACGCAGGGTGTAAAAACCAGCGGCAAGATCACCGTAGTCAAAGAGACGAGAAAGGGATCCTGTGCTGAAATCCGAAGTTTCACGTTTGATCTGCTGTCCAAGAGCATTAAAGAGCGTAAACTCCACCTCATCTTGTGGCAATCCACTCATTTCAATTGCAAAGATACCAGCGTTAGGGTTAGGGAAAAGTTTGAACCCTTTAAGCCAAGAAGCTTCGCCAGTACCCGAAGTCAGCGTGATGGTTTGTTCAAAAATGGTGGTGCCACAGTTATTGGAAGCAGCCAGTGAGACCGTGTATGTGCCCGGTGCAGCATAAGTGTGCGTTGGGTTTTCCTCATTGCTGGTGTTCCCATCACCAAAATTCCAGGAATACGAGGTAGCATTTTGAGATGTGCTCGTAAAGCTTACCGTTGTTTGGTTGATTATGGTACCAAATCCCGCAGTAGGTGCAGTTTGCACAGTGATAAAGGCTTGGAATACCTCCGTTGAAGTGCCAAATATGTTTGTCACTTCCAAAGTGACGTCATATGTACCTGCGGCAGCATAAATAACCAAAGGATTCTGATCAGTGCTTGTGCCTGGCGTTCCACCCTGGAAGGTCCAAGTCCATGCGGTTGGGTCACCTGCAGACTCGTCTGTGAATTGAGCCGAGAAAGGCAGGCAGCCGATTGTGTTATTGGAACTGATATTCGGAACCGGCGGTGCCCCTTCTATAACAACAGTCTGAGTTGTCGTGACAGTACCGCATTCATTGGTAACACTGAGGATAACGATGTAGGTACCAGTTTGGCTATAGGTATGGTTTGGATTTACCTCAGAATTGAGACCACTTCCATCCCCAAAGTCCCAGGAATAGGAAACACCATTGGTTGAAGTATTGTTAAATACGGCTGTTAGTCCGCCAAGCTGATATGTGAAGCCCGCTGTTGGCCCTGCATTTACGGTAATAGTGGCCGTGCTCGTGCTGCTGCCTGCTCCATTGGAAGCAGTGAGCGTCACGATATACACTCCTGCGGTATTCCAAGTTACGCTTGGGTTTTCCTCCGTGGAACTGGAAGGTGTACCACCAGGAAAGTCCCATGCGAAGGTGGTAGCATTACTGCTCGAAGTATTGGTAAACTGAACTGTAAACGGTGCGCAACCCGATGAGCTGTTTAAGGTAAAACCTGCAGTTGGCGGGGTGACTATCGTAACAGTTTGTTCAAAAATAGTGGAACCGCAGTTATTGGTGGCAGTAAGCGTCACCGTGTAAACCCCGTCGTTTGCATAAGTGTGCGTAGGGTTTTCTTCAATGCTGGTGCTTTGGTCGCCAAAATTCCAGACATAGGAGGTAGCGTCCACAGATGTGTTGGTAAAATTGACTGTATTGCCGTTCACAATGGAGCTGAATCCAGCACTGGGTGCGCCATTAACCGTAATGATGTCATTCTGTGTAAAGGAACTAGTGCTACCACCAATGGAAGTAACCACGAGTGTAACATCATAAACACCGGGTGTAAAATATTGCACCGTCGGGTTTTGATCGGTCGAACTGCTGGGGGTGCCACCTGGGAATTCCCATTCCCAACTTACAGGATCACCGGAGGAAATATCTGTGAAATTGACTGTTAACACTGCACAACCGATTGTTGTGCTCACTGAAAAACCGGCTCCAGGTTCCGTTGTGATTACCACATTTTGCGAAAAAGTGCTGGTTCCACAATCGTTTGCAGCAGTCAAAACTACGGTGTAAGTTCCATCAGCCGCATAATCATGCGTTGGGTTCGGAAGGTTGCTGCTGTTGCCATCACCAAAATCCCAGCTGTATGTAAGGCTGTTTGAGGAGCTATTGGTAAAACTCGCTGTAAGCAAATTAACAGTAGAAGAGAAGTTTGCTGTAGGGCCTCCACTCACCACAATGACCTGTGAAAAAGTACTGCTTCCTGCGCTGTTAGATGCGGTAAGGGTAACAGTATAAGTGCCTGGAATAGCATACACAACACTGGGAGGATTCTGAGCGGTCGAGCTGGATGGGTTGCCACCCGGGAATTGCCAGTCAAAACTGGTTGAATTTGAACTGGAAGTGTTGGTGAATTGTACTGTGAGGGGCGCGCAACCTGCATTCGGAGTGGCCGTAAAGCCAGCAGTTGGCGCCGTCGTAACGGTTACCGTTTGAACCTTTGTGGTAGTTCCACAGGCATTGGTAGCACTCAATGTCACCGTATAAGTACCATCTGTTGCATAAGTATGTGTAGGGTTGGCCTCTATACTGCTTCCACCGTCACCAAAGTCCCACAGATAGGATGTTGCACCAGTAGTGGTATTGGTAAACGTGGCGGTCAAACCATTGGTCGCAGTTGTAAATCCTGCCACAGGGGTTGTGTTTACCACAATGTAATTGGCACGGATGAAGGTATCCCTACCAGCGGCGTTGATCGCAATCAAAGTCACTGAATAAATACCAGGGGTGGAATAAACCACCACAGGGTTTGTCATAGTTGAATTATCAGGAGTACCTCCTGGAAATTGCCATGAGAATGAAGTGGCATTCGGAGTGGAGCTGTTGTTAAACTGCACCGTAAGCGGTGCGCATCCACTGGTTGGCGTTGCGGTAAAGTTAGCAGTTGGATCAGTCACAATCGTTATCAATTGGGTGTCATTGACCGTACCGCAGGCATTGACTGCACTCAAAATCACCCAGTAATTGTAGATACTGTCATGATTTGGATAGTTGTGAACCGGATTTACCTCCGTGCTGCTTGCTCCATCTCCGAAAATCCACAGATAAGAGCTGGCTCCAGTTGAGGTATTGGTGAACGCTACTGTTGTGTCGTTACTTACAGTGTAGGTGAAGCCAACACTTGGAACGGTATTGACAATTATGGTTGCCGTAGAAGTGCTACTCCCATTTGAGTTCGTTGCCGTTAAAGTGACGGTGTATGTTCCTGCTGTATTATACACCACTGTTGGGTTTGTGGCGGTAGAGGTGCCAGGATTGCCACCCGGAAATTCCCAGCTGTAGGAAACAGCGCCCGTAGAGTTGTTTGTAAAATTCACCGTCAGCGGAGCACAACCGGTCGAAGGTGTAGCGGTGAAGTCCGCCGTTGGAGGCCCTGAGGATATAATCTCAATTGTCTTGACAATAAGGCTGCTACCACATGCATTCGTTGCTGTAAGCACCACATCGTAAAAGCCTGGATCAGCATACGTGTGTGAAGGATTGGTCTGTGTACTCGTATTGCCGTCGCCAAATTCCCAGAGGTAGGAGGTGGCGTTGAAGAGTGTTGTGTTTGTAAAATTGACCGTTGAGCCATTTTTAACAAAGGTAAAATTTGCGACAGGTGAAGTGCCTACCGTAATATAGTCCGTTCGGGTAAAGGTATTTGAGCCCGAAACGTTGGTCGCCTTGAGGGTTACGGAGTAAGTACCGGCATTGTTATAAACAATGATTGGATTGGCCAAATTCGATGAAGAGGGTACTCCTCCTGGGCAAGTCCAAGTAAACGATGTGGCATTTGAAGAGGATAGGTTTTCCATCGTTACTGCAAGTGGTGCACAGCCAGTAGTTGGGTCTGCGGTAAAATTCGCGCTTGGTGCAGTAACGACCAATGCTGTTTTTGTTGCTGTGCCACACAGGTTTGTAACGGTCAACGTTACCACATAGTTGCCCGCATCTGCATATTCGTACACTGGGTTTTCATCAAAACTTGCACCTCCATCTCCAAAATCCCATTCAAAAGAAGTTGCATTTACAGAAGTACTTGTAAAAGTTACCACCCGGTCATTTACTACAAAAGTAAAATTGGCTACAGGCAGGGGAATAATGTCAATTGTTTTGGTAGAAACGTTGGTTCCTCCGGTGCCGGTAATGGTAAGTGTTACGTTTTTCGTCCCCGGTGTGTTCCAAATCACTGTGGGGTTCTGCTGGTTAGAAGTTGCCGGGGTGCCACCTTGAAATACCCAGGCCCAACCTGAAATAATGCCCGTAGAAAGGTCGGTAAACATGACCGGCAGGCCCTGGCAACCAGGGTCCGGCTGCCATGAGAAATCAGCTACAAGGGGTGGTGGTGGTGGGCCACAAGTTTGGAGGCATCCGCTATTGATTTTGATTTGGATGTAATTGTTTATCGCATCTGTTGACTGATCACTCCAGGAGGTTCCTGCTGAAACAGAAGGACACATGATGTATTGTGGTGGCGGACAATTCTGATCGTGGCCGCTGCTCCAGTTGTGACCTAACTCGTGCGAAGTCAAGACACGCAAGTTATTTCCATTGTTAGAGTAGTCTTGCAAACAGTGGTATTTATTGCTGTTGCAAATACCGTTCAAATAAGCAATACCTACCGTGCCTCCATCAAAATTACGGTTGGTCCAAAGTTCTCCATTGTCAAAATCAACGCCAAAATTCCCAGCGTTGCCCCAGGTGCGAAAACTGGAAAGCAAGGTGCCGGCATCGGTTGAGCCTGTCCATGGATCGCTGCCTGTGACGACGAACTGTGTAACGATGACGTACTCAATATCATGAATAAAATTACCTGTAAAATCTCCTTGAACATCGTTTAACACACCAATATTATGGTTCTCAACATCCGTTACTGATCCATATTTATCAAACATGGAGTTGTCGGAAGCAATGGCTATTTCGAGTGCGTAACATGCGGAGTTCTCTGCTTCGTTGCCTTTGACGCTTTCTTCCAAATGTTCCAGTTCCATCTGTGCTTCCGTCATCCCGCAGGCATCGTGACCCAGTGGTGCGGCTGCAGATTCGGGGTAAAGAACAAAAAGATCTCGCTCGGCATTCGGCTCATAATACCATAGTGGTTCGATATAATAACGTTCTGAACCTTCTTCAACATAGCCATAAAGGAATTCACCGTTGATCGTCAGACGAACGTTTCCCCCGCTTTTAAGTTCGTAGCCCTTGAAAGCAATGTTCCGCTTTGGGTAGGTGGTTACTATGCTTTGATCTGATTGGACCCGCAAGGAATAATTATCAGAAATAATACGGCTATGCGATAAGCTCAAGCGCCATTGGTGTGACCCAATCTGTAGTTCAGCAGGTGCCGTAAGATTGGATTTCACATATTCGTCGAGCAATTTTGCGTCTAGTTGAAATACCTGATACTCGCTAAATTGTTGGGCCAATGCAGGCGAACTGTGCGCCGCCATGGATGCATTGAAGGATTGTGCGCCAAGAAATGTTGAAGTCTGAAGAAGAAAAATTGTTGCAAAACAACAAAACAGGCGTAAGAGCTTAGCCATAGACAAGAAATGCGTTTAACGTGAAAGTAAGGAAGTACGAAGATGAACTGCAATCGGCTTACAGGGAAGGCTTAATTTACGGAAGATTGCTTTCACCAATGCGGGGCGTTTTACACTGAAATCTCAAATTTCACCTTTGTATTTTTTCTTTGGTCAATACAAAACGGCGGGCGAATGTACCACTTCTTGCAAAATGTAATTTCGAAAGCCCAAAAAAAAGTGAGTTTGGTCAAAAACCTGACTTTACAAAAGGGCTTCTTACTTTTGCCGCAGGTTTATCAGAAACGAAGCCTCCATTTCTCATGCAATTAAATAAACACACTTCTCTACTGTTCGCCACCGTGTTCTTGGCCTTGCTTTCCCAAACTGCTGACGCACAGCGACGCGACCGAGAACGGGAGCCAAAACAAGATCGTGAAAGCACACAAGAAAAAGAAGAACTAAAGGGCTTGGCCTCAAGGCTTTGGTATGGCGGCGGGGTAAACATCGGCTTTGGAGGGTTCAACGGCTACAGCAGTTTTAATTTTGGGGTATCGCCCATGGTTGGCTACAAAATCGCAGGTCCGCTTTCGGCAGGGCCACGTGTAGCCTATGATTTCAATTCGCTCAAGCAGCGAGGGTTTAAATCCATCAATCTCCACAGTTTTGACGTGGGCGCTTTTGTTCGGTGCCGTGTTTTCCGCGGTCTGTTTGTACAAGGCGAAATTTCAAACGAATGGTTCCAGGATATTGATTACTCAACATTAGACAAATTTAACGACAACCGAGTCAACCAACGCCTCGGTGCCGGCTGGAATTTCGGGGAACCCGGTGGCGCTGGCTCTGAAATCAGTGTACTGTACAATTTTAAAATCGCAAACGACATTAATACCTACAGAAACCCAATCGAGTATCGTTTCGGGTTTACTTGGAGGTTTTAAATTTTACGATATTAAATATTGGGATATTAAGATATTGAACCAATATCCAAATATATAAATATCCCAATTTCTCTTACGCTTAACATCACTTTTCATACACCGTTATGTCAAAAACAACCGACATCCTCGGCAAAGATGCCGCCTATTACCTCGATTTTCAGAGCAAAACATTTGATAAAAAAACGCTCCATGCTCCATCCAAAAATCATGTGAGTGAAATCTGGCAACAGAGCAACCGCAGCGCTCAAACCCTCCGTAGCATCCAGCAACTCTTGGGCAGTGGCCGACTTGCTAATACCGGCTATATCAGCATACTCCCTGTTGACCAAGGAATTGAACACTCTGCAGGTGCTTCATTTGCACCAAACCCTGCATTTTTTGACCCCGAAACCATCGTAAAACTTGCCGTTGAAGGAGGCTGCAACTCCGTGGCCAGTACTTACGGAGTCCTCGGCATTGTGGCGCGCAAATACGCGCACAAGATTCCTTTTGTGGTAAAAATCAACCACAATGAGTTCCTTTCTTACCCAAATAAATATGACCAGATCATGTTCGGAACCATCAAAGATGCCTGGAACATGGGCGCTGTGGCTGTGGGCGCTACCATTTATTTTGGCTCGCCGGAAAGCCCACGCCAAATCGTGGAAGTAGCCAAAGCATTCGAGATGGCGCACGAACTCGGTATGGCAACCATTCTCTGGTGCTATACGCGCAATAACGCTTTCAAAGTGGATGGCATAGACTACCATACTTCTGCTGACCTCACAGGCCAGGCGAATCATCTCGGCGTTACCATCCAGGCCGATATTATCAAACAAAAACTCCCCACCAACAACGGTGGATACAACGCCACCAAACACGGTAAAACCCACCCAAAAGTTTATTCTGAACTTACCACAGACCACCCCATTGACTTATGCCGCTATCAAGTAGCCAATTGCTACATGGGCCGTGTAGGGCTAATCAATTCCGGCGGTGAATCAAAGGGGGCGAGCGATTTACAAGAGGCCGTAGTGACAGCTGTGGTCAACAAACGCGCCGGGGGCATGGGTTTGATTTTAGGCCGTAAAGCATTCCAAAAGCCAATTAAAGATGGCATTGCCCTGCTTAATGCTGTCCAAGACGTGTATTTGGACAAGAGTATCAAGCTGGCATAAGATGTTTCAAGTTAGCAAGTGTCAAGTTTCAAGTCAGGTCCTTGCTTCACGATAATCATGACTTGAAACTTGACACTTGCTAACTTGAAACTTAAATATGCGCATCCTCTTCGACCACCAAGTTTTTTCTTGGCAGAGCTACGGCGGCATATCCCGCTATTTTGCCGAACAGTTGCGTTGGTTGAAAAGCCTTGGTCAGGATGTATTTCTGCCTGAGCATTTTTATTCTGAGAACGTTTATTTGCGGGAATTCCCCGAATTTCAAAGGGACAGTCTCACATCCTTTTCATTTAAAGGGAAAAAACTATTACAGAACATTTTGGGTCGTCAAGCCTCGCTCACGGCCATCCAGCAAAAAAGTCCGGAGGTTTTTCATCCCACCTATTTTGATCCTTACTTCTTGAAAACGGTGGAAAAGAAGGGTATTCCTTTCGTGCTCACCGTACACGACATGATCCATGAAATTTACGGGCACGGAAGTCAAAGTCTGTTTTCCCTGGATGCACATGTTGTTGAAAACAAAAGGATTCTTGCGGAAAAAGCCGCTGCTGTTATTGCGGTTTCAGAGAACACCCGGCAAGATTTGTTGCGCTTTTGCCCTCAAATAGAGCCTTCAAAAATCCGTGTTATCCATCATGGAAATTCGATGATTTCTAGTGATAGGCTCACTTTGAGTGCGACTATCACGAGAGGTGAAACGATCAATTTTCCATATTTACTGTTTGTCGGCCAACGCAAAGCGTACAAAAACTATACATGGATGGTCGAGTACCTGGCAGATTTACTTCGTTCAGAAAAAGATTTGCAATTGATCTGTGTTGGTGGTTCGGCTTTTGACAAACTCGAGCGCATGCAACTTGAACGGCTTGGGATCACAAACAAAGTACGCTACCTGCGCGTTGACTCTGATGCAGCATTGGCCGATCTTTACAGCCATGCGGTTTGCTTCATTTTTCCTTCGCAATATGAAGGTTTTGGCATTCCTGTTTTGGAAGCGTTTGCCTGTGGATGTCCTGTAGTTTTAAATCGCGCAAGCTCTTTGCCAGAAGTGGGGGGCGATGCTTCTTCCTATTTTGAAGAGGAAAATCCAGGCAGTCTGGAATCGGCAGTTAGACTAATATTGGAAGATAGCGTTTTTCGAAAAAACCTGGTGGAGAAGGGCCGCGAACGTGCCAAACAATTCACATGGGCAAAAAGTGCTGCCAAGCACCTCGCTGTTTATCAATCAATTGCAAATTAGGTCTCTTTTCAAGCCATATTATGGACTACCGTTGCAACACCCCAATATTGCTTTTACTGTTCAACCGCCCGAAACATACCGAGGCTGTATTGCATCGGCTGCGAATGGTGAAGCCCACGAAATTGTTCGTGCATTGCGACGGGGCAAGGGCAAGTGTGGCAGGCGAGGAAGAAAAAGTAGCCGACGTCCGCGCTAAACTGGGAAAAATTGACTGGCCTTGCGAGGTTAAAACCTTTTTCCGGGAGCAAAATGCTGGTCTTCGATTGGGTGTTTCGGGGGCACTAAACTGGTTTTTTGAGGCCGTAGATCAAGGAATCATTTTAGAAGATGACTGCTTGCCCGATGTCTCCTTTTTCCCTTTTTGCGAAGCAATGCTGGAGCGATACGCTGACGAAGAACAAGTCATGCACATAGGTGGCTCCAATGTTGCCGAGCGATTTTCAAAGGCTTTTCAAACGAGTTATTTTTTCTCCCAATTCAGTTTTGTTTGGGGCTGGGCAAGTTGGCGCAGGGCATGGGAAAAAATGTCGCTTGATCTCGATGGTTTAGAGCATTTTATTAAAGATAATCGCATCAAAAGCTTGACCCCGGCACCTATGGCGCAGGCTTATTTGCTTGAAAAATTTCGTGCCACCAAAGCCCGGGAAAACAACTCCTGGGCCTATGCCTGGAATTACAGCGTCTTGAATAACAATGGTTTGAGCATTGTGCCACGCCTCAATCTGGTGCAAAATACCGGTATTGGAGATCCTGAGGCTACCCATACAAAACGTTCGGATAATCAGGCCAACATTAGGGCTTCAACGCTTGCCTTTCCGCTTGTACACCCTACCTTCATTGAAAGGCCAAAAAGCCTGGACAAGGAAATTTTTTACGTTTCGCAGAAAAGTCGGCTGCGGCTTATCTTGTGGTTTTTGTTGCAGAAATTTGGAATTCGATGAACTACATCATTTACGACCTTGAAGCCACGTGTTGGGAAACCCCGCCGATGGGTTATGTCCAGGAAACCATCGAAATAGGGGCTTTTCGCCTCAATGAATATGGAGAAGTACGCGGTAAATTTAACCGCTTTGTTAAGCCATCCCTGCACCCAAACCTTTCGCCATTTTGTCGTCAGCTTACTACGATTGAGCAAGTGGACATAAACAAAGCCAAATATTTCCCCGATGTGATTCAGGAATTTCAGGACTGGGCACGCATCGAGGAGGAAGACTATGTGCTATGTTCCTGGGGTAATTTTGACCGTAAAATGTTCGCTGCCGACTGCCGCCTTCACCGACTCGACGACAAATGGACAGAGCACCACGCCAACCTCAAAGAACAGTACCGTGTGATGAAAAGGATGAAATCCGGCGTTGGACTTCGTAAAGCCGTGGAAAAAGAAGACATCGTATTCACAGGGCAACGCCATCGAGGTATCTCGGATGCCGAAAACCTGGGGAAGTTGTTTTTGAAGTCTTTGGGCAACTGGAACGTGTGATGAAGTTGGTTATTTGGTTATTTGTGGATTTGGTTATTTGTTGTGAATCAGCCCGGTATTCGTTTTTTCAGAAAACAGCAGGAACACCAGGCTCTGGCGAACAAATAACCAAATCCACAAATAACCAAATAACCAATTTTCTCACTGAGTCAACGCCTTCCCCTCCGTAAGCGTCTTAATTGCCTTTTCCAAGCTAGTTCTGTTTATATCATCAGGCGCCTGTGGCAGGGCTGCTTTCGCGTGTTCGAGCGCTTTTTTTAGATCACCATTTGCCGAATAGCCGCGCATCATGCCGACGTGAGTTGGCCACGCTCCATTGAATTTCTTGAAGCTGAACTCAAAAATTTCAAGTGCTTTTGCGGGCTTTTTGTCCGCAATCAGTTGACGACCATAGCCATGAATCTCAAAGGGCACAGCTTTTTCCATTGCCTTGTTCATGGTTGCTTCAGCGTCGGCAGTCTTGCCCATTTTTTCCTGAATTTGCGCTTTAAGCGAGAGCGTTGTGAACGTTTCTTGCCCGAAAAACGAACTGATCCCGCTTTCGGCCCAGGTGAGCGCCTCCTCCAAATTAGTGTTTTGTTGTAAACAAAACTGCGCAGCATTGTACCAGTTTTGATACAAAAAACCTTTGTCGCCTTGCAATTCACGTCGAAGGTTATCAACCACCACCTTTGGCAAATCGACCGAAACCCGGAAAGGGATGCGCCAGTGCTCCCAAAGCAGTGAGAGGGTGGCGCTGGTTTCGGTTTGGTCAGAAAACGAATAAGTCAAACGTTCCTGGCTTCCGGGCAAATCCTTTTGTTGGCGCACCGTTACACGAAGCGCATCCTCGGCAGGATTGTAGAAAAAACTACCCCAAGCAGTAGTGTTTTTGGAAAAAATGAGGGTGCATGAGTCTGCATAAACAGCGATGAAGAAGCCATATTTGCCTGCTGTCAAAGGTTTGCCTTCAATACTCACATCGGTACTGAAGCTGATAGTCGTGTTTTCATTCGCCCCGGCACGCCAAGGCGCTGATTTTGAAGTGCCAAAGCCAAGGTCCTGAAAACCGTAGTGTACTATGGGAGTGCCCCAAATTTTACCTTCGCGACCCTTTACACCAGGTGCATTCCAAAGTATTTCTATGTCTGTAATCCCAATACGTTGACTAATACCGCTTTTTAAATTTCCGCCTCCCGCAGGAAGGGTAACTGTTGGGAATTGTGCCGAAAGACCAAGTACAAACAAGGAAGCAAACAGCGTGAGCGTCAAGTGTTTCATAGCTAAAAATGATTTGGTGAACAATGGCTTGAAAGTCTGAATACCATGCAACCGCGATAGATCATTTTGGCCGAACAGTCTGAAAATGTCATTTAACGACCATTTTGAAAGACAATCTGGCTTACCTCCATTCGCAAAAATCGGCTTACTTTTGGGCCTCTAATTTGCCTCTACCTTTTTGCGAAATAAATTTCGCGCTACACACTACAAATAAAATCAAGCCATGGGAAAAGCAGCGGAACGTTTTGAAAACCTGCAACTTATACGCCAAAGCGCGCGCGATTTTGCCGAAGCGCATATCCGTCCATTCGTGATGGAATGGGATGAAAGCCAGCATTTTCCAATGGATATGTTCCACAAAATGGGCGAGCAGGGGTTCCTTGGGGTTGTAGTTCCTGAAGAATACGGCGGCGCGGGACTAGGCTACCAGGAATATATCACTGTTATTGAAGAAATTGCCAAAGTATGTGGTTCTATTGGACTGAGCGTAGCAGCGCACAACTCGCTGTGTACCAATCACATCCTTTCTTTTGGCAGCGAAGAAATCAAGCAAAAATATCTCCCATTGCTCGCTTCGGGAAAATGGATAGGAGCATGGGGCCTCACCTAGCCGAATACTGGTTCAGATGCTATGCGGATGCAATGTACTGCTGTGCGTGATGGCGACCACTGGGTGTTGAACGGCACCAAATCCTGGATTACCCATGGAAAAAGCGGCCATGTAGCCGTGGTAATTGCCCGCACAGGTGAACTGCTTGACAGTAGGGGCATGACGGCCTTTGTGGTAGAGCGCGGCACTCCCGGTTTCAACGCAGGAAAAAAAGAAAACAAACTCGGCATGCGGGCAAGCGAAACGGCGGAAATGATTTTTGACAATTGCCGCATCCATGAAAGCCAGGTATTGGGAAAAGAAGGCGAGGGTTTTATCCAATCCATGAAAATCCTTGACGGGGGGCGCATCAGTATCGCATCACTCGCGCTGGGTATAGCCAAAGGCGCTTACGAAGCATCGGTCAAATACTCGAAAGAACGCCACCAGTTCGGTCAACCAATCTCGAAGTTTCAGGGCATTTCCTTCAAACTGGCCGACATGGCCACCAAAATAGAAGCTGCCGAACTGCTTACCCGCCAGGCCGGCTACCTCAAAGACGCTGGAAAAAAATGTACCAAAGAAGCCGCGATGGCGAAATACTACGCTTCGGAAATTTCGGTGCAAGTCAGTACCGATGCCGTACAAGTGTTTGGCGGCTATGGATACACGAAGGATTTTCCAGTAGAAAAATTTTACCGCGATTCTAAACTTTGCACGATTGGGGAAGGGACTTCGGAGGTGCAGAAATTGGTGATTGCGCGGGAGGCGTTTAAGGAGTAACTCATTTCACAATCATAACCGGACCTTCTCCAGGATGCAACGGCGTAAGTTTGTTGGTAGCCGGGTGAATCCATAAATCCATTTCTTCCAGTGGAATAACGCCCAGAAGTGGATCATTGTCGTCTGGCATCACGATTGCATTTGTAGTAGAAAGACGGTCTCCATACCAGATGTCAATCGGCCCAGCCAAGGGAAGCACCATTTTCCTGCCATCAGCCAATTGGCTTAGCCGTTCTCCAATAATTGACAATCCGAGTGCTTCCCGGATATCTTCATTGATAACCATCGTCATGGCTCCGGTGTCCACCATGCAATTTATTTTGAGGCTCCTAATTTCATCTTCGCCAATAATATTGCGACGGTGCAGTTCTACGTCCCCAGCGTTGTTGAGTGTAACATTTACGTGTGTTAGTCCCATGATTTTTTAGATTTTAATCAAAGATAACAACTTACCGTTCTAATTCCAACACCAGAGGCAAATTCTTTCCAACTTTCAAGGTTGTCAAATCCGTCAATGTCTCCCCCGTCAGTACATTTTTTGCTTTGGTGAAATCCGTCATCCGCTCCGCAACCCCCGACCAACCACCTGGAAATTCCTTGCGAAAGCCGCCCCAGTTGGATTTGCTATCCCCAGTTCCCAGGATTTCAGTGGCGTAGTAAATCTGCGGTATTCCCCTTGTAGTGAGTAGAAAAGCCATTCCCGTTTTGTACTTGTCGAGCTTTCACCGATGTGCGTGTAAATGCGCGTCATGTCGTGGTTGTCGAGCATGATGACGTTCTTATAGGGATCCTTGTAAAAATAATCCTGTGCCAGAACATAGTAAATCTTTGATGCGCCCTCCGTCCAGGTGGTTTCTTTTGTGAGGGCATCTTGGATGGCAAAGCACAGTTGGAAATCAACCACACCCGGCAAGTTTGAGTCAAAATTCCCACGTTTCATCGGCTGATCGTCTGCAAAAAAACCTTGCACGGGCACCGCGTTTTCCCAGATTTCCCCAAACATGGAAAGATTTGGATACTCGTCCAGCAAGGCCTGACACCATTTGCTGCAAAACGCCTGATCTGAATAGGTATAGGTGTCAATCCTAAAGTCATCAATACCAGCATATTCAATCCACCAGATGGCTTGCTGGATTAAGTAGTTGGAAACCTGCGGATTGCGTTGATTTAGATCGGGCATTCGCTTGTCGAACCAGCCATCATTGAAATGTTTTTTGTCAAATTCTGAGGCATACGGATCCACCAGTGATGGGGCGCGAAAGGAGGTGTTGGTATAGGCGGGCCATTGATTCACCCAATCTTTGGCGGGCAGGTCTTTCATCCACCAATGGTTGTCGCCGATGTGATTGAGCACTACATCCCGGATGACTTTTATGCCGCGCCAGTGGCACTCGGTCACGAGTTCGCGTAGTTCAGCATTGGACCCAAAGCGCCGGTCAACCCGATAGTGATCCGTGACCGCATAGCCGTGGTAGGACGCTTCCAATTGATCGTTTTCGAGTTCAGGATTAAGCCATATTGCACTGACTCCCAAGTCTTTAAGATAATCGAGGTGGTCTCGAATGCCTTTTAAATCTCCCCCGTGCCGTCCTTCATCTTTTTCTCGTTGGAGGCCTTGCAGCATCCCGGCAACATTGTCGTTCGAGGGGTCACCATTGGCAAAACGATCGGGAAAAATCAGGTAGATTACATCGCGTGGGGTCACGCCTTGGGCTTTTATCGCATCATTTCGCTCCCGGATGGGATACTCGTGTGTGAAAGTGTTTTTTCCTTTTGAGAATACAAATTCGAGTTTCTGGGCAGGAGCGTTTGCATTAATCTCCAAGGTGACAAAAAGATAATTGGGGCTGTCACCCTTCACCACTTTCAATATTTTCATACCCTTACCCTGCTCCAAACGCACCTCGTATTCGGCCAAACCCGGGCGTTGGAAAAGGATTTCAAGCTTGTTCCAGGTCATGCCCACCCACCAGTTGGCCGGTTCCACGCGCAGGCTGTCGTTCATTACTGGCACAATGCGAGGAGGAAGGGGTGTTTTGTATGGATTGCCCCAAAAGTGGTTGCAATTGAAAAGGAAAAAGGGGAATGCGAGTAAGAGAAAGCGGCGCATGAAAGTAGGTAGTTGTTGAAATGAAAACCCGTCCTACGGAATGAAACCATAGGACGGGTAAAACAAAAGCTGTTCGATCACCTCCGGGTGAACAGCCCAATGAGAAACAAAAGCACCAAAGCCCCGATTACTGCCGTGGCGATAACACTTACCAAACCGCTACCAATAGAAACATGTAATACAGAGCGGAATAGCCAGTTACCCACGAATGCACCGAGGATGCCGACAATGATGTTGCCAATCAGCCCAAAGCCATAGCCTTGACGGATTTGTCCAGCCAGCCAGCCGGAGACTGCGCCGATGAGGAGCGTGAAAATCAAATCGTTGGTACTCATTTTGAAAAAAGTTTAGTGAAAAAATTAAAGTAAAAATGGATCTTCAAATTTTTGCACGCGGCACTACCCTACCCCCGATCCAGGCGCCTGCAAAATAAATAAGCGAAGAAACAACCGCAAACCACATCGGGTGGGGAATAGAAATCAAATTCATCAAACCAGCTACAAAAAGGCCGAAACCCACGATAAGGGCGGGCCGGTAATGTGATTTTGCGGCCACACGATTCGCCACCCAACCGCCAACGGCAGCACCGAGAAAATACGCCAGCAACAAAATAGCAAATGCCGACATGGGTAACGTTGCGATCCATTCACCAAGTTTGGCAGGGTCATTCACATTCATGCCAGCCGGGGGTGAGTGCGGTGAAATCATTTCGACACCAGCGATAACAATACCACCAGCCAAGATACCCAACAAGACAGCCAAAAGAGCAATAAATTTTGGATTCATGATTTGATTGATTCGTTTGTTATGACTTAAAAAATCAATATCCTCCACGATCTACCCAACTATGAAGATGACGCTTTTTGTTCACGGATCAAGAGACAAAGCAAGGCCGCGACACCAAGCAACGCCCCACCCAACATCACTGCAGATATACGATTATTGTCCAACCAGTGCTCCATAATCCAGCCAAAACCAAGCGTAGCTATGATTTCAGGCAACACTATGAAGAAATTGAAAATCCCCATATAAACACCCATTTTATGAGGAGGCAATGTGGAAGCCAACATGGCATACGGCATGGATAAAATGCTCGCCCAAGCAATCCCCACCCCAGTCATTGAAAGAAGTAGCCAATATTTGTCAGGAGCGAAACCCACAAACAGCAAACCCAAAGCACCTAAAGTGAGGCAAATAGCATGCGTCCGCACGCGCCCAAAACGGTCGGCAATCTCTGGAAGCACAAAAGAAAAAGCAAAGCAAACCGCAGAATAAAATCCAAAACAAATGTTCCCCCAAGCCACCCCTTCTGCATAAAGCGGCGAGTCTGTATCTGGGGCTCCCAGGACATCGCGGGCTACAGCCGTGGTAAAATAGAACCACATTAGGAAAAGCCCTGGCCAGGTAAAAAATTGAACCAGCGCAACTTGCCTCATGGTGGGAGGCATTTTGAAAATATTGGAGAACACTTCTTTAAAGCCATTCAAAATCCCGGCAGTTTCGGCTTTCATTTTATTAAACGCCTCTAAATCAGCCGGGGGGTATTCTTTGGTGGTGCGAACTGTATATAATACAGCGGTCAAATAGAACACTGCCCCAATACTGAAAACAGCAATCAAGTACGGTGGAATGCCTTGGCCCGAGCTGCCTGCGGCGCTACCCATTACCCCAATAATGGCCGCTGGCAAAACTGCTGCAATAACATTCCCGATGCCGATGAACATGCTTTGTGTCGTGTACCCACGATTGATTTGAGACTCGGGTAAAAGGTCGCCCACAAAAGCACGGAAAGGTTCCATACTCACATTGATGCTAGCGTCTAGAATCCAAAGTAGTCCTGCTGCCATCCAAAGTTCAGAGGAATGGGGCATTGCCAGCAGCGCGAGCGTGGCGAGTATCGCTCCTATGGTAAAATAAGGCTTCCTGCGCCCCCATTTCCCCCAGGTTCGGTCGCTCATGTAGCCAATTAGGGGCTGAATAATAAAGCCAGTGAGGGAGCCACCAGCCAAAGCAAAGGAATTTCATCAGGTTTGGCGCCCAGATACTCATAAATGGCGCTCATATTGCCCATTTGCATCCCCCACCCCACTTGAATGCCTAAAAATCCGGCACTCATATTGAGAATGTTTCGAGTAGAAAGGACAGGCTTGGAACCGGTGTTATTGGGAACGGGAGTAGAAAGAGCCATATAGTGTTGTTCGTGATGTAGATGGCAAAGGTTGAAAAAAACACGAACTGAACAAATTTTCCCAAAAATAAAAAACCCGCCACTTTACAGCAGCGGGTTTAAATCCATCCTTTATAAAACCTTCTTGCTTCTCAAAAACTGTTGCTAAATCAGGTGTGGGTGCTCATAAAAGTCCACTACCCCGGTCTCAATATCGTACATCCCGCCCACGATTGCGATTTCGTGCGATTCAATCATTTTCCCCAAAATCAGGCTTCGAACGGCAATTTCGTCCATTACGTGGTGCACATTGTTGGCCGCCACGGCGTTTGGGAAGGCATATTCGGTACCGTTTATGTAATGGGTACGATCCATAACCGGTCGGATTTTGCTGAGCAAACCGGTAAGGTGACCCATTTCGACATGATCGCATGCTCCCTTAATCGCGCCACATTTGGTATGGCCGAGCACTACGATGATTTTTGCCCCTGCAACCTTGCATGCAAATTCCATCGAGCCAAGGATGTGCTCGTTGAGGATGTTTCCTGCAATTCGGATGCTGAATATATCGCCCAAGCCCTGATCAAAAACCAGTTCGGCGCTTGTGCGTGAGTCAATACAACTGAGAATGACGGCAAATGGATGCTGCCCTTCTTTAGTATCGTTCACCTGTTGAAGAAGGTTCCTATTTACTTTCAAGTTATTTATAAAACGCATATTCCCATCTCGCAAAAGTTTAAGCGCGATTTCAGGGGTGATTTCGGATTGCAATATTTTTGTCAGTGTGTGCATACCCATGTAGAATTTGTTAATGTGGTTAATAATGGTTGAAAATTCAGGGACTGTCAATTAAGACGACCTGAACGCTACCTCATGGTAGCCCTTTTCATTCGGCCCTAAGAACAATCGTGCGTAAATGCGGAATACCACCAAGCCATCAAGAATCAAACTCAAGGCAGTGAAACCCAACAATAGAAACTGATGCTCGTCAATTTTCCCGAGCAATAAATCCTCCCCAATAAAAGTGGGCGTAATAGGAAAACCTGACAGGCTCAAAGCCGCCAGCATAAACACAAACGTTAAACGGGGATAGTAAAAAGAATGCCCGTGGTACCGGTCTAATTTGATGGACTCGCCCTCCTTTACCAAATAACGGAGACACCAAAAGCCAACAATACCCGATACCACTATTCCGCTCAGAAACAGGAGAATCTGAACATGCTCAAATTCTTCGTGCAACCCAATGGACAAGGCTGAAAACAATTGATTCATGATTACCAGCGACCAACTCAACTGTGCATTCCCACGCATTTTAAATGCCTTCAATGCCAGCATGATCCCAATAACTGCCATAGCAGAGGGAAGGTGTTCCAAGGCGGCTGGAGGTAAAAGCTCCCTATTGTAGACAAAAAAGAAGCCGACCAGAAACAATGGAACAAACAATAATGTAACCGCACGTACAGGAATGAAATCCAGCAAAGCGCCCAAACGCTTCAAGGGATTCCATAAGAAGCGGTACATGAAATTGTCCAGATTCCATTCTTTTATGCTCAACATATATACCGTCAAGCGCAATTTGCCCCATAAGGTGTTCTTGATGTTGTGCTGTGGAGCAATGAAATTGAAAAACTGATCGTGAATCATATAGCTCAGCACCGAGGGCGACACAAGCAATTGATAACTCCGCAAGAAAACATTTCCCGCAAAGTGAATCAGAGCCAACGTATGCCAGCCTAAAGCAACCTCTATGAACATCAGCCCGATCTGGGCGATAGAAGAATAGGCAATCTGCGTTTTTACGGTGGACTGCACACGGGCTGTAGCCGTCGCCATCAGGCTTGTAATCAAGCCAAATGCAATGACTACCGCCCTAAACACCTCACTGCTTTCCCAAATCGGGAAAGTGCGCAACAGCAGAAAAACGCCAATGTGTACCGAAAGCGAGCCGTAAAAAATGGCACTCGAAGTGGTCGGGCCTTCCATTGCGCGAGGAAGCCAGGAGGAAAATGGGAACTGAGCTGATTTGACTAATGCCGCAAGCAAGAAAATGCTTGAAATGAGCAATGGATAAATAGGCTCCTCCATAAAATGTTCCTGGAGCACTGCTGGATTCAGCAATTCCGAAAACGTGATATTCTTTTCAAAAGCATGGTGACAAAGCCAGATTCCCAACAACAATGCCGCATCGGCTACCCTGTAAAGCGAAACTACTTTTAATGCGTTTTTTACGGGTAGATAGCGGTCGCGATAGAATGCTATCAAGAAAAAGGAAGTTACCCCCAAAATTTCCCAGCCTATAAAAAGTGTCTCAAAATTGCCCGAAAACAATACGATGCTTAGCCCGAGATAGAAAAACAACACGTTATTGAAGAATCGCTTGAATCCTTTATCCCGGTGCATATAGAATCGGCTAAAAATCATAACCGAAAACGTCAGCACCGAAGCAACTACTGCATAGACAGAACTAATGCCATCAAAATAAAAATCAATTGAAAAGTCAGAATCATGGGTTTTGTACAGTGAAACTCCATCGTAAAATACATTAGGCTTGTCTTGGTACAGCCAAAAGAGCGACAAGGCAAAAACACCTATGGAGTGGAGTGCTACCGTAGCAATTGAAATCCCAAAAATGATCTTCTCGTTCCTGTTCGGGAACAGTGCACTGAGCACCCAACCCGCCAGTGGGAGAAGTATGAAATATGGCAAAAACTGGTTCATTGTATATTTTTTACAGCCACTAATCGCACGAATTAGCACAAAAATCGTGGTGCGAATTCGTGATAATTCGTGCAATTAGTGGCCAATTCCCTCAATCATTAATCACGTGCACTGGCAGATGCTCCTGTGTCGCATCAACGATGAAATTGGTTTTCATCTCCTTCGCGTTTCGAATCAAATACTGCATATCCTCAGCAGATTTGACCTCTTTGGCCAAAGGCTCATACAGCACAAATGCCCCATTCCTGAAATAGTAAAATTGATTAGTTTCAGGATGAATAGCAACCAAATGCACCCAATTATTGATAAACCATTCGTAGACTTCTGGCTGCGCCTGTACAGTTTTCAGCACCACTTCCGGAAAGTGCTCCACTAAAATAACCAGCCGTACCGGGTCGTGTACTTCGATCATTTGTAAAGGAAGCCCGGGGCGTAAATCGCCGTCGCTGCTATTGGTCACGCCTATTAATCCCGTCACATTGTGTGGGAGTTTGGTGCCTGCCCCAAGTTTGTAATTGTCCAGTCGAGAGAAATAATACTCCAGATTGATACCGCCACATACAATGGGCAACGGCCTGATCACCCCCAACAAAAGTTTCCCTTCCGGGTCGGTGCGGTAATCGTACGAATTCATGAATGCCCGGCGATCAAAAAACAACCCTTTGGTTCTGCTCCGGTGACCCACAAAACACAGCGCATTGGTGCCATGCCCAAGTTCCGGGCGCGGTTCGAACAGCGATACCGAACGCAGGCGAATGGCTTCACGCACATGCTTCAGCTCAGCATGCGTATTGATAGATGCAAAGCGACGAGAGCGTTCCTGCGCGTTCAAATCCAATGCGCGTTCGAAAGTGGCTACATTTTTTTTGTGCGCAGTTGCATTTTTTTGAGAGATAATATGCTCGTCGAAGAAGGCAATTTCATCGGCAGCAGTATCGTGCAAGGCGCCCAGGAATTGAGTTTCATCTGGTATAACCAGGCCCCTTAATGCCAGCAATCTTCTAACTTTTTGGTGGTTGGCCATTATTGCAAAAACACGGGAATTCACTGAACCCGGGCGGCCACTGCATGCGCCACAATCGTGCGCTCCATGGTGCGGATTGTTGGCACTACTCGAACCGTGCGCCATTACGTATACCAAGGGCGCGAAATCTTCTACCATACCAATGCCGCGCAGAAGTCCTTCTACCCTTGCTGCCATTTCTTCTACGGTAAACCCTATTTGCAGATCATTTTCCCTGTCTTCCAGGCTTTTATTCTCAACGGTCAATTGCCCGCCCACATTCATGTGCGCGAAGGCATTGGAAATAGCCGGGCTCATCTTCGGGCGGAAAATGGTCAGGAACAATTTTGCAGCAGCCAAAACGCCCAGAGACAGTGTGCTTAAAAAACCCCGGAGCAGGGTGTGCGTTTTTTTGGTGTAAAGCAGTTCGTGCTCCCGGTGACTATTGGCCCCAAATTCTTTGATTAGGTACTTTGGAGTCACTGGAGCTGGGCAAAGTTTTTCGTAGAACTTGCCGTTTTCAGGCTGAAAATAGAATTCTACTCCAAAAAAGCCTGGACTTCCCAGCGTTTCACAATCCTTGTCCATTGCCTCCAGGTGGCGACGTATCGAATCCTCCCGCTCGTCAATGCAAAAGATGGCCTGAAAGTGCTTGTGCGATCTTTTGCTTTCCGGGCGCTTGAGTTTTAGCTGTTGCAGACCCGCCAACACTTCATCGTAATAGCTCCACTCGAATGCATCTTGCCAAATACGGTACACTTCGTGCAATTCCGAAGTCTCGAAATCAGCAAACAAGTCAACGGGTTTGACTTTCACTTTTTCACTTAGGGGTATCCATGCTCCAGCTAATTGTGCCTCCAAAGCGTCCATTTCCAGCAACAATTCCAACACGATCAGGTCTCGCAATTCAATCTTTTTCGGATAAAGTATGGCTTCAGGATGCGCCTCAAGTGCAGCTGACATTCCGGACCATCCGCGGTGACTGAATTGTTGGTCGAACAGATATTGTTCAAAATATGCTTCGTCGCCTACCAGCAAGCTTAAAAGATTGGAAATAGTGCAGTTCTTTTCATCCAAAAGCAGTTTTTTAACTCGATTGGTTTTGAAAAAACTGCTAAAACTGTTGCGCTCCAATTCGCGTACTGCATTGAGCAAACCTTGATCTTCAAAAGGGAAATGCCAAAGCGCAATGCCTTGATCCAGATAACTACCCAAAATTCGGAACAGGAGTGGCTGTACCAGATTATTTAAATCTATCCGATACGCAGTTTTCCAAGCTGATCGAAGCCGACCAATGCGTGGGTGGACGGTTTCGTCGTACGATTGGAGCAACACCAATTGTTTCCAAGCAGAAAGTGCCGCAGGACCTTTTCTCTCGGAAATCACCTTGTCTAATATGTCCATCCGGATGCGCCCAATTTGGTACAAGCCCCTGTATTCATCCAAGTTGAATGTGACCTTATACCCAAATATTTTAGATGCCTTAAATATGGCATCATAGAATTCCATTTGCTGAAAAGCGTGAAGGGAATTGTGGTGTATAAAGTCTTTGAGCGGTGTTTGAGTAGGCAAAAAATGCTTCAGTGCCTCTAAGATATGCTCTTCATCAAACCCAACGCTCTCTTGTTGGGTATCTACCACCAACTCAGTTAATTTATGGTTCATCATCGTGTTAAACGTTTAAGGTGATTGTGCAATAGCCTTCTCATTACTGATCGTATGACCCATCTAAATGAATCAATTCCCAATTTTTTCTTGCACAGGCTTTTGCTGGGGCCTATTTTCCGGGTCAGAATGCACGAAGTCGGCCTCCCAGAAATTGTAGCGTTCGTGAAATCCTTTGAGCATCACCTCTATGCCCTTATTTTTTGCCTTTTCTGAGGCAAATTCACGGATGCTTTCCAGGACATCAAAATCAATATAGGCGGTATCAGAAGCATCAATCAAGACCTTGGAGTTTTCAGGCAAATGTTCCAGCGTCAATTTGATTGAAGCTTTGTTGAGGAAAGAAACTTCTTGAGACAATTTGATGGTAAGCAGGTCGCCTTCCTGGTATTCGTCTTTATGGAAATAGTAGGCGTTTTTTAACTTTCCACGCAGAATAGCAAATGCGCTCGCTGCCAAACCAATACCCACACCTGTCAGCAGATCTGTCAATACCACAGCCACTACTGTTATAATGAACGGCCACCACTGGTATTCGCCGTTGCTCCACATTGTTTTGAACATTGAAATTTTGGCCAGTTTGTACCCAGTTAAGATCAGAACTGCCGCCAATGCAGCCAATGGGATCATATTCAAAATGGCCGGAATCAGCGCTGCACAAACCAACAGGAAGAAACCGTGAATAATGGTCGAGGCTTTTGTGCGCGCATTGGCATTGACATTGGCTGAGCTGCGTACAATTACGGATGTAAGCGGTAAGCCACCTAACAACCCGGAAATCATATTGCCCACCCCCTGCGCCCTCAACTCACGGTTGGGATCGCTTGTACGCAGATACGGATCAATCTTATCCACCGCTTCCAGGCAAAGCAGTGTTTCAATCGAGGCTACTATACAGATTGTAAATGCGACAGAAAGTACTTTTGGGTTCGCCCATTGCGAAAAATCAGGCAGGGTGAACTGGGCAAGAAATGCCGAGGCGTCACTGGCCACCGGGATACTTACCAAGTGTTCCGGCATTATGCCCCAAGGGTCGCCAAGCGTCAATAAAAATTGGTTCACCAGCACCGAAACCACGACTGCAACCAAGGCCCCTGGTATAACCCCCAGCCTGCTTTTTAGGGCGGGTTTTTCCCATAATAACATGATTCCAATAGAAATCAAAGCCACGACTGTCGCGCCTGGGTGTATATATTGCGTAATAGATTCCCAAATAGTCAGAAAAGTGTTGCTGCCACTTTGCTCAAAAAAAGCAAAATCTCCCTCTGCGTCCTTATCGTATCCCAGTGCGTGAGGTATTTGTTTCAAGATGATGATGACGCCAATACCTGTCAGCATCCCTTTGATGACGTTGGATGGGAAATAATTGGCGATCATACCAGCTCGGGCAAAGCCCAAGGCTAATTGAAACACGCCAGCCAATACTACCGCCAAAAGGAAAATTTCAAAGCTTCCCAATTGCTGTATAGCTACCAACACTACTGCTGTGAGGCCCGCCGCCGGACCACTCACACTTGTATGAGAGCCGCTCAAAAAACCGATGACCAGACCGCCGACAATACCAGCGATCATACCCGCAAAAAGGGGTGCACCTGAAGCAAGGGCGATGCCCAGACAGAGTGGAAGGGCGATTAGAAATACCACCAATCCTGCGGGCAAATCATATTTTAGATTTGCCCAAAAGTTGTTCTTTTGCATGAAATACGAAGTTCTGAATACATGAATTAACACGTCGGGACGTGACAAAGCAAGCCCGAGGATACAGGGCTAACAAAAACATCAAGTACAATCAGACCTCGTTGGGAGGGGGAGAAAAAATGGGGCGGTGAGCGCTGTCAGGGATTTCTTCAGAATCAGCAATAAGGCTGCCTGCAGGAGTTAGAAGATCGGTACTCAGTATATCGAGTAAATGAGCACCGTCATTGAATCCCAAGTTGTCATCACTGTTTACCTTAGCGTCTTTACTATCATTTTCGCCTTTAGATTGACACAACTCTATGATCTGCGTTTGTATCATAAAAAAAGGCACTGCATGCTCGAAGAGCAGACAGGACAAAAGAAGATACACAGCGATATTTAGGACTCTGGCGCGCATAGATTGGAAAGTGCAAAGTAAACACCATCCTCCGAAAAACTGTTTACAATCCGCATTAATTTTTTGAATTTTTGCACCAGCCTAGACATTTCAAGGTGCTCAGCAACACTCATCTACTTATAATATTTACCTTTGAAAGCACTGATAATCAAACAATTAAACTCCCTGCTCGAATTTTCCGAGGCAGCTGATCCGACTGCAGGAAAAAATGAGGCCATCGTTAGCCTACGGGCTGCAGCACTCAACCACCGTGACTTGTTTATTACACAAGGGTTGTATGCTGGCATCAAAACACCGTGTGCGCTTGGCTCCGATGGCGCCGGGGAATGGCGCGGAAATCGTGTGTTGCTCTACCCTGCCCTTGAATGGGGCAATAACCCGAATTTTCAAGGTAAAAACTTTCGAGTGCTGGGTATGCCTGAAAATGGCTGTTTCGCTGAACAAATCTGCATTCCGCGCAAGAACATTTTTCCTGTGCCCGATCATCTTGACTGGGAGCAAGCCGCTGCACTACCACTTGCTGGTTTAACCGCTTGGCGCACACTATTCAGCCGTTGTAAATTGAAGAAAGGCGAAAAGGTGCTCATAACGGGCATTGGGGGAGGAGTAGCGCTCACGGCTTTACAATTCGCGGTAGCCACAGGTGCGGATGTTTTTGTATCTTCTGGTGATGCAGGAAAGATCGAACGTGCTACCGTTATGGGCGCCAAAGGCGGCGCGAACTATCGTGAGGAAGGCTGGGAGAAGCGCCTCAAGCAAGAAACAGGTGGTTTCGATGTTATTATTGATTCGGCGGGAGGCGATGGATTCGCATTGTTCCCGGCCTTATGCAACCCAGGGGCACGGGTGGGTTTTTATGGCGGCAGCCTGGGAAAGGTAAATGGATTAAGCCTGCAGCCGCTTTTTTGGAAACAAATCAGTCTACATGGCAGCACAATGGGAAGCCCGCGCGAGTTTCGAGCCATGCTTGCCTTTGTGCAGAAACACGAGATCGTGCCAGTGGTGGATTCGGTATTCCCGCTTTCAGAAGGCGCCAAGGCTTTTAAAAAAATGGAGCAGGGCAAGCAGTTTGGGAAAATAGTGCTGAGTATGTAGATTCCACTATTTAAAAAGCAGCGAAAACCCATTTTCCCGCCTCTTTCCCCGATCATTATCTCTGCCCTTACATTTCCTGCAAAAATTTCCAGGCTTGATTACCTTGCCCAAACTTAAGGAATTCGCTCCCTCCAAATCATTGTCGGAATCGCCTGCAATGACCTTTGCTTGGAGAAATTATGCATACACAAATCGCTGTATTACAAAATATCCTCCCGATGAAGTTTCTCTACAAACTACCGAGAAAATTGCTCAAGACCTTTTTCCCTGCACTTATTATTTGTTTGTTGCCCAGCATCCTGCCTAATCTCCTATCGGCACAAACCTGTGGATGCACCAATTGCCCACAATTCATGCCCGACAATTTTGTGGGCGACTTTTTCATCAATGTGGATGGTGCCGACAACCCGACGCTCGGACAGAATGGCCAAGGTGTATGTGGTGTGACCATGCACCTTGACCACGAGTATATCGGCGACCTTACTATTACGCTAACCTCCCCCTCTGGTCAATCGGTCACGCTGATTGGGCCAGAAGGCTTTTTCGGTGGAACGGACGGCGATGTTTGGGACATCGCCTTCGTGCCCTGTGCTGACGCTGCCAACCCAGACCCTGGTTTTACAGATGTTTGGAACAATAACCAAGCCTGGGGCATGAACAATTTATATACGGGCAGTTATTATCCAAATTCAGGATGTCTCGAAAATTTTAATTCCGGCCCTGTGGATGGCACCTGGACACTTACAGTGGTGGACGGACAGGCCATTGACGTGGGAAATTTCTACGATTATGAAATTATTTTTTGTGATCCATCTGGCATCACATGCTTTTCCTGCGAAGCAGATGCAGGCGATCTTCCTCAGTCCAATGTGGCGGCCTGTCAGGGCAGTTCAAACCTAAATCTGGATTTCCCCCCCAATTATATCGCGCCTGCTACACCACCTCCAGCAGGGGAATATTCCTATACCTACGTAGTAGGCGGAGCAGGTGGCGTCATTGTTGCTTATGAGCCCGGGCCTGACTTGACCAGTTATGACCCTGGCGTTTACACCGTATGCGGCTTCTCTTATCTGACCGTCCAGGAGGGCGACATCCCTCCTCCCGATGGCACACTCACCGTTACCCAACTTAGCAACCAACTCAATAGCGGCACTCCGCCACTTTGTGGCAATGTTTCGGACGATTGTGTGACTGTTACCATTAATGCCAGCCCGCCAGACGAGGAAGAATTTGTTGAAATCTGTGTGCCCGATTGCCATCTTTTTTATGGCCAGAACTACTGCCAATCAGGTACTTATGTCCGAAACATTACAACTTCTCAAGGTTGCATGTATGTAGCCACACTCAACTTGACTGTACACCCTGTTGCGATAACCAATCTCTTCGAGACCATCTGCCCAAACGAATGTGCCACCACGGAGGGATTTGAGGGCTACTGTGATGCTGGAAATTACCAGGAGATATACCAAACCCAATTTGGCTGTGATAGCTTCGTTAACCTGACGCTCCAAGTGCTAAATGTTATGGCAGTGGCCAATCCAACAGGAGATCTTGATTGCAACACTCCGACAATACAGATTTTGGGTACTGGCTCCAGTACAGGTGGCTCTGTAACTTATCTCTGGACAGCCTCTAATGGAGGCAATATCGTGGGCGGCAATAGTAATCTTAATGTTCTGGTAAATGAAGCGGGCGATTACCAACTTCGCGTTTGTCGCTCGGGCGGCGGTGCTTTCTGCTGCGATTCGGTTCAAGTCAGCGTATTGGACAACAGTATGCCACCAAGCCCACCCGATTCAATTTCAGGCCCACCTTCTCTTTGTCAGGGAGATATTGCTACTTATACGGCTATGGATGTTCCTGGTGCCACATCTTATAGTTGGACTGTTCCACTCGGAGTATTCATCAATGGCAGCACAACTGGAAGCTCCATAGATGTTACCTGGGACAGCAATGTTTCTGGACAAATATGTGCTTCATCCGTTAATAACTGCGGAACAAGTGCCCCTACTTGTACCCTCGTTAATATTACGCCTGCTCCGGCTCCCGGAATGCCACAAGGTGACAATACTGTGTGTTCTGGTGCACAAGAAGCATACAGCATCCCGCCTGTTGCCAATTCCACTGGCTATACATGGACTATAACTGGCGGAACCATCGCCTCCGGGCAAGGTTCGACCAATGTCATTGTGGATTGGGGGAACGGCCCTTCTGGGCAAATTTGTGTAAACGCTACAGGTGCATGCGGAACCAGCCAAAATGTTTGCCTGGATGTCCAAATCACCGCGCCACCGAGCTCGCCATTGGTTTCTGGGAACACGAATGCTTGCCCTGGAGGAAGCGCAACTTATTCCATCTCAAATATTCCAGGCGCAACTTCCTACACTTGGACAGTGACAAACGGAACCATTACTGCTGGGCAAGGCACCGATACCGTACATGTCCAATGGAACGCCAACGCAACCAATGGCATCGTGTGCGCAAACGCCTCCAATATTTGCGGCGGAAGTACCGACAACTGCTTTAATGTCAGCCTTTCAGTGCCTGCCTCCGGGCAAATCACGCACCTCTGCGATGGAACCAACACCAATTACACCGTCTCGTTCCCTATTTCGGGCGGAACTTCGCCATACAGTATACCGGGTGGAACGATTGTTGGTGGCATTTTCACCTCCAATCCAATCCTGAGCGGGCTGCCATATTCCTTCCAAATTTCGGATACTAACAGTTGCGTTTCCAGTATTATCAATGGAGTTTTCAACTGCGCCTGCGCTACAAATGCGGGCAATATGGAACTCATTCCACTCAGTGCATGTGAAGATCAGACCGTAACCGCCACGCACCTCGGTGGTCAAAATCTGGATGCCAACGATGTGACATCCTTTGTGCTGCACAGCGGACCGGGCACTACGCTTGTTCCCACTATTTTTGGTCAAAACACCACTGGCACATTTGGTTACCAGGCTGGAATGGTGTACGGCCAAACCTATTACATTTCTCTTGTTGCTGGCAATAACCTCGTGGGATTTCCTGACCCTGCCGACCCTTGTCTTTCTGTTTCGCAAGGCCAGCCCGTAACATTCCACCAAAACCCATTGGCTAATGCAGGGCTTGATCACGACACTTGTGGCCTGAGTCAACTCCTCAGCGCTAACACAGGAGTAGGAATTGGCACTTGGTCGGTCATTGCCGCGCCTGCTCCCGACACTTTGGCAATCACTAGTTTACAAAACCCGAATACAACCGCAGCAGCTTCTGGATACGGTATTTTCAGCCTCGTTTGGACTTTAGACAATAATGGTTGCGTGGATGCCGATACAGTGGCGCTTGATTTTAATGCCACACCCAGCATCATAAGTGTAGACCACACTTGTGACGGGGCGAACGAGAATTATGTTGTTTCCTTCCAGATCAATGGAGGATCGCCTGGTTATTCAACTACGGGAACACCTCCTGGCAATGGCTTAGGCACAGGGTTTGCTTCTGACCCTATTTTAAACGGCGGACTGTATTCCTACGTGGTAACCGATAGCGCTGGCTGTGTATCTGCACCCTTGAATGGTTCTTTCAGTTGCAACTGCGCCACGGATGCAGGTCAAATGGATCTCGTTTTGCTTTCCACCTGTGAAGGTGGCAGCATCGCAGCCCAGCATTTAGGAGGCCAGGCGCTGGATGCGAATGACACCATTTCGTATGTGTTACACACCCTGCCCGGCACTACTTTGGGTCAAATTATTGACCAAAACGCCACTGGCGTGTTCGCTCATATGCCCGGAATCGTGTATGGAACAACCTATTATGTTTCATTCGTAGTAGGCAACAATCTTGCAGGAATTCCCGACCTACAAGACCCTTGTCTTTCCATTACACCTGGGCAGCCTATTGTTTTTTATCAAAATCCTGTGTCAGATGCGGGAACAGATTTGACCACTTGCGGAACATTGGTGAACCTCAATGGAAATGTTCCGTCCGGCAGCTCCGGGCAATGGTCTATCTCCAATACGCCCAGCGGAGGAAGTCTCAATATCAGCGACCTGCAAAGCGCTACTGCCACCGCTACTGCCACTGGATTCGGCAATTACACCCTAACCTGGACCTTGGCGCAAAACGGTTGCGTGGGCACTGACGTAGTGAATTTGCAATTCAATGATTCTCCTGTGCTTGACAATCTTGTGCGAGATTGTGACCCTGCAAACGAAAATTTCACGGTGACCTTGAGCTTGTCTGGAGGCACCGCACCATACACCGTAAATGGACAACTGGCTACAGGGAACACCTTTGTTTCAAATGCATTTGTGAACGGATCCTCCTACACCTTTAATGTAATCGATGCAAACGGCTGCCCAATGCCTCAAATCACTGGCGCCTTCAGTTGCAACTGCGCCACCGACGCCGGAACAATGGCCGCCCAAGTCCTCAGTGCCTGCGAAGGACAAACTTTGACCGCAACGGCCAATGGTGATCTAAACCTGGACGGCAACGACATTACGGCTTATGTGCTGCACAACGGGGCTGGCCCTGCGCTAGGTCAGGTGTTCGGCCAAAATGCAACAGGGGTGTTCTCCTTTGACCCGGCACAGATGCAATTTGGTGCGACCTATTACATTTCTTTGGTGGCGGGAAATCCGTCCGGCACTTTTCCTGACCCGCTCGACCCTTGTTTTTCTGTTGCGCCCGGTCAGCCTGTACAATGGCTGCAAAATCCAACACCCGACGCTGGACAGGATTTGGCAATTTGTGGACAAACAATTGATTTGCAAGCAGTTGATGGCAACTTCAACGGAACCTGGAGCCTGATTTCTGGACCTGGAACAGCCAACTTTAACGACGCAAATGATCCTGCAAGCGCTGCGACTGTTTCTTCTAACGGCACCTTTGTGTTTCAGTGGACGGAATTAAACGGAATCTGCTCTGCGGTTGACGATGTGAACGTGACTTTCAATGCTTTGCCCAGTGTGACTGCTCTGAATGAAATTTGTGATGGCACAAACACGGAGTTTACCGTTAATTTCACTGCCAATACCGGCCTTGCGCCCTATTCAGTGAGCGGTCTGACGGGGGCCTTCACAGGGAATGTTTTCAGTTCCTTGCCTTTGCCGAACAACTCTTCTTATTCGTTCATTCTGGTGGATGCAAACGGTTGTGAAAGCCCTGGAATCACCGGGGTTCAGAACTGTGCCTGCGCAACCGACGCTGGTTCGATGCAGAATACCCCCGCTACTTTTTGTGCGGACGTGGACGCAAGCGCAACCTGGAACAACGACGCTACCACTGATGCAAACGATATGGTGCAGTTTATTCTCCATAATGGTTCGGGGTCCGTGGTAGGCAGTACTATTTTCGCTACCAACCCCCAACCAAGTTTTGTTTTTGGTGGCAACCTGCAGTTTGGTGTCACCTATTACATTTCTGCCATTGCGGGAAATAACCTCTTGGGCAACGTGGATCTGAACGACCCCTGCCTTTTAGTTACGCCTGGCACACCCGTACAATGGAAACCGAACCCGACCGCCGAAATTGCTGGAGATGCCACCCTTTGCTTGGGCGGCAATACCGTGCTTTCCTTTAGCGGTACAGGGACTTATCCGCTTAGCATTGATTACACAGACGGTACAAACCTGAATACCATCGTCATTACAGGTTCTCAAACTGTCACGCTCGATGTAACTCCTTTTGCGTCAACAACGTTCTCCTTAATCAATGTAACCGATGGCACGCTTCCAAACTGCGCAACCCCGCTTTCTGATGCAGCCACTGTTATCGTGAATTTGCCTGTCGAGGCTGGCACTTCCAATGCCGCATTGGAATTTTGCGCTGGCGCGGGTCAATTGGTACAACTATCATCCCAACTGACGGGTGCAGATGTTGGTGGGCAGTGGTTCGAAACATCGGCACAGCCGTCTCAAGCAGGCGCCTTCAATCCTAATACAGGTACTTTCCAACCCAACGGGCAAGCGGCTGGCACCTATACTTTCCGCTATCTGCTCACCGCTGCGGCACCTTGTGTAAACGATGAAGCGACCGTTTCAATCATCGTTTATCCAGAACCAACAGCAGATGCAGGAACAGACAAAGCCTTGAATTGCAATGTTTTAACCGCCAATTTGGGTGGCCCGGGAACCACCTCAGGTACTTACCAATGGCAGCTAAATGGCGACACCATTGGCACTGATCGTCAATTGTTGGCCAAAGAAGGTGGCTCGTACACACTTTTAGTAACGACCCCGCAAGGCTGTACGGACACTGATATAGTAGTTGTAAATGAAGACAATGAAGTGCCACAAGCAGACCTTACTTCTACACGCGACGTGCGTTGTTTTGGCGAAACCAATGGGGCCGTTTCTGTGGTGAGTGTGACGAGTTCACACCAACCTGTATTGTATTCTCTGAATGGCGGGCCGTTCAGTTCAAGCCCTTTATTTTCTGGCTTGCCTCCCGGAGATTATGTAATCACCTTGCAGGATGCTTTTGGCTGCGAGAGCGAAACCAGTACGCTCAGCGTGGGCGAGCCTCCAGAACTCACCGCAAACCTTGGGGCTGACTTGAAAATACAGTTGGCCGATTCGGCGCATGTTTTATTGCAAACCTCTTTGCCGACAAATGAATTGCAAAGCATTCTTTGGCAGCCCTTGCTCGACTCTACAGCCGCAGGCCAATCATATCAGAATTTCTTTCCGCTTCATTCCTGGCAAGTCGGCGTAACGGTCACGGATTCCAATGGTTGTAAAGCCCAAGACCGTATTAACGTGATAGTGGAAAAACCGCGCAACGTCTTCATTCCCAACATATTCAAACCCGAAACTGGCATTGATCCTTTATTATATGTATTTGGCGGACGCGATGTGGAAGAAGTCGAATCCTTCCAGATTTTTGACCGTTGGGGGGATAAAGTTTTTGAAGTATTCAATTTCCCACCTAACTCCGCCAGTAGTGGTTGGGATGGCACTTCGAAGGGATCGAAGGTAAATCCAGGCGTGTTTGTCTATTATGCGATGGTGCGGTTTATTGATGGGGAAGTAGTCCTGTATAAGGGTGATGTGACTGTGATGCGCTGAAAATAACCTGTTTTGGAAGTGCATAAAACAACCAATCAAATAATTGTCTTATTATGGTTCTTGGTACTGCCAAGTGCCAAGGCCATAACGGACACCATCCCCGATCTGACAAGGTTGACACAGTCCGGGGATTGGCTTCGTCTTCCATCGGGCAAGGTCATTTGGGTTGAGATGCAAGGTAGCGACGGGGTGTCTGATCAAGATGGGTTCGACTCACTTGGCCTTGAATCGGTGGGGCGCAGGAAGAATCCGCTCCATTGCGTTTCGCACAAATTTGCTGGCGTGGTGCGAAAAGACGTGAAGACCCTGCCGCACCAAGGCAGCACTAAAGCGTTTGCTTCACTAGACAACTTGGTGGCATGGCTTCCAAAAGACTCATTAATGAAGCATCATCAGCCCCCGATTTCAACCAAATCAGACAGCAAGCGCGTAGCGGAAGAAAGCCAGAATGTGAAAATTAAACGCGCCTATTTGCTCGCTGCTTATCGAGCGGAAGACAATGATTTCCATGTGTTGATCTGCAACCGCCCTACCTATGATTCTACGGCAATACTCTTTACCATAGAAGTTAGTGGATTGCCCGACTCCTCTAATGTATCCAGGAGGGATTACTGCAAATTAGTCACTGCACGCTGTGCCTTCATTTCCCAGCTTGGAAATATTGCCTGTGGCAATACTTTTATATTCCGGGATGCCGGATTGCCTGTCAGTGTAGGCGGTTCTTTGTTTTTTGATATCCACCATGCTGGGCAAATCCATGGCCGTAAAGGGCTCCATCCAAAATCTGCCTGGGAAATCCACCCCGTTACCTACTTCAAGTGGCTTAATTGATCCGATTAGGTAGACATCGGCAGAAAATTACAAGAACAAAGCAGCCATACTGCTATTTTTGCCCCCTGAACGCAACGTTCAAATCGCATACGCCATCCCTCCCATGCAAAGCACTACAAATTTCTTCCCCACTCAACCAAATACTGCCCCCTCGTCTTTGGTTATTAAAGATGAGGCCGAGGCCTGCGCTGCGGTACTCCTGGCTTGCCGTCGGGCGGATGAAATTAATGGAGCAGGCGGGAACGCTGCCTTTTTCAGCACTCTAAAGAACCGCAATGTTTTTATTGGTTATGACCCACAAGCACTCATTGAAACTGCAGGGCGGTATTTTGAAGCGGCCGGCAGTTCAGCAGCCCTGATTGATGCGGCAATGGGCGCCATTCGAGAGCAAACCAGACTTCCCTTGTTTTACCATTGCCTTGATGTAATCCTCGCAGATGGGGTGGTGACACCCGAGGAACATAAAGTGTTTCAATACCTGACTGGAAGGTTTAAAGTGGATGAGGAAGTGGCGTTTAATGCCATGGAGGTTTTAGTAGTCAAGAATCAATTGTGATTCTAGTTTTTATTTTAAAACAAATTGATTTATCTTTGTCCCAGAATTTGACCAAGAAGGGGTTTTTGGCAGGTTCCAAAAAATTTGGCAAGACTATTGCATTTCTAGCCAAACAAATATTTTTCACCGCTTCAATACACATCGTCAAAGTATGAAACTTGAGAAAACTTCACTTTTCGTCCTACTTGTAATCTGCACTACTGGATATGCTTCTGCTCAGGTAACAGCTGTGCGCCGGTACAATCCATCAGGCAGTGCTACAACACCTCAAACCTATTCCACCGAATCGAAAGAAAGTTGCGATGCACGTCGCGCGAAGGCACTTGCAAAAGTACAGGGTACCCCTTCCAGTTCCCTCACAGCCAAAGGTCTTGCTCCTGCACAATACAACACAGATGGGGCTGAGCCAGTGGCCTACAGCACAGCGCCGAATCCTGCCACTACATTCACGGTCAATGGTGCGAATGTTCAGCGCAATGTCCGTAAAGGGGCCGGTCAGGTAGGAGACCTACTTTTCACCCCAATCATTGAATTGCATTACGTACAGTTTGCAGTCTATTGCAAGAACACACCTGTTGATAAAGCCCCTCCAATTGAAGGACTAATGCTCCTTTGGCACGAAGGCAGCAAATGTCCGGGTGGAGAAGAAGGCGCTTGTTACATTGTCAAAGGGTACGACACCGCAGAAGATGCAAAAGCAGCAGTGCTTCGATTCAAGGCCAATCGCCTGGATTGCTGGTACAATCCTGCGCTGACCGGTGCAGCAGTGGAAGTGATTGGTGTACGGTCTTGATAATTTATGTGCGGCCGCTATTCCTTTGCGCCTAAGCCAAAGCAGCGCATAGCTTTAGAAAATGTAGTTGCAGTTCCAGCGGAATTGCAACTACATTTTAATATTGCACCCACACAAGAGGCGTATGTTATTGCCAATGAGTGTCCCAACATTCTACAAAAAATGGAATGGGGACTTGTACCTCATTGGAGCTCAGACGGGAAAAATTCAGGCAAACTCATCAACGCAAGAGCAGAAGGAATTGCTGAAAAACCCTCCTTTCGCGATTCATTTCAATCCAAACGCTGTCTGGTACCAGCCGACAGTTTTTATGAGTGGCGCAAACTTTCGGCGGATCGAAAAATACCCTATCGAATTTTTCTAAAAAACGACGAACTTCTATTCTTTGCAGGCATCTGGGACGAATGGAAAAAGGCTGGGACTACCAAGCGTACGTTTTCCATCATTACAACCACCCCCAACAGCGAAATGGCGGATTTGCACGATCGGATGCCCGTCATTTTGCCCGATGCCGAAACCCGAAGGCTTTGGCTCTCTCCCCTACCCTTGCAGGAGGCACTTGCGATGCTTCACCCACCAAAGTCCGGACTGCTTTCGATGTACCGCGTTTCGGAAAAACTCAACAAAGCAGGGTATGAAGGAGCAGCATTGCATGAGGCAGTTCCGGAGGAGTTGAGGCTTTTTTGAGCACTTTATAGCAATTGAAATGGGGTATTTCGCTGGATGCGAAATACCCCATTTCAATTTTATTCATCTTCCAAAAATTTTGGAGATTAGAGTGTGTCTGAAAAATGCTAGCCGGGCTGAAAACGCATCTTTTGGAACCTGTGTTGCGTGTCTTTTTGGGGCAATAGAACACCGCTATTCCACCAAAAAGGTACACTTACCCAGAACCCAAAAACTGCATTTTCATCTACGGCAGCATTTTTAAGACACACTCTGGTTCCTGCTATTGCTTCACCAATTTCAGTGCGGCACTCAATCGTCCAGTGCTGCGAAGATTGGCAAAATAAATTCCTGGATTCAAGTTGCTTCCAAATGTAGTAACCCCTGTTTTGGAAGAAAGGTTTTCAGAGAATACAAGCTGTCCCAAAAGATTTCGCAGCTCAACCGTAGGATTCTCTTCAGAATTTTCCCAAGAATAACGAAGTTCAAATTCACCAGAAGAAGGGTTTGGCAATACCGTCAATGAAGCAGATGCATCCAACACTGATTGGACGCCAACCAGCCCCGGAACTACGCTAAATACATCCACAGCACCTTCAGAAAGATGTCCTGGGTTGTCATCGCGAACAATAAATTCAATACGGATGTTATCGCTCAAGGTGGTGAAATCCTTCAAGTGTATGTCGCCGGAGTATAACCAGGCACTTTCGGAGTTTGTAACTTGAAGTATATTAAAAGTTTGGTTGCCCTTCAGCAGGTTCACTTGCATTTTATCATTTGGATTGCCATTTCCACCTCCATTGTAAAACCAATAGTAGAAAGTAAGCACTGCATCCTGAGAAGAACCGAGTTTCATCACGGGGCTAATTAAAGAAACAAAGCCGTCGTCCACATCGTCTGATCCAGCGTCGCCGCCTCCATTTCCTGTTACGTAACATTGGTCGCTATTGTCTGAGCTCACATCAAATTCAGGATTTACCAGATTGCCTTGATTGGTCGTTCCATCCGGTTCACCACGTTCCCAGTCGCCAGAGCCTGCAGCGCTGGTAGCAGTCCATCCCAGATCAGTGGCAAAGTCATCGTAATAGCCTGGAGCAAGTTGGATCACGATTGGGGTGCCAAGGTTGACAGACACCGAACCAACCAGATAGCCCCATTTGCCGGCAAAGCGGTATAGGTTCCGAGGCACACAATCCTTTGTGAATTGGCCGTTGGCGTTCGTGTTCACAATATAAGTATTGGCAGCGCTTGTAAGCGTAACCTGCGCATTTGCGATGGGGGCATTGGTGCCAATCTCTGTTACTGTACCCGTGGCAGTAAATACGATGCCAGCGTCCAAAGTGACATCAAGCACGGTCACTTGAGCCGTTGAAAGGGTAATATTGACCGTTTTTGAAGGAAAGCCTGGGGCGCTGATAAGAGCGGTAAAGTTGCCCGGTGTGACTTGCCCTGTCTTATAAAGGCCATCTGCTTTTGTTGTTACAATTTTTGTCGGGTCAGTGCTGCCATTGATTCGAATGGTGGCCCCTGCAAGCGGTTGTCCATTGCAGCCATTGGTGACCTTCCCTTCGAGGTAACAAGCACGCTGGTATGTAGGGGTCAAAACTGTCAATTGACCAGGATCAATATCCGTGGCGATGACGGTTCCAGAAGGAAAATACGGGAAAGCGCCCCAGCAGCCCTCGAATTCAAGATTGTTGCCTGCATAGGTGTCATATTGTGCAACCGTTATGAGGTTCTGAGGACGATGCGCATCCACAATCAACACCCCGCTTGTGTACCAGGAAGTAACGGCATAATCATTGATTATGTGCGTGTTGTGTACATAAGTGCCGTTGCCATTATTGGGTGATGACCGATCAAGTTCCCGAATGTCAGTGGGATCGCTCACGTCATAGGCAGTAAGAAAGGAAGGTGCTTTTTCATCTGTCGTAAGCACGTGCTTTCGGTCGTTGGTCATCCAGGAGTTGTGGGCGAATTTACCAGGAGTTTCAACGGTACCCAATACTTGTGGATTGAGTTTGTCTGTCATGTCAACAATTGACATTATACCGGCGTTGATGTGGCAAGCGTACAAAGTATCATTGTCTACATATCCATCATGGATATAGCCAAGTTGCTCAAAACGGTTTACATATTTCGGGTTGTAAGGATCCGGACTCAGATTGAAAATCTTCGCGCCGCCCGGATCATTTTGATCTATACTGCCACCATAGGTGTACAAAAAGCCCTTTTTTACGTCAATGTGCAGCGCGTGGATTGCATCAAGGTCGCCCGCGATGGCGCCATCACCCTTGTAGTAGTGATAAGTCAAATTCGCGCTTGGAAGGTTGCTCAAATCCACAATTTGCACCCCTTGTCCCCCTCTGATGTGACATAAGCGTAATGAGAATAGACTTTGATTTCTTTCCAAAGGTTATTTGGGCCGGGGATTTGGACGATTTGCTGCGGCGCCGCAGGGTTGGTGATGTTTACAATAATCAGTCCCGCTTGTCCGCCAAGAAGCGCGTACTCCTGTCCGTTTTGCCAATAGCCGCAAACATTGGCGAGCGTTTGGCCAGGAAATCCATGGTAGAACGGGTTGGAGATTGATATTTTGGAAATGGGCAAAAGTGCTTTGCGTGACGAATAAAAAGAATGCGCAAAGCGAAATCTTGATTGAATTTTGCATGAAATACAGTAAAGGTGGAAATTTTTTGAAAACAAGGGGCGAACATACGCCCTTTCGGAAATAGCGAAGGCGATAGGTCCCAAACTGTCGCCCAAAAGCAATTATGGGAGCACTATTGACCATTTTCCACTTGCTCCCAAATTGCAAGTAGCGTTTTTTGCTCCTTTGTCCAATTCCATTCCTTTCGAGCCAACAAGCAATTTTGCTTCAATTTTTCGTATAATGCTTTGTTGTCCAACAATCTTTGAATGGCTTCTGCGACCGATTTCGGATTCAATTCCTCCAACAGTATCGCGACTTCATATTCATTGTTTAATGCCCTGTATTCAGGAAAATCCATGGTCAAAATGGGTACGCAAGACTGTACGCTATCAAAAAATTTATTGGCGAGTGAATAATAGTAGGAAAGTCCCCTGTTCTCTAAAAGGTTAAGCCCTAACCAAGCCTGATCCGTCAGGGTTTTCAAGTCGTCTGGTTTTACAAAACCCAAAAAGACCACACGGTTTCCCAATTCCAAATCAGTCGTTTTTTGTCGTAGTTTAGATGAAAGGTCACCTTCTCCCGCAAGCACAAGTTGCACGTTTTCAAGGTATTGCATCGCCTCCAACATGGTTTCTATTCCTCGACCCTCGTTTAGTGCACCTTGATAAAGAATTCGTAGGGGTGAGAGATTTGATAATCCCGATTTTTGTTTGAGTGATAAATCCAAGTCCCTTGAAACTGGCACGTTCCGAACCACCCCGAACCTAAGCCCCCCGTATTTCTCCTCAAAAATCTGGGCCAAAGCGGGGCCAACTGTATAGGCGTGATGGTAAAACGGTAGGCATAAACGCGCCACCAAGCCCCATACAAACTTGACAAAAGGGCGATGAACGACTTCCGGTACTTCCGTGAAATATTCGTGCGCATCGAACACGCGTTTTTTACGGCGAAGGATAGAGGCGATACATCCAGCAGGCAAGGTGTCCAGATCAATAGAACCCACCGCATTGTAGCGGGCAAAAAGCAAAAAAAGGAAAAGCCGAAGGTTGAATTCAAGATAAAAACCAATGCCTTTTTGAAAAAAGCACTGCAGTCTTTTTTGTTCAAATGGCTTGGTTTCCAGCGGTATAGAATGTGGCAACCTGCGTCCCACGAGCGTAACCGCATGACCATTTTCAGCCAATGTGATGCAGATGCGTTGCATCCTTTGGTCGTAAGTCAGATCGTTGGTGACGGTGAAAATTATCCTCATCGGAGGCTTAAATAACGGTCGCGACTCAATTCCCAAAGATTTACAGCTTGCTCAAAATTGAGCCATCCGGGAACAGTTACGTGCTGTTTTACAAATTGAAAACCAACTTTTTCCAGGGTCTTGTTAGGCGCCGGGTTCAGGGAATATGGTTCACAATATAAGGTTTGCAATTCGTAGTTATCAAAGAAAAATGGGAGAGTCATTTTGACAAAATCAGCCCCCAGTCCCATTTGACGGATGCCAGATTTCCACAGGTGCAGGTGCATAAATGCCTCCTTTCCAAACTGGATCTTGTTGATGTTCGAGTGGCCAACAGGCTCCTCGTTAAGTTGCCAAATGATACAGTATGACTTCTTATCCGGGATGGACTGGCTCAATTGCTCCATCAAGGCTTTTTTCCATTCCACCTCGCTCGGCATTTTACTCAAATCCACGCCCATTCCTTCCAGAAATTCAGGGGCAGCATCAAGCCAATATCGGATGATCAATGGAACATCAGATTCCTCTAATGATCTGACAGACAGTGTATTCATAACGATTCTATTAAGTGTGAATCCAGGAAAACTCCCCCTAAAAATCCTGCAAGGCTGCATATACCAAATCTACTGGCAGCCCCATTACATTCTGGAAAGTGCCTTCTATTCGGCTGATTTTGCAATGCCCAATCCAATCTTGTGCGCCATAAGAACCTGCCTTGTCGTATGGTTCGCAGGTACGGATGTAGTAGGCAATTTCTTCTTCGGAAAGTTCTGAAAACCAGACTTTGGTCACTCCTGAAAGTACAATTTCTTTCTCTTTTGACAGGAGGCAAACGCCCGTTATCACAGTGTGTTGTCGTCCGGAGAGTTTGCTAATCATGCTAAACGCCTCCTTATAGTCGGCAGGTTTGTTGTAGATTTTCCCATCAAGAATTACCACAGAATCTGCCGCAAGGATAATTTCATCCGTATGAATCAAATGCGCCGCTGCTTGCGCCTTTCGCTGGGCAAGCCAAGGGGCAACTTCTTCGGGCGGCATTTCAGGAGGGAAAGACTCATCTACATCAAAGGTTTGTACCGAAAAATCAAAGCCGGCCTCGCGTAAAAGTTGGCTGCGGCGTGGGCTTTTGGAAGCGAGGATGAGTGGTCGTCTGGACATTGTCTAAAATTTTGCAAAATAGGTCTGCGCTGCCCCCAAAATGTCTTCCGGCCAACAGCGTACAAGCAAGAAGACCCCTGCGAACATCACGATTTTGACCAAAAAACTGGCTCTGGAAAAATCTGGTTTGCCTTGGGCGCGGTATAAGATGAAGGTTGTAAAAAGTGCGGGCAAAAATAAAAGGAGTGTTCCTGCAATCACTTGCCAATTAGGAGCACCCGTTTGATGCCAAAAAATTAAAAGGAGGCCTATAAACAGGCTTAACACTAATCCTGTCATGCCCGCTGGCTTTTTGGCAAAACGTGGGCCTTTAAGCACCGCAAGTGTATTGCAGCCACAGGCAGCATCTCCTTGAAAGTCTTCGAGGTCTTTAATTTGCTCCCGCAACAAGTTGGACAAGAAAGCAAAAAGGGCGTAAAGCCAAACCAGCGAAACACCTTGCTGGATCGTATCCGGCTGCACAAAAGAAGTAAGCCAAATGGCTCGTTGTTCCGGCAAAAGCATCACCACAGGAACCAGTGCACACAGCCCTGATACCAGCAGATTGCCTAATAATGCTGTACATTTAAAGACCCATGCGTAAAGAAAAAGCAGGAACGATATGCCAGGAAACACCCACATCGGCCAATGATCATGCGGACGAAGTTCCTGGTCAATAAGGAATGCAAGCCAGTGCGCCCCTCCAACAACCAAAGCGTAGAATATTAGAGCAAATGACGGGGTCAATACCCGGCCCCAGACAGCCCGGCTGGGCCTATTCATCGCGTCAATATGGCGGTCATAAAAGTCGTTGAGTATATAACCAGCCAGTGTAGTAAGCACCGTTGCAGCCGCAATGAGATTGAAAGTGCGTTCGGTAAGCAAAGGAATTCCGCCTGCTTTTAACAACGCAGGGCGCAGGGCAAACCAATACGGCACATATTGCGTAAGAAACACAATGAGCAGATTGGGAAGCCTGAGCATCCGAATGAACGCGAGGGGATAATTCACGCTGCGAATGTAGAACACCCACAGAACCCCGGCGAATTTGCTTATTGAATTTTTTTGAAAGAGCGTTCGATCCTCGATCCACTTAATGAGCGGTAACGAAGTCTCGACGTGTCGCAATCTATCACAAAATTGCACTGAGCCCCATATTTCCCATTTTCAACCGTCATTTCAGTAAAGCACCAACCATCAGAGGTGTCCTCCCCATCAGGTCTGCAAACAGGGCTTTCACAAGCGCCGTCTATATCAATCATACTTTGGTAGGAAAGCTTGCCATTTTTCAAATGGCGCATCTGAGTGTCGGCGATTTCAAGGGTATAATTGGTATCCTCTTCGTTCTGCCAACGGCCTTGCAGGGTGTGGAGAAGGTCGTTTGGGTCAGGTATAGAGGATTTGGTAGAGTCCTCGTTGCTTACGGGAATATCTGGCTTTGGCGGCGTGGGGGTATTTTTGCAGGAAGCGAGGGATATAAGGCTCAAAAGAACCACTGGGAGAATGTGTTTGTTCATGTTAGCAGTATTAGCCCCCTATTCGGGAACAAAAAGTGATTTGTGTTACGAATTCCGTTCGGGCAAAGAAAGGAAGGTTTTCCAACAATACCCGTACAACTCCTCTTAAACCATTTGCAAATGCCGACCAAATTATTGACAATCAATCTTTTACCTCATTTGCACGTTTCACAACGATGGACTGTCAAACCATGATTGCCTCCGGGAGGAAGATCAAGCGCTATTTGTAAGCCACTGGGAAATTCTTGTAAGTACACATCAATATCAATCCCCGCTTTATTGTCGTAACGAAAGGAGAGTCCATCTGGGGAAAGTTGGAAATTGGCCTTGTTGGAAAGGCAGCCAGGGAGATTGTCGCTCGTGTAAAGCTCCACTTGATTGCCTACCTGGTTCAAAATAAACACAGCAGATAATTGACCGTAAAACACAACCACTCTGGTCGGAATATCACTGACCGCAAACAAACGGCGGTTGTAATTTTTAGGATCAGCACTTATGAGTGCCGCCGCTCGGAATGGGATGTTACACCAGTTCGTGGGATCGCGCGCATCTATGGTATACGTTTCTGTACTGTATTTGAAAGACGCATAGTTTTCATTTTTCGGGGCGTTGGCAGCCTCTTTTGGGGGCTGAGTGCAGGCAAAAAAAGTAGGGAAAAGTGCGAGTAGTAAGTATTTCATGTGCCAAAGGTATTGAGATATTGAGAAATTGAGACCTCGGAGGTTTCGAAAACCTCTGAGGTCTCAATATCCCAATTTCTCAATTTTATGGCTCATTTCAAGATAACTACCTCACCTGGAGCAACGCCTGTTCGGAATGAGCCAATTTTTGTTCCATCCGTCCTGTAAACATGCACTTCCCCAGGACTTGAGAAATCCTTCGCATCTGCACAGTAGAGCAGGTTTTGATCTGCGTCATAACCGAGTCCATAGGCATTTTGTGAAAAAATAATGGTCAAAATTGGCCAGGAGGCACTATTCGCAACTTTATAGACATTGCCGGCACCGATGAAGTACATCTCACCTGAATAGTCGTCGAGAACGAGGTCGTCAGAATAAACAGGCGCCTCAAGTCCTTGCCCTGTGCTGGAAAGATTGTCTAGCCAGCCCTTTTGTACCAAATCCAAGTAATGGCCTTTGCATAGATAATAAAGTTTTGCGGACGACTGATAGTTGTTCCAAACGAGCGAACTTGGATTTGTCCCTGCCGGAAGGGCTAGGATTTGGGGCGCATCGTTTGAGAGCAAGATTTCTGTTAACGTGGAGTCTTTGCCGTAGCCACCAGAATTGGCAATGTAAACTCGATCATTCACCCGAACCATTTTCTCAGGGCCCTGGCCGGTGGGATGGTTTCTCGATTTGATTGGTGTTCAAATTCACTTTTACCACGCTCCCAGTAAGGCCATCCGATCCCCATTGGCTAATGTAGGCGGTGTTGTTGTCGAGTGGCAAAAAGAAACGCGGCAGCGCTAACCCGCCTATTGTGTCGAGGTATTGGAAGGTTTTGGCATCCACCACCACGACCCTATTCGCGCCATTGACCACGATGTAAGCCTTACCGTTGAAGAAAGTCAAGGACTGCACGAATTGCCCAAGCACCGCACCGTTATTGGCCTTTTCAAAAAGGGAATCCTGGGTTTCGCCGGTGTCCGGGTTGTGCCAGCTGATGGTTCCTGTGCCGCCAAAGGGGCCTTCATTGACAACGAATATGCCTTTAGGATAATCAGGTTGCGGATTATCGCAGCAAAGTTCTTTTTCACCACAAGCGGAGAACAACGACGCGGCGACAATCAAAGAGAGGGAAAATAGTTTGACTTTCATTTTTTGAATTAAAACGTTGATAATGAAAGGCAAACGGATAGGAAAGGGTTGGCGATTTACGATTTTGGATTTGCGATTTACGATTCCATTTACAGCAAAAGGATCTTTCAATCCTTTTCCGAAATCCAAAATCGTAAATCGTAAATCGTAAATTACAAGACCCAAGGACTTTCTACCCGAAGCCCAATTGAATTCGCAGATTTTGGCAGGTCTTCTGACTTGTTTCAGCGGATAAACACCTTCCCGGTTTCCCAGTGGCGCAATTGTTTATCGCCTTGGTTTGCAAATGGCAAACCTGAAACTTACAGCAGCGGGGACTGTCCCGGATTTTCACCGGATTCCCTTGGGGGAGGGGGGAATCCTTAATCCCGACGCTCGGCCGGGAAACCAAAAACCAATGGCGAAGGTAAAAAATGGCTTGGTTATTAATCAGATCAGGGCATTAAACCCCACAAAACCTTTATTCCCAACCCCAAAAAGATCAGGCCAATGACCCGATTAGCGTGCTTTGCAACCACAGCAGAACGCAGCAAAACAAATTGCCCCAACCATGCATACAGCGAGAGCGCAAAAACCGTCCCGATAGAGACCCCAGCGGCGAAAACCATGGTCGGGAAAAGCCCTTCCTCCCACCATCCTTCTATACGCAACCACCCGCAATACACGAACCAGTATGGCATAGCCAAAAGGTTGAAAACGCTTATTATCAATCCTTTAGCAAAATGTCGGGCCAATGAAGCAGGAATATCTTGGTTTGACGATTTTGGTGGTTTTGCAAAAAAAACAAGGTGAAGACCAATTAAAACGAACACAGGAACCGCCGCCAACTGGAAACCACGTTCGGCCGCAGGGTGCCCCAAAAACCAATCAGCAAACAACACAGCGGCCCATGCCTGGAAAAATTCGGCGAAGGCAGCACCTGTCGCCACGGCCATTGCTGCCGCCAAGCCTCGAAAAATGGAGGTTTGTGAGACCGTGAGGCTAATTAAACCAGGTGGTAAGGATCCGATAAGGCTAAGCACAAAACCTGCGACAAAGTTGAGCATCTATACTTTTTTGTCTTTGAAAAGTACGGAAGGCTACTACCAACCACAAACTTTTCCCACTTTTGCAAAGATTTTTGAACAGACAAATATCAATTCAAATGACACGAAAGAATACTTTCTTCGCCTTCCTGTTTTTCACCTTGCTCTCCCCTACCCTCTGGGCGCAGACAAATGACGAGTGTAGCGGGGCTACGGTCATTTCTGACCCTTCTGATTTTTGCACCACTGCGCCAGGTGATGACAACACTTCTGCATCCACCAGCCCACAAGCCTTTCCAAGTTGCTGGCCAAATTTTGGGGCTGATCTATGGTACTCCTTCACTGCAGTAGCAGAAGATTTGGTCGTTATCGTAAAGGGCTTTACCCCTTCCAATCCGTCTGGAACCATGCAAGGACCATTAATTTCAGTTTACAGCGGTGATTGCAACAATCTGGTAGAAGTGGGTTGTGCCATCGGTTTGGTCAACAATGTCTTCGTTAATAATTTGCCGTTGCAGGTGTCTGGTCTTGTAGTTGGCCAGCAATATTTTATTCGAATTGACGGAGTCGTACCGGGTCTTTTTGAACTCTGTATCCAAAACAATGAAAATGCCAACGTGGTATCGGGCGATTGCCCAACTTCAACCGTTGTTTCATGCACAACTCCCATTGAAGTAGACCAGGTATTTGGACCAGGTGTAGACCCCTCTGAATTATCCGACGCTCCTTGTCTGACTGGGTTTCCTGGCGAATCAAGTGCCGCCTGGTATGTGTTCACCGCTGCCAACAATGCAAAACTTACCTTTACTATTACGCCAAACGACCCCAATGACGATATTGACTTTGTACTATATCGCCTCCCGAATGGACCTAGTGATTGCACCGATAAAGTTTCGGAACGCTGCATGGTAGCAGGGGATTTTGGGGCCGGAAGCCCTTGCATGGGTCCAACGGGATTGAATTTAACTGCGACGGATATCAATCAACCGCCGGGCTGCGCGCCAGGAATGGATAATTTTCTGCGCTTCCTTACCCTCGTGCCAGGCAGGACGTATGCACTTTGTATCAATAATTTCACTACCGTTGGCAACGGCTTCACCCTTGAATGGGGCCAAGATATACAATTCGAAAATGGGGATGTAAAGGCCATCTTCTCTACTGATGAGCCCGACAAAAAACTATGTCTGGGGGAAGAATTGGTTGTTACATATTCGTCTTATTCAATAGGAGGTATGCTCACCGAATGGCACTGGGACTTTGGAGGTGGTTCAGTCCCCGACACCATTGGCAATCAAGGCCCACACACAGTGCAATATCAAACTGTTGGTCCAAAGCAAATCATCCTTACAGTAAAAAATGATGTCGGTTGCATAAGTAGGGACACAGCCCTTGTTTTGGTGGAAATTTGCTGCGCCATTGAGTCAGAGGTAAGCGTCGTCCCTGGATGTCCTGTCGGCCCACCCTCGGACGCCGTCGCTACCGTAGATGTGCAAAATTCACTCGATCCGCTTACCATTACTTGGAGCAACGGACAAACGGGCTCTAGCGAAACGACTGATATTGATACTTCAGGCACCTATTATGTCCTGATAGAAGATGCTAACGGCTGCAAAGACAGCACGAGTTTCATCGTAACCACGCCACTGAATGTAAGCGCGGTATTCCCGCCTGATACCACCATATTAGAAGGGGAAAGCATCACGCTTACTGTGACCGGGGTGACCACAGATTCGCTCTCGGTATCCTGGGATGATCTTGGCAATAATGAACCACCGCTAACAGGCCCGACCCAAGCATTGAATCCGACTGAAACAACCACATATCTGGTGACCGTAATCAATAGTGGTTGCGAATTCAGTGACTCGGTAACCATTGTTGTTGACAAATTGAAATACGATAGACCAAACGCCTTCACCCCTAATGGAGACGGTGCCAATGATACATTTGGCCCGGTGCTCGTAGGGCATACCCTCGTCCAATTAGAAGTGTGGTCACGATGGGGAGAAAAGATTTTTGACTCCATCAGCGATGGCAGCAAAACCTGGGATGGCAAGATCAATGGTGAGGTTGCACCCTCTGATGTGTATGTTTATAGAATGCGGATTCGCCTTTTGAGCGGAGAAGAAAAGATAGAGAAGGGCGATGTCACACTCTTGCGTTGATTTGAAGCCTGCATAGTTGCTATAAAAATCCGTCCACGATCTTAAGCCGTGGACGGATTTTTACTTTTGGGGCTCGTGCAAAACAATTTCGGAATCATTTCCGCCACTTTGCCCTCAATATTCCACTCAGCCCATTCAAATCCTCTGAAACTCGAAATCGTAATACCAATACTGCAAATATGATCGCAAAAAATCCTGAACGGAGCAACAAGTCGAGCAAATCGTAGCCGGATATTGGAATTAGGTAGGCAAAAAAATACGCCACAAAGGCGAGGCCAATCGCTTTCACAGTATCACGGGTGAATGGAAAAAGTCGGAACTTAAGCCAAACCAGCCAAAGGCTAATGGCATTGTAGCCTGTAATACTTAACAGCGTTGCCAAAGCCGCCCCAGTAATCCCTAAAATCGGGATGAGCCAGATACTGAGCAAAATATTCGCTGTAGCCAGCACCCCTAGGGAAACAAGTGTATATCGGTAATACTGAGAATAATATACCATGTAATTATTCAATCCAGTGCCCATTTCCACCACTCTGGAGAGGCCAATAAACAGTAGCACCCATTTTCCAGCCACCAATTCACCGCCATTAGGCAACAACCCAAAAAGGCTGTCAATCGAAATCCAAATGGCTCCAAACAACAGCAGCCCTGCCACCAAAAGGTTTATGGAAACGCTTTTATAGAGTTTCTCCAATTCTACAAAGTTGTTGTCTGCCAAATACTTCGACACCGAAGAAGCACTGGCTGCATATAGGCTTTTGGTGGGTATTTCAATGACTGTCGCCAAATAGGCGGCAATGGCATACACCCCTGCAGCTTTCACTGCGCTGAGAGAACCTACCATGAACACGTCCGATTTAGCCGCTACCAACAGGGCAAAACCGCCAAAGGCCCCAAAGCCGATAAATTGGAGCATTTCCCGGCGAAGGGCGGGTGTGAAAAATGCCCAGTTGGGTCGCCAGTACCATTCGCCTATATGACGAAGGTATAACACCAGCCCGGTCGTCACCAGAGCAGCATGGATTAGTAGCCCGATCATTGCCGTTTCCAGTGGAAGCCATCCTTTCCAAACGGCAATAAGCAACAAGGGCAAAGCAAGTTTTTGAGAAAAATCAAGCAGAATGGAAGGGACTACAATGCGCTTAAAATTGGAGGAATAAACAGCCAATACACTGCTTGTGATATAGCAAAAAGCAAGTGGGAGCGCCATCCACAAGTAATCACGCAACAAGGGTGATTTTGATTCCAATGCCGCCGAAAACGGTTCCCAAAATGCCCAGGCAAGCAGTCCGGCAAGTGTAAAACCGGTTGCACACAAGCCTAGAAGCAAGGGCAAAAAGCCATTGTGGCCATTGGCTTTGTTTTGAAATAGCGGGAAAAATCGAATTGCTACTGTGTTTGCTCCCAACGCCAGGATCGGCAGACCAACCAGACTTACTGAAAGCAGCACTTGAGCCAAACCATACGCCTCCAAAACATGGGGATACACAAAAAACGTGCTGATCGCACCCACGCCCAGTCCAACCAAATTAACGGCGGAGTGCTTTAAACTTTGCCTGCGGATAACACCCATGGGATTGGTTCAATTGGTTCGATTGATTCGATTATTTGATTATTTGATTGATTCGATTAGGTGGCGGAGCGAAATGTATAGCCAATCGAATCAATCGCCCAATCGAATAATTGAACCAATTGTCTAGCCTTGTTTCTCTCGAACGTAAATTTCCTGATCCTTATACTTGGATGGGCATTTGAGCAGCATATCTGAAGCGGCAAATGTTTCGCCCTTCATTTGGCCAGTGAGCACGATAGATTCAGAGCGCTCAAAGTCTTGTGGCTTAGCGGCAAGGAGTTCCACACGGCGTATTTCTCCAGCCTCATCCTTAAGATAGAAAGCCATAAAATTGGGATCGATGGCAGGGTCATATTCTACGGGGCGGTCTTTCACAAGTTGGCCTACAAGTTTCACCTTATCGTCGCTTACGCTGGCTTGGGCAAAATTGGCGTATGTCGTCACGTCTTTGCTAGCTGAAATCAGGATGCCAATGGCAACGGCAACGACAACAATGGCAAGGAGATGTGATTTTTTCATGTTCTTAAATGTGTTTAAAATTAAACAAGGCTGACTCAGATTCGTTCAAACCATCTATTTCAACCGCTCCAGTGCCTTCCGAAAGCGCTGTACGCCCGCTTCGTCGCCCATAGATGCGTATATCTGCATCGAGAGTTCATAAGGAGGCCTAAACGAGGGTGCAAGTTCTATGGCCTTCATCAAATTGGCAAGAGCGGTAGTATTATCTTGCTCCTCCCTTGCAATAATAGCCAAATAATACCATGCCATCGGGTTATTGTAATCTCGTTTGATTGCCAGCATAAACTGGGCTTTTGCCTGGACAGGATCCTCCTTATTCAAATAATACATTCCAATCAGGTTGTTGGCCTGGTTGTCATTTGGGTCAATGGCAACTGCTTTTTCGGCGGCAGCTTTAGATTCTTCGAATTGTTGGCTGTTTAAATAAGCCATCGAAAGCCCTATCCATGCCAATTCATTGTCTGGCACATTGGCAACTTCCGCCTGGAAACGTTCAATGGCAGAGGCCCAGTCGCTTAATTTGTAAGCAGCAGTTCCGAGGGCACAATTGCGGCCATTATCTTTCAATACCGCAAGTATAGGCGCCCCACCCGCTTGAAAGAGATGTACCGCGTTGTCGGGTGGCCACATTCCTTTTGCAAGGCACTGCCGCTTAAGAATCGTGTGGGGTAAAGTGCATAGTCCCAGGCATCATCACAGCGTTTTTCCCATTTCAGGTATTTCACGATCACTTTATCACCGTACTTCGCCGTCAACACTTTGGTTGAATAGAACATATTGGTGGCAATCACCACTTTTTCAGGCATATCAGGCTTAAGAATGCCTTGACTTTCGAGCCATTCTATGCCTTGCCGGGTACTGACACCCCAGTAATCGGTTTCAAATTTTCCATAAGCGCCTGCTGTCCCACCTACTATGGGATTGAAGTAGACGTATGGCACTTTGGGATTCATAAAGATGAATGATGCGGCATCCACCGAGAGCAATCCAATTGCCCCATAAACCGCCCATTGTGCATATTTTTTTTCAGAGAAAAATTGGGCCAGCTCATCCCAAAACAGGGCCGCACATACCACCATCGGAGGATAGGCAAAAGTAAGGTGACGCCATCCGTCGTGAAGCACGGAATCTTTGTAAATAACATAAAAAACGGGGAAAATAGCGGCAAAAAACGCCAAACTTACCCATAAAGGGTTTAGCCGGCGCATCAACTGTTGCAACAAAATAATCCCTCCGGCAAAACCGATCAATACAGCAAGTGGAATGGTGTAGCCAATCCATTTGAGCGAATAGTTCCAGGGCGTTTTATCCGACCACAAATTTTCGCCTTCAAACAGCACCATAATTCTTCCTTCAAGATTTGAGAATTTGGAGAGTGCCACGAAAGGATTTTTCAAAGGGTCTTGCAACGCATAAGGCCAAAACAACAATGCAAGCACATATCCTAGCACCGCGACACTGAGTGTGGCAAGCGCATATTTTTTTAAATTTTGCACATTGGAGAACGCTTTAAACCCACCATTTTTGAGTAGAAAATGCAGCCCCGCAAACATTCCAAGCATCCCAAAAGAAAGTAAGCCGCCCGCGCGGGTACTTAATGCAATGGCCAATCCAAGCGCTAATCCAGCCAGGTTCCAGCGGCGCGGATTGGGCATTCGATCCAGCACAACCACCATGTTGTAGATTGCCAGCATATACCCCGCTGCGAACGGAATATCCTTAGGATTCATCAGGGAATCGCCCATGAAACGTGGCGATACAAACAAGAGTATCAGTGTAATAATGCCGGCGCGCATTCCCGCCAAATGGCTCGCAAACAAGGCTGCACAGAGTATAGCCACCCAACCTAGTATTGCACTTGATGCGTGGCGGATGTTGTGGTATGCAAGCTCATTCGATTGATAGCCAAGGGTTTTGCTGGCGAACCCGGTAACGATCTCGAAAAACCCACCGTACAGGTGCATGCTGCCGTCGGGGATGTTGAGCGCAGCGGTGTCTTTGCCGAATGTTGTGTAGTAGTTGACAAGTTTTTGGGAATAATCCACCTGAAACTTGTCGTCAGCATTAATACCAGTCCCAAACGAAAGTGCGACCAATAATACCAAACCAAGCACAGCCAGCGCCCAAAAAACCTTGCGCAACATCGGGTTTGGAACAGGAAGCGGGGGCCGTTCGAGCCAATCTTTTGCAGGGCTTACTTGTTTTGGAGTGGAGCGTTGCTGCTGATTGCCAATTGTGGACTTAGAGCTTGTTTTTGGAGTGGGCTTACCTGATTTTGCCATGGTGTTTTCTTGTTCAAAAAAGCGGCCGCAAGGTAGGAAAAGTTGGGGGCTTGAGGATATTGAGGAAGGAGAATGTTGAATTAGTTGCTTGGATGAAAGGACTTCTGACAAATTTAAGCAGAAAGATATTTTGAGGGAACGGCGGCTTTTTGGCAGGGAAAACTACTTTTGTGTTTCTAAATCAATCGTAACATTCCAGACTGAATAAATCATGAAGCAAATTTCCAAACCGATCTTCTATTTAATCCTTTTCCTTTCCTCCTTCTTTCAGGACGCCCAAGCACAGGACCCTCGTTTTTCTCAGTATTATGCTTCGCCCTGGAACCTCAACCCTGCACTGAACGGGGTATTCAACGGCAAATGGCGCGCTACGCTCAATTACCGCGACCAATGGGGCAGTATTATTTCTCCTGTACCGTTTCGAACCTATGCTGCATCTTTTGAGCACCGTTTGCAAGTAGGTTATGGCGACGATTATGCCTCCTTTGGTATTGGCGCAATGCATGACGAGGCTGGAACCGCGCGTTTTTCTCAAGACAAAGTGCAAATTGGTGGCGCATTCCTCAAGCAACTCTCCGGTGGTCGGCGTCAGGCAGATCATTATCTTTCGGCAGGAGCGCAGATCGGTTTTGGCCAAAATTCCATTGATTGGGGCCGCCTTTGGTTCAGTCGCCAATTCGACCTCGGCAGTGAGACGCCGAATACTAGCCTTTCAAATAACGAACCCAATGCCAACGCAGATTCCAAAAGTTACCTGGATTTCAATGCTGGATTACTCTGGTACGCAGTTTTTGAAAATGAAGGGTTTATCTACCTGGGCGGCGCGATGCACCACCTCAATCGCCCAAAAATATCTCTTATTGCTGATGACAACGAAACGCTATACACCCGCGTGACAGGGCATGTCGGCGGACAATTTCCACTGAATGAGACGATTAGCCTTCTGCCAAGTGCATTGGTGATGAGTCAAGGTCCTGCATTCGAGACGGATTTGGGTCTTAACCTGCGCTACTCCAACAACGATTTCAACGAACTTGCCCTCCGCGCAGGCGCCTGGGCCAGAATAGGCAACAAACTTGAAAAAGGCCTGCAAGTTGATGCTGTTACGGTGGTTGGCATGCTTGAACTCAACCGTTGGATGCTTGGGTTGAGTTACGATATTACCGTTTCGTCGCTCACACAAGCCAACAATTCGAGAGGCGCCTTTGAGGTGTCCCTCACTTATTTTCATCCGGGAGAAAAACGCGCTCGTGTTATTTGCCCTAATTTTTAATCGTCCTTTATCGTCATTATTCTATGAAACAATTACCCTTCCTACTGCTCTTCCTGCCGGCCTTATTGATTGGTCAAAATTTCACAATCAGCCCCTCCAAACCCAAAGCTGGCGATTTGGTGAGGCTCGAAATTGACCTTTCCAAAAGCAAACTCCGCAGTGCCGAAGAACTTGAAATGGTGGTGCTCGAATACGTCAACGGCAAAGCTGCCACCACCGAAGCAGCCACCATGCGCATGGGCGACAAATTGGTGGGTATTTTTACCCTTAGCCCTGATGCCAAATCTGCTATGGCTGGACTCCGGGAAGGGGAAGAGAATTGGGAGAACAATGCTGGTGAGGGCTATTTTGTGACAGTCCATGATGCTGCCGGGAACCCTCAGCCAGAGGGCATGGTGGCCACAGCAATACTCTATCGTGATTTTGGAGGGTTGATGAACCTAAACCGCACTGCATCAGTCGCTTTTGGCCTTATAAATCAGGCATTTGCGGCGCAACCAGATTTGAAAAGAAAACATTTTGCCACCTATACCAGCTACTTGATGGCGGTAAAAAAAGGCGACGAAGGCAAGAAAGAAGGTTTTACATTGCTTGCTGAGATTGAAGCAGACCCCAAGGCAACGGAAGACGAATTGTATCGAATCAGCCAATTTTATGATCGCAATGGCGAAGCCGAACGAGGCAAGGCCCTGAAAGAAAAAATCCGCACTACTTTTCCCCAAGGAGCCTTTGTAAAACAAGAAAAACGCCGTGCCATCCAGAACGAAGCTGACTTGGTAAAAGCGGAGGAAATGCTCCTGGCATATACCAATCAGTACCCTCCTCAAAATGAGGACGACAAACAATCGGTAGCAATGCTACGGGTCAACATCGCAAACAAAGTGGCGGATTCAGGCGACTGGGCAAGATTTCGCGCCTTGGCCGCACAACTCCCTGATGCTGAACGCGCCAGCGCATACAATAACCTCTCGTGGGAACTCGCCGAAAAGGGCGAAAACATTGAAGAGGCCCGCATTCTTGCTTCCACTGCCGTGGAATGGGCACGAAAAGAGATGGCTACGCCTACAACCACAAAACCGCCTTTCAGCACTACCAAAGAGTGGGCAGATCAACGCAAACAAACATTTGCCATGTATGGCGACACTTATGGATTGGTGCTAAGTAAATCGGGCGATGCCATCAGTGCAGCCACGCTCCAAGCAGAAGTGGTTGAAATCATGAAAGGCCAAGAAGCCGAAATGAACGAGCGCTATACTACTTATCTGGAAGCTGCTGGCGCCCCTGACCTGCGTCATCGCCTGGAAGGGTTCATTTTGAACGGTCACGCTACTGCTAAAATGAAGGAGCAGTTCAAAAAGCGTTTCATGGCTGAAGATAAAACCGAAGCGGGAGCATCTGCTTATTTGAACAAATTAGAATCTGGAGCAAGAGCCGCGAAACAAAAAGAATTGGCAGAAAAAATGCTCAATGAACCCAGTATCCCATTCAACCTTACCAATTTGGAAGGCAAGCCTGTGAGTCTCGAAAGTCTTCGCGGTAAAGTGGTAGTGGTTGATTTTTGGGCAACTTGGTGCGGCCCATGCAAAGCCTCCTTCCCTGGTATGCAATTGGCTGTGAACCAATACAAAAACGACCCGGATGTAGCTTTTGTATTTATTGATTCGTGGGAAAGAGGAACCGACAAAGTGAAAAATGCCGCTGACTTTATCACCAGCAAAGGCTACACGTTTAACGTGCTTATGGACACCGATGATAAGGTGATTGCTTCCTACGGGGTCTCAGGCATTCCCACCAAATATGTACTTGACCGCAATGGGAAGATCCGATTTAAAACCATCGGCTTTGAAGGCAGCGACGAAGGTTTGGCTGAAGAACTTAGCCTGATGATCGAGGCGGCGCGAGGGCAGCCTTGATGGTGATTGGTTTATTGGTAATTGGTGGATTAGTGATTGGTTAATTGGTGGATTGGTTGATCGGTGACTGCAACGGTCGTCGCCTCCAGAGAATTTTTTCACCCAGAAAAAAGCCTTTACTTTTGCAACACCCAACCCAATCACCAATCCACCAATCACCAGTCCACCAATCCACCATCACCATCCCACCCATCATGATTCAGAATTGGTTTAAGGATTTAATAGAACGGCATGCATTTGGCGTTTGCCAATATTTGGGCGAGCGTATGCGTGTAGCCCCTGCCGAAGTGCGTAAATACTTCATTTACACCTCTTTCATTGGGATGGGTTCCCCGCTTATAGTCTACCTCTTTGTAGCGTTCTGGATGAATGTGCGACGGTATATCCGTCGGGGAAGGAATGAGATTTACAATTGAGGTAGTCCTGCCCACTCACCCAATTGCGCCATGTCCCATCCGTTTTCTACCGTAAATTCACCTATGGCTGTACGCCTTAGACTGCTCAAATAAGCTCCACTTCCCACTGACTGGCCAAAATCATTCGCTAAAGAGCGGATATAGGTTCCCTTGCTGCACACTACCTGAAAATCAATCTGTAATCCCGCTGGATAATCCGGGTGCAGCATAATGGGAGAGCCCTTTTTGCTGGCAATCATTGGACTTTCCAATCCGGAAGGTACCGGACGAATATCCCCCAACAACTCAAATGAATCAATGTGCACTGGGCGGTGTGGCATTTCCACTTCTTGGCCAGTCCGGGCATTTTTGTACAAGCGCCTGCCATCTACTTTTACGGCTGAAAAAATTGGCGGAACTTGCAGAATGTCCCCAATAAACTGGAGTCGAGCCGATTTCAAAATCTCTTTGGTCAAATGCGCTGTTGAGAAAAACGTGTCAGGGGCTTTTTCCAGGTCGAATGAAGGGGTTGTGGCTCCAAAAGTGAACGTACCTGTGTAGGTTTTGGGCATGGATTGGAACTCCTCAATACGCTTGGTGTAGTCGCCAACACAAAGAATAAGCAAGCCTGTCGCCAGTGGGTCAAGTGTCCCGGCATGGCCCACTTTTATCTTTTTGTTGCCTGTTTGGCGGGCAAGGAGATACCGAACCTTATTCACCACCCCAAAAGAGGTCCAGGCAAAAGGTTTATCAATCAAAAACACAGCACCTTTTGGAAAAGGATCAGGAAATGGTTGTCCAGGGGAAATCACAGTTAGCATCGGGCAAAGGTAATTTGGATTGCAACCGATTGGTTCGATTGGTTTCGATTGATTCGATTAAATTGAGCCACGTCAATACGTCACTCTTTTAGAACCTTAGCGACAAATTGACTTAGCAAATTGAGAATGGCTGCCATATTTTCAGCCCTTTTACATTGGCCACAAATTTGAGCAAGGTAAAAAACCTGAAAATCTAACGAATTAGCCCTGAAAGCCAATCCCATTTCTGCCAAAACCATCCCCAGCGACATTTCACCATCCAAAACTGTAAATCTTTTTTTTCTGATGGAGACCTCCGAGGTCTTCGAAGACCTCGGAGGTCTCCATCAGAAAAAAAAGATTCCCCTGTAAAAAAAACATGACCTACGACAATTTCACCATCAAGGCCCAAGAAGCCATCCTTCAGGCCCAACAAATTGCGGCTGGCTACGAGCAACAGAGCGTTGACACAGGCCACCTCATAAAAGGAATGCTCAATGTAGACTACTCCGTCACTGATTTCCTTTTGAAAAAAACCGGAGTCAATATCCCGGCCTTCAATGAGCAATTAGACAAACTCATTTGGGAGACCCCAAAAGTGCAAGGTGCTGACAAACAATACCTTACCAACGAGGCGAACAAAGCCATAGCCGCAGCAAAAGCCCTGCTCAAAGACTTCGGTGACGAGTACATTTCCCTCGAACTCCTCTTGTTGGGTGTAGTAAAAGGCAATGACAAGGCTGCTCGCCTACTTCGCGAAAACGGGGCAACGTTTGATGCGCTCAGTGCCGCTGTAAAGGAACTCCGCAAAGGGCGTAAAGTGACCGAGCAAACCACTGACAACGTGTACAATGCGCTCCAGAAATATGCCGTCAACCTGACCGAACAAGCAGAGAACGGAAAACTCGACCCGGTCATCGGACGCGACGAAGAAATCCGACGCGTCTTGCACATTCTCAGCCGTCGCAAGAAAAACAATCCGGTAATTATTGGCGACCCCGGCGTGGGCAAAACTGCCATCGTGGAAGGCATTGCCTGGCGTATAGTCAAACAAGATGTACCGGAAACCCTTGCAGGGAAGAAAATTTTCAGTCTTGATATGTCTTCGCTCATTGCAGGCGCGAAGTACAAGGGCGAATTTGAGGAGCGACTGAAAGCCGTAATCAAAGAAGTAGTGGATTCCAATGAGCAGGTCATCCTGTTTATTGACGAAATCCACACTCTGGTTGGTGCAGGTGGAGGCCAAGGCGCTATGGATGCAGCCAACATCCTTAAACCCGCTCTTGCACGTGGCGAACTCCGCACCATTGGCGCAACGACTCTTGACGAATATCAAAAATATTTCGAGAGCGACAAGGCGCTTGAACGCCGTTTCCAATCCGTGTATGTCGATGAACCTAGCGTGGAAGACACGATCAGTATCCTGCGCGGCATCCGTGAGAAATATGAGAATTACCACAAAGTGCAAATTCTCGATGAGGCACTTATTGCTTCCGCAGAACTTTCGCACCGATATATATCCGAGCGAAAACTGCCGGACAAAGCGATTGACCTGATTGACGAGGCCGGGGCAAAACTTCGGCTCGAACTTGACTCCGTTCCGGAAGACGTGGACAAACTTGACCGCCAAATGCGGCAGTTAGAGATTGAACGTGAGGCCATTAAGCGTGAAAAAGATACGAAAAAACTGGATGCGATGAACAAGCAAATCCAGGATTTGCGCGAAAAACTTGATGATCTCCGGGCAAAGTGGACTTCTGAAAAAGAAATCGTTGAAGCGATTCAGACCAGCAAACAGAAATTAGAGGAACTACAGATACAATACCAGCGTGCCGAGCGGGAAGGCAATCTGGAGGTGGCATCTCGTATCAAATATCAGGATATTCCAGCCCGAGAGGCCATGCTCAAAGCTGCTGAGGAAAAACTCGCGGCGCTCGCACCAGAAAATCGCATGACCACGCAAATCGTAACAGCCAACGACATTGCAGAAGTGGTGGCGCGTTGGACGGGTATACCCTTGGCAAAAATGATGCGAGGCGAGCGTGAACGCCTCCTGCACCTCGAAAAGGAAATGCACGAGCGCGTAGTCGGCCAAGACGAGGCCGTGACTGTGGTGGCGGACGCCATTCGTCGTAGCAGGGCGGGACTAAGCGATCCAGACAAACCCATCGGGTCCTTTATCTTTTGCGGTCCTACAGGTGTGGGCAAAACCGAACTTGCCAAGGCGCTTGCCGATGTTCTTTTCGATGACGAAAAGGCCATCACACGCATTGACATGAGCGAATACCAGGAAAAACACAGTGTTTCCCGTTTGGTGGGTGCCCCTCCAGGTTATGTTGGTTACGATGAAGGCGGACAACTTACCGAGGCTGTCCGTCGTCGCCCCTACTCGATTGTGCTGCTGGATGAAATTGAAAAAGCGCACCCAGATACGTTCAATATTCTTTTGCAGGTGCTCGATGATGGGCGCTTGACAGACAACAAAGGTCGCACGGCAAACTTCAAAAACACGATCATCATCATGACTTCCAACCTCGCCAGCGACCGTATTATGGACGCATTTGAGGATTACGAATCATTGAACGAGAAGCGCAAAGTCGAAGTGTTTGACACGGCCAAAAGAGAGGTAATGGACGCACTCAAGATGAGCCTGCGGCCAGAATTTCTCAATCGCGTAGATGAAGTGGTTGTGTTCCATCCGCTTCTGAAGGACCAGATGGCCTTGATTCTCAATATTTTAATGAAAGATATCCGGGAGATGTTGACCAAGCAGGAGTTGAAACTCGAACTGACAAAAGAAGCAGGAAAAATGCTGGTAGATCATGGTTTCGACCCACAGTTCGGCGCCCGCCCACTAAAAGCACGCTCCAGCGCGAACTTATCAACGAACTTGCCCGACACTTGCTCGCAGGGGACTACCATAAGGGAGACACCGTATTGATTGATTCGGATACATCAGGATTGATTTTTGGGCGAAAGTCTGAGGTTGATGGGAAAGAGGTGGTGTCGAAGAAATTGGCGGAGGTATAGTTCAGCTTATCCTGATATTTTTTATGCCCGGATCGTAAGAATCGCCACTTGCAATCCGGGCATATTTTTTGCTGATAACAATCCATTAAATAATTGTTACATTTTGCGTGAGGAGTAGGATTCGCTCAGATTCAGCTACCAGTAAGCGTAATTTTATGCAGCAAAACACAAAAATGAATTATCGTGAAATGACCCAATTGCCGCGCCAGCTCCTCCGGGCAGTTGTGATGGAAGGCGTAGGGACGACAAGAATGGTACATGTGTACGCACGGCAAGGAACCGGGAAACTGAGATTAACGCCTGCTCGCCTCAATCCCACCCCGGAAGAATTGGAGTTGGCTGGCGAACAATTGAAAGACATTCCTCGATCCCTGCTTTTCCTCCTGATGTTTTTGATTCCTTTGCCAGGTTTCGTAGGTGGCTACGCCTTGGTGGCGATCGCTTTCGAACGTTGGATGGGCAACAGAATCAAAGTATTGCCTACTCGGTTTCGACATTTATTAAAACCGAAGCCCAAACAAGGGTCTATACCCACTGCAATTACGGAAACCAATAGTTTGTAGAAAATTGCCGTAATTTTGGGTTCAATTCACGCTTTCAAACATGAAACTTCGGGAAATAATAAAATTACCGCGCCGGATGCTTTGGGCTATGGTGATGGAAGGTGTGGAGACGACCCGGATGGTAAAAGTTTTTGCCCGACATGGTACCGGCAAACTCCGCCTAACACCCGCACACCGAAACCCTACGCCGGAACAACTCAAAGAAGCGGTGGAGCAATTGAAGGACATTCCCCGGTTTTTGCCTTTTTTCGTGGTAGTGGTGGTGCCTGTGCCCGGGATTACAGAAGGGTTATGCAGTAGTGGCTTTGACCCTGGAAAGGTGGTTGGGCGATCGAATGAAGTTTTTGCCGAGCCAGTTTCGGCATGTTTTGAAGCCTGTGGAAACGAATAAAGAAGAGCCTAAATCTGAATGAATTTTAACCTTCAGTATTGTTTATCAAATAAATGCGGCTAGCTCAATCCATGAGCTAGCCGCACTTATTTTGAAAAAAGCCCTATTATCAATGCGGATATAAAGCCTCGTAAGCCTCTTTATCACAAGTCGTGAAATCATCCCAAATATCCACATTAGGTTGCATTACGGAATTGTGATCCGGGTTGTTCTTGCAAGTATTGCTGACATTTGTGATGAGCGTACCCAGCCCATCATCAGTGTGTCGAATGCCGATGTTATGACCTATCTCATGTATCATAGCAAAGATTTTTTGGCTTTGCACCATGTAATTGTGATGAGAATTTATCAAAATTTGATCACCAGGCTTGCCATTGCTGGTTGGATATTTTCCCTGGGCTACTACATCATCCGGCAATAAGTCGTGCATCCTGAAATTGATCGCTCCAACTACCGGAATATCGGAATTAATACCCTCAAACTTGAATTTTCCATCCAGTGCATTCCACTCAACAAGCGCAGCGGCAATGGCCCAACGCCAGGATGTCGGAACACTTGAATGAACGTTTAATTTAATGATTTTGGGTGTTGAAGTCACCAAATAGCTGCTGCGGTAGTGTTTGCGGTCGCTTGCTGCACCTTCTGCATGGGCAGCATCTACAAAAACTCGTTGGGGCTGCTCAATCCATAATCCTCCCAAAAGTTGGCTTTAGGGAAAATTTGATCACGTTCTACGATGAACGCGTCGGCTGTTTCTTCAATACTTTCTGGAGAAAACCCATAGGTATCCGTCAGATAAGCCCGGATGCGTTGTGATTCTGTGATTTCAAAATTGGTATCCGTGAGCGGGTTGTTTTTTTGGCAGGCGTTGGCAATAAAAAGCAAAGCCGTTGCCAACAGCAACAGAGCATTTTTCATTTTAATAAAGAAAGTTTGTAGTTGAAAAAATGTGGTTTCTAACGTTACGGCCGTCCAGTGTGGTTGCCGTTTTGATGATACAAAGGTGGGGGGCTGAGAACCTCCAAAAAGTAAAAGCCTTTGCAACAAGCGTAAAAAAGGATAAAAATTTAGCGACTAGAAGCGCCTCTACATTGGGAAAAAAGCATCTTCCACATGTCTGATTTCCAACACTTTTCCTTCTTTTAGTATAACCGCAACCACGTCAAAGCGAATCTCCCAATTGTAATCAATAGACTCCATATAAGCACCCGCCGCACGTACAAGCTGGTCTTGTTTCTTTGCATCAATTGACTCTTCGGGACTGCCATAGCCAGCACCTTCACCTGAGCGGGTTTTCACTTCAACAAAAACAAGAATTTCTTCTTCTGACCAGGCAATGATATCCACCTCACCCCGTCCAGATCGCCAGTTGCGCTCGACTATGCGCCAACCTTGTTGCTCGAGAAATTCGGCAGCAGCGGTTTCGCCAAGTTGACCTGTTTCGAGATGTTTAGCCATTTTTCAATTCTTTGATTGGTGCGATTGATTCGATTGGTTCGATTATGGCGAATCGAATCAATCGAATAATCGGATCAATCTATTCATTCTAGTTCTCCATACAAATCAAATTCCTCTGCTCCGGTAATTCGCACATTCGCGAAATCGCCCAGACGAACGTAATTGTTTTTGGCAAGAACCAGCACTTCATTGTCCACCTCTGGTGAGTCGGCCTCGGTGCGTCCGATAAAGTATTTGCCCTCTTTTCGGTCGAACAGAGTGCGAAACACCTGTCCAATTTTCGCCTGATTTTTGCGCAGCGAGATTTCCTGCTGCACTTCCATGAGTCGTTGAGCGCGTTCGGCCTTTACTTCATCTGGGATATCGTCAGGCATATCGTAAGCGCGGGTACTTTCTTCGTGGGAATATTGGAACACGCCCACTCGCTCGAATGCTTGTTCGCGCACAAAATCCAGCAGACTTTCAAAATCGGCCTCCGTCTCGCCAGGATGACCCACTAAAAAAGTGGTTCGGATGGCTATTCCAGGCACTTTAGTCCGAATGTTGCTGAGCAATTCTTCTGTTTCGCTGCGGGTAATTTGACGGCGCATCAGGTTGAGCACGTTGTCGCTGGCGTGTTGAAGCGGAATGTCGAGGTAGTTGCAGATTTCCTTTCGCTCCGCAATCGCATCTAAAATTTCCAGCGGGAATTTGCTCGGATAAGCATAGTGCAAGCGAATCCATTCGATGCCTTCCACATCGGCCAACGCGTGCAGCAAGCGCGGAAGTTCACGGGTTTTGTAAAGGTCCAGACCGTAATAGGTCAGTTCTTGCGCAATGAGCAGCAGTTCCTTTACGCCCCGTTTGGCCAAGTTCTTTGCTTCCATGACCAATTCTTCCACGGGCCTACTGATGTGTTTGCCGCGCATGAGCGGAATGGCGCAAAACGCACAGGTTCGATTGCAACCTTCGCTGATTTTGAGATAGGCGTAGTGTGGAAGTGTGGTGATTTGTCGCGAGCCAAGGAGTTCGTGTTTGTAATCTGCTTCAAGTCTGGCGAGTAAAGCGGGCATTTCCAGCGTTCCGAAAAAAGCGTCCACTTCAGGGATCTCCACTTCGAGGTCGTCTTTGTACCGCTGGGAGAGACAGCCTGTTACATAAAGTTTGTCAATACCGCCCTCGCGCTTGATGTTCGCATACTCCACAATGGTGTCAATGCTCTCTTTTTTCGCCACATCAATAAAGCCGCAAGTGTTGACAATCACCACATTGGCGTCGCTTTCGTCCTTCTCATGCGTCACTTCATAGTCGTTGCCGCGCAGTTGGGTGATCAGATTTTCGCTGTCCACAAGGTTCTTGGAACAACCCAGCGTGATGACGTTTATCTTGTCTTGTCTGAATGTTTTTGTCTTCATAAGCGTATCCCGGAAAGCGGTTCCGGGAATAATAGAAAATTGAATTTTTCTGGATGACTTTCCTGGAATAGCATTCCGGGATACAGAAACGGCCGCAAAGGTCGGCAAATAATGGCGAATGAGTCCTCGTAGGTTTTTAAAAACTTACAGCCTGAACATATCGCTTTAATCACACACCGCCTGCACAATAATGCTGCCGCAAGAGCGATGAAAATTTTGTTTCACCAAAACCTACAGGATCCACCTTCCCATTTCAGGTGCTGAACAGGCATCTTTCGTGAGGTAAATCTTCCCCTCCAGGTCCCAGACCAGCGCGTCCAATTTTTTCACCAAATCAAAAATCCCGGCAGTACGGGGAAAATCCAGCGCAAGCGAATACCCTTGAATTGGAAAGGAGTGCACGGCCTCGGCCGGACGTTCACCGTGTCGTTTCAACACGGTGAGGAAGGGCACTTCCGGGCTTTTACGAATGGCTGCAAGCACACTACGCATACCCTCAAGGGCATTTTTTTGAGGCAGGCAAAACTGATATTGCACAAAACCGCGCTTTCCGTAAAACCGATTCCAGTTTTGAAGCGCATCAAGCGGATAAAAGTATTTATCCAGGGTAACGAGTTCTTCTTCTTTGCGCTTTTTATTGAAAAAGAAGTGATTATGTGCGCGAATGCTAAGTGGGTTTAAGAACCAGGAAGGTGCGTAAAACGGGACATTGCGCTTTGGTGCTTCCGAAAACACAAGTGACGCGTCAATTTCCGCTGCTTCATGGTGCTCTGCAAAAAACACTGTTCCGCGCCAATGGGCATTTGTACAATCTACCCAACCAGCTGCATAGGGCCACGCTTGGTTTTCTTCAAAAGCATGGAAGATCTTGTCTAAGTCATTGGCCAGCACCGTCTTTTGCCGCATCCAGGTGGAAGTTATTTTGAGCAGACTGAATTTAGCAGAAAGCACGATACCAGTCCAACCCATACCGCCACAGGTTTGCCAAAAAAGGTCAGTGCTTTCCTCGCGCGAGCAGATTTTGACTTCACCAGAAGCCGTCATTAATTCAAAGGAAATCAGATGCCTAGAAAAGCACCCAGCAGTTGGGTGGTTTTTCCGTGAACATCAGAAGCAATGGCTCCGCCGATAGTAATTTCCTTGATGCCCGGCGTGACTTGGAAAAACCAGCCTTTTGGGACAATGATTTTCAATAAATCACTTAGCAGTACTCCGGCCTCGCATTCCACCACGCCATTATTTGCATCAAAGGCCAGCACCCGGTTGAGTCGAAGTGTGGAAATCACTTTAGGGGCGAGTGCCGCGTCGCCATAACTTTTCCCGTTTCCTCTCGCTATAATCCGTTCGTTTTCAATAACATAGTTGCTCACCCCTACCCTATCAGAGGGTTCAAAAACCTCGGCATTTAGACGTGGATAATTGGCCCAGCCGGATATAGAACGTAGCAATGTTTTTTTCATTTTTTAAGAAATGGCCAACAAATATCCCGCAATAGTATGGTGTCGTTTAACGCAAAATAGTTAGCAGGATTTTGGGAAGAATGGAGCACAAACGGCGCAATTTGACGACGATCCATTTTTTGCAAGGACCTTACTTCTGGTACTGATTGCGGAGGCAAATGAAAGATTGTCAAGGATAAGGGTTCCTCCTGAGTTTCAATAACGAGACTGATTTTGCCATAAAACGCTTCGCTTGAATGACTCTCGTCGAACAAGTCTGCAAAATGAAGACCTCGTAATCCGGCGATTTTGGTAAGCCAGATTTGCACACTGTCGTTGGGATAACAATGAACGCCTTTTGGGCTTTCCCAAATTCCCGTGGAGTCCTTTTTTTGAAAAAGCAGGCTGTCCTTTGAGTTTTGCTCGAAAAGGTAAAATCCTCGAACCTTCGATGGGGCAAATCGGACAATTGATTGATTGCGAAAATCACTCAGGGTTTTTGAAAAAATGTTGCGCAAATGGTTGTTTGCCAAGTAGATACCCTCATGTTTAGGCAATTGAATAAAAGTGGCAGGCTGACTGTTTTCGATGGTTTCCCAACCGATGGTCAACGTTTCATTTTGGGATTTGTCGTGTATTATGGAAACATGGATGGCGGTGGCAGGTAAAAACCCAAGGGTATCTGGCATGTTGGTTTTGGCGATGCGAATGGAACGCAAATCGGCCAAAGTAGCCAGCATTTTCTGTGCAACTTCCTGTGGCAGATTTACACTTCGATCCCCTTGTTCGGCAGACCAACCAGCATCGCCACGCAATAGGTACAAGATGTCTTGGCCGGGCAATGTGACTTGTATCTGTTGTACCGATGCCGTATCGAGCCTCAACAAATTGGTCTGGAAAAATTTGGAATTCTGCCAGGGCGCCCGTCGGATAGCTAGCCCCACCAGAAGTGTTACAATAAAAAGGAAGACGAGGTGCTTGTTTTTCATACGTCTAGAATCCGCAGACAAGTCGCCGAATATCTTCAAACCAGGTAATACCAAGCAATTGTTTCACTCGGTTGTAGTCTTTGCAGGCTTCTTCGCGGCGGTTCTGGTTCATGTTTGCCGTGCCACGATAATAAAGCAGTTCGCAATTATCAGGCTGGATTAAGAGTGCCTCATTCCATTTTTGAATGGCTTCATCAGGTTTTTCCTGCTCCATTAGTGTCGCTCCTTCGTCGGCGAGGATCATTGTGCGATCAAAATTAGCGTTGATTGTTTTGCATCTTTCGGCCTCGGATTTGAAAACAACACGGAGCGGAAGCGTTGTGTTACAGGCTTTGCCGCCGTATTCGGCAGGAATCCACATTCCCGTTGAGCGTCGGGCGAGGCGAAGGGCCTCGAACTGAAAATCCATACCTAAGTTGTTGAAATCCAATTGGTTTAGTACTTTTAAGGAGCCATCAGTTTTTATTACCGTTGCCATTTCTATCACACCTGTTTTGCAACTGTCCACCCAGGCTGTAGGGTAATCGAGCCTATTGACCAAGAATTTCAACAAAGAGTCCAAGCCACCCTTAAAGTCAGCTTGCTTGTCCAAAACGGTGTGTATCGTATCCCCTTCAATCGAAACATAATAAGGAGGTGCTTCCTGCAATCGGAATCGGATGGGCAGGGCATGCCGTAAGCGCACTGGTTTACCAGAAAGTATAGCAGGCTGCCAACGAAGCCCCGCTTCATCAAGCGCTTGCAGAACCCTTACTGCCTCCGCTCCACAGCCTCCACCGATATCTTTTAAAATTTGGAGCTTACTCATTCGGCCAGTGCTCGGTTCTACAATGCAGGAAACTACTACAGAACCTTGCAGATTGTTGGTACGCGCTTCTTCCGGGTAGCGGATGTTGGCGGCGAGCAGGCTGAACAACTGGGTTTCAGCGCAGCGACGGATGCTATCGGCATTGCCGTTCCAGCCGGGATGCCTTTCAGGAATGCAACTTTTGAGCAAAGGATACGGCATTGCGTCGGCTATGTTGTAAACCGTAGTGTCCGTATCGGATTGCGCAGCGAGAAAAAAGGAGGAAATGGAGAGAAAAAATGTTAATGCAGTAGATTTCATGTCGGAAAATGATTCGGCGCGAAGGTATTGCAAAAGTTCGGCACGGTTTTTTCCGTTGGTATTTTACCACGTCCTTACCACAAGTTCCATAGACCCAGTTTTGCTGAATCTTGTTGGTCATGTGAACTATGTGGTAAACAAAAAACAAAAAAAGCCCTGCCACATTCGGCAAGGCTTCTTAAAATGGATTTTAAAATCCCATGAACAATTCTTCGGTTTTCGGAGCAAGCCTGTCTAAAGCGGAGGCCGACAACCTCAACGGGGGTTCGATACGCGAACAGTTCCGTTTTTGATTTTGATTGTAACAGGTGTGCTCATATCGCTGCAAGAAATTTGGTGACAATGATCATTGTTTCGATTGTTTGATTGACCGATTGTTTCGATTACGCAACAGGAGTCGAGTCAATCGAATTAATCGTAACAATCAAAGAATCGAATTCAATTGGTTTTCGCGCTGGGGTTTCAAATTGTGATCCTCCTCTAATCCCGTCCTTCGTGACGAATTTGTCCCGTTATAATCCCATGCGCAATTCCTACACGGAAGGGGCCAGCCATCAGGGTTGGCCTTTTTTTGTTGCCAAATGGGAGTGCAAACCTCCGACGAATAAGTGGGTCCTGCCAACTACAATTTTGGAGCATTGTGAATAAAAAGTTCGCCTAAATTCATCTTGACAGAGCGCAAGTAACATTCTTTACTCTGCGTATAATTATTGATTACAAAGAAATTACACAGCACATTGATCAATAAACCTTCAGAAAAAAGCGAACTCGTTTTACACGCTAGTGAATAATTAAATTTGAAAAAAGCCTTCCTTGCTCCCCCAAAAATGTCAATGATTTGACCAATTTACTCGCCGTAGCCACAGCGAAGGAGGGACTGAATTGAACAATCGCCGCCAACTTATTTACCTTTGCCTGCCATTTATGAAAAATCTCCTCATTATCGGCGCAGGCCGCTCTGCCACCGCTCTCATCAATTATATCCTCGAACAAGCACGGCGCTACGATTTTTTCGTTACCGTTTCTGATGCCGACATCGAATTGGCCCGCAGTAAGGTGAACGACCATACCCATGGCCGCTCCATTTGGCTCGATGCCTCCAAGCCAAACGACCGCCGCGAAATCATTGCCCGCCACGATGTAGTGGTATCGCTTTTGCCCCCACAGATGCACCTCGAGGTTGCCCAGGACTGCATCGCGCTCGGCAAGCACATGGTCACTGCCAGTTACGTCAGTAAACAGGTATTTCGTCTTGGCGACGAAGCACGCCAACGCGCCCTCGTTTTTATGAACGAGATTGGCCTCGACCCTGGAATTGACCACATGAGTGCCATGCAGCGCATCCACCAGATTAAGGCCAAAGGAGGAAAAATCACTGCCTTCCACTCCTATACGGGAGGACTGGTAGCCCCCGAAAGCGACGACAATCCCTGGCATTACAAGTTCAGTTGGAATCCACGAAATGTGGTATTGGCAGGACAAGGCACAGCGCAGTTTCTGGAGGATAACAAGTTGAAATACATCCCATACCGTCGCCTTTTTCGGCAGTATCGCCTGGTCAACATACCTGAAATGGGACAATGGGAGGTGTATGCGAACCGCGATTCGCTGCTCTATCGCGAAGCGTATGGGCTGCAAAACATCCGCACACTTTTTCGTGGCACCATCCGTCACCGGGGTTTCTGTGATGCCTGGAATGCTCTGGTCCGCATTGGCCTCACAGACGCGACTTTCCCCATTGTTGATAGCGACAAACTCACCTACCATGATCTGATGGAGGCTTTTCTCGGCATCAGCCAACACACAGGATCGGTAAAAGACCGCATGGCTAAAATGATTGAAACGGAGCCAGACAGCGATGTTATGCAGAAATTGGAATGGCTAGGGCTGTTCAGCAAGCGACGAATAAAGGTCAAAGATGCCACACCTTCTTTGATCCTCGAAAACCTGCTTTTAGAGAAATGGGCCTTAGGCCCTCATGACAAGGACATGATCATCATGCAGCACGTTTTTGAATACGAACTACAGCGAAAGAAGCACAAACTGACCTCTACCCTAGTGATGAAAGGCAATAACAATACAGATACTGCCATGTCGAGGCTGGTCGGCTTGCCTCTTGGCATTTTTGTCAAATTATTGATGCGTGGCAAAATCTCCACTACCGGGGTCAATATCCCTACCATGCCAGAGGTCTACGAGCCTGTAATGGCAGAATTGGAGGAGTACGGGGTGAAATTTATTGAACAGGAGGAATGAGGCAATTGGAACGATTGGTTCGATTTTGACGATTGATTCGATTGGTGCGTTGGGTTTGATATCTCAAATGGCTTAATGGAAGGATTGAACTATTGACCTCTAAATCGGTTTACCGAGCAACCGAAAAATCAAACTCAACGCCCCAATCGAATCAATCCTCCAATCGAATAAATATGCTGGGTTTCCGCTTCACAGACTACAAGCCCGATCCGAATCAGACGACGTTTGATAAGCTGTTCAAGATTTTCCAGGAGCTCATGCTCTACACTTCGGGCGATGTTTACGAAGCATTGGCATGGCTCAACGAACTCGATCGCGAGTACAAACTCACTACCGAGGACTATGGAATGGGCGATTTCATCAACGAATTAAAGGAAAAAGGCTATATACGTCCCGATGGGGATGCTGAAGGCGGCATGGGCCCGACCTCAAAACTAGAAATCAGCCTGCGCCAAAAAAGCCTGGACGATATTTTTGGCGACTTAAAAAAAGCCAAAACCGGCCAACACAACACCGGCACAATTGGGCGCGGCGATGAGCACACCGCCGATGTAAAGCCCTTTGAATTTGGCGACAATCTTGAAAATATCGCCATTACAAATTCGCTGCAAAACGCGTACATCAACCACGGTATTGACGAATTTAACCTGACCCAAGAGGACTTGGAGGTACATGAGACGTATTTTCAGAGCCAAATGTCATCCGTATTGATGATTGACATTTCGCACTCGATGACGTTGTATGGGGAAGACCGTATCACACCCGCTAAAAAAGTAGCGCTCGCGCTGGCCGAGTTTATCCGCACCCGCTTTCCAAAAGACACGCTGGATATCATCGTCTTCGGTGACGACGCCTGGCCCATAGAACTTAAAGATTTACCCTACCTCACCAACGGCGAATATCACACCAACACCGTAGCGGGACTGGAACTTGCGCTCGATATTTTGAAAAAGCGCCGCAACCCGAACCGGCAGATTTTCATGGTCACCGACGGGAAGCCTACTTGTTTAAAAATTGGAAAAAACTACTACAAGAACTCTTTCGGCCTCGACCGCAAAATCATCAATCGCTGCCTGAGCCTTGCACTACGTTGCAAAAAAATGGGGATTCCGATTACTACGTTCATGATTGCCCGCGATCCCTATCTCATGCGCTTTGTGGAGACTTTTACACAAACAAACAACGGGACGGCGTTTTATTCCAGCCTGTCGGGTTTGGGGTCGTTTGTGTTGGAGAATTATAAGAAACGGAAGAAGAAGTGAGGGAAATTTAGTCCTTCTTCACAAGCCCAATTTTCTCTCCTTCCTCCAGCATTCGCTGAAAAGCAGCCTCATAATTGTTCTCAATTTCTCCGTCCAGAATCGCCTCCCGCAAAGCCGTTTTGATTATCCCTACCTCTCTGGAAGGCTGAATATCAAAGGTTTGCATGATAATTTCGCCAGTGATCGGAGGCTGCCAAAGGCGCAGGCGGTCTGCTTGCGACACCAAAGCCATGCGCTCCTTGAGGTATTCGTAGCCCTCCAGATATCTGCGCATTTTCTGCGGATTCTTGGTCGTGATGTCTGACTCGCAGAGTTTCATCAGATCCTCAATATCAGGTCCTGCGTCAAACAACAGGCGCCGAACCGCAGAATCTGTCACCTGTTCTTTCGTTAGTGAAATGGGTCGCAGGTGGAGCAGCACCATCTTTTGGACAAACTCCATTTTACCATCCAGCGGCAATCGCATCTCTCGAAAAATCTTGGGAACCATCTTTGCACCCAGCCATTCATGGCCATGGAAGGTCCAGCCACCTGCCTCCTGGTCAAATTTTTTAGTGGCAGGTTTGGCGATGTCGTGTAGCACCGCCGCCCAGCGCAGCCAAATGTTGTCAGAGCGGCGGCACAAATTGTCGAGCACTTCGAGCGTGTGGTAAAAATTGTCCTTATGCCCTCGACCATTTCGGTCTTCTACACCTTGCAGGGCGACCATCTCCGGGAATATCAACCTTAGTATTCCACTGTCAAACAACAACTTAAAGCCAACAGAAGGCTTATCTGTCATCAAAATTTTCTCCAATTCCCCGGTGATCCGCTCTTTGGAAATGATGTGAATGCGGCTTTTGTATTTGGCAATTCCTTTAAAAGTGGAAGGCTCAATTTCAAAATCCAATTGATTCGAAAAACGAATGGCGCGGAGCATCCGCAGTGGGTCATCAGAGAAGGTTTGGCCAGGATCGAGCGGGGTTTTGATGATTTTGTGTTCGAGGTGTTCCAGGCCGTTGAATGGATCAATGATGTGGCCAAAATCCGTTTCGCTTAGGCTCATGGCCAGCGCGTTGATGGTAAAATCGCGGCGATTTTGGTCGTCTTCCAAAGTGCCCAGTTCCACCTCGGGCTTGCGACTGTCAGGGCTGTAACTTTCACGGCGAGCTCCAACGAACTCATATTCAATGCCATCAGCGCGCAACATTGCCGTACCAAACCGGCTGTAAACGGCAACCTTTGGTCGAGGCGATAAGCGGCCTGCTACTGCCTCTGCCAACTTTATCCCGTCGCCAACACACACAATATCAATGTCTTTGGTAGGGCGCCCCAACAATCGGTCGCGGACATATCCACCCACGACATACGCTGGCACATCCATTTCTTGGGCGCATTGGCCGACTATTTCTAAAACCCTGCGTTCGTCAGGGAGTATTGTGAAGAACATGGGATTTTTCTTTTTGCCACTAATTGCACGAATTTGCACGAATTTAAATGATGGCAAAAAAATGGCTTGCCACTAAATATCAAACAATCAATCTCTTGTATTGGAGTGAAGATGAACCAAAATTAACCAAGATGCCTAATTGACTTTTGGCCAACTTTACATAGTTGATTGTTTGTGCAATGTGTACATCTATAAGGCCGTTGAGCGCTTTTACCTCCAAAATAATATTTCCATAGACAACAAAGTCTGCGTAAAATTTATGGGGCAAAATGGTGCCTTTGTAATCAATTGAATATTCTTTTTCTCGCTCATAAGGAATGCCGAGGAGTTTAAATTCGTATTCCAATGCGTCTTTGTAAACTATTTCCAATAAACCACTGCCAAGTATGCGATGGACTTCCATGCAAATGCCTACAATTTTGTAATTTTCTCTCTTGTAAAGAAGGTTTTGATGTTCCATTTGATTTAAGTGTTTCGTTAATAATTCTACGAATTTACACTAAATCTTTCAACTGACAAACCACTTATGCTACTATTTTTCGTGAAAATTAGTGCAATTAGTGGCTAAACCATTTCTAGCACCTCGCGTTCCCCCGACAATTCATAGTCCAAATTCGAGTACACGTATTCGATTTCCTCTAAAATAGCAAACAAGGTAGAAGGTTTTATTTCGGTCACCAATCGTGCGCGAAATGGCTTAATGTCCGGCAAACCTTTAAAATATGGGGCATAATGGCGCCGCATTTCAAGCACGCCAAGTTTTGGGCCTTTCCAGGCGAGGCTATCGCTCAAGTGTTGGCGGGCAGCATGTACGCGCTCCTGGATGTCTGGCGGTGCAAGCAGCTCGCCCGTGGCGAAGTAGTGCTTGATTTCCCGAAAAATCCAGGGATAGCCTATGCTGGCGCGACCAATCATAATGCCATCCGGGCCAAAACGATTTTTATAGTCCAGGGCTTTTTGCGGACTGTCCACGTCCCCATTGCCAAATATCGGGATATGAATGCGCGGGTTGTTTTTCACCCTTGCAATCCATTCCCAATTGGCCTCACCCTTGTACATCTGGGCGCGGGTGCGGGCATGAATGCTGAGCGCCTGAATACCTACATCTTGCAGACGTTCAGCCACTTCCATGATATTGATGGTGGAATCATCCCAGCCAAGGCGTGTCTTTACCGTGACGGGGTACTTAGTGGTTTTCACAACGGCCTCGGTGAGTTTCACGAGTTGCGGAATATCTCTGAGTAGACCTGCTCCGGCCATTCTGCAGGCCACTTTCGCCACCGGGCAGCCAAAGTTGATGTCAATTACATCTGGATTCTTGGCTTCAATAATTTCGGCAGCTTCGATCATATTTTCCAATTGTCCACCGAAATATTGAATGCCTACCGGACGCTCGTAATCGAAGATTTCAAGTTTCTGAAACGTCTGTTTCGCCTCGTGTACCAAACCGTCTGCTGAAATGAACTCGGTGTACACCATGTCCGCGCCCTGTTCCTTACAGAGTTTGCGAAACGGGGGGTCGCTCACATCCTCCATAGGAGCGAGGAGTAGCGGGAATTCGCCAAGTTCTACGTTGCCAATTTTGACCATGGGGCAAAGGTCGGGAATTTGATACGAATCTTGGGAGAAGATTGGAACACGGATGACGCGGATGAGACACGGATTTACACGGATTCTATAGGATAATCCGTGCAAATCCGTGTCTCATCCGCGTCATCCGTGTTCCCCCCCTCACACTCGGCTGCTCCACTCGCTCCCCGAAACGTCCGGCACCGTCAATCTCTTTCGATTTTCCAGATGAAAACGGAGCCCAAGCAAGGCTGCCACTTCTGCACCTGCCTGTTGGCTTTCGATCAATTTTTCCGGTGTGTAGTACTGCTGCACAAAATGGGTGTCAAAATCCCCACTCACAAATGCGGGATGATCGAGCACAAATTGGCCAAAAGGCAAAGTTGTCGCCACCCCTTCTACCTCGTAGGCGGCAATGGCTTCCTTCATTTTTTGAATGGCCTCGGAGCGCGTGGCGCCATGTACCACGAGTTTGGCGAGCATTGGGTCATAATAAATCGGCACTTCCATGCCTTCTTCAAAACCTCCGTCAACGCGAATGCCCGGACCACTTGGAATGCGGTATTTTTCCAGGGTGCCGACTGAGGGCAGGAAGTTGTTCAGGGGATCTTCGGCGTACACGCGGACCTCTAAAGCATGGCCATTAATCTTCAAATCTTCCTGCGCAAAAGGCAGTTTTTCGCCACGTGCTACACGAATTTGGAGTTCTACAAGGTCCAAGCCCGTAATCATTTCCGTTACAGGATGCTCCACTTGAAGCCGGGTGTTCATTTCCAAAAAGTAGAAATTCCGCTCGGAATCCACGAGAAATTCCACCGTGCCAGCACCAATGTAGTCGCAGGATTTGGCGACCCGCACGGCAGCTTCGCCCATGGCCTGGCGCATTTCTGGAGAAAGGATGGCAGAAGGCGCTTCTTCCACTACTTTTTGGTGCCGACGTTGTATACTACACTCACGCTCAAAGAGATACACGATGTTGCCGTAGTTATCGCCCATAACCTGAACCTCCACGTGGCGAGGACCAGTAACGTATTTTTCAATAAAAACCGCCCCGTCGCCAAATGCAGAAATGGCTTCTGATATGGCTCGTTCCATCTGTTCCTGTGTGTCCTCCTCGCGCTCCACGATACGCATGCCCTTACCGCCGCCGCCCGCTGAGGCTTTGATCAGAATTGGGTACCCGACGCGCAGACCGATTTCTTTGGCCATTGTGACATCCGTGATGGCTTCTTCGATTCCGGGCACCATGGGCACGTTGTATTTTTTTGCAGCTTCCTTGGCGGAGAGTTTGCTGCCCATCACTTCGATACTTTTAGGACTTGGGCCAATAAAGGTGATACCCGCCTCTCCTACCATCCGCGCAAACCCAGCATTTTCACTTAAAAATCCATAACCAGGGTGAATGCCATCCACGCCCAACAGCTTGGCGGCTTCGATGATTTTGTCGCCCCGCAAATAACTCTGAGCAGAAGGTGCAGGACCGAGCAGTACCGCCTCATCCGCAAAACGGACGTGTGGTGCGTGGCGATCCGCCTCTGAATATACGGCCACCGTGGTGATGCCCATGCGACGGGCAGTGCGCATGACGCGGAGGGCGATTTCGCCACGATTGGCGACGAGGATTTTTTTCATGCTTATGCTGCTTGTAATTGTAAAACCTCCAGTTCTGCGCCATTTTTAAAAGACACTTCCGCTTTTTGCAGCACTAAGCGTGTTGTTATGCTGTCTAGAAAATAGCTCGCGCAGTTGTTGCATACTTTGGCTGGCACCTTTTTCAGCAGTACAATGGCTTCATCGCGTTCGAGCGTGACTGTTACGGTTCCGGGTTCTAGTTCCCCGTTTTTGCAAATTGGACAAGCGTTCATAAGAGGTCAAAGTTTATTTTTGAAGTTAGTTTCCCAGATACCTGGGTCTGGTTCGTAGCTGTGATGATGTAGCAAACTCCATTGGAGATATCTTGACTTACAACACATGAATAGCCCTACCTCCACCTGAACACGGAAGGTTTGTCTTCGGATACTTTGTGTCCACTCCCCGCCGAGATACTGCGCTTGAACATCTGAGCGACGGCGTGATTGCGTATTCGAATTTGGAACAGTCCATCTAGAATGCAAAGGTAGGTGATTCGTCCTTTCTCATTCGTCTTTACGCAGAAACCATTCTTGAATAATCCAGTGCCGCCAGCGCCAGGAACCGCCGCCGGTTTCGGTGTCCAGATCGCCATCGAATTCTAGCAAGTGGCGGCGGGACATTTCGTTGAGGAAGTGGACGAGGCGGAGGGGAGGAGGATTCGATGCATATTAGAATCCGAAGGATTAAGTGTTGAAAAGAGGGACTCTAAATCGTAAAAAAAGAGGCGTAAAACCTTGTGTACGGATCATTGATATTTAAAAATTTTTCTCAAAACCAATCTCCATCATAGATAAATTTGCTTATGCCACCGATTAATGATATTATTCCTGCCAAATAAAGCCCAAAGCCAAAATGATATTCCCTAGGCCAAATAGGCATTGCATCAAGATTATGAAGGTAAAATGAATAATGAAATTTTCAAGACTGAACCCAATAAATAAGAAATAGTACCCAAGGAGGCTGTGATAAGGCTATCGAATATTTTATATGCTAATTTTTTTTGTATCCACCACGGCTGAAAATCCACCAACTCAAATACTCTCAATTTCTCTTCCTCCATTCTGGAGGCAAAAAAAGCCATCCATTTTTCAACTTTCTCATGGCTTGCTTCAGCAACGAGTCTTTCTGAATGGCATGCAATAGAGGTTTTGGCCTTCCGGGAAAGCCAGCACCAGATTGAGCAATCAAGTTCATTTCAATCTGTTCGCACAAGCGGTGCAACTTCCACTTGGCTGTACACGGGACATCAATCGTGGCCGCATATTCTGTAATCCGGATGAGATTAGCGAATTGGTATTTGTCATCCTATTCCATATTGCCCAATGGCTTCGAGGCAAGAATTTCGATCTTCTTCCGGCACTTCATCCAGGCCATCAAGCAAAGAATAAGCGGAATATTGGCACGAATTTTTCGGCCAAGGCTTTGGATGCGCCGAGTTCGTTGGGAAGTATCCGCTTTAACCATTCATCGAAAGTGGAAAATTCTGAACGCCATGGCAGGTGGAGCAAGGATTTAGGAGAACTGTGGCACACCTTGAGGTGTGGCCATGTTCAACAGCCCAAGCAATTCCATCGCGAGTTGAAGCAACAAAGTGGTCTTTCCAGCACCGGGAAGGCCGACTACAAGCAATCTGCCAAGAGCACGGTCAAATATCTCACCTATTTCATGGCCAACTTGCCCGTCCTGAAGGGTGATAAAATTTTGCGCAGTCTCCTCAGAAGTGCCTGTGCGGGAAGCGTTTATACGCAGGTTAACGGGGAACCGCCCGGCGAGTTTTTAGTCAAAGCGCTTTTGGTATTTCGCCTTGAGGTTGGCGATGAGTTCTTCTTAGGGATCGGGAGCGGCTCTTGCGTCAGAAGATCGTTGGGGATAGCTACTTGAACCAATTTTGCCAGTCGCTGATAAGTAGCCGCTATTTTGTCGGCAGTAAGCAAAAGACCGCTTGCGCCTATGGGAGATTCGGTTCACCATACTTTTTAAGCCAATCACGTTACATCAGGCGCAAGTTTTCGATGCATAGTACCAACAGTAGTGCGTGCACCCTAGCAAGTTGCAAGAATAACCTAAGAGTTGTCGGTTGAATGTTCATTGGATGTCCAAACGGATTGATTTGCAGGAGAAAATCATAGTCTCTCTTAAAAGTGAGACTTTGACTGCATCCCCTCCAACACCTTAATCTTCCGCCGCACCCACCACAGCGGCAAAATCCCAAACACCCCAAAAGAGGCATCAATAATCCGCCAAAAGACGGGTATCTCCCGAATCGGTCCGCAGATAAAAGCCAAAAACGGCACTAAAACACAGGCAATCATGCCCCACTCTATGACCCAAATGTTACGTACCGGGTCGCGCCATGGGCCAACGAATGCAATGCCGATGACTATGTGCGCAAAGGCCAGCCAGTCGTAGCCATAGGCGAGTTGTGGGTATTTTGCATAGGTGTCGTTGATGGCGGCGGTCGTCGTTTCGAGCCAAAAACGGAGGCTGTCGGGGAAGAGGTGATAGTACTGAGCGAGCCAGTTTAGCTCCGTCTGAATGGGGAAAGCTGTAAGTCCGCTGAGGATCAAAAGCACGACAAAGAGGGTGATCCAAAAACGGATTTGTCGGAGGAGAATGTCTTGTTGGGTGATTTCCATGGAGATGCAAATGTTAAAGTTTGGGGGTCGTAAAAATTTTTTTCAGGCCTTTTTTGCCCTCAAAAAGTAGATCGAAAAGCATGAAAAAACCCTACCTATTTTGGGCTAGTTTTTCTGCTAAATGCTTCCCCAGTATATAGTTAAAGTGCAAACCTTTTTCGTGACCAAAAACCTTTCCCTCGAATTTCCGCACCCAGCGGATTCCAGAGATAGCGTTGGTTAACAATACTTCTTCAGCACCCAAAATATCGGCTACCGAAGTGGGTTTTTCGCGCACTTCCCAACCCTCTGCCCGAAGAAGGCTGCACAACAAATTCTGCAAAGTGCCATTTATTTGCCCATCGAAACGCGGCGGGACAAACACTATGTCGCCCAGCAACCAAATTACATTGCTGCCCGTCGCTTCGCAAACTCGTCCGTGCGAATTCAACACTATGAGATCGTCCACACCCTTCGCACGGGCTTCCATGGCTGCCGCCACATAACGCGCTCCGCTTAAAGTTTTAATCCCCGAAAGGGAATCAACAGGCAGCCGAACCGTCTCACAGAGACACATTTCAAGTCCGGCCCCAAACCACTCGAAAACACCCGATCGCAACGGTTCTGTCGTGACGAGGAATTGCGGCGTATTGTCAGTGGGCCAATAAAGCCCTCCCGGCGAACGCCACACCGTCAAACGGATCCGTGCATTGCCCGGGCTGGTCCTTGTTATTTCTTTTTCAAAATAATCCTCCGTCCAATGTGACGGTATCTCGAACCCCAGAACCTTCATTCCATTTGAAAAACGCTCCCAGTGCAACGGCCAAAAGGGTACTTGCCCCTCGAAAGCCCGCACTGTTTCAAAAAGCCCGTCGCCATAAAACATTCCCCTTTGCAGCAGGGTGAATGTTTCTGGGAGAGCGGCTAGCAACTGACCGTTGAGGTTGACCATGTTCTTTGAAAAGTCTGGCAAATAGAATTATTCGATTTTTCGAATGAAAGGATTGATTCGATTAGTGTGGTAAAGACAAATTTACCGTGCAAAGAAACGCCCAATCGAAACAATCCCTCCAATCGGAACAATCGAATCAATCGCATAATCCCCTAATCTCTCTCATCCGATTTCATCATCATCTTTTTCAATCTTTTCTACTTATGCGCACTAATCGTTTAATCACCCTCCCCCGCCCAATTGTCGTTTTATTTTACCTTTTTTTAATCCTCTTTTTGCCCAAAAATCTGCAAGCTCAGGATGCCCCCAAACCTGTGGCGACATGGCTTGAGTCTTATCGAAGCTTTGCCGAATTCAGACCGGTAGCCTTGTTCCAAAAGGTGTTGCAAGATCGCAATGACTTACAAAGTACGGTCGAAAACGCTAGCCTTCTAAACCTTGATCAAGGGGCAGTCGCCGAGTTACTACAGGTCGCCCCGCAAGCCCTTCGTTTTGCAATCCCAACTGCCGAAGGAACCATTGAACTCGAACTTGCCCAAGTGGAAATCCTCGATCCCAGCTTCATGGTGAGCACAAACCAACAAGACAATGTGCCCTACCAAAAGGCTGTACATTATCGCGGCATCGTGCTCGGCGACGTCCAGTCCATCGCCTCCCTCAGCGTCAGCAGCAGCGGCGTAATGGGAATGGTAGCCGATGAATCCGGCACTTACGAACTCGGCCAGATGGAGGATGGCTCTGGCAACTATGTTTTTTACAAAACCCAGAACCTCAAAGCTTTATCTCCCAATACCTGTTTCTCTGACGAGGAGTCGCTCATGGGCGACGACGGCAGCCAGCAAGGTTCTGATGACCGTGGCGTAGGCTGTAAAACCGTACAAGTTTACTTTGAATGCGATTACAAACTTTACACGGACAAGGGCTCCAATACCACAAATGTTAGCAATTATGTGACGGGGCTTTTCAATCAAATCTCTACCCTCTATGCCAACGAAAACGTCGGTATCGTCATTTCACAGATTTATGTCTGGACCTCTTCCGACCCCTATGTTGGCTATAGCAACACCAGCGCCGTGCTCAACGCTTTTCGCCAAACACGCGGCACCTCCTTCAACGGCAATCTTGCCCACCTGCTCAGCACCCGAAATCTCGGTGGCGGCATCGCTTATGTGGACGTGATTTGCGTCAAACAATACGCCTATGGAGTAAGTGCAATTACATCCACTTACCAAAATGTGCCAACCTACTCCTGGTCTGTAGAAGTTGTAACACACGAACTGGGACACAATCTCGGTTCCTGGCATACACACTCCTGTAACTGGCCAACGGGCGCCCTCGACAACTGCGTAAACCCGGAAGGCTCCTGTGCACCTGGCCCTCCCCCAGTCAATGGCGGCACTATCATGAGTTATTGTCATTTGACGGGTCATGGCATCAATTTCACTAAAGGTTTTGGCCCCACCCCCGGGGCGCGGATACGCGACAAAGTATTGTCTTCCAGTTGTGTGCCTCAGTCCGGAACAGCTCCCACGGGTTTAGCTTCATCTAACATTACCGGCACTTCGGCAACACTGAGCTGGGTCCCGGTCGCTGGCGCAACGAGCTACACAGTGCAATACAAACTTAGCACTTCTAGTTCCTGGACAACTAGTGGAACAATATCCACTACCTCCTACAACCTAAGCAATTTAACAGCCGATAAAACCTATAATTGGCAGGTAAAAACAGATTGCTCTAACTATTCGGCTATTGCAAACTTCAGCACCGGTTCAGGTGGTGGGGGTGGCGGTGGCGCTTGCAACGCTCCAGCAGGGTTGAGCGCGGTCAGCATCACTTCTACGTCGGCCACGCTGATTTGGAATGCCGTAGCAAGTGCATCAAGCTACACCGTGCAGTACAAAACAAGTAGCTCCAGCAATTGGATTACAGCAGGAACAAGCCCTTCTAACACCTACAACCTGAGCAATTTAGCCCCCTCCACCAACTACAATTGGCAGGTGAAGGCCAACTGTTCGGTCTATTCAAGTATAAGCAGTTTTAGCACCTCTAATTCGGGTGGTGGTGGAACATGCGAACCTCCAGCTACCTTGAACAACAACTCGATTGGCAGCACTTACGCCTCCATTTCCTGGAGTGCTGTGGCCGGAGCGACCAACTATACCATGCAAATCAAACTGGCCAGCGGGAGCAACTGGTTCACGCTTGGCACGGTGAATGTTACGAGCGTTGTGATTAGCGGTTTGCAGCCCAGCACCTCTTATCACTGGCGCGTAAAGGCCAATTGTTCTGTATATTCCAATGTAAAATTGTTGACCACAGCAGCCGGCCTTGGCGACGACGAGGTGGGTAATCTTAGCCAGCCAACACTTACTGAAAATCTTGAAATGGGAGTATTGGAACTATTTCCAAATCCAGCAAGTGATGTGCTCAATCTGCGTTTTTCGGGCGACATATTGCAACAACATCAACTGGTGGTAACCGATGCGATGGGACGCGTGGTATCCCAGCAATCTTTCCAGCCTAGCTTGAATGTGACTGCGTTTGCACCAGGAGTTTACTTTGTAAGCTTGCTGGAAGAGGGGCGACGCATTGCTACTCAACGGTTTGTGAAAATGTAGGACGAAATTCATTTCGTCTAACAGTAGGTAGGTGGCGAAATAAATTTCGCTCTACGGGAAAGTCATGCACCCACTATGAGAAACTAATCCGCTCAATAATCAATCACACCTTTTGTCCCGAATAAAATCGGGATTATATCACGACGCCTGATTTTTGACCATAATCTCCCTACCGTTTACCAAAGTGCCGGCCTCTAATGAGGGGTCGGCGCTTTGTATTTGGCGGCTTAACTCAGGAGGCAATTTGAAGTGGCCTCCTGAGTTTCCTAAGCCTTCTAGTGAACAGCCAGAGGGCTTTTTGTGAGCCTTCCTAACATCTGCCTATTTTGCGCCCCAATTGTCTTTTGCGGATGTCCTTTAATGCTCAAATTTTTCTATTGCTCTGCTTTTTCCTCCAATGTTTCTTGGGGAAAACTGAAGCACAAACCATTCAAAACGAAGGAGTTAAAATACCGGGGACAGCGATTTCCTTTCGTTTGGCCTTGTTGCCCGGCGGTGTTTTCCAAATGGGAAGTACAAGCAAGGAAGCAGGCCGCGAAGACGACGAAGGACAGTTCGCGGTGACATTGGATAGTTTTTGGATTGGCATTTGTGAAGTGACCTGGGATGAATTCTTTTGTTTCCAATTCAGACATGCAGACAGCGATTCGAGCTTCGTAAGCACTGGTTTTCAAGCAGATGCAGTAGCCCGTCCTTCACCACCTTATTTTGATTTCACTTATGGCCGTGGTCGTACAGGTGGTTTCCCCGCAAGCACTATGACCCAGCAATCCGCCCTCAGATATTGTCAGTGGTTGAGCGATAAAACCGGATATTTCTACCGCCTGCCTACGGAAGCAGAGTGGGAATACGCTTGCCGAGCCGGTACTCAAACGGCTTTTTCCTGGGGTGATAAGCCAAAGCAAGCGGGCGAATATGCCTGGTTTTACGACAACAGTGCAGGCTCTTATCAAAAAGTCGGCACAAAAAAACCAAACGCCTGGGGTCTTTACGATATGCACGGAAATGTAGCGGAGTGGACTTTAGATTTTTACGTGGCTGATTATTTCCAAAGCCTTGATTCTGTGTTAGTTAACCCAATCATTTTTCCAAATAAAAAACACTCGCGGACAGTGCGAGGCGGCAGCTTTGAAGATTTTACCCCTCAACTACGTTGTGCCGACCGCCGTAAAAGCGACCCCAAATGGCAGGCTCGCGACCCTCAAATTCCAAAAAGCAAGTGGTGGAATCCGGATTCTCCTTTCCTGGGTTTCCGAATTGTCCGGGAAAAGAACACGCCCTCAAAAGCTGAACGTGATGCTTTTTTTGAAAAGGTAATTAGGGATTGAGCGGGCAACCTCGCAGGGGCGACCCTTGTGGTCGCCCCTACCAGGTCGCCCCAAATGCCGAAATGCCCCCAATGACGAAATGACTCACTGACTTAATGACCGCCTTAAACATGACGTTTTCAAACTTCCTCCAAAGGGCTTGGTTGCCTCAACTTGCAATCGCTGTTGCAGCCCTTGTGGTTTATGCCGCTTCCGTATCCAACGGTTTTGTTTTCTTTGACGACGACAAGGCTATTCTTTATAACAAAGCCTTGCAGAGCCCCTCGCTGGGAAAGTTTTTCAGGGGCGAAAACCTGGGCATGTACGCGCCATTCACTTGGATTGCCTACTGGGTTGGCCAAGGTATTTCTGGTAAAGAAGCATGGGGATACCACCTGCTTGGGCTTCTGCTTCACGCACTGAATGCCGTAATGGTTTTTACCTTTCTTAAGCGCCTAACGGGGCGGGATTGGGCAGCGTTTTTTGCAGCGCTTTTGTTTGCTGTACACCCGATACAAGTGGAGGCCGTAAGTTGGGCGGCAGCACTCAGTACGGTCTTGTTTTCAACGTTTTATCTGGGAAGTTTGCTGGCATATTTAACATGGCGTAGATCTTCTAAAATGCTTTGGCTTGGGCTTTCTTTGGTTGCCTTTTTAGCAGCATGTTTGTCCAAATCGGCTGCTGTGACCTTACCGCTTGTTTTGCTGGCGGTGGATTATTATTGGGAAATGACCACCCGTCCTACGGCATCAAACCGAATTACGGGTAACCTCTTAAATAAAATCCCATTTCTAGCAACAGCACTCCTTTTTGGTCTTTACACCTTCAGCACAAGGGAACAGGAAGGCCACAATATTGAGGCGTCCTCGGCCCTGTTTTCGATGGCCGACCGATTTCTTATTGTATGCCAGACCATGCTTTTTTATCCTTTTAAACTCTTGATTCCACTTGGGTTTTCTATCTCCTATCCATTTGTAAAAATGGATGGCGCATGGAATTGGGAGTACTATGCTGCGCCAATCGCGCTCCTTGCGCTGGGCGTTTTGGTATGGAAAAAAGGCCGCAACAAACCCGATATTTTACTTGGCCTGGCGCTATATCTACTGCCTTTATCCGTCATGTTGCCTTTCCGGACGGTGGGCAGTTTTGAGTTGAGGTCAGATCGCTACGTCTATCTTTCTTGCATTGGTTTGTTTTTCATTGCCGGTCTCTTCCTGGAAAAATTAAAGCCTGAGATTCGCAATGGAATAATGTTTGTCGCGGCAGCGGCCTTGGCCTTTTTGGCATTCCGACAAACCACGGTATGGGAAGACGGCGTGAAATTGTTTGAAAATTGTACGGAAAAAACACCCGAATCCTCGCTCTGCCAGTGTAATCTCGGATACAACCAACTCATTTCCAATGATTACCAGGGCGCTGTAAAACACTACAGCGAATCCTTGAAATATGATCCCAGCACCGTAGAAGCCTATAATGGTCGCGGGCAGGCGTATTTTCAATTGCGAAAATACCCGGAGGCCTTGGCCGATTTCACCGCTGCGATCCAGGCCGGAATCGTGACCCCTAAGCTGTTTTTAAACAAGGGCAAATGCCTCGTTATCCTCAACCGTGCCACTGAGGCGGTGCCTGATTTGAACCGCAGCATCGAGCTGGAGCCTAAGTCACCAGAAGCCTTTTACTTCCGTGGAATAGCACATGAAAAAGGTGGGAATATTCCGAACGCCGTGGCCGATTACGGCCAAGCCATTAATCTGAATCCGAATTATGTGGAAGCGCTGGTGAACCGCGGTCTTTTACGCACAAAATCAGAGCAATTTACCGAGGCCCTGAGTGACTATACTGCCGCGCTTTCTTATGCATCTTCACAGGTACAACCCATGATTTTAAATAATAGGGCCTTCGCTCATCTCAAATCTGGCCAACTTGTCAAAGCACTTGAAGATGCCGATAAAGCCCTGACAATCAACCCGAATTACCCTTTTGCTTACAATACCCGCGCAGCTATTTACCAACAAATGGGACAGACTGCAAAGGCGCAGGCGGATTTGGCAAAGGCGCAGCAGTTACAGGAAAATAAATATTTGTGGAGCCGTAATCTATTCTTTTGACGGCTCCCAAGTCTCGAGTGCTTTTTCTAAAGTCTTCAAAAACACTTCAGGGTCTTGCGCACCTGAAACGGCATATTTTCGGTCAAAACAAAAAACGGAACGCCGCTCACCCTCAGTTGTCTGGCCTCCTCAATGTCTGCCCTGACTTCATCAGCAAATGCCTGGCTTTCCAACATATTTTTAAGCTCGTCGGAGTTAAGCCCGATTGAAATACCCAACTGCACAAGTAGCGCTGGATCAGCGATATTCTTTCCTTCAGTAAAATGAGCATTGAACAAAGCCTCCTCGGCTGCATCCTGAAGACCATTTTTGTGCGCCAAATGCAAAAAACGGTGCGCATCGAATGAATTGGCAGCAACAGCTTTCTCAAAATGATATTCAAGTCCCACCTCAGCAGCCATGTCTGTGACATTTTTGGTGATTTGCTGCGTCTGTTCGAGTGACCAGCCTTTTCGCGCTGATAAATTTTTCTGATAATCGGTACCCGTTGAAGAGGCATCTGGGTCAAGTTGAAAACTCTTCCAAACAATCTCAATTTTGTCTTTTTGAGGAAATTTTTCGAGTGCTTGCTCGAATTTCCTTTTACCGATGTAGCAAAACGGACATACAATGTCGCTCCAAATTTCTACTTGCATCTTATTTTGATTTAAGTTACCTGGCGCTTGATTTTCATAGGAATTGAAGGAACATGGAATAGAAGAAATGGTTTCCATGCCCTGTTTATAGGGCATAAAAAAAACTAGCCCCCGCTCCGATTCCATGGATGCGAGGGCTATTTTTTAGATGTGTGGGATGGCCTATCTCTTTGAATTCTACCGCTGGAGCATAAAGCGCATTACATCTTTTTCGCCTTTTTCATTTACTAACTCAAAGAAGTAAACGCCTGGTGTAAGCCCCGCGGCATTTCCACGCGAAGAATATCTTCTACCACGGTCAATTTTTGGGTGTATACAACTTGGCCCTGTGTATTTGCCACTTGTAACTGTAATTTTTGCCCTTTCCAATCAGCAAGGTCGGCGTACAGCACTCCTGTAGTCGGGTTAGGGAAAAGCAACAGTGAGTTTAGGTTCTCAACCGATTCCCCTTCTCTTTCCCTCGAACTTTCGTTGCTGGAAGCACTGATAACCGTACAGTTGAACGTATTCAGGTGTCCTTCGTTAAATGCCTGACCTTGTAAGCGCGAAGTGATGTTTATGTGCGTAACCTCGGCCTGCGCTGGCAGGGTATATTCAAATACCTCAGATTGACCATTGGCAATGCTGTCTGCCATGGATTTGAATTGTATCGAGTAAATAGGCGAATAATTGGGGCTGCGCACCAAATAAGTCCGTCCCTGATCCGAAGTGTAATACGAATTGTTCGCAGGTGCAGTAGTCGTCAACCCATCCGGAATTTGTATCGCGGTAAAAATCAACTTGTTGGAGCAAGTGTTCGTTACCCGAATACGGTAGGTATAATTCCGTGCAGCGTCTGATTTGATGCTTAGCAATTCGTATTTCAAGCAGCCATTTGTCTTGACATCACAAGGGGCTTCTTCTTGTACATGCACGGTAAAGCAACAAGGTTTTTCTTGTCCACAGTTGTCCTTAGCGGAATAACAGACCTTATTGGTGCCAACTGGGAACTGGCTACCAGAAGGCAAACCATCCGTCCTGCTCAATTGTAGGCCCGGACAAATGCAATCACTGGCAGCCAAGGGTTCAGCATAAATTGCTGGCATTGTTCCTGCACCTGAAACGGCGAGAATCGTCACATCGGTTGGGCACTGAAGTGCAATATTCGAAGGTGCTGGTGTGAGGTGTTGCAGGGAGTACGTTACAACCGTATCGCATCCGCCTTGTGCAGCATGATTCACAACTACGGTGCCAGCTTGCGTGTATGTCTGACCCGCAGTCACAATTGTTTCGCCAGGGCAGAAACTGCGCACTTCAGCGCGAGTGGGCTGAGGCTTAAGTTCCAAGATGAAAGTGGCTACTGTGTCACATCCGCCTGTGGTAGAGGCTAGATTCGCAATTACTGTACCCGGCTGATTATAAGACTGTCCGGCAATCGTCACAGATTCGCCTGGACAGAACCCGATTGTTTCGTTCCGAGTGATCTGCGGGTTAAATTCCAAAGTATAGGTCGCGATCGTGTCACAGCCTCCTGTGGTGGATGCTAGGTTTGCAATTACTGTTCCAGGCTGATTGTAGGTCTGTCCTGCAATCGTTACTGATTCGCCTGAACAAAGACTAAGTGTTTGACTGTGAGTGGGTTGTGGACGAACCTCCAGGGTATAAGTGACTACTGTATCGCAACCGAATGTTGTCGAAGGAACGTTCGCTACCACCGTTCCGGATTGGTTGTAAGACTGACCTGCAATGTTCACAGATTCGCCGGGGCAGAACCGAATTGTTTCTGAACGGATTGGGTTTGGCATTACCACCAAAGTGTAGGTCACGATAGTATCACAGCCACTATTTGTCGAAGGAATATTGGCGAGTACTGTGCCTGGCTGGCTGTAGGTTTGTCCTGCAATTGTAATGGATTCACCTGAACAGAAACCGAGCGTTTCTGCGCGAGCAGGTTGCGGGCGAAGCTCCAGGGTGTAGGTCATTAAGGTGTCGCAGCCAATGGTAGCAGCGGGAATGGTTGTTACTACGGTTCCTGCCTGCGTGTATGTATTCCCAGCAATGATGACTGATTCGCCGGGGCAAAAGGAGATGGTAGCCGCACGAGTAGGTTGTGGGCGCTCCATTAAGTGATACGTCACCAGCGTATCACAACCACCAGAAATAGAAGGGATGGTAGCCTGCACCGTTCCGGGTTGAGCATAAATCTGTCCGCCGATCATAACCGATTCGCCCGGGCAAAAAGATATTGTTTGGGTAGCTGTGGGTTGTGCCCATGCCTTTAATACGATTGAATAAAGCGTATCGCAAGCTCCTGTTGTTGAAACTACCGTATCATTTAGCGTATATGGAGCCGCATATTGAACTCCATTAAAAGTATAGGTCTCGCCAGCACAAAGGCCTATGACCCGAATACCAGTATTATAAGGAGTCAGTGTTAAGTGATAATTGAAAATTGTATCACAACCGTTCAGATTCTCAACTGTGTCTGCTACCATCTTAGGAGCATAATAGTTAACACCACCTACATTAAAAGATTTATTTGGACACAATGGGATAGTTTGTGCGACGGTGGGTGCAGCGTTTGGGCTAAAAAATTGGGGCAGTAAATTGAGCGGTAGCGGAGCAGTGGTGAGCGAAGCAGCCTGCATCCAAGTTGCTGCATTGGCTTGGATAACAATATTACCCGCCGAAAAATCCGCGGATTGAATATTAGCGGCTTTGGAGCAACTGCCGTCTATTTTTCCATTTGGATCAGTTTTTACGACCAGAATGTCGCTGCTCCCGTTTGTATTGTTGCTGCGTGTTTCTCCAACGGCGATAAAACCACCATCTGCTGTTTGCACCGCTTTCATCAATCGGTCGGAGGCGGTGCCTCCATAATTGTGCGACCAAAGCAGGTTGCCATTCGCATCAATTTTAGCGAGCATGGCATCTGCTTGTGCAGTATTTTCCTGAGTATAAGGTACCAGCAAAAAACCTCCATCATTCACCTTCTCCAATCGGCCACGGATATTATCATTGGGGCGGTTGTAGACTTTTGACCACATGACTTGACCTGTGCTTCGCTTGATTTTTTGAACCCAAACCTTCATTTCTGAACCTGATGAAGCAGACATTGAGTAGTCGGCAAGAAGAAGATTGCCGTCCAGTGTTGGTTGTGCATAGGAAAGTGCTTCTGTGCCACTTCCGGCATAGCCTTTAGCACTCAATATGTTGCCTGTGGCAAGGTCCAGCCGAACAAAGGCGGCCTCGCCATCTGCGCCGCCACTGGCATAAATAACATCCCCGTCTACATAATTGGAAAGTAAAAGGTTTCCGACACTGGTGGTGTAAGTACGACTCCAAAGCGTATTGCCGTTTTGGTCCAGACGGAGAAATACGGAGCTGGGGGCCATATCAGAACTAAAGACAGTAAAGCCAGAAACAATGAAACCACCAGTCTCAATTGGAATTACACTTCGTGCAACATCATTATGATTGGCGTCGCCAATGGTTTTACTCCAAACCACCGTGCCAGTTGCATCAACTTTTACAAGGAATACATCAGCATTGCCCGCGCCAAAACTGCGCGTTTCACCAGCAGCTAAAAACCCGCCATCGGCAGTTGAGACAACACTATGGAAAATATCAGCTTGTCCTGCTCCAAAACGTTTCTGCCAAACAGTATTGCCAGAAGCATCCAGGCGAATCAGGAGGGCATCTTGATTTCCATTCGTGCTGGTGTAATGACCTGCCACTACAAAGCCATTGTTGGCTTCCGTGACCCAAGTAGCTGCCTCGTTGCCGGGGCCACCAAATGTTTTTTGAAAAGTGGTTTGGCTAAAAACCAAGAGAGTGTGCAGGCATAACACCCACACAAGCAGTTTTCTCGTACGCTTTGCTGCCATGAGTAAGAAGATCGGATTGGTGAACTACTATTGCTACTCCTCAGCTGTTGTGCCCTTCTTGAGTTTCGAAAAATTCCCGTTTGCATTCAAACAGAAAAAAGTGATTCTCACACACGCATAAGAAGTTGCCTTCTGCAATTGTATCCCCCAAATGTACTATCTCATCTTACTTGTCAATAGTAAATGCGTTGAATTGTCTTCAATGCGTAATTTTTTTCGACCAACGTACCCATTTAATGGTAAGAATGGGTAGGTGCGAACAAATTATCAGTCCAAATACCGTTTCGTTAGCCCTTCATATTGCTCGATCCGCCTATCGCGGAAGAAAGGCCAGATACGGCGAACCGCTTCCGTCCGACTTTTGTCTACCTCAAATACAGTGTTTTCTTCCTTGTCGGGACTCCCTTGAAATAAGATTTCACCCTGCGGTCCAGCCAAAAAACTTTGTCCCCAAAACTGTATTCCGCCTGTTACTCCAGTCCAATCTGGCTCATGCCCCACCCTATTCACAGCAATGACAGGCAAGCCATTTGCAACCGCATGACCACGTTGAATGGTAAACCAGGCACCATGCTGGCGGCTTTTTTCATCAAAGTCGTCAGTGCTTTCCCAACCAATGGCCGTTGGATAAATAAGCATTTCAGCTCCCGCCAATGCCATGAGCCTTGCGGCTTCGGGGTACCATTGATCCCAACAGACCAAAACGCCGAGTTTGCCTACAGAGGTCTGTATTGGGTGAAAACCTAGGTCTCCGGGTGTAAAATAGAACTTTTCATAATAGGCAGGGTCGTCAGGAATGTGCATTTTGCGGTATTTTCCGGCAATACTGCCATCTTTTTCAAACACGACTGCGGTGTTGTGATAAAGCCCGGGCGCACGTTTTTCAAAAAGGGAGGTAACCAGGACCACGCCATGTTTTTTTGCAGCTGCACCAAACACTTCAGTATCTGCTCCCGGAATGGGTTCCGCCAGGTCAAACATCCCCACTTCCTCGGCTTGACAAAAATAAATGCCACAGTGCAGTTCCTGCAATACCACGAGTTCCGCCCCACGGGAAGCACAATCCGCTATACCTGCAAGCGACTTCGAAATATTGGCTTGCTTGTCTGTAGTGCAAGCGTGCTGAACGATTCCTACTTTCATTTTTGAAATGGTGGAGTGATGAAGTGATGGAGTGATGAAGTGATGGAGTGATTAATGCTGGAGTGATAGTGGATATTGCATGGTGACACAGTGCAAGGAGCCGTGTTGCAGGATTAGCGGTCGGCAGTTAATGCCTATAATTTCCCTGTCCGGGAAAATGATTTTAAAAATTTGCAACGCCTCCTCATCTTGAGGGACTTGATAGGTAGGCACCAACACGGCATTATTGATAATCAGGAAATTAGCGTAAGTAGCGGGCAAACGATTTCCTGTTTCATCATAGCACGGCTCTGGCCAAGGTAAGGGTATAAGGCGATAAGGTTTCCCATCCAGGGTTTTGAAGTGGCCCAATTCTGCCTCCATCTTTTGAAGTGCTTCATAATGGTTCTCCAACCAAAGCACACGTTTCAAGCCAAAGCAATTTTTCAACTTTATTTCGATTTCTTCGCGACTCAGGTGCGGATTCCGATTAGGAGAAAGCATACACTCAGTAGTCGTGAGCAAAGTGCCCATTCCGTCACTTTCGAGTGCCCCACCCTCAAGCACAATCCCACCGTGAAGAATCTCACAGTGAAACACACCTTTATTATATAGGTGTCGGGTAATCAGGTTGTCCTTATCCGAAGGGAATTTCAATCCCCAACCGTTGAAGACAAAATCAAGCATTATAGGCTTTCCGTTTTCTTCGATGGTAATCCCTCCGTGATCGCGCGCCCAGGTGTCGTTGGTAGGAGCTTCAACGAATACAATATTGGAGCTTTCACTTCCTTTGAACAATTCACGCGTTTCCAAAATATCACTGCAAACGATCAGTGCTTGTTGAAAACGGCTGATGGTTTTGGCAATCTGGATGAAGCAAGGCAACACTACATCGAGCACATCTGCCCAATCGGTGTTTTTGTGTGGGAAAGTCAGTTGCACGGCACTTTGGGGTTCCCACTCAGCAGGTAAGCGGCGTACGGACGTATTGGTAGACATTTTTGATAAAATTGGGCACAAAAATAGTGAAAGTTGCGGGGCTAGAACCTCAGGGTTTTTACCTTGGAGCCGTCTGCCATTTAAGCCTAGCTGCGCTTTGGATAAACATTGCGCTCCTTTATTGCTGCTGTGGCAGGAAAACCTTACACCCTATTATTGTATGAACAGCAAACTTGTACTTTGGTCCATCACCGTCGGCCTCGGCGGCTTACTTTTTGGTTTAGACACAGCGGTCGTTTCCGGTGCGGAACAAGCCATTCAAAAGCTCTGGAATCTGGACGACACACTTCATGGCTTTGTAGTATCAATTGCCTTGATCGGCACGGTTTTCGGCGCGGCGTTTGGCGGAGTCCCGGCAGATAAATATGGCCGAAAAAAGACCCTGCTTTGGATAGGCATTTTGTTCTTTGTCTCCTCTATTGGCGCAGCCATAGCGCAAGAGGTTTATACTTTCATGTTATTTCGGTTTATTGGTGGACTCGCTATTGGCGCCTCGTCGGTGGTAGCACCCGTGTATATTTCTGAAATCGCCCCGCCAAAATACCGTGGCCGAATGGTCATTTCATTTCAGGTAAACCTCGTGGTTGGCATTCTTCTAGCGTATGTTTCCAACTACCTTTTCTTGGGCGTTGGAGGAGAAAATGATTGGCGATGGATGCTTGGAGTCGTTGCGCTCCCATCGTTGGTATTTTCTGCTATGGTGCTCTTTACGCCCGAAACCCCGCGCTGGCTGCTCTTGTTCAAACGTGACGAAGCGGCAGCCCGACAGGTGCTGGCAATCACCGAACCCAATGTGGACCAGGCAGTATCCGAAATCATGGAATCGGCAAAAGCCGAACAGGGCGGTTCAAAAGAGACATTCTTTTCAAAAAAATACAGTCTACCAATCTTATTGGCCTTCTTATTCGCTTTTTTCAATCAACTTTCTGGCATCAACACCGTCATTTACTACGCCCCGCGCATTTTTAAAATAACTGGCCTTGGCGAAGAAAGTGCATTCCTTTCCACAGCAGGGGTTGGACTTGTTAACCTGCTTTTCACCATTTTAGGCTGGTATTTAATTGACCGTTTTGGCCGGCGCACCTTGATGTACATCGGTTCGGTGGGCTATATTGTATCATTGGCACTCATCGCTATGTCTTTTTACAACGAATCATACACCAATGTGCCGATTTACATTTTTGCTTTTATCGCCAGTCATGCTATTGGTCAGGGTGCGGTGATCTGGGTTTTCATCTCTGAGATTTTCCCAAATTCAGTAAGGGCATCGGGCATGGCCTGGGGCAGTCTGACACACTGGGTTTTTGCAGCCCTGATTGCTGGTATATTTCCGAAGTTGATAAATGATTTTGGCGGCGGCCCAATTTTTGCATTTTTCAGCGTCATGATGATCTTCCAGTTGATCTATGTTTGGCGCATGATGCCCGAGACTAAGGGCGTTTCACTAGAGGATTTGCAAAAAAGGTTGATAAAATGACCATTTTTCGGCGGTCTTGAGTCGAATTTTAAAACACTAGGGAACTTAGCGCCCCATAGTTTCCTAGTGTTTTAAAATTGAATTAGGTGTTCCATACCTTCGCGCCGTGTTTGACCTTGACCTAGCCAAAATACTGGAAGAACTGACAAAAAGCCCGCTCATCAGGAATGAAGTCGGGCAGTTCGAAACTGTATCGCCCTTGCTTTTTAGCAGTGGGCTTTTTTTGTTTTTGTTTCTGGGTATGTATGTGGTGTACCAGGCACTGTTGCGGCACAACCGTCTCAGAATCGCATGGGTCACGCTTTTTTCACTGTTTTTTTATTTTAAGTGCGCGGGAATCTTCTGGCTACTACATGTGCTCATTGTGGTGGTTGATTTCAACCTCGCACGTTGGATGTACCATTCAAAAACCCGAAATGGGAAAACCATCCTGCTTGTTATAAGTCTGATAGTCAACCTGGGAATGCTGGTGTATTTCAAATACAACCTCTATTCCGAGTTGTTTTGTGAAATACTCGACAAACCCTTCGATCCGCGATACCTGTTCCTCCCTGCGGGTATTTCGTTCTTTACATTTCAGTCCTTGAGTTATACCATTGACGTGTACAGGGGGCAACTAAAGGCGCAAAACAGCATGCTCGACTACGCCTTTTATGTAACCTTTTTTCCACAAATGGTTGCGGGGCCGATTGTCCGGGCAGCGGATTTTTTGCCCCAAATCAGGGTTCCTGTGTTCGTGTCGCGCGAGGATTTTGGGCGCGGTTTTTTCTTGATTTGCACAGGTTATTTCAAAAAAGCAGTCATTTCAGACTATATAAGTGTGAATTATGTGGATCGTGTGTTTGAATCGCCCTTGCAATACACCGGGCTAGAGAATCTATTCGGAGTGTATGGATATGCGATGCAGATCTATTGCGATTTTTCTGGGTATTCAGAGATGGCCATCGGCCTTGCGCTTCTGATGGGCTTTAAATTCCTCGACAATTTCAACTCACCGTACCAATCGCTCAGCATCACCGAGTTCTGGCGACGATGGCATATTTCGTTGTCAACCTGGCTTCGAGATTACCTGTACATTCCTATGGGTGGTAACCGGGATAGTAGTGTCGGCACATGGGTCGTTACCGGTGGTTTTTTAGCGCTCACCCTTGGCATTTCACTTTTTTGGGCTTTTGAAGGGGAATGGTGGTGGCTAGCCATTTGGGCATTGGTGACGGGCATTGTGGCGGTACCCGCAATGTGGCGAGGTGACCGTCAATCTTTGTCCACCAATTTCAACCTGTTTGCCACTATGTTGCTGGGAGGATTGTGGCATGGTGCAGCCTCAAGATTCATCATCTGGGGGGCATTGCACGGTCTTGCACTGGCTGTTGAAAAATGGATAAAGCAATATATTCCCGGCTCCTCAGGGCCAATGCGCCGGATTTTGGGCGGAGTCTTGACCTTCCATTTCGTTTGTTTTTGTTGGATATTTTTCCGAGCGGATGGCATGGAAAAAGTGGGGCAAATGCTGCACCAGATTGCCTACGAATTCAGGCCGGAGTTCTTTGTTGATTTTCTGACGGGATATGGAGCAGTTCTGTTTTGGATGTTGATCGGGTTTGGCCTGCATTTTATGCCAAAATCCGCAGAATTAGCCGCCCAACGCTTAGCAACCGCCCTACCACTTTTGGGCAAAGCTTTATTGCTCACAGCCCTTGTTGCACTGGTGATGCAGGTAAAGTCGTCGGAGGTGCAAGCGTTTATTTATTTTCAGTTTTGAATGTAGCATATTTTTCCTCAATCCATTCCCAGTCCACAACTGTTTCAGCATCAATCCTTTGCCTAATTTTTGCAAGCCCCGGTTTGAGGTCTGCACGCCGATCCTGATTCCGTAAAATTTTGAGTTTGAAAAGATCCTTTGCTAGCGGGAAAAACCGAAGTCGCTCCGCCCGCCGGTGAGGTGGCAAAGAATCGTCGCGACGCAAGCGCGTGGCTGTGGCATGGAGCATGTGTTCTGCATAGTCATCGTCCAGGTCATCAAGTTCATAGCGGATACGCGTGTCGAGCGTTGCGGCGATGGCATACAGATATATGTCATCCAAAGCGCCATAGCTCAAATAATGGGGCAAAGTTTTGGCAGCCTTCACAAAATCTCTTTTAGCAAAAAGTATGGCCGCAAGGGCAATGTCCAGCAGAAGTGTTTTTTGCTCGTCGTCGTTCAATCCGCTGATCCTGTTCCTGTGCTTTTGAAAAAAGTCCTCCGCCCACTCGTTTTTTTCAATTTTAAGGCGGTGAAAAGCATGTTTTGAAAATGGGTACTGGGAAGGGTTTCTCCCGATTTAAGTTGTTGTAACTGATGCAGTTGGACGGAAAAAATCTTTTCCAAAAAACGCGGATCTTTCGTCTCCCGATAGCGTGCGGGCCAAAATCCTCGCACCATAACGCGCATGGCTTGAACCCTTTGAGCAGGCAAGGCTTGCGGGTTTTCTGTCAATATGATTTCAAAAACTTCCGACAACTTTTCTGCTTCAGCAGGGTCGCTTTGCGTCAGGAAATCAAGTAGGGTGCAGTAGAGCGCCACGGCTGGCTGCTGCAAAAAGCCATTGGCTCGAAGTGTCCGCGCAATTTGCACCGTTGTATCCCGGTTCACCAAAAATCGGGTATGCTCCGGCGAGTCATCTTCGAACAAACGCCACATGCGCTGATAATGAACCAGCCGGCACATCTGATCAAGTTTGCTCATTAAATAGAAGGTGTCAAGTTGTTCAGTGGCTGCCAACAGGTTTTTATCACCGTAACGCTCGCTGTTGTGTTCTTCAAAAAAGGCTTTTTCCTGTTCCACCTTAAATCGAAACTGATGGTAATCAGCGAACTCATGCTCATCAAAATCGCTGAAATCCACGCAGTTGTCCAATTCCTTCCGAGCCTGGTTGTTCAGATTTTCAAAAAAATTTTCTGCTTTTCGGCTTTTACGCCCCTTTTCTTCGATTTGAATGGAAGGAGCGGCAGGCACATTGGCCTGCTGCAGACGCTCGCTGTAAAACCGCATGAGCGAGAGTTTTTGCTGTACCTCATGGAGGAGTGCAGAGCCGTTTGGTTCCTCAGCATCGCGCAGCACGGCATATCGGAAGGTGACAAAATTCCGCACGATGCTCATCAATTGGGCCATGGTACGTTGTAATGCGCCTACTGGATTGGAGGCCTTGGGGAAAAAACGCTTGCCTGCAACATCGCGGTGAAGCTCCGGGCTATCAAATTGCGGGTAAAATTTCTTTAAAAATTCAAATAAAGCCAAGGTATCATCAGGCCTTGTATCGTTGAAAATCGGAGATGCCGCAAAAAGATGCAAGGCTTCAAGTTCTTCTTGAGTAAGAAGTTGGAGGGTGCGGAGGAGTGGGCTGGCGTACATCGTAGGCTGATTAAAACCATAAAAGTGCTGATAATCAACACCTTAAATCCATTCTTGTCAAATAGGGTCTCACAAAAATCTCAAAAAATTCCCAGTAATGGAAGTGATGTCAATTTCTGTGTTTGGCCTCTGCACCATATCACCCCCACCTTTGACCTATCAGAAGCGAACAAGGAAAGCCGAAACGTTTTTGAGAAGACTGTCAGAATTGAGAGACCGGGAAAGACCACATGAAAGCAGCCTGGCAAAGTTTGCCCAAACAACCCCGAGCAGCGCTCCGCCCCCCAGAAGACCGAGCAGGAAAAAGGTGAAATCAAAGGAGCGCTGCCGGGGGCCAGGTTTACCCCTGCCGCCAAGGCTTAGGGGGCGTAGGAGGGTAAACAAACACACTTTATGAACCTCAACGATTTTTTAACCCGCTTCAAAACACGGCCTATGGAACCGCTCCTGATCGAAGTCAGTTGCAACCTCAGCCAAAACGACCCAAAATGGGAGGAGATTTCAAGCCTTTCCCTTCAAGTCGGATACCGAGGACTAAACGGCAAAACCATCTGGAAGCACATCGGCTGGTTGCGCGAACAACTGCTACCTGCCGGCAGAACATTCGCCCACGCCCTTTGGAAACCTGCCATGACTGACCATGTACTTGTGTTCGACTTTTTACCAGTACCCCACCCCGGAAGCCCAAAAACGGAGCAAACCTACAGACTACGAAAACGAATAATTAGCCCTGATGGACAAAGCCGAACTGCTCGGACAGGACTTTTGAAAGGAGATTACGCCGACGAACATTTCACACTACACCCTATGTACCCTGCCAAGCAAAGACAAACACCTAAAACCTTCGACCCGCGGGCATCCAATTGAGAAAAACCACACAAACAAACACTATGCCCCAACCCTTGAAACCACCCTAACCACATGAAAGCGGCCACTGAAAAACCATTTGAAAACGCTTGAATCTTAAAAAGCCAGATGAACCAATTCCATCCAAGAAAACCATTTGGAAACTGTTGAGCCTCAAAAAGCCAGATGAAGCATTTTAACCAAGAAAACCAAGAAAAGGCGACCATGAGAGCGGCCCTTAAGTCATCCATTCACACTCATTTTGCCCTAACCCCATCAAACCAAGCCCCAAATCACCTTTTGAGAACGCCTACCTCGTAAGGCCATCCTTCAACTGACTAACTGCCGTAGTAATTACGGCCCCTGTGTAACGGATTAGAATCGAAGAAAACAATTTTTTAGCCCATTCCCTCCCCCAGAGCGAACGGGCTTTTTTGTTAGTAACGGCGGCTTTAGCCGCTGGACACTTAGCTCTGAGGGTTAAATCCGCCGGTACAAAAAGTGCCGTCCCCACATTTGGGAGCGGCACTTGTCTCATGGTTGCACTTCATTGGGCGTCATACAGGGCTTAGGGCAGTTGAACTGTCCTTGCCTTTGCGGTAGGCCGTTCTTTTGCGACGTTCACCTTTGTGGGTTGTGCGTCTGGGCGGGTGACGGATTCGCTTGTCATTTTGAAATACAACATGGCCACCAATGCAAGGTGGAGGGCAATTGCGAGCACCATAGCGTGCCTTTTGCTTTGGCGTTCATTTCGTTCGGTAGTGTGGTACATAGGGAGGGTATTTATTGGTTAATCTCATCAAATGACCAAACGTGAACGCAGAGAAGCAGAAAAAAAGTTTCTTTACACAAATATTTTATTTGTTAAATATTTCATTAGTCCAAAAGTCCGTCAGGCAAATCCACCAGAACACGACGGTTCTGCTCGTCAATTGAACGTATAAACTGTTCATTTAGAGGGACTAACACTTCCCTGCCCTTATATTTCAAGAAAGCCATTTCTTGCTGTGGCATTTCCAGCACCTCGTCAATCAATCCAATTTCTCCCAAGGTTTCATCCACCAAAAGAAACCCCGTGAGATGGTCATACTCAAGACCATCCTCTTCTTCTACCTCAAATTCGCGGGCATGGTCAGGCAAAATGTCTTGTTGGCGCAATAGCACATCTCGCGATTGGAGCAGCATAGCAGTATCCCGGTTGTCCACCTCTTCGAGTTTCATGATCATTTCCCCTCCTCCGCGCACATTGGCGATGAAATAAGGGATTTTCAATCCTTTAATTTCCAAGAATATCCGCTCGTTTTTCATAAAATCTTCCAAATACCGCTCCTCAATGAAAACTTTCAGCTCGCCCGTAAGGCTATGCGCTTTACGGGTCCGGCCAATGGTAACGTATTGTGTTTCTGCCATGATTTGATTGTTCTGATTGATTCGATTGCCTGATTGATTCGATTGTTATGATTAGAAGATGAGCATGCCTTTTCCTGGTGAAGAAAGGACCACAACTGATATTGTCAATCGAATCAATCGGGCAATCAAATAATCCTCAATTTCAATTAAAAGATAAAATAGTTTGTCGAAGAATATAGCCTTTTTCTGCTTTTTGTGGCCAAGGGCGGGTTTCACAATCGGTAGGTAGGGGCACTTGGTTGCAATATTGAGAATCAAGAATCCACTGTTCCCGCCAAACGACGCCGATATGCTTGGCATAACGAACCCTCGAAAGCCGACGTTCGATTACATTAGTATCATCTGCTTCTGTGACCAGCAATGTTGAATCAAAAGAAAATTGGCCTACAATTGCCTGAACGTCAATAGAATCCACCTTATAAGCCCAGTTGGTAAATGGACGCATACGTTCTCCGGCAATCTCTATTTCCCGGCTTTCGTCTATCCAAATATTCCCATCCCATTCGCTGCGACGGTCCATTGGAAACACCAACTTTAAAAACCGCCAATTGTCTTCAGTGCGGATAGATTGAGTCGCTGTCTGGCTTGATGTAATTGCATTTTTGAAGACCCAGGGTTGGCTCAGGTCTGTTTGTTCATAACGTTCGATGATATACTGCAACTCACCGGAACTGTCACGTAGTGTGTCAGCCACAATTTCTTTGGAGAAAGTCCGGGAGGAATCTTGGACAGTATTGCCCCCAGCATCAAAATCGTACACGATGCTATCCACCTGACACACCACAAATTTGCCAATTTTCAAGGGGAAATATGCATATTGACTACTATCTATTGGCGCTATATCCGAAATTTGTCGTTCTCCACAGGCAAGAAAGATCATTGTAAAAACAACCCAATAACTGCTGCTGGTTAATTGCTTAAAACCAACATTCAAAAAGGCGGGAGTGTTTAAACAAGCCTTTATTCTCATGTAAATCATTTAGGGCAAAGGTATATATTTTACTGCCGAAGCAATTTTACGATAAAAGCAAGAAACCCGATGCAGATATACTGCATCGGGTCTTGCTTATCAATTTCTTGTGATACTCAGTTTGCCTTATCCAAAAACCGCCGCGATTTCCCAAACCCTACCTAAAACAGAAACATCTGGGACAGGAAGTTTATCTGATTCGTCTACATCATCCCCTTCAACCTGATTTTGCGCCATCTCCATTTTTGAAAATGACTGCGCAGACATAGCATTGGTACGGAGATTTACAAAAGCAAATGCAAAAAGACTTAGTAAAGAAGCTGTTACAGAAGTGTTTTGAAAGTATTTTCTCGTTTCATGCTTAATGAATTTTGCGAAGGAGGGACGAAATTAATGGCTTTTTTGATTTTAAATACTTTTTAGAGACATTATTTTCATTTCCATAGACAACCATTCTATCGAAAAGGTTGCTGTTCAGCGGCGCTTTTTTTAAAAAAGCAAAAAACCCTGCCGGTATTGCACCAGCCGGGTCGTATCGTCAAACCAAAAATCAATCAGTTCTTATTGCTTGATGCCGCCGTTGCTGGCAGGCACTGCTTCTTGCGTTGGTGGCACCAACACCTCGCCTTTGATGGTGAGGGTGTGCGTATCTGGTGTTTCGTTGGTAGTAAGCGTCACAGTTTTCGTGAATGCGCCAGGACGGTTGGTGTCGTAGCTCACGTCAATGGTTTTAGTTTCGCCAGGCATAATTGGCTCCTGTGGGTAGGTTGGTATAGTACAACCACACGATCCTTTGGCGGATTTGATGACGAGTGGCTCGTTGCCAGTATTGGTAAACGAGAACTTACGAATTTTGTCGCTTCCTTTTTAGATCTTGCCGTAGTCAACAGTTGTTGTCGGGAAAGTCATCACTGGACCCGTTGCATTTTGAGCATTGATTGCAAAGAGCCGAGGAGAAAGAAAGCGAGGAGGGAAAATGCTTGTTTCATTAGAAAGGAAACCGTTTAAGATGAGATGAATGTAAGGTGAGTTAATTGTTGTTGTCAGAATGATGGCACAAAAGTATGGGGGGGGGAGGCGCCTAAAGAATACCCCCGCTGTTAACGATAGGTAAAATAAAGCAAACCCTTTTTGAAGTTCCCTAATGAATTGAAAAACAAGGGCTTTTGAACGTTTTTGAAATCAATAATCCATGTTCGGATTCCACATATTGATACGAAGCCCAGCACCGAAAACTTGAGTTGAAGTCTCCTTGCAGCATCGTCGCTGGCTTTCTTTCGATGGAGGAATTTGATATCTACAAACACATTATGCCATAACGACCAGGATGCATCCAGACCGAATAGATCAATCCTGGCCGCCACGCCTTGGCCAATCTCATTGTCGTAGTCCTGCACACGTGTGTTATAATCAAGGAGTGGATTGCCGCCCCAATTCTCAGTGGGTGTATTGTCCCCAATTTGGGCATGGATAAAACGTGCCTGAAGCGAAAGGCGAGAAAGTGGCTGCCAACGAAGCAACACAAGCGATTCTCTGAAATTGGCACCTAAAGGGTGCGCCAAGGGTTGGTTGTAGTGCGTGTAGCTATTCGCAGGATCGTAATGGGAGTAAGTAAATGGCCTCGCAAGGTTGTGTTCCACTTGCAAATCCAAATGATCGAGACCAAATACATTCACATATTTGACGCCGGCCTGGATTCCCCACTTGTTTGCCCACCAGCCACTCCCACTAAATATTTCAGAAGACACCAGTTCATCGAGCAGCACTTGTCCATAGAGTTGAACACGCCGCAGCACGTTCCAACGCCCATCAAATCCCAACAGTACATTGTCAGGACTGCCGATCATACCTTCCACGCTGCGGTAAAAAATGACAGGATTCAAGTATTGGAACTCAAACTGGCGACTGCGATTGAAAACCGTGGCCTCAAAAAAGCCAAATGCCAGGCGAGGTGCAACCTTGAAATTCAAATAGTGGATGGCCACATACTTTTTGGGCAATATCGTGCCATCGGGGATATTTACCTGAGAAACAGGACTAAGCTCGAGGAACAGGTTTTGGAAATGAAACTTCCACACACGGGTATCCAGCTTCAAGAAAAAGGTCGGTGCAGAAAAATCTGAGAGGAACATAGAACGGTAGCCATTCCCAATAAAATGCTTGCCGTGTCCGATTTGGATGCCAAAATGCCTTGATGCCTGGAAGCCGAGATAGGCGGTGGCCACATTGAAATCGTAACCATTCTGAATATAAAAGATTGCTGTTGTAGCCCTTGAAAAAACCGGCACCTGGAATTGCCAGGAATTCACCTACCCGCTGGGAAACATATCGCGGAAAGCGAGCCTGCGTTTCCACCAAATTGGTATAAAAAAACACTTTTCGGTCCACCTCACCGCGCAGTTCAAATCCGCGCTGGTTTTGAAAAACCATTTCCGCATCATCCCGTTCGCGACCCAAATGAAAATTCAGCATTGGGTTGGCCCGAAGTTTAAAATGGCGGGTGTTCACTTCATAGAAGTTGGCGGGCGTTTGGTAAAAGTATTTTAAAATTCCTCTTCTGGCATTACGACGTAATAACGGCTGGTGTCGGCAAGCCATTCATTGTTATCATTCAATAAATAGCGAATATCTCTTTGATCTCGCCAAGAAAGCGCTTTGACCCAAGAAGATCAAGCCTGAGCGCGTATACTGCTGCATCTCGCCTATTAAAGAATTTGAGTTCGGGGTGAATCGGGCTTTCGATACCGCTCAGAATTTCCAAGCGGTCGAGCATTGGGTAGGAAGGATTGCAGCGGAATGCCGGATGTTTGGGAAAGCAGTGGTAATGGCAGTAGCAGTGGCAGTAGCCCCCGCAAACGGCGTAACATATTGATCATAAAAGAAATTAAGCGCTTGCTATAAAACCTAGAAATACCGCTTTCCAATCTTCCCAGAAGGAGGCATTTCAGGAGGAGTTATGCCAAAGCAGGTAAAGTCGCCCCCATGTTTTCCACCGTTTGGCGAAGTTGAAGCAGGTGCTCAGCAGATTGTTCAGGGGTATATCGGCGGTATAACGCCGGGGTCACGTCCATAGCAATGAGCGGTTTCTCTCGTAAGTTCAGCATTTTGCGCTGTTTTGTATCAAAAACTGGGAAATCATGACAAATTCCACATCGAAAACCCTCCCCTCCGGGTATCCAAGCGTACTGTCTTCCTGCAAACCTGCGGCCTCCACATTTGCCAGGTTTTTGGGGCTGAAAACCGCAGGTAATGCTGGCGACCAGAGGTAATTTCAATAGGTGAAACCTGACGGAGCGACTCAGCCACGATTGAAAACTTCCTGACTTTCAAAAGCCTCGTAACTGGGGTGAAAGCCAATACCATGTCCACGCTCCGTAATTATTGTCATCAATTTATTGACAAATGGATGCCGAATTGGATACCAGCAATCGCTAGACCGAGGCCTTTCTCCATGAAGTTGAACTGTGCGTGAAGATTGTTCTTTCAAAGAGGTCAAGCCATTCGTCAAACACATCGTAAGGGTCCTTTTGCTTGAAAGCGTGATTTTTGAGCCAATAGGTGGCTTCATTTATGTCGCCACGTTTAAAAATTGCCCCGGCAATGGTCTTTGCCCGGTCTGCATTAGACCACCAGAGCCTCGGATGGTCTACATCACAACTTATTGAAATTTGGAACGGACGCTGTTTGCGCTCGCCACGCCAACCAAGCCGGACCAGGGCTTCCCCAAAGCCAATCGGCCCATTCGTTCACAACCAGGCGGTGGAGAAACCCTGTTTCCAAGCCAAGGATTGTACTGCGGGAAACGCCCATGTGCGTCGCGTTCGACATTCTGGGTTTCCTCCCAGCGCGTAAGCATGACAAAAGCAATGGCAAAGAGATCGGAATTTGGATCATTGTTAAACTGATGAGCCGCTGGTGGGCAGAAACTTCCCGAAAGTTTAGAACTTTCGGGAAGTTCCATCGCAGCAAACCAATCCTCGATTTTCAATTCTGCACCGTTCGGCAGCCGGATAATATGCAAGCCTCCCTACCAAATTCCATAACGTATTCAAGCCCAGCATCTCGTGGAGCAAGACGTGGAAAATGTATTCCTTTTCGGGCTGAAAATGTTCCAGAAGTCAGAACAGTTAGCATATTTATCCTTAATCAATCGGTTATCACGCTATACAATCCTATCCTATCCTTTTTACCCACCATCTCCCCGCCGTCTCCCAATAGCCGAGAAGCCGTAGCAGCAGGACTGGGCGCATTGCAGACATTCAGGATACGTGGGCGCTCAAGGAATAGAAAATCGTCAAGCAGATTGCCATCACGGTCACAAGCCATTGCACGGACTCCTGCACGGCCAGGCACAACATCATCGGGCTTTATAGCGGGCACGAGCCGCTGGAGCGCCCGTATAAAATGGGCTTTTGAATAACTGCGCTGCATTTCAGCCCAGCCTTCCCGCCAGTATTTTCGGGCAATTTTCCGGAATCCAGAGAAAGCGAGTGTTTCGCCTAATTCCTGAAATTCAAATCCAACGCGAATATCCTTCCCGTTGAAATGCCAGCACTGCATTGGGACCTGACCTCGACCTACCCCATGAATCGCCGTGTAAAATGAACCCCAAGAAATGGAAAATCCGGGTTTTGGAACCGGGTAGATGAAATTGCGCACAAGGTGTTCTGAGGCAGGTTTCAGTTCGTAATATTCGCCACGGAAAGGAATGATTTGAACCTTGAGTTTTCGCCCGTCAGTCTGGCAATATGATCAGAATAGAGGCCAGAGCAATTGAACAAAAAGGAGGCCTCCCAAGATTTTCCTTGTATTACAGATTGGCTCTTCTGTTTAACACAATCCCGGCATGTTGTGTCTTTATCCACAACTTTTTGATTTACAAAGACTTCCCCATTGCTTTGAAAATTCCGGCATATTTACATGCCACATTACCATAGTCCACAATACTAGCTAGGAACTCCATAGTCTTCTACAGCGCGAACTCCGGTTCAATTTCAATGGCCCTGGCAGCCGTGATTTTCCGGATTCCAAGGAGGCCGTTTTCTATTCCGCGCTGGAAAATTTTGTCCAATTGGCTTCAGCCTTTTTCTTCAGAAGCGACGATTATTTTGCCGCAAACATCGTGTTGAATTTCATGTTCCCGACAAAACTCGAGCATCAAATCATAGCCGCGCTTGCAATTGACGGCCCGGAAGGCTGCAGGGCGATAGTAAATGCCTGAATGGATTACACCACTGTTCCGACTGCTCTGATGCGCGCTGCTACCTGGGCTTCTTTTCACACCGCAATTCGAAATTTGGGGCGTTGCCGCTGTAATTGCAGGCCGTAGCAAGCCCAACAATTCCTCCTCAGCAATAATTACATCGTAGTGCATGGGGCGAAGATAGTTTGAAGGCCACCGCGCAATCCACGGTTTTAGATTTTCCTGTTTTGAATTTTCCGGTTTTGCCGTTTTAACAATAGCATGTTAACCACTACCCTATTGCCGGGAGGCTGTACCTTTGCAGGACTTTTATTGAACTAATTTTCTCTAATCCATTCAAAGTCAATATTGGCCGCAAATGAAACGCATACTCGTTCCTTTGTGTTTTGCCTTTCTGCCTGGATATGATGGCACAAAATGCCGAAAAACTACGAATCCGCAACGGTCAATGGCAATGGCAAAGGTTTTGTGACCGATACCTGGTACACCACAAATGGTGTCCTAAGCAAAAAGCCCCTCAAAAAATTGACCCATGATTGACCTCGAAGGCCGCTGGTGGTACCTCCAATAAGGACACTGCTCTCATGTCACGGAAAACCCTTCCGCTACCAACAATTCTTCTGAGCCAGTATGCGGGCGAGGGGTGTTTTACCTACAAATGCTTGGGAATATTGCAAGAAGGCCGCGCAGCCACCGCCCCACTTCTAACAAGGCTGGTGCGCCCGACGCTCTTTTTTTCCAATGTGTAATTCATCGTACACCAGGGACACCCGTTTTTGGAATATGAAGGCCCAATAACAAAATCAAACCCAAGCCTTTGGGGTGAAAAATATGCTGAACTGAAAACCAGCCAAAAATGCTCGGCAATGGTTACTGGTTTATAGACAACAAAGTGGCGCTCGAAGCCAACTGGGACAAAATAAAAATGCAGAACCCAGCCGTGATTTCGATTTATTTGATGGACACGCAAACAATGGCGGCAAAGAAGGCGCGGCCTTTCTGCCGAAGTCGTTATCAGTGGTGAAAAATGGCACAAATCTGGCCTTCGAGTCTTTGCACATGTGGAAACAGCAGACGATTTAAGACTTGGCTTGAAACTCGGCGTTGATGGCTTTGCCAACATGCCCGGCCACAATTGGGATGGCTTAGGTGATACTCAATAAATTCGAACTTACCGCCGCCGACATCAAGACACTCCTAAAGAAAAAGACACCGCTTGTGTGGGTACTTTCCCACGGACAGGTCTTCGCCAATCCCGCCGCAGTTCAAGAATCTCTTACAAAAACGCTTCAGCGCCTGCTCGACGCCAACGTTGCAGTGGCAATGGGTTCCGATGACTCACAACGTACTTTGCGGATGGAATTAAACTATTGGTTTGGACTCTCGGAGAATTGGACGATGCAACACACTCCTAAAGTGCTGTGCGAGAATACTCCACGTGCCATTTTCCCTAATCGTAAAATCTGGCAAAATTGAAATGGTTACGAGGTTAGTTTCCTTGTGCTTGGCGACAAACCTGCTCACCAATGTGTTGGAAAGCAAGAGTACAAGTATTTAAAGTAAAAAACGGAGTGCTATTAAAGCAATTTAGAAGTACGCCTATTTGATAAATTAGAGAAAAAAGCCTGGCAAAACGCTGGGCTTCTTCGTTTTTGGCCGTAGCCTAGCCAAACTTTCATCGAATCATACATGGGACGCAAACTCTTTTTGGGATTTTTGTACTTTGTAGGGCGAAATTTATTTCGCCAAAACACTATACGGCGAAATAAATTTCGCACTACAATCAATCACACCATAACATAAATATGAAAGACAATTCCGCTCTTTTCCCTCATCGCGCTTCTGCACAGTATGGTTGTTGCCTGAAATATCCAGTTCGTGAGTAACACATGGCCAACGGTCTAAAAGTGTTGGCTCCACGAAGACCACTCTACACCCATCGTGGCCGTTTCTGTCATGTATCATGTGGGTTCCAAGAATGAGAAGCCTGAACGTCTGGGCTTTGCCCATTCCTTCGAGCATCTGCTGTTTGAGGGATCGGAAAAATATCAGACGCGGTGAATTTGATGACTATATCAACAATGCTGGTGGCATGAACAATGCCAATACGACTCCTTCGATCGCACATACTATTACGAGGTGCTGCCCTCTAACCAACTCGTTCTTGGCTTATGGCTCGAAAGCGAAACGTATGTTGCATGCCAAAGAACAAATAGGCGTCGAGACTCAACGACAAGTGGTGAAAGAAGAACGGCGGCAAAAGTCCCGAAAACCGGCCTTACGTGGGATTGGTGCCAGAAGAAAACATCAAAAACCTCTTCCAGGTTCACCTGTATAAATTTCATACCCATAGGTTCGATGGAAGACCTCGATTCAGCACAAAGAGACGATTACAAGACGTTTTACAAGGATTTTACCGTCCGGATAATGCCATTTTGAGCATCGCAGGCGACATTGATATTGAACAGGACAAAAAATTCGATTGATATCTACTTTAAAGACATTCCACGGGGCAAGGGCGAGATTCCCGCGCAAGTTCCTCAAGAGTCGCTATTACCAAAGTCCGCCGTGACACCGTTTACGACAACGTGCAACTGCCAGCCGTCATTTTTGCTTACCATATCCCTGCGCAGGGCACCAAAGATTTTTACGCAGTTAAAATGCTTGGAATGGTATTGAGCCAGGGAGAAAGCAGCCGCATGCAAAAGACCATCGCGGATAGCGCAAAGCAGTGTTTGTGTCATTTCCGCTCGAACTGGAAGACCCAGGCGCCAACATTTGCTTTGGTTGAACCTAGGGGTAGAAATTGCTGATCTGGAAAAAGCATGGATGATGTGATTGGTGATGTACAAACCAATCTGATATCAGAATTGGAGTTTCAAAACTTCAAAATCAAGTGGAAAACGACTTCGTGAGCGCAAACAACAACATGGCCGGAATTGCTGAAAAGCTGGCTCAATATGAAATGTACTACGGCGACGCAACCCTTATCAATACCGAGCTCGAGCGCTACCGCAAAGTGACCCGTGAGTCATTATCGAGCGGCTGCCAACAAGTACTTCAACAAAAATGCCCGGTGGAGCAGCACTGGATGCCACAGCCGGCGAAACCATGAAGTTGATTGGTTATTCCCGATATTTGGTGATTATGACGGTTATTTGAGTGCCCAAGCCGGAAACCGAACAACCAAATCCCGAATACTCGAACAACCAAAATTACCTTTTTCAAAAATTGATTTTCAATGAAAAATACTCCTTTCCATCATAAGCATATCCCTGCTCTTGGCCGCATGTTCTCAAAAGCAGCAGACAAAACGAGTAGCACAAAACCTGGGCCGTCCCCTACCCCCAGTTTCCCGCAAGTAAAATCCCAATACCCTTGCCCACTGGCGATGTGCGCAAAAACGCTCCGCTCCGGGCAATAACGCCAATGGTACAAATTTAAAGCCGAAACCTTCAAACTTGAAAACGGACTAACGGTTATCCTCGTGGAAAACTCCAAATTGCCCAAAAAGTTTCTATCGGATATTCGTTGACAAAGACCCTGTGTTGGAAAAGACGCTGGTTACACGGACATGGTGGGAGAACTCCTATCGAAGGGCACAACCACGCGTACCAAACCTCAAATGACGAACAGGTTGACTTTCTGGGCGCATCGTTGTTTTTTAGTTGCCAATGGCGTCAATGGCGGCTGCCTCAGCAAACACAGTGATAGATTGCTGGAAATCATGTCCGATGTGCTGCTCAATCCTGTTTTTCCGCAGGAGGAACTAGACAAATCCAAAAAACGGGCAGAAAGCGGGCTTGCTTCGCAAAAGGACGATGCCAACGCCATTGCTGGCATCGTGGCCTCTGTTTTACGTTATGGCAAAGACCACCCTTACGGCGAAAACATGACCGAGGCCACCCTTGCAAAAATAAACCTGGAGCAAATCAAAAACCATTACAACATCTATTTCAAACCGAATATCTCTTACCTCGTGGTGACTGGAGACGTGACAAAAGCCAGGCTGAAAAGCAAGCCAAACAGTATTTTTGGCAAATGGGGCAAGGGGTGGTTCCCACACACAATTACGGAATTCCGCGTGCTCCAGAGAAAACACAGGTTGATTTTTCCACAAACCCGGCGCGGTGCAATCGGTTATCAATATCACCTATCCTGTTGATCTTCAACCCGGCACTCCAGATATAATTGCTTCCGAGTGACGAATACCATTCTTGGGGTTATTTCAACAGCCGCCTCAACAACAACCTGCGCGAAGGCCACGGTTGGACTTATGGCTCAGGAAGTTCGCTTAATCCGGATAAATTGGTAGGCTCTTTTAACGCTTCTGCAAGTGTCCGCAATGCTGTGACAGACAGCAGCATCATTGAAGCCCTGAAAGAGATGCGCCGTCTAAGAGACGAAAAGGTGGATCAGGCAGAATTGCAGGTGGTCAAAACGTTATGGCAGGCAATTTTCCAGAAGCCTGGAAGAGCCGGGCACGGTAGCCACCTTGCCTTGAATACTGCCCGCTACAAACCCCAGCCGATTACTATGAAAAGTACCGAAGTGCTTCAAAACGTAAGCGCAGAACAGGTACAAGCTTACAATAAAAGTATATCCGCCCCAACCCAGGGCGCATATTTTGGTAGTGGGCAACAAGAAAGATGTGGCCGATCGGTTGAAAAGTTTTCCGCGGATGGAAAATCAATTTTTATGATGCTTATGGCAACCCGGTGAAAGAAGCATCCAACCCTACCCGCTGGGCTTACGGCGGAACAAGTGGTGGAAGACTATTTGAATGCGATTGGTGGCCGTGCAAAAATTAACGGAGTAAAGGATATGCAATCTACGTCAACGATGCAATTGCAGGGCATGTCTTTCGAATGAAGACCTTCCAAAAGGCAGGGCCAAATACGCGGTTGAGATGACCAAGAACGGTCAACCGATGAATAAGCAACTGTATGATGGCGTGGAAGGAAAGCAATCTTCCACAGGGGCCCAAATAGCATATTTGGAAGGGGAGCAATTAAATGACCTAAAGGAGCAGGCGTTGTTTTGTAAAGAGGCTGCCTATAAAACAGGTGGTTACAAATACGTGTTGAAAGGTTTGGAAGTAGTAGAAGGCAGCAATGCCTATGTGATCGAAGTGGAAAGGCCTGATGGAAAAAAAATCACAGAATATTACGACACTAAAACCAGCCTGAAGGTCCGCGAAGTCAGTACCGCCAAAGGTGCCGATGGTGCCCCAACCGTTCAAACGGTGGATTTAATGGATTACAAAGAAGTAAACGGTGTAAAATTACCTCACGGGATGAAGGTCTCTGGAGCCTTGCCTGTCCCATTTAAAGTGAGCGTCTCGGAGATAAAATTGAATAGTGGTGTAGATGATGCCGTGTTCAAAATGTGAACATTCAATAACTTTTTGAAAGTTTGCCCTGATATTTCGAGAACGTAAAGTTCAAAACTACCTTTGCGCATCCTGTCGCTTGTCGGCAGGGTGCGTTTTTTTTGACAACCAGTTCCCAAATTACCAATTCCATCATTCAACAATTCAACCATGCACCACATTCTATTGCAAGCAGCAGGCAACCCACTCCTTGGGATGTTGTTCCCACTTCTCATCGTTGTTGTTTTTTACTTTTTCTTGATCCGCCCACAAATCAAGAAGCAAAAGAACAACAAAAATTTATCGAAAGCCTAAAGGAGGGTATGGAAGTCGTTACCAATTCAGGAATAATCGGGCGAATCACTAAAATGGACGGCCCTATCGTTCGATTGATGGTGGACGAAACCACGTTTATCCGTGTAGTGAAATCGTCCATTCAGGGCGAGTTTAAAGGATGTGGAGTTTGACTTTGGACATTAGATTGATTGTGGACCAAATTTGTAAAGTGGCTGGTTTCTTTCTATGTCAACGTCCAATGTCCAATGTCAAAAAATCTAAAACCAACCGATTATGATCCGAAAACATCTTCCGAAAGCAGCCCTTGTTGCTTTTCATCGGCTGGCTTCCTGCACCCGCAACACCACCCTTCGCGTATTGCAACCTGCGCAGATGACCCTGCCAGAGCACATCACCACAGTAGCTATTGTGGATCGAAGCAAACCTTCCAACGGCTGGTCTAATTTCCTTGAAGGCCTTTTTACGGGCGAAGAAATCGGCCAGGACCGCCGGAGTCGCCAAACAGCCGTGGACGGTCTCACCAATGCGCTTACGCGCTCCGCGTTTTCAGGTGAAAAGCACTGGAATCGAAATGACTGGCAGCAAAGCCGGTGGCCGGATGCCGCCCGCACTTGACTGGGCTGAAGTGGACAAATATGCCGGGATTACAATTCCAATGCGCTGGTCACTATCGAATCTTTTGACTCTGACAATGCGCGCAGTGCCCGGCCATACACCGAGACCAAAAAAGACAAAGAAGGCAAAAAATATACCGTCACCAGATACCAATCTCAGCAACGCACAAGCGTTCGGATCGGCTGGCGGCTTTACGATCCGAAGACTAAAATCATTCTGGACGAATACGTTACGGATGATTACCTCGAACGGAGCGGCAACGGTACTACCGAACGTGCCGCGCTCAGCAACCTGCCTTCGCAATTGGACGTAACCCGCGACGTGGCCTACAATGTGGGCATCGAATACGGCGCTCGCATTGCTCCCATCTACGTGAATGTCAGCCGGGCATACTATCACAAAGGGCAAAGGTTTAAGGACCACAAGGGCCGCTGGGCATTTGGCTGATCGTGACATCGAAAAGCCACGGCTCTTTGGAAAGTGATTGCCCTTTCAGGCGATAATCGCAAAGCCGCCGGGCGTGCCGCCTTTAACATGGCTGTGGCTTCAGAAGTAAGTGGCAACCTGGACCTTGCGCTCGAGTGGGCAACAAAATCCTGGAACGACTACGGTAACAAAAAGGCCCGTAATTATATCAACATAATCAAGGCCCGACAAAACGACGCTCGCAAAGTGGATTCACAGATGCCGGGAAAAAAAGTTTGAGCTGTTTAAAGGGTTTGAATTGTTTGATTTGTTTGAAAGGGTTTGAATCGTGCCGCAACTCAAACCCTTCTAACTCCTCAGACCTTCAAACAAATCAAACCCTTTAAACTACATTTGGCCGTGCAATCTGCTTACCACAATTTCCGACTATTTTACAACCAGAGCATCTATCCAGAGTTGCTGAACCTGGAGCAGCGTCGGCGTCGGCTGATGCGCTTGCTTGTGGTTTCAGGACTAATGCTGATGGGTGTGGTGATGTTGCAGGTCTACCTTTCCATTTTCGCGGTTACGTTGGCACTATTTATACCTGTCGGGCTTTGGATCACCTATTTAGGGTTCCGGGTACAGGTCTTTTTCAAAGAGTTCAAACCGCGCATAGTGTCGCTCTTGCTTGATTTTATTGACAACGATGTGAATTTTTCTTTCGACGGTTACGAACCAAAGGGTTTTATTCCACCTGAAAATTTCCTGGAAAGCCGAATTTTTTTACGGCATGCGACGACTATTTTGGAGAAGATTTGATTCGGGGGAAAGTGCGTGAAACGCCTTTTGAGAACTTGAACTGCGCGTCCGCGAGTTCTCCGAAGTCAGGAGCAGACTCGACCTCGTTTTTTCGGGTATTTTCCTGATAGCCGATTACCAGCGATGGGATATGCATGGAGGCGTGTTGGGACTGCCCGATGCCTACCGAAAATATATGAGTCGCAGCGAACGGGCATTTCACATTGAAGGCGGACGTAGGGTTCGAGAGGGAATTCTGCCCGATTTTGAAGTGTTTTTCGATACTTATGCCACGCCGGAAGTCAGGATTAAGGACGTTATATCGGAGGAGTTTCAAAAAGGCGATCCTCCGTTTTAGGCAGTCATTTCAAAGTGGGTCGTGAGAAGGAAATTTACTTTTCCATCATTGGCGACAAAATCTATATCGCGTTAAGGCAAGATCGCGACTTGCTGGAACCATCGCTTTTTGCAAATAACACAAGTTATGAAGTGATAAATGAGTTTTATGAAGACTTGAAACTCCTCCTTGAATTGGTCATGGAAGTGGACGCTATGAACTGAGCAACTTGAAACAAGCCGTTAAACAAATCAAAAACAACACTACTGCTACGCATTTACCGAACTTTGCGGAGTTTTCTCGCAAATTTTATCTGACATGCACACCGCTCGATTTCCACTTTTCCTGTTAATTGTATTATTGGCTTTTAATTGCAGCCCTGCCAAAAAGCCCACTAAATCCACTTCAAAGTCAACTTATAAGCCGGGAACATATACAGAGGCTGTCGCCACTCCTTTTCGTAAAAAAGTGGTGGACTACGGGAAAAATTTGTCGGCTCGAATTACAAGTCCTGGCCAAAGCCCCAAAACGGGATTCGACTGTTCGGGTTTCACAAGTTATGTATTGAAAGAGTTTGGGGTAATCGCCTCGCCGGCTTCTTCTATTCAGGCCAGTGAGGGTCGCTATGTTGCGATTGACAAGGTAATGCCGGGCGATTTGATCTTTTTTGGCCAAAGCAAGAAGAAAATCTCTCACGTTGCTATGGTCGTGAAGCGTGGGTCGGATGGCATTACCTGCGTTCACAGTACCACTAGCAGAGGGGTAATCGTTGAAAATATTAGTCAATCCTCTTACTGGAAACCCAAAATTTTGTTTGCAAGAGATGTGATATCAGAGGATTGAGGTTGGTGAAAGGCAGCGAAAACTTCACCATTTGCTCTTGTCGGAAATGAATTTTTCTGCCCTATGACTCTGCCTTATCGTTTCCTTGCCATTTGTGTATTTCTCTCTGCGCCAGCCGCCCTTTTTTCGCAGGCTGATTGTGGGTGTTCACAATGCCAAATCCCTATTGTTGCTGATCTTACGCGCACTTTTAGTATGGGGGTTGCTGGCGCTCAATCTAATTTAATAGGGGCCAATGGGCAAGGCGTCTGCGAGATAGAGATTGATTTTGCCCATGATTTTATCAGCGACCTTGAGATTTCGCTCACTTCTCCAGCTGGCCAAACAGTTCCGCTCATCGGTTCCCTCTCCAATAACGACACCACCTATTTCTCCCGATGGAAAATTAAAATTAATCGCTGCGGCGACCTGGCAAACCCAGACCCGGGTTTTTCTCCGATTTTTGAAAACAATACAAACTGGCCAAACAATACAACGTTTACGGGGAGTTATCACCATAATGTGACCCCTGCGAGCGATTGTTTGGAAAGTATAAATACTGGACCAGTTAATGGAACGTGGCTTTTAACTGTTGCCAGCAACGGGTATCGAGGAGTGGGCTACATTTATGGTTTTAAAATTAGGTTTTGCAACCCAGCGGGTATCATCTGTTCTGATTTGAATTACGAATCAATAGCCGGTGAGTCATGTGATACTGCTGCCCCACTCCCTTTCAATGCCGATATTTTTGTTGGGAATACAGGTTATGATATGGATTATGCCTTTGGATTTTGCGGCACGATCGAGAATGACCAATGGTTTTCATTTGTCAGTGATTGCGATTTCATGAGCGTTTCCATTACGCCTGGGTACTGTCATTTTGGCGCCGGATTGCAATTGTCTATGAGGATTGCGGCTCGCTACCTTTGATTGTTTGGAAGGCTGCAATTCTTGCGGTTGGCAAACACAAACTTTGGTGTTCCCCACGATTCAAGGAGAAGAGTATTATATAGTGATAGACGGTTACGCCGGGGATTGGTGTGATTTTATTTTTGAAATTCCCCCACATTGCATAGGGGGTATAGGTGACCCGGATATTAATGAGTTCAATCCCCATGGTTGCCAAAACACCTCCATAGGTTTGACGCTCAACAGAATTCCTTTCGGTGCAGCAGGCTATATTTGGAAAGCGAGCAATGGCGCTTTGGTGAATGGGCAAACCCAGGTAACGATCCCGGGGCCTGAGAACTTGGCGGTTGAACTGACATTCGGAAATGGTGATGGCGAAGTTTGTGTTGCGGCCTATAATTTCACGGATACCAGCGCTTTTATCTGCCTTCCATTTACTGCGGACACGAACCTTTTTCTGGTTGAAAATGCCACGATCTGTTACACGGATTTTCCCTATATTTCCGAGTATTACGATTATGGCGTACCTGTGCTTTCGTTTCCAGGGACGCATCAATTTTATTTATCCAATTATGTTGGGGCCGACGGTTATGAATACCCATGCCCTGTGTTACTCACCATCCATTTGGAGTCGGAAGGTGGCTTTTCAAATCTGCCAGCTGTTATCAGTTTAGGTGCGGAATATACCTTGCCAAACGGTCAGATTGTAGGCAGTAGTGGGCCGTTTTTTTGGTCAGACACCTTGACATCTGGGTGTACCAGTGACCATATTCAGCAAATATTTCTAATTGATTATTTTACAAATGGCGATGGCTGTGCGCCCGATTCAGTCACCTTTATTATGCCTGGAGGGGTTTTGCTGGAATGTCCTGGCGCAGTGCCTCCAGTCGTTGGTGGTTCAGGTGCTCAAAAAGTGATGTATCAAAATGCTGGTATTTACGATCTGATTGGTGTAGTTGGCGGGCAAATGTTCCTTTTTGAAGACACGCTGGTAATGAACTTCAACGCCCCTCCTATCGCCAGTTTTGCAACCAATGTTACCCAGAATGTTTTGACTTTAAATAACATATCGTCAAACGCCACCAGTTTTCTTTGGGATTTCGGCGATGGCGCAACTTCTACAGCATCAAATCCTTCGCATACATATTCCGCTCCGGGTAGTTATACCGTTACGTTGACCGCCTTCGGACTTTGTCCCAGTACTACTCAATCCATGGTCGTTGAGATTGCAGGGCAATTGCCTTTGGCTGCGTTTCAGATATCACAAAATGAAGGATGTTCACCTTTTACGGTTCAATTCACGGATCATTCGATTGGGGACCCTACATCATGGTATTGGGAATTTCCCGGTGGTGATCCCTCAACTTCCACGGCAGAAAATCCAATCATAACGTACAATAGCCCCGAAACCTATTCGGCTACACTAACGATCGAGAATATTTTTGGTCAAAATACAAGTGTCCAAAATGCCATTTTGACCATCCACCCAACTACAATTGCCGATTTTACGGCGAATACGACCTTAAATGAAGTTAACCTGAGCAATCTTTCGCAAAACGCAAGGGTATCTCTGGGATTTTGGAGATGGTTTTACTACGGAAACCTCCCCTACGCATATTTACAACTCTCCAGGAGAATACAGCATTACTTTAGTGGCGAACGGATTATGCGGCCCAAGTGCCAGTTCCATTTTGGTAAATATCGTGGCCCCAGCGCCTCAAGCTGCTTTTCTGGTTTCCCAAAACATGGGCTGTGTGCCATTTACTGTTCAATACCAGGATATTTCTATGGGTAGCCCAAACACATGGAATTGGGAATTTCCTGGCGGCAATCCAACTAGTTCAATCGAGCAAAATCCGAGTGTAACGTACAGTTTATCAGGCAGTTATTCAGCTACACTTATGGTTCAAAATGGGTTTGGGCAATCAAGTCTGAGCCAAAATGCAATAATTACTGCTCATCCATTGCCCGAAGCCTATTTCTCCGTTGTAGTCAACCAAAATCAAATTATTTTGGAAAATAACTCCGTAAATGCCACAAGTTATTTGTGGGATTTTGGAGATGGTTTTACTTCAAGTGAAGTAGCGCCAACGCATGTTTACGCTACACCCGGCCAATACCTTATTTCACTGACAGCAACCGGAATATGTGGTATTAGTCCAAGTGCACAAATTGTAAATATCTCGGGTCAGGCACCCCAGGCGGACTTTCTGGTTTCCCCAGCTGAGGGTTGTGTTCCGATGGTGGTACAATACCAGGATCAATCAGGGGGAGATCCAAGCGCATGGTTTTGGCAGTTTCCGGGCGGTTTGCCTGATACTTCTACAGCCCAAAACCCAAGCGTAATTTACTTAACACCAGGCACTTATGATGCAACCTTATCCGTCCAAAACGCTTTTGGCGATAGCACTTTGCTGCAAACAGCCATTGTAAGCGCAAGTCCGCTGCCGACTGTGTTGTTCACCATGGTGCCCAATGGTTTGGAAGTGGACTTTATGAACCTGTCTCAGGAGGCAGACTCCTATGTTTGGGATTTTGGTGACGGAAGTACCTCTTCGGAAACAAATCCAACGCATATATATTCAAGTCCAGGGGAATACCTTGTTACGCTCCAGGCTATCAACACCTGTGGAACGAGCATTTTGCAGCTTTGGGTGAGCGTGGTGGTGAGCGGCAGTTTCCAGCCGCAATCCTTCGCATGGCTGCGTATCTCTCCAAACCCTTCGGATGGATATTTCTATTTAGAACTGCCGCGACAAGCCTGCTCCAAAATTCGGTTGGCGGCTATTTAATGCGCTTGGTCAATCCATTGATGCGCGCGATCTAGGCGCATTTGGGGGTGTATATTCCGAAAAATTGGATTTCGGGCACTTGCCTCCAGCGATTTATTGGCTGGAAGTGCAAACTGATACGAAGCGCAATTGGCTGAAACTGGCAATTGAATAAAAGTACTTAAAATCGGTCCCGAATTTGTTCCAGCAAACGCTGCATCTCCAGCTCCAGCCTATTACTTCCCACAAAATTATTGTGCATAAAACTGAAAATCAGCACTTTGCCGCTGTTGCAAACCACATAGCCGCTCAGGCATTGCACTCCACCCATACCTCCGGTTTTGGCAAAAACGTAGGGCTTTCCGTCTTTCCCCGCATACCAATCCGAGATGGTGCCGCTTATACCTCCTGCGGGAAAAAGTGACAAAATCCTTTCATGTGGTTGTTCCCTCCAAAGTTTCAACAACACTTGCCCAATACTCTGTGGGGTCATCAGGTTGTAGCGTGAAAGACCGGAGCCATCCACCCATTTGGGCCGTTGGGGAAGACTGTTTAAAGTGCTATCGAGCATCCATTTTACGAGGGTGTCTTGCTTAAGCAGATCGAATTTTACACCAGCACATACCATTAGCATTTGTTCAGCGATGAAATTGTCGCTTTGGTGCATCATGCGCCGGAGCACGGTGTCGATGGGGGTGGAATACAGGGTACGCCAGGGATAAGTGGGTGATTCAAGTTCGGGAAACGCATCATAACAAAGCTCTTGGACAGTGCGCTTCAAAGTATCGCTGAGCAGTTCGATTAACAGGGTGCGGGGTTGTTCAAAATAATGCGATTCATCTGGGGAGAAATGTTCTACTAGAGGTAAACACTTTGATGCGGTACGAAATGGCAGCGTTTGGGCTGTTAATGCTGGAAATGAATCAACGACCCAATAATTGTGCTCTTCGGAACGCCTGGTTTTCGTGCTGGCTTCGACTTGCCAGTTTCTTCGAAAAAATGGATTGAAAAATGTGGGTTCCACGTGAAAATCTCCGTTAAGGCGCCCAATCACTTGAATGCAATTGCCATAGATTGGCATCGCGCTCCGTTCAACTTGATAGCCCTCATTGAAATCATCCCAAGCCCAACCAGCGCCAAACCGCCCCTCATCAAACCGACGGTGGATATACAGCAAGTCCACTGGCGGACGATAGAGTAAGCGTCTCGCCTTTTGCCATGCCTCAAATTTTGGATGCAAAAAAGTAGGGTCGCCTGTGCCTCGGAATACAATGCCATTATAAGGATAAGCATATTGGACACCCGGAACCGAATCACCCAATACTTCCAAACAAGTTGCAAGCGTCAGAATCTTTGTGTTCGAGGCGGGTATGAAATAGTGGTCTCCATTGAAGTCAGCGAGTGTTGCCCCAGTAGTGGGGTCAAGCAATGTAAAGCCAGTAAATGCCTTTGAAAATATGGGGAATGCGCTACTTTCACGCTTGATTTTCAGGGCGGAGCGGGTGTCCCGGCTTTTGAAAACTGTGCAGGAGGGAAGCAAGAGGGCAAGCAACAAGAGCGAAAAAACCACGCGGGCATACGGAGTTATTTCACAACGCCATAACGCCACAACGTGGGTACAAAACGTTGTGGCGTTGTGGCGTTGTGTGAACCTAAAAACCGGCATGTTCAAACCTGTTTTTTCGCCAGTTTGCTATTAGAATACCCGTACCCAAAATAAATCACCAGGCCCGCCGCCAGCCAAATGAAAAATCCTAGCCAACTCTTCGCGGGTATCTGAGCCATCATGTACAGACAAGACACCAGACCTAAAATAGGAATCAGCGAAAGGTTGTGCTTGAATGCGAGCCAAGCCATTGTAAGACAAGTGAATATAAACAGCCACATGGGGATTTTGTGCTTGAATAAATGCCAGCCTGATTCATATTTCGCTTCCTCAGGTAATGGCAATGCGGTAACTGTTTGGTTGTAAGCATCACTTTCCAGGCCATCCAGATAATCGGCCACTACCCCATTTGCTGCTGCGAAACCAGCGCTATCTCGAACGGAAAGAAATCTTTGGACAGCGGGCATTTCCGATTCCGGAATGTTGTGCAACAAATTTTCTACCCCGTACATCTGCTTTTCATTGCTGAGCCATGCTTTTGTATCCGCCTCATAACGCGTAAAAAGGAACGCAACACCAGCTACCAATCCAAGCGGGTAGATCCATTTGGCATTCATGTATGGTGTGCGGAATTTTCCGCGTGGCGCATTGGGCTGCACCTGCAATTTTAAAACCCCACCACACACCAACACGAAGGCAAACAGCGTACCCATACTACACAGATCAAGCACCGTGTCGCTGGGAATGAACAACATAGGCACCACCACGAAGAAGCCCGTAACCACGGTTGCAAATGTTGGGGTGCGGAATTTTGGGTGGATGTAAGAAAAACGTTTGGGCAACAGACCATCGCGGCTCATGGTCATCCAGATACGTGGTTGACCAAGTTGGAATACCAGGAACACGCCCGCCATCGCTACTACAGCACTTACCGCTATAATCCCTGAAAACCATTTTAGGTTGATTTTTTGAAAGACGTATGCCAATGGATCATTGACATCCAGTTCTTTATAACTCACCATTCCCGTCAAGACAAGTGCTATTATAATGTACAGCACCGTACAAATGATGATGGAATAGAGCATTGCCCGCGGTAGATCACGCTGCGGATTTTTACATTCCTCTGCGGTGGTAGAAAGCGCATCAAAGCCTATGTAGGCAAAAAAGACCGACGATACCCCCGCCATCACTCCGCCAAAACCATTCGGAACAAAGGGATGCCAATTGTCCACGTTCACATACCCCGCGCCAACAATGATGACAAGCAGCACGACAATCAATTTCAGCACCACCATCAGGTTGCCCGCTGTTTTTGATTCTTTCATGCCGATATACACAAGCGCAGTTAATAAAATGGACATCACGATGGCTGGAATATCCAGAATGGTACGCAAACCGCCTATCCGTGGCGCCGACTGCCAGGCCTCATAAGATTCTTGTTGTGATTGAGAAAAATCAGCCGCTGTTTTACCGCCTTTGAGCATTGCGGTGGCTTCATCAAACCCGGCGTGTGCCGTGACATAATCTGTTGTGGCCCAGGAGGGTATATGCCAACCTGCGCTCTCGCAAAGGCCCGTGAAATAGCCCGACCACGACACAGCCACAGTAATATTTCCCACCGCATACTCCATTACCAACGCCCAGCCAATTATCCAGGCCATTAATTCGCCAAAGGCCACATAGGAATAGGTATAAGCGCTGCCCGAAACAGGCACCATGGAGGCAAATTCAGCATATGCAAATGCCGCAAAGCCGCAAGCTACTGCCGTGAAAATAAAAAGAAAAACGACCGCAGGCCCGCCATTGAAACTGGCAGAACCAATGGTGCTAAAAATTCCCGCCCCAATAATGGCTGCGATGCCAAATGCTGTCAGGTCTCGTACGCTCAGGTTTTTATCCAGGCCACCTGCGCCATGGATTTCTTCGTTTTGCGCCGTAGTAATGGCGTCGTCAATGGATTTTTTACGGAAAAGATTGTCAAGAAAAGCCATAAGGATTGGTTTAGGTTTTGCCGTTTTGCGCGGCAAAGTAGGGCTTTGTTCAAAAATCCTTATAGTTTCAAAGTCGTCTTTTCCATGATCGAGATTTCTGAACCTTCCGCCACAAAAACGGAAACTGGCTGATCTGCCAAAATCTCCTCAAATTCCTTCCCGTACAAGCTTCCAAAGTCGCCGGAAATCTCATGAGAACGTACTTGATACACATCCCAGCTCGGGTGTTGCACTTGATATTCATTGGTGCGGGCATTGCCAGCCCGGGCATAGCCCCAGTAATGTTCGGTAATAAATTCTTCCTCGCTTCCAACATCTATTGGATGTGCCACAGGGTCTGTTACCGCCGCCATTTTGTACCAGTCACCCTTGAAAAACGGCTTCCACTCGTATGAAATAAAATGCTGCGCATCGCTTAAATCCCAGGTATGGCGCATTCGATGCGTCGAATAACTTTCCCGATATACCACATTGGCAACCAGAGAGATAGCGGGTTTTGGAACAATTTCTTTGATAAAGACGGCGCCACGTCGCCATGAATCGCCCACTTTTCGGCGTACATAAAAGCGAAGGTTGGCTTCTTCAAAATCGCGGTGAAAAGGAATGGAGTCCCAACAACTTAGTCTTCAAAACATGAATCCGACCAGACTGACGTAGCATCGGCCCTGCCATAAATCCAATTCCGTGCCCCAAGGGACAAAGGGTTTAAGCAGCTCTGGCGGCACGATGTAATTGGCCATGAGGAGTTTGCGCCACTCTGCTGTTAGGAAGGTCATGTATGGTGATTTACCCGTCCTACGGCTTGGAGCCGTAGGACGGGTTCATTTGATTACGCTTCAGCGTACGCCTCCATAGGCGGACATGTACACACCAAATTCCGGTCTCCAAATGCCTGGTCAATACGACCGACTGTTGGCCAGAATTTGAATCCATGACGTAGGTATGGAAGCGGGTATGCTGCTTTTGACGGGAATAAGGATGGTTCCAGGTGTCGGCAGTAGCCTCTTCGCAAGTGTGCGGTGCGTTGTGTAGCGGGTTGTCGTCGTGGTCGTAATCTCCACGGGCAATTGCATCCAGTTCTTCGCGGATTGCCAGGAGCGCGTCACAAAAACGGTCGAGTTCGGCCTTGCTTTCGCTTTCCGTTGGCTCGATCATGATTGTGCCTGCCACCGGGAACGATAATGTAGGCGCATGGAAACCATAGTCCATCAAGCGTTTAGCAATATCCTCCGCACCGGCAAGCGCTTTGAAGGGGCGCATATCCACAATCATTTCGTGGGCGCAACGACCGTTTTCCCCGGTGTAAAGAATTTCATACGCGCCTTGGAGACGGGCCTTGATATAGTTCGCGTTGAGAATTGCGTATTTCGTGGCATTCGTTACCCCTTCTGCTCCCAGCATTCGGATGTAAGCATAAGAAATCAGCAAAATGCTGGCACTTCCCCATGGTGCGGCGGAAATAGCGTTGGTTCCTTGTGCGCCACCTACTTCTGCAAAAACGTGGTTGGACAAATAAGGTGCGAGACTGTCATTGCAGCAAATGGGCCCCATGCCAGGACCGCCGCCGCCGTGCGGAATGGCGAAGGTTTTGTGCAAATTCAGGTGGCAAACGTCTGCGCCAATGGTGGCCGGACTGGTGAGGCCAACCTGAGCGTTCATGTTCGCGCCGTCCATGTACACCTTACCGCCATGCTTGTGAATGATGTCGCAAACCTCCTTAATGCTGGTCTCAAACACCCCGTGGGTGGATGGGTAAGTCACCATCAGACAGGAGAGATTGGCAGAATGCTGTTCAGCTTTGGCGCGAAGATCGGAGACATCAATGTTGCCGCGTTCGTCGCAAGCCACCACCACGACTTCCATGCCCGCCATCACCGCCGAGGCCGGGTTGGTACCATGCGCGGAAGAAGGAATGAGCGATACATTTCGGTGTGCGCCCCTGTTGCGCCTGGTGGTAAGCACGAATGACCATGAGGCCGGCATATTCGCCTTGTGCACCGCTGTTGGGCTGCAAAGAACAAGCAGAGAAGCCTGTTATTTCACAAAGATATTTTTCTAATTCACTGGTAATGTGCGCATAACCCTGGGCTTGGCCCACAGGCATGAACGGGTGCATATTCGACCAGTTGTCCCAGCTTACCTGGATCATCTGAGCCGCAGCATTCAATTTCATGGTGCAGGAACCCAGCGAAATCATCGAGTGTACAAGCGAGAGGTCACGGTTTTCGAGACGCTTGAGGTAGCGCATCATGTCACTCTCCGTGTGGTAGGAATTGAAGACTGGGTGCGTCAAGAATTCGCTTGAGCGCGACAATGCAGACTTTTGAGTACTGACTTTAGACAGTTGCGTTTTGACTCCAAATACATTCAAAATGTCATTCAAATCCTGCTCCGTGACGGTTTCGTCGAGGGCGATTTGCAGGGCATTTTTTTCGTAGAAAAAATTGATGCCTGCTGCTTCTGCTTTTGATTTGATGTCGGCAAGTTTGCTTTCTGCAAATTCAAAGCGGAGGGTATCAAAAAATTGGGCGTTGGTTTGTTTGAACCCCGCTCCGCTGAGTGCACTCGAAAGCGCAGCAGCCATATCATGGGCACGTTGCGCAATGCCCTTGATGCCATCGGGACCATGATACACGGCGTACATGGCGGCCATGTTGGCGAGCAAAGCCTGCGCCGTGCAAATATTGGACGTCGCTTTTTCGCGGCGGATGTGCTGTTCGCGGGTTTGAAGCGCCATACGCAGGGCGCGATTACCGTGTTTGTCAACCGAAACACCGATGATACGTCCCGGAATTTGGCGTTTGAAATCTTCTGCACAAGCGAAAAATGCAGCGTGTGGTCCACCATAACCCAGCGGCACTCCAAAACGCTGTGAATTGCCCACGGCCACATCGGCGCCCCATTCACCGGGAGGTGTCAACAAGGCCAGGGAAAGGAGGTCAGCGCCTACACAAACAAAGGTCCCTTGGCTTTGGCTTTTCTACAAATGCGCGGTAATCACTTACATTCCCCTGACTATCAGGGTATTGAAGCATTACGCCGAAAGTGTTTTCGGAAAATTCGAAGGATTTCCAATTCCCGATTTTCAGTTCAATGCCATGCGGCAATGCGCGGGTTTTCAGGATGTCAATGGTTTGGGGAAACACCGTATCTGACACAAAAAACTCCTTGGCCTCTTCACCAGCATTGGCCCGTTTGTTTTTTTCATTGTAAAACATGTTCATAGCCTCGGCAGCAGCCGTGCCTTCATCCAACAAACTTGCATTTGCAATGGGCAAGCCTGTAAGATCACAGATCATGGTTTGGTAATTGAGCAGGCTTTCAAGGCGTCCCTGCGCAATTTCTGCCTGATAAGGCGTGTATTGCGTGTACCAGCCTGGATTGCTAAACAGATTTCGCAGGATGACGGGTGGCGTGATCGTGCCAGAATAACCCATTCCGATATAATTCCGCAAGACCTGATTCTTCAAGGCAGCCTTTTTCAGGTCCTGCAGATATTCAAATTCAGACTGGGCAGGCGGGAGATTGAGTGCCTTTTTCAGGCGGATAGCGGCGGGAACGGTTTGCTCAATAAGTTCGTCCAAAGATTTGACTTTCAGGACTTTGAGCATTTCTTGGGTTTCAGTTTCACTGGGGCCGATATGCCGACGCTCGAAGCGATCAGGGTGAGGAAACAGACTCATTATTGTGTGGTGTGTAAGTGTTGAGTGTGCTAAAAAATCGCCGCGAAGGTAGAAATGTTCAGGAAGAAATTTGTGGTGGTTTCCGAACAATTATCCTACGTAATTCCCACAAAAAAAATCCCCAGAGCAGTGCATATTCCAAAACAATCAATCCGTAATTCTCTTGCATCCCACCGCCCTCATAATGGCTGTAAGAAAGTGCAGCCAAGCCTGACCAAACTACCACAAAACGCCAGTGCGTAAGGAGGGAAAGTGCCAAAGGAACACAAATGTACCATGGCTGTACGGTGGCTGAGAATGAGAGATAGAGAAAAAGAGCAAATAGCAAGTAGGTGCTTAAACTTCCCGAAAGTTTTGAACTTTCGGAAAGTTCAACATTCGACAAACCCTTTGTCCGCCAAGCAATTATCAACACTCCCAGCGCAGTCAATCCAGCCAAAGCCGGACCAGAATACGCCCCAATATCCCAGCCGATTTTTGAAAAACCGAGCTCCCGAACAAGGTAATAAATGCTGGCGTTGAACTGGAATTTCCGAAAATACAAGTCAAGGCTATCCAACATATTTGGCAATACTACCAGAATGGGCGTAAACAATACCAGGCACGACATGGCAAATATTGCATTGAAAACCAAGCCTTTACGCCAGCCCAGCCAACGCCACACAATGGGCAAAAACATGATTGGGAGCATCTTGCTGGCGGTGGCGAGCGCCCACCACAGGGCTCCTGTTGCAATTTTACCGTGTTGAATGGCCAACATTCCTGCCAGTAGGAAAAAAATCATAGCACCTTCAAAGTGGCCGTTGCCGCAGATTTCCAGGATGATGAGCGGATTGAGGGCGTAGAGAAGAGAACACCGAAGGGCGCCGACACCGCCCATACCACCGAAAAATGATGTGTTATTTGAAAAAATCGGTGGTATGGGCGGTGTCGGTGCTCTTCGGTGTTCCAAAATCCTAATGGTACCAATCTCACAAGCCAGCAAAAACAATTTCATCACAAACACGCCACCCAATTCACTCATGGGAAAAAGCCAGACTGCCAACGCAAACACGGCTTGGCACACCGGCGGGTAAATCGTGAAGTACCCTGGAGAATTGAGTTTTTCAAACAATTCCGGAGTAATACCCGATGGAAATATTTGATTATCAAGAAAATAAGCAGGCGTATGTGAAAAGGGATGGATGCCCGCAACGGTCAAGTGTCCGTCCCAGAGAAATCTGGCGTAATCGTCTGAAAGATTGGGAATGCTGAAAAGCAAGAGCACCCGAAGCCCAATGCCAAGCCAAAGCAGATACCGTGTTTGGCTACTTGAAAAATGACTTTGGAGGTAAAAAACGACCCATACATACAGCCCAAAAAAAGCAGCGTAAGCGGTTATGAATACCTGAAAATCACTGCGTTGCACAAAATATCCTAAAAAAATCGTCAGTCCGGCAAATGCAAGACTAAGGATTGGGAATAGAAATTTTTGGCGCATGGTGCGAAGGTACGAAGGGCTTTATGCCATGTTTGCGAAAAATCCGCAAGTTTCCCCACTTTTGCCCTCGCTTTTCGCAGCAATCCTCTCCCATGAAAAAACTCCGCGCATTCTGGCGCTTACTCTATTTCGCCTTTTACACTACATTCAAAATCAGCCAAATCATTCTCAGCAGCCTCTTGATGGGCAATGATATCCGCAGATCCATGCGAATCCGTCAACGTTGGGCGCAGCACCTTCTGCCCGCTATTGGGGTTCGTATCCATAAAAGCGGCACACCTCCTGATTTTCCATGTATCCTGATGGGCAATCACCGCTCGTACCTCGATCCTGTTTTACTGGTTCGAGACACCAATGTTTACGGAGTCTCTAAGGCAGAGGTGGCGAAATGGCCCATCATTGGTTTCGGCGCAAAAGTTTCAGGGGTGCTCTTTTTAAAACGCGAGAGCGTGGCCAGTCGCAAGAAAACACTGGAAGGAATTGGGGAAAAATTGCACGAAGGGTTCCCTGTCATGTTATTCCCGGAAGGCACAACCCATTCAGAACCAAGCACTTTGTCGTTCAAACCAGGTGGCTTTAAACTGGCTGCCAGCGAAGGGTTTCCAATTGTCCCTGTAGCCATAGATTATGCATCTCCCGAAGACCACTGGATTGGGAAAGACACATTTCTGCCGCATTTTATCCGTCGTTTTGGTGAACGGGAAATTCAAGTAGCGGTTAGCTACGGAGAAGCCATTTGGAGCGATGATCCTCAGGGTTTGCTGGAAAATGCTAAAATTTGGATTGATGCTGAACTTGTTGAGATCAGGGATAGTTTCAAGTTTGAAAGTTATAAGTAGCAAGTTTGAACGTAGCAAGTGCAAATCGCAAAGAGTTTTGAATCTTGATTTTGAAAAACGCTGGGCTTATATACCTTTGCAGCCCGACCCGCTTTACCCGCCATAGCCCGTTTAGGGCGAAGGCGGGCACGGCGATATGAAATAATTACAAAACCCGCCTTCGCCCTAAACGGGTTATGGCTTGAACAATAAACCCGCCTTCGCCCTAAACGGGCTTCGGCGGGTAAAGGCTCCATAGTTCAACGGATAGAATGGGAGTTTCCGGAACTTCTGATAGTGGTTCGATTCCACTTGGAGCTACTTAACCATCCCCCATCAGCGTCGTGCTGGCGGGGGATTTTTTCTACAATATCATGAAAGTCAACATTATACTTGGAATTATCGTTATCGCAGTCGGGATCCTGACCTGCAAAAACTTGCAAAAAACGAAAGCGCCGGAAACCGTCGTCGCGGCCCCTGCCGAAGAAATACAATATGGCATCAAGGCCTCCCATGTGATTGAAGGGGAACGAGCCGATACGGTCCAGGGCACTTTACAGATCCACAAAGCGCCAAGAATGGTGCAGGTTCCTGTTGATGCATTTCCCCCGCCCAGTGCCAGCAAAAAAGCCTATCTCAGCACGGGCTGGTGGCACCTAAATATGGCCTACCAACCCAGCGATACTACCGTCCACCATCAATACCAATCCAAATGGTTGAAATTCCGTGAAGATCAAACCTTTGATCTTTTGGTCAAGGGTAAAATTGTGGATACTGGCCGCTGGAATTTTGACGCTGCGAAAAATGAAATCCTGCTCTCCTGCAAAGATCCTTATATCAACAACTCTTGGGGGGTGCAGGAGAAAGGCTTTGTAATGATTTGGAAGGGCAATACCTCGATTAACGTTACAGGAATTCAAGTGCGGGTGGTTGGCCAGCGGGATACTCCAAATTGGTAAGCCCTACCCCACTCAATTCATTCGTGTATTATGGTTGTCAATAGTTTTACAGATGTCATTGCGCGGCTTGAGCAGATTATTGCCTGGGCCAAAACAAACGAATCGCCCTTGGGCTATTTTGCGGCATTGTACTATAAAATGACCATTGCAGTGCGGGATGCAGTGATTCGGGGCGAATTTGAGAACGGCTCACGAATGGAACAGGTGGATGTAGCTTTCGCAAAACGTTATTTCGACGCTTTTGACACCTGGCAAGCTGGTGGAACGCCTACCGAATCCTGGAGAATTTCTTTTGAAGTGGCTCAGGACCAACAAATTACTGTGATGCAACACCTTTTGTTGGGCATGAATGCGCATATCAATCTGGACCTTTGCATTGCAGCCGCTTCGGTTCGTCAGCGCGACGCGATTTTTGGACTGCGCCACGATTTCATGCACGTCAACAAGATAATTGAATCGCTCACGGACCAAACTCAAAGTCAATTGGCCAAAATATGGTTGCCTTTTGATTGGCTCGACCGACTTTTTCGCACGGAAGATGAAGGTTGGGTAGGATTTAGTATCAGTGCCGCCCGTGGCGCTTCCTGGAAAGCGGCACAGTTAATTGCATTTGCGCCAGATCGGGCTGCTGAGCAGATTGTCATCGCCGAATTGGACAAAAACGTTGCGTTTTTTGCAAAAAAAATCCATTCGCCTGGCTTGTGGCTTCGATGGTTGTTGCGCTTCATGCGGCGCTGGGAGGCAGGTTCGGTGAAGGAAAAAATTGAGGTGCTGGAGAATATAAGTGTCAGCGAATTAAACACATAGAATATTAACCACATAAGGCACATAAGGACACAAAAGGTTGTCTATTAATCTTTTGTGTCCTTATGTGCCTTTTGTGGTTAATATTCTATGTGTTTAATAATCTAAACCTACCCCAATTCCCAACCCCACATAATCTCTGCCACGCGCTGCGTACCTGCCGAAAGATAACGCCTGTAGGTACTGAACGACATATTCAGAAAATCAGCGGTTTTTTCCTGGCTACCCACCGGATTCACGAAAGAACGAAACAATACCCGGTGGTATTTTCCGTCCATCGGAGATTCCTCGATTTCTTTGACAACCGCAAGTATTTTCTCTTTTAAAAATGCCACTCGCTCTGCATCCGAGGCATTTGCCCCTGCGGAGGATACTACCAACTTAGCACGAACCAATGGGTTCTGAATCAATTGGTTGTTGTTGTGAAAATGCCGCAAAGCTTCCACCACGCTATCGCTGAATTCCGTCTCGCTCAGCACGACCACCTGCATCTGCGGCGCCTCGTTCTCAAAATCGGCAAACGACCCTGTTTCGCGTTTTCCAAGCAAATCGAGCCAGGCAAGTGGAGGCCGTGCGCGCCAATCGTGCATATAAAAACCATACGGTGTTCCATTCGCAACAAAATCCAAATCAGGTATGGGGGAAAGATCGCCGTAGAGCATCACAGGCTTCCAAAATTCCGGCATCACCACTTCGAGGAAACTCACGGCCAATCCCGGCGTGAAGTAGTACTGCACAATTGAAAGAAAGATGCTGCTTTGGAGTGCCGACACCTGTTGGTGGGTGTCTTTTGCCATCCACATTCGAAAGATGGCGGTTTGTTCACCTTGGCGGAGGTGCAAGTTTTTCGTTTGATAATCAACGACTTTCTGCATCACTGCGTCCGTCAAATTCTTTTCGTTGCTCAATTCGTGGCCATTGATTTTCAGCACAAAAGCATTGGCTTCTTTGCGCCCGTCGCGCCACACCCAGATTTGAGCTGCAGGGTGTTTGGCCCAAAAATCAAAAGCAGCAAGGCTTTCTTCTCCTTCTAAATGCAACACGATATCGCGCAATACTGGCAGGTCGTTCTGGTTTGCCACATCCATCCAAAAACTTCCAGTTTCCTGCCATTCAAAAAAGGGTTTGATGGCCGGGATAGTGCGGTGCAGGAAAATCAGGTCGAACAGCACTTTTCGCTGTTGCTCGCCGCTCACTTCTTTTAATTTTCGGTGGTAATAATGGCGACTTCGGGCATGAAGTTCGGCATTCCAATCGGGGTGTCGCCATTTCAAATCAGCACAAAGCGCTTCGCGGGCAATGTCGTGCGGGTAAATGCCTTCACGGCCAATGCTGATGAACGAAAGTCCACACATCCAGCTGAAAAGTTCGCTTGCATCTTCCACACCCATCACCTCGGCTAAAAGTGATTCAGTAAGCAGATTGACGATGCTGCATACCTCCAAAGCAGCCCTGTGCATGGGGCTGGGCACTTGACGCACAAAGAGTTGCAGCAAGGTTCGCACCACATCAGGCGATTCGTCCGGCGTGAAATTTTTGTCGGGATATTGCTCATAAATGTCCGCCACCACAGAAAGCGCAAGCGGGTGACCGTGCGTAAAATCAAGAATTGGCTTAATTTTTTCTTCGGGCATATTCCTCCGGCGGAGGTATTCTTCGCTTTCAGCATCGGAGAAACTGCGCAATTGCACAGTACGCATCAAGACCTTCCAGCCAGAATCGCTGAGCCAGGCAACCGAAGGAGCATTGCGCCCGCACATTACCGTGAGCATATTTGAGGGGAGATTGGGCAAAAAATCCGTGCGAACCCAGTCGTCTATTGGGCTGATTTTTTCGTAGGTGTCAATAAAAAGTACCGTGTGGCCGTCCAACAGGCCCAGGCCTTCAAATACATCTTGTCCGGCGTGGATGGATTTTCCAAGGCTATTGCGAACGGCTTCTAAGAAGGCAGATGGATGTGCATCAACCTCACGGGCATCCAGCGTAAGGTGGCGAACCTTGTGTTCGCCACAAATCTCCGTTAAATGTTTCAGAAGGGTTGTTTTGCCCTCGCCGCCTGCCCCGTAAATGTAGAGCAGGATGAATTCAAACTCTGAGGCAGTCAGTTGATTTTCAAACAGTTGAATCTCTTTTTCACGCCCCACAAAAGAGCGGCGGCGGGCCTTAGCAAGTAAGTCGGCGATGGAAGGCATATTCGAGCAAGATTGTTCGACCTGAGGATTTGTTGGGCGAAATTAAGGAAGTGATGGGGGGATTTTGGGTTTTTTGTTCGAAGTGGCACTTTACTTTGACAGCGTTTTCTCGGAACATATCCCCACCCACTTTGTTTTCGAGGCTAATAAAACACGACAAAACAAGTCCCAGAAAAAGGATTTTGTCCAGCATCGTTTTTCCCAGAAGCAAAATCTACCTTTGCGCTCCTTTTTTCATTGAAAAACCGCGAAATGAGTTTCGCGCCACACATTGCGAAATGAATTTCGCATTACATAACGCGAAATGACTTCGCGCCACCCGATTATGGCTGTTATCCACTTTCTGTTTGAAGACGCGAATATTGCCCCAAAAACTGTCGAGGGCAACTTTGAAGATATGTCCATCCTCGAACTGACCGAGGAATACGATGTACATCTTAACCACAACTGCGGCGGCGTTTGTGCCTGCTCCACCTGCCATGTTTATGTGGAAAAAGGGGAAGAATTCCTGGAAGGAATCTCAGACAAAGAAGAGGATTTTATTGACCGGGCCATTAACCCCAGAATTGAAAGTCGCCTTGGTTGTCAATGTGTTATACTCGACAACGCTGCAAAAATCACGGTCACCATTCCAGATCAGAAACGAATCATTGGACACGAACACTAGGTATGAAGTGATAAAGTGATGGAGTGATGAAGTGATTTGGGCCGTGATGAAGTTGAGGATTTTTTTGTATCTTTAACAACATTTCACCCTCTCCTCACTTCATCAATTCATTACCAAATGGAAGACAATACTTTTAATGAGCGTTTTAGATCTCGAACAAAAAAATTTGCCGTTGATGTTTTCTTGTACCTGGGTACTTTATCAGGTATAAAAAATGCTCAACCAATTGTTTATCAATTAACCAAGTCTTGCACTTCTGTTGCTGCCAATTGGCGTGCTGCGTGTCGGGCAAGATCAAGTAATGAATTTTATTCCAAGGTTTGCATTGTTGTAGAAGAAGCAGATGAATCAGAATTTTGGCTAGACTTCATCTGTGCGACAAATATTGACAATTCCCCCGAACGCCAGCGACTTGAGAAAGAAGCACACGAAATTTTACTCATAACATCCACCATCAAATCTAGAAACACTCCTAAGTGATGAAGTGATAGAGTAATACATGCGATTCCACAAACCAAATCACTTCATCACTCCATCACTTCATCACTCCATTAAAAAATGCCTTTTCACGAATTCAACAATATGCCCATTCAATGGGCCGACCACGAGGATGTTGCTATGGCGCTTTACGAGCGTTTTGGAGACGACTTTGACGAAAGCAAAATCTACCGCATCCGATTCACAGAGCTGCTTCAATGGGTGCTGGAAATTCCGCATTTTGAGGGAACACGCGAGAACTCCAGCGAAGGCCATCTGGAGCAGATACAAGCCAAATGGGTGTACGAATGGAGAGCCAACAACAAGTAAATCAAGGTCTTGGGCAAATTGTCCCAGCCGGGCCAATACCACTGCCGCCTGCCGGAATCCCTTCTGTAACGGGAGGAATGGAGATCGGCGTAGGCAATGAACTAACTGTCAAGTTCGAGCTGGAACACGTGTTCGACAAGATGAAGGCCGTAAGGGCTTTTGTGTTTGATGTCGACGGTGTTTTGACCAACAATGACTTACTCATCACAGAAGCTGGCGAATACCTGCGTACCATGAATGTCCGAGACGGCCAGGCATTAATATGGGCCAGAGAGGCCGGTTACCCTATTGGTATTATTACCGGTGGTAACTCCGAGGGTGTGAAAAAACGATTCACCCAGCACTTAGGGATCTCAGAATATTATTCCGGTGTCAAAGACAAAGCCGTTGCTTTTCAATCGTTTATGCAGCGAACAAGTATCCAGTTCACCGAAATTTGCTACATGGGCGATGACTTACCCGACATTTCTCCCATGAGAAACTGTGCGCTCGCCTGCTGTCCTTCCGATGCCGTGCCAGAAGTCATGGCTGCTTGCGATTACATTTCCCCAATCAAAGGTGGAGCGGGTTGCGTTCGCGATGTGATTGAAAAGGTGATGAAATTGCAAGGAAAATGGCCTAAATATTAGGTGATGAAGTGATAGAGTGATAAAGTGATTTGATCTGTGTCAGTTCTGGAAATCTCGTTTCTTTGCCCGCCTAATTGATCTTTCGCTTTGACGGGAACCAGATCACTTCATCACTCTATCACTTCATCACTTCATAAAAATGCAACTGCTAGACGGAAAACTTCTTTCAGAACAAATCAAAACCGAGCTCGCAGCTGAAGTCGAGCAAATCAAACTTCAAGGTGGGAAAATCCCGCATTTAGCGGCGATTATAGTCGGCGAAAACCCTGCAAGCCAGGTGTATGTGTCCTCCAAAATTCGGTCCTGCGAGCAAGTCGGTTTCAAAAGTTCGCTCGTTCGTTGTGAGGCTTCTACATCGCAAGCAGAATTGCTCGCCATTGTCCAAAAACTGAACAACGACCCCGATGTTGACGGATTTATCGTACAACTCCCTTTGCCCCAACACATTGATGAAGAAGCGGTTACGCTTGCTATTGATCCGAAAAAAGACGTGGATGGCTTCCACCCGGTCAATTTTGGCCGCATGGCTCAAGGACTTCCCGCTTTTTTGCCCGCCACGCCGATGGGCATTCTAGAAATCTTGCGTCGTTATAACATTGAAACTTCAGGCAAACACTGTGTGGTACTGGGTCGGAGTAATATCGTCGGCACCCCCATCAGCATCCTGCTTTCGCGCAAGGGTTATCCGGGCGACTGCACCGTGACACTTACACACTCCCGCACTAAAGATTTACCCGCTGAAGTGCGCCGTGCTGACATCATCGTAGCAGCCATTGGCATTCCGGAATTCGTAAAAGGCGACTGGGTAAAAGAAGGCGCCGTGGTGATTGATGTGGGCATCAACCGTATCCCGGACGAAAGCAAAAAGAACGGCACCCGAATCGCTGGAGACGTTGATTTTGAAAGCGTTGCACCGCGCTGTAGTTTTATAACGCCAGTTCCTGGCGGGGTGGGTTTAATGACGGTTGCAGCGTTGATGATGAATACCTTGAAGGCTTGTAAAGGGGAGATTTATGGGAAGTAATTGCTAATCCACCTCTCCGTGTATCCACAATATCTCCGGCTTCCGCTGGCGATCAAAAAATACCCTGATTTTTTTCTTGAACTCGCCGCGTTGGTAAGCGTCGTACTCGACTACTATTTCGCCAGTTCCTCCGGGCGCAATGGGTGTTTCGGTCCAGGTTGCGGCGGTGCAACCACAGGATGTGCGCACTGTTTGGAGCAGAATAGGCTGTGTATCAATGTTTTTGAAACGAAAGACAAAAGTCTTGGGATGTTCTTGCCGGAGATGCTGAAAGTCGTGGTCGCGCTCGGTGAGCCATTCTACGATGGGAGGCTTTAGACAATGTCCAACAGCCTGCCTATCGGCAAGAGGCTTCCAGGCAATTCCACTTCAAATACAATAGCAAAGTTGAAGGCTCAATTGAAACAGCAGATTCAATAAAAGCCAAAGCATCATTACAGATAAATTTATCGGAGAAAAGCGCAACCTCGTCGATTAAAGCCGTGTCTGAGTCCGCGCAAAGCAGAAAATTGGGGCGCAAAGCTCTAAAATTCTTACACATCATTTCAAAACAAAAATCTCTTTCCAATGCGCAACCTCCTTATTTTCATGTTTTTAGTCGCAGTATTTGTACTGGGCAGCCGTTCCTGCAATTTTGGCAACGTCAGTTTTGGCGACGGTATCAAGGGTGAAGGCCCTGTTCAGACAGAAACGCGGACTGCCACTGATTTCCACGCGATTGAACTTAATATTTCTGGCAATGTGGATGTAACCATCGGGGAAAATTATTCGGTGGAGGTATCCGCCCAGCAAAACCTGCTTCCCCTATTGAAAACAGAAGTGAAAGACGGGACCTTGCGCATCTTCTGCAATGAAAATATGAATAGTTCCGAGGACATCAAAATTCGGGTGACTGCGCCTGCTTTCGACCAGTTTTCATTGGCAGGAAGCGGTGAAATCCGTGTTCCGAATGCACTCCGCGCTGAAAAAATGGAACTCAATATTTCAGGATCCGGCGATGTTTTTTGTCCACAATCTGACTTCGGAGTGCTGAACATCAGCATCGTAGGGAGCGGGGACATTGAACTTGGCGGCAAAGCCAATGATATGAAAGCCGATATTTCCGGGAGTGGCGAAATACGGGCGAAAGGCCTGACTACCAACACCTTAAAAGTAAATATCACAGGCTCTGGCACTGTCACCGCAGATGTGAGCATGGACTTGGTTGCTAATATTTCCGGGTCAGGAGATGTATTCTATTCCGGGTCTCCGAAGGTGGAATCCAACGTGATTGGTTCTGGTTCGGTGGAGAAATTGGAAGCGCAATAGGGATTGGTCGATTATTCGATTGCCCGATTAATTCGATTGCAAGGCATGCTCATCTTCTAATCAAATCAATCGAATTAATCGGGCAATCGAATAATCCAAAAATAACTACATAAACTTAATCCGTCCTTAATCCCCCCTTCATGGCAGTAAGTGAATTTTGCGAGGTAAATATTTCACCTACATCTTTTCACCTAAAAATTCACTGTCATGACACAATTTGAAGCACTCGAAAACCACGCTGAAACCATTGAAAACGAGGCAGGTGTTGCCGCTGAGCACACGGAAGAAACAGTGGAAACACTTGACGAAGTTGATGGTGACGAAGATGCCGAAGTAAGCGAACCAAGCGAAGAAGAGGAAGAAGAGAAAGAGGCATAATTGTATGCATTTGGTTCAGGTGAAAACGGGGCTGCGACTTTGAGTCGCAGCCCCGTTTCGCATTTTGGGAAGGCTTTGGCCTATCTTTTATTCCTTCACAAACTTCCCTACATATTCGCCTTTTTTTCCAGCGATTTTCACAAAATAGATGCCTGGCGCAAAGGAGGCTGTCGCGATTGACAGCGCATTGCCCTGATTTTCAAACGAAACAGAGACACGCTGTCCGGTGGCGGCGAACACTTCAACGGTTTGTGCAACATCATCTGCCAGCTCGACCCAGGCAAAATCGGAGCTCGGGTTGGGCGAAATCTGAATTTGAGTGGCTGCTGCCTCGCCTATGCCCGACAGGGCGGGATCGAACCGAGTGCCACTGTTCAGCACTTGTTTAGTATCCACTTCTTTTATAAAAGCCAAAACGTAGACCTCATTGGCATTCCAATTGTTCGCAATGCTGTATTCAAAGTTAAATTCTGCGGTTTCCCCGACCGCTGGCGCTGTAAAACTATTTTCTGTAACGGTGCTCAACATTTTGCGGAAAACATTGTGGTGTACCGATTCTCCGTTCCCTGTGGTCTGATTGATTGTTTTTTCCAGGACCGCAACAAAGATCTTATAGTTACCTGCGGGAATTTCTCCCAAAGCTTTGGCTTTTACATTCACCAATCGGGCAGTATTCGGTCCAGATTCAGAAACCTGCACATAAAGTGGGCTAGTTTGATCGAGGTAGGTCTGCAGTTTTGCCTCTGTGAGGATTGGGTTAGAAGGATTTTGTTTCGCACCGTTCAGAACAATGGTTGGTGTTCCTTGAATGGCATTGAGGGAAGCCCAAGCAGTGTTTTCTGTTGTATTTGCCTGATAGAAAACACATTGTGGATACGGGAACATGGGGTGTACTGCAACGTGATGCACATCATCTGCATATTGTGCCTGACCAATCAGGTTGAAAAAAGCAGGGTTTCTGTTGGCACAGTTGCCGCAATTTGAATTGGTAAAATGCTCAATGAGCAGGTACTTTTTAGCGCTTTCTTGGGCATTAAGCAGGGATGCCAAAAAAAGACATAGGAGGAAAGGCGAGAATTTCTTCATAATTGAAAAATACCTGTCTACCGACAGGCAGGGTTGAATTTGTGAATGCCACAAAGATATACGCTCCTACCCCCACCCTGCTCCGGTTGCCATTTTCAAGTACATAAAATGTCGCCACGCCAACGATTCGGGCAAACGTCGTATCCTTGCGCCAGAATTCTGAACCATTCAAATCACTTATGCAAGTACTTCTAATGACTATGCCGGATTTCGCTTCAGGCGAAGTCTGGATCAGCCTCCTGACCCTCACATTTTTGGAAATTGTGCTGGGGGTTGACAACATCATTTTCCTTAGTATCGTCTCCGCCAAACTTCCTGCCCATGAGCAACCAAAAGCCCGAAACATAGGCCTGATGTTGGCTATGGGATTGAGGATTATCCTGCTCTTTGGTATCACCTGGATCATGGGCATGGATGCCGCATTGTTCCATGTGGACTTCCTTGGTTTAAAAGGTGGGTTGACTGGACAGGGTCTTATACTCCTGATTGGCGGGGTATTCCTGCTTTATAAGGCCACCAATGAAATTCACCACAAACTCGAAAGCCCTGATGCCACCGACGATCCTAAAGTTGGCAAAGGTAAAGCCGCACTCAACGCAGTCATTATGCAAATAACCCTCATTAATGTGGTGTTCTCTTTCGACTCCATTTTAACGGCTGTGGGCCTCTCGAACGACCTCATTGTGATGATAATCGCTATTGTGGTCTCGGTATTGGTCATGATGATATTTTCTGGCCCGGTGAGCAGATTTGTAAATGAACACCCAACCGTGCAAATGCTTGGGTTATCGTTCCTCATACTTATCGGGTTTTCATTAATTGCGGAAGCGGCTCATTTGGGGCATTTCACAGAGGGATCTGTGCCAAAAGGCTATTTGTATTTTGCCATTTTCTTCTCGCTTTTTGTTGAATTCCTGAACATAAGGATGCGAAAAGTCCAAAAGCCCATACAGCTTCACGGCTATGGTGAGACAGCCAAAAACCGAGGCCTTCTGGACGAAAACTTGCTTGACGACGAGAAGCAGCAAAAAAGTTCATAGTCGAAAGTTTCAAGTGGCATGTATCAAGTTGAGATAATTGAAAACTTGAAACATGAAACTTGAAACTTGAAACTGCCTGATTTCTATGAAAAAACTACTCTTCCCACTTCTCCCAATACTGGCTTTCGCCGCCTGTCAGAACCAACCGGCCCCTGTTGTTCAAACACCTGCTAATTCTAACGTACAAGTCATGTCGGAACCAGATTGGGTCAAGAGTGCCGTGCTGTATGAGTGCAATGTTCGGCAGTTTTCGCCGACGGGAGATTTTGCCGGCCTTCGCGCCGGGCTTTCCCGATTGCGCGAATTGAGGATTGATGTATTGTGGATCATGCCCATTCATCCTATTGGTATGGAGCGCCGGAAATTGAACCCGGGCGATGAAGGCAGCCCATATTCGGTGCGCGATTATTATGCCGTTAACCCTGATTTCGGTACCGAGGCTGATTTTAAAAATCTTGTGACCGAGGCACATGCCCTGGGACTGAAAGTAATTCTGGACTGGGTACCCAACCATACCTCCTGGGATTCGGAATGGAAAAAATCGCACCCCGAGTATTTTACGAAGTACAACGGTGATTTTACCGTGCCGCTCAACGAACATGGCAAACCCATTGACGATTGGAGCGATGTATGCGACCTGGATTATGGAAAACCTGCCACCCGCAAAGCCATGATAGAAGCGATGCAGTATTGGCTTAAAAATTGCGACATTGACGGATTCCGGGTAGACATGGCGGGGCTTGTTCCAAATGATTTTTGGGCCGAAGCACGACCTGCACTCGATTCTGTGAAACAAGTCTTTATGCTTTCCGAATGGCAAGACGAGCCTGGGCATTTTCGTTCCTGCTTCAATGCAAACTATGGCTGGAAATGGAAAGACGTTACAAAAGACATTGCCACAGGTAAGCAAGATGCTCAATCGCTTGACACATTGTTGCGATTTTTGAACGGGTTTTACCCGGAAGGTTATTCGCAACTGTATTTCACGCAAAACCATGATGAAAACTCCTGGAACGGTACAGAAACTGAACTATACGGCGATGCAGCGGATGTTTTCAACATACTTGCATTCACTTGGCAAGGGATGCCAATGCTCTACAATGGACAAGAGGACGGGCTTTCAAAGCGATTGGCATTTTTTGAAAAAGACCCAATTCAATGGAAAAACTTTGAAAAAACACCATTTTTCCAGAAGCTTTGCGACCTGCGACACAACAACAGCGCACTTTGGTCGGGCCGACATGGCGGCAAACTTGAGAAAATTGAGACCAATCATGACGATCAAGTGTATGCCTTCACCCGCGAAAAAAACGGCGACCGTCTGGTGGTGGTGCTAAATCTTAGCAAAAAACCCTGTGCTGTCACCCTCCGCCCCAGCGATGCCGTGGTATCAGGTGTTTACCTCAGTGTTTTTGGTGCAAGCACGGTGCAACTGACTAAGGACATGCAATTAAATCTGAAACCCTGGGAATACCTGGTTTTGACGAATAAATAGGCAACCATGTAACAAGTTAAAAGTAACAAGTTTCAAGTTTTCGCAATCTCAGTACTTGCTACTTTCAACTTGAAACTTGTACTCAGAAACAATGAAAATGGCCTCAAACGGCGAGCATAATTACCATCACCGACTTTCAACAGCGGGTCTGATTATCACCCTCGGCATCATTTATGGTGACATTGGTACCTCGCCGCTGTATGTAATGAAATCAATCGTCGGGGATGGGATCGTAAACCGGGAGACCATTTTAGGTGCAGTTTCGCTCGTTTTTTGGACCCTCACCATACAAACCTCCTTCAAGTATATCGGCCTTGTGCTCCGCGCCGACAATAAAGGCGAAGGAGGCATTTTTTCGCTTTATACACTGGTTCGACGCCGAAGGAAATGGCTTTTATTTCCAGCCATGATTGGTGGATGCGCAGTACTTTCAGAAGGTATGATTACGCCGCCCATTACGGTTTCGGCGGCAATTGAGAGTTTGGCTTCCGTTCCTGCGCTGCAAAATATGCATCTTCCGACGATGCAGATTACCATTGGAATCATCAGCTTAATCTTTGTTTTCCAACAGTTTGGAACAGTGGCAGTGGGCAAGCTTTTTGGTCCGCTGATGCTGCTTTGGTTTTCAATGTTAGGGGTGCTGGGAGGCCTCTCTCTATCCCATGATTGGTCGGTTTTACAGGCATTGAACCCACTTTTTGCCATCAAAATATTGATAAACCACCCCAACGCGCTGGTGCTGATGGGCGCAGTTTTTTTATGCACCACGGGCGCGGAAGCCCTTTACGCAGATTTGGGCCATTGTGGAAAGCAGAACATTCGAATCAGTTGGATTTTTGTCAAAACTTGTCTGGTACTCAATTACTTGGGACAAGCGACCTGGTGCCTGCAGTATGAAGGGAAAAAGTTGCCGACATTTTTGTCAATGGTGGGCGACAAATTGGAACCGCAGCATGTGAACCCCTTTTATGGGGTAATGCCAGATTTCTTTTTGCCATTTGGCATCGCCATTGCCACTATGGCTGCAATCATCGCCAGCCAAGCCATGATTTCAGGGTCATTCACCTTGGTGAGCGAGGCAATACGCCTGGATTTGCTGCCAAAATTGACCGTCATTTTCCCAACCCAAATGAAAGGACAGCTTTATGTACCTGCGGTAAATACGCTCCTTTGGGCGGGATGTGTTTTCGTCACGTTTTATTTCAAGGAAAGCAAGTACATGGAAGCGGCTTACGGCCTTTCGGTGACATTGACCATGCTCATGTCAACCATTCTGCTTTCCAATTTCTTTGTACTGAACCGGGTGAAACCCATTTTCGTATGGATATTCCTGATTTGGTATTTGTGTTTTGAGGGTGCCTTTTTTGCCGCCAACTTATTGAAATTCAAAGACGGAGGCTTCATTACAGTGCTCATTGCCTCTGTCCTGTTTTTCCTGATGTTCGTCTGGGTGCAAGCCAAAAAAATCAAAAACCGGTACATCCAAAACGTCAAAATCAACGATTACATTGACCAGCTCATCCTGCTTGGCAGCGATGACGATATTCCTAAATGTGCCAGTAACCTGGTGTTTCTCAGTAGTACCAAATCACCCAAAAGGTTGAAGAAAAATACTCTATTCCATCCTTCAGACACAGCCAAAACGCGCTGATATCTATTGGTTTATACATCTCGAAACAACGGACGAGCCATACACCATGGAATACAAGGTGAACATGATCGCCCGCGATGACGTGTATAAAGTAAACTTCCGGCTTGGCTTCCGGGTGGAACAGCGCATGAACGTCTTTTTGAGGAAAGTAGTAGAAGACCTCATGGAAAACGACGAGCTAAATATCCGTTCCCGATACCATGTTGGCCACGGTGAAATTGCTACAGGCGATTTCAAATTTGTAATTATCCAGGAATTTCTTTCGCACGAAAACGACCTGCCCTTGCTGGAGCAGGCCGTCATGCGCATTTATTTGGCCGTCAAGAGCGTTACCGCATCACCACAAAACTGGTTTGGCCTTGATAGCGATTCGGTGGAAATAGAACAGGTGCCGCTAGTGCTGCGCCGGGTCAAAGATTTGCAATTAAAAAGATCATGTAAAACAGGCCGGCCACGCGACTATTCGCGCACCGACCTGTGTTGAGGGCAAAAAACCCCGCTTGCTATTCTTGTCTACTGGGCTGCCTGTGGTTCCCCGTAAATGAAATTGTCCATCACCGACACATCAATACTGCCGCCATCATTTGGGCCGAGCGGTGCATTGCCATACTCAATTTTGACTCGATGAACCACTGCCTCCGGGAACAATACACCCAGAAAAACATGGCCATTGTTCAAAACTGGCGTAGCATAAGTGCCCAGCGAATTGTCATTTGTGTCGAAATACTCAAAGGCTGTGTTTTCCACCCTGTCTACGTCTACATACACGGCTCCAAAGCCGCGCACTACTGCCTTCTGACTTGAACCCGGCACATAAAAATAGATGTTGGCGATGTTGCTGCCCACTGGTGAGAAAAGCCGTTCACCGCTGAATGGCGGAAAAATTGCTGTGTAAGTTGGGTTGATATTACCAAAGGAAGTGGGGGTAGCGGTAGGGTTGTTGCTGTCAGCGCTGACCATAAGCCCTGTGCCGGGGGTACTGATTACAATACCACGCGAGCGAGGCGCCGTGGGGCTGTTGAACAAATCCGGGGCGTAAAGATTGGGGGCAGATTCCGCATCCGTGAGGCCATCCCAGTTTACTTCGCGGAATCCGGTTGTGCCTTTTGTGCCTGGGTCGCCACCATTGTCGGCGCCGAGCAAAGCCTTGTATTCATCAATTTTGGCTTGGATATTTGTACTTGCCGTTAGCACCGTTGGGTCCGGCGAAGTAGTTTTATCTTTTTTACAATTACTGAAAAGAACCAACAAAGAATAAAACAATGGCTAATTGCCTAACGCTAGTGTTTTTCATAATTCGATCGGTTTGATTGTTAATTGAAGAAGGCAACTTTACCTTCCATTTACTTTGTGTCGACCGGGAGAAAAACCTAACCTGATAGCGCAAATTTTTATCAGCGTGAGTCGTTATCTTCAACTTTTAAACAAGGAGGCTGTCTAAAGTTTTTTCAACGATTGCCTTTCATGTCTTTTGGGTTCCGACTGCGTTAAATTTTTCGTCCCGCGAGCGCGGGACTATGCCTGCAAAATTTGCCTTGTCTCACCTCAAAATCCATTGAAAGTCAATTCGTCAAAAAACTTTAGACAGCCTCAAGACCAATCTTATGAGAAAACACGCTACCTGCTGGTTTTTCCTGCCCTTTCTGTTGTCAGGCCAGTTACTAATTGGCCAAACCCCTTGTGATACGTTGAGGATCAATGCGTTGCTTGCAAATTCCAATGCATTGTTGGATGCAGGAGAAAGCCTTTTCGCACTTGATTCCGCTATTCTTGCATTGAACACCATTTCCAATTGCTCGGTAGCACCCGAATTACAGGAAACAGTGTTTCTGCAAACCGATGCGTGCTTTCAATCTGCTGCATACGATTTTTTGCAAAGAGGTTTGTTCAACAAGTCGATTGATATGTCGGAACGAAGCATCGCGCTCCATCGTCAATTGCCGGAGCAAAACCCAGATCGCCTGGCAAAATCCTATTTATTGCTGGCAAATGCGCAACACCTCAACGGCAATCCAAAAATAGCCATTGAGGCTGCCTTAAAAGGCTTAAAAATCACACAAACAGCCAACCCCTTAAGCCTGAAAATCCCTTCGCATTATGACCAGCTCGCCACCTTTCACTTGGCATTGAACGATACTGCTGGCGCCCGGATTTTCTTACAGGAATGGGATGCTTTTCATCGCCTGCTTGGAAAAAAAGCCACTATGCAAGCGCGTATAAACCTTGCCAATTACTGGTCCATGTACCATGAACTAAAGGGTGAACTTCGGCAGGGAATCCGGATACTGGAAGATACCCTGAACCAATACGGCGAATCCTTGCGGGCCAAAGGCGGTTTTTTAGGCATCGTTGAATTTCGCTTGTGTGAGCTGTACACCTTGGCTGGGGACTACCAAAAATCCCTTTTTTATGCCGATAGAAATATTGCAATGTTTGAAAATCGGCTCAAACAGCAGAGGGGCAAACTTTTTAGTTGTACACATTATGCCTGGTGTCTGGCACAGGCATCGAGAGCAGCATGGAAGCAGTATGGCATCAGCAAGGACACCACCTGGTACAATCTGGCAGAACGCCGTTGCCAGGAGGCAGAGGATGTGGTTTTTGCCATGCGAGATCGAGCGCCCAATGATGGTTTCCGAGATTGGATCGGAAACGAAGTGGGAATCGTGGCCAATCTTGCCGAAGTACGACAGGGACTGTACGCGCAAACCGGAAATCAAAAACACATCGAGCGGGCCTTTGAATCCATCGAGGCAAGTAAGAATTTTGCCGTACAGGAATTCCTTCATGAAACGTACTCCCTGCAATGGGGCGGACTGTCCGATTCGCTTTATCAGCGGGAACTGACATTCCGCCAGGAAGTGAATGATTTGGAGACTAATTTTTTCATGATGCGCACGCGCCAGAATGCCGACAGCCTGATCGCAGCAAATGATCAGGCACTTTTTGCCTTGCGAGACCAGTACCGAGTTTTTTTGGCAGATTTAGAAAAAACCCAACCTGAATATTTCCGTTTGAAATACAGTCAACCAAAGGCCAGCCTTCGTCAAGTTCAAACTCAAACCCTTCGCCCAAACCAATGCCTGCTCGATATTTTCATCGAAAATAGCCTGGTATTTGCGCTCCTCGTTCGGCCTGACACGGTGGTTTGGCTTGCTTCTTCTTTTGACAGCACCTTGGAGATTTCACTCAAAACGCTGGAGCACGAATCCCATCATTTTGCGGAATATCAAAACCTCCCAGAAAAAGAATATTTAAAACGGCTCCAGTCTTTTGCCGATGCCTCCCATTTGGTCTATAAAGCCTTGATAGCACCATTACGGCCACTACTCCTGGAAGAAGTACTGCTAATTCCCCGCGACGAACTTGCCAGCCTTCCCTTTGGCGCATTGCTCACCCAACGCGAAACCAATATTGGCCGGCCATTCCTTTGGCATTACCTCGACAATGAATTGATAATCAGCCAAGCATACTCAGTCGGGCTGTTTCAATTTGTACAAAACCGACCTGTCGCCAAAAAACCATCCGGGGCTTTGTTGGCACTTGCTCCGTTTTTTGAAGGCGAAATTTCTGAAGAACTCGAATTGCCAGTAGGCGAAGTAGCAGCACTTACCCGAACCAACATTTTCAAACCTTTGCCCAATAGCGGCGCGGAGGCTCGGTCCATTGCTCAGTTGTCCAATGGCCAATCAATCGTTGGGGCCAATGCAACCAAAGCCAATTTCCTGAAAAAATGCCAGGACTATAATATCCTGCACCTTGCTACCCACAGCGCGGCAAATGAAGTATTGGGTGAATATTCTTTTGTGGCCTTGCAGGCTGAAAATCAAGATCAAAAGATTGATTTGCTTTATGCCCGGGACATTTACGGTCTCCGACTTTCTGCTGACCTGGTGGTTTTGTCTGCTTGCGAGACTGCCCTGGGCCAATACCGAAAAGATGAGGGAGTAGTAGGTTTGACCCGTGCTTTTACCTGCGCTGGCGCTCGCAATGTAGTCGCTTCGCTCTGGTCGGTGAATGACGCGAGTACGCAACGATTAATGGTCTTATTCTACCAGGAAATCAAAAAGGGAATGCCCTATAATCGTGCGCTGGCGAATGCTAAACGGACTTTTATAAAAGAAAATCGGCAATATGCGCACCCGTACTATTGGGCGGGTTTTGTGCTTAATGGGCGTTGATAGCAACCGGAGTAAAAGACAGCATTTGCCGCGAATCAGCCATTTGAATGTGCAAACGCTCGACTCACCAAGCCTATGTTTGTGCCCTGTAATTCCTCACACTCGCCTTTCATCCAATTTTCAACATGAAACACCGAATACTCTTCCTTTTGCTTTTTTCTTACGCTACAAGCCAGGCACAGTTTGCGTCGTTTCCCACGCCAGGCTTGGAGCACGGGGCTATCTACATCTGCAATCCGTGGGATTGCCCGAGTTATTTCAACTTTTCTACGCGGTATGAAGGCGATACCATTCTTTGTGGTATTACCTGGAACAAATTTGGACAATACGTTCGGGCTGAACAAGGAAAGTATTACATGTTTGTAGACTGCAACACGGAAATCCTCATGTACGATTTTTCAAAAAATGTAGGAGATACTGTAGTCACGGGCGATCTCGGAGCATTAAAAGTGATGGAAGTCGGCACATTTACCCTTGACAATGGTGAGTTACGCAAGAGGATGGTTATGAAACCGCTCCAACCATCTGTTTCTCAAACCTATACCTGGGTAGATGGCATTGGCGATATAGACCGAAGTTTTTTCAGAGCATCTGATTTTGAAGGAGGGCATTCCCAGTTGATTTGTCTTCGGGATACTTCAGGTGTTTTTTACCATGACCCCAGCCCGTTTTTAGCGCTTGATTGCGATTCCTTGCTTTGCAAAACCGCTTCTGCTTTATTCGATTACAGTTGTTCCGGATCAAACCTACTATTTCAGCAACCAATCCAAAAATGCAGACAGTTACTATTGGGATTTTGGCGATGGAGAAAGTTCCACTGAAACAAACCCGACGCATATCTATACGACTTCGGGTTGCTATGTGGTTACCTTGAAAGCAAAAGCCGAGTGTTTGCCACAGGAAGACATTGCAGCCAAAAGGATTGCAGTAAACACGCCGTTTTTCTGGAAGAAGTCGCCTCATGAAATCCCCATTCCCTTTATCAAGATGCAGTTTCTAGACCCACAACAAGGCTGGGCGTTGGGCGACAAAAAGATTTGGAAAACGAGCGATGGAGGCGTCCATTGGGATACCGTTCCTTATCCAGGACCTGTACGGACGCTGGGAAACTTGCAATTCAAAGATTTTGAACATGGCATCGTACAAATTTTAAAGCCTGGCTCTCCTTATTACAGTGAAATTCTTTGGACCAACGACGGTATTAATTGGGAAACACAATCATTGGCCCCTAGCCCCACCATTACAGCACTCGAAAGGCTAAACGACAGTGTGGCGGTGGTGGCAGCACATTACCAAGATATTTTCGTCACCAAAAACTGGGGGCAGACCTGGACAAAGCTCGACCTCCCCGGTGCGATTTCGCTGATACAAGACTTTGTTTCCTTAGGAGGCGATACCGTTTATTTTATTGGCATAAACCAATTGATTCCCCCTTACAACAAATTCGGTTTTGGAAAATCATATAATGCCGTTGATTGGGAGGTGCAGGAATATCCTGACATTAAAGGAGCGCGGCAGATCAGTTTTGTTAACTCACAACAAGGCTGGTTGAGCACCGGGGCATCCATTTATCATACTCAGAACGCTGGCCAAACATGGCAATTACAAGTACAAACACCCGTAAGCGTTTTTGAAATTGCCTTTGCCGATTCCCTCCATGGCTGGGCCTGTGGCCACCAAACGGGAATTTATGCCACTTCTGATGGCGGCGATACCTGGGAACAGCAAGCCTGTGCCCGATCGGCAGAACATTTTCGTGGGCTCAACGTCTTTTCCTCAAATCAGGGATACATTCTCATGGATGATGGCCTTTACGAGTACAGCGCCGTCCCCGATACCATCAAACTCTGCGAAACCATCCAAACTGCGGAGCCGACTTTAAATCGGGAGCACTTGTTTTCGATTTACCCAAACCCGACTTCGGGCGAATTAAGCATCCAATGGTATGGTGCAGTGTTGTCGGATGCCGAAATGGTACTCTTCAATGCACAAGGCACAGAACTGATGCGCTGGCCCGCCGCCGAAACCGCGTATGTTTCTGTAGCACATTTGCCTACAGGCCTTTACTTCCTGCAACCGCGTTCTTTGAAAGCGAAATGGATGGGGTCGGCACAGAAACTGGTCATTATTGACTGAGCGGGTGTAAATCCATCCCATGTTTCTGATTCAGAGTTACATTCTCCAAAGTCCATTCCAAGCGCCCCTCAAAGGGTGCTTTCCGCACTTCACAATTTTGTATCGGACATACCCGGCACGATCCGGGCGGCACACAGCCATCTGTGTGTACGAACAACTCCAATGACTGGTCAAACTCCTTTGCAATGAGCAGGTCGAGCGAGTCCACTTCTGTATGGGCCTGATTTACATTGAAATACCAGGGCACTGTAATGTGGCAATCCAGGTGAAGCACAGAGCCGTATTTGATTACCCGGAGGTTATGCAGGTCAATCCAGTTGTCGCGTTTTTGTTGATTTAGGGCTACGATGAGCCGTTTCAAAAGTTCCGCATCGGCCTCGTCGGTCAGGCCTGCTATTGTTTTACGGATAATTTTACCGCCTTCTACAATGATAAAAAGGGCAAAGACAAGCGCGATCGCACTATCAATCCATGCAATGCCCGTGAAGCGCAACAGCAGCAACCCGACCACGATCCCCGCCGTCGTCCAGGTATCAGAATGAAGGTGTTTCCCACTTGCCTCTAATGCCACTGAGTGTTGTTCCTTGGCAGTGCGGATGCACCACAAACCGAGCGCGTAATTCACAATCGCAGTGAAAGACACAATCATGATGCCTGTATCCAATTGTCCTACGGTATGAGGATGCATCAGATTGATAAGTGCCTCATAGACAATGATCAATCCGGCGACCAGAATCAAAATCCCCTCGAAAGAAGCAGAGATGAGTTCGATTTTGCCATGGCCATAAGGATGGTCGTCGTCGCGGGGTTTAGCGGCCAGGCGCAGGCTATACAGCCCGGTAAAACCTGTTACCACGTTTACCGTGCTTTCCAGCGCATCGGTAAGTACTGCCACGGAGTTTGTCAGAAAGTATGCAGTCACTTTCAGGACAAACAAAACAATGGAGGTAATCACCACCCATTGTTGTACGCGGACCGCGGGAGTATTTTTTATGCTCATGGTTAATTTTATCCGTGATTCATCTGTGCGATCCGTGTTCAATCACTCCCAAAAAGTTGGCTCAATTCGCTTTACATAGGGCAGCGAAGCCAATTGGAACAGCACACGCTGATAGTTTTTCTGATGTGTGCTACCAATGACGAGCCATTGCGAGTCCTTGCAGGCTATTCTACCCTTGCCAGCATTTTTTTGTGCTGTCGCATCTATTTTGTGCACTTGTCGCCAGAATTTCTCCTCGGAAGGAATGCAGAATTCGTAGTTCATGGCGACTTTCCCCTTGGGTGGTCCGGTCAGGCCCTCCGCATCAAGTTGTTTAAAATCCAATTTTATTTTTTTCCAGGCATCCGTATTTTCTGGTGGTTTTTGAGACTTACAGGTGGATAAAACAACCATTAAGACTAAAAGGCAAACGCGATTCATACAGTCGTGATATTTTGCGCCAAAATACGCCGCCTCACCCAATCAACCACCCACAAATCAACGCATCACCCAATCCCCAAATCAACCCATCACCACACAAGCACATCATCAATCAAACATACTGTGAATTCACGCCGATCCTTTCTGCAAAACACCCTGCTCGGTGGCCTTGCCGCTGGCACTGCCGATTTTTGGGCAAAGACCCTACCTGCATTTGATAAGACCGACAAAAACGCCTTTCCGATTGTCATCGCCACCTGGGGGCCTAACCTAAAAGCAAATGCAGCAGCCTGGGAAGTCCTTTCCAAAGGCGGCTATGCATTGGATGCCGTAGAGGCAGGGGTGCATGTGCCGGAGGCCGATCCCAAAGATACCAGCGTTGGTTACGGTGGTTTCCCTGACCGCGATGGGCACGTGACGCTTGATGCATGTATTATGGACGAACACGGTATGGCTGGATCAGTGTCTTTTTTAGAACATATTATGCACCCCATCAGTGTGGCGCGGCGAGTGATGGAAAAAACCCCACACGTTATGCTCGTTGGAGATGGCGCTTTGCAATTTGCACTAAGCGAAGGGTTTAGCAAAATGAACCTACTAACCGATGTAGCCAGAAAAGCCTGGGAGGAATGGAAAAAAGAGTCTAAATACAAGCCAATCATCAATGTGGAGCGACATGATACAATTGGCATGGTGGCCATTGATACCCAAAAACGCATCGCGGGGGCATGTACCACCAGTGGGGCGGCATTCAAGATGCATGGCCGTGTAGGCGACAGCCCTATCATCGGTGCAGGCCTGTTTGTAGACAACGAAGTAGGAGGCGCAGCCAGCACTGGATTAGGTGAAATGGTGCTACGCACGCTTGGCAGTTTCCTGGTGGTGGAAGAAATGCGGCGCGGTGTGCATCCGCAAAAAGCCGCAGAAACCGCAGTGAAACGCATCGCGCTCAAATACCCCAAACAAAGTGAGGAGGCTCAGGTTGGTTTTATTGCAGTGGACAAACGAGGTCGGCATGGTGGTTACGCCATTCATCCAGGCTTCAATTATGTGGTGTACCAACGCGGGGAAAACAAGGTGTACGAATCTGCAAGCCTCTTGGCCAAGTAGAATGTACAATGTTCAAGACCCCGGAGGTTTTCGAAAACCTCCGGGGTCTTGAACATTGTACATTCTACAAAATCTCTTTGTCCAAATTTGCGTTTAAGCACGTTCCAACCCTCTCACTTAAACACGAACTACCCATGGTGCTGCGCTATATTCTACTTGTTCTTATTTTTTTTGCTGCGCAAATTAAATTGTTGTCACAAGCAAATGCCGACTGCGTAACGGCCATGGAAATCTGCGACAAGAGAAATCTGAGCGTTAATTCGGCAGGTGGAGAAGGTTCCAACCGCAGTGAGGCCGATTTTATCGCGTGTTTTATGAGCAGCGAAAACAAAGGCCAGGCTGAAGAAAACTCCACCTGGTTGAAATTTGAAATTGCTGAAAGCGGTAGTCTCAGTTTCACCATTACCCCACACAAAGCAGACGACGATATTGATTTTGTGGTGTATCGTTCCCTTGACGGCAGTTGCAAAAACATGAAAATTGTGCGTTGCAACGCGGGGGGCGACCCTTCCGACTGGGCTTCCCACAGCAGATGCCTGGGTCAAACTGGTCTGCGCAGCGGTGAAACTGACTCAAGCGAAGACGCTGGTTGCATGGATTCCGACGACAATGCCTGGCTTGCCCCGCTCAACGTCCTCAAAGGCGAAAAATACATCCTCTTAGTCAGCAACGTAACTACCCGTGGGCCAGGGTTCGATATTGATCTGGGCGGCTCGGCACTTCTACCCTGCGAAAAGAAAAAGCCTATCGCAGCAGCAAAGCCGAAACCCAAACCAGCCAAACCACAAACCAAGTCAGTGGTGGCTCCAGCAGCAAAACCAGCTCCTGAAAGCATTGGTGGGCGCAAGGTTGAAGTGAACGAAGAGGTAAAAGTGAAAGGGCGAAAAATCAAGCTCAAAGTCTGGGACAGTCAGGTGCAGGATGGAGACATTATTTCCATCTATCTCGACGAAAAAAAAGTGATTGACCGCATTTACCTCCTATTGAAGCCACAGGAATTTGAAATTGATCTCCCGCCTGGGAAAGAACACTATCTGACCGTGTTCGCAGATGATTTTGGGAAAGCTGAACCCAATACGGCCATGGTGCTCATCAACGACGGGCAGCGCGAACAGACAATTGACCTTGTAGCTGGCCGGAGGAAGCAGGAAAGTGTGAAAATTATTAGTGAGTGACCACCTCCAACATCCCTACCAACACCTCATTCAAATTTCTGATCGCCAGCGGCAAATCCCAGGCATCTCGGTTACGTGGTTCCACTCGGTTGGAAATACTTCGGATTTCGGCAAATGGAACGCCCGACAAAAGACAAGCGTAAAAAAACGCTGCCCCTTCCATACTCTCTACCTGTACATCGGGGTATTTCGCTCTAATCTTTTGAATTGAAGTCTCCGTGCCGTGTACTTTGTTCACCGTCAAGCCATTGCATGGAGAAAGATTCGGGATAGGAGCTTGCGGATTGACTAACAAAGACTGTGGCATAAAACCGAGTTCGGCCACATCCGTAAATCGTCCGTCTGCTTCTTCCACGCCGAGATCGCCAAAACGTTCGCTGACAATTTGCACGACATCTCCAAGGTTTTGGTTGAAATTAAAAGCCCCTCCAATACCTGCATTAATGGCCCATTCAGGGCGATTCTGGGCAAAATAACGCCCTAGATGGAATGCTGTAGCGGTGCTGCCGACTCCTGTCACAAGCGTTTGTACCACCAGGTTTCCCCTTTCAAAAACCCCTTCTGTTTTTTGCTGGAATTTGGATTCAAGCCAAGCGATTGTTGGCGCAATTTCGAATGGTGTGGCGGCTACGAGCAGGATGTGCATTTTTCTATGAACTGTGAATTAGTCCGCGAATGTAGGGTTGTGCAAAAAATATCTCTATAGAAAAGTTCGCGATATTTTATTTTGCATTTCTTGCAATAAACCTCGTAGGTTTTAAAAACCTACGAGGTTTGGCATCGATAATAGAATAAAATATCGCGATAAAATCTCCCCACTACACTTATGACTCAACCCGTTAGATTCCCGGAACAGAGTTCCGGGGTACACACTACCTTCGCTGCCGCAAAATGGATTTTGATGAAAAAAGAATGGTTCGCGGAGTGGTTTGATTCGCCTTATTATCACCTCCTTTATAAAAGCCGCGACGAAAACGAGGCCAAGGCAGCGCTCGACCATTTGCTGCTCGCACTCAATCTATTGCCTGGGAGCAGGGTACTCGACCTCGCTTGTGGCAAAGGGCGTCATTCCCGCTACCTTGCCGAAAAAGGATACGACGTTACGGGGCTTGATATTTCTGCGGCGAGCATCCTATTCGCTCGCCAATTCGAGCACGAGCGCCTGGAATTTTACCAACATGACATGCGCAAATCCCTCAGAATCAATTATTTTGATGCTGTGATGAATATGTTTACCAGTTTTGGCTATTTCAAAACTGATGCAGACCATTTGCTTGCGCTGAAGAACGTGGCGAAAGACCTGAAGCCAGGCGGGCTGTTTTTGCTTGATTTTTTCAACGCCAACTTTATCCATCAAAATCTTGTGCGTTCTGAAATGAAAACGGTGGACAAGATCACTTTTCACTTAAAAAGATGGGTGCGCAGCGGGTATGTTTTCAAATCGGTGGAGTTCGAGACAGCGGGGCGCTTGTTCCACTTTCAAGAACAGGTGCGGCTTTTTGAATTGACTGATTTTGAATCCCTTCTTACATCGGCTGGCCTGCGTATGCGCCAAACTTTTGGCGACTATGATCTTTCCGCTTTTGATGTAAACACCTCTAAACGCCTGATTTTCATCGCTGAAAAACCCTAAGTTCCATGCTCGAAATGCTCCAACAATGGGACGCTGCTTTTTTTCAATGTATCAATAGCAGTCTCAGCAACCCGGTCTTTGACGTGCTGTTGCCATGGTTCCGGGAAAAATGGTTTTGGATGCCCGTTTACATTTTTGTGGCGGCCTTTGCGATCATCAATTTTCGGAGACGTGGCTGGATTATCCTTTTGGGTCTTGCACTAGCTGCCGGACTGGCCGATTTCACAAGCAGCACATTGGTGAAGAAAAATGTGCAACGGCTACGTCCTTGCAATGACGTGGAAATGATTGGCCAGGTGCAACTGCGGGTTCCCTGCGGAGGCGGTTACAGTTTCACTTCCAGCCACGCTGCCAACCATTTTGCCGCTGCCGTATTCCTGATCGGGATGTTTGGGGGTTTGGCCCGTTGGGTACGCCCGACGGCACTGATTTGGGCAGGGTTAATCGCTTTTTCGCAGGTATATGTGGGCGTACACTATCCTGGCGATGTATTGTGCGGGGCTGCCTTGGGCGCTGCAATTGGTTGGTGGGCCGTTTTTACATGGCGCAGGTGGCTTTTACGATGAGGCCCGCCTTTGCAAACACAGTTAAAGTTTTCGACTACAAAAAGACGCTTTGTAATTTTCGGCGTGGTTTTTGGCTAAGGTATTTTCAAACACATTCATTTTACTGCAAGTCATTGAAAATCATCCTCTTTATGAAACACTTTACCAAACTTACAGTATTGCTTTGCCTCCTTGTTTTGAGTTATAAAAACACGGCACAATCCCTAAAATGCGTAGACAATTCGCAAAATGCCGGCAAGGTTGAATGGCTTGAGCGGCAGGTTAACACGGGCAATGTTCCATTTGGTCAGGCTGTAACACGCGAATTCAGGGTCAAGAACATCAGCAGTGAAAATCTGATGATCCTGCAAGTAAAAAGTACCTGCCATTGTGTTACTTCTGAGTGGGATCAAGACCCCATTGCACCCGGCAAAACAGGCATCATTAAAGTAACTTACGACGGCCAAAGAGAAGGCGATTTTTACCGTATTGTCTCGGTAATTACCAATTTTGACTCTATGCAGTCCATTCCGCTGGCTTTGACTGGAAAGCTGGAGAAGAAGCCAGAAGCTAGTGTTGGAAATTAAGATATTTTGCAGATATTTAGATTTTGACCCGTCCTACGGCTTGAAGCCATAGGACGGGTTTTCTTTTCCCTAAATCTGTACCTTGCGGCCTCTTTCAACCGACCCGAATGCACTATGGATTTGATTTTCAGCAACTTACCCACGCTTTTTATCACTGCCTTTTTTGCCATCCTTTTTCTCCAATCGGGGCTTGACAAGTTGCTGGACTACCGTGGCAATCTCGATTACCTCAGCGAACATTTCAAAAACAGTCCCTTTTCTGGCAGCGTTCGACTGCTTTTGCCCACCATTACAGTCCTCGAAGTCCTTACAGGCCTGGTTTCCGCCTGGGCTTTTTTGCAGGTTTTGCTGACTGGTCAGAGCACTGCGGCCATTTTCAGTCCTGCGCTGGCCGGGGTTTCGCTTTTGAGCCTGTTTTTGGGGCAACGTGTTGGAAAGGACTATGCTGGAGCGGCATCTTTGGTACCTTATTTTGTGGTGGTACTGCTAGGTCTTTGGATGATAAAAATGTAAAACATGAACCTCAAGCACACCATCCGTCGCAGCCTTGGCGCGATCCTGATTCTCCTGATTTGCTATTTCCTCGGAATATTCGTGTACGGCTGGTTGAGCGATTGGCAACCGGAGGCTGCGCCTACCACGCTCCCTTTTGACCAGGTTTCATCGGATAAAATGCTGACTGACAGCGTATTCACTTTCGTTACCTGGAATGTCGGCTTCGGTGGCCTGGGCGCTGAATCTGATTTTTTTTACGACGATGAGGGTATCTGGTATTCCGGCAGCAGCATGACCCAGACACCTCGGAATCTGGTAGAAAAAAATCTGGCCGGCGCACTGGGCTTTTTCCAACAATACAGGGATAGCGTGGATTTCTTCCTCCTGCAAGAAGTGGACATAGAATCGGACCGAAGCCATCGCATCATGCAGTACGATGCTTACCAAAAGTCTCTGCCGGGATTTATGGCAGATTTTGCGCTCAATTATAAATGTGATCGTGTGCCCATTCCTCTGCTCGAACCTTGGAATGCGTATGGGGCGGTGCTTTCAGGTTTGGCCACTTTTAGCCGCTTCCAACCCGTTGAAGCCACCCGCCACCAGCTCCCCGGACACTACCCAATGCCCGACCGTATCTTTCAACTGGACCGTTGCGCGGCACTGCACCGTTACCCGACCACGCGAAACAAAGAATTGGTTATAATTAATTTACACAACTCGGCCTACGACCCCGGCGACAAAATAAAGGCCATCCAATTGCCCTATCTCCGCGATCTCGCCCAGGCTGAATACGCAAAAGGAAATTATGTGATACTCGGTGGCGACTGGAATCAATGTCCACCTCATTTTCGATTTGATTCGTTTATGCCTGGCAATGCCCAAGGCTATGTGCAGGGAAATTTGCCGCCTGATTTTTTCCCGGAAGATTGGGCTTTCGCCTATGATCCCACGGTGCCAACCAACCGCAAAGCCCGTGATCCATACTTGAAAGGGAAGACTTTTGAGATCTTGATTGATTTCTTTCTGGTTTCGCCCAATGTGCGCATTCGTTCAGTAAAGGCTGTAAATCAAGGTTTTCAATACTCAGACCACCAGCCAGTCATGATAACTGTGGAACTTCAATAATACCGCACAGGGTTTCTTCCTGAAACTCCTCCCTTTTAAATTTTTCTTGAAAAAACGGAACTGTTTTGTACTTTTCGCCCTGAAAAATGACTTTTACAAAACAATACGGGGAAATTTAATCTTCTTTTAATCTATTGTGAAGTATGCGCATCCAGTTTACCCTAACGTGCCAAAAGGGAACAATCATCCCAATCAATTACCAATCGGAAATCTCCAATTGGGTTTTCAGCGTCCTTTCCAAAGCCAGCCCGGAAATGTCTGCATGGGCTCAAAAGCGCGGTTATGACTTCGCTTCTCGCACTTTCAAACTGTTCACATTCAGTCCATTAGCCATCTATCCATACGAAATGGATCAGGTGCGGCAGGAGTTCAAACTTCAGGGAAATCAGGTAAAACTCACGTTTTCTACCTTTATTGATCCGTCTTTTGAGCAGCAAATCATACAGCTATTCCGCCAGATGCCGCTCACATTGGGTCTTGTGGAAGGCCAACCAGCGCGTTTTGAAGTGAAGCATTGGCAGGTAATGCCGCACCCAAATTTCAAAGAGGGTATGCAGTTCAAGGCTAGTTCGCCGATTTCGGTCACTAATGTTGACGACGAAAAGCCCATGCCCAACCCTTACTTGATGCCTGACAATCCCGACTATGATGTGAGTTTTTTTTACGCACGCTGTACGCCGTTTCAAAGCTGCCACTCAATATAAATCTTTGGCATCCCTAAAATTGATTGACCCTTCCTTCGCTATGAATTTCAGGATGTTTGGACAGTCAAAATCAAGGCTTATTCACCTGAAACCAAACGCGGACGGTATACAACAGTTGCGCGGTTTTGTCTACGATTTTGAGGTTGCCATGTCCTTACCACTGCTGGAATTTTGCTACTATGCTGGCTTCGGCGAGTACCCTCAGCTCGGCTTTGGCTACGTCGAAATAAAAGAGAAGGAGAAAGAAAAAGAAAAAAGCTACGGCGGCAGTAACAAACCATACGGCAACAACCACGGTGAAGGCCACCATAGAGGTCAAAACTAATGCCTCATCGGCAAACCTTCATGTAAGTGCCTGTTTCCCAATTAAATGCATATCGCTCCACGGTGTTGGCCGGCACAGCCCGATCCACGTCATTGTCAGGTTCGGTACCTTGCGTCACCAAATCAAATTCCCACCAACCAGTCACTGTTTCCACTGTTGGGAGCAATTGAATAGCCTTGTCAAAGGAGTACGACCGCTCGAAATCTTCTGCGAGCATCCCCATGTTATCCTCGTGAATGGTAAGGTTGAACACCTTTTCCAGATCCTCCAGATTGAGGAATGAAAGGAATTCAGCGTACACCCCTTGCCCCATCCAACTCATCTGGAGACTGAGGCATGTTTGATTCTCACCCAGTTGGGCAAGGCCGATATCGCCTCCATGGCCACCTCCGCCAAGGGAGGCATGGTGTTTTGCAAATCGTTCGATGATCCAGTTGCCGTCCGCCCTCCTGCTAAAAATCGCGATACTAATCTGTACACCGCAGTCATGGCAATCGCTGACCGCTCCTCCTTCGTAGTGTAGCGTCTCGAATACGGCAACTGCCCGCTCAATATCGTATGTAGTGTAAAACAACAACGTGTCGAGCCTGGTGTGCATCCAGCCGTCGTCAGAAAGATTGGCCGAAAGTTCATCTGCATACGTATAAGGCTCCCAAAGGGCTTCACCAGCCTCTGTAATGGAATCGGCATCAAAAAGTCGGATCAAAAGGGTGCTATTGTCTTCTAAATCAAAGGTTTTGGAGATTTCGATTTGGGCAGGAACCAACGTTGTATAGAGTGCGAAAACGGCTGTCAGGATGATTTTTTCCATGAAATGATTAATTTTGAAAAAGCAAAAATAGGGCATTGAACGATGGAGCTCTGTTCCTTAACATAGGAATCTCAGGCAGTCCAAGCCTTAAGTCTTTTTCAAAGTACAGGCTAGCTCAAACCCATTCAAAATCTTCTGACTTTGGTAATGCCTCCAAAATAGCGCCCACTTGTGCAGAAGGGACTTTTATTTTGCGCAAATTGGTGTCAATCCAGGCGCAATCCACGTTCATTACGGCACAAAGGGTTCCTTCTGCAAGGGTGATTTCGTGTCGGAAAGAATATCGCGCATAATCACGGCGCAATTTAGTGACGAGCAGATTGATAAAAATCGTGTCGCCGGGACGCACCTCGCGTCGAAAAATGGCTTCCTCCCGAAACAATACCGGGCCAAAATGCTCCGCCTGCATCAATTCGTAGCTCAGACCAAATTTCGTCAGAAATTCCAGCCGGGCCGTAGCGCCAAAATCATAATAGACCGAATGGCGCAGGTGAAAATTGGCATCAAAATCTGCCCAGCGCAAGGGCATAGGAAGCGACAAATCAGACATAAGCGAATGTTTTCTTGAGTAAAAAGGGCCTGTCAACGATACGTTGCCAGGCCCTCGAATCAATCCGTGGATTGAAAGTATTATCCTCCTTTGACAGCAGGCTGTTCTTTGCCTTTTACTTCACCCTTGATCTCGATAAAAGTCTCGGTAGGGGTGGTGTTCGCCGTTACAGTCACGCGTTTGCTTTGCGGACCAGGTTTGCCTTTGGAGTTGAATTCCACTTTGATTTCGCCCTCTCCGCCGGGTGGGATTGGCTCTTTGGGCCAAGTAGGAACCGTGCAGCCACAAGAACCTTTGCAGTTGCTGATCACTAGCGGTTCGCTTCCGGTGTTTTTGAATTTGTAGGCATGTTTCACAATTTCGCCTTCGTTGATATTGCCAAAGTCGAACACTGGTTGGTCATACTGGATGGTGGTTGCAGGGCCTGCGGGTACCGCCACTACGTTTTCGTTCATTCCAGGGATGTTGCCGGATTGTTTGGAAACGTCGAGCGAGGCGGCTGACTCGTGGATTTTTTCAGCCTCCGATTGGCCGAACCAGTTTTTGAAACCGCCACCAACTAGATTGGCAACCAATAAAATGGCGAGTAAGGCGAGCAGTCCGATTTGGACTTGTTTATTCCTTTCCATGTTTGAAGTATTTATGGTGAAAGATTCGATGGATAACATTTTTCTTGGGTCAAAAGTAGATTGCTTCAAAACCGCCCCGTTTACCCTGATGAATTGGTTTGCAAAAGTTTAACAGCGTTCAGGAAAAGTATCGTTTCCAAAAACTCAAGGCAAGGCCGATCAACATCATGATACTGCCGAGCCAAACCAAATTGATTCCAGGGAAAATGATAGCTTCCAGCACAATATAGTCCGATCTCGTCACATTTTCGGCGATCTCGACTGGTATACCTGCCTGGTTTGCTGGTGTCTCTGCGACTCCGATGGTGAGGACACCTGCTTTGGGGTCAATGTTCTCAAATCTGAAATGGAGGCCCATGGAAGGCGCCTCGTCTTTGAGACTGAAAGGTTGGCTATCTCGAATGAGGTAAACGGGGGCAGCCTTGGCCTTTCGTCCGTCTGGTGCCGTTATTTCCAAGCCGGCAGCCACTGCAATATCGCCTGGTTCGGGCGCGTAGGATGAATGCTCAACGTCTTTGATGACATTTGCAAAACTGATTTGGTAGCCATTGAACTCAAAAAGGCTGCCTTCTTTAACGTCAAAATTGGTGTATTTCAGTGCATCCTCGGCTTTAAGGATATGCTCCATAGAGGCCTCATTCATCCGAATTTTCATTTGCAAAGGGCCAATATCCGAATGCAGGGAAAAGCCGCCCTTTGCAGGTCGGAGGTAAAGCATTGGCGCAGCTGGATAGGCTTTGGGATCACCGAGCGCGTAAGCGCGTAATTTGAGTCCCACAGCCAAGTCTCCTTTTTCAGCGTGATATTCAGGGTGTTGTGGTGTTTTTGTTACACTTTCTACTACCAAATAGTGTTTTTTTGTAAAAATCGTGTCCCCCACCAACGCTTCATATCTTTCATACTTCAGGCTGTCTTCCTGTTTTTTGGCAAATTCCGGATCCAACTCGGCTTTTGGAAGGGACGAGACAAGCGTGAACACATCATAATTCCAATAGTGCTGGGTGGAAGGGTTGTTCGCTACCACTTTTGAAAACTGGCGGTCGTACATCACGTTGGGATACAATGTGAAGTTTTCTCCGGTTGGATTTCCACTTTCATCACGGCGTTGGAAGTGAACGCTGAAGCTGCGCGTTTGACGTTCCAAAGTGTCAGATGTGTAGGTGGCGTTGAAGCCCCGCATGGGCATGGGAGCGTCTTTCATCAAGATGACGCTGCGCCTAAGTGCTTCGGCGTCAGCACCTTCTATCAGTCCTTCCATTGCGAAGGTGTTGACAGAAATCCAATCCTTTCCCAGCCCTGTACTCAAAATACCCAAGAGCAAGATACCAAAACCAATGTGGGAAACGGCCTAACCAGCCAGTTTCAAATTGCCTTTCAGAACTGTGACCAGAAAATCCAAATTGGCAACAACCGTGAACATCCCCGCAAAAAGGAAGGCAAAAAGTTGCCATGCACGCACCTCGATCCAAAGGGAATTGAGCGCCGTAAGGATGCCTGCACCGATGGCTGCAATACCGATATGGAGGGCAAATTTTCGTGCTTGCACGGCCCAGTTTCTTTCGTTGTAGCGCATCCATTGTGCCACCCCGGTGAGCAAGCCAATGAAAACGGCAATCCAAAGTTGGTAACGGTTGTGGTGTTCAATGGGGTCTTTCAAAGCCGCCCCGACATAGTCAGGGTTGAAGGCTTGCACGATTTTGTTCCATACAGGAAGCGACGTAGCACCTGTCAACAACAGCGCCGAAAAGAATAGTACTAGAGAACCAATAAACATCCAGAACTCACGGCTGCTGGTTTTTTCCTCTCCAGCAATTTCTGGCACTTCCCGGTAGCGAAATACCCAAAGCCAAAGGCCCAACAGCGAAAAAACAGCCATCAAGATGATCAATTGCAATCCAAGCCCCATCTCTGTAAAAGAGTGCACCGAAGTGTCGCCTAATATCCCGCTCCGGGTCAGATATGTGGAGTAAAGAATCAGGATAAACGTGATCAAATAAAACCCATAAGTGCTGCGGATAGAGTAACCCGTATTTCGAGCAATGAGGTTGGTATGGATACCTGCCAAAAGTGTCAGCCAAGGCACCAAAGAGGTGTTTTCTACCGGATCCCAAGCCCAATATCCTGCAAAAGAAAGGGCTTCGTATGCCCATGCACCACCCATGAGTATGCCTGTACCCAAAATCGCTGCCGAAAACAGCGACCAACTCAGGGCAGGCTTCAACCATTCCTTGTGCTCGCGGAGCCAAAGCCCTGAAATAGCAAATGCGAAAGGCACGATCGTGCTGGCAAAACCCAGAAACAAGGTGGGCGGGTGAATGGTCATCCAGTAGTTTTGTAGAAGCGGGTTCAACCCGTTCCCCTTTACTTTAGCGAGGTAATCGGCTTGATTGAAAATCGGCGCGTCCATCACATCCCGAAGCAAATCGAACGGGCTGGCTCCAAATCGGAACTCGCTGAAATACAAGCCTAAAAGCATGGATGCGATGAGCGTCTCTGCCAGTGCGATGACCGCCAAAATGGGTGTTTCCCACTTGCCTGCACGAAACATTAATACAATACCAAGGATAATGTGCCAAAAACTCCATAGCAGGAAACTGCCCTGCTGTTCTTTCCAAAACGCAGAAAAAACGTACTGCATAGGCAGGTCGTCCGACACATTGGCCCAGGCGTACTGATATTCGTACATTTTACCTGTCAAAATCCAGAACAACATCCCAATGATGCCCAGCGTAGCCAAGCCGTGCAAGAGATAGGCATAGCGACCCAAATTGCGCCAGCCCTTGTATTGGTCGGTATCTCTGCGCTGGGTAGCAATAAAAAAGGAGACAGCAGCCAAAAGCGCGGCTACGAACGACAGCACTGCGCAGAGGTGGCCCAACTGGCCGGGGAGAAGGTGTTCGCCGATGTATTCCATAGTAGGCGGTAGTTTTTGCGGCGCAAAAGTAGTCAGACTTTACTCGTGCTTTGCCAATTGATCAAAACCCAGGCACCTTTCTTTTTTCTGTAAACCGCCAAATATAACAAGCGAACCTCAAAAGCGTTGCCCTTAAGCTTGCCTTGTACTTTGACAATGCCGTTCACAAGGGCTGTTTTGCCATAAAAACGCACACTGGCTGCTTCTCGATCCATTTTTTCGTACACCAACTTTTTTGAAGCAATGGCAGCCAGGTGTTCCGACTTGTTTTCTTTTAAGGCATTGGAATGCACGTAAACCAGGTCCTCGGCCAACATGGGGCGCAATGCTAAAGTATCGGCCCGCATCATGGCTGCAAAGCGTTGGGCTTCAGTATCTAATACTTTTTGAGTGCTTTTCGATTGAGCATTCAACACAGATAATGAAAACAACAGCAAAATACCCAACGTAAATCTTGTAAAAGTGACCATAGTAAAATGTGTGCGTTAAAGTGGCTCAAAAGTAAACACCTAACGAGGATTGACCGTAAGGATTAGGTCCAAACGCTTAAAACCTGTTTTTCACATCTTATCTCTGGAATCTGTGTTCCATACTGGCTAGCTTGTCCAATGACAATATTCCGACACTTCTTCAAGTTTTCTGGCTAGATTTTTGATAGATGTTTTACTTTGTGGTAGGTTTTTTTGCAAACTGATATTTGCGCCACTTTAATCACCAAAACTGATTTCTATGAGCCGATTTTCAACAATTCTTTCCCTTTTCTTTCTATTGAGTTTTTCTTGCGCCGCCCAGCAATTTGATATTTGCATGGACGTAATGGCTTCCTCTGGAGGCCAAGGCAACCAACTCAATCGGCACATCTCCTGGACTATTGGTGAGCCTTTCGTACAAACCTTACATGGCGCCGGGTATGCCTTTACACAAGGATTTCACCAGCCGGACCCTTGCGGAAAAGACCTCGTTCGCACTTCTGATCTCGCCGACTGGGGCATGAGTCTTTTCCCTAATCCTACAGAGGGTTTGCTCACCTTGCGTTTTTCCCCTGAAAAAAGAGGACACCTGCTCGGATCAGTATTTGACATGCTTGGCAGACCAGTGCTTACCAACCAAATGCTCTCCTCACCAGAAGGCTCATTGATTGATGCCTCATCATGGCCTCCCGGGGTATATTTCCTGCTTTTGAAAGAGCCTACGTCGCAATCTACAGCGACCTTCCGCATCGTGCGGATCTGATTAGCCGTTCATTCCAAACCGATTTAATAAATTATGAAACAGCGTTTTCTCCTTTCTCTGTTGCTTTTGCTTGCATTATCATTTACTGTTGCTGCGCAAAATGTCCCACAAGGCATTAACTATCAATGTATTGTGCGCAACGACCAAACAGGCGATCCTGTAATCAACCAAACCGTCACCCTACTTTTTTCACTGCGCAATGGCAGCCCAAATGGTCCGGTTGACTATCAGGAAAAACACGTTGGTTCAACCAACGAATTCGGCCTTGTCAATCTTGTCATTGGCCGTGGGCAACCCCAAGTGAACAGTTTTGCCGCTATAAACTGGAGCGCAGGTTCCAAGTTTCTGACGGTATTGCTCGAATCTTCCCCCAACGTTTTTGACGAAATCGGAAATTCCGAACTCCTAAGTGTGCCGTATGCCCTTTATGCCCAAAATGGCGGCGGTGGCGGTGGCTCCGACAACTGGGGTGCTCAAACGGCATTTACCAACAATGGCATCACAGGCAATGGTTTGGCCAACAACCCAATCGGTCTGGCACAGCAAGGTGCTCAATCTGGCGAAGTTCTGAAGTGGAATGGAACAGCCTGGGCACCTGCCGCAGACCTCGTCCAAGGCGGCGGCGGTGGCAACGGAGGCACTGTGACGCAGATCAATACAGGTACAGGCTTACAAGGTGGTCCAATCACAACCACAGGAACCATAAGTTTGAGTAATACAGCGGTTCAACCTGGCATACATGGCAGTGCAACTGAGATTCCTGTGATAACAGTGGACGCACAAGGCCGTATCACCCACATCGATAAAGTTATCGTGCAACCAGGTGCAGTAGGTTTGAACAGTGGCACCGGCATTAATGTCGTGACAAACGGTTTCAATAACTTCACCATTAATAATACAGGAGATACCAATCCCAACGATGATGTTACCCTCACAACGGTACACGATGGCGATGTAAGCGGCCCTCACAACAACTTACAGATTAAGGCCAACGTGGTGACTTCCAATGAATTAAACAACGGTGCAGTCACTGCACCCAAACTCGCCAATATGGGCGCCGCCAACGGTCAGGTGCTTAAATGGAATGGCACAGCCTGGGCGCCTGCCGCTGATGATTCTGGCAACGTCGCATTAACGGGGGGAAATGGCATCAGCATCACTGGCAGCGCACCCAATTTCACTATCACAAATACAGGCGATACGAATGCCGCTGATGATATCACCACTGCCACACAAGCCAATGGCGACGTGAGCGGCCCGTTCAGCAATTTGCAAATCAAACCCAGTGTCGTGACAAGTGTTGAAATCGCTGATGCTGCGGTCGTCACAGCCAAACTCGCAAACGATGCAGTGACTACCGGGAAGATCGCCGATGGCGCAGTAGGCACTACAGACATCGCAAACCAAGCGGTTACGGGTGCAAAAATTGACGACATGGGCGCCGCCAATGGCCAGGTGCTCAAATGGAATGGTACTGTTTGGGCGCCTGCGGCTGACGCAACTGGCAACTTCGCAGTCCTTCCCGGAATTGGGATTGATGTAGTGCAAGCTGGCAACACCTTTACAGTTTCCAACGACGGCGATACAAATCCCAACGACGACCTGACCACTACAACCGTTTTTAATGGTGATGTATCAGGTCCTTCCAACAACCTGCAACTAAAGCCGAGTATCGTAGTAAATGCGGATATGGCCCCCAACTCCATCGGGACCAACAACCTCATCAATGGCGCCGTTACTGCTGCAAAACTCAATAATATGGGTGCAGCCAACGGCCAAATCCTGCAATATAACGGTGTAACCTGGGTGCCAGTTAATCTCCCCGGTGGAGGCGGTGACAATTGGGGAACCCAAACTGTCCAGACCAATGCTACGCTTTCTGGTCAAGGCACTGCCGGCAACCTATTGCGTATTGCCCAGCAAGGTGCTGTCATCGGCCAGGTACTACAATGGAATGGAGCATCATGGTTGCCTGCCACCTTGCCACCACCTGCGGGCGACGATTGGGGTACGCAGACAGCTGTAGTAGGAAATGCGCTTTCTGGAAATGGCACCGTGGCCACTCCGCTCAATCTTGCAAAGCAAAATGCCAATACTGGTGAAGTGCTCAAATGGAACGGTGTACAATGGCAACCTGCTGCTGACGTCAGCGGTGGTACTGGTGATAATTACACCGCTGGTACTGGCATTAGTGTTACAGGAACCGCGCCTGATTTTGTTATCAACAACACAGGTGACCTGAGCAATACCAACGAATTGCAGACCATTTCTCTGGCTGGAGACGAGCTAACACTCTCTGACGGGGGTGGTACAGTAACAATCCCCTCTGGGAACAACTACGCAGAAGGTGTTGGCATTAACATTACCGGCTCCGCACCAAACTTTACAATTGACAACGCAGGTGATTTGAGCAACACCAACGAACTGCAAAACCTTGCAATCGCTGGCAATGTGTTGAGCATTACAAACGGCAACATGGTCAACCTTCCTGTTGGCCCAACGTACACCGCTGGAGCTGGAATTAACCTTGCTGGCAATGTGATTACCAACACAGGGGATCTAAGCAATACAAATGAGCTCCAGAATTTAGCACTCAATGGAACAATCCTTGAAATTTCAAACGGAAATACTGTAGACCTTGACCCCCTGCTTGGAAGCGGTGGCGATGATTGGACAAACGTGGGCGACGATATTATCAACTCCAACATTGGCAATGTCGGCATTGGCGTTCCCGTTCCCGCAGCACGTCTCCATATTGCTGGCAATGGCGAGTCCATTCGTTTGCAAGGCAATCCTCCTATGATTACATTCATTCCCAGTGGTCCAATGCAGCCTGGAGTGGGCTTTGCCCGCATGGCGGCCGGATTGTTATCATTAGGAACCCAAAATACTACCAGCGTTGGTTTGTTGCCGAATAACAAAGATGCCGTAATCGCCAATGGTACCAATGGGTATGTGGGTATTGGAGCAGCAAACGCAACCGATGCAAGTCTTCGCGTTTTGCAAAAAGAAGGCGGTATTCTCTTGCATAATGAGGCCAACGGCAATTTTTGGGAATTCTCGGCCAATCCTGCAAATGGTAGTCTCCAACTTTTCAACAGCACCCTCGGTGGTGGAGTTCCAGCGGGCACTTTTACGCAAGCAGGGGTTTATGTGCCTTCTGATCGAAGATTGAAAACAGATATTGAGGCGATTTCAACGGGCATATTGACCAAGATGATGCAGCTAAAGCCGGTTAGTTATCGGTACAAGGCAGAAGCGAGCGATGCCAAACATACGCTTGGATTTTTGGCGCAAGATGTACAAACCTTGTTTCCGGAGCTGGTTGGGCAAAGCACCGACCGCAACGGAAAAGATGGTTATTTGTCCATTAATTACGGTGGATTTGGTGTGTTGGCGGTGAAAGCCATCCAGGAACAACAAACCGAAATTGAAGGGTTAAAAAAAGAGAATGCTGAGTTACGCAGCAAAACTGAATCTCTGGAAGCGCGGTTGTTGCGCCTGGAGAAGTTAGTTGGAGAGAAGTAAGTAAGCGCCCGTATAAGTTTATTTCACACAACGCCACAACGACACAACGCTTTAATCTTTTGATTACCAAAACGTTGTGTCGTTGTGGCGTTGTGTGAAATAATATTGTATGCGCAATTAACTTACTTATTCTCCACTCCTCAAATTTACCACAATCCCATTCCCAAAAGGGTCTTCAAACATTTTTTTCGGATAACCAGCGCTTCTTGTTCCTGGGCATTCAGGCATTTTGGCTGCTCCATTATAATCTGCTCCAGTTCTGCCAAAATCTTTTCCTGTGGCTGCCAGTATCGCTGGGTTTTCCCAAAAATATCCTCTAAAATTTGCTCTTTCAGCCCCTCCAATTCAGGAGCAAAAAGCGACCCCGATTTCATGGCTCGGTCAATTTGCAGGAGTAAATTAAGATGATATCCCAATCCAAGTTGGCTTGCGGACGCAGCATCAGGAAGTGGAAATTTCCATACAGGATAAATTGATTCAATACTATCGGTTTGAAATACAGCCAGGCAGGTTTGGAGGAAAGCATCGTCTTGCAAGCCTTTAGTTATCAACGATTTCTGATGCCAAACACGAAAATCCGCAACGAGCATAGGCCCTTCTTCCGCTCCGACTTTTTGAAATAAATAACCTGGAAATGCTTCATTCAACCAATTGAATTCTGGTTGAAACCCACTTTCAGGGCGGCGGGAAAGCAGATACAAAAAGGTATCCCGCAGGGCCACTGTTGCTCGCCACATCTCAGCAAATTGGGCTTCTGTTTCCAGTGTCGAAAAATTTTGTACCACCGAATTTCGACGGGCGGCTAACGCTTTCCCAAAGTAGCAGGCCAGGCGCTTCTCCAACAACCAATCTTCCTTATCATTTGCTGGTCTCAAAGCCCAGGCGAGCACCCAACCTGCCTGATGCTCACCGGTTTGTACTTTTATCCAAGGTGTTTGAAAAACCTCAGATCCTACTGCGATTTGGGTTTCAGACGGTCCCAGCTCCCCGAGATCAGTGAGGGTCTGGCCTTTTCGCAGCGATAATAATTCCGGGCTTTTTTCACTTGGTTCACTGCGCAGGGAAGCTTGATCTACATAGACAAATAATTGATTTTCAGGTGTTTGTTTGTTATTGCAGGAGAAAAGCAAAAACAGAAGGGGTAAAATTTTCCAATCGAAATGCTGCATACGAAGTAAGTTTACGCACAAAACTACGGTAGCATTCTCGCATGAAACTTTCCCTCTTTTCCCCCATCATTGCCCTCCTCCTTTTTTCGGCTCAAATGCTGCATTCCCAAATATTTGATGACTTTTCTGACAAGAATTTAGACCAAAACCCAAGTTGGGTCGGCGACACGGCCATTTTCAAAATTAGCAATGCTGGCGAACTCCAGCTTAATGCCATGGCAGCGGGCCAATCAGCGATTTTTGTAGCAGGCAATATGCCCGACAGCACTCTTTGGGATTTTGATGTGCGTCTGGATTTTGCCCCGTCTACCCAAAACCTTGTGCGGATATACCTTCAAATTGACCAGACCGACCTCGCTGCCGCTAACGGATATTACCTCGAAATGGGCGAAACAGGTGCACTGGATGCCATTCGTTTTTTCAAGCAGGATGGGGCGACAAAATTGCTTTTGGCGACTGGGCAGCCTGGACTTGCAGGCACTTCCCCCAATCTCCATATCCGCGTAAAACGAACAGCATCAGGCAATTGGACGGTGGAAGCCGCCACCGTCAGTGCTGCTTTACAACCACAGTTCTCATTGCAAGAGGCTACCTGGCCTGGTGGAACGAATCGCTTTTTTGGGTTTCAGTGCGTTTACACCATGTCAAATGCGACCAAGTTTTACTTCGACAACATCAACATCCGTCCTGACTTGCCAGATACGCAGCCACCTGAATTGGTTTCAGCACAAGGCGATGATGTGACGCAAGTATCCGCCGTATTTGACGAGGATTTAGACATCGTTTCTGCCGAAAATCCAGCGAATTATTCAATAAACAATGGCATCGGCCAACCCCTTTCAGCCTTGCTTTCTGGTGATATGAGGACCGTGGTTTTGACCCTTCCAAACCAGCTTTCTACGGGGAATTACACCCTTCAAACTTCTGGCATTAAGGATATTTTGGGAAATGAAAGCGCGGTTCAAACTGCTGATTTTCAATTTATTAAAGTAGAGGTAGCGGAAGAATTTGATATCCTTATCAACGAAATTATGGCCGACCCGACCCCCTCTCGCGGTCTTCCTGAAGTGGAGTGGGTCGAAATTTTCAATCGTTCTAACAAAGTTTTTGATCTCGCTAATTTCCGCTTTTCCGACGGCAGTAGCGGCGCGCTTCCACTCCCTGTTTACGCCCTCCAGCCGGGCACCTATGTGGTGCTGGTAGCAAATACCAATGTAAATACGCTTCAAAGCGCGGCCCTCTACAACAACGTGTTAGGCTTCGGAATAAGCAGTGCTGCACTCAACAACGATGGCGACGTGCTTACACTCAGCGATGCATCGGGCAAAATCATTGACCGGGTGTCCTATGGCGGAGGCTGCAATGCTTCCTCCGCTGATTATGAAGGCGTTTCGCGCGAACGCATCAACCCCTCCCTTCCATGCCTTGGCCTGGAAAATTGGCAACCCAGCCCGGCCCAGATAGGCGCAACGATGGGCTTTAAAAACGCGTCATACTCCACCGAACCTGACTTGACTGCTCCCAACCTCTTCTTTGCATACCCGGAATCGCCGAGCTCTATTCTGTTGACTTTTAGCAAGGGTCTGGACGCTTCAACCGTACAAAATCCGGCAACATACCAGTTTTCACCCTCACGTAGCGTTGCCTCTGCACAGCAGCTCCCCGATGATCGTGCGCGGGTTCGCTTAATCCTCAACGAGCCTTTAGAACCAACGATCATTTATACCATTACGCTTGGAGATGATCTGGCTGATTGCAGTGGAAACTTGGCATCAAATACGGACACTGCCTACGTAGGATTGCCAGAAAAGCCTGATTACCAGGATATTGTATTGAATGAAATCCTTTTCAACCCTGAATCTGGGGGTGCGCGATACCTTGAGTATTACAATCGCAGCCAAAAAGTATTTGATTGGTCGGAGTTCTTTTTAGCAGACACCTCCACGACGGTGGCCATTTTCCAAAAGCGACTCTTCTTGCCAGGTATTTACCATGTGCTCAGCAGTGACCCCGCGGATATTCGAAGCCGACACCAAAATATTTTTACAGGGCGAGTGCTTTGCCAAAGTCTGCCATCCCTTGATGACAACAGTGACCTCATTACGCTTTATTGGGCAGGAGGCGGCCAAAGCATTACCATTGATTCCTTTTTTTATCGGCGTGGAATGCACAATGCGCTGCTATCCACTTCCGAACAGGAGGGCGTGGCACTTGAACGGATTCGCATTGACGAACCTACGCAGTCAGCCTCTAACTGGACCTCCGCTTCGCCGCTCGTTACTGGCGCTGCAGGCACCCCTACCCTGCCCAATTCACAAGCGCTTATGGCCTCCAATCCCGCTGAGGATTTGATAAGCATCCCAATCGCCCGGCTTTCGCCTGATGGAGATAGTTTCGAAGATTTTCTGGAAATTTTTTACAAACTGCCAAAGGAGGGCTATGCCGCTAGTTTGACCATTTTTGATTCAGATGGGAATTTGATTAAAAACCTTGTCAGGCAAAACCTCATCGGTACAGAAGGCGTGATTCGCTGGGATGGCGACACAGATGCTGGTGAGGGCGTCAAGGCTCGACCTGGTATCCACCTGCTATATTTCGAGATTTTCAGTCCGGATGGTGATATGAGGCGGGTGAAAAAAGCGGTGGTAGTTTTGGGAAGATTTTGAATCAGGTGTTCAGGAAGTAAATGATGGCGACGCCCAGGCCAAGGAGCAATAAAAGAGACCAAATCCAGCCCATGCCAACGCTTGCTTTTCCTTGATTTGTATTGCCATGCCCTGCATTTGCCATTCCCAAAAGTGACCCGACACCCGCTGGAAGCAGGCTAATAATCGTATTTCTTTGGCTGAGTAAATACCCGACAAGTTTGGAAGCATTGAGGCCTTCGGCACTTATTTTTTTGCTGAGCAATGCCATCACAAGCGGACCAGCAAGCCCCAGAAGCGAAGATGCAGAAGATTGTTTTATGCCTGAAAACGAGGCTACTGCATTCGTAATTGCTGGAACCTTTGCTCCGAATATAACGCTTAATAAGCGACCCGAATCGTCCTTGGGGTCATTATGCGATAAATTACCACCGCCGAGCAGACTGCCAAGATTGTCGAGAATAGCAGGGTTGAAATTGCGCAATGTGCTGAAAATGTTATCAATTGCATGTGAATCTCCACTTTTTTCGAGGAGGCCAGCAAGTATAGTTGGGGCAAGGCTGCCTATGGCTTTTGCAATGCCGGCTTCATTTTCGCCATAAATATTGGCAGCTTCACCGAGCAGTTCAGGGCTGAGGTAATCTCTTACAGAGTCAAGGATGTTTGACATGTTTGTTTTTAAAATTTGATTGAAAAAAAGGAGACGAGGGCTTAGGAACGGGGTTGGAATTTACCTCAACTCCCCCTTGAACAACGTTCTTGATAAAATGATTGCAGTTGTTATGTTTTAGTTTAAGATTCTTACCATTATGCCGCGCATATTGCTTTTTCTCAGTTGGTTTGTTTTCCTTTTTTCTTGCCGCAACTCCCCTACTCCACCGGATACTCGTCGGGCCTTTCGATACAACCAGCACAATCCCATAACTTCGCTTGACCCGGCCTTTGCGCGTACGCAGAATAACATTTGGGCAGTAGATTGCTTGTTCAACGGCCTCGTCCAATTGGACGATAGCCTGAACGTAAAACCTTGTATAGCAAAGCATTGGACCATCTCACCCGATGGTTTAACCTATCGTTTTTTCTTGCGCGACGACGTATATTTTCACGATGACCCCGCTTTTGCCAATGGGGGTAAAGGTAGGAAACTGGAAGCCGCTGATGTGGTCTACAGTTTTCAAAGACTGCTGGATGAAACTTGGCCTAAGCCTGGCTCCTGGATTTTCAAAGACCGGGTGGCTACAGATTCAGCATTTGTGGCAGAAAGCGATTCTGTATTTATGCTGCGTCTCCGCACCCCCTTTCAACCCATGTTGCAAATCCTGACCATGCAATACGCCAGTATTGTGCCGCATGAGGTCTGTGAATTTTGGGGGCGAGATTTCCGTAGAAACCCCGTAGGTACCGGCCCGTTTCGCTTCAAAATATGGGCAGAAAACCAAGCATTGGTATTGGTTAAGAATGATCATTATTTCGAACGAGACAGTACAGGCACGCGTCTGCCCTACCTTGACGCGGTAAAAACCACCTTTATTAGTGATCGAAAAACAGCCTTTCTGGAATTCAAAAAAGGCAATCTGGACTATTTCTTTGGGCTTGAAAGTGCTTATATCAACGAACTTCTCACCCAAGAAGGCGAACTACAGCCAGCGCTTTCCGAGCAGTTTTATTTTTTGAAAAACCCGTATTTGAATACGGAATATTTGGGGGTTCGGATGGAAAGTGATAGCCTGACTTCAAGTCAGACTATCACTAATCCCCTGCAAATCAAAAAGATACGCCAGGCACTGAACCATGGTTTTGACCGCGCCCAAATGCTGCGCACCCTGCGTAACAACGTGGGCCGAGCAGCTACTTCGGGCTTTGCGCCGCGTGGGCTTCCGTCATTTGACGACGCGGAAGTGCCGGGCTATGGCTATGACCCGGTGTTGGCCGCCAAACTACTTACGGAGGCAGGCTTCCCACAAGGAAAAAATCTGCCCAACATTACCCTGCTTTGCAACAATGACTACCTGGATCTCTGCACATTCATCGCTCGCCAGTGGGAAGATTTGGGAATAAAAGTCAATATCGAAATGACTGAAACTGCGCTTTTGAGAGAGCGCATGCGGAAGGGACAAGCACCTTTTTTTCGTGCTTCCTGGATTGCCGATTACCCCGACGCAGAAAGTTTCCTGACATGTTTTTATTCCAAAAATGGCTCCCCGCCGAACTACACCGGGTTTAAAAATGCGGCATTCGACCGGCTCTACGAAGCATCCCTTCGCGAAACAGACACGGAGCGCCGCTATGCCTTTTACCGGGACATGGAAAAGATATTGGTCGAAGAAAGCCCTGTCATTTTTCTTTTTTATGATGAAACAGCGCAGTTCGCTCATCGTCGGGTGAGTGGGCTTTCCCGCAACGCAATCAACCTTTTATCGCTGAAAAAGGTTCGTATCAGCCATTGACTCGATTTCATTTATCCTTTCCCTTTGCCCCCTCCTCCTTGTTTGAGTGCCTTTTATCTAATATTGGAAAACAAGGCAGGTAAGCTCGTTGTCTTTGTGTCCGGAATAAAATCTGAATGCCCTTTTTATTTGGTACGCACGGAAAGGCAAGCAGATTCAAATCAACCAATCACCAGATAAACTACTCAATAACAGCAGTATGAATCAGTTTTTCAAATTCCTTTTCGCATCTTGCCTGGGCACAGCCCTTGCACTTGGCTTACTTCTTTTTATCGGCATTGGTTGGATAGCGAGTATGGCAGGGAGCGCCTCGAAAAAAGAAAAAGTAAATATCAGTGCCAATACGGTACTCGAGCTTGACTTCAAAAAAAGCATCCCGGAGAAAACCAATAACCTCCCAATGGATCCTTTTGACTTTAATCAAAAAGATGTGCTTGGGCTTTCTGATATCGTGAGTACCATTCAGCGCGCTAAAGAGGATCCTGATATCAAGGGAATTTACCTCAATGCACCTATTGTTATGATTGGCAAGGCCAGCTCAGCGACCCTGCGCAACGCTTTGGCAGATTTCCGCTCCTCAGGAAAGTTCATTGTTTCCTACGCAACATATTACACCCAAGGGGCCTACTACCTCGCTTCGGTAGCCGACAGCGTTATGATGAGCCCACAAGGCGTGGTGGATTTTAGAGGCTATTCAAGCACCATCACCTACTACAAGGGTTTGTTGGACAAGCTGGATGTGCAAATGCGCATATTTTATTGCGGCAAATACAAAAGCGCCACAGAACCATTTCGCGCGGATAAAATGAGTGAAGAGAATCGGCTCCAAATCCGTGAATATATCACCCCGCTCTACGATATCTTTATCAAAGACGTCGCTCAGAGCCGCAATATCGCAGAGACGGAGCTTCGCCAAATAGCCGAGCGATACGATGGTTTCAGTGCAGAAAAAGCCCGGCAATCCCGCTTGATTGACCGGTTTGCTTACGAAGACGAGGTGTTTTCCATGATCAAAACCCGCATTGGGCTGTCCGAAAAGGAAAAACTAAACCGCGTTAGTCTGGAAGATTATTTTGAAGCGCGGGGCAAAAAGACCAATTTTTCGGTGAAGGACAAAATCGCCGTGGTGTACGCCGAAGGCGAGATCCATGATGGCGAAGAAGGCGATCCCGGAACCATACTTGATGGGAAATACATTAAAATGCTGCGCAAGATTCGCAAAGACCCGAGCATAAAAGCCATTGTGTTGCGCGTCAATTCGCCCGGCGGCAGTTCACTCGCCAGCGATAATATTCTTCGCGAACTTGATCTTTGTAGACAAGCCGGCAAGCCCGTGGTTGTCAGCATGGGCGACGTGGCGGCCTCCGGTGGATACTATATCGCTTGCCATGCCGACAGCATTTTTGCCGAACCTGCGACTATAACTGGTTCTATCGGCGTTTTTGGTATGATCCCGATTTTGGAAAAAACCATGCGCAACAAACTAGGTATCACCTTCGACACAGTACGCACACAGAAATTCTCGGCGTTTGGCAGCGCAGTGTATGACTTTTCGCCCGAGGAGAGCCAGTTAATCCAAAATAGGGTGGATTGGATCTATCAGGATTTTATTGGGAAAGTCGCCGTCGGGCGCAAGCGCAGCACGGAGCAAATAAATGAAATTGCACAAGGCCGTGTATGGTCAGCCGCAAAAGCGAAGGAAATCGGCCTTGTGGACGATCTTGGTGGACTTGACCGTGCCCTTGCTGCCGCAGCTAAACTTGCAAACCTTGAAAAATACCGCACTACAGAATACCCACAGACTAAGACAGGTCTCGAGCAGTTCCTTGATCAAATCATGGACAAAAAAGAGCGCGACGACAGCGTAAAGGCTTGGGCTATTCGTCAAGAATTGGGCGATTTTTATCCGATTTATAAAACCGTGCAAGGTTTCCGGCAGAACAACGGGATTTTATTTAGGATGCCTTATGAATTGAGTGTCAATTGATTGAACGCACTTATTTCACGGCGAATGCGCTGTTTACCGACCTAAAAACATTCACCTTTCTCCAAAAATCAAACTCCCGATCCTCAACATGGTGCTGCCTTCTTCAAGGGCAATGCGCCAATCGCCCGACATGCCCATGGATATTTCATGGAAATGAGTACTCTTTGGGAAAAACTTTGCTTTAAGGTGGTCAAAAACGGTTTTCAAGGCGCGAAACTCTTTGCGCACTTGTTCTGTATCTTCTGTGAAAGAAGCCATCCCCATAACACCGCATATACGCACGTGTTGAAGCACTGCAAACTCGGGGCTTTGCAATATCTCAATGGCTTCTTGCTCGCTGAGGCCAAACTTGGTTTCCTCCTGTGCAATGTGAAATTGTAAAAGGCAGTTAATAACGCGATTGTTTTTAAGTGCTTGTTTATCAATTTCCTGGAGCAACCTTAGGCTATCCACCGAATGAATAAGCGCGACAAAAGGCGCGATGGATTTCACTTTATTTGTCTGCAAATGGCCAATGAGATGCCACTCAATGTCGGCGGGCAGCGCGGCCTGTTTTTCGAGCATCTCCTGTGGGCGGTTTTCGCCGAAGATGCGCTGTCCTGCTTTTTGGTAGATTTCCAAAATGCGAGCGACTGGCTGGGTTTTGGAAACCACTACAAGCCGGGCGTTTTGGGAAGCGATTTCAGATAAAAGTTCATGCAACATGGGTGCAAATTTCACATACGGGCTATGCTTTTGCGCTACCTTGTGGCGTTTTTCATAAAACTTATGTTATTCGGGGTTTTATCCAAATACAATACTCTCATTTTCAAGACTATGTCTCTCCATCCTTTCAGGCCTTTCGTTCTTTTCACACTGCTTTTTTTGTCACAAACCGTAAATAGCCAGGTTATCTGGTTGGAAGATTTTTCTGGTGCGCCACCAGCTCCCGGATGGACAGATTTTTTTACGGACTGCGATGGCACACCAGAGTCATTCAACGGGGTTCAGAATGGCCGCTACGAAGTGATTGACATGGAGGGTACTCCATGCTGCCCGGTGGCAGGTGGCGGGGCTGGCAACAATGAATGGGTAACAAACGAAATTACGATCACGGGGTACTGTAATGTAAGTATTTCCGTGAATTATGGTGTAATCGGGACATTTGAGTGTTCTGCGGGTGGCCCTTATTTTTCGTGCACAGACGTTGCGAATATAGACAATGGTCACGACCAAATCGTGTTTGAATATAGCCTAGATGGAGGCCCATGGGTTCAATTTCAATATGTGTGTGGAGCTGCACCTCCTGGCCCTGCTACAGTATCTGGCCTCTCTGGTAATACCATCCGTGTTCGAATACAGCCTGCCAACAAATCTACTGCTGAAACTTACTGGTTTGACGATGTGACCGTCTCTGGTTCTCTGCCAACTGTTGACCCTGTTCCTGATGTAGAAGTATGCGCAGGGGAAGATGTTATGGTCATGTTTACAGGAACTGGCACCCCTGCTCCTACCTTTGACTGGACAAATGACAATACCGCTATAGGATTGGGTGCTTCCGGTTCTGGCAACTTAGATTTTACCCCGCCCACTAACCTTTCGCAACAAGAAATTGCAACCATCACCGTAACACCCGTATCACCTGGCTGTAGCGGAGTACCTGAAACATTTACAATCACGGTAAATCCGCTGCCACAGACTGACGACCCCGCCGACGTGGTGGCTTGTGCAGGCGATATGGTGGACATCATTTTTACAGGCAGCGACCCGGGTGCAACATACCATTGGACCATAAACGGGCTACCACCAAATCCTTTGTTCCCTCCCAGCGGAACTGGAAACATCAGCGGAACTGCCCCCCCTGTTCCTTTCCCTATTAGCGGGACAGTGACCGTTCATGCTGTATCAGCAGAAGGCTGCATTGGTCCTGACCAGACCTTCTCGGTGTCGCTGTTTCCAGCGATTTCTGCCAGTTTTAGTATGACCAGCCTTCCGAATCTTTGCCTGGGGCAGCCGGCTGTATTTTTCGGTCAATTTTAATGGCGGCACTGCTCCTTATACCTTTACTTATGCCATTGATGGAGTAGATCAGCCGCCTTTGAACACCAATAGTGACCCTTTTACCTTTAATGTGGCCCTGAACGCAAATGCCACCATTACTGCAGTCAGCATGACGAGTGGCAACGGGTGTGTGGCGGATGTATCGGGATCTTTTGATGTCACCGTTATTCCGGCACCTACTGCAACGTTGGTTCCCGGCCCCAGCAATCTCTGTGTAGGGGATGCACTTGATTTGCAAATTGATTTTAACGGATCGGACGATTACACCTTTATTTATACCATCAATAACGTGCCCCAGCCAGCCATCACCGCTACCGGGCCGGATTATATCCTGAGTGTGAACCCACTTATTGGCACTACCACTTATACCTTAACCAGCGTCACCAGCAATGGATGTACCGGTACTGCAAGTGGCAGCCATGTGGTAATTGTAGCTGAACATCCTACTGCTTTTATTACTGGCAACCCCGTGATCTGTTCTGGACAAAGCACTACGATACCAGTCACGTTCTCCGGCACGGCGCCCTGGACGTTTGTTTATTCCATTGATGGAGTGGACCAATCGCCAATCACTACGAGCAATAGCCCCTATTTTATCACGTCAACCTATACCGCAACAACGACACTTGAATTGGTAAGTGTTGCCTCGGGTAGCTGTGATGGCACAACTTCAGGGTCTGCCGTGATAACCGTTCAATCGGGGGTAATTGGCACTTTGGCTTCCGGAACCAATGCCATTTGTGTGGGGCAGAGCGACACCCTTGATTTTACTTTTACTGGCATGGCGCCTTATACATTCATTTATACCGTGAATGGTACGCCTCAAGCACCCATAACGACCAGCAATGGAACCTTTCAAATACCAGTAACGCCCGCCATTCCCACTACTTACGTCTTGACAGACATCAGCAATAGCAGTTGCCCTGGTGGTAGTGTTAGTGGCACTTATACGGTGGATGTCACCACGCCTCCTACAGCCACTATTTCCGGAACGGATACCATTTGCAACGAACATTCAGCGCCGTTGTCAATCAGTTTTACAGGCACTGCTCCCTGGACTTTCGCCTATGCTGCCAATGGTGTACCCGTTGATACGATCACTACCAGTATAAATCCTTTTATCATTACTGTAAGCCCCACGGCAACAACCACTTATACGCTTACGAGTGTCAGTTCGGGGAGTTGTGGAGGATCAACCTCCGGACTTGCCACCATTAGGGTAAATCCCAATCCAACGGTTACCATTTCGGGGGGTGGGCAAATTTGCCAGGTGGGTTCTGGCACCAATATTATCTTCACTTTTACGGGTACCGGACCATGGACTGTAACTTACAGGGCCAACAATGATACACTCACTGCCACCAGTACGGTAAGCCCATTGGTGCTACCTGTGAACCCGAACATTGGCACCATTTACAGATTGATAGAAATTTCGGATTCCTTGTGTACCGATACTGCGGTTGGGCAAGTAGTAGTTTTTGTATTCACGCCCGCCAATGCCCAGTTTTTAGGCAGTGCGACTTTTTGCGATTCAGCGAATACGCAGGTTTCAATTGACTTTACGGGAACAGGGCCATTCACGATTAACTATACCATCAACGGGGTTGCACAACAGCCTGACACTACGTTTGATGACCCCTACATTATCCCTGTTAATGTAACCTCCACCACAACATACGAACTCACGAGTATAGAATCCCCGGGGTGTACAGGCATCATAACGGGTGTGCCAGCGGTCATTACCGTCAACTATGCACCCAGCCATACCAACCTGAACATAAATTGCAATTTCGCCGCGGGCACTTATGTCGTCAGCTTCGATGTATTGGGCGCAACCCTTCCACTCAGCCTGGTTAGCGGGAATGGCGGTTCGTTTTCAGGCAGCCAATGGACCAGCAACCCCATCCCACTGGCAATGCCGTATAGTTTTACCTTCCGCGATGCGAACAACTGCGGAGATGTAACGGTCAGTGGCGCCAATACCTGCAACTGCCTGACAGAAGCCGGCACAATGGGCCTTGCACTAATAGAAGCCTGCGAGAGCGAGGTTATCAACGCAGCCTACAACGGCGGTTTTGTAAATGATGGCAACGATACGCTGCTCTATATCCTCCATTCCAACCCAGCGCTGCCCATTGGGACTATTTTTGGCTGGAACAATATCCCCTCTTTTGGATTACTGGCCGGGATGACTACTGGTACAACTTATTATATCTCAGCCATTGCGGGGAACATCAGCCCTATGGGACTGGTAGATACAAGCGATCTTTGTACCGTGATTTCGCAAGGAACACCTGTGATTTTCCATGCCCCACCAGTAGGAGATATGGGGGTGACAAACTTCAATATCTGCCAGGGGGACTCCATAACGCTGACCGTGAATTTCTCTGGAACGGCGCCGTTTACCTTTGCGACGGATATTTTAGGAATGCAGCAGCCGCCCGTGGGCGGCATCACCGGCAGTTCGTATTCCTGGACGATTGCGCCATTAGTAAATACCGTGATCCAGTTGGACAGCGTGGCGGATCAATATTGCCCGAACGGACAGGCACTGGGTATGGCCACCATTGTTGTTGCTCAGCCACCAGTTGTGAGCAATGTGACTACCCAATGCGATTACGGCAACGCTACATATACCGTCTCTTTCGACATTGTTTCTGGAGCGCCTCCTTTCAACCTTTCAGGACTGGCGGGTTTTTTCTCCGGCAACTCCTTTACAAGCATTCCAATCCCTTTTGCCTCCGGCAATTTCTTTGCGACACTTATGGATGCTAATGGCTGTGGGCAAGACACGATCAGCGGAATGTCGAATTGCAATTGCACGGGAGATGCAGGAATCATGGATCAAACACCCGTCAATGCATGTCAAAACACCGTTCTAAATGTACCAGCAGCTCAAAACACGGTGCTGGATTTGGATGACCAGTTGATGTACATTATTCATACCAACCCCAGCGTACCCTTGGGCACTATTTTGGGTTGGAGCACAACGCCTTCGTTCATGTTTGGGGGGGCAATGCAAACAGGCATAACGTATTACGTATCATCCATAGTAGGAAACCCGGATGGAAGCGGAATGATTGACTTGCTCGACCCTTGTCTAACGGTCGCGATCGGCACACCTGTACAATGGCTCGCTACACCTACTGCAACGCTCGCGAGCGCCACTTTCGACATTTGTCCAGGCAGCAGTCAAGCGCTTTTGGTAACCCTGACTGGTACCGCCAATTTTACTCTGGGTTATACCAACAACGGCAACCCGTTTAGCGTAACCGCCACGCAGACGGCCTTTCTCTTAAATGCTACCCTGCAACAGACGGCAACCTTCGTGCTGACTTCCGTTTCCGATGCCAATTGTACCGGATCAGTGACAGGAACTGCAGTGGTAAATGTGCATCCTCCTGTTGGAGCAGATAATTTTACCATTAATTGCTCGCAGGCTACGCAGACCTACACAGTTGAATTCGATATTGCACAAGGTGATCTGAATACCATTTCTGTCGCAAACATTACTGGCATTTACGACCCTGCTACAGGGCACTTTGTAAGCAACCCAATCCCCAGCGGACAGCCTTATTCGGTACTCATTACCGACAGTTGGAACTGCGGCAGCTACATTTTCTCTGATTCGGTAGACTGCGCCTGTACGACAAATGCAGGGATAATGGATCCTTCACCGCTGACGCCTTGTTATGGCCAAACAGTGAGCACTTCGTCAGCTGCTGGCGCCTTCCTGGAAACTGGCGACACCTTACTCTATTTCCTTGTTGGCCAATCAAATATGCCACCCAGCTGGACGATCGTGAATGTGAGTAGCACGCCTTCTTTTGCTTTCAACCCAGCTACAATGATGACCTCCACGCAATACTTTATTGTGGCGGTGGCAGGCAATATTGGCGGTCCAAACGGAGTAGACCTTAATGACCCTTGTTTGTCAATTATACCTGGCCCGACCGTTATGTGGCGACCAGAAGTCACTGCTGCGCTTTCGGGTGCGCCCGAAGTTTGTCCTGGAAGTCAAGCCAGCATTGTGGTGCAATTTACAGGTGACGGGCCATTTGACTTTGCATACACCGATGGCAGTATACAAACGCCTTTGACCGGAATTACTCAAAACCCATATACCATTCAGGTTTCTCCACCGATCAGCACTGGCTACTCCCTGGTAAATGTAACAGGCGCGGGCAATTGCCCCGGAACCATAAGCGGAAATGCTTCGGTTATTATATCCAACCCTCCCCAAGTGCTCAACCTGTCAGTTAATTGCGACTTGGCGAATGAAACATACACCCTCACATTTGACATTGGCAATGGGGCGCAGACAAATCCAACATATACCGTCTTGGGCATTCAAGGTACCCTGACAGACACCACATTTACCTCTATTTCATACCCCGGCACACAGCCGTATAATGTCGTTATTGGCAATCCTACCGGTTGCACCACTACCCTGTCGGGAATGGCCAGTTGTGCTTGCCTAACCAATGCAGGGACGCTTTCCAATGCTTTGAATGGCTGTTTGCCCGCTGGAACTGTTTCTGCACAATCCGCTGGAAATCAAACGCTTGATGCGGATGACATGCTGATTTATGTGTTATGCACCGACCCGGCCATTTTGCCTGTGGGCATATTGGCTCAGGGCAATTTACCTCAATTTGGGTTCCAGGTAGGTATGACTGCTGGCATAACGTATTACATCGTGGCTGTGGCGGGCAGTACACTGGGTGGCACAGTAGATTTGAACGACCCATGCCTTTCTGTTTCGCCAGGTGTTCCGGTGGTATTCCACTTTCCTCCTTCAGCACTTATTGTTGGGGATGTAACCTTGTGCGAAGGAGACGACGCTACGTTCCAGGTACAGTTGGCTGGCGTTGGTCCCTATCAGTTTGTGTATGCTTTGAATGGAATTCCACAGGCGCCCGTAAGCACTCCCAGCAATTCGTTCAACATTTTGACCAACAATGTGCAGCAAAACCAGGTCTTTACACTGGTGTCCGTAGCCGATGCAAACTGCCCTGGCACTGTTGATGGTCAAGCCACAGTGATCGTAACGCCTACGCCTACCGGTTCGATTTCCAGCGATATCAGTATTTGTGCGGGCAATTCCGCCGTACTCACTTTGACTTTGAGCGGAGGTACAAGTTATGACGTGACGATTGCTGGCACAACACCTCCGACACAATTGACGGGGGTGCAAAATGGGGCGACCTTTACCGTAACTCCTTCCAGCACAACGACTTACACCATTACGAACCTCGTAGCGACAGGCACTGCTTGTCCAGCCGTAATTGGGCAAAGCGCTACTGTGACCATTTCCAGCGTGAGTGCAACGAGTTTGCTTTCTGATTTCAACGGATTCAATACCAGTTGCCCACTCACCAACGATGGTTCGATTACTGTCTCCCCCATCGGCGGCATTTCACCCATAAGTGCTTCCTGGAGCAATGGTGTAATAGGACTGACGAATGCCAATCTGGGTGCCGGAGATTACGCTGTTACACTGACCGACCAAATCGGTTGCACTTATACTGATAATTACACGCTGATTGCCGCACCTGAACTGGGGATCTCGTTTACAACCGAATCGCCTACCTGTTTTGGCGACAACGATGGTTCCGTCACCATCACAGGAGTAACGGGTGGCGCAGGGCCTTTCTCCTTGAGCCTGAACAACAACGTGTTACAAACGACCGATGTCTTCCCTGTCACCATCCCGGCACTTGGTAGCGGTGTGCAGGTGATTGGTGTGGAAGACTCCAATGGCTGTTTCAGCGATGCGGATGCGACCGTGCCCGACCCTGCTGAACTTACCGTGAACCTTGGCCCCGACACGACTATACACTTGGGCGATGTGGTGCTTTTGCAGGCAAATCTGAACTTCAGCGAAGTGGAATCATTCGTTTGGACGCCGGTTGAATATTTAGACCGGCCGGATTCCTTGATCACGCTCGCTTTCCCGGTCAATACCGTTCGTTACAATCTATTGGTGACGGATTCTGCAGGCTGCACCGCCCGGGACGAGATTTTGATCATCGTGGATAAGGAAAAGCGCCTGTTCATCCCAAATGTCATCAAGCCCAGTTCGGATGGTCAGAACAACATCGTGTCGGTTTTTGCCGGAGAAGAGGTTAGCAAAGTACGCTCCATGCGGATTTTCGATCGCTGGGGCGAGCTGTTATTTGAAAACCTCAACTTCTTGCCCAATGACCCCACGTTTGGCTGGAGTGGTCAAGCCAAAGGCCAGGATGTTAGCCCGGGGGTGTATGTTTATGTTGTGGAGGTTGAGTATGTGAATGGAGAAACGGAGGTGTTTTCGGGCGATGTGACGGTGGTGCGGTAAATACTAAAAAGGCCAATCATCATCCTTTTTTCTGCGTTCTCGTTGGTCAAAGTAAAAGTGGAAAATGCGTTCAAAAAATTCCATTTCTACGCTGCTGGTGTAGAAAACACCTGAATAATCATAGGTGGCTTTTACTTTTAGCAACGAGATGCAGGTCTCATACCGTTCCGTTAGCGATGCATCAATGATCCAGGACCATGCTTCTTCTGGGAACAGGTCAATGATTGCCTCCGCAATCCCGAGTGTGTCGTCGTAGCCCACGTCTTCATTTGCAGGGAAGCGAGTGATGTCGATATTTAGCCATTCGAAAATAGGTTTGCCGAGCAGTGCTAAATCGCGATCATCATCATCATCGTCGTACCGAAGTTGGAAATGCTGATGGTCAGAGATCAACTTTTGGGCCGCGCTGATGTGTTGAATCAACGCTTTAGCCCATTCGCTCAGATTAAGATTGAAATCAGGCACACAGGCTTCATACTGCTTGCAGGTGCAGTAACGACTTCCAAAAGGGCATACTGAGGGATCATATTCACAGAACTCTACCGTGACAAACCCATCGTCGCAAATCATGACCGATTCCTCTAATTTGCTCACCAGCAATTGATAGCGTATTTTCCAAGGCAAGCGCTTTGGAAAATCAAAGGATACATTGTAGCTCTGCATCGTCTGCTCAAAAGCCTCGCAAATTTTGCGGAGTTGGTTTCTGTTGAGCCGGTCGGCAGGAGGAAATTGAATGGCCTCCAATCCCAGGATTTCTCCGATACGTTCTTGCGGCAAATCATTTTCAAGCCAGGCTTCCACTTCCGCAAAATGATCTTCAATAGAAGTGATTTGTAGTTTTGGGGTTGGCTCGTATGCTTCCAATCGAGCGGCCGCCTGTATATCGGCGGTAAGTTGGCGGATGTATTTTTGCATGATCAAATGGTTTTAATTGTTCGGGACTGAACTTTGAGAATTAGAACTTGGTTGGGTAACGCTATGCAAGTTAATGAAAAATCTGAAAAAGATTGCAAGGCGCTGTTGGAAAAAATATTTCTGCCGCCAGAAATGCTGATCGCAAAATTTGCGCCCAATGGCTGGGAACTGTCCCCGCTTTTTACTGCTAAATATCCTACCCCGCAAGAACGCCATGAACGCAGCTTGCAAATGCACCGCAATTTTGAGTCCTCGGCCCAAAAGGCTGGACGCCCAATGGCCAAGCCCAATCTCGAAGATTTTGAAAATGAGTCCCTCCAAGTTTCTGGTACTCCATTGGAGGACTTGCTCGACCTGCTTGGCGACGGGGTATGGAGTGTCTTTTCTGAAAACAACAATGTCACAGCACCCAATGGTGCTGTATATCAGGAGGCTTGGAGGCTTCATAGCAGATTTTATCAATGAACACTACCCGGTGAATGACAAATACCGCTACATTGACTTTTACATGGGGCTACTCTATGAGGAAGATCGTGCAAAGTGTGGCGTGATTTTTCGCCACATTTTTGAGGTATTGAAGGAGGAAGGCTGTGATTGGCGATTCGATCAGGAGCGGAGAGATGACCTGGAAGATGCTCGGTATGAACCTCCACCTGCGGTGGTGCAGGTGTATTGGGAGGTGTATGGGAGGTGGCAGGAGGGTTCGGCGGTGGAGAATGGGTGAGGGGTTGCCTATTTGAAGTGAAAGCCGCGACTTTCCGCCTCAAGACCGGGAAGCGAATTGACAAACGCCTCGACCGACTGAATCAACAACACCCCTTCCTCTGAGCAGGCCGGCTCAAAATCTGGGTCGTAACTGGCAATTACCTCAATGCCGTGCATCTTGCAGAGTGCCAGAATCATAGCATCATTTGGCAACAAATTGTACTGCCTCATCAACCGAACCGAATCCGGAAGCAGTGTGGCTGCATCGGGTAAAAAGACAAGTGGGCGGAAAATGTCAAGTGGATTGGCTTTGGCCAGCAAGGTGCCGATTTGCCCACTCATTTTGATGCTTAGAGGGGATTTGTTTCCGGCAATCGCCAAAAAATGGAACAGGTACTCGCTGATAACTGGTGAACCGAAATACAAGTCGAATCTTTCGTCCTCCAGCAACGCTTCAAACAATTCCGGCCTTGAGTTTTTAGTATACTCGATTAAAATGGAACTGTCGAGAAAGATTCTACTGCTCATAAGCATCGTATTTGGAGTACGGCACGTTGGGCAGAACACCTTTCATGTGAGCAACCATTTGGAGGCGATTCTGCTTCTTGGGAACAGTTTTGATTTTGCCATTAACATCGGGCTTCTTCCCAGAAAGGTGAAAAGCAATACCTTTTTGGGTCAAAAAAGTCAAAAGCAATTCCCAATCTGAGGGGTTTTTGATTTCTAATGTCAGTTGCATGAGCCGAATTTTTTCACAAAAATAAGCATTCCCAGCAATTATCCATCACCCCAGCGCCGCCACCAACTGCTCCAGCAACCCCTTCACCGCTTTCATGCTCCGCACATCATCCTGGACCAGAATGAGTTCTTTATTCGTCTGCTTGAGCGAAACGCCCATGACTCGGCCATGTTTATGAATGAAGGTCATGAACTTTTGGAAATGCTCGGTGGCATAGAAAGAGGATTGTGGATCGCTCAGGAAGTAACAACGGAGTTTGCCGCTTTTTAGAATCAAACGTTCAAAGCCGATTTTCTTGCACAGCCATTGCAGGCGCAAGCCGTCGAATAGCGCATTCACGGGTTTGGGCAATCTGCCAAACCGGTCTTCCATTCTTTTGGAATAGGCGGCAATGCCCTCTTCACTATCTACATTATTGAGCTCGGTGTAGAGGTTGAGGCGTTCCTGCGTATTGGTTACGTACTCGCTGGGGATGAGCATTTCCACATCCGTTTCGATGGTAACGTCGCGTACATAAGAGCCTTTCTGGGCAATTTCCTCCTGGAACAAATCCTTAAAATCCGTCTCTTTCAATTCCTGAATGGCCTCGTCCAGGATTTTTTGATAGGTCTCAAAACCGATGTCGGCAATAAAACCCGACTGCTCTCCACCAAGCAAATTGCCCGCTCCCCGAATGTCCAAATCGCGCATGGCGACCTGAAACCCGGAACCAAGATCTGTGAATTCTTCTATGGTTTTCAGGCGTTTACGCGCTTCCGCAGTGAGTACGCTCATAGGCGGCGCGAACAAATAGCAGTAGGCTTTTTGGTTGCTCCGCCCTACCCTGCCTCGCAGTTGGTGGAGATCAGAAAGGCCAAACATGTCGGCGCGGTTGATGATGATCGTGTTGGCATTTGGGATGTCAAGACCAGTTTCGATGATGTTGGTACAGGCGAGAACATCAAATTTTCGGTCAATAAAGTCCACCAGCACTTTTTCAAGGTGGTCGGAGTCCATCTGACCGTGCGCAAATGCAACTTCGGCATCGGGGCACAACCGTTTGATGGTTTCTACGATGGCCGAAAGGTCGTTTACACGGTTGTGCACAAAGTAGACTTGCCCTCCACGGTTGAGTTCTGTGTGTATTACCTCGGCAATAAGATCCTCATCAAACACCCGAATTTCGGTGTGAATCGGCTGCCTGTTGGGCGGCGGTGTACGGATGACCGAGAGGTCGCGGGCCGCCATGAGCGAGAATTGCAGGGTGCGCGGGATGGGGGTGGCAGTGAGCGTGAGGGTGTCCACGTTGACCTTCATCGAGCGAAGTTTTTCTTTGCTGGCTACGCCAAATTTTTGCTCTTCATCCACCACCAACAAGCCTAAGTCTTTGAATACCACGTCTTTGCTCAGCAACGCATGGGTGCCGATTACGATGTCTATCTGACCAATTTTCAATTTTTCAAGAATCGCTTTTTTCTCTTTTGCGGTGCGAAAACGGTTGATGTAATCCACAGTGACCGGAAAATCCACCAGCCGCTCCGTAAACGTGCGCCAATGCTGCAAAGCCAAAATTGTGGTGGGCACCAGTACAGCCACCTGCTTGCCGTCAGTAACAGCTTTAAAAGCCGCACGAATAGCAACCTCTGTTTTTCCAAAACCCACATCGCCACAAATGAGACGGTCCATTGGGTACTCACGCTCCATGTCAGCTTTCACATCATTAATGCTTTTGTATTGATCGGGCGTGTCTTCATAAATAAAACTGGCCTCAAGCTCCGTCTGAAGCACATCGTCAGGCGGGAAAGCATGGCCTTTGGCGGCGCGGCGGGAGGCATAGAGTTTAATGAGCTCAGCGGCGATGTCTTTGATTTTCTTCTTGGTCCGCGCTTTGAGTTGCTTCCAGGCATCCGAGCCGAGCTTGGCAAGTTGGGGCGTTTCGCCTTCTTTCCCGAGGTATTTGGAAATCTTGTGCAGGGAGTGGATGCTCACGTACACAATGTCATTGTTTTTGAAATTGAGCCGAACGGCCTCCTGTTTTTGCCCGCCGATTTCGATGGTCTGGAGTCCGGCAAACTTGGCAATACCATGGTCAATGTGTGTCACAAAATCTCCCGGCGATAGTTCGCGCAGCACCCTTACGTTGAGCGCTTGGTCTCTGGTAAAACCTTGCCTAACCTTGTACTGGTGGTAACGCTGAAAAATCTGGTGGTCGGTGAGGACTTCGATTTTCAGGTCCTCGTCAATAAATCCTTCATGGATAGGTATTTCGACGGGCAGGAACTGGACCCCTGTCTTGGCATCTCCAGCGGGTAAATTCGCCTTCAATTCCTTGAAAATCGCGGACAAACGGTCAAACTGTTTTGGATTTTCAGAACAGATATACGTCTCATAACCCGCAGCCTTCATCTCGTGCAGGTGCCGGATGAGCAAGTCGAAATTCTTGTTGAAAGAGGGTTGTGGCTTGGAGTGGAAGGGGATCAGTGTGGGTGCCATATCAAGCGATCGCATCATTCTCTATCTCTTAAATCAAAGTTGTGAAAGTAAAACACCCGCACAGTGTGTTGGTTTCGGAACTGATTTCCCGAAGCGAGTTGCTGATATAAATGCATGTAGCCGCCGTGAAGTTGGGCATTTTTGTTTACCTGATACACCAGCCCGACAAAAAACCGGTTCTGGTCAAAGTGATTGTACACGATATTTTTCCCGAAATTGATAAAAACCTCGTTGTTCAACAGAAACTGCAAACCTCCTGGCTCAAATCGTTTTTGGGTGATCGGTGTGAACAAAGAGAAATTGTACCGAAGTCGCCAACTGAAATTATAACCTTCCCCCAACTCATTGTCCGTCAATGTTTTCCTTCTGTATCGCTCCTCTAAACGAAAGGATTGTGTAAGACGAACTTTTGGGTTTCGGGTGTACCAAAGCACTTGCTGCCAGGGGCGGTGTTCAGGCAAAGCAATGCTCGCATGGCCCGGACCAGGGAATGTGTGCACGTAAGCGTAAGCAGCGGTTAGTCGCACATCGTCGCTTAGAAAATAGGTCGGCCCAAAGCGGATAATACTTTGTGAGAGATCGCCCACATAGTTGTCCTTAAGCCGTAAATGCGCATCGAACCAAAGTCCCCACTTATTTGAGATCCTCGTTTGATTAAAAACAGCGAACCATGCCTGCTCGTCTGTTGCAACGGTTTTTTGGGCCAATAACGTTGCGCAATGCAATGTAAAAACGAAAAGTGTAAGCGTGATTTTCATGCTGATTGAACCAGTTTTTGCTTTTGAACTACTCGAAATCATAAAAGCAAGCTCTAACAACAAGTATAAGTTTTGAGTTTATCATCGTCGCGTAAAATGCCAAACCATCACAGCCGCAAAGATTAAAATTAGAATTACAAGCGCCACCACCCAGAGTTGCAAGAAGCGAATGCCGCGCCGCTTGGGGCGACGGGTACGTTCGAGTTTTTGCTCCAATTTTTGCCAAACCTTTTCGGATGGGCGTTCGTGAAGTTTGTCCTCGTTTTCTTTGAAAAAATCAAAAATGTCTGGCATAATTAAAAAAAGCCTTTGGTTTTCAAGAGATTACGGAGTTTTTCTTTAGCAAGTATGAGTTGACTTTTACTGGTGTTGATGCTGATGCCCAGGATATCTGCAATTTCGATGTGCTTGAAGCCTTCCAGCACATAAAGATTGAAAACGGTACGGTATCCTGGAGGCAACAGGTCCAGCAATTCAAGTATTTCGCGGGCAGAAATATCGGCTTCAATACTAAAACTATCTGGATAATCGGGGATTTGGGCTTCGTCACCCGGGAATACGAGTGGTTGGATTTTTCGCAGGGTCATGAGGCATTCATTCACCATGATTCGCCGCATCCAGCCTTCAAAACTGCCAGCACCGGAAAAACTTTCAATTTGCGAATAAACCTTGAAAAAACCGCTCACCAAGGCCTCTTCTGCGTCCTCACGTGTACGCAAATAACGCCTGCATACACTGAACATGAGCGGTGAATACCGTTCATAAAGCCATTTTTGTGCGGTTCGGTCTTGTTCCCGAAGCCGGAGAAGTAGTTCGTCGGTGGTCATTTTAATCGGATATTCCGCTATAGCTTTTCCCCTAGTTCAACAGGTAGATGAGGTAGGAACCAGTGCTTGCGCATTAATTTCCATAGCAAAGTTGAGAATACTCTCGCATAGAGTAATGACCTTTGCGTTTTATCTGACATTAGACATTGGACTATTGGACTTTAGACGCCTAAAAACGAAGGTTTCGAGTCCAAAAATTCCAAGGTCTAAAGTCCAATAATCCAACGTCCAATAGTCCAACGTCAAGAATAATGTCAATTTTCAAAAAAGAATCAAAGTGGTACAGCATTTTCCATCTCAAATGCCCTCGTTGTCATGAAGGTGAAATGTTCGAGACTGGGAGCTGGGCCTTCACTAGGCCCTTTGATATGCTCAAGCGATGCCCCAAATGCAATCTCAACTATTTCCCCGAGCCTGGTTACTATTATGGCTCTATGTTCATTTCGTACATCTGGACGGGATGGTTTTGTCTGCTTTTTGTCGCTTTTTTTCATTGGTTTTTGGGGTGGAGCCAAACCGTGGCTTTCAGTTTACTGGGTATATTTGTCGTGATCAATTTTGTCTATGTCTTTCGCATTTCGCGCCTTATGTGGATTAATCTCCATGTCAAATACGATCCCAACGCAATTGAGAAACATAAAGTAAGTTAATCAATCATCCATCACCTAAAATAGACTATTAACAATGAGTGACAATCAAAACTCCCGTACCGTCGCAATTGTGGTCAGTGTGCTGTTGCTGCTGGCTGCCGGTCTTGGATTTTTCTTTTGGCAAAAGTCAAAAAACTATCTGGCCGAAAACGAAAAAATGGAAGCCGAGCGTGTGGCATTGGAAGCCGAAAAAACGCAAATTTCCAATTCACTCGACAGTATGACAAATGCTTACTCCGCCTTGCGCACGGAGTATGAAAGCCTTGAAGGTCGCGTGGCATCTTCCGCCCAACAAGTACAAGAAAAGGAAGTTGTTATCCGTCAAATAAAAGCCAGCACCGTAAAAGACCTTGCAAGTCTCCGGGCCCAGGTGGAAGAATTGAAAAAAGCCAAAATCGAATTGGAGACGATTATCACAGGTCTTCGCCTGGAGAACGATCAATTAAAGGCTCAGGTTGAACAACTTACGAGTGATAACGCACAACTCCAAGGCGCCAACACCGACCTCAGCGGGCAAGTACAAGACCTCGCCAAACAGTTGGAGTCACAGATAAAAAAGACGCAATCGGCTACCTTCAAAGCGACTTCCTTTTCCGTACAATGCGAACGCCGTGGCGACAAACTCACCACCCGCGCCAAAAAAGCCCGCGAAATCTTTGTTAGTTTTGACCTTGCCTCCGTACCAGAAGCTTACCAAGGCGAGCAAAAACTCTACATGGCCATGACCAACGATCAGGGCACACCCATTATGAGCAAGAATGCTGTAAAAACTACCATCAATGCCCCTGCCGGACCTGTAGAAATCACAGCGCAAGAAACCAAGGATGTAAATTTAACCTCTGTGCAGCGGATCTCTTTTGTGCACAAGTTCGATGAGCGACTCAAAACAGGCAACTATGTGGTGGGAATTTACTGCGACAGAGGTTTGCTCGGCTCTGCTACATTCAGACTTGGTAAGTGAAAGCTGTAGCAGTTGGCAGTGGCAGTGGCAGTAGCAGTGGGTCGCGCCTACTGCTACTGCCAACTGCCACTGCTACCGCCACTGTCTCAAATCACCTTGTCGGCACAACATGAAGAGGCAAAAGCATCAGGCTTGGCTTTGAACACAAAGCCCATGCTAAGGATATAGCCCATTGCTTCCTTGAGCGCGGTATTACTTTCAAATGATGGGTCTGTATTAATGTCAGCGTGTACTTCAAGCGCCACGTCGTAGCGGTCGAGCAGCTCGCAAAGGGTGTATGCCACCTCCACAGAACGACCTACTTCGAGGATCATTCGTTCGCGGATGGTCATGTTGCGTTTGCTCTTGTCATTGGAAATAAACATGAAACCGCCCCGTTTTTCGCGCAAAAACACGATTACGGTCGCAAAATGCACTTCAGTGCCGATTACTTGCGAATCAGTTCCGATGCAAACTTTCAATTTGAAACCCTCGGCGTTCTCCCTGCGAATGGTCTCTTCCACAGCGGAGAGCAAGGGTTTTTCGATGCGTTGGCCGTTGAGCCTTCTCCAGTCCATAGGTCAAAATTTTTGTGACGTTATTGGCATGATTGAGAAACAACACCCCAAAAGTGAGGCTTTTTTGCCAAACTTCTTTCTCAGCCACTTAAAATTAATGGGGGCTTAAACTTGAATTTTACACTCATAAGTTCCCACTGAATAAAATTGAAGCCTGAAATAGTTGCCGCTCTCAGTCTGGCATCGGAAATTTGTGCTTTATTGACAGCCATGATTGAGAAAACCATTATCGCTCCGCTTGAAATTGCGGCATTCCCCGCGCGCCGTCCGAAAAAAGCACTCCACAACCGCGTGAATCGTCGTGAGTTGAAAGAACTCTTACAAAAAGATCCGGTAAAAAGGGTCACACTTTCCTTTTACAAATACGCTCAAATTGCTGAACCTCAAGCCTTTCGCGACGAATTATACGCCTGGTGGGATGCCTTGGGCGTGAGGGGGCGCACGTATATCGCGCAGGAGGGTGTGAACGCCCAGATTTCTGTGCCAGAAACGCATTTTGAGCAGTTCAAGACACTGATGAATGCGTACGAAATGTTTCGCGGGATGCGGCTCAATGTGGCCGTAGAAGCCGAAGGCAAATCATTTTTCGCGCTGACAATCAAGGTTAAAGATAAAATTGTAGCCGATGGACTGACGGACCCGACCTTCGATCCATCGAAAACGGGCACACACCTGAACGCCGAAGCATGGAACCAGGCCAGTGAAGAACCCGATGTCATCATTGTGGATATGCGCAACCATTACGAAAGCGAAGTAGGCCATTTTGAAAACGCTATTACGCCCGATGCCGCTACATTCCGGGAGGAATTACCAATGGTGGCCGAGATGCTGGCCGAACAACGCGACAAAAAGATTTTAATGTATTGCACTGGTGGGATTCGATGCGAAAAAGCCAGTGCGTTCATGAAACATAACGGCTTTGAAAATGTATTCCAACTCGAAGGCGGGATCATTGAATACGATCGACAAGTACGAGCCAAAGGCTTGAAAAACAAATTCTTAGGTAAAAACTTTGTGTTTGACGAACGCCTTGGCGAGCGCATCAGTCCCGATGTGATTGCCCAATGCCACCAGTGCGGCAAACCAGCGGATTCGCACACCAACTGCGCCAATCTTTACTGCCACATCCTGTTTATCCAATGCGACGACTGCCGCGAAAAGTATGCAGGATGCTGTTCGGAAAAATGTTGCGAATTCAATGCATTGCCACAGGAGGAGCAAAAAGAACGGGCACCCAGCATGGTTTTCAATGGTTCTAAATTTGGCAAGGGAGCTTATAAGGCATTCCGGAAGGCTGGCGGAGATTTGAAAAACACATAGGCACATAGAGCACATAGTCTTCAAAATCAATACACTATGTGCTCTATGTGCCTATGTGTTTTTTAAAATCCACGTTTAGTTTGCAAAAAGGAGCGCTTCCTTTATCCTTTAAGTTTTTCCTTCAAAAAGTCAAAATCCCGCGGCAAAAGCGACCTCCGTCCAGGCATCACGGTATTGAAAAAACCCGCAATTTGATGGTAAGACAAAGCCTTAAAAAGCAGCGGTACAACAATTTTGCGTCTTGATAATAAGTGCAGATTTTTCCCTTTGGTGCTCAAATGTAGGCCCCTCCGTTTGGCGAGTGCTTCCAATGATTTTTTGGAAAAAAACGAGATATGCTGCCCGATTTCTGGCAGGATGTACCACCAAGTTTCTGGCGTGGGGTGCGGAATGGGTTGCAATTCGGTGGAAAAAAGGATGTTATCGCTAAGGTGGAGGCTGAAGCATAAGATTCCGGCAACCAAAAAGGATCAGGCGCCCGCAAAAAACCGCACTAAGGACATTGGAAATAGGGCGCCTCGTATTTTGCAAGGATTTTGGCCCGAAAAACTTCTTGAGTGGGCGCGTGACAAATGTTGCAGTTCAAAATAGGAAAAGTTTTGAGCGGGCGAAGGTAGTTGTAGCTTCCGCCTTATTCTCTCGAAACGCCTTAGGTTTTTTGAAACCTGTGAGGTTTGGGGCAGCAAAAAATTCCCGTTCTTTCGCCGACGAAATTATCAGCCATGTCCAAACAACAACGCAAGCCAATCCCTCAAAAGCACACCCGCACTGCCCCTCAAGTCCATGAGGCCACAGATAATTGGAAGTCCCAATCGCCCAGCTTTTTCAACAACATCATGCTGCAAAGCGGATTAATATTCGCTTTTGCGTTTTTGCTTTATGCGAACACCTTGACGCACGGCTTTGTGCTTGATGATGCGATTGTTATTACCGACAACATGTTTACCCAACAGGGTATAAAAGGTGTCGGTGGAATCCTCTCCAATGATACCTTTTTTGGGTTTTTCAAGGTGGAAGGCAAAGAAGCCCTGGTAACTGGGGGGCGTTATCGCCCAATGACGCTGGTATTATTTGCAATCTTGTATCAGTTTAGCACCGGCCCCTTTCTTTTTCACTTTTTTACCGTCCTGCTTTTCGCGCTGACCTGCGTGGTGCTTTACCGGACGTTACTACGGTTACTGTCTCCCCCATTGACGCTTGCCCAACATCGAGGTGACCCATCTTCACTTCTGGCGCAATCCGGCCCTATGGTGGCTTGGCTGGCAACTGTACTTTTTGCCGCACACCCTATACATACAGAGGTGGTGGCAAACATCAAAGGTTGCGACGAAATATTGACGCTTTTAGGCTGTTTGAGTGCTTTATTATTCACGCTGAAAGCATGGGATACACAAGAAACGAAGTGGGCTTTGGCAGCAGGCGTATCGTTTTTCATTGCCTGCCTTTCCAAAGAAAATGCGGCAGCTTTTGTGGTATTGATACCGATGGCATTGTGGTTCTTTAGATCGGGTACTGCCAGCCCAAACACTGCCAATGCCTCCATTTGGAAAACAAGCCTTCCAATTTTTGTTGCTTTTGCTGCCTTCTTCCTGTTGCGAGGCTCCATCTTGCAATGGCGTTTTGGTGGCGAGCCGATGGAATTGATGAACAACCCGTTCCTGAAATTGGAAGGAAATCAGTGGGTCAAGTTCGCACCCGCGGAAAGATTGGCTACGATTTTCTACACACTGGGTAAGTATGTACAACTGCTTTTTGTGCCACACCCGCTCACGCACGACTACTATCCCCGTCAAATCGGCATAATGACCTTTGGCAACCCTATGGTGCTTTTTAGCCTCGCATTATATGGTTTTATGGGTTTTTGGGCAGTTCGCGGCATCTCGCGGCGCGAGCCTTCAGCATACGGGATTTTACTTTACCTGCTGCCATTGGGCATTGTGTCGAACCTGATTTTCCCGATTGGCACGAACATGGGGGAGCGTTTTGCATTTATGCCATCGGTGGGTTTTTGTTTTGTTGTAGCCTTGTTTTTGGGAAAATTTTTGGGCAAAAACAGAAATCTCGTGCTCGGCATTTTTGGCGCAGCCATTTTCCTGTATTCCATTAAAACCGTTGTGCGCAACTTCGCCTGGGAGAGCAATGAAAAACTCTTCATGACCGATGCAGAGGTCTCTATCAATAGCGCAAAACTTCAAAATGCTTGCGGTGGAGTGCTTTTTGACCGCGCCACGAAGGAAAAGGACCTTGAAAAACAACGTGCGCTGTGTCTACAGGCCAAGCCACACCTCGATCAGGCCATCAAGATTTATCCAAATTACAAGGATGCCTACATCAGCCGGGGCGGGGCGCATTATGTGTTGAAAGAATTTCCTGAAGCGGTTGCCGACTACCGACGCGCCATCCAACTCGCGCAAGATGATCCTAAACTCAAAACCTACCTGGCACTGGCACTGCGTGATGGCGGTAAATATTATGGCGAGCAAAAACAAGATATGGACAATGCCTTCAAATATTTCAACGAATCATGGCAATTAAACCCAAATGACCCTGAAACCGCCCGCTTGCTGGGTGTAGCCAATGGCATCAAAGGCAATCACACAGAAGCCATTGTCTGGTTCACAAAAGCGGTAGAGGCGGCGCCTAAGGAGGCTGGCTTCCTTTGGGATTTGGGCCTGGCCTATTCGGCTTCGGGTAATCTGGCCAAGGGCGAGGAATTGCGTAAAAAGGCAATGGAGATGGATCCGACGATTGCGCAGAGGAGGAGTGGAGGAGGGCGGTAACCTGGACGAACTTCTCGAAAGTTTTCAACTTTCGCAAAGTTCGTACGTTCCGTCTTTCCCTCCAGACTTCCTACCTTCGCCCCCCAAAAGTCAAAAGTCAACCTTACAATAGTCAACAGTCCCATACAATGTTTGAAAGTTTAAGCGACCGTTTAGATAGTGCGTTCAAGGTATTGAGCGGCAGCCACAAAATCACAGAACTCAACGTGGCCGAGAGCATCAAGGAAATCCGCCGGGCCTTGGTAGCTGCCGACGTGAATTACAAGATTGCCAAAGACTTCACCGACCGGGTGAAAGAAAAAGCCCTCGGCACCGAAAACGTGCTAAAAAGTGTGTCGCCCGGCCAGTTGATGATCAAGATCGTGAGCGACGAGCTTACCGAGTTGATGGGCGGGCAGACCGTGGGCATTAACGTAAAAGGTCACCCCGGCGTGGTGCTTGTGGCCGGTCTGCAAGGTTCTGGTAAAACCACGTTCAGTGGCAAACTTGCCAAATACCTAAAAGAACAGCGCAAAATGCGCCCCCTGCTCGTGGCTTGCGACGTGTATCGCCCTGCCGCCATTGAGCAATTATCCGTACTGGCTGAAAGCATAGGGGTTGCAGTTTACAAGGAAATTGAGAATAAAAACCCTGTTGATATTGCCCGCAATGCCGTTGCGTTTGCCAAGGCCAACAGCCACGACGTAGTCATCGTTGACACCGCCGGCCGCCTGGCTGTGGACGAGGTCATGATGGACGAGGTGGAGAACATCAAAAAAGCCCTCAGCCCTACCGAAACGCTTTTTGTAGTGGATTCGATGACGGGTCAGGACGCGGTGAACACAGCCGAGGCATTCAACAAACGGATTAATTTCGATGGCGTGGTGCTCACCAAACTCGACGGTGATACACGCGGTGGTGCAGCCCTGACCATCAAACATACGGTGGGTAAACCCATCAAATTCGTTTCGCAAGGCGAGAAGTTGGATGCGCTTGACGTGTTCTATCCCGACCGTATGGCGCAGCGGATTTTGGGCATGGGCGACATTGTTTCGCTCGTGGAAAAGGCCCAGATGGAATTTGACGACGAGGAAGCAAAACGTCTGGAAAAGCGCATCAAACAAAACCGCTTCGACTTCAACGATTTCCTTGGCCAGATGCAGATGATCAAAAAAATGGGCGACCTCAAAAGCCTCATGTCCATGATACCGGGCATGGACAAAGCCCTGAAAGACGCGCCCATTGACGACAAAGCACTTCTGCGCGTTGAGGCAATTATCCAGAGCATGACCCCCTGGGAGCGTTCCAATCCTGATTCCATCAACCTTTCACGCAAAAAACGCCTTGCTCGAGGCTGTGGACAGAACATTGACCAGATCAACCTGTTCATGAAAAATTTTAGCCAGATGCGGCAGATGATGCACCAGGTTTCCAAAATGCCCGCAGGAAAAATGGGGATGCCACCTGGAGCTGGTGGCATGGGATTACCTGCACCAAAAGGGGGGATATCGAGGTTTAAGAAGCGTTGATAACATGAATTACCACAAATACGAACTCAAAACCGATCCCGAAACCGCCGATATCCTCGTCGCTTTCCTGTCAAATAGCCCATTCGACACCTTTGAAGAAATGCACGATGGGCTTAACGCTTACGCACCCGCCACTGCCTCCGAAGCAGCAATAGAAGCACAACTGCTTGACTTACAAAGCCAATTTGATTTCACCTGGCATAAGGAACTTGTCCTCGGCCAAAACTGGAACGAACTCTGGGAAAGCAATTTTCAGCCTGTGGTTGTGGGTGATTTTTGTGCCGTCCGCGCCGATTTCCACGACCCTATTAAAGATGTAAAATGGGAATTGGTGATTAACCCAAAAATGGCCTTTGGCACTGGTCACCATGAAACTACCTGGCAGTGTATCGCCGCCATTGAAAACTTGCCACTTGCTGGCACTAAGGTTTTGGACTATGGTTGCGGCACGGGCATTCTGGCCATCCTTGCTTCCAAACAAGGCGCTTTAGAAATAGAAGCCGTGGATATTGAAGGAGAATCCTATCGCAATACCGTCGAAAACTGTGCTGCCAATGGCGTAAACAACGTGACCGCCCGACTCGGTACGCTTTCTGCGGTACAAGGCCGCGCGTTTGATGGAATATTAGCCAATATCAATCGGCACGTAATACTTGAATCGCTTCCTGCGCTCTCCAACTTGCTGAAACCCAAAGGCTGGCTACTCATTTCTGGAATCCTTCTTACGGACGAAGCCATCGTGACTGAAGCAGCAGAAGCAGCAGGTTTTTTAAAAAAAGATATGAAAAGTCGAGGAAATTGGCTGTGTGGGGTGTTTGAGAAGCTGGGCTGATGAACGGTTTCCCTACCTTTGCGGCTTCCTTGGCGAACTGAAGTTCGTCCTACCTGGTTTTATGCAAAAAATCCTCATCCTCGATTTTGGCTCGCAGTACACACAACTCATCGCCCGTAGGGTGCGCGAGATGAATGTGTATTGTGAAATCGTCCCGTACAACAAATTGCCCGAGCTCACCGACGATATAATGGGCGTCATCCTTTCCGGAAGTCCCTTTTCTGTTCGCTGGGAAAATGCTCTGCGGCTCGACCTGAATCTTATCGCAGGCAAAAAACCTTTGCTGGGAATCTGCTACGGCGCACAACTGATGGCAGACTTCTTTGGCGGAGAGGTGGCACAGTCGTCCAAACGGGAGTACGGTAAAATCATGTTGCAGCAGCACGCGCCCAACGACCCGTTTTTTACCGGCATTTCGAAGCGCTCGCAGGTGTGGATGAGCCACTCAGACACCATTGTTCGTATGCCCGAAGGGTTTGAGGTGCTGGGCAATTCTGACACGATCCCATTTGCTGCTTTCCGTTCCGAAGAGGGAAAATTTGCGACTCCGGTGTATGGTATTCAGTTCCACCCGGAGGTGTTCAACAGTCTTGAAGGATTTGAGATTTTAAAGAATTTCGTTCACGACATCTGTGGTTGCGCGGGAGACTGGACAGCCCAGCATTTTGTGGAAGAAACCATCACTTCCCTGCGCCAACAGATTGGAAATGAAAAGGTTATCATGGCACTTTCGGGTGGTGTGGACAGCACGGTGGCCGCTACCCTACTCCACCGCGCCATCGGCGACCGATTGTTCTGCTTCTTTATTGACAATGGTTTGCTCCGTAAAGACGAGTTTCAGGAAGTGCTCGATTCGTACAAAGGAATGGGCCTGAACATAGAGGGTGTTGATGCCAAGGACCGGTTTTATGCCGCCCTTGCAGGCGTGAGCGACCCGGAACAAAAACGCAAAGTCATCGGCAAACTTTTTATTGATCTTTTTGAGGAAGAAAGCGAAGCACACCCAGATTTCCAATGGCTAGGGCAAGGCACCATTTATCCCGATGTGATTGAATCTGTAAGTGTACATGGCCCTTCCGTCACCATCAAAAGCCACCACAACGTGGGCGGTTTGCCAGAAAAATTGAAACTCAAAATCGTGGAGCCACTTCGCTCGCTTTTTAAAGACGAAGTACGGCGTGTGGGCCGCGAACTGAATGTCTCCCCCACTATCCTCAACCGCCACCCATTCCCCGGTCCCGGTCTTGGCATCCGAATCCTGGGCGATATCACGCCTGAAAAAGTGCAAATCCTTCAGGAGGCCGACGCAATTTTTACCGCAAAACTTCGCGAGCACGAGCTTTACGACGAAGTTTGGCAAGCGGGCGCTATCCTTCTACCCATTCATTCCGTGGGAGTTATGGGCGACGAGCGTACCTACGAAAAGACCATTGCGCTTCGAGCCGTGAGTTCCACTGACGGTATGACGGCTGAATGGAGCAGATTGCCGCACGATTTTCTGGCTGAAGTAAGCAGCGAAATCATCAACAACGTCAAAGGCATCAACCGCGTGGTGTACGATATTTCGACCAAGCCGCCTGCGACAATTGAGTGGGAATAACCTACCTTTGGTAATAAAAATCAGGACCCATGACAAGAGCAAGAGAAGGTGTACAACCGATCATTTTGCCAAAATCGCTGTATGGTCTGAACTTTGAGTTCAAGCCCGAACGCCGCATGACGGAAGCAGAACTCATGGAGTTTTGTGCCGAAAACCGCCTTTTGCGTATAGAGCAAGATAAAACCGGAAAACTCATCATTATGCCTCCTGTTGACTTCGATGGCGGCGCTCGCGAAGGTGCTGCATTTGCATATCTCTCCCAATGGTGGCTTTCTTATCGAAAAGGCCGCGTATTCAGCGCAACCACAGGATTCCGCTTGCCCGACGCTTCCGTCAGAGCTTCGGATGGCTCCTGGATTTCAGATGAACGCATTGCACAGGTTGTTCCGGGCGACCGCAAAAAGTTTGCACGGGTAACACCTGATTTTGTTCTTGAAGTGCGCTCCAATTCTGACCGACTGCCCGCTTTAAAACGCAAAATGGCCGATACCTGGATTGCTAATGGTGTAAGGCTTGCATGGTTGATTGACCCGCTACAAGAACGAGCCTATATCTATCGGCAAGATGGCTCACAAGAAGAGATCATAGGTTTTGACCACCTGCTCTCTGGTGAGGAGGTCTGTCCTGGCTTTGTGTTTGACCTTTCAAAAATGCGTTTGTAGCCATAGACTTCTGGGATATATTTGCCGTCTAAAATTGTCTGCTGAAGACGATCTTAATCAGCCACCAAGCATCAAAACCTTCCTTCACGCCGTTCTCTGGGAAAACATCGAAAATGAAATTGTTCCTTTTGCCTTTTGCTTTTTGTCTTTCGTTGTTCCTGACGGGCTGCTGCTATTCTTTCAAAGGCATCTCGATTGATCCCGATGTGAAGACGTTTTTTGTGCAAAATTTTGAAACCGAGACCTCCAACGCCCCCCCAACACTTGCGCTGGATTTCACTGAAAAACTGAAAGACAAGATTCGCCTTGAAAGCCGCTTGAGCTTAAAAAATACTGATTCCGATATTGAATTCACCGGAAAGGTCATTGAATACCGCGTAATCCCCGTTGCGCCCAAACCGGGCGAATTAGTGGAACTCAACCGATTGGAAGTAGGCGTGAGCGTATTTTTCCTTCACAATAAAAATGACAAAAAAAGTTGGACAAACGCCCGCACCTTCAGGCACTTTGCCGAATTCAACAACACAGTTGATTTGCTGAGCGTGCAGGACCAACTTTTGCGGGAAACCATTTTTCCTCAAATACTGGAAGACATTTTTAACGCGGCATTCAACGATTGGTAGATAGATTATTCGATTGTGTGTTTCTTCGATTGTTCGATTATCCAATTATCTCAATATCCCAATATCAACACCTCCCTTGACTCAGGAACGCTTTTTTCAAATTGTGGACGACCCGGAGCTGCTCCGGCGGATTACCTACGAGGAATTGAAAACCCTCGCGCTGGCTTATCCCTACGCGCACAATTTGCGCTGCCTTCTTGCGCTCAAAGCCCGCCAAATTGACCACCCCGATGCTACGCGCAACCTCGCCACCGCTGCTGCCTACAGTCTTGACCGCACCAAATTATTTTTGCTCGCAGCCCCACAAGTAATTGTTCCACACCAAGTCCTGGCGCCTGAAGAAGTGCTCGAATTAAAGCCTATCGAGACGGTAAAGCGCGAGCTCGAAGCACTCGCTCCCCTGGCCCGCGAAGAAGAAAGTGTGGCACACCTCGCCAATTCGGCTGATTATCAATACTCGAATTTAGGTGTGCCACACTTGTCTGAACACGCCCGCGAAGAAAGATCCTTCGAGCCGCAGCCCATTGCAGCCGAGGCCTCCGCAAAGCGCGAACCATCGTCAACCCCTGCTCCAGAAGCAATTGTTACGGCTGAAATAATACAACAAGAACCCATTTCAACACAGGCAGAAATACATGCCCCCCCTGTTCGTCAGCCTTTTTCCGAATGGATTAGCCATTTTCAGCCGCCCGTTTTGGAACCTGTTCAGCGTCCAAGGCCCCTTGCCACGCCCACTACGCCAACAGAAGAAAAAACTGAAGCACCCTCTAAACCCAGCGGGATTGCCCAGCAGTTGGCCGAGCGCAGCGTTGCCGAAAATCAGGATGTGATTTCTGAAACGCTCGCCAAACTTTACGCCAAACAAGGCTACCGCGACAAATCTGCCCAGATGTATGCACGTTTGGCTTTGTTGTTTCCAGAAAAAAGTGCGTACTTTGCCGCCGAAATTGACAAACTTAAAAAATAGGCGTTCATGTTATCCATTCTTACAGTTTTTATCGCGTTGGTGAGCGTATTGCTGATTGCGGCAATTTTGATTCAAAACCCCAAAGGCGGCGGCATTGACGCAAGCCTTGGCGGTGGCCAGGCGCAACAACTTTTCGGCGCAGCCCGCTCCTCCGATTTTGTAGAAAAAGCCACTTGGGTGCTCGCTGGTGCACTCATAGTGCTTTGCGTAGTAGCTGTGCTCACAGTTGGCACGGGTGCAGGCACAGAGGATGCCCCTGCTCAGATTCCACTCCAATCAGCACCAGAATAGTTAAATTCTACCAAGGGTTCTTCAGAAAAAATAACGGCTGTCTCTTTGCCTACCATTGAGACAGCCGTTTTTTTATTGGTTGTAATGAGTTTCCTGATTGGGTTTTCAGACTACTGCATACTTTCGGCAAATTTTCTAATACCATCCATTTGCCTCGTACTTTCATGAAAAGTCTTTCTACCCTTTTTGTATCGCTTTTTGTCAGCAGTGCTCTCTTATCCCAAATCACGTTCCAGCAATTTCCCAAACCACTTCAACTTTACCCGCGAGACATAAACACCAATACTGCTCAGGTGCAAATCAGCGGAACTGTTTCCTCTAATGCCGACAGTCTGATTTTTACCCTGGAAAAAAGCGATGGCGCCCAGGAACAACAGGCCCTTGCGCTCAGTGATTTGGTTGACAATCAATTTAATGTAAGTTTTGAAATTACCGCTGGCTTGTGGAGTTACCAATGCAAAGTTGAAGAAAAGACATCCAACAATCTCGGGTTGATTAGAGAAGTCAGCAACATCGTAGCCGGGGATATTTTTGCCGTACAAGGCCAATCCAATGCCCAAGCAGTTGCGTACAATGGCGATGCCAATATTTGGCAAAACAATTTTGTGCGCTGTTTCGGCACCTCAAACCCTGCGGTTTTCGACGACAACAACTGGTATATCGCAGAGGGAAACGGTTATTTTTCGCCCGGTGCCATCGGTCAGTGGGCCTTGCGCATGGGATTTATGTTGCAAGCAAATTTGCAGATTCCCATTGCCATTATCAACGGCGCCGACCCCGGCAAACCCATCGAATTTTTCCAAAGAAACGACCTCCTCCACAACGATTCGACCACCAATTATGGCCGACTGCTCCAACGGCTCAACAATGCTGGTTTGACTAATTACGTCCGCTCAATGATCTATTATCAGGGCGAATCGGATGGCGACCGAGCCGACATTCACAAAACTCTTTTTGAAGCCTTGCACGCAGATTGGGAAGAAGATTTGCCCAATATTGAAGCTTATTATATTGTGCAGGTTCGTGAAGGTTGCGGCGCGCCTTCTTTGCAGTTGAGAGACCATCAGCGGGCATTTGAAGACTATTTGAACAATGCCAAAGGGGTTACCGCCAATGGTATCAACGGACATGATGGCTGCCATTACGATGTGCTGGGCTACAAGGCTTTGGGTGAAAAAATTTACAAGCAAATTTCAGCCGACCTGTACAATGCGCACACTGGCGAACAAACCAATGTTCGGGTGATTAGTGCCAGTTTTACGAATGATCTGAATACTCAGATTACCGTTTTAACCGATGCCACTTCAGGACTAACAGCACAAGCGGGAAGTGCATTCGATTTTACCATAAATGGCGCTTCTGCTGCCATAATCGGCATTCAGGCGGATGGGAACAAACTGATTCTGGACTTGGACCAATCGGTCAATGTTCCCAATGCGGGCCTGTCCTATGGCGGTCATTCAGGCAACGATGCCTGGGTACTCAATGCCGACGGGTATGGCATGTTTACTTTTTATAACTTGTTGATAGACAACTATCACGTCGTGCCGAATTTCGACATACCCGGTATCATGTCTGGTTCGGGCAATTGTATTTCCTTGGATGGAATAGACGATTTTGTGAGTGCAGGTTCCGTGGTAAATACTTCTTATACCAAGGAAGCCTGGATCAACTGGCAAGGCGGCACCCAGGCAAACAACATCATTTCTGGGGCAGCAAACACTGCATTTTGGCTGCCCAACGGGGTTTTGTCCGCAGGGCACAACCAGGCTTGGTGGCAGGTGACCGACAATGTCACGATGACGCCCAATCAATGGACCCATGTAGCAGTAAGTTATGATGACATTCTAGGCGAACTGACCCTTTACAAAAATGGCAAACTGATCAGCCAGGCACAAAATATTCCGGCACACAATGACCCTCAGGCTTACATTGGCGCATACGGTGGCTGCTGTACTTTTCAGGGCAAGATAGATGAAGTTCGCATTTGGGATAGGGTGCTTACCATGGAAGAAATCAGGGCAAACATGTGCCAAAAACTGCAAGGAACAGAGCCTGGCTTATCCGCTTATTTCCGCTTTGATGAAACTGCCGGAGGCATTGCGCCTAACGTAACTGCTGCACCCGCGGGACAATTTTTCAATTTTCAAGGACTTGGATTGAATGAGGCATGGCATCGCTCGGGGGCGCCTATTGGCACAAAAAGCAACTATTCCTATGAAGATGTGACGCAAATCAGCCTCTCAGTTGCTTCTGGCGACAGTCTTGTTTTGTCAACATCCGGTGTGCCGGATTTTATCCACCTCTATTTCGTGGAAGAAGTGCCTAATGTACTTGAGCCAGCATTGGATTATGTGTTGGTGGACAATGCGAACTACTTCGGCTTGTTTTACGCCAACCAGAGCATCCACAACTACGACCTGAAATATTACTACTCCGGAAATCCTTTTGCCTTTGTACAGGAGCAAAACCTGGGCTTGCTGAGGCGTAGAAACAATGCACAGGCCTACTGGGAAGAAAGCCCGCAATTCCTTGTTAATCAAGCTGAAAACACGATAAACACAAGCGGAACAATTTATCAGGAATACATTCTGGCGATCAATGATTCTATCGTGTTGGCCCCCTTGGTAGCGCAATTGTCAATAGTTCAAACACTCCTTTGCAGTGGATTGAACCAGGGAGTAATCATCGCGACTGCTCAAGGTGGCCAGGCCCCTTACACCTACAGGCTAAACAATGGAATACCCCAAGCTAGTGGCGTTTTTTCTGGCCTGCCAGCCGGAGATTACACCGTTCTGGCATCGGATCAATTGGGCAACACGGTCACAACCAATGCGGTCTCCCTACAAAGCCCGGCTCCATTAATTGTTACTATTCAGAACATCGGGAACAATCTCCTGATACATGCTGAAGGCGGCACTTCGCCATATCTATACAGCCTTGACAGTGCCCCAAACCAGTCAGATAGCCTATTCTCCGGGCTTGCCGCAGGCAACTATTCTATTTTGGTGACGGATGCCGCAGGGTGTACTGCTCAGGTCCTTGGGGTTGTGCTCATAAGCGGCACGCTTACGACCGATGATTATTTAGGATTTACCCTAAGCCCAAACCCAAGTGCAGGCATTTTTGAGTTGCGTGGAAATAATACAGCGCAGGCAATCCAACTTGATATTTGGGATGTCACCGGGAAGCTCCTTCAATCCACAAGAATAGAAGGAGAAGGAAACCCTTTTTCTACAACTTTTGACTTGACGAATCAGGCCGATGGCATTTATTTGCTTCGGATTCGGGATGGGAAAAATTTTGAAAATTTAAGGTTGGTAAAAATTAGATGCAAAAAAAAGGGCTGCCGATATATCGGCAGCCCTTTTTTAGTTGGAGACAAGGAGATTATTCGTCGTCGTCGTCATTTTTGCGACGATTGTAGCCTGTATCTTCAAGGGTTTCATTGTCCATTTCCCAATCGTCGCCACTGGCATGCGTAGGACGTTTGCCATTGGTGAGGCGCACTTTATCACCTATAGGTTTGCCCAATGGGCGATCTTCAGATTCCAGATCAAAGGACTCACTAACGCCTGAAGTGGATCCTGGGCGAGCGCCCGAATTTGACATGGCCTTGCCGTCCATACTTTTGGTGGCGTGGGGTACGAGCCGAAGCCGTTCTTTGCTGATCAGTTCGCCCGTCACGATGCAAATGCCATAAGTTTTGTTGTGAATGCGGAGCTGCGCATTTTTGAGGTCTTGCACAAAGCGTTGTTGCCGCTGGAGCATTCGCTGGAGCATCTCAAGGTCTGTATGGGCCGTGCTATCGTCGTACCAATCGCCGCCTTGCTGATTGAAACCATTCTCATTTAGATCCGCAATTTGCTTCTCTGTGGTGCTTAGTTCATCCTGGGCTTGTACGAGCCGTTCATCAACGATGGTTTTGAACTCCTGCAAATCCTCGTCGCTGTAGCGCACTTTAAGGTCGTTCGACATGGTGAGGTGAATTTTGTAGTGTGTTATGTATTATCGGGGTGTGTTACGGGGTGCAAAATTAGCCGAATTTAGGATGTTGAAACAGGTAAAAAGAAAATTTACTTGAAATAGCCCATTGTGGCTGTTCCTGAATCGCTTCTTTGGAGTTACTTTTCCTACTTTTGTGCGCCCTTTTGCCTGCCAAATCAACCAATCCCCCAATCCCAAATCTGCAATTTAACTAGCAACATGACTTCTTTACCCGCTGCCAAACGCGCCAAGACCACCACTGCCGCCTTTTCCGAAAATTACCGATTGGAAGTCCTCCATGATTTCCGCATCTGCTGCCTGAGCCGCGAGGCCAGTGTCATCGCCCGAAAGGAAGTGCTTACCGGGAAAGCTAATTTTGGTATCATCGGCGATGGCAAAGAGGTGGCGCAAGTCGCCATGGCTCGAGCTTGGCGAAAAGGGGATTTCCGTTCCGGCTATTACCGCGACCAAACCCTGATGCTCGCACTGGAACTCATGACCCTCGACGAGTTTTTTGCCCAGCTATACGGCGACCCCTACCGCGACCCTTTCTCTGGCGGGCGACAAATGAACTGCCACTTTGCAACAAAATTTGTAGACGATGAGGGTAATTTCCTCGATTTGAAAAACCGCTACAATATCTCTGCTGATATAGCGCCCACCGGCGGCCAAATGGCGCGTGGCCTGGGCTTGGCATTTGCCAGCAAAAAATTCCGCGAAAATCCTGCCCTTTGCGGTACGCTCAGCGATCAGGGCAATGAAGTGGCTTTTGTGACCATCGGCGACGCTTCTACCTCAGAAGGCGCCTTTTGGGAAACCATCAATGCTGCTGGCGTATTGCAAGTGCCGCTCGCCATCAGCGTGTGGGACGATGGCTACGGCATTTCTGTTCCCAAAAAATACCAGACCACAAAGGAGAGTATCAGCGAGGTACTGGCCGGTTTTGAGGCCGATTCAGCGCGGGATACGAACGGAATCAATATTTACAAAGGCAAGGCATGGGACTACCCTACCCTTTGCCAACTTTACCGTGATGCTGTGGATGAAATGCGTGTCACACACCGCCCCGCAGTGTTTCACATTCAGGAAGTTACGCAACAACTCGGCCACTCCACCAGCGGCGACCATCGCCGCTACAAAGACCCGGAACGACTCAAATTCGAGGAAGAATTCGATTGCAACCGACGTATGGCCGAATGGATGGTTAATAACGGAATCGCCACCGCCGAAGAAATCGAAAACATTAAAAAAGAGGCAAAACGTGAGGCTACGGAGGCTGCTCTACGTGCCTTCAGAGGTTATCACGATAAGGTGGCTGAGTTGAAAAACAACTTGTTGGCTGCCTTGGAAGACGCACGCGTGGCACACCCAAATGTGGCAGTTCTGGGTGAAATCCTAAATGAACTCGGCCAAAAGCGCGAACCGCTGCGCTTTGAATTGTTGCAAATGGCGAGAAGAGCGCTTCTAAGTATCCCGGAACTCCGTTCCGGGAATGTCTCGGAACAGCGTTCCGGGTTACAACAATTTGCAACGCTCGAACGTATAGAAGGCAATGCTATCTATTCTGATAACCTGCTCAGTCAATCCGCCAAATCGCCGATCTCAGTTGCGGAAGAAAAAGCCCAGTACTCCGATGAATCACCCCTGAAGGACGGCTACGAAATCCTGAACGCCTGCTTCGACGCCAACTTCGCCAGAATGCCCGAACTCTTCGTTTTTGGGGAAGACGTGGGCCATATCGGCGACGTAAACCAGGGAATGCGGGGTATGCAGCAAAAATATGGCACAGAGCGGGTGTTCGACACGGGCATCCGCGAATGGACCATTATGGGACAAGCCATTGGACTTGCCATGCGCGGCTTACGGCCTATCGCTGAAATCCAGTATCTGGACTACTTGCTATACGGCCTTTCGCCCCTCTCCGACGATCTATGTACCCTGCGTTGGCGCTCTAACAATCAGCAAGTTGCGCCCGCCATTATCCGAACACGCGGCCACCGATTGGTGGGAGTTTGGCACAGTGGCTCGCCTATGGGCATGATGCTCGGATCTTTGCGTGGGATGCACATTTGCGTACCTCGAAACATGACCCAAGCGGCTGGGATGTACAACACGCTCCTACGTGGCGACGACCCGGCCATTGTGGTGGAGGTACTAAACGGCTACCGTTTTAAAGAGCAATTGCCCGACAATGTGGGCAGCTTCACCGTGCCGTTAGGCGAGCCAGAAGTATTGCGCGAAGGCACAGATGTGAGCATCATAACCTACGGGGCTTGCGTCCGCGTAGCCGAGGATTCGGCTGATTTGCTTGCAAAACAGGGTGTTTCAGTAGAAATCGTGGACATTCAAACCCTGCTGCCATTCGATTTCAAAAACACCTGCGTTGACAGCCTGAAAAAACAAACCGCGTCATTTTCCTCGACGAAGATTTTGAAGGCGGCGCATCAGCCTATTTGCTTCAGCAAGTGTTGGAAAAACAAGGCGGATATCGCTGGCTTGATTCTGCACCCGTAACCCTCTTCGCCAAGCCTCACCGCCCGGCGTATGGGCAGGATGGAGACTACCATTCTAAGCCTCAGGTGGAAGATGTGGTGGAGGCGGTGGTAAAGATGATGGGGGAGGCAGGGTTAGGGTAGACGCATGAATTTTAAGAAGTGATATTTCAGAATTGCAGAATTTTTTTGATTGACGATTGACGAATACATGATTTATGATTGTTGAGGTGGAGGTTTGAATTTCGATTGCCGATGTCCTGCCAATCATACATTTTAATTTCACCTTGGATGGCTCTGTCTCAGTCTAAAGAAAATGGAAAGAACTAGGGGGAAAAGGCAATTCCCTACCATAAATCATCGTTCCTGCGCTAATTTTTAATCTACTCGTTTTATATGCGCAGCTTTCTTGCCCGTTCACCGATTACCTTGCTTTTTGCACTATTATTCCTTCCTAAAATCATTTTTTCCCAAGAACAACTCGGCATGCGTCTCGAACGCTATGCCGGAATTTACAGTGCGGGCATCAACCCCGCCAATACGGCTTTTACCCCGCACAATTGGGAAGTGAGCCTGTTCAACGCCGACCTTTTTGTGGAAAATAGTTACGCTTTCCTGCGCAACACCAGTCTACAAAACGCTTTGCGCAACACCGACAAAATCGTTTCGCTTGCCGATACTTCTGCTGAAAATCCGCCAGCCAGAGACGCGATTTTGCAGGACTTTGCAGATGGAAGTCGCAAAATGCACTTTGTGACACAAGTCCGAATTGCAGGCCCATCTTTTAGTTTTCGTTTTGGTGAAAATAATGTTGTGGGGCTGACAACGGCCTTTAGAACCAATATATCCGCCTATAAAATTCCAGAAATCCTCGCCTACCCTACCGTTTCTGATCTGCCTCGCAATCAGGCGATTAACATCCCTCCCGCCGGCATCGCTGGCTTGGTTTGGGGCGAAATTGGCCTGCATTACAGCCGATTGGAAGAAATGGGCGATCTGAAAATGGCCTGGGGTGTTTCCCCAAAACTGTTGCTGGGCTACGAGGGTTTTTTCACCCGTGCCCAGTCCAACTTCGACTACACGCAGCAAAACGGCGACACGACGAGCCTTTGGCAGTGCAAAATGGGACTACGCCCTCACGACCGCCAATCTCACAGACAATGCAGACGAAGTAAGCCTTAAAAAACAAGGTTCTGGTTTTGGCCTGGACTTGGGGATTTCTTGGGCCATGCCAGCTGACGATGAGGAAGATGGCTATGCCTGGCGTGCCGGTATTTCGCTGGTCGATCTGGGTTTCGTTCGATTCAAAAACAGCGCCCAACGCCACCACATCGAGTTTGATACCCTGGTGACGGTCAGTGGCTCCTCCTTCCCGCAACGCAACAATGCAGATGATGTACTCCGCGATGTAAGCAGTGCATTTCTGGGCGATACTGATGCATCCTTGCAAAAAAACGCCTTCGGGATGGGTTTACCCACGGCACTTTCCGCCCAGTTTGATGCGCGGGTTATCCCCATGTTTTATGTCAGTGGGCTGTTGGTTCAGCGTGTGCCGCTTTCTAAATTAAGCGTGAAACGCCCAAGTACACTGGCTGTGGTGCCACGTTTTGAGCATCGCTGGTTTTCGGTTTCACTTCCTTTGGTTGTGGACGATTGGCAGTCCTTTAGGGCGGGTGCTGCCGTCCGATTGGCCTGGCTTTACCTTGGGACAGACAACATTGGCAGTTTTACAAAAAAAGACAAACTGAGCGGCGCGGATGTATATATCGGCTTCAAAATCAATGCTTTCAGTTTCAAAAAGCGGGAAAAAGGCTACCGACTTAACCGGGAAAGAGGAAGCCGGGGCGGTGGACCGAATAGGAAGAAGATAAAGTGTTATGATTTTTAAGTAGGGCGAAATTCATTTCGCCCTACCAAACGGTATCGGGCGAAATGAATTTCGCCCTACGCAATAGTACAGGCGAAATAAATTTCGCCCTACTCAATAATTCGCCTGCATTTGTAGCCTAAGAAAATTACCCCGCTCATCATAGTCAGTCTTAAAATCCGAATACTTTCGATTACTAATGACGTAGGCTAAAGTGATCTCGAGGTTTTTAAAAGGGAGCCATTCCACCCCAATTTCAAGTTCGTTCATGTCGTAACGACGCGCATCAAGTTCCTGCTTTTTTGCCCCATCATAGACTTGGTAGCGCGCGTAAGGTGTGACATATCCCTTGCCGAGTTTGCTGCGGTAGGAAGCCGTGACAAATCCTCCGTTTAATTTCTGCACCCGAATCGAATCCGAAGCAACATCGAAAGATGGACTTTCGCCAATATTGTACTCTGCTAAAATCCCAAACGGTTGCTGATACAACACAATGGTAGCAGCCACGCGACGATCCGTATAGGTTAGATTTTCGACTGCTTTTGCGCCGTTGGAAACCTGATCCTTGGATAGGGTAAATCTGCCCGTGTAGGCCTGGATGCCTGGCTCAATGATCTGGTTTCCAACTTTGAAGGGGTAACTTAGACGCGCCACAACATGAAGATAATCATTGAGTTCTGGCTTATTGGTTGTCTGGCCATTGTAAAGGCCGAACGCAAATACACCATAATCGCCGGTTCCTTTCATGGCATCATTGGCGGAATTCTTGTAAAAATCACGGGTTTTAGCCGGTGCATAGTAGAAAAACGCACCAAAATCGCGCTCATTGGGCGCAGCAGAATTCATCGGATCTGCACGGTCAAGCGGCAAACGGTTGGAACTTGACTGCATGTTCTCAAACCCGAAAGGCACCTTGCTCTGGCCAAATCGCAGGCGGTATTCTTTCTTTTTGTCAAACGCAAGATCAAAATAAGCGTCTCGGACTTGCAGAAAATGTCGGCTGGTTGAACTCGCATCCGAGGAATAATCCAGTTGAATGTAAGTGAAAAGCCGCTCGTGCACATCACCGCTGAAAATCAGCCTGGCCCGCCTGAATTCAAAAGTTTGGTTTTCCCCGATACCCTTGTCGCATTGCTCGCACTTCAGTTTCGGGTTGGTTTCCAGCAAGCGGTTGTATCGAAACTGCGCATAACCACGCAGACTGAGCTTTTCGTACCACTTGGAAGATTTTGGAGCAGCAGTTGAACTGGAATTGGGTTTTGGGGGGATTGTGTCGGATGTGGAGGTTTGGCTTGAAGCATGCGTAAAAGCACACGTCAGCGCAAACGTCACGGTTAGGAGACGTAGCAACATAGTCAGGTTAGGAACAGACTTTTGTTAAGAAATGGATACAGTGAAGGTTTATAAGGGTTTATGAAGGTTTATAAGGGTTGATATTAATGATTATCAACCCTTATAAACCTTCATAAACCTTTATAAACCCTTTAAGCGAACATCCTGAAAAGGAAAAACAACAATGCCGCCATTACAAACGTGACCGGAAGGGTCAGAAGCCAGGCCAATGCAATGCTCGTGATCGTTTTGCGTCGGAGGTTTTTCACTCCACCTTCGGCCACCATTGTGCCAGCCACCCCAGATGAAAGCACGTGCGTAGTGCTCACTGGAAGGCCATAGTAGCTGCTCACGCCAATAGTGGCAGCAGCGCAAAGTTCCGCGCTCGCACCTTGAGCATAGGTCAAGTGGCTTTTGCCAATTTTTTCACCAATGGTTACCACAATGCGTTTCCAGCCCACCATTGTGCCAAAACCCAGGCACACGGAAATGAGCACAACGGCCCATGTAACACGAAATTCATACGCGCCTTTGAGGCTTTTAATCTCCGCTTTCGCGACTTTGGCTACACTGCCTTGAAGCACTTCGCCTTTATCTGCTGATTCAATTTTTCGGTTGAAATTTTGAATGGCCTTGCGAACTGCGAAAACCGCCGTTTTGTCTTTTGAATTGAATGTGTCGAGTTGGGTCGTTAACTGTCTGCAATACTCGGCCAATGGAGCAAGATGAATACTATCTGTTGGAATGGCCTGAGTAATGGAAGCCTCAATTTTCTGGACACTTGCTTTCGCCTCAACAGCATTGAAATTAGGTGCAAGTGCAAACTGCATGGGCATAAACGCGATAAGTACCACCAAAAGCAGGCCTACGCCTTTTTGTCCGTCGTTGTTGCCGTGAAAATAACTGACCAAAGTACAGGTGAGCACAAGAATGCCTCGGATCCATGTAGGTGGCGCTTTTTTTGTCTCGTCAGGTGACTTGAAAATGGTCTTTTTCTTGATCATTGACCGCAAGAGGAACATCAGGCCAATGGCAAGTGCGAAACCAAACAGTGGAGACACGAGTAAAGACATACCAACGTCCTTGGCTTTGTCCCAGTTTGGGCCTGCACCGCCGTGTACAGTGAAATAAGCAAAACCACCGCCCAGCAATGCACCGATCATGGTATGTGAGCTGGAACAAGGGATGCCAAAATACCAGGTACCCAGGTTCCAGGCAATGGCGGTGACCAGAATGGCAAGCACCATGGCAATATTCTCATTGAGCGGGATGGTCATCATGTCGTTGAGAGGCATGAGTTTCATCATGCCCATCGCGACAGCAATGCCGCCGAACATGGCGCCCAGAAAATTCCAGATTCCTGACCAGATGACGGCAAAAACAGGTGGTAAAGTTTTGGTGTAAATGACCGTTGCAACGGCATTGGCGGTATCGTGGAAGCCATTTATGGCCTCAAAAACACAGACCGCGAGCAAGCAAACAATTAAAAGGAGAGATGCGTTCGTGGAAAGATCCGCGATGAAACCCAACATCATAAGATGGGAAATTTAGTAGTTCGTTAAATTTTGATTGTTGGACAGCCAGATTTTGAAGTTTACATGATTGAGATAAGCCCAAAAGCAAACTGTCCATCAATGAGTGGTTAGGAAACTCGTCGCAAAAGTAGAACGGCCAGAATGACCAGAAGCCAACCCAATATTAAGTTAGGGTTAAGTTTGAATGAAGTGATGAAGCCATGAAGTGATGAAGTGATAGAGTGATGAAGTGATTTGATCCGCGCTATCACTTCATCACTCTATCACTTCATCACTCTATCACTTCATCACTCTATCACTCTATCACTTCATGGCTCTCCATTGAGGATGGGCAGGAGAACCTCCACCCGCGTGCCGGAGCGTTGGCCGTTGGTGATGTCCGACAAGTCCTGGATTTTTATAAAACTGTCGCCCGGGCGCTTCTGAATTTGATGCAGTAACAACAATCGCTCATGCGTGATTTCCATGCCTCGGGAGCGGTGCTTTTGGAACCCTGCTCCGGCCTGTGCTGCTGCTTTTTCCTGGCCTTTGTTGAAGCCTACCCCATCGTCTTCGATGGTGCAGCGCAGCAGGTATTCGTCGTCGGGCATTACTTCAAAACGGATGGTAAGCCGGCCTTCCTGCCGGGGACGCAGTCCATGTTCGATGGCATTTTCCACAAAGGGCTGCACGATCATGGTGGGCACGAACAGTTCGTCGAGTTCTTCATTTTTCGGCGCAATGATTTGAAAATCAAGGCGATCCCGGAAACGCAATTTTCGATTAATGTCTAAATAGCGTTCCAGAAATTCAATTTCTTGCTCCAGGGACACCTCTTCCAACTCCGAATATTCCAGGGTGTGCCGCATCATTTTGGCAAATTTTGCGAGATAAGATTCAGCCTCTCTGTTCCTACCCGAAGTGACCAATCCCTGAATCGCATTCAACGAATTGAACATAAAGTGCGGATTCATCTGTGCCCGCAAGGCCCGAAGTTGAAGGCCCGCCACCCGAAGCCGCGCCATTTGGGCTTCCTGCTTATTTCGCTCCAATTGGTGCCGGGCCTCTATCTCCTGCCGTTCGTTGTCGCGCAACCTGCTGAAATGGGTTTGGTTGAGTTCTGTCACGCGGAGTTGCCACTCGAAAGCTTGTTCGTATCGGCCCGTATTCTCGTAAAGCGAGGCAAGCCGCTGGCTAACTTGCGCGAGATGGTACAGATCGTTACCCTGCTGACCAATTTCCCAGGCCCGCAGAAAATGCCGTTCCGCTTCGGCTGCATTTTCCAAATGGAAATAAAGCCCGGCGCTCCAGCTTTCAATTTTTGAAAGATTGGTAAAATCAGAAGGTTTGGCCGGCGGGTCGTAGTCGGCAGCCGCTTGTCCGAAAAGGTTGAAAGCCTTAGGGGCATTACGGTAGGCTTCCTGGCTTTTTTCTTCTTCTCCCAAGTATTCATAGAGTTCACCCAAGCCACTGAGAATCAAGGTTTTAATATACCAATCCTTAAGCGTGGCGGACTTTGATTCCAACTCAAGGAAATCTTTTTCGGCCTCCATCAGGCAATCGAGGGCTTTGCGGTGATTGCCAAGTAAGAGATAAAAAAAGCCTTCGCGGCAGGTGACGTGAGCGCGGAATCGGGGCGGTGCGTCATCCCCCAAAAAACGCTTGGCGCGTTGAAGCGCGTCTTCCGCAGCAGTCCAATCGCGTTGATTGAGATGGGTGGCAGCGATGTCGGCCCAGGTTTCCGCCAAAGCCCAGCCGTCGGCAAGGCTTTCGAGAATGCTCACCGCGAGACGTGCATGGAGCAGGGATTGCTCGTAGCGATACCATTGGTTTTCCAAAAAAGCCGCGCTGCGGTGATAGGAAAGACGGACATCGAAAGGGCTTCGCGGCGTGAGCAAGCGGCCCAGCTCGGCGAGGGCGTATTTGGCCTGTTCAAAATCCGTGAAAGCCCAGCGCGAAAGGTTATCGCTCAGGCGGCGCAAAAGCGTGCCGTCGTCAGGTGCTGTAGATTTTGTTTGGGTGGAGATGCCTTGCATGTGAGGGCAAAGTTAGCAGCAAATGAATCAGGCAGGGGAGGGGGGGGGGGGGGGGCCGCCCGCCCACCGCTACGCCCATCTGCTTGCCCCTGTCCCTTCCCAATTTCTCCATAACATACAATTTGTGGCTGCGCCCAATTGGCAAAGTGCGCCCCATTATCTCCACTTCGGCAGCGGAGAAAGATTCAATCTTGTCAATCGCCACCATAAACGAGCGGTGGATGCGCAAAAAATTATCGGAGCGCATCAGGTCTTCCAACTCGCCCAACTGGTAGTGGGTGTTGTAAGCTTTTGACTTGGTAACAATGGAGACAGAATCTTTCAGGCTCTCAATGAACAGTATCTCATCGAGGTAAATTTTGACCGAGCGCTTACTGACCGTGAAAAAATAGTAGGGCCTTACGAGATGTTCGGCAGGTTTCTGGACTACACTGTCGGCGTGTCGTTGGGGTTTCAGGAGTTTGTTCACCGCTTTGGTATACCGGGCAAATTCAAAGGGTTTCAGCAGATAATCCGTCACCTGGAGTTCAAAACCCTCGACCGCATACTGGTGGTACGCAGAAGTAATGATGATTCGTGGCTGGTGCAGCAAGGTTTTTAAAAACTCCAAACCATTTAGTTTTGGCAAATTAATGTCCAAAAACATAACATCTACCGGATTTTGGCGCACCACATCCAATGCCTTGATGGCATCATAGCAAATATGCGTGAGTTCGAGGAAGGGGGTTTGGTTCACATATTCAGCCAAAATCTCGGCAGCCAAAGGCTCATCTTCCACGATGATGCACTTGAGCGGATGGGGCATTTGCGGGCTGGGGAACTGTATGTTGGATTGCGGCATGGTGGACATTGTCAAATCAATTTTCTCGTTTTTATCCGCCGAAAAATAGGAAAAAAGGAGGGAAACAAGCCAAGTCCTTTCGACCAAAGCGTTTCCAGGGCTGGCGACCTGCGACTTTAGACTTGCGGCTCGCACGTTACATTCAAGACCATCTGGGCATGAAAGCAGCAAGACAAGCGAGATTTACACCTGTATAACCCAAAAAAGTTGGGTTAAAATAAAAAATCCGTTAGAAGATTTGGAAATTTGACCTTGGGGCTTACTTTTACACTTTAAAAATGCTACATGAATCAACTGTTTCCCTCCTGTTTTATTACTGCCTGTTATGTGAAACCAGCCATGATTTGGATTGGATTGACGCAACTGGAATTTGCAGGTTAGGTAGTGACAATGCGGGTTTTTACGCAATAGCGGCTACATAGGGGGGAGTTGCGTAAAACCTTAGTTACCAGCAAATAATAAAGGAGTAAGAACTGTTGTCTGAGATTTAAAATTGTATTAGTAAAATGACCGAGATCATAAATCATGAGGATCGTGAATTACGCCCACCGCTTGGAGAGCAACGTGACGGCTATGCCTTCATAAGTTATAAACGAGAGGAAGTTGAAAAGCAAAAACAATCAGAATGGCTCTTTTAGATTCAGGTATAGTTGTCTGGTGGGATGAAGATATTCAATGTGGACAAGCCTGGAATGACGTACTAGATGACGCAGTTAAGAGAGCTAGTTGTATCATCGTATTGTGGTCAAGAAGGGCTATGCAATCGCGGTGGGTTATGCATGAGGCTTCTAGCGCAATCGACCGTGGCGTTTACACACCAGTCCGAATTGAATTATGTACAATTGATCCTCCGTATAATAGATTGCAAGCGACTGATATTGTAGAATGGGATGGAAGAACACATCATCCAGGATTTCTCGATTTACTACAAAGGGTCAACAATTTGCTTCCTATTAGGCAGTCCTTTCCAATCAGAATTGCCCAATGGTGTAGGGCTAACCTTATCACATTGCCTCGGTGCTCTTGCCTCTATCGCACTTGGAATCTTGTCTTGGCAGACAATTGCAACTCGTTCACAAATGGTCCAGATGGACACTCTCTTCTTGCGTGTCGAGGAAGAATCCAAGATATCCACCAAAATGGTTAGGAGCATTAATAGAACCATAAGCCATATTGAATCTATTACAGGAACAATATGGCTAACCATACCACATGACCATGACATAGTTGTTTCTTATCATAAACGCATGAAGAAAGCCGTAGATAAATTTCTAGCCAATCAGGGGGTAATCATGAGATGTATGTTTCGCAATCAGAATCGAACAACGACGGTTCCTCTACACCGGAAGTAGTTGCGATTCCTGATGATTCCAAGGTCTTTCCCCAACCAAATGAGCAACCGATTGAACGGTTATTATCTCTAGGTCTCTCGGTATCAGTATATCAGTCTCAAATCGATGTTAAAGACTTCATCGCAACGCGTTGGAGTGGAGCAGGTCAACCCGATCTCCAGCTTTAGCCTTCACACTCAGTCGCCAGAATTGAATGTTGATTTAAAAGATTATAGCATTGAATTGTTTTCTGAGTTAATTACTGATAAACAATTTTGGGATACCAATGGTCGAATCACTTCAATTTCTGATTTAGTAGGGGAGTCAACTTTGGTTTTACGTTGATCGTCCAGCGGATTTGGTAGTCAGCCTGATTCAGACTTGAACTCATTACTTGAAGAATCAACCAAAGCAGTTGAAGTCCGTACAGTGATTTTAACAATCAACGGAATAAACTTCTGGTTTCGAGCAGAGCAACTACTTCAGTTTAAACAAAGATGGAATTCCTGTATGGATGGTCACTTTGCCGTCCGATATTGAGGCCCTTTATGAAAAACACGTCTATTGATGAAGACTAGAAGCATAATAATGGCACAATATGTACAGTATAGGAGATAATCAATTAAATTTAAGTCGGAGAAATTCAAATTTTAATCGAAATTGGATCATAATTTAGTTAAATAACATATGCTTGTAACACCGTGGAGAACACAATGCCTCCACAAGGTCGGCACTGCGTCTCCACACATGTTATACAATACAAAAAAAGGAAAGAAATAACCGGGGATTAAGCTAATTGGTAGAGCACCAACATCTACCTAAATCATCTGGAAAGATATTAAGTAACTGTTGGTTGTGCAGGTTCAAGTCCTGCATCCTTCACAAAAATAATCGAATGGGCTATAACCATACAGAAAATACGGCATCCTTTGAAAAATTGAAAACTCAAATTCAAGACGTTTTCAATTTTGCAATTTCTGTTGACTATGGGGTGGCAGCCTTAAAACTTCAATTGGGGTTGTTAGATAAAGGGGCTATATCCAATTTGCCAAGACCAGAATTCTACAAAGGTGACACAACACCTGATAAATTAAGAAGTCAAACGCATGGTTACAAAAACCAATTGTCTAAGTACTTATATCTGAGTTCATTTAGTTTCTTTGAAAGTTATATAGGAAATGTGATTAGAGAATTGGTTGAAAAACAATTATTTTTCTAAACGAGCAGATATAAAATCAAGAACTTCAAACTCAAACTTAATGGAGCAAAAGAATACTGAACAGTGACAGAAAACCTGCCCACGAAGGGAGATATGAATCAAAGTCCAGAATTCTTAAGGGTGAGAATTATTTACCATCAAAAGAATTGTGGATTGATACTTCGATAAAGATCTTACTTAACAAAGTAGAAGATTTAAAAGCGAATGAAATTCCATCCTTCCTAATTAGTTATTTTTATATGGAACTGGATGAAGGAGAAATAGCATTATATGGAGTGTATCGAGGAATTAGGAATGATAAACCCACGGTGACGAAGTTCCAATTGGACTGAACAAAGTAAAGAAATGAATAGTTTTTAAAGGGTTTGCAAAAAATTGATAAACACTTGCGAGCAAATTTCATTAACCCCAAAAACTATAAAGAAGAAAGAAATGCACCGTAGAACATTGCACTAACTCTCATAGCCGACTAAGCGTGCCCACGTCGGCATTGCTTCAGTTAGTCCAAATTTGAAAATACAATATAAATGATACGAATATATCTTGATTGGAATGTTGTTAGTAACCTCAAGAGGCCTGAGTTTCAAGAGATATTGGAATATATAACTAAGCATAAAAAATATCTTCAATTCCCTATTCGGCTCATTTTAGTGATTTAATGAAAAGTTACTCGCCAGATAATGAATTATTTGATGTAGACTTAAACACCTTGGAGTTCCTATCCGAAAAGCACCTAATTAGATGGGGAAAGATGGTGCAGAGCCGCTTTGGAACTCCGAAGGAATATTTTGAAGGCGAAAGATAAAGAAGATGTTTTTTCACTGATGGATATGGAGAAACTATTTGATGACCTTAACGATGCTAATAACGAACTTGGTTTGGGAAATATAGGAACTTTATTAAAATCATTGTTTCAGTTGCAACCCGCAGGAATTGAAATTACAGAAGAAAATCGAGATGCACTAAAGAAGATGTTCCCAAATTTGAAGCCAACCTCTACTATGTGGGATTTGATGAAGGACGTCGGGCCATTTTCAAAAAAGTTACTCCAAGATGGGGATTTTTACAAAGACTTCAGGGAAACGCTAAAGCAAGGGTTTAAACTGGATTTAAATTCAGGCAATTGGAGTTATGAGGAAGTAATAAAAACCTAGATAATTTTTATTAGATTAGGCGCAAATATGACTTACCTTGAATATGTTGAGGCCAGCTTAAAACACAAGAAAGAACCTGCAAATCATTATGAATATTATACTACAGCATATCTTATGCTTGATATGATTGGATATAAAACAGACAGTTTGCCAAAGCCTACAGACAATATGCAAAACATACAGACAGATGGAGAACATTCATTTTATGGAGCATATTGTGACTACTTCGTAGCAATTGATAAAAAATTGAGAATTAAATCAAAAGTCCTATACAACGAATTTAATATTCCAACTAAAGTTATTGAACCCAAAGAATTAATTTCAGAGTTAGAGAAAGTTATAGACCAAATTCGCAAGGATAGAAACTTTATTGAAGAGGCATTTTCATTTTGTACAAATGAGAACTTGGTTGAATCTTTTCCAATTACAGAAAATAATAAAATTGAAATGTATGTATTTAAAATTCCAAAATTTTACTTTAACTTTTTTAATTATGTAATATATTCTATCTACCTGAACAAGAAGGTATAATATTAACTTTCAAAAAGTATTTAAAAATTTTTCTAGGTTCATTTATTATACTGAATCTAAAAGGCTAATTGATTCAATTACAGAATGTTTTGGGTATGATGATAAATTTGAATTAGAAGCAAGAAAAAAGGAGTTTGTCTATGAAAATAAAAACACAACCTTTGAATGGAATTTTGATGGCGGAATGATTCGACTCGAACAAGAGGAAGATACAAGACGCCCAAAATTAAGTATGTTATTTCAACAAGGAAAGAAGAATAGACTAACTAAGGATGCACGAAAATGCTTCCTAACCGTTGCGCATTCGCATCCAACCGTCAGAGTGTGAAATAATTCCCCTACCCATTTGCCGCCCCGAAATCCAGCTTATCTTTGACCCAGCGACTTAAAACCCGCACCCTGCCATGCCGAGAAAAACTGGCCATTCCCGCCTCCAGTACGGCTTATTCGCCACACCGCTCGAGGACATGATCGCCCCGGACAACCCCGTGAGGGTCGTAGACGCATTCGTGGACAGCCTCGATATGGAAAAACTGGGATTCCGAGCGGTGCGCCCCCAAACACGTGGTGCTTCCTCTTTCGGGCCTGACATCCTGCTTAAAATCTATTTCTACGGTTACCTCAACCGCGTGCGCTCCTCCAGGCGGTTGGAGGCTGAGTGTCACCGCAACGTAGAACTCATGTGGCTGACCGAGCGCCAAACGCCCTCTTACCACACCATTTCTACCTTCCGCACCCTTCAGGAAAAAGACGCTGATGGCAAGGTGCTTTTCTGTCACCGCAAGGCCCTGAAGTACGTTTTCAAGGCGTTCAACCTATTCCTCGACCCGCATGGGGATGTTCGGTAAAGAGACCGTCGCCATAGACGGCACCAAGATATCTGCCCAAAACTCCAAGAACCATCTCACGGAAGACAAGGTGGCCGAAAACTGGAGCGCATCGAAAACCGCATTGACGAATACCTGGACGAACTGGACGCTTTCGACGCACAAGAAATTGAAGCGGAAACGCCCGACGTGAAGGCCGTGCTGTTGGCTATCGCAGACCTCGACGAACGCAAGGAACGGCTCATGGACATGGACGCGCTGCTGCTCGCCGCTCAGGCTGAGGACCCGCACGTCACGCAGATATCGCTCACCGACCCGGAGGCCCGCATGCTGCCCCTCAACAACGAAGGCATGATGGAACTGGCCTACAATGTACAGTCCGCAGTGGATGACAAGCACAGTCTGATCGCGCACTACTCCGTTGAGAATCAAAAAGATCTCTACCTGCTATCGCCAGTGGCCATCGAGACCAAAAAAGCCCTGAGTCTTGACGAGGAAGAAAGCCTCAATGTCCTGGCAGACAAGGGCTACCATAGTGGAAAGGGCCTACAGGAATGCGCAGACGAGAAAATCGTGACCTTCGTCGCCTTTCCCGAACAGTCCCACAAAGACCGCCCCAAGGGCTTCCAAAAGCCCGACTTCAAGTACGACAGAGATAACGACCAGTACACTTGTCCCGCAGGAAAGCACCTGAAGACGAAGGGCACCTGGCACGAGAAGCGAGGGCGGCAGGGGCATGTACAGTCCCGCTACAAACTCTATCGCAGCAGTTTCAACACCTGTTTGGCTTGTCCTTTCGCGCACAAGTGCCTCTCTGAAGCCAACCTCAAACAGAGCCACGGGCGCAGCATCGAGCGCAGCGAATACGAGGAGGCTGCCATCGCCAATCGCAAGCGCATCTTGCTCCACCGCGAGATGTACAAGCGGCGACAGGCCATAGTGGAGCACCCCTTCGGCACGATAAAACGGTCATGGGGATTCAACTACACGTTGTTGAAAAGTAAGGAAAAGGTGAGCGGGGAGATGGCGATCATCTTCACGGCCTACAACCTGCGGAGGAGTATGTCCATTTTTGGCGTTTCGGTGCTCATCGAGGTGCTGAAAGAGCGTTTTTCGGGCTTTTTCGCCATGTGGCGCTTCGTGGATCGCCCTGCAATGGGATACCAACCGCCCGCCCCGTGGTACGTAAGCGTGGAGCTTGCACAAGCGAAACGGCGAGCGTAATTTGCGGGGCGAATTATTTCACAGACTGCGTTAGCACCAAATACCCAGCCATGCCATTTCGCACCATCATCATACTCGCCAATCCAACCTATCACCTCACCCCTTCAATACCCCCAATTCCTTCCCCACCTTCGTAAACGCCGCCACTGCTTTCTCTAAATGCTCCATTTCGTGCGCGGCAGAAAATTGGACCCGAATACGCGCTTTGCCTTGCGCCACCACAGGGAAAAAGCGTTTTGGTCTTTTTTTAGATGCTCCCCGAAGTGGACAGGGCATCCGTCAATAAGCCACGGCTTCAGACTTGGCCGATCCCAAATTTGCCGATATCTTTGGGCTCAACCAGACTGCATTAAAAGCCCGCCTTAAAACAACTACTGGCAAACATGAAAAAAATCTACTTTCTTTTATTTTGCCTCATCGAGGTGGTTTCATTGCCTGCCCAATGTCCGACCGGAGATATAATACTGAGTACGCAGTTGAGTATTGATAGTTTTTCGAATACTTATCCGGGATGTACCCATATGCCTTATAGCATCACCATTGCAGAAGGAATACCGGGGAATATCCTTAATGTAAAAGGACTCTTGCCGTTGAATAGTATTGGAGGCAACCTGACTATAGGCAGTACTATGGCTTAACGGTTAAGCGGATTGGATTCGCTTACTTTTATCGGAAGCCAATTAACTGTAGATGGAAATTTATCTTTGGCCAATTATTGGCTTAAATGCCCTTGATTCTATCAGAGAAGATGTTTTTATCGGCAATAACACCTGACCAGTTTAACCGGGCTGGAAAGGCTCCAGGCTATTGGGGAACACTGACAATAAGTTCTATTCTGGATGGTTTAGCCGGTCTGGGAGCGCTCAGGACTTTGGAGGTGACTTAAAATTATATATTAATACCCATTTGACCGATTTACAAGGGCTGGACTCGCTTACTTCTATTGCAGGAAACCTATCTATTGTTACTAATTACAATTTGGTCAGTCTAGCCGGATTAGAGAGACTTACGTTTGTCGGAGGAAATCTAAATGTGCAAAATAATTATGCGCTTGCCAGTTTAGCAGGTCTGGATGCGCTCAAAACCGTCGGAGCTGCGGTAACCATACAGACCCATGCTTCCCTTAGCAATATTTCCGCGTTGGCAGCCCTTACGTCTATTGGGGGCGATGTAACCATAAAAGATAATTATTCATTAACGAGTTTAAATGGTTTAAATGGGATAATGTCCCTGTCGGAAAACCTGTATATAGAGCGCAATTATTCTCTGGTCAGTTTAGCGGGCCTCGATGCCCTCGCAACCATTGGTGGAGATTTGTCTTTGTATGAAAAGAGTTCTCTGATTCATTTATCTGGATTAGGCGCCCTCTCCGACATCGGCAGAGACCTGTCGGTAAGCAGCAATCCTGCCCTTAATAGTTTAACGGGATTAGGAACCATGACGGCCATCATTGGCAACCTGTTCCTGGACTATAATAATTCATTGATTGACTTAAACGCTTTTGATAATATCATCTACATTGGGGGAAACCTCACTATAACCGGCCACCATGTCTTACCAAGCTTGACGGGCTTGGCCGCACTTTCTGTGGTCGGTGGCAACGTGGCTATCGGGTATAACGATGCATTTACAAACTTAAGCGGGCTGGATGCCCTCTTTTCTATTGGAGGATATCTGGAAATATACGTTAATAATAGTTTGACCAGTTTAGACGGATTGGCTACGCTCACTTCAATCGGGGGATTGTTAAATCTAACCGGCAATTATCTTCTAACAGACATAACGGGTATCCAAAACATCAACCCTGCTACTATCAACAATTTGTCTATTAGAAACCAGTTTTCTCTCCATGGTGGCAGAGCCGAATATTTGTATCTATTTGACTGATCTGAATAATCCTGCCACTATATTACTGAATAAGATTGGTTGTGAATCCAGAGAAGCCATTGAAGTCAACTGTACGGCAATGGGAACAGACATGGCCGGTGGTGAAAGAAATTCAATTGATCTGTTCCCAAATCCGACTTCGGGAATCATGAGCATCAGTGGCCTAGATCCATTGGAACACGCAACCGCCCGCATTACCGACACCATGGGCAAACTGGTGGCAGACGTATTACTTAGCGCCAATACCATTGACTTGTCCAGAAACCCCAATGGCTGGGGTTTTGTAACTATAACGACTAATAATCAACAAGTTACAAAACGAGTATTCAAAAGTTGTAGTAGCAATCCAGCCTTCAACACCCCCAATTCCTTCCCCACTTTTATGCCTTGCCAGGTCTTCTACACCTAATCAAAATTACATGCCTAGCGCGGCATATGTGTCTTATGGCCAAGTGCTAGCGGCGAACGACAAATTAAATAACGTATTGATTTTCTCTACCTTAGCGCTGCACCTAATAGCGCTTGGTCATAAGACACAAAAGCGGCGCTGGGCATGGAATTTTGGGGTATGCAAGCGGGAAGACCTGGCGGTAGAAAATAATTACGTAACATTAAAAAATAATATGCAACTCACAAAAAAATCCTCATTCTGGCTGACTGTATGTACAAGCATCATACTTTGTAGTTCTGCGCAGGCACAGCATAAGGTTAAAACATACAGGCATATCCCGCTACTTCAACTGCAGGATACTGTTTTCCACTGCACTGTAATAGGCAAGGAAGTTTATCTAGATGGTGATATTCATCTTGGTGATACAACAGAGCTTAATCGTCTACAACAATTGGCTTTTGCACTCGTGATTGATGATAACTGGCTAATGCAAACCAGATGGCCGAACAGCCTGGTACCCGTTGAGATTGATAATAACTTCCAGGTTACAGAAAAAAATACAATCATTGAAAGCCTCAATGAAATGATGGCTGTTACCAACATTGCCTTTAAGATACGCAGCACGGAAACAGATTATGTATCATATAGAAAATCATCCCTGAATTTAGGAGCCGGGAGTTCGCCTGTTGGCAGGAAAGGTAAAAAGCAGGAGATAATAATATCAACGATGAGTAAAAGTGTAGTAAAGCATGAAACACTACAATCTGGGATTTTCATGAGCGTTCGATCGGCAGGATGATTTTGTAGATTGAACTAAAAATATTGAGAAGGCGCCGAATTCAATTTCAAAAAACACTATTTTTAGCCAGCCCAATCGGAGCCTATGATTTTATGTCTATCATCATTACGGACCAATGGAATTTGGGATTAAAGAAGGAAACCATTAAACAAACAATTTTAAAAATCAAGTCAGATGACCTAAATATGCGTGGGAAGATTTGAGCCCAAGGGATATTACTGCTGTGAATACCATTACCCGGTAAGAGGTTCGCCCAGAACTCCATTGCCTGTTTTTAATGATTTGTACTGGCGGCAATGAGGATTGGATGCTGGAGCCTTACTTTGGCAGCAAAGGGACATATATAGCAGATGTTACAGGCAGACAGAAGGGCTGATGCTATTGTAGTAAATGAAGGAGGTATAACTGTCCGTCGTTCACTGAGTGGCGCATTTAACATCAATGAAACCTGGACAAACAATGCATTTTTGGTAACAAAAGAGTACACTTTGCTGATGTAACCGGTGATGGCAGGGCAGATGCCATCGCAGTAAGTGTTAATAGAACTAATGTCCGCATTTCGAATGGAGCCTCATTCGCAACATCAACAAGATGGTTTAATGGCCTATTAGAGGATACCAAAGGAGTTTTTCTTTGCGGATGTAACCGGCGATAGCAAGGCTGACGCCATTTGCGGTGGCCTAATGGCGTAAGGTATGCCGATCAACAGGCACTTCTTTTTTTCAGCCGCTGAGCGGTGGACAACCAATCCTTATTTTGGCACCAGAGGGCTTACTTTTGCTGATGCAACCGGTGATCGCAAAGCAGATGCGATTGTAGTGAATGAGGGGCAGTGTAACGGTAAGGCGCTCCAATGGATCAGCATTTACGGATAATGAAATCTGGACCAATAACCCATATTTCAGTACAGAGGCAACTTTCTTTGCCGACGTCACCGGTGATGGAAAGGCTGATGCCATTGTTGTAAATAATGATGGAGGTGACCGTGGAGACGGGCGGGGACGCATCATTTCTTTCCAATAAGGTGGTACCGGTTAATCCTTTTTACGCCAGATAGGCTGATGCTTTTGCAGACCTTAACGGGTTTGAAAGCCGAAGCAATAGTAGTGAACAAATAGGAACGTGGTATTGAAACGCGCCAGGTAATTTACCCTAGTTCCCAAACACAACCAACTGCGTGACCCGTCCTAAAAAAGGTAGACAGGTTAATGATTCATTTATGTTTTGCCAGGTCTTCCCTATACCTAAACAAAAATTCCATGCCCAGCGCCGCGCTTGTTTCTTATGACCAAGCGTTAGCGACGAACGGCAAAATTAAAGATAAAGTATTGATTTTCTATACCTTAGCACCGCTACCTAACAGCGCTTGGTCATAAGAAACAAGTGCGGCGCTGGGCATGGAATTTTGGGAGAATATATCAAGCTGGAAGACCTTGCGAGGGTAGAAAAATATTTTTGATGTCAACATGGGCGACTGATGCTTCCGGAAGAAATTAATGCAAATACGAAACAGATAAATGTCGGTAGCACCTTGCCTCCCGGATTTTATATTTGTCATTGGTTGACAGCAAAGGGTATCTAATCGGTATTAAAAATAATAAAATATTGATGCTAACTCTGCATGGCTGCCAACCGCTTCCCAAGCGTCGCGGTGTGCAGCCATGCTCACGTCAGCACTAAATCACCCCCAAACTCGACCTACCTATATGGGATAAAGTTGGGTTTTAAGTTTTCCTTATTACCTAGCTCCTTCCCCACTTTCGTAAACGCCGCCACCGCTTTCTCCAAATGCTCCATTTCGTGCGCGGCAGAAAGTTGGACACGAATCCGGGCTTTGCCTTGTGCCACCACAGGGAAAAGAATCCAATACATAAATGCCTTCATCGAGCAAACGCGCGGCAAATTTTGCGCTAAGGCACTCTTACAACATATGGGAACGATGGGGTGCTCCCTGGAATGATGTCGAAACCTGCCTGGTCATGGCGGTTCCGGAAGTGTTTTTGTGTTGCGTTCGGTTTGTCGCGCAACCCGTACTTCCGCTGAGCAGTTCGAGGACTTTGATGCTGGCGCCTACAATGCTTGGAGCAACCGTGTTGGAAAACAGGTAAGGCCGCGAACGTTGGCGCAGCATTTCCACGATTTCTTTTTTGGCGGATGTAAAGCCGCCGCTGGCGCCTCCGAGGGCTTTTCCAAGTGTCCCGGTCACGATGTCAATGCGATCCATCACGCCGCGATATTCGTGGGTGCCACGACCAGTTTTGCCCAAAAAGCCTGAAGCGTGGCACTCGTCAATGCCGACCACGGCTTCGTATCGCTCGGCGAGGTCGCAGATTTTGTCAAGTTGGGCTATAGTGCCGTCCATGGAGAATGCGCCGTCGGTAAGATGAGTTTACGACGCGCGAACCTGCGGCTTCTGCGAGGCAATCTCCAGCAATTCATGTCGTTTATGAACGTAACGGAAGCGTTTGGCCTTGCACAAGCGGATGCCGTCAATGATACTCGCATGGTTGAGCTCATCGCTGATAATGGCATCTTCCTCGCCGAGTAACACCTCGAATAGTCCGCCGTTGGCATCAAAAGCCGCTGCATACAAAATCGTGTCCTCCATACCGAGGAATTTGGCGATGCTGTGTTCGAGTACTTTGTGGATATCCTGTGCCGGAATAAACGCACACTGGATAGTCCATAACCATGCGTACGGATGGCCTCAATGGCGGCTTCGATCACTTCGGGGTGAGAGCTGAGTCCGAGGTAGTTGTTGGCGCAGAAGTTGAGCAGGTCGTGCTGTGCGGTGGTGTCAATGACGGGGCCTTGCGGCGTGGTGATGACGCGCTCTTGCTTGTACAGACCGGCATCGCGGATGCTTTGGATTTCGGCTTGGAGGGCGGGTTTTACGTTGGTAAACATGTTTATCGCGGTATTTTTATTTTATTGTTGATGTGCAGGTTTTAAACCTTTGAGGACTTTGATTACTAGGGATTTACACAAATCCGCTTATCCTTTTCAAGTAACCAAGCCTTGTCATTCTGTCGGAACCCGTCCGCATCAAGTGCGATTAGGACGAGTGCGTGCGCTCACTGGCACCTAATGGGGAAATACTCGGGTGCCGCGGACTTGATGCGGACGGGTTCCGACAGAATGACAAGGCTTGAGGATAAGCCAGGCAAAACGAAGCATTTTTTTGAGGTTTTTGAACCTCATAGGTTTTAAAACTACGAGGTCTTATAATATCGCAATTCAATCACTTCCGTCTGCCCTATCCCTTTTGTAGCGACCACAAAAAATTTCCCAAAATCGTAATTGGGGATATTGTCAAAATCAAAACCGCCGCCGTTCAGTTGATTGAGCAAGTAGGGAATGGTATTTTGATGTCCAACAACCATTATTTTTTGCCGGCTTTCAGAAGCAAATTCAGGAGCCATTCCTCCTGATTTTCAGGTTTCATACATTTCAACGAAGCTGCGGTATGTGCGCGTCGCTGCACGGGTTCGGCAGTTTGTTGAACGCGGCGGGCACCAGAGGCAAAAACCAAATCCAGCCCTGCCTCGGCCATTATACGGCCCAAATGTTCGGCGCGGGCTTCCCCTGTTGTGGAGAGTTCTGGATCGTAGGGATCATTGTCCTCTTTTTCAGCGTGGCGCACACAGAAAAATGCGTCCATGCCGGTCGCCTAATGCGGGATTGCCTGGGTGAGCCGTCCGCAAATGCAGTTGGCCGTCTTTTACAGATTTTAGTAAGTTCAGCGGGTCCATATTCTGGTCAACTTGTGGAAAGGGCT